>JAYXUK010000002.1:0-3366 GCA_036663675.1 Streptococcus sp. 2A/TPW/M5 | reverse complement strand
AGTGATAATAAATAGTTATCGGTAGGAATTTTAATTATGTCTCAATGGAATCAGTTTTTAATAGAGATTGCTAATTCGATTATTCAAGCTCACACAACTCAAAAGTCACTTTCTCTATACGTCCCCTTTGAAGATTCTTTATCAAAATCTTTAGCATTTGATAAAATATTACAAGAACTATTAGAAAGAGAAATTGATGGGAATGGAACAGTGCTATATAGTGATTTCGGAGAAAACGATATTACAGACGAGTATAAACTTTCATTTGCAGAAAAATTTTTCAAACCTGTTTCAATGTCTGTTAATAGTTCTATACCAGGGTTCGGAACAGCTGGTATAGCATTAAAATATGATTCGACTAGAATAGAGAAGAAAATATTAGATAATAGCAACAACTATAGATTAATATTTCTAATCCAGCATTGGGAGTGGCTAGGTAAAGAACTAAAATTATTCTTTATACGCCTTATTAATAATATATCCTATTATGAAAAAAGTATAATAAATCAATCATCATTGTAGTTGGAGGCACAGAATTCAAAAGTAATGATATTGTATTTTCAAAAAAATGGATATTCATCGTTTTGAATTAAATGATTTAAAAGACATTTTAAGTAATATACAAACACCAAATATATCTAATGATTTGATAGATAAACTTTATCCTCTAACAAAAGGAAACTTGGAGAAAATTTACAATGTTATTTCACTAGCACCTGATGATTCTAATATTGAAAAGTTATTGGATGATTTACTAAACACGATTGAAAAAGATTTTAGAGAGAATAAAATTGATATTGACTTCATATACCAGCTATCTGTCCTACCAGAATATTTCAACCCATATGATGCTGAAGAATATTTTAATTTAAAAACTTTCCAAATTGAAAAAGCAATTGATATCTTAATAAAATTATTAGTTTTAATCCCTGTAAAAATAGAATAAATTTTTATAGCTTGATATTGATTATGAAAGATAAGCTCCTATTAACAGTTGAAAAAGGACAAAAAGAAATTTATAGGCGATACTACCAGTATTTATGCGGAAAAGAGCCCTTTAATTACAGATTAAAAATAGAAATTGTCGCAAAACTTAAGGAAAGTCAAGAATATTTGTTATCACTATATTTGCTTTGGCATGAACATTTATCGAATCAAAATGAGATACTCGAGAGTGAAAAAATAGCTTAAATAGACTTGAATTTCTTACGAAAGAGACTAAATCAATATATTTAAAATGTATTGAATACAAATATACGGACAATGCGAACTCTCTTTATAAAGAAATCTTACCCGAAAGTTCGCTACTATCTTCAATATTACTAAAAAATGATATCAATTTTCAAGGAAATACATCACAAGATTCTTCCTTCAATTCACTTTGCGATACTCTTTATGACAATATATTAGCTGAAAGTATCAAAAATGTCATTGTTGAACCTATTCACTATATTTCATGCATTTATATGTTACTCCCTCATTTAATAGACAAACTTAATGAAATTGATAAGTTTCAAGTTTTAAATGAAGACATTATCAATAAATTTTATACAACAAAAGATATTGAGCAGAGTGCACAATACCTTAAGAATATCTATCGAAGAAAAAGTTTTTTGTATAAAGATAATGATAGATCAATCAATGATGCAAATATAGCATTAAAATTTTTTAGAGATATTGATGATACAATTGAACAGTATTATACTCTTGGTAGCCTTCTAGGATTATTACTTATTTCTTCCGACTATGAGCAAGCAAATCAGGTGAGACAAGAAATAGAATCATTATCAGATGAATATGATCTCCCAATATATTGGAAATCTAAAAATAATTTTATTTTATTGGACTTTCTTTCTGGATTAGAAGGAGAATTTGATTACTGGAAATCTCAATTTGAAAATATTCTTGCTGAATATAATTTAAATGATGTGAGTAAGCATTTAATATATACAAATCTATGTTCAATTTCTTTATACTTTTCTAAAATAGAAAACTACAAATACTATAAAATAAAACTTGAAGAGTTAATGGAAGTTGATGATTTATCTGATATCAATGATACTTCAATAGATGATTTTTACCGCTATTTTTTGGATGGTTCGAGTTTTGTAAATTATTGCTTGAGAACAGTCAACAACTTGCTAAAAATAAGTATATGCAATTGCAGAATTTCTATCCAATAATTTTTGAATCAGAGAAAAAATGCTGATTGAAAAGCATCGTCGATATGGAAAAATTTTGGAATCTAGTATCAAAACAGGAAAGGAATTTTCTGAATTTCTATTACAATCTAAGTTTTCTTCAAAAGAATGGGCTTACTTTCGAAGGGGGCTTATGCTAACTGATATACAGTATACTAGTGCATTATAAACTACTTAATATTACTAGTTTGTGAACATCAGTTAGTGTAAATCCATATTGTTCGAAATTATAATTAAACGAACTATGTTTCGTAGTATAAGGCATTGTTGCAACATCAAAAGCGAAAAAACTTCTATCTGATTTTATCCTAAAGTCAACTCGCCCATAGGTAGTTATACCTAAATATTGGGCGAGTTTTTGTGTTGCTTCTTTTAATTTCTCACACAAAAATCTATCTTCTAAACTTTCAAATATATAGTCATTATTATCTGACAATTCACTTGTCAAAATTTCGGAGTGGGTTGATATTTTAATTGGATCTAATATAATATAGTCTCCTCTAATATTAAAAATGGAACTTCAACCTCAATGCCTTCAATAAATTCTTGAAGAAGAAAATCTTGAGTACCAACATTTTCCCAATCAAAATCATCTATAATGGAATCTTCCGACAAGTTGATACTTGCTGATTCTGAAATCTCTTTGCGAATATATTTTGGGGATTCAAACACTTCTCCAAGTACCTTACCATTTTCTATACAGACCATTTTAGGTGTTGCAATATTAAACTTATTTGCAACAGCACCCCAAATAAATTTATTACGACAGAGAGATACTGTTAAAGCATTTGAGCCAGTATAATCAAGATTGAAATAATCACAAAATGACGGAATTAAAGATTTTTTCCTTCTTTTCGGCCATCTCTAGCTAAATTATAGACTAATAAATCCTTCTTTGATAATTGAGGATAGTGTTTTAAAATATATTCTATGAAGTCTATTTCATTATAAAAATATTCACGCACAATCCTGTTTTTAATAATGCTGAAGTAATCTCTTCAAATTCAGACAGCGAAAAAACTCACTATCAGAAGCATGCTCAATTGTATAATAAGACATCCTTTTAGTTTGTTTTTGTAGATTAGCAACTAAAAATAAATTGCTTTTGGAGCACTCTTTATCAAAATTATTTAAATAAGATTGTAACAATTGCTTCATGCCATTT
>JAYXUK010000001.1:395000-2193185 GCA_036663675.1 Streptococcus sp. 2A/TPW/M5 | reverse complement strand
GTGTATCGAAAAAGTCTAATGGTTGACATTAGACTTTTTTGTAATTATTTTTATTAATTTTCAAGAAAAAAGAGCTTTCGCTCTTTTCAACTTTATTTATTTCGCAGTTCAACATAACGGTTATACCAAATTTTGATATATTCCTCAGAAAAAGGACCTTTGTTTTGGTTTATCCAATCTACTAAAACCTTAACATTTTCCTTTAAAATAAAGTCGATGTCATCTGAATAGTGCATTTTTTCTTTATGCTGCTCGTATTCTTCAACATCTAACAATTTTTTTCACCATTGGTAAAGACCTTGACGTCGAGATCATAATCGATATATTTTAAGGCTTCTTGGTCAATGTGAAAAGGACTTGCTAGGTTACAGTAGTAAGACACACCATTGTCACGTATCATGGCGATGATGTTAAACCAATATTTTTATGGAAATAAACGATCGCTGGTTCACGCGTGATCCAACGTCTACCATCACTTTCAGTAACAAGTGTATGGTCATTTACTCCAATAATTGCATTTTCAGTTATCTTTAATACCATGGTGTCACGCCATGTACGGTGTAAACTGCCATCATGTTTATAACTTTGAATTGTAATAAAGTCGCCTTCTTTAGGTAGTTTCATAACTTACCAACTTTCTACAATCTAAGTACATCCTCTATATTGTATCATATTTTTTCAAATTTTTTCTTATTTTTCTATTTAATTTTCAATTTGGTTTATGAATCTAAGTATTCTCTTATGGCTGACGTTATATCACTATAATCGTAGCCTTTTCTGGCTAGTGCCTGAGTCAAGCGTTGTTTGAGGTCATAGCCTTCATATTTTTTACTGTATTTACGGTATTGTTTTTCTAACTCTTTTAGAATGAGCTCATTGGTTGTTTCTTCATCTGTTTCGAGCTCGAGATTTTGGAATGCTATCTTTGCTTGGTTGTAAGCAAAACCTTTTGAAATGAGTGCTTGGATGATTTTCGTTTCAATGGCTTTTAACGGATATTTTCCTTGGTATTTTTTAGGAGTTTTATTGCGGTACGGTCGATCACTTCTGAAAAATCATAGCCTGCAAGAATTTCTTGAAGGATAGATTTTGGGATCCCTTTTGTTGAATTTTTGTTGTAATAAGAGAGGGCCCTTATCGCCACTGAGAAGGTTGGCCTCTATCAGGTTTCTTGCATATTGACGATCATCTAACCACTTGTCTTCTTTTAGGTGTTGGACCACTTTATCAATAATGCCACTTTCAATCTCATATTTTGTCAGGTAGTCTCTGACTTCTTTTGTTGTCCGAGCTTTAAAAGAAAGATGGTAAAGGGCCAGGTTTTTACCATAGGAGTATTGAGCAAACTCTTGGATTTCTTTTAGTTCCTCTTCACTGATTTCTTTATCTTTGGAAAGAAAATATTTGACGATGGTGTCTTCTGTAATATAAAGTTTTTGATCATTGTCTAATTCCAGGAGGTAGAGTCTTTTTTCTTTTCTAGTTTTGTAATTTTCATGTTTTTATTATACCGAAAAATGTGTTAAGATAGGGATATGAACGTTAAAGTAAAACAAAAAATTCCTTTGAAAATTAAACGAATGGGAATTAACGGGGAAGGGATTGGCTTTTATAAAAAACACTTGTCTTTGTGCCAGGCGCTTTGAAGGGAGAAGATATCTTCTGCCAAATTACAAGTGTCAAGAAAAATTTTGCGGAAGCCAAACTCCTATCTGTGAATAAGGCGTCTAAGTTTCGTGTGACGCCCATGTGTGATATCTATGAGACCTGTGGTGGTTGCCAAATCATGCATTTGAAGTATGATAAGCAGCTGGAGTTTAAGACAGATTTATTGCAACAGGCCTTAAAGAAGTTCTCACCTGAAGGATTTGAACAGTATGATATTCGGCCGACAATTGGAATGCAGGAGCCTCTTTACTATCGGGCAAAATTGCAATTTCAAACAAGGAAATTCAAGGGCCAGGTGAAGGCGGGACTCTATGCTCAAAATTCACATTATTTGGTGGAATTAAAAGATTGTTTGGTTCAAGATCCAGTTATTCAAGCTATCGCCAACGATCTAGCGGATTTATTGACCTATTATCAGATTCCGATTGCTGATGAGCGTAAAGAACTGGGTGTCAGAACCATGATGGTTCGACGGGCTCGGAAGTCTGGGCAAATTCAGATCATTGTGGTCACCAGTCGTCAGATTAACTTAAATAATTTGGTGCAAGACTTGGTCACGAAACACCCTGAAATTGTCACGGTTGCTGTTAATAAAAATACGTCTCGTTCCAGTGAGATCTATGGGGAACAAACGCAGATTATTTGGGGAGAAGAGGCCATTTTGGAAGGTGTTTTGGATTATGAATTCTCCCTGTCTCCTCGAGCCTTTTACCAGTTGAATCCGGAACAAACTGAAGTATTGTATAGTGAGGCGGTTAAGGCTCTAGATGTTTCTCCAGAGGATCACCTGATTGATGCCTATTGTGGGGTTGGAACGATTGGCTTTGCTTTTGCTAATAGAGTGAAAAGTGTTCGGGGATGGATATTATTCCTGAAGCAATTGAAGATGCCAAATACAATGCTAAACGGATGGGATTTGAGAATACCCACTATGAGGCTGGTACAGCAGAAGAGATCATTCCTCGCTGGTACCAAGAAGGCTATCGGGCTAATGCTGTGATCGTGGATCCACCTCGTACGGGCTTGGGTACAAAATTAATCGAGACCTTGTTGCAGTTTGCACCTGAAAAGATGGTCTATGTCTCTTGTAATGTATCTACTTTGGCACGGGATCTAGTGGCTTTGACAAAGGTTTATCAGGTTGAATACATTCAATCAGTGGACATGTTCCCCATACTGCAAGGACAGAAGCTGTTGTGAAATTAGTGAAGAAGTGAAAGAAGAAGAATGGATATTTGGGAAAAACTTTATCATGAGGCGAAAGCTCTCTATGCGCCTCAAGAGGTTTCAGATTTTGTTTATGCTCGACATGTGGTTGCTGCTGTTGAGGCTGCAGATGGTCAGATTTTTACGGGCTTTTGTATGGAAGGAACCTGCGGAGTCTTTCATTTATGTGCCGAACGAGCGGCTCTCTTCAACATGTATCAACAATCAGGACAGACCAAGGTCAAGCGCATTATTGCTTTTCGAGACAAACCTCCTTATGGAGAAGGTTCAGGGATGCCTTGTGGGGCCTGTCGTGAATTTCTCCTTGAGCTAGATGCAGAGAATCATCATTTAGAATTTATGGTGGATTATGAAAGTCGTAAGACCATTACTTTAGGTGAACTGATGCCTCTTTGGTGGGGCGAAGAACGGGCTCGTCAAAGAGAAAATAAGGGGAATGAGTAGAGGAAATAAATAAATGGACAATGTTATTGATGTATCGATTCCAGTTGCTCAAGTTATTGATCAACATCCGGAGGTATTGGATTTGTTAGTGGAGTTGGGCTTTAAACCCTTAGCCAATCCGATCATGCGCAATACAGTTGGGCGCAAGGTTTCCTTAAAACAAGGATCAAAATTAGAAGGTACGCCTATGGAGAAGATTGTGCGAACACTAGAGGCTAATGGCTATGAAGTAGTGGGGCTAGACTAATGAGTGATGAACGAATTCACGTCTTAAGAGACATCTTATTAGAGCTTCATCATGGAGCTTCCCTGAATCGGTTCAGGAACGGTTTGATGCGACTTTTGCAGGGGTGTCTGCGATTGAGATCTCTCTTATGGAGCATGAACTGATGAACTCAGATGCAGGTGTTACTTTTGAAGATGTTATGGAGCTTTGTGATGTCCATGCCAATCTCTTTAAGAATGCTGTTCAAGGGGTCGAAGTGGCAGATACAGACCATCCAGGTCACCCAGTTCAGATCTTTAAACAGGAGAACTTAGCCCTTCGAGCCGCTATGATGCGGGTCCGTCGCTTGCTAGACAATTATGAGACGACTGAGGATCCTGAGATGATTCAGGAGATTCATAAGGGCTTGTTACGTCAGCTGGGCTTGGTGGGTCAATTTGACCGGCATTACCGTCGCAAGGAAGAGTTGATGTTTCCGATTATGGAAAAATATGGGCATGATTCCCCACCAAAAGTGATGTGGGGAGTAGATGACCAGATTCGAGAACTCTTTGCGAAAGCTTTGGATGCGGCCAAGAAATTACCGGAATCTAGTATTTCTGAAGTCAAGGAGCTCTTTGAAGCCTTTGCACAAGAGTTTGAGGGCATGATCTTCAAGGAGGAGTCGATCCTCTTGATGATTTTGCTGGAGTCCTTTACCCAGGATGACTGGCTCTCCATTGCAGAAGAAAGTGATGCTTATGGTTATGCCATTATTCTCCCAAGTGAGAAATGGGTGCCGAAACGTGTGGACTTTAAGGAGGAAGCGTCGAAAGAGTCAGAAGGTTCAACTGAACCACTTCCTTCTTCAAAAGGAGATGAGCACCGTCAGGTCATTGAAACTCCTGAGGGCAATTGACCATTACCTTCACGCCTAAGAAAAAGAAGAGAGCTTCGATCGCAAGCAACCACAAGCTTTTGGCCATGGCTTTCTCTCTGTGGAGCAAGCGAATTTAATCTTGAACCAGTTACCAATGGAGATCACCTTTGTCAATAAGGATGATATTTTCCAATATTACAATGATGCTGCGCCTTTTGAGGAAATGATTTTTAAGAGGACGCCTTCGCAGGTAGGACGCAATGTTGAGCTGTGTCACCCTCCGAAATACTTGGAGAAGGTCAAAGCGATTATGCAGGGGCTTCGTGAAGGGAAAAAGACAAGTATGAAATGTGGTTCAAATCAGAATCGCGTGGGAAATTTGTCCATGTCACCTATGCAGCCGTGCGTGATGAAGCTGGAGAGTTTCAAGGAGTCTTGGAGTATGTTCAGGACATTCAACCTTATCGGGAGATCGATACGGATTTTTATAGAGGAATGGAGTAAAGATGAGTTACGAAACAGAGTTTATGAAGGAGTTTGAGGAGTGGATCAAGACCCAAGTCATGATCAATGAAATGGCTCTTGAAGAAAGTAAAAAGTTTTTGATGAAGACCAGGATGAACGAGCTAAAATCGCTATGATTCGCTATGAAAGCCGTTTGGACGCTTATCAGTTCTTGCAAAGGAAGTTTGAAAATTTCCATGCTGGAAAAGGATTTCATGATTTACCAGATGGCCTCTTTGGTGAAAGAAAATATTAAATGGCCTTATTGAAGGCGTTTTACTAGCTAGATTTACCTGAAAATTAAGCAATGACTTGATTTTTTAGGGGATTGTGATACAATAAAAAAGTTGAAATGACATCAACGGATTTTTGAATGGAATGATAGTGATGAAACCTTGTTGCCTTAGGAATTGATCACTGAATTTAGGAGGAAAAATGGCAAAGAAGAACGTAAACCGTGCGAAACAATACAAGCATCAAAATAGACATCTTTTGAAAAAGCTGTCGCAACTGTAACTGCAGCTGTGAAAGAAGCACCTAAAAAGGTTGAGAAAGCTACAAAAGCAGTGGCGAAAGAAGTGAAACAAGCGGCTTCTTCAGTGGAAGAATTTGCTGCAAGTTTGGAAGGTGTGGCACTTGATCGTGCGCAAACATTCTATGATGAAGGTATTCGCTCTGTTGCGGACTTTGCAAACTGGACAGAAAAGAGTTGTTGGCCCTTAAAGGAATCGGCCCAGCTACAATCAAGAAATTGCAAGAACTAGGCGTTAAATTTAAATAATCGCTTTTATGATTTCTTGCTATTTCCAGGAAAACTTGCTAAAATGAACCTGTTAGAGGTGTTTTGAATCCCACATTTTACAGAAAGTGGCGGTGCTGAGAAGTCCACAAATGTGTCAAAACTAGTTGCTAATGGATGAAAATGAAATAAATAAAGTTGCGGGCATTGCCCGAAATTGGGTGGTACCGCGGATCAACACATTCGTCCCTGTCAGATTGATGACAGGGGCGATTTTTCTTTGCAACCCTAGCTGAAGGAGCTTGTCATGAAACAATCTTTTAACACCAGCAAACTCTACTATGGCTTTCCGATTTTCATCTTGGGGTATCAGGACCAGAACTTTGGGAACAATATCACGACCTGCAGTTCCTCTTATAGCTTGGGAGATTGGCTGGTCATCGGTGTTGGTGCTGAGGAAAATGCGGCTGATCAGATTAAGCATTATCAACAGTTCACTGTGAATATCCCTGACGAAAAACTCATGCTTGAGATGGAACAAGCTGGCTTTATCAGCCATCGGGAGAAATTGAAACACCTGGGGCTTGACTACGAGATTTCTGAACGGACCCAGGCTCCGATTTTAGAGGCTTGTCCAGTCGTTTTGGATTGCCAGGTAGATCGAATTATCGAGGAAGATGGCATCTGCCATATCTTTGCTAAGATTCTTGAGAGACTGGCTGATACAGAGCTCTTAGATGACAAGGGGCATTTTAAAAATGACCGTTTTGCGCCGACTTACTTTATGGGGGACGGACATCAGCGCGTTTACCGTTATCTAGATGACCGAGTCGACCCCATGGGAAGCTTTATGAAGAAAGCGAGGAAAAAGAATGACAAGAGCAACATTACCTGAACGAATCGAAACGGAGCGTCTAGTCTTACGAGTCCGAACAGTGGCGGATGCTGAGGACATCCATGCCTACGCCAGTCTTCCAGAAGTCTCTTACCCAGCAGGCTTCCCACCCGTCAAGACCTTGGAAGATGAGATTTATTATCTAGAGCATATCCTTCCCGAGCGCAATCAAAAGAAAATCTTCCAGCTGGTTACGGCATTGTGGTCAAAGGAACCGATAAAATCATTGGCTCTGTTGACTTCAACCATCGCCACGAAGACGATGTGCTGGAGATTGGCTATACCTTGCACCCAGACTATTGGGGCCGGGGTTATGTACCCGAAGCAGCGCGTGCTTTGATTGATCTAGCTTTTAAAGAATTGAACCTTCACAAGATAGAATTGTCTTGCTTTGGTTACAACCTTCAAAGTCAACGAGTCGCGGAAAAGCTTGGCTTTACCCTCGAAGCTCGCATAAGAGACCGCAAAGATGCTCAAGGCAACCGCTGTGATGATTTGAGATATGGCTTGCTGAAGAGTGAGTGGGAAAATTCAATAGGTGATTTTGAATGGAAAAAATAATTGTAGATTGGATTATTACTTTAAGTTTTGGTTTTTAGTTTATTATTTTTATAAAACTCGTAAAAGAAAAAGTCACTTCTGATATTTCTAAAGAAGTAATCCCAGTGATAAATTCTGATATATCAGAAAGTAATAGTAATTTTTATCTCTAATGCCTAAATTTGAAATTTTGCCAGAAGATGTAAGTGTTGAACAGGATAAAGTACATGAGATTTCTGACAAAATAGTTATCAATAGACTTAATAAATTAGTTCCTCAATTAGTTAATGGATACAAGCAGTTTGCTGATAAAAAGTTATTGAACATATAAAGCAAATAGAAAATAAAAATGTTTTTCAGGTCATTTTTCCAGAAGGAGCAAAACTTTATAAGTCCAAAGATTTACCTGGAGCTTTTAGGGCTGGTTACAGTGTGAATGGTCGGCTTGCTGGTCAAGCAAATCTAGTGCCTATTAAAAATGATGATGCCAAAATGATGGCTGATACAACTGCGACTGTAATGAATGTAGCTTCGATGGTTGTAGGACAATATTATATGTCTGAAATCAATGATAAAATGGAAAAAATGCTTGGAAGCTTGGATAAGATAGCTGATTTCCAACAAATGGAGTTTAAAGCTAGAATTTTATCTTTGATAAGCAAAGTTGGAAAAATTTCTCAATTTAATGCGGAGATTATTGAGAATGAAGAAATAAGAAAACGAACATTAGACAGTCTAAGTCGACATGAGGATGAAGCAACTGAGCTATTACAGCAAGTTAATTTGTCTATTGAAAATCTAGTTTCTAAGAATAAGAGTAATGATTTTGAACAATATAGAGATAATATTCATGAATTTGATAAATTAATAACTTACCAACAATATTTGCTTTCAATTTTGGAAGAAATTGGGCGATTAGTATATTTACTTAATATGGGGATGACATCTTCTGAATATTGTTATTCATCTTTTAATAATTATATAAAACAATCTACCGGGGCCAGAAATCAGCTAGTTAATTGGCATAAGAGCAAGATCAAACAATTTGAAATTGATCTAAAGAAAAGAGGTATGTTAAGCAAGGACTTGAGGCATTTGCGTTCGGGCTCCCTGCAATGGTTTTCAATGATTTGAGATATAATGGAGTACCTGAACCTATAATTTCAAAAATTAATAAACAATTAGACAATTCACTTGACATAAAAAATACAACTGAGAATTTACTCGAAAAAGAAACTAAAATAATATCAAAAGACGGTAAATATTATTATTTAACAGAATAAAAGGAGAACACACATGTCTAAAGAACTTTCACCTAAATACAATCCAGCCGAGGTTGAGGCTGGTCGTTACCAAAAATGGCTTGACGAAGATGTTTTCAAGCCTTCAGGCGATCAAAAAGCTAAGCCTTACTCTATCGTTATTCCACCACCAAACGTAACTGGTAAACTCCACCTTGGTCACGCTTGGGATACAACTCTTCAAGATATCATCATCCGTCAAAAACGGATGCAAGGCTTTGATACGCTTTGGCTTCCTGGTATGGACCATGCTGGAATTGCCACTCAAGCTAAAGTAGAAGCCTGTTTGGCTGAGGACGGCATCTCTCGTTATGACCTGGGTCAGAGAAATTCCTAGATAAGGTTTGGGAATGGAAAGACGAGTATGCCACTACTATCAAGCAACAATGGGGCAAGATGGGGCTCTCTGTAGACTACTCTCATGAGCGTTTTACCCTTGATGAAGGGTTGTCAAAAGCCGTTCGTAAGGTCTTTGTAGAGCTTTACAAGAAGGGCTGGATCTACCGTGGTGAATTTATCATCAACTGGGATCCAAAAGCCCGTACAGCCCTTTCTGACATCGAGGTGATTCACAAGGATGTCGAAGGTGCCTTCTACCACATGAACTACATGTTGGAAGACGGTTCACGTGCCCTTGAAGTAGCAACAACACGTCCTGAGACTATGTTTGGGGATACTGCCGTAGCGGTTAACCCAAATGATGACCGTTATAAAGACTTGATTGGTCAAAATGTTATCTTGCCAATCTTGAACAAGCCAATCCCAATCGTAGGGGACGAACACGCAGATCCTGAATTCGGTACTGGTGTGGTGAAGATCACACCTGCCCATGACCCTAATGACTTCTTGGTTGGTCAACGTCATAATTTGCCACAAGTCAACGTTATGAACGATGATGGTACCATGAATGAATTAGCTGGTGAATTCAACGGTATGGACCGCTTTGAAGCTCGTAAGGCTGTTATCAAGAAGTTAGAAGAAATTGGTGCTCTTGTTAAGATTGAGAAGATGACCCACTCAGTTGGTCACTCAGAGCGTACAGGGGTTATGGTTGAGCCACGCTTGTCTACGCAATGGTTCGTCAAGATGGATCAATTGGCGAAGAATGCCATTGCTAACCAAGACACAGACGATAAGGTAGAATTCTACCCACCTCGTTTTAACGATACCTTCCTTCAATGGATGGAAAATGTCCATGACTGGGTAATATCACGTCAGCTCTGGTGGGGTCACCAAATCCCTGCTTGGTACAATGCTGAGGGTGAAATGTATGTCGGCGAAGAAGCACCAGAAGGTGACGGATGGAAACAAGACGAAGATGTCTTGGATACTTGGTTTAGTTCAGCCCTTTGGCCATTCTCAACTATGGGCTGGCCTGATGTCGACTCAGAGGACTTCAAACGTTACTTCCCAACTTCAACCTTGGTAACAGGTTACGATATCATCTTCTTCTGGGTGTCTCGTATGATTTTCCAATCATTGGAATTCACTGGTCGTCAGCCATTCCAAAATGTCCTTATCCACGGTCTCATTCGTGACGAGCAAGGACGTAAGATGTCTAAGTCACTCGGTAACGGTATTGACCCAATGGATGTCATCGAGAAATATGGTGCTGATGCCCTTCGTTGGTTCCTTTCAAACGGTTCTGCACCAGGTCAAGACGTGCGTTTCTCTTATGAGAAAATGGATGCGTCTTGGAACTTTATTAACAAGATTTGGAACATCTCTCGTTACATCCTCATGAATAATGAAGGGTTGACCTTGGATGCGGCACGTGAAAATGTAGCTAAAGTGGCTGCTGGTCAAGCAGGTAATGTTACAGACCGCTGGATTCTCCACAACCTTAACGAAACGATCGGCAAGGTCACTGAAAACTTTGACAAGTTCGAATTCGGTGTGGCTGGTCACATCCTTTACAACTTCATCTGGGATGAGTTTGCGGACTGGTATGTTGAGTTGACTAAGGAAGTGCTTTATAGCGACAATGAGGCTGAAAAAGTCATCACTCGTTCTGTTCTTCTTTACACCTTGGATCAAATCTTGCGTCTCCTTCACCCAATCATGCCATTCGTAACTGAAGAAATTTACGGCCAAATCTCTGAAGGAACGATCGTGACTGCTGAATACCCAGTGGTTCGTCCAGATTTTGAAAACGAAGAAGCAGCAGCTGGTGTAGAAGCTCTTAAAGATGTGATTCGCTCCGTTCGTAACTCACGTGCAGAAGTGAACGTAGCGCCAAGTAAGCCAATCACTATCTTGATTAAGACAAGCGACAGCAAGCTCGATGCTTTCTTCAATGACAATGTCAACTACATCAAACGCTTCACAAATCCAGAACACTTGGAAATTGCAGCAGATGTAGCAGTACCTGACTTGGTTATGTCAAGCATCATCACGGGGGCAGAAATCTACTTGCCACTTGCTGACCTTCTTAATGTCGAAGAAGAATTGGCTCGTCTTGAAAAAGAATTAGCCAAATGGCAAAAAGAGCTGGATATGGTCGGTAAGAAGCTCTCTAACGAACGCTTTGTAGCCAACGCTAAACCAGAAGTCGTCCAAAAAGAACGCGACAAACAAGCCGACTACCAAGCGAAGTACGATGCGACCGTCGCACGTATTGATGAGATGAAGAAACTCGTTAAATAAACACAGAAACACGGCGGGATGCCGTGTTTTTTGGTATAATGAAATCAATATCTATTGATGGAGAAAGTTATGTCTAAACACCCTCACTATGAATTGTTAAACTTAATTGGCTATGGTCTTGCTAAGTTTGATGATACTTTTATAAAGGAATTTCAATGCTCTAGTAAATCCGAGTTCTATCGTTACATAGTTTCTTTAGGCATTGCAGGAACAACGGGTGTCGTCAAAAATAGAATGGATTTATTCGACCCCTATTTTGATAACAATCGAAAAGGTTGGTGGCAAAAAGCTGAAGTCTATCGTTTTCGCAAAGATTTAATTGACATGATGTTTGGAAATGAGGATGTTCACAGTTTCGCAGAAATAGTCAAAATGCTGCTTGCAAGTGAAGGGAAGAAAACAGGTATAATCATCATTGAAAAGCCAATTGTTCGGACGAAATTTAAACGCCTACAAGAAACGGGAATGGAAGCAGAGAACTATTTCATACAGCATTTTGATAAGGAAGAAAAATTTCAAGGTGGCCAATTGACGGATGCTCGTCTTTATGGTGATGGATATGATTTCCAAGTAGATGTTCAAGAACATTCATACCTTGCTGAAGTGAAAGGTATCCGAAAACCTAAAGGACGTATTCGGTTGACCGCCAAAGAATTTGAGAAAGCTAAGGAATATCAATCAGATTTTATTCTTTCTCTAGTCACCAATCTCGACGATATTCCAAGATTGGTATTGATTGATAACCCACTTAAGCATTTTGAATTTGAAAAAATGTTATCAAAAATGAAGTCGTGGAATATAGAAGCTTGGAAGATTTATATTAATAAATAGTGCGGTGTTTATTACTATCACTTCAACTGGCAAAAGTTTACTTTAGACTAAATGACGTATAAAAATCTTTTCATACTCTTAAATATATAGGGAGATGATAACTAGAAAATTGGGAATGCTTCTCTTTGACAAAAACACCACCTCCTAGTCTTAGGGGTGGTGTTATGCTTAGACCATTTTCCAGAAATAATCGATGATATAGGTCAGGCCGTAGGTGTAGATGACGAGGGTGATGGGTTTGCAGAGGATGATGATGGTCATGTAGCGTTTGAAGGTCATATTGGTCAGACCTGCCAGCATACAGATGAAGTCGGCGGGACTAACCGGCCAGATCATCATGAAGATAAAGAAGCGATCGAACCGCTTGCCTTCATTGAGCCAGCCAATGTACTTGTCATAGGTCTTCTGACTGACCATGGATTGGACGAACTTAGGCCCGTACATTCTGGCTAGGTGGAAGATAATGGCACAGCCAATTACAATGCCGATGTAGTTGTAGATGGTCCCAATGATGTGGCCGTAGATGAAGACACCAGCTACAGATGTCAGGGCGCCAGGAATAATAGGGACCACTGTCTGGAGAATCTGAAGAAAGATAAAGAGAGGAGGCCCGAAGATTCCGGCTTGCAAAATAAAAGCTGACAAGGTTTCTTTGGATTGAAGGATGCCAGAAAAGTAGGCCCAGATACAAAAGGCCAAGGTCCCAAGAGCTCCAATGATGGAGGACCAATTGATGATTTTTTGGAGGAGAGGGAGACCTCCCTCAATTTTTTTCTTTTGTTATCATAACTCTTCCGCGTAGTTTTTCTTCTACTATACCATTTTTTAGTCTATTTGTAAGCCCTGGTGATGGAGGTGATGAAAGTATGAAAAGATGGTATAATGATGTAATTGGAAGCTAAAATAAGTATCATAGGTCTTAAGGGAGGATGTAGTGGAAGAATATATAAATTTATATCATCAGAAATTATGGGAAATTGCTTTTGCGAATGTCGAAAAGGTTTTTGGTGTCTTTTTATAATTTTACTAGTTTTATCAATTTACCCTATTTATACCTCATTTCATAAATTGGTAAGACGAAAAAACTTGTTTTTGTGCTTGTATGTATGCCTTTTTCTTGTTCTTTCTATGTATGGCTACGGAGTATCTATACAGTTATGATAAAATTATGAATCCAAATTCACCATACAATGATTCCTTACGTATTGCTTCCTTAAAATCTGATACAGTCTTGCCGGTACTGGAAAATGTGGACGAAGTCCCTATCGCTAGTATTGATGGGGATCTAAAGAGAAAAGATATTATTTTATTTGCGGTACCTAATCCGATATTTTATGATGGATTGTTTGGAAACGTGGCGAATCATCTGGCAGTTGGGCAGACCGTGGGAAATAATTTTGTTATCGCTTTAGTGGGTTTTAAAGAGAAAATGGTGAATGGCAATCTGTGGATATTCGTATTGCTCCTGGTGATGCTGAAAAGATTTTAAGAAATTCTCTAAGGTTCTTCATATTAAAAAAGGTGAAAGAGAAGGAGCTGAAGGAATAATACTGACGCTTCAAAAACTTCATGAATCAACATTACGAAAAGAAAAAAATGGAGAATAGTACAACTTGTGAATGAAACTGTTCTCTACTCTAACAGTAGAACTTTCCTCTTTGGAAAGTTTTTTTGTCTAGAAAGAGTAACGAAGACATTCTATATTTGTTTATGAATAGCTCTCTTCTCTGAGATCAAGTCATCCGTGCTAAAAAGCCTATTTTATGCTATAATGGGGAGAATACGAATGTTTGGAGAAAAACGTGTCAATCGAAAATTACAAACCAGATTTTGCGGTGGAAGCAGCCTATGATCTCACCGTTGCAGACTTGAAAAACAGGGTATCAAGGCGGTCCTTGTGGATTTGGATAATACCTTGATTGCTTGGAATAACCCGGATGGAACTCCTGAGATGCGCCAGTGGTTGCATGACCTTCGTGATGGAGGGATTCGGGTTATCGTCGTGTCTAATAATAGTCCCAAACGGGTCAAGCGCGCTGTTGAGAAATTTGATATTGACTATGAAGCGTGGTCACTCAAGCCCTTTACTTTTGGGATTGATCGTGCCCTCAAACGTTTCCACTATGAGAAAAATGAAGTGGTCATGGTTGGAGATCAACTGATGACGGATATTCGGGCTGCCCATCGTGCAGGCATTCGTTCGATTTTGGTCAAGCCTTTAGTCGAGCATGACTCGATCAAGACCCAGATCAACCGGGCGCGTGAACGCCGTGTCATGAAGCAAATGGCCGAAAAATATGGTCCGATTGTATATAAAAAGGAATTTAAGAATGGAAGAATTATTCTGTATTGGCTGTGGAGCCCCATTCAGACAGAAAATAAAGAGGGGCTAGGCTATACTCCCCAATCAGCTCTTGAAAAGGGTTTGGAAACAGGCGAAGTTTATTGCCAACGCTGTTTCCGTCTGCGTCACTACAATGAAATTACAGATGTGCATCTGACAGATGATGATTTCCTAAAACTCCTTCACGAAGTAGGGGATAGTGATGCTCTCGTGGTCAATGTAGTGGATATTTTTGACTTTAATGGATCCGTTATCCCTGGCCTACCACGCTTTGTAGCAGGAAATGATGTCCTCTTGGTCGGAAATAAAAGGACATCTTGCCTAAGTCTGTCAAGGATAGCAAGGTGACCCATTGGTTGATGGAGCGAGCACATGAAGAAGGGATGCGTCCTGTCGATGTGGTCCTCACCTCTGCTCAAAACAAGAGTGCTATCAAGGACTTGATGGAAAAGATCGAACAGTACCGCAAGGGCCGTGATGTCTATGTGGTGGGGGTGACCAACGTTGGGAAATCGACCCTCATCAATGCAATCATCCAAGAAATCACTGGAGACAAAGATATCATCACGACCTCTCGCTTCCCAGGGACGACACTGGACAAGATCGAAATCCCACTGGACGATGGATCCTACATCTACGATACACCAGGGATTATCCATCGCCACCAGATGGCTCATTACTTGACAGCAAAAACCTCAAGTATGTCAGCCCTAAAAGGAAATCAAGCCTAAGACTTATCAGCTTAATCCAGAGCAAACCCTCTTCTTGGGTGGTCTAGGACGTTTTGACTTTATTAAGGGGAAAAGCAAGGTTTCACCGCTTTCTTTGATAACGAACTCAAGCTTCACCGAACCAAGCTAGAGGGCGCGACCGCCTTTATGACAAGCATGTCGGCGGCCTATTAACTCCACCCAATAGCAAGGAAAAAGAAGAATTCCCGCCTTTGATTTCCCATGAGTTTACCATCAAGGACAAGACAGACCTGGTCATCTCAGGACTCGGCTGGATCCGCGTCAATGGAGAAGCTAAAGTAGCCGTCTGGGCACCAGAAGGCGTCGCCGTCGTTACCCGCAAAGCTATTATTTAAAAAACAGGAAAAATATATCTGAAGAGCGAACAAAGTGAGCTCATAAAGAGATCGTTATTGTCGTGGTGTAGTTGCCAATCGATCGATTGGCAAGGGCAAAATGGAGACCAAGGCTCCATTTTGAGGTGAGGAATCCATTTTTCAAAGATGAGATCTTTGAAAAATTAGTTCCAGCCGTCCCCACCACTTAAAATAACGATCAAAAAAGGAAGTAAAAATATGACATTAACATCTAAACAACGGGCTTTCCTCAATAGCCAAGCCCACAGCCTCAAACCCATTATCCAAATTGGGAAAAATGGGCTCAATGACCAAATCAAAACCAGTGTGCGCCAAGCGCTAGATGCGCGCGAATTGATCAAGGTGACTCTTCTTCAAAATACGGATGAGAACATCCATGAAGTGGCAGAAATCTTGGAAGAGGAAATCGGTGTGGAAACGGTCCAAAAGATTGGTCGGATTCTCATCTTGTTCAAACAATCGAGCAAAAAGAAAATCGTAAAATTTCAGCGAAGGTAAAAGAAATTTAGGACATCGAGGAGAGCAAACCTATGGCAATTGAACTATTGACTCCCTTTACCAAGGTAGAGTTAGAGCCAGAGATCAAAGACAAGAAACGCAAACAAGTTGGTATTTTGGGTGGAAATTTCAATCCGGTCCATAATGCCCATTTGGTCGTTGCGGATCAAGTGCGCCAACAATTAGGGTTAGATAAGGTGCTCTTGATGCCTGAGTATGAGCCGCCGCATGTCGATGCCAAGGGGACGATTGCAGAGCACCATCGCCTTAAGATGCTGGAATTAGCCATTGAAGGCATTGAAGGTCTGGAGATCGAGACGATTGAACTCGAGCGGAAAGGGATTTCCTATACCTACGACACCATGCTCTTGCTCAATGAACGAGATCCAGACACAGATTATTACTTCATTATTGGTGCAGATATGGTAGATTATTTACCAAAATGGCACCGCATCGATGAATTGGTGGAGATTGTGCAATTTGTCGGGGTCCAGCGACCACGCTATAAGGCAGGGACTTCTTATCCGGTGATCTGGGTGGATGTTCCCTAATGGACATCTCCTCTAGTATGGTGCGTGATTTTGTGGCCAAAGGCCGGACGCCGAATTTTATGTTGCCAAAACCAGTCTTGGACTACATCAAGAAAGAAGGATTGTATCAATGACCTATGAAAACTATCTAGGCTTTTCTCGTGAGGTCTTGCTTGAAAAAATGCGTCAAATCCTGCCAGAAAAGCGGCTAACTCACTGTTTAGGGGTTGAGAAGGCTGCGCGTGACTTGGCCAAACGCTATGGGGCTGACGAAGAGCAGGCTGGCCTAGCAGGTTTGTTACATGACTACGCCAAGAAATTATCGGATCAGGAATTTCTGGACTTGATCGATCGCTATGAGCTAGATCCAGCGTTAAAAAACTGGGGCAACAATGTCTGGCATGGGATGGTCGGGATTTATAAGATCCAAGAAGATCTGGGGCTGACAGATCCAGCCATTCTTCGCAGTATTGAGATTCACACCGTGGGGAGTGGACAGATGTCGACCTTAGACAAGATTGTCTATGTGGCAGATTACATTGAGCACAACCGGGCCTTCCGGGAGTGGATCAAGCACGTGATATCGCCCAAGTCTCCTTGGATCGTGCCGTGGCCTATGAGACGGCTCGCACAGTCGAACACCTGGCCCACCAAGGATTGCCCATTTATCCCCAAACCCTTGAAACCTATAACGCCTTTGTGAAGTATTTGAAAGAGGAGCAGTGAGTGAAGACAGCTTTTATCATTATTGACGTACAAAATATCTTAGTGGAAACAGGTTTTGAGACAGAAAAGCTCTTAGAGAAGATCGCTTATTTGCAAGATCAGGCTAGAAAAGAGCAGATTGAAATTATCTACATGCAGCATATTGAAACGCCAGAGGCTTTAACTTCTGAAGATTGGCAATTATCGCTCCTGTTGAAAAGACAGATAAATGAAAAGGTATTTCAGAAGCGATACAATAGCATCTTTAAAGAGACAGGATTAAAAGAATACTTGGATCAACAAGGGATTGAACAACTGGTCCTGTGTGGTATGCAGACAGAATATTGTGTCGATACATCCGTCAAAGTGGGATTTGAATATGGCTACAAGCTGGTTATTCCAGAAGGAGCTGTCACAACCTTTGATGGAGAGGATATTCCGGCAGAAACGCTGAATGAATTTTATGAAAATATTTGGGCAGAACGTTTTGCGGATGTCTTAGATTACAAATCAATTTTTTAAGGAAAGAGGATTACATGAAAGAAAAAGAACTACTTGAACTAGTTGTCAAAGCAGCAGATGAAAAGCGTGCAGAAGACATTGTAGCTTTGGATGTTCAAAGCTTAACCAGTGTGACAGACTACTTTGTCATCGCAAGCTCTATGAATAGCCGTCAATTGGAAGCTATCGCAGAGAATATTCGTGAGAAAGTTGTTGAAGCTGGTGGCAATGCCAGCCACGTCGAAGGTGATTCAGCTGGAGGTTGGGTCCTTCTTGACTTAGGTGGTGTGGTGGTCCATGTCTTCTCAGAAGAAATGCGTGCCCACTATAACTTAGAAAAGCTATGGCACGAAGCAAGTGCTGTCGATTTTTCAGCAGCCCTAGCATAAGCAGGTGAACTCAGTTGGTAGCAACTGAGTTTTGTTGGTTAAATTGAAATTCTATGGAAAGAAAGGATGGGGCCTCGTGTTTGGTTTTTTCTTAATTGAACACGAGCTATAAGCTGTGAGAAAAGAGTAACTTCCTTTGTATCTGAGGATACGGCAGAAAGTTTCCTATTTTCTCTTTGCTTTTAAGGCTCTTTGTATCTTAGAAAGGATTTGAACCCGTCCTGTAATCCTCGGAAAATAGATAGCTCTCCTTGGAGCTTAGCTCCATCGTCGTGCTCCTAATTTTCTATCGGATTACGGGCGGACTTGGTATCATGAATATGGCGACTTATGAAACGTTTGCGGCGGTCTATGATGCGGTCATGGATGACAGTCTGTATGACTTATGGACGGATTTTTCTCTCCGGCATCTCCCAAAGACAAAAGATAAGAAAAAATTACTGGAATTGGCTTGTGGGACAGGGATCCAGTCTGTCCGCTTTTCCCAAGCTGGTTTTGATGTGACAGGATTAGACCTGAGTGCGGACATGCTGAAAATTGCTGAAAAAGAGCTGCTTCAGCCAAGCAGAAAATTGATTTTATCGAGGGCAATATGCTGGACCTGTCGCAAGCAGGCAATTATGATTTCCTGACCTGCTACTCGGATTCTATCTGCTATATGCAAGACGAGGTAGAAGTAGGGGATGTCTTCAGAGAAGTCTACAATGCCCTTAATGAAGATGGTGTTTTTATCTTTGATGTCCATTCGACCTATCAGACAGATGAGGTCTTCCCAGGATATTCTTACCACGAAAACGCAGAAGACTTTGCCATGCTCTGGGATACCTATGAGGATGCGGCCCCTCACTCGATCGTCCATGAGCTGACCTTCTTTGTCCAAGAAGAGGATGGCTCCTTTAGTCGGCACGATGAAGTTCATGAGGAACGCACCTATGAAGTTTTAACCTATGACATTTTATTGGAGCAGGCTGGCTTTAAATCTTTCAAATTGTATGCAGACTTTGAAGACAAAAAGCCAACAAAGACCAGCAAACGTTGGTTTTTTGTAGCACAGAAGTAGGAAAACATGACAGTTACAGGAATTATTGCAGAATTTAATCCCTTTCACAATGGTCACAAGTACCTGCTGGAACAGGCAGAGGGGCTGAAGATTGTGGCCATGTCCGGAAATTTTGTTCAACGTGGCGAGCCTGCCATTGTAGACAAGTGGACACGGGCGCAGATGGCTCTGGAAAATGGAGCGGATCTAGTGGTCGAGCTCCCTTTCTCGTGGCTGTTCAGTCGGCTGATCATTTTGCCAAGGGAGCGGTAGAAATCTTGTCCCGTCTGGGAATCGACCAATTGACTTTTGGGACAGAAGAAGTCATAGATTACCAAGCGATTGCGACTGTTTATTCGGAGAAAGAGGTGGAAATGGAAGCTTTCTTGCGAAGCTTTCCGGATGATTTATCCTATCCACAAAAGACCCAAAAATGTGGGAAACCTTTGCTGGAGTGGAGTTCACAGGAGATACTCCCAATCATATTCTAGGCTTGGCCTATGCCAAGGCTTGTGCTGGGAAGGGAATTGCGCTCAAGGCTATCCAACGTCAAGGTGCAGGCTACCATTCAGAAGAAAAAGAGGTGGCTTATGCTTCTGCCACTAGTCTACGCCTACACAAGGAAGATCAGGACTTTGTTGCTAAATTCATGCCCAATAGCCAACTCTTTCAGTCGGCTCCGCAGGTGTCTTGGGAGAATTATGACCAACTGCTCCGTTATCAAATCCTAACCCATCCGGATTTGACACAGATTTTTCAGGTCAATGAGGAACTGGCCAACCGGATAAAGGAGGCCGTTCGAAGTACTAGCTCTGTGGAAGAATTGGTGGAGAAAGTCGCAACCAAGCGCTATACTAAGGCGCGAGTGCGCCGCATCTTGACCTACATCTTGGTAGGGGCAACGGAACAAGCCCTTCCCGACGCCATTCATGTCTTAGGTTTTTCCGCAAAGGGACAAGCTCATCTCAAAGGCTTGAAAAAATCAGTAGAAATCGTGACCCGAATTGGTAAGGAACCTTGGGATGCTTTGACCCAACAAGCGGATCAGGTGTATCAACTAGGCCATCCCCAATTGCCAGAGCAGATCTGGGGCCGGGTGCCTGTGAGGGTGGAAGATCAATAAGAGGTGAATAGTCGAGCAACTCCAATTGGAAGGATACGCAAAAACTCTTCCAAGTCTTGTGATTTATGATATAATATAAAAGATTGAAAATAATTTGAAAAAATTTAAGGAGAATCCTCATGGGACGTAAATGGGCCAATATTGTTGCCAAGAAAACTGCCAAAGATGGTGCCAACTCAAAAGTATATGCTAAATTTGGTGTGGAGATCTATGTAGCTGCTAAAAGGGTGAACCAGATCCAGAACTAAATACTGCTTTGAGATTCGTTATTGACCGTGCTAAACAAGCGCAAGTGCCAAAACACGTGATTGATAAAGCAATCGATAAGGCAAAAGGAAACACTGACGAAACCTTTACAGAAGGACGTTACGAAGGATTTGGACCAAATGGTTCGATGTTGATCGTTGATACCTTGACGTCAAATGTTAACCGTACAGCTGCCAATGTCCGTGCTGCTTTTGGTAAAAACGGTGGGAACATGGGAGCTTCAGGTTCTGTATCTTACCTCTTTGACAACAAAGGTGTTATCGTCTTTGATGGTGATGATGCTGATGCCATCTTTGAGCTTTTGCTTGAAGCAGATGTGGATGTGGATGATGTCGAAGCAGAAGAAGGAACGATCACAGTCTACACTGCTCCAACTGATCTTCACAAAGCAATCGTTGCTTTGCGTGAATCAGGTGTTGAAGAATTCCAAGTAACAGAATTGGAAATGATTCCTCAATCAGAAGTTGAGTTGTCAGGTGAAGATTTGGAAACATTTGAAAAACTTTACAGCGTTCTTGAAGATGACGAGGACGTACAAAAATCTACACAAACGTAGATGGATTCTAATCACTCATAAGAACTGTAGTGAATCCCATAAATTAAGAAAAAGGATAGCTTCTTAGATCAAGCTATCCTTTTTCTCTGTTTGATGAGGAACTATCTTTTGTAAGTGATGTCCTGTATAAGCGTAAATACGGGTCAGTGGTGATTGGGAGAGTGTGGAAACCTTAAAATAAAAATAATGGTCTCGATGATCCCGACTTTTGGTGTGGTGAAGACGAAAGTAGTTTCGCTGGCCTGCTGCCATAGAATGGAGAATATCGTCTTCTAAAAAGACGAGCGGCGTAGAAGTAGCGGCCCACTTGTAAAAGTCCATCTCAAATTGGTGGTAATTCTCCGAAAAATAATCAAATTGTAATTCGTGTTTAGTCTGAATAGGTTTCATAGGCTGTTTCTTCAGATTCAATAAAAATGATAGAGTCTACGAGGAGACGGTGGTAGTGGCCATCGCTTTTGAGAAGAACCTCAGAAGCAGATAAGGTGTGAATCGAACCTGTGTAGGTTGCAAATTGATTCCCCTCTAGAATTGTGATCGAGATCGTCGTTTGTTGTTGAAAGGCCTGCTCCAGGAGCTGGATCTGTTCAGCAAGTGGAAGAATTGTGATCTGACTGCGGTCAATTTCTTTTGTCTGCAGGACAGTTGTGTGCTCGGATAAAAGAAGCCAGCCCATTTGGCCATGCCACGATCTTGAAATTCACGGGCGGATTGATAAGGGAGATAAGAACGGTCGATCATGTTAATCCATCTAAGCCTCCTGCGGAATGTCCGCCTGTTAGTTTACTGCGTGCAATGGCACGTGAGTTTTCTAGTAATGAGGAGCCTTTCTGAAGAGAGGTAAAGCCAAATTGATCCCGAATGCGGTCAATGGTCTGTTGGAGTTTTTCCTCTTTTCCAGAGCTACTGGATCATCGAAGAGAGAAAAGAGTTGAAGAGACTCCTCGACAAGTTCTCCATAAAAACACCAATCTGCCGAATGGCGCCTCCTTCGTACTTGGAGCGAAAGAGCCGCAGAACCGTATCGGATAAAACCTTGGTGGATTGGGTAGGCTCAATTTTTTGCTGGCAGTGAATGGACGGAAGCCCCTCGATTTTGGAGTAGGAGGCATGAATGGAGACCAGTTGGGTCTTCTTTTTTCCGTCGCAAGCGAATAGCCACCTGTTCAGCCATCTCCCGAAACACCAGTTCAATGTCGGCTTGTAGATGGTAGTCATAGGGCAAGATTTGAGAGTTACCAATACCTCGTGACTTCGGACGATAAGGCTTGTGGACATTGCTTTCATCAATGCCATGAGAATGGAACCACAGTTGAAGGCCCATGACTCCGAATTCTTTCTTTAAGAGATCTGGATGAGCCTGGGCCAGTTCAGCAATCGACGTGATCCCGATTTTTTGCAATCGTTTTTCAGTACGACGTCCAATGCCCCAAAAATCAGTGAGCTGGGGCAGTTTCCAGACCTTACTTTCTACATCTTCATAAGACCAATTGGAGCGCATATTTCGGCAATGCTTGGCTTCATTGTCCAAGGCTAGCTTGGCAAGAAGGGGATTGGCATTGCTGAGGCCGATGGTAGAGTAGATGCCAGTTTCCTGCCAGATCCTTTTTGGATCCTGGCAGAAAGGAGATCCAGTTTTTCCTTTCGAGAGAGGGAGGGATCTGGAATAAAATAATTTAAGGAAGAGGTCAGATCGATAAAGCCTTCGTCAATCGAGTAAGGGAAAATATCATCTGGTGCCGCAAATTCCTGAAAGACTTTTTGAATCTCCATATTGACCTGAATGTAGGCATTCATCCGTGGTGGCACAATCAGGGTCCTCTTAGCCCAGGATTCAATGGATGCAATAAAGACTGGATCTGTGGGCAATCCTTGCTTTTTAGCGGCGTAGCTATTAAATTTTCTGGTTTTGAGGTCAAAGGTAGGTCGTAGCTACGGCTGACATTCTTCTTGCCAAAGACTTGTTTGAAAACGGGAGAGCTCGCCAAAATCAGGCCAGCAGAATTGTCGCTTCGACTCATGACGCAAAGGGAAGTCGTCAAGGGTTGAGCCCTAGACGGACACATTCACAACTGGCATAAAAACTTTTCATATCCACAAAAGCAATATCAGAATGAGGCTCACGTGAATAATCAAATAGCATATTTAAACCTCAAGTGGAAGAAAATGCCCGACCACAATGCCGACGATTTTGGGCTCGTCTTCATAGGGAGCAAATAAATCGTCGTAATCAGGGTTGATGGATTCTAAGCGCAAACCTTCCGCTTCTCGATAGACTTTCTTGATGTAGGTTTTTCCATTCCAGATGAGGGCGTAGACAGCCCCATCATAGTCAAACCCAGTCTGCTTCATGAGGGCAACAGAGCCATTGGGGTAGAGAGGTTCCATCGAATCTCCGGATACCCAAGAAGCGAAATCGTGCTGGATCTCTTGGTCAAAATAGACAGTTTCATAGTCCGTTTCGTTGTCATAAAAGGTATGTCCTAAACCGGCTGCTAGTTCAATCGAAAGAACCTTATAAGCAGTCAAGGAAACAACTTTTTGTTGCTGTTCGAATAACTGGCTGGCCAATTGGTCGACTTTCTTTTGATGAGGTGGGGTTAATAAAGGGTAGGTGTAGAGTACGGAGTCTTTGTTAATAAAGTAGTCCTCTTTAACGGAGAGGCGCTTGGCCAACCTCCTGAGATTTTTTTCGTGTGGCTCCGCTAAGCCATTCTCCCAACTGGAGTAAGTCTTGCGAGAAATCTTGAGATCTTCGTAGACATCTGCTTGTGTCAAGCCTTTTTCCAGGCGTCTTTCTTTTAGTTTTTTTGCATCAAACATGTCAGGTCTCCTATGTAACGTTTTAAAGGTTACATATAGTTTATCAAAATGAATCCTTTTGCAAGAGAAAATTCAGTTGAAAACGAATGAAAAGACTTGATTTTGATTGAAAAAGAGTATAATCATTTCTAAAATGTCTATAAATGAGGAACTATATGAAAAAAGTTTTATCCACCAACAAAAAGAAATTTCGTTTGTTAAAACGACGTTTACGCAGTATTTAAAAGATAAATTGGACATCATTGAAGTCCAAGGGCCAATTTTGAGCAAGGTCGGAGACGGGATGCAGGATAACCTTTCTGGGATTGAAC
Organism: Streptococcus sp. 2A/TPW/M5; assembly: GCA_036663675.1. Lineage (GTDB taxonomy): Bacteria > Bacillota > Bacilli > Lactobacillales > Streptococcaceae > Streptococcus. Next base: position 2,169,111 of record JAYXUK010000001.1, on the reverse strand, counting down.
ATCCGGTATCTGTAAAGGTCCTTCAAATTCCTGATGAGACTTATGAAGTCGTGCATTCACTTGCAAAATGGAAACGCCATACCTTGGCACGTTTTGGTTTTGGCGAAGGTGAAGGTCTCTTTGTCCATATGAAGGCCCTTCGTCCAGATGAAGATTCGCTAGACGCTATCCACTCTGTTTATGTAGACCAATGGGACTGGGAAAAAGTCATCCCAAATGGTCAACGCAACATCGCCTACCTTAAAGAAACGGTTGAAAAATCTACAAGGCGATTCGTTTAACAGAACTAGCAGTAGAAGCGCGCTATGATATTGAGTCAGTTCTTCCAAAACAAATTACCTTCGTTCACACAGAAGAGTTGGTGGAACGCTATCCAGATTTAACTCCAAAAGAGCGTGAAAATGCCATTGCCAAAGAATTCGGAGCCGTTTTCTTGATCGGGATTGGTGGAGAGCTTGCAGATGGCAAACCACACGATGGCCGTGCACCTGACTACGATGACTGGACAACAGAGTCTGAAAATGGCTACAAGGGCTTGAATGGTGATATCCTCGTCTGGAATGACGTTCTAGGTTCAGCCTTTGAGTTGTCTTCAATGGGGATCCGTGTCGATGAAGATACGCTTCGCCGTCAAGTTGCGATCACAGGGGACGAGGATCGTCTCCAATTAGAGTGGCACAAAGCTTTGTTAAATGGTCTCTTCCCACTCACGATTGGTGGAGGGATTGGACAATCTCGTTTGGCTATGTTCTTACTTCGTAAGAAACATATCGGTGAAGTCCAAACCAGTGTCTGGCCTCAATCTGTCCGCGATGAATATGAAAATATCCTATAAGGAAAGAAAGAGTCGAGCAGAGTGCTCGGCTCTTTTAATTGTCGCTTGACCATATCAAATCGCAATTTTCTGATTTTTTTGGTATAATGGTCCCTATGAAAATAGTATCTGGAACCTATGGGGACGTCCCTCAAAACACTTGAAGGAAAAACAACCAGGCCAACTTCTGATAAGGTCAGAGGGGCCATGTTCAATATGATTGGTCCTTACTTTGATGGTGGAAGAGTGCTGGATCTCTATGCTGGAAGCGGTGGGCTCTCTATCGAAGCCGTTTCTCGAGGCATGTCAGAGGCCGTTCTAGTAGAAAGAGATCGCAGAGCGCAGGAGATTGTAGCAGCCAATATTGCCATGACCAAGGAAAAGGAACGGTTTCAACTGCTAAAAATGGAGGCCAAGCAGGCCTTGGGCCTCCTAACAGGCACCTTTGACTTGGTGTTCTTGGACCCTCCGTATGCCAAGGAAGAGATTGTTCACGATATCGAAACCTTGTGCGAGCGCCATCTCTTGTCAGAGGACATCATGATTGTGTGCGAAACTGATAAACACGTAGAACTTCCTGAGGAAATCGGACAAGTGGGAATCTGGAAAGAAAAAATCTATGGAATTAGTAAGGTAACAGTATATGTCAGATAGAAGTGGATTGTTTACAGGATCGTTTGATCCGATTACCATTGGGCATGTGCAATTGATCGAGCGAGCTAGTCGCTTGTTTGACCGTGTCTATGTAGGAATTTTTATAATTCGGAAAAAGTCGGACTCTTTTCTATTGAGCAGCGCGTGCGCATGGTAGAAGGGGCCTTGGCTCATTTGGAAAATGTTGAAATTGTGACGTCAACTCAAGAGTTGGCTGTGACAGTGGCGCGCAATCTTGGGGTCATCACCTTGATCCGGGGCTTGCGCAATGCACAGGATCTGGTATACGAAGCCAATATGGATTATTTTAATCACCAGTTGGCGCCTGAATTGGAGACGGTTTATCTCTATGCCCAGCCTCCTTACCAGGCCATTAGTTCAACACGTATTCGTGAGTTGCTGGCTTTTCAGCAGGATATCTCACCTTATGTCCCAAAGAGTGTAATGGAGGAAATCAAAGATGACACAAGCGAATAAACCAAGCTTGCCCACTAAAAAGAAAAAGGACGATTGAAAGAATACCGATGGCCGATTGCAGGCGTTCTTTTCTTGATCCTCTTGCTAGCTGCTTTTGTGATTCGCCTTCCCTATTATATTGAGATGCCAGGAACGGCAGAAGACATTCGATCGGTCATGACAGTCGATGGAAAAATGGATACCAAGTCAGGATCCTATGATTTTGTAACTGTAGCAGTGAAAGAAGCGACTCCGGCTGATTTGATCTATGCTTGGGCGACACCTTTTACAGATATCTACTCTGCCAAGGATATGACAGGTGGTAGTTCGAGCCAAGAATTTACGCGGATTAACCAATTCTATATGGAAACCTCGCAAAATATGGCCATCTACCAAGGGTTAAAGACAGCTGGAAAAGAAACCCAGATGGACTTTCTTGGTGTTTATGTCATGCAAGTGGCAGATGACTCGACCTTTAAGGGAATCTTGAACATTGCGGATACCGTCACCGGTGTGAATGGCAAGACCTTTAAGAGTTCCAAAGAATTGATTGACTATGTTGGTTCTCAAAAATTGGCGATCCCGTTTCAGTGACCTATATTGAGGATGGACAAACCAAGACCGCAGACGGAAAGATCATCAAATTGTCCAACGGGAAAAACGGAATCGGGATTAGCCTGATCGACCGGACTGAAGCCAAAGGCGATGTTCCTGTCCAGTTTGCGACCCAAGGAATTGGTGGACCAAGTGCCGGTATGATGTTTAGCCTAGCCATCTACACCCAAGTGGCTGATCCAGATCTTCGTCAGGGACGCCATATTGCAGGGACAGGAACCATTAACCAAGATGGAACGGTTGGCGATATCGGTGGGATTGACAAGAAAGTCGTCGCAGCCGATAAAGAAGGAGCAGAAATTTTCTTTGCCCCTAATAACCCTGTTTCCAAAGAAGAAAAGAAGGCCAATCCCAAGGCCAAATCAAACTATGAAACAGCTAAAGAAGCCGCGAAACAAATTCATTCGAAGATGAAAATCGTTCCCGTCAAAACCCTTCAAGACGCTATTGATTATTTGAAAAAGAAGTAGGGTAGTCTGCTGGACAAATTTCGTACTTGAACGTATGACATCGTGTTAGCAGAGGGGAACATTCATCTTCTAATCAAATTCAAGTTTTTGCTTATCAATCTCTCTATTTTTAGAGGGATTTTTTCTTTATACTGGTATCAGAAAGAAAGGGAGGTAGTGAAATGATTCAAACCAGTTTGTTTTCCATTTCAGTATTCTTAGCGGGAGTTCTATCCTTTTTCTCCCCATGTATTTTGCCACTGATGCCAGTCTATGTAGGGATTCTATTGGATTCTGAACGTGTGAAAACTGTTCGAATTTTTGGAAGAGATATTTCTTGGTATGGCTTGGTGAAGACTCTTTGTTTTATCGCAGGTCTATCAACTGTTTTCCTAATTCTAGGATACGGTGCAGGGGCTCTTGGTCAGGTATTGTATGCTCCATGGTTTCGCTATCTGCTAGGAGGGATTGTGATCTTACTAGGGATTCACCAAATGGAAGTGATCAATCTGAGACAACTCCAAAAGCAAAAGACTATCCAACTCAAAAGAATCGGGAGCGCAATGAATTCTTCAATGCTTTTCTGATAGGGGTCACCTTCAGTTTTGGTTGGACCCCTTGTGTCGGACCAGTTTTGAGTTCTGTTCTAGCCATTGCAGCTTCTGGAGGAGATGGTGCATTGCAAGGCGCTCTCCTGATGCTGGTATATACATTAGGCTTGGCTCTGCCTTTCTTGCTTTTGGCCTTGGCTTCTAGCTGGGTTCTACAACATTTTGCTAAACTCAAGCCCCATATGGGAACCTTGAAAAAAATTGGTGGTGCCCTCATCATCTTGATGGGCATCTTGCTGATGCTAGGAAATCTTAATAGCCTCGCATCCCTGTTTCACTAATCTTGAATGATTAAAGGAGAAAAATCATGAAAAAATTCTTGCACTTTCTATTGCTACACTTAGCATCGTCACTTTAGCAGCTTGTTCTGGACAGAAATCAGATTCAGACATGAAAAAACGGACGATAGTAGTATGATGAAGAAGGACGATATGAAGAAGGACGATATGAAGGATTCATCCATGTCCGATGATAAAATGAAAAAGAAGACATGAAAGATTCATCTATGATGTCTGACAGCAGTTCTGAAATGAAGGACGATATGAAAAAGGATGAGATGAAATCCAGCGATTCAGAAATGAAAGACGAAAAGAGTGGATCATCTGATATGAAATCAGACAACTAATGAAAGAAGGGAGAGGTCATCTGAGGATGACTTTCTCCTTATTTAAAGAGGTAATAATGATGAAGAAATTAGCTTTAGTAGCTGCAGGATTCTTGTGTACTGGACTTTTGGGGGCTTGTTCGAGTCAAGGAATGGCTACTTCCAATAAGGATATGGGCCAACAAACAGCCAAAGCTGGGGATAGGCAAACATCTGGCAAGAAAGTGAAGGATTTTAACCTGCAAGGAGTGGATGGCAAGCCCTACCGCTTATCCGATTACAAGGGAAAGAAAGTTTACCTCAAATTTTGGGCTTCCTGGTGCTCTATCTGTCTTTCAACATTAGGCGACACAAATGATTTAGCAAAGGCAGAGGAGGGTAAAGATTATGTGGTCTTATCCGTTGTAGCTCCAACCTTTAATGGTGAAAAATCGGAAGCAGATTTCAAGAACTGGTACCAGTCTTTGGATTACAAGGATTTCCCAGTCTTAATGGACAGTAAGGGCGACTTGCTCAAAGAGTATGGGATTCGCTCTTATCCATCTGCTCTCTTTATTGCAAGCGATGGAACTCTCTCTAAGACCCATATCGGTTATATGAGCAAGGAAGACATCGTCCAGACTCTAAAAGAAATGAAGTAAGGAGGACATAAAATGGAAACAAAATGGAAACTCATTTCCATTCTTTTAGTGGGGCTATTTTGTTTTGGAATCTTTTTCCTTGTCAAAGGATCCATGGCCTTGGATACATCAGATGCGACGACTGAGCAGATCAAAAAAGCATCGATGAGTCAGACTCCAGTAGCCAAAAAGAAACAAATGAAACGGTTGATCCAAAGGATCAGCGTGAAATTTATTTGGCTGGTGGTTGCTTCTGGGGCGTAGAGGAATATTTCTCCCGTGTTCCAGGTGTGATTGATGCCGTATCAGGATATGCCAACGGAAAGGGAGAAACGACCAAGTATGAATTGGTCCCTCAAACAGGCCATGCTGAAACAGTTCACATCACCTACAATGTCAAGAAGGTATCTCTGAAAGAATTGCTCCTGCATTATTTCCGGATTATCGACCCAACGTCGAAGAATCGTCAAGGAAATGATCAAGGAACACAATACCGAACAGGTGTCTATTATGTCTCTCAAGAGGACCTTCCAACCATTAACCAAGTCTTTGAAGAGGTGGCAAAAAAATACGACAAATCGTTAGCGGTGGAAAAAGAGCCACTGACTAATTTCATCAAGGCTGAGGACTACCACCAGGATTATCTAAAGAAACATCCGAATGGGTATTGCCATATCGATGTCAATCAGGCTTCTTATCCTGTTATTGATGCTAGTCGCTACTCCAAGCCAAGCGATGAGGAGATCAAAAGAAGTTATCTCCTGAAGAGTATGCGGTGACACAAAAAATGATACCGAACGGGCCTTCTCCAATCGTTACTGGGATCAGTTTGATGCCGGTATTTATGTAGATGTCGTGACCGGTGAGCCGCTCTTTTCCTCTAAGGATAAATTTGATTCTGGTTGTGGTTGGCCAAGTTTCAGTCGTCCTATTAGTCCTGATGTGGCAATCTATAAGGAGGATAAGAGTTTCAATATGACTCGGACAGAAGTTCGGAGCCGTGTGGGAAATTCCCATCTGGGCCATGTTTTTACCGATGGTCCCAAGGAAAAAGGCGGCCTTCGTTACTGCATCAATAGCTTGTCAATCAAATTCATCCCTAAAGCAGAAATGAAAGAAAAGGGCTACGGTTATTTATTGGACTATGTCTGAGACATTTGGAACCACAATTTGCTATAATAAGCATAGCAAAGACAAGTAGGTGAAAGACATGTATGCGATCATGATTGTGGAAGATGAAGAGCTTATCCGGCAGGGACTGACTTCCTTAGTGGATTATGAACAGTTTGGAATGACCGTCATCAACCAGGCAGAAAATGGCCGTGAGGCCTGGGAGAAGTTTCAAGATCAACCAGCCGACATCCTTCTAACTGATATCAATATGCCACAAATGAACGGCTTGGATCTGGCCCATCTCGTCAAAGAGAAGTCTCCGTCTTGTCATATCATTTTTTGACAGGTTATGATGACTTTGAGTTTGCGAGGAAAGCCATCAAGTTAGGTGCAGATGATTATTTGCTGAAGCCTTTTTCAAAAGATGATATTGAAGAGATGTTAGCAAAGGTGAAGGGAAAACTCGATCAAGAGCGAAAAAGGCGCAAGTCGAAGATTTGGTCAGTCATGGTTATTCGACAGACTTGGAAGAAGCCATTCATGCTCGTTTAGCAGATTCCCAGTTAACCCTAAAGGATTTGGCCTATCAACTTGGTTTTAGTGCCTCTTATCTAAGTGTATTGATCAAGAAAAATTGGGACTCCCTTTCAAGACTACCTCATTCAAGAGCGAATGAAGAAGGCTCAACTCTTGCTTCTCACGACAGATCTAAAGATTTATGAGATCGCTGATCAGGTTGGTTTTGAAGATATGAACTATTTTTCTCAACGCTTTAAGCAGGTTGTTGGGGTGACACCAAGACAGTACAAAAAGGAGAGCATGAATGAAACGATACCCCTTGCTGATCCAGCTGGTCCTCTACTTTTTCTCTTCATTCTCCTACTTTTTGGTCTCATCGGTAGCCTTTACTATCAAACGAGTTCAGGGACGATCCGCCAGCAAACAGAGCGGACGACAAGAAATAGTATCGACCAAAGTAGTCAGTTTATCACGTCTTATCTAAAAAATTAAAGCAGACCACAACAGTGCTTAGCAAGGATCAGGCTGTTCGCCAATTTGCCCAAGATAGGAGTGCGGATCAAGAAACGGTTCAACACCTGATGCGAACGATGATTGAAACGGATCCGGACTTGGTCTCTGCGGTCTTGGTGACCAAGGATGGACGTCTGGTAGCGACAGATACAAAAATCAGCATGCAGACTTCCTCAGATATGATGAATGAAAGTTGGTATCAAGAGGCGATTAAGGAAAGAGCCATGCCAGTTTTGACGCCAGCTCGAAAGGAATCCTTGACTTCGGAAAAAGAAAAATGGGTGGTTTCTATTACCCAAGAAGTGATCGATCAGACTGGCCAAAATCTCGGAGTAGTACGCTTGGATATTGGCTACGATAGCCTTCAGGCTTACTTGGATCACCTTCAACTAGGGAAACAAGGCTTTAGTTTTATCATTAATCAAAAGCATGAGTTTGTCTACCATCCTAAAAGGCGGTCTATTCTTCCAGTCAAGAAATGCAGGCCATGCAGCCCTATATTGCTGTGAAAGATGGTTATGCAAAAGGAGGGAAGAATTTTATCTATCAGGTTCCGATTCCAGATAGTGATTGGACCTTGATTGGAGTGGCTTCCCTTGAAGGACTTCAGATGCTTCAGTCGCAGCTCCTATACTCTTTTATTGGCCTAGGATTACTAGCTTTGATCATGTGTTTAATAGGGATCGGCTTTGTTCTGCGTTTATGGATCAAACCCTTACGAGACCTTCAGACCATCATTTTGAGGATTGGAGCAGGAGATGCTCACTTGAGGGCTACAGCCAAAGGATCTCCAGAATTGGTGGACCTCGCTCAAGCGTTTAATGCCATGTTGGACCAAATCGATCACCTTATGCAACAGGTCAAGGAAGAGGAGCAGAACGCACGGCGTTACGAGTTGCGGGCACTTTCGGCTCAGATTAATCCGCATTTCCTCTACAATACTTTGGATACGATTGTCTGGATGGCGGAGTTTAATGATAGTCGGCGCGTGGTCGACATCACCAAGTCTCTGGCTCAATATTTTCGACTGGCTCTCAACCAAGGCCAGGAGCAAATCCTACTGAGAGATGAAATTAACCATGTCCGCCAATATCTTTTCATTCAGAAGCAACGTTATGGTGAAAAGCTCAACTATGAAATTCTAGAAGATGAACGGTTGGGCGACTATCAGCTCCCCAAATTAGTGCTTCAACCCTTAGTGGAAAATGCGATTTACCATGGCATTAAAGAGATCGATCGGCCAGGTCTCATTCGAGTGACAACTGAAGTCAGTGGAGACTATGCCTGCGTATCGATTTTTGACAATGGACGAGGGTTTGACCGATCAGAATCAACAGCCCAAACCCTTCTTCGTTTAGGAGGTGTTGGCTTGAAAAATGTGGACCAACGATTGCATCTTCAATTTGGCGAAGCCTATCATATGGAGATTGATTCTAAGGCCAATAGCTATACGAAAATCACTCTTTATTTGCCCCTTTCATCCGGCAATGAATATTCATAGAGGCTGGGACAAAAGTCCTAGCCTCTCAATTATTTTTGGATTGTCGAGCAAGACGCAGTGGTTGAGTGGGCTCTACTACGCTGATTTCATCAGCTTTTACAGCCCTACTCAACTGTGCGGAGGTGGGACGACGAAATCGAATTCTAACGAATTACCTATTTCTGTCCCACTCTCTTTTGTTCTCAAATGAATTTCAACTCTTTTCTAGTCAAATCTGACGCAAGTCATCAAATTTATGATAGAATAAAGTGTTATAGTAAATAGATTTTGATGAAGGAACACTATGCGAAAAGAGATTGACCCTGAATTATATAATTACAATAAATTTCCTGGACCTGTGTTTCGTCAGGTAGGAGACCAGATCCTTTCAGAAAACCTCTCCTTTGAGTTGTTAAAAATGAGAAGGAAGCATTTGATGCGACCGTTTTTGGTCAGCGATTTTCTGAGATTTTAACCAAGTTTGATTACATTGTTGGTGATTGGAGCAATGAGCAGTTGCGCTTGCGTGGCTTCTATAAGGAAGAGCGCGATGTTGCAACGATGGATAAACTAAGTCGCTTAGACGATTATTTGTTAGAATATTGTAGCTATGGTTGTGCTTATTTTGTCCTTGAAAATAAGGAACCTCATCGTGCTTCCTTTGATAAGAAATCACCGGTCAAAAAGCTCAATCAGAAGAAAGAGAACCTAAAAAGCGTTCGCGCAATCGCAAACAAAAGATCGTTTCCAAAAACGAGAACGCGACAAGGGACAACCAGCGAAAAACTCGAAAAAACAAGACCGTCTGCTGAGACCAAAAGACAACGAAGGCAGACAACAAACGTCATTTTGTGATTCGACAAAAGAGGAGTAAGAAAGAATGAAACCATCCATTTATAGTTTAACACGCCAAGATATGATTGATTGGGCGGAAGAAAACGGCGAAAAGAAATTCCGTGCAGCACAAATCTGGGAATGGCTCTATCGCAAACGCGTCCAGTCCTTCGAAGAAATGACCAACCTTTCTAAGGACTTGATTGCAAAGTTAAATGATCAGTTTGTCGTCAACCCACTCAAGCAACGGATCGTGCAAGAGTCAGCAGATGGAACGGTCAAGTATCTTTTGAATTGCCAGACGGCATGTTGATTGAAACCGTCTTGATGCGTCAGCACTACGGTTTATCTGTCTGTGTAACGACTCAAGTAGGATGCAATATCGGTTGTACCTTCTGTGCTTCTGGTTTGATCAAAAACAACGCGATTTGAACAATGGTGAAATCGTGTCTCAAATCATGTTGGTCCAAAAATACTTTGACGAACGTGGCCAAGATGAACGGGTCAGCCATATCGTTGTCATGGGGATTGGAGAACCATTTGACAACTATAACAATGTCTTGAAATTTATTCGGACGGTCAACGATGACAAGGGATTAGCGATTGGTGCTCGTCATATTACCGTGTCAACTTCTGGTTTGGCTCATAAAATTCGTGACTTTGCAAATGAAGGTGTGCAGGTCAATTTGGCAGTGTCTCTTCATGCTCCAAACAATGACTTGCGCTCTAGCATCATGAAGATCAACCGGGCCTTTCCAATTGAAAAATTGTTTGCGGCGATTGAATACTATATCGAGACTACGAATCGTCGGGTGACCTTTGAGTATATCATGCTCAATGAAGTCAATGATGGGGTCGAGCAAGCCTTAGAGTTGGCAGAATTGCTCAAGAATATCAAGAAATTGTCTTATGTTAACTTGATTCCTTACAATCCTGTCAGTGAGCATGACCAATATAGTCGGAGTCCCAAAGAACGGGTCATGGCCTTCTATGATACCTTGAAAAAACAAGGTGTTAACTGTGTAGTGCGTCAAGAGCACGGTACAGATATTGATGCTGCCTGTGGCCAATTGCGTTCAAATACCATGAAACGGGATCGGGAGAAAGCGATTGTTGAACATGCGCAACCTTAAACAAGGGCTGATCGATCATACAGAACTAACAAAAGAGGAAGAAGGCTGTTACGGAGTGGCAGCTTCTTCTATTTTATCCTCTTGTGTCTGATGTGTTTTTGCCCCAACAGCCAGAGCCAGGTATGGAAACACCGGGTATTCAACATTTCGGTCGCATCGTCGTCTTGCTGGTTCCTCTTAATTCGGTGATGAATCTTGGCCAAATCACCAGTGTCCTCCAACTCATTAAGGTCATTCTCCAAAACATAGCCAATATCTTTTGTTAAGCCCGCTGGTCTTTCAACTTCTCTGGCTATGGCCCTGGTTGAGGAGTCGCAAACGGGTCTTGTGCTTCGGCTTTGCCATGAGCTTGTGGATTGAATGTAGCCAAGTTCTGTTAGATCTCTTGTTTGATGCCAATCGTGTCTTTGAGCTAGATGATTTGTGGACCAATACCTTAGGGGCTTATCTGGCTTATATAGGCTTTCAGTATTTCAGAGCACGATTGCTAGCAAAAAATGGTGAAATGTAAAATCCGAACATTTTAACCACTTTTTAAAATTTTTGTTGACAAAATCAGAAGCGGGAGCTATAATAGCTTCAAGACATCAGAAAAGTAGAGGTTTTCTCACTTCCAGGGAGCTTGTGGTGATTGCGAACAAGCAGTGGTGAATCTTGAAATGGGCTGATGCGTTTATGATAATGAATTTGAAACAATAAAAATTCGGTGAGCACACCTTATCGTGCACCCTGTTGTTAGACAGGTCAGAGATGTAGGAGAAAGAATATCTTCCTACAATTGAGGTGGCACCGCGGTATCGAATCGTCCTCACACAGATTTTTCTGTGTGAGGTTTTTGTATCTCAAAGGAACCCAGTGAGACTGCAGCTCAAAGGGCCCGCGAGAGAAAAAGATCATAAACAGGATTGAAGATATAGAAAAGAGGACACAATCATGACAGAAACAAAAGGCTATTTCGGACAATTTGGTGGATCTTTCGTACCAGAACCCATTCAAAACTTGCTCAATCAATTAGAGGAAACCTTTGAACAGTATAAAAATGACCCAGAATTTATTGCAGAATACAAACATTATTTGAAAGACTATTCTGGACGCGAAACACCGCTCTACTTTGCAGAAAGTTTGACAGAGCATTTAGGTGGGGCAAAAATTTATTTGAAGCGCGAAGACTTGAATCACCTAGGTTCGCATAAATTAAATAACGTCTTGGGGCAAATCCTCTTGGCTAAACGCATGGGCAAAACGCGCGTGATTGCTGAAACAGGAGCCGGTCAACACGGTGTAGCTACAGCAGCTGCGGCAGCTAAGTTTGGCATGGCCTGTGATGTCTACATGGGGGCAGAAGATGTGGAACGCCAACGCTTGAATGTCTTTCGCATGGAAATGATGGGGGCAACCGTTCATGCGGTTGAAACCGGGACTAAGACCTTGAAAGACGCCGTTGATGCTGCGTTTGGAGCATGGATGGCGGATCTGGATGCCTTTACGTTTTGGGTTCTGCTGTTGGCCCTCACCCTTACCCAACCATTGTGCATGAATTCCAAAAGGTGATCAGTGAAGAATCTAAACGTCAAATCTTGGAAAAAGAAGGTCGTTTGCCGGATTATGTGATTGCCTGTGTCGGTGGTGGCTCCAATGCCATCGGTGCCTTTTCTGAATATGTCGCAGAAGAGGAAGTCGGCTTGATTGGGGTAGAAGCAGCTGGTCATGGCTTGGATACCGATCAGCACGCAGCGACCATGACCAAAGGGACTATCGGTGTGGTTGATGGTATGAAGACCTATGCAGTTTTTGGCGAAGATGGAAAAGTAGCGCCAGTGTACTCGATCTCTGCTGGTTTGGACTACCCAGGGTTGGCCCAGAGCATGCTTTCTTTAAAGATTCTGGTCGTGTCGAATACGTAGCAGCAACAGATGATGAAGCAGTAGAAGCTCTTCTTCTTCTCAGTAAGACAGAAGGGATCCTCCCAGCTATTGAAAGCTCACACGCGATTGCAGAAGCGGTTAAACGTGCTCCACAATTGGATAAAGACAAGATCATCATCATCAATGTTTCCGGACGTGGGGACAAGGACGTAGCTGCTATTGCTGATTATCTAGAAGCGAAGGCTGCAAATTAAGCAATCTTATCTACAAAACATCGTATAAAGCAGTAAAGCGTGATAACTGAGAAAGAGACAGGGAACAAAGGGAATCCGGTCTCTTTCTTTTTGAGAGCAAAGACGAGAATACCTAAGATGGATGCGATCTGAATGAGAATGAGGATCTTGGTAAAAGAAAAGCTGAGCGAAAAGGTGGCGAGTAAGAGAAAATCTCCTGCTCCCATTCCGATAAAGAAAAAGTGAGCTCCGATCGCAAGGAGTAAAAAGACCAGCATGAGGAGATTACCACCGGATAAAAAGAGGACCAGGGAATGGAGACAGCACCAGATGAATAAAGGGTATTCCATAAAGCGAAGGTCATAGATGGCTAAAACGGCAGCTCCCAGTAGTGTTAGAAGTTGAGGCAGGGAAAGAAAACCATTGGCACAGGCCAAAAGAGCAGGCCACTCCAGACCTCAAAAAGGCAGTACCAAAATGGGTAGGTCTGATGACAATAGCGGCAGCGAAAGCGATGCAGTAGTTGAGAGATAATGGGGATGAGATCCCAAACGCCAAGGACGTGCTGGCAGTGATCACAACGACTACGAGGAGCGAGAATAGATTGGTTTGGGAAACGGTCGACAACTAGTCCCAAAAAGAGGCGATGCAAGTACCGATGGTAAAAAATAAAAGTTGATCATACTTATTTATTCGTAAAGCAATCGGAAAATTTCATCATTTGCTTGAAAATCTTGTAAAGCCTTTCTAAATTTGATACAATAATGAACATGAAAAACCTGTATGATGTTCAACAATTTTTAAAACGTTTTGGAATCATCATTTACGTAGGGAAGCGCCTCTATGACATCGAATTGATGAAAATTGAGCTTCAACGTCTTTATGATGCAGGCCTGATGGAGCGGCTCGATTATTTAGAAGCCGACACCGTTTTAAGAAGAGAACACAAGCAAGAATTAGAATTTTTGAAAAAGAGTGAGGTAGAGTGATGGGAAATATCATTGTTTGGTTGGCTATTTTAGGAGCATTTGGATGGATGGCGTTTAATTATTTCCGCATCCGTAAAGCTGCTAAATTTGTGGACAATGCAACCTTTGAAGAGCTGATTCGTCAAGGGCAGTTGATTGACTTGCGAGAGCCAGCTGAGTTTCATGCCAAGCATATTTTAGGAGCACGCAACATTCCTTCTACTCAGTTGAAGTTGAGTCTTGCAGCCTTGCGCAAAGATAAACCAATTTTGCTCTATGAGAATAGCCGTAGTTCGCGTGTAACCAATGCGGCCCTATATCTTAAGAAACAGGGTTATACAGACATTTATGTCTTGTCTTATGGTCTTGATTCTTGGAATGGGAAAGTGAAAAAGACGCTTAATAAAAAGAGCTCTAACTGCACAAAGTGTGTGGTTAGAGCTTTTTATCTCGTTTTTCAAGGTAGTATTTGACCCATGTGAGCTCTACCTCATTCAAAGGCCGGCTTTCACCAGGGGCTAACTGAGGATCCAAGGTGAAGGGACCAAAAGACAAGCGTTTTAAGGTCATTACTTTGACTCCAATGGCCAAAAACATCTTTTTCACTTGGTGGTATTTTCCTTCTGAGATTCGGACCTGGGCCTTGCTGTAGCTGGGGTTACTTTCTAGAATAGTTAAGGAAGCAGGCTTGCAGATAGGGCCGTCCGTGAATGAAATCCCATTCTGAAATTGCTCGATGTGGGCTGCATAGAGCGGACCATTGACTTCTACCTCATAGACTTTCTCCACATGGTATTGAGGATGGAGCAGTTGAAAGCCTAAGGGACCATTATCTGTGAGGAGGAGCAAACCACTGGTGTCGCGATCGAGGCGACCAAGCGGATAGAGGTCTGGGTACTCTTGCTGGGGATCTACTAGCTCGATCACCGTTGGATGGTGGGCGTCTCTTTTGGCAGTCACGGCCCCGATTGGTTTATGGAGCATGTAGTAGTGGTGACGCGGTTCTTGAATGATTCGTTCCCCGATTTGAATCTGTTGGAGTCCAGGGTCGATGTTTTGGGATAGCTTTTGAGCTGGTAGGTGATCGACCAAGATTTGCCTTCGGGCCAGAAGTTGTTTGATGTCTTTGCGAGCGTACTGATGGTCTGCCATCAATTGATCTAATCTCATGAGAGCCTCTTTTTCTGAAATTCTTATCATCAGTGTATCATGAAAAGAAAAGGAAATCGAGTCGGAGAAAAGAAATGAAGATGAAAACATTTACAACTAGCTGAACTGTGTTTTTTAGATAGGACTGTGGTATAATTGTTCAGTTAGAAATATTATTTAAAATTTTATAGAGGAAATCATGACAAAATTAAGAGAAGATATTCGTAACGTTGCGATCATTGCCCACGTTGACCATGGTAAAACAACCTTGGTAGACGAATTGTTGAAACAATCGCACACCTTGGATGAACGTAAAGAATTGCAAGAACGTGCAATGGATTCAAACGATCTTGAAAAGAACGTGGGATCACGATCCTTGCTAAAAATACAGCCGTTGCTTATAACGGAACTCGAATCAATATCATGGACACACCAGGACACGCGGACTTCGGTGGAGAAGTGGAACGGATCATGAAAATGGTCGATGGGGTTGTATTGGTCGTAGATGCCTACGAAGGAACCATGCCTCAGACGCGTTTCGTATTGAAAAAGCCTTGGAACAAGATCTTGTTCCGATCGTTGTAGTTAACAAAATCGATAAACCATCTGCTCGTCCAGAAGAAGTTGTAGATGAAGTTCTTGAATTGTTCATCGAATTAGGCGCGGATGATGACCAATTGGAATTCCCAGTTGTTTATGCATCAGCGATCAACGGAACCTCTTCACTTTCAGACGATCCAGCTGATCAAGAGCACACAATGGCGCCAATCTTTGATACCATCATTGATCACATCCCAGCTCCAGTTGATAACTCAGATGAGCCCCTTCAATTCCAAGTATCCCTTCTTGATTACAACGACTTCGTTGGACGTATCGGTATCGGACGTGTCTTCCGTGGTACTGTAAAAGTTGGGGACCAAGTAACCCTTTCTAAATTGGATGGAACGACTAAGAACTTCCGTGTTACCAAACTCTTTGGTTTCTTTGGTTTGGAACGTCGTGAAATTCAAGAAGCCAAAGCGGGTGACTTGATCGCTATTTCTGGTATGGAAGATATCTTCGTTGGAGAAACCATCACACCGACAGACGCAGTTGAAGCTCTTCCAATCCTTCACATCGATGAACCAACCCTTCAAATGACCTTCTTGGTTAACAACTCACCATTTGCTGGTCGCGAAGGAAAATGGGTAACCTCTCGTAAAGTTGAAGAACGCTTGCAAGCGGAATTGCAAACAGACGTTTCTCTTCGTGTTGACCCAACTGATTCACCTGATAAATGGACAGTTTCAGGACGTGGGGAATTGCACTTGTCTATCTTGATCGAAACCATGCGTCGTGAAGGATACGAATTGCAAGTATCTCGTCCAGAAGTTATTATCAAGGAAATTGATGGTGTCAAATGTGAACCGTTTGAACGCGTGCAAATTGACACACCAGAAGAATACCAAGGATCTGTTATCCAAAGTCTTTCTGAACGTAAAGGTGAAATGTTGGATATGATCTCAACTGGTAACGGTCAAACTCGTTTGGTCTTCCTTGTTCCAGCGCGTGGTTTGATTGGGTACTCAACTGAGTTCTTGTCAATGACACGTGGTTACGGAATCATGAACCACACCTTTGATCAATACTTGCCAGTGATTCCAGGAGAAATCGGTGGACGTCACCGTGGTGCTCTTGTTTCAATCGATAACGGAAAAGCAACCACTTACTCTATTATGTCTATCGAAGAACGTGGTACGATCTTTGTCAATCCAGGTACAGAAGTTTACGAAGGAATGATCATCGGGGAAAACTCTCGTGAGAACGACTTGACCGTAAACATTACGAAAGCAAAACAAATGACCAACGTTCGTTCAGCTACTAAGGACCAAACAGCGGTTATCAAGACTCCTCGTATCTTGACCTTGGAAGAATCTCTTGAGTTCTTGAACGACGATGAGTACATGGAAGTAACACCTGAATCTATCCGTTTGCGGAAACAAATCTTGAACAAAGCAGAACGCGAAAAAGCAAATAAAAAGAAAAAATCAGCAGCTGCTGAATAATACGGAAAGAAAGGAGAAGCAAAATGGTCTATTTTATCTTAGGAATTTTGATTCTCCTTTTTACCTTTTATGACCCCAAAAAGTATTCGTGGTACCTTAAACAGTGTCACAATGGTGGTCTTGATCGTCTCCATTATCGTACTGACTTGTCTCGCTATTTTTCAGATATTCCAACTACCGTCTGAGTTTTTGTCGGTGCCTTTCTCGCCTTTGTTGGCTACCTGGCTTTGGTGGATATTTCCAAAATGACGACCAAACAGAAAAAATAAACGCTGACGTGATTTTTAAAGCCCTTTGGGCTTTTTAATTTTGCTAAAAAAGGTAAAATAGAGAGTGATAAAAATGGAGCGAAGAAATCATGAAATTTGTGAAACAATTTGAAAATAAAAAGGTTCTTGTATTAGGTTTGGCTAAGTCAGGCGAGTCAGCTGCCTGTTTGTTGGATCGCTTAGGAGCGATTGTGACCGTCAATGATGGCAAACCTTTTGAAGAAAATCCAGCAGCACAAAGTTTACTGGAAGAAGGGATTAAAGTTGTGACAGGAGGTCACCCTCTGGAACTGTTGGATGAAGACTTTGCCGTCATGGTCAAAAATCCAGGAATCCCTTATACGAATCCGATGGTCGAAAAAGCGCTTGAAAAGGGCATTCCTGTCCTCACTGAAGTGGAATTGGCCTATCTGATTTCGGATGCGCCAATTATTGGGATTACAGGATCAAACGGAAAACAACGACGACAACCATGATCGGGGAAGTCTTGACGGCTGCCGGCCAAGGTGGTCTATTGTCTGGGAATATCGGTTTTCCAGCAAGCCAAGTTGCACAAACAGCAACAGAAAAGGATGTTCTGGTCATGGAATTGTCTTCTTTCCAATTGATGGGAATTGAAGCCTTCCATCCAGAGATTGCAGTGATTACCAACCTCATGCCAACCCATATCGACTATCATGGTTCTTTTGAAAATTATGTAGCCGCCAAATGGAATCTTCAAAAGAATATGACAGAAAAAGATGTCATTGTCTTGAACTTCAACCAAGATTTGGCCAAGGAACTGGCGACAAAAACCAAGGCAAGGGTCCTTCCATTTTCAACGGTCGAAAAAGTGGATGGGGCTTATTTGGAAGATGGACTTCTCAAGTTTAAGGGAGAAGTTGTTATGCGTGCAGATGAACTGGGTGTTCCAGGTAGCCACAATGTAGAGAATGCCTTGGCAACGATTGCGGTTGCAAAAGTCCGGGGTGTGGAGAATGAGGTCATTAAAGAAACCTTGTCAGCCTTTGGAGGAGTGAAACACCGTCTTCAATATGTGGATGAAATTCAAGGTGTCAAATTCTACAATGATAGCAAATCGACTAATATTTTAGCAACACAAAAAGCTCTTTCTGGTTTTGATAACAGCAAGGTGATCTTGATTGCAGGGGGCTCGATCGTGGCAATGAATTTGATGAATTGGTGCCTCACATTACTGGTTTAAAGGAAATGGTGATTCTAGGGAATCAGCTCCTCGAGTGAAACGCGCAGCAGATAAAGCTGGTGTCCCTTATGTTGATGCGGCAGATGTAGCGGATGCTACAAAGAAAGCCTTCGACTTGGCTAGCCCCGGAGATGTTGTGCTACTAAGTCCTGCCAATGCCAGCTGGGATATGTATCCGAATTTTGAAGTGCGTGGGGATGAATTCCTTGCTACAGTAAAAGGGTTGAAATAAGATGAAAAAATAATGTTTACTGGTGGGGAACCGTGGGACATGTGACCCTTAATCTCCTCTTGATTCCAAAATTTATCGAAGATGGATGGGAAGTTCATTATATTGGGGACAAAAAGGAATCGAATACCAAGAGATCAAAAAGTCTGGCTTAGACGTACGCTTCCATTCAATTGCAACAGGGAAATTGCGCCGTTATTTCTCTTTCCAAAATATGATGGATGTGTTCAAGGTGGCTTGGGAACGCTCCAGTCCATTGCAATCCTGCTTCGTGTGCGCCCACAAGTTCTCTTCTCAAAAGGGGATTTGTCTCTGTGCCGCCGGTGATCGCAGCTAGACTCACGCGTGTCCCTGTCTATATCCATGAGTCGGATCTCTCGATGGGATTGGCCAATAAAATTGCTTATAAATTCGCTACCAAGATGTACACGACTTTTGAGCAAGCTCATGGTTTAACAAAGAGTGCGCATATCGGTGCGGTTACCAAGGTCACAGATCATGTTCCGCCAACTTCAGAAGTTTTAGAAGAAAAAACAAAAGGTTTCCAAAAGAGTTGCCGACCCTTCTCTTTGTCGGAGGATCTGCTGGTGCGCGTGTCTTTAATGAATTTGTGACAGAGCATCAAGCAGAGCTCTTGCAGCACTACAATATCATCAATTTGACGGGTGATTCAACATTAAATCAGGCTGAGGGTGGCTTGTATCGAGTGGATTATGTAACCGATCAGTATTTGCCCATGCTCCAGAAGGCTGATTTAGTGGTGACTAGAGGTGGGGCCAATACCTTATTTGAACTCTTGGCCATGAACAAACTCCATTTGATTGTACCGCTAGGAAAAGAAGCCAGCCGTGGCGATCAGATTGAAAATGCCCAATATTTTGTGGATAAAGGTTACGCAGAGCAATTGCAGGAAGATCAATTGACCCTCGAAACCTTTAATGAAACCATTCAAGAAATGTTGAAGCAAAGCCAAGTCTACCACCAAGCAATGGAAAAATCGACAGAACTCCTTTCACTAGACGATTTTTATGGTCTGCTTCAAAAAGATATCAGTAAGGGAAAAGATGACGGACGACAATAAAAACGCCAACGGATGACAAAATTACAGAATTGTCAGCCTGGCAAAAAGAAACAAGGAATATTTAGAAAAAAGCGCTTGAAAAAGCGGAAGAAGCTGAAACAGAGGAAACTGAAAGCGAAGAAGCAAAAGAAGACGAAGACCTTTCAGAAAAAGAAACAGCTTCCGTCTCAGAGGAAGAATCTGAAGAAGAAATAGAAGAGTCTGAAGAGGAAAATGAATCTGAGGTCGAAGAGGATCCAGAAGCAGATGGAGAAAGTTCAGAAGGAGAAAAGGATGATCCAGCTATAGAGGAGCTAGATCCTTCAGAGAAGCAAGAGAAAAGCCTTCATTTTTAAAGGCTTAAAGACGAAAAAACCAAAGAAGGAACCGACAGTGGCAAAACGCCATATCTATCGTGCCCTTCCGGTTATCGGAATCAGCTCGATTGTCGCCCTTCTCTCAATCTACTTTTAAGCCCCTTGTCCACACAGAAAGTGATTGAATTTTCAGGGAATAAAGCGGTTGATCAGCAACTTTTGTATGAAAAAGTCGCATCAAAGAAGAAGATTATACTCTGACGACCTTCCTTCATAAATCGGTCTATGAACAAAATATGAAAACGGCTAGTCCATGGATCAAAGAGGTTCACATGCATTATCAATTCCCGGTGACCTTTAAAGTCAATATCGTGGAACACAAAGTAGTTGCCTATTATGTGACCGGAGAGGACCACTATCCAGTATTGGAAAATGGAGAAGTAGTGGAGACAGTAACTCCAGCTTCGGAATTGCCGTCCTCCTATATTAGCTTGAAATTCTCAGATCGAGAATTGGTTAGACAATTTGTCCAAGAAATGAAGTCTATTTCTTCTTCCATTACGGATAAAATTGTTTCGGTTGATCTGACACCGAGCAAGGTCACCAAGGATCTGGTGACCATCACCATGAAAAACGATAATAAAATCTTGGTGCCTGTTTCCCAAATTACCCGCAAGCTTCCTTACTATAAGGCCATCAGTAAGCAATTAGACGATGATTCGACTATCGATATGGAGGCTGGAGTATTCAGCTATAGTGAACAATCTATTGCAGATGCCAAAGAGCAGGCCGAGAAAGAAAAGGCTGAAAGTACAGAAAAGCAAGAAGAACATTCTGAGGAAGCAAGCCCAGAACAGAATCAAGAACAGAATCCAGAAGGAGAAAATTCTTCTGGGAATGAGTAAAGCCCATAAATTATCTCAAATAATTGAAGAAAAAATGTCCATTTTAGGCTTCTTTGTGATATAATGAAGTTTGGATAGTTCCAACTAAAAGGGCTATAAATAGATGTAAAGTGAAAACAAATAAAGAGAGAGGACTGGTGTAATGGCTAGAGACGGCTTTTTACAGGTTTAGATATCGGTACTAGTTCAATAAAAGTATTGGTGGCAGAACATGTCAATGGAGAAATGAATGTAATTGAGTCAGCAATGCAAAAAGTGCTGGCGTCAAAGATGGAATTATAGTAGATATCGAAGCTGCTTCAAATGCAATTAAAATGCAATCAGCCAAGCTGAAGAAAAAGCAGGGATTTCAATCAATCTAGTCAATGTTGGGTTGCCTGCAAACTTACTACAAATCGAAGCAACTCAAGGAATGATTCCAGTCACAAGTGATTCAAAAGAAATCACAGATGCAGATGTTGAAAATGTTGTCAAATCTGCACTCACAAAAAGTATGACACCGGATCGTGAAGTAATCACCTTCATTCCTGAAGAATTCACGGTAGATGGTTTTCAAGGAATCCGCGATCCACGCGGAATGATGGGAATTCGACTTGAAATGCGTGGCCTTCTTTATACAGGACCTCGTACAATCTTGCACAATTTGCGTAAAACCGTTGAACGTGCAGGCTTACAAGTTGAAAACATCATCATTTCACCGCTTGCGATGATCAAAACAGTCTTGAATGAAGGCGAACGTGAATTCGGAGCAACGGTGATCGATATGGGTGGTGGCCAAACAACGGTGGCATCTGTTCGTAGCCAAGAACTTCAATTTACAAATATCTACCAAGAAGGTGGCGATTATGTTACCAAAGATATTTCTAAAGTATTGAAAACTTCTCAAAAATTGGCAGAAGGCTTGAAGTTCAACTACGGTGAAGCCTATGTGCCATCTGCTGGAAACGAAGTCTTCCATGTAGAAGTCATCGGTGAAGTAGAGCCAGTAGAAGTGACTGAGAAGTACCTAGCTGAAATCATTTCAGCACGTATCAAACACATCTTTGAGCAAATCAAACAAGATCTTGAGAGAAGACATTTGTTGGATCTTCCTGGTGGTATTGTGATTATCGGTGGAGGAGCGATCCTTCCTGGTGTTGAAGAATTGGCTCAAGAAGTCTTTGGTGTAAATGTGAAATTGTTTGTTCCAAATCAAATTGGAATTCGCAATCCAGCTTTTGCCCATGTAATTAGCTTGTCTGAATATGCAGGCAATTTGACAGATGTGGATATTATTGCTCAAGCTGCGGTTCATGGAGACGAAGTCTTGCGTCAACAACCGATTCAATTTGATCGTCCAGTGCAACCACAAGTACAACCACAACCCGCTGCTCCAGCACAACCGGTAGTACCTGCATACAATGCTGAGAAGATTGAATCTCCAGTGGATGCTCAAGAAATTCCAGCAGCAAGCAATGATAGCAAACAAGAACCAAAAACTACATTCACAGACCGAATGAAAAATTTGATCGGTAATATGTTTGATTAAGGAGTGTAAGTATTTATGACATTTTCATTTGACACAGCAGCGGCACAAGGTGCAGTAATTAAAGTAATCGGTGTCGGTGGCGGTGGCGGAAACGCCATCAATCGTATGATTGACGAAGGCGTTGCCGGTGTAGAATTCATCGCAGCTAATACAGATGTTCAAGCACTTTCAAGTGCAAAAGCTGAAACAGTTATCCAATTGGGTCCAAAATTGACTCGTGGATTGGGTGCTGGAGGTCAACCTGAAGTTGGTCGTAAGGCAGCTGAAGAAAGCGAAGAAGTGTTAACAGAAGCTTTGCAAGGTGCAGACATGGTCTTCATCACTGCAGGGATGGGTGGAGGATCTGGTACAGGTGCTGCACCAGTCATCGCTCGTATTGCCAAAGCTGTAGGTGCTTTGACAGTAGCCGTTGTCACTCGTCCATTCGGGTTTGAAGGTTCAAAACGTGGCAACTTCGCTATTGAAGGGATCAACGAACTTCGCGAACATGTAGATACATTGTTGATTATTTCTAATAACAACTTGCTTGAAATTGTAGACAAGAAGACACCGCTTCTTGAAGCTTTGAGTGAAGCAGATAACGTTCTTCGTCAAGGTGTTCAAGGGATCACTGACTTGATCACAAGTCCTGGATTGATCAACCTTGACTTTGCAGACGTGAAGACTGTTATGGAAAACAAAGGAAATGCCCTCATGGGTATTGGTGTTGGTAGCGGTGAAGAACGCGTTATCGAAGCGGCTCGTAAAGCCATTTACTCTCCACTTCTTGAAACTACAATTGATGGTGCAGAAGACGTGATCGTCAACGTAACAGGTGGTTTGGATATGACATTGATCGAAGCTGAAGAAGCTTCAGAAATTGTGAACCAAGCTGCAGGTCACGGAGTGAATATCTGGTTGGGTACATCTATTGATGAATCTCTTAAAGATGAAATCCGCGTGACGGTTGTTGCAACTGGTGTCCGTCAAGACAAGGTAGAACGCGTTAGCGGGATTGCTTCCTCACAACGTCCTTATAAAACAGGACCACGTGAACAACGCCCACAAGCTGCACCATTTGACCGTGAATTTGATTTGAAACAAGATGTTGAATTGCCAACAACTCCAAGTCGTCCAGCGGTAGAACCAAACCGTGGCTCAGCCTTTGGTGATTGGGATATTCGTCGTGAGAATATCGTTCGCCAAACTGAACCAACATCAACACATCAAGTTGATCGTTACGTAGATTCATCTTCAGATGATGATGAATTGGAAACACCACCATTCTTCCGGAATCGTTAATCATGAATCTGGTAGAGAATGCTGATCTTGTTCGGCAACAAGTAGAAACAGCAAGAAACAAAGCTAACCGTCAAGATCAAGTAAATGTGATAGCTGTCACCAAGTATGTGGATGTTGCCACAACAGAAGCACTGGTGAAAACAGGTATCCAACATATCGGTGAAAATCGTGTCGATAAATTCCTAGAAAAGTATCAAGCTCTAAAAGAGTATGACCTCACTTGGCACTTGATTGGGAGCCTCCAACGGCGGAAAGTAAAAGACGTGATCAATCTTGTCGATTACTTTCATGCCTTGGATTCGGTGAAGCTGGCTCAAGAAATTCAAAAGCGAGCAGAACACCCAATCAAGTGTTTCCTCCAAGTGAACATTTCTGGTGAAGAAAGTAAGCATGGATTTGCACCCGATGAACTGGATGATGTTTTAGCGGAAATCACACAGCTGGACAAAATTGAAATTGTTGGTTTAATGACGATGGCTCCTTTTGAGGCTAGTCAAGAAGAGTTGCAGGATATTTTTTCAAAAACTCACCAACTTCAGAAACAACTAGAAAAGAAACAATTAAAAATATGCCTTTTTCAGAACTAAGTATGGGTATGAGTCGTGACTTTGAAGTAGCCATTGCGAACGGAGCGACTTATGTTAGAATTGGGACATCATTTTTAAATAGGAAAGAACTATGTCATTAAAAGATAAATTTAACAACTTTATTGACTACTTCACAGAAGACGGTGAAGAAGTAGAAGTTCGCGAGGCAAAAGCAGCTGGGGCGGAAACACAACCAGTTCCACAGCCACAGCCAACTCCTCAAGTGACTTCTCCACGTCCACAGATTAGTCAAAAAGAACCTGTAAAACCAAAACCGACTCCTGTCGCACCTGTTACAACTCCTGTATCTACAGCAGCTGTGAAGGAACCTGTTTCAACAACGAAAAGTTCATCTGAAAATATTACGCGCTTGCATGAACGTCAACGTGAATTGGCTGCTAAGCGTGCGAATACAGATGAAAAGATTACCATCGATGTACGCTATCCCCGCAAATACGAGGAAGCGACTGAAATTGTTGATCTATTACTATCTAATGAGAGTATCTTGATTGACTTCCAATATATGACAGAAGTACAAGCACGTCGTTGTTTAGATTATTTGGATGGAGCTCGTTATGTTTTAGCGGGAAATCTTCGTCGTGTGGCAAGTACCATGTACTTGTTGACTCCGATTAATGTAGTTGTTAACGTTGAAGATATTCGCCTTCCAAATGATGTGGAAGTAACAGAATTTGACTACGATATGAAACGTAATCGTTAAAATGATTATTTTTCAATATCTATCAAATATCATTCAAATCTATTCCATCATTCTAGTCATCTATGCCTTGCTTGCTTGGTTCCTGGGGCGCCTCAGAGTACTCTCGGACAAATGGTTCACCGCCTAGTTGAACCATTTTTGAGCCTTTTAGAAAGTTACCCTTGCAGGTGGGAGGTTTAGATTTCACAGTTTGGATAGCACTTTTGGTTTTGAACCTGATGAATCAGTTATTAGCCCGCTTGTTCCTACTTTTGATTGGATAGAATATGATGGGACAGAAAGAGATTTACCAACATTTCAATCGCGAAGATCACGAATTTATTGATCGGTGTATTGAATTGTCAGAAAGAGTAATTGAACGCTATTCTGTTGAGATTACGGGGTTTTAAACCCTCATCAGGTCGCTATTTTACGTAATGTTGCGGCAAGCTACCAATTACAGGTCTTTGCTTCCAGTGATAAGCAGAAAATGGAGTATGCCAAGGTCATTGTGGCCCCTGATTATTACCAATTGGATCCAAGTGACTTTGATCTGGCCCTATTGGAAATGGTCTATGCTTCAAAATTTCATCACTTGACCCATTCTCAGGTACTGGGGACTATTGTCCACCAATTAGGAGTGGAGCGCAAGTCCTTTGGAGATATTCTAACGAGTGAAGGAAAGATCCAAGTATTTGTTGAACAGCGTTTTGTTCCCTATTTCATGGATCACATCCAGAAAATTTCCCGTGTACCTGTTAAGATTAGGGAAGTTCCTCTATCTGAACAAATGATCGTAGAGGAAGAAAGCCAGCAACGAGATATTCTCGTGTCGAGTTTTCGTTTAGACAAGGTGATTGCTGGGACCTTCAAGCTTTCGCGCTCACAAGCTAGTCAATTGATTAGTTCTGGTTTGGTAAAAGTCAATTATGCGACAAATACCAATGGTAGCTATGCTGTAGGTTTGAATGATTTAGTCAGTGTCCGACGCTTTGGGCGTCTTAAAATTGTTTCTGAAAATGGTATTTCAAAAAGTGGAAAATATAAAGTAACTGTTGAAGTACTCTTAAGTAAAAAATGAGGAGGAGTTATGGCTCTTACTGCTTTAGAAATTAAAGATAAAACTTTTGGCGTTAAATTTAGAGGGTATGATGCGAACGAAGTAGAAGAATTTCTAGATATCGTTGTTCGCGATTATGAAGATCTTGTTCGTTTAAATCATGATCAAGAAGCAAAAATTCAAGCTCTTGAAGAACGCTTAAACTATTTTGATGAAATGAAAGATTCATTGAGTCAATCTGTTTTGATTGCACAAGATACTGCTGAACGTGTAAAACAAGCAGCTAACGAACGTTCTGAAAATATTGTTCGTCAAGCTGAACAAGATGCACAACATTTAGTAGATGAAGCAAAACAAAAAGCAAATGAAATCCTTCGTCATGCAACGGATAATGCCAAGAAGGTTGCCGTTGAAACAGAGGAGTTGAAGAACAAGACACGCGTCTTCCATCAACGTTTGAAATCAACCATCGAAAGCCAATTGAGCATTATCGATACGCCTGAATGGGATGAAATTCTTCGCCCAACAGCTATGTATATTCAAACAAGTGATGAAGCTTTCCGTGAAATTGTTGAAAAAGCTTTGGGTGAATCTGTTCACCATCATCATGCAGAAGATGAGAACATTGATTTGACTCGTCAATTCTCTCCAGCTGAAATCGAAGAATTGCAAAAACGCATTGAAGCAGCTAACTTAGAATTGGGTGCGACACAAGCGTTTGAAGGTTTGAATGAAAAGTTCAATCCGCTTTAGAAGAAGCAGAGCACGCTCGTCATGAAAATGAGGAAGTTGTTGCGGTTGAAGAAACTGTTCAACCTGAAGATGATGCAAATCGTGAATCTGTCAATATTTTATAATTTTGTAAAAACAGGTCCATTAATGATAGGTCTAGCGAGCAGATGATGGTGGAAGATCTGCACTCCTCTTAATGGATGATCCTTTTACAGTATTCGTTCTGAACCATTGAGTAAGAACGGACGTTTCCCTCGTTACGGGATGAGAGGAGAAAGTCGCTTGCGACTTCTCGAACAAAGGTGGTACCACGAGCAATCGTCCTTTTAGGATGCTCGTGTTTTTTTATAGCTTTTAAATCAATAAGGAGACACAATGAAACTTAAAGAAACATTGAATCTTGGGAAAACAGCCTTTCCAATGCGGGCTGGTCTTCCAACGAAAGAACCAGTTTGGCAAAAAAATGGGAAGATGCAAAATTGTATCAACGCCGTCAAGAGTTGAATGAAGGAAAACCGCATTTTACGCTTCATGATGGCCCTCCATATGCTAACGGAAATATTCACGTAGGGCATGCCATGAACAAGATTTCAAAAGATATCATTGTTCGTTCTAAGTCTATGTCAGGATTTTACGCTCCTTATATCCCAGGTTGGGATACCCATGGTTTGCCAATTGAGCAAGTCTTGGCTAAACAAGGCGTGAAACGTAAAGAAATGGACTTGGTTGAGTACTTGAAACTTTGCCGTGAATACGCCCTTTCTCAAGTAGATAAACAACGCGAAGACTTCAAACGCTTGGGTGTTTCAGGTGATTGGGATCATCCTTATGTCACCTTGACGCCTGACTATGAAGCAGCCCAAATCCGAGTCTTTGGTGAAATGGCCAATAAAGGCTATATCTATCGTGGAGCTAAGCCAGTTTACTGGTCTTGGTCTTCTGAATCAGCCCTTGCTGAAGCAGAGATTGAATACCATGATTTGGTATCAACTTCTCTTTACTATGCTAATAAGGTTAAAGATGGCAAAGGTATTCTAGATACAGACACTTACATCGTTGTCTGGACAACAACTCCATTTACTGTTACAGCTTCTCGCGGTTTGACTGTTGGTGCAGAGTTTGATTATGTCGTAGTGAAACCTGCTGGATCTGATCGTAAATATGTCGTAGCATCTGAGCTTTTGTCAAGTCTTTCTGAAAAATTCGGTTGGGAAAATGTTGAAGTCCTTGCGACTTACCAAGGGAAAGAATTGAACCATATTATCACAGAGCACCCATGGGATACGGAAGTTGATGAATTGGTGATCCTTGGTGAGCATGTAACCCTTGATTCAGGTACCGGTATCGTCCATACGGCTCCTGGTTTTGGTGAGGATGACTACAATGTAGGAATTGCAAATGGCCTCGAAGTAGCCGTTACGGTTAACGAACGCGGTATTATGATGGAGAATGCTGGTCCTGATTTTGCAGGTCAATTCTACGACAAGGTTGTACCAACTGTTATTGAGAAACTTGGCGATTTACTTCTTGCTCAAGAAGAAATCTCTCACTCCTACCCATTTGACTGGCGTACGAAAAAACCAATCATCTGGCGTGCCGTGCCACAATGGTTTGCTTCTGTTTCAAAATTCCGCCAAGAAATCTTGGATGAAATTGAAAAAGTAAAATTCCACTCAGAATGGGGAAAGTCCGTCTTTACAACATGATTCGTGACCGTGGTGACTGGGTCATCTCTCGTCAACGTGCATGGGGAGTTCCACTTCCAATCTTCTACGCTGAAGATGGTACACCAATCATGACAGCTGAAACCATCGAACATGTAGCTCAACTCTTTGAAGAGCACGGATCAATCGTCTGGTGGCAACGTGATGCCAAAGACCTCTTGCCAGAAGGATTTACCCATCCAGGTTCACCAAATGGTGAGTTCAAAAAAGAAACAGATATCATGGACGTCTGGTTCGACTCAGGTTCATCATGGAATGGGGTCGTGGTTAACCGTCCAGAACTCAAATACCCAGCAGATCTTTACCTAGAAGGTTCAGACCAATACCGTGGTTGGTTCAACTCATCACTCATCACATCTGTGGCAAACCATGGCGTAGCGCCTTATAAACAAATCTTGTCACAAGGTTTCGCCTTGGATGGTAAAGGTGAGAAGATGTCTAAATCTCTTGGGAATACCATTGCTCCAAGCGATGTTGAAAAACAATTTGGTGCGGAAATCTTGCGTCTCTGGGTAACAAGTGTTGATTCAAGCAACGACGTACGTATCTCTATGGATATCTTGAGCCAAGTCTCAGAAACTTACCGTAAGATCCGTAATACCCTTCGTTTCTTGATTGCTAACACATCTGACTTTAATCCAGCTGAGGATGCAGTCGCTTATGAAGAACTTCGTTCTGTTGATAAGTACATGACCATCCGCTTTAACCAACTTGTTAAGACTATTCGTGACGCTTATGCAAACTTCGAATTCTTGACGATTTATAAGGCTTTGGTTAACTTTATCAATGTTGATCTGTCAGCCTTCTACCTTGATTTTGCCAAAGATGTTGTCTACATCGAAGGTGCGAAATCTCTTGAACGCCGTCAGATGCAAACAGTCTTCTATGACATCCTTGTGAAGATCACTAAACTCTTGACGCCAATTCTTCCTCACACTGCTGAAGAAATCTGGTCATACCTTGAGTTTGAAGCAGAGGATTTTGTTCAATTATCAGAATTGCCAGAAGCAGAAACGTTTGCCAACCAAGAAGAAATCTTGGATACTTGGTCAGCCTTCATGGACTTCCGTGGTCAAGCTCAAAAAGCCTTGGAAGAAGCACGTAATGAAAAAGTGATCGGTAAATCACTAGAAGCTCACTTGACAGTTTATCCAAATGAAGTGGTGAAAACTCTTCTTGGAGCTGTTGATAGCAATGTCGCCCAACTCTTGATTGTCTCTGAATTAACCATCGCAGAAGGAGCAGCTCCAGAAGGAGCAGTTAGCTTTGAAGATGTTGCCTTCACTGTTGAACGTGCAGCTGGTGAAGTTTGTGACCGTTGCCGTCGTATCGATCCAACAACTGCAGAACGCCACTACCACGCAACCATCTGTGATCACTGTGCAAGCATTGTCGAAGAGAACTTTGCGGACGCAGTCGCAGAAGGATTTGAAGCAAAATAATAAGAAGTGAAAAATCGCAGGGAGAGAGTCTCCTTGCGACTTTTCAATAAAGAGGAAGTTATGTGGTACCAGAAAGAATTTAAGGAACTAGAACTGAAAGAGTTTTACGAGATCGTTCAGCTGCGATTAGAGACCTTTGTCGTGGAACAAACTAGGATCTACAATGATCTCGATGATATTGATTATCGATCTATCCATCTTTTTCATCAAAATAGGGAAGGACGTGTGGATGCTTATGCTCGCATATTCGCAACGGGACTGACGATTCATTTTGGCAGAGTGGCTGTTTCCAAAGGTAGCCGTGGTCAAGGACTAGGAAAGGCTATGGTAGAGCAAATTTTGGACCTGTGTGAACAGAGATTTCCTGGACGGGCCATTGAAATTGAGGCTCAAGAACAGGTGGTCGGCTTGTATGAAAAATTGGGTTTTCAAACGGTGAGCAAGCCCTTTCTCTTGGCTTCTACCCTCACGTAAAAATGATCTTTCAGAAATAAAGAATCCTTTCATCTCATAATCGAGGTGAAGGGATTTTTTTGGAAAAAGATAGCAAAGAAAAAGTAAGGCAAATTGGCCTTACTTAGTAATTGGAAAGGAAATTTCAATTAGTTTATCGGAGTAGAGGGTTTTAATAGCGGATTGATCAATGTTTTGAAGATCAATCTTACGTTTTAAAAAGAACTCACGAATTAATTCTACTTCAGTTTCACGAATAGCACGGTGTTTGTTACTGATCAATAATTCATAGTGGGTTGGGGCTTGTGTAAAAACAACATCAGTATTGCCCGCGGAATAAACCTCGACAAGCAAGGCGTCAGTGCTGGCAAGTTGGCTCTTGACCAGTGCAGCATGACTATTGGTGGTATTAATGAGCTTCATATGAGTTCCTCCTGACCTCTATCTTCATTTATTATAGCACTTTTTTTATTTTGTGAAAGAAGTCCTTTAGTTTTTATGGGCAATTTTCCACTGTTCAATGCCCCATTTATGGCTGCCACGTTTGAGTTTTTCAATCGCTTCCTCTACTGGAAACCAAGAGAGATTGTTAAAATCTTCCAGTGGTTTTTGAGTTTCTGTATAGTCGACGACTTCATAAATATAGGCAGGATTGTAGAAGTAGGTATCCCGGTGGCTAGAATAAAAATACTCGTCTGCTTGGCCATAGTATTGCCCTAAAATAGCGGTAAAGCCTAATTCTTCGATTAGTTCCCGTTTCAGAGCTTGCAAGTGATCTTCACCCGCCTCGATTTCCCCGCCAGGTAAGAACCAGGCTCCATTAGGAGCTTGAACGAGGATGATCTGATCCTGGTCCTTATTGGGAATAACAGCGTAGACACCATAGCGATTGACGTAGGTCACGTCTTGTTTCTTATCACCAAAACTAGGAATGGTCATGGTTTTCTCTTTTCTTATTTTTTCATTATTATAACATATTTTTAGCAAAAATCTGGAGGAAAAAAGAAAGAGACTGGGACAAAAGTCCTAGCCTCTCAATTATTTTTGGATTGTCGAGCAAGACGCAGTGGTTGAGTGGGCTCTACTACGCTGATTTCATCAGCTTTACAGCCCTACTCAACTGTGCGGAGGTGGGACGACGAAATCGAATTCTAACGAATTACCGATTTTTGTCCCACTCTCTGAATGTACATTTACTTATAATGATTCTGAAGCCTGTTCTACTGGCTTGTGAGCAGCCTTGATAGAGATCTTCCCATTGCTGGTCATGACTGCTTTGAGTTGTTTCTCACTTGGATGTTCCAGGTAATAATCGGTAATAGCATCTTCGATATGGTCTTGGATGGTACGACGAAGTGGGCGGGCCCCATTTTTGGATCGTATCCCAGATCGACCAATTTTTCTTTGACCTTCTCTGTCACATCCAGATGAATCTCATTTTGTGCGAGACGTTGATTGACTTCATCAAGCATGAGGGTAACGATTTGAAGAAGGTTTTCTTTTGATAGAGGTTGAAATTCAATGATGCCATCAAAACGGTTCATGAATTCAGGGCTAAAGAAGTTACCGAGTTCTCCAAGTACGGAGTTGGTGCGACCCTCGCGAGCAGCTCCAAAACCAACATTGGCCTCAGCCTTGCCGGTTCCAGCATTAGAGGTCATGATGATAATGGTATCTTTAAAGCTGACGGTACGGCCTTGACCATCTGTCAAACGGCCATCATCTAAAACTTGCAAGAACATGTGCATGACATCTGGATGGGCTTTTTCCACTTCATCCAATAAAACGAGGGAGTATGGATTGCGACGGACCTTTTCCGTTAGTTGTCCAGCTTCATCGTAGCCAACATAGCCCGGAGGAGCTCCGACTAGTTTCGCTACGCTATGTTTTTCCATGTATTCGCTCATATCAAAGCGGATCATATTGTCTGCAGAGCCAAAGAGCTCGATCGCCAATTGTTTAGACAACTCGGTCTTCCCTACACCGGTTGGTCCGACAAAGAGGAAGCTTCCGATCGGACGGTTAGGAGATCCTAGGCCGACACGATTGCGTCGAATGGCTTTCGCAATTTTATCTACAGCATCATCTTGACCGATCACATGGGCTTTCAAATCAGAAGCCAGATTGATCAATTGAGACTGTTCTTTTTCTTTCAAATCGCCAACAGGAATATTGGTCTTTTGTTCAACGATGTGTTCAATCGTTTTTTCACTGATGACAGGGGTTTCCTGATCAGTGACATGTTGACCTTGCATTTCCTTGTATTTCGCGATTTGGTCGCGGAAGTAGGCTGCTTTTTCAAAGTCTTCTTCGCGTGTCGCTTGAGCTTTGAGGTTTTCCGCTTCAATCAAGCGCTGGTCGATCACTTTTGGATCCACAAAGTTTAGGGTCAGGTTCATCTTAGACCCCGCTTCATCTAACAGATCAATGGCCTTGTCTGGCAGGAAGCGATCTTGGATGTAACGGTTTGAAAGAATAGCTGCCGCTTCGATGGCCCCGTCTGTATAGTGGACGTGGTGGTAGTCTTCGTATTTTTTCTGGATGCCCTTGAGGATGGTGATGGTTTCTTCAACCGTTGGTTCATCGACCTTAACGGGCTGCATCCGACGTTCCAAGGCCGCATCTTTTTCAATGATACGGTATTCATTGAGGGTAGTAGCCCCGACTAATTGGAGTTCTCCTCGCGCTAAGGCTGGTTTGAGGATATTTCCAGCGTCCATATTGCCTTCGCCGGCTGATCCTGCGCCAACAATTTCATGGATTTCGTCGATGAACAGAATAACATCTTCGCGTTGACGAATTTCATCCATTAATTTTTGCATGCGTTCTTCGAATTGACCACGGATGCCTGTGCCCTGAACGAGGCTCACGACATCTAGGCGGATGACTTCTTTTCCTTGCAATTTATGTGGAACGTCGCCATCGACGATTTTTTGAGCCAGGCCTTCCACAACGGCAGTTTTTCCGACCCCAGGCTCTCCAATCAGAACCGGGTTGTTCTTGGTTCGACGGTTGAGAATTTCGATGACACGGATAATCTCCTCGTCACGGCCAATGACAGGGTCAATATCCCCTTTGCGGGCAATTTCTGTGACATTGATGCCGAACTCTTCTAAAAGACCTTTTGGCCTTTGAGGACGGGCTTGACGAGGGTCTTGACCGCCACCACGGTTATTGTTTTGGCCGTAGCCGCCACCTCCATAACTGCCTCCGGATTGAGTTGGAGGGTTTGAGGTTCTTGCGGACTTTGGAAGTTTCCAAGGTTATTGAAGAAATCTTCAAAAGGATCTCCAGTGAGTTGGCTCCGTTGGGTCATGCCTTTCAAGAAGCTGTTATTTGGGTCTGTTTTCATAATTTTATAGCAATTTTGACAGAGGTCTACTTGCTGCTGACGTCCATTTACATTTGTATATAAATGGATGGTTGATTCATTTATTTTACAATTTTGACAAAGCATATACATACCTCACAGTAGGTTTTTGATGGTTTTCCATCAAGAGACGAGCCTATTTTTGAAAGGTCAAAAATAGTCAAAGATTTATAGTTTCATTATATCAGTATTCTAGAAGTTTGCAAGAATTTGCTACGGAATGTCGCTAAGGAGTGAAGAAGAGAGCAAATCAATGGAAAAATGTGAATTTTTATTGGAAGAGCTTTCTCTTTATGATAAAATAGGAGAGTAGAAAGTAAAGAGGAGAAATAAAATGGAATCACATTTAGTACGGATTATCAACCGTTTGGAGACGATGACAAAAGACGGTGGAAACTTGAAACGTAATTTTGAACGTGACGGTGTTGTTGTCGCTGAAGTAGCCTACAACCACAATGAAGAAGAAGGTTCAACCTTTACACTTCGTGATGTTGAAGCGCGTGAAACCTATACATTTGATAGCATTGATTTAATTGCAATGGAAATTTATGAATTGCTTTACTAAGCAGCTGTGTGGATGAGTTTGGGGTGGTCTCAAGCTCATTTTTTGTCCATCTGGCTATAGTTTTCGTCTATAAGAAATTCTAATTAGGAACAGTTAGGTTTGAGAGTTGAAATCTGCTATAATAGAGAGGACTATTTTCATTACTTGACTAGAAAGAGAATTGACATGACGACACTCATTGATGGGAAGGCGCTCGCTACAAAATTACAGGGTGAGATTGCGAAGAAAACAGTACGATTAAAAGAAGAGACAGGGGTTGTGCCTGGTCTCGTTGTCATCGTGGTAGGAGATAATCCAGCTAGCAAAATCTATGTAAGAAATAAAGAGCGTTCTGCTATTGCGGCAGGCTTTCGGAGTGAAGTGAGACGACTTCCTGAAAGTATTAGCCAAGCTGAATTATTAGAAGTGATCGAACACTACAATCAAGATCCCCTTTGGCATGGGATTTTAGTGCAGTTGCCACTGCCTAAGCATATCGATGCGGATGCAGTACTTTTAGCGATTGATCCGACAAAAGATGTGGATGGCTTTCATCCATTGAATATGGGACGCTTGTGGGCTGGAAATCCTCTCATGGTGCCATCGACTCCCGCTGGT
Source organism: Streptococcus sp. 2A/TPW/M5 (assembly GCA_036663675.1). Lineage (GTDB taxonomy): Bacteria > Bacillota > Bacilli > Lactobacillales > Streptococcaceae > Streptococcus. Next base: position 2,134,413 of record JAYXUK010000001.1, on the reverse strand, counting down.
ATCATGGAGATGTTCAAAGAGTACGGGATTGATCTAGAAGGGAAGAGAGCAGTCGTGATTGGTCGTTCCAATATCGTTGGAAAACCAATGGCGCAGTTGCTCCTCGCTAAAAATGCGACGGTAACCTTGACCCATTCTCGGACCCATCATCTGCCTAAAATTGCTAGAAGAGCAGATATCTTGGTTGTTGCAATCGGTCGTGCGAAATTTGTAACAGCAGACTTCGTGAAAGAAGGCGCCGTCGTTATTGACGTCGGAATGAATCGCGATGAGAATGGCAAATTGTGTGGGGATGTCGATTTTGACTCTGTTGCCCCTTTGGCCAGTCATATTACCCCGGTACCAGGAGGGTTGGGCCTATGACCGTCACCATGCTGATGGAGCAGACCTACGAAGCAGCTGTTCGTGCCTTAAAAAATGAAAGTGTGAACAAGATGAAGTTTGTATTTGATTTAGATGGAACCCTGTCATTCGATGGTGTCACAATCGATGATGAAATCAAACAGGTCTTATTGAGAGCAGAAGAATTTGGCCATGAAGTTGCCTTTGCTTCTGCACGTTCTTACCGGGACTGCTTGGGCCTTTTAGGGGACCCATTGAGTCAGCAACTCGTGATTGGTTTAAATGGTGGATTGGCCTATCGTCAGGGGCAATTAGTATATGAGGACCAATTGGACAAGGATGTGTATCGGGAAGTCCTTGGCTTTTGTCGCCATTACAATCTACCATTTTTGTGGATGATACCTTTGATTATAGCGGACAGATTTTGGAAAAGATTCCCTTTGTTGCTAATGTAGATCCCTCAAGAAAGCCCAGTATCGTTCATTAGAGGAGCTGACAGATCCGATTAAGGTCGTGATCTATATGGGTGGCCATGAGGAGCTCGTGGATGAGATTATCGAGCGGATCGAAAAGACAGATAAGGCCCATATCCGCTATCATGCGCATGAAAAATGCATCTATCTCAATCCAGCAGACACGCATAAAGCGACAACAGTAGAAGAACTCTGCGGAGAGAATTTCGTGGCTTTTGGCAATGATCAAAATGATATCGAGCTCTTTGAAAAAGCTCTTTATGCAGTTCAAATTGGTGATTTTCCAGCCCTTCGGCCTTATGCGGATGATCAATTGGTAGCCAAACAAAATCAACCACAAGCTGTGGCTGCTAAGATCTTGCAAGTCTTTGCAGAATTCAGAGGAAAATAAAAGAAGGAGGGGAGTCGTGGCTTCTCCTTTTTCGCTAGAAATGAGGAAGGTATGAGAACAATTCAGAAAGAAGAGATCCAACGTGTCATTGCAAAGCGAAAGGCAAATTCTTATAAGGGAGATTTTGGTCGCCTGCTCTTGATTGGGGGACTTACCCTATGGAGGAGCTATTATTATGGCGGCGCTTGCTGCGGTTCATAGTGGTGCGGGGCTGGTTACTGTCGCAACAGATCCTGATAATCTGACAGCCCTTCATAGCCATCTTCCTGAAGCCATGGGCTTTGATTTGGCAGATCACGAACTCCTTTGTGAGCAACTCCAAAAAGCTAGCGTGATTCTCGTAGGACCGGGCTTAAAGGAAGCAAGAGAAAACCAAGCAATCTTGCACATGATTTTTGAACAAGTCTCTAGCCAGCAGGTCTTGATATTAGATGGAGGAGCTATCAGTCTTTTTACAGCCTCTCAGTTTGACCTGCCAGAGGCTCAGTTGGTCTTTACCCCTCATCAAAAAGAATGGGAAAAACTGTCAGGGCTTGATCTAGCAAGCCAGACAGAAGGCAAGAGTCGAAGAGCAGTACAGAACTTTCCTCAAGGGACTGTCATTGTAGAAAAAGGGCCTCACACCCGCATTTGGACAAGTGGGCAAGAAGAGGGCTATCAGCTAGATGTTGGTGGTCCCTATCAAGCCACAGGTGGAATGGGAGATACCTTGGCAGGGATGATCGCGGGGTTTGCAGGTCAATTTCCACAGGTTGGACTCTATGAGCGCGTGGCAGTCGCGACCTACCTTCATTCAGCGATTGCTGAAGACTTGAGCAAGGAGGCTTATGTGGTTTTACCGACAACCATGAGCAAAGAAATTCCCAAATGGATGAAGAAGTGGAGCGACAAATTAAACGAAAATGTTGAAAATAAAACGTTTTCATGATAGTATTTAAGAAAAGGAGGTGAAAAAATGAAAGAAAAGAAAAATCCATTACCATGAAGGATGTTGCTTTAGAAGCTGGCGTCAGTGTTGGAACAGTTTCACGAGTTATTAACAAAGAACAAGGGATAAAAGAAGTAACCCTGAAGAAGGTTCAACAGGCCATTGAAAAATTATCATATGTTCCGGATCATTATGCGAGAGGAATGAAAAAAATCGTACGGAGACAATAGCTTTAATCCTTCCCACCATTTGGCATCCCTTCTTTTCTGAATTTGCAATGTTTGTAGAACGAGAAGTTTCTCGACGAGGGAATAAGTTATTGGTTTCTTCTGTAGATGGTCTGAGCAAGGAGCAAGAAGTACTCAGTATGCTACGACAAAATAAGGTAGATGGGATTGTTGCTATCACCTATAATCCGATTGAGGATTATATGAGTGTTGGTATTCCCTTTGTTAGTGTGGACCGGATTTACCCTGGTTTAGAGATTCCATGTGTTACTTCTGACAATGAGGCAGGAGGAAGAGAAGCAGCACGCCAATTAATAAACAAGGGTTGTCAACACATTGCTTTTGTTGGAAATCATAATGATACATTTAATGAAACGAAGAAAAGACGTCAATCATTTGAAAGCTATGCTAAATCTTGTCAGCATCCATATAGCTTATTTGACTGGGATGAATCGGACTCAAATTTTCGTGGAGAACTGACAAAATTTTTAAAAGAAAACGTTCAGATCGATGGGATTTTTGCGATTAATGATTTTACAGCCTTGGATGTAATTGAAATCTTAGGTGAATTAAAACGAAGTGTTCCAAAAGATGTCCAAGTCATTGGCTATGACGGTATTCGGATGGCGCGGGATCGTAATTATATTATTTCTACAATTAAGCAACCTTTGGAAGAAATGGCAAAAGTAGCAGTCTCAGCTTTATTTAATATGATTGAGAGCAAACCGGTAGTTTTACAAACTATTTTACCAATTACGTATGTAGATGGAAAAACAACAAAAAAATAAAAATAAGCTTGACAGAAAACGGTTACAATGATAGAATAAAATCAGTTAAAGCGATATTTTATTTTTTTAACAAAAAATTGAAACGTTTCATTTTAGAATAGCTTGCCTATTCTTTAAAATGCTCATATTTTTGAAACGTTTCAAAAGGAGGAAAGCCATGAATAGTGGTGTGAAACAAGTTTCCCTTATAGAACGCATTAGAAAGCAGAAGTTGTTATTACTAATGTTGGTTCCAGGTTTAGTCTTAACCTTTATATTCAAATATATTCCCATGTATGGTGTATTGATTGCATTTAAAGACTATAATCCGTTAAAAGGAATTATGGGGAGTCAATGGATTGGATTTACTGAATTTACTAAATTTCTTTCCTCACCGAACTTTGGAATCCTATTAAACAATACTTTAAAATTGAGTGTTTATGGATTACTTCTAGGTTTCTTGCCTCCTATCATTCTTTCGATTATGTTGAACCAATTGTTGAGTGAGAAAGCAAAGAAACGGATTCAATTGATCCTATATGCACCAAACTTCATCTCAGTTGTCGTGATTGTCGGGATGATCTTTCTCTTCTTTTCTGTTGGAGGTCCGATAAATAACTTCTTATCAATGTTTGGAATAAAGGCAAACTTTTTAACCGATCCGGATTTCTTCCGTCCACTTTACATTTTGAGTGGTATTTGGCAAGGAATGGGTTGGGCTTCAACCCTGTATACAGCGACCCTAGTCAATGTAGATCCAGCCTTGGTAGAAGCAGCAAAATTGGATGGCGCAAACATTTTCCAACGGATTTGGCATATTGATCTTCCTGCTCTTCGACCAATTATGGTGATTCAATTCGTCTTGGCAGCTGGAGGCATTATGAATGTCGGGTATGAAAAAGCCTTCTTGATGCAAACCTCATTGAACCTACCAGCATCTGAAATTATATCAACCTACGTTTATAAAGTCGGTTTGGTTTCAGGAATTACTCATATTCAACAGCAGTTGGCTTATTCAATGCCTTGATTAATGTCATCCTACTTGTTGCGGTAAACCAAGTGGTGAAACGAATGAATAATGGAGAAGGAATCTAAGGAGATGCTATGAAAGACTCAGCTATGTATACACAATTTGATAGAAGAATGCTTCTATTGAATAAAATTATTATTGGTTTTATTGTTTTAATTACATTGGTTCCAATGCTCTATATCTTGGTTGCTTCCTTTATGGATCCGAAAGCTCTAGTCAGTAAGGGAATTAGTTTTAATCCTTCAGATTGGACAGTGGAGGGCTATCAAAGGGTCTTCAGTGACAAATCCATTCTTCGCGGATTCTTAAATTCCTTGCTTTATTCCTTTGGATTTGCCTTTCTTACGGTAATGGTTTCAGTATTTACTGCTTATCCGCTTGCTAAGAAAGACCTTGTTGGAAGAAGATGGATTAATTATTTCCTTATTTTCACGATGTTCTTTGGAGGTGGACTTGTTCCAACTTACCTTTTGGTCAAAGACTTAGGGATGATTAACACACCTTGGGCCATTATTATCCCAGGAGCCGTAAACGTATGGAACATCATTTTAGCTCGTGCGTATTTCCAAGGTTTACCAGAAGAATTAGTAGAAGCAGCTGTTATTGATGGAGCAAATGACTTACAAATTTTCTTCAAAATTATGTTGCCGTTAGCTAAACCAATTATGTTTGTTCTATTCCTTTATGCTTTTGTTGGCCAATGGAATTCATATTTCGATGCCATGATCTATATTAAAGATCCAAATCTAGAGCCTTTGCAACTTGTATTGAGAAAGATCTTGATTCAAAGCACACCTGCAAAAGATATGATTGGAGCTCAAGCTGCAATGAATGAAATGAAACGCTTGGCCGAAATGATTAAATACGCAACAATCGTTATTTCAAGTTTACCATTGATTGTAATGTACCCATTCTTCCAAAAATACTTTGATAAAGGAATTATGGCTGGTTCACTTAAAGGATAATTAAAAATATATAAATAATAAAAGGAGTTCAATTATGAATAAAAAAGTTGTAACAAAAGGAATGTTGGTATTGGGTGCAAGCCTCGCTGTACTTGCTGGATGTGGCTCGAAAAATGAAGCTTCTAGCCCAGACTATGAATTAAAAATGTCAAATTCCCATTGAAGGATACGAAAACATTAAAATTCATGACGAGTAGTTCTACCTTAGCACCAAAAGATCCAAATGAAAAATTAATTTTGAAACGTTTGGAAAAAGAAACAGGCGTGCATATTGATTGGACAAACTACCAATCTGATTTTGCTGAAAAACGGAATTTGGATATTTCATCTGGAGATTTACCAGATGCTATTCATAATGATAATGCTTCAGATGTAGATTTGATGAACTGGGCTAAAAAGGCGTGATTGTCCCAGTAGAAGATTTGATTGATAAATACATGCCTAATTTGAAGAAAGTTTTAGATGAAAAGCCTGAATACAAAGCTATGATGACAGCACCGGATGGACACATTTATTCATTCCCGTGGATTGAAGAATTGGGTCAAGGTAAAGAATCGATCCATAGCGTCAATGATATGGCTTGGATTAACAAAGAATGGTTGGATAAATTAGGTCTTAAAATGCCTCAAACAACAGACGAGTTAGTTGATGTCCTAGAAGCTTTTAAAACAAAAGATCCAAACGGCAATGGTAAAGCAGATGAAATTCCGATTTCTTTCGTAAATGGTGCAGGAAACGAAGACTTTAAACTCTTGTTTGGTGCCTTTGGAGCAGGGGATAATGATGATCACCTTGTTGTAGGAAATGACGGGAAAGTGGACTTCACAGCAGATAATGATGACTACAAAGAAGCAATTAAATTTATGCGCAAATTGCAAGAAAAAGGTCTCATTGACAAAGAAGCTTTTGAACAAGATTGGAACACCTATCTTGCAAAAGGAAGTGAAAATAAATACGGTGTTTACTTTACTTGGGATAAGGCGAATGTTACCGGCGCAAACGATAAATACGATGTTTTGCCAGTGCTAGCAGGACCAAGTGGTAAGAAACATGTAGCACGTACGAATGGTATGGGATTCTCACGTGACCGTATGGTCATCACAAGTGCAAATAAAAACTTAGAATTGACTGCTAAATGGATCGATGCTCAATATGCTCCGCTTCAATCAGTTCAAAACAACTGGGGAACATACGGAGATAAGAAACAACAAAATATCTTCGAATTTGACAAGGCTTCAAATAGCTTGAAGCACTTGCCGCTAAACGGAACTTCTCCAGCAGAATTGCGTCAAAAGACAGAAGTTGGTGGACCACTTGCAATCTTAGATACCTACTATGGAAAAGTTACAACGATGCCGGATGATGCTAAATGGCGTTTAGATCTTTTAAAAGAAACCTATGTTCCATACATGGATAACGACAACATTTATCCACGTGTCTTCATGAAGGAAGAAGACTTGGATAAGATTGCTCAAGTAGAAGCTGATATGAATGACTATATCTATCGCAAACGTGCAGAGTGGATTGTCAATGGTAAAATCGATCAAGAGTGGGATAGCTATAAGAAAGAATTGGAAAAATATGGTCTATCAGATTGGTTAGCGATTAAGCAAAAATACTATGATGAATACAAAAAGAGTTCCAAAAATTAGGATAATGTTATGAAATATTCAGTAGAAAATGCCAATCAATATGTAAAGGAACGAATGTCGGATGTTGATCAAACCTACAAACCGTACCACCATGTGACAGCTCCGATTGGTTGGATTAATGATCCAAATGGATTTGTCTATTTCCGAGGTGAGTACCATTTGTTTTACCAGTACTTTCCTTATGACAGTGTCTGGGGCCAATGCATTGGGGACATGCAAAAGCAAGGACTTGGTCAACTGGGAGCATCTCCCAGTTGCCTTAGCTCCTGATCAGGAATACGATCGCAATGGTTGTTTCTCTGGTTCTGCCATTGTGAAGGATGATCAACTTTGGCTCATGTATACTGGTCACATTGAGGAAGAAGATGGTGTACGCCAGGTTCAAAATATGGCTTATTCAGAGGATGGGATTCATTTCACAAAAATCAAGCAAAATCCAGTTGCGACAGGCGAAATGTTACCAGAAGAAGTTTCTTTCCGAGATTTTCGTGATCCAAAAGTATTTGAAAAAGATGGGCGTTACTATTCAGTGGTTGCGAGTCAACACAAGGATCAGGTCGGTTGCATTGTCTTACTGGGTTCTGATGATTTAGTTGATTGGCATTTTGAATCCATTTTCCTTAAGGGGAAGCACATCAAGGACACGTCTTTGAATGTCCAGACTTCTTTGAACTAGATGGGAAAGAGTGCTTGATTGTTTCACCTATGCGATATGAAAGAGAGGGTGATTCTTTCCACAATATCAATTCTTCTGTATTATTTACAGGGAAGGTTGATTGGGAAAGTAAGCAATTTATCCCAGATTCAGTCGAAGAAATTGATCATGGTCAGGACTTTTATGCTCCACAGACCTTGGTGGATGATCAAGGAAGACGGATTATGGTAGCTTGGATGCAAATGTGGGGGCGCAATATTCCTTCTCACGAATTGGGTCATAAATGGGCAGGAGCTATGACATTGCCAAGACAATTAGAGTTAATAGATGGAAAACTCTACCAACGAATTCTTCCGTCAACAGAAACTGCAATGACACCTGTCTATTTAAATGAACCGATAAGAGGCTTTTCACGCTTTCAGGTTGAAGTCATTGAAGGAGTGCATTACCAACTTGGAACAACAGATGATTTCTTAGCTTTTGGATATAACGCTGATGCAGAGGAAGTCTATATTGATCGTAGTCACTTAAAACAAGCAATTTCAGGCGAAGAAACAATCTCAACATCTCGTCGTTTTGTTTCCTGTCGAGCTGAGAAATTGGATGTCGTCTTTGATTGTAACTCCATAGAGATTTTTGTAAATGATGGTCGTGAAGTATTGTCTGCAACTTATTACCTAACAGGTGAAAAGTATTTAACAAAAGTTTCTTAGATATTTGAAGCTTTACAACAATCTTCTAAAGAACAAAAAGACAAGTCGCAGGACTTGTCTTTTGTTTTAGGATAGGACGGAAGCGAGGAGTCCTCCGAGAATGAGGATGATAGCCCTGCTCAGTCGGTTAGCCATTTGGGCGAAGGCGATCATTTCCATGCGATCAGATGCAGAGAGAACGGCGATATTTCCGGTTCCTCCTATAGAGTTAATGAAGGGAACTCCAAACACTTCTTAGCTCCTTTATTGAACGATTAGAGAAGTATGAAAAATAAGGAAGCTGGTTTAAAAAAGACCAGTAGAAAGTGACTTGAATAAAATGAGGATTGTGGAGAAAGGAAATTCATGATTTCGCTTTGTCTGCCAGCCTTTTTGTTGTTTTTTGGTATAATTAAACTTGATCATATTCTGCAGAAAGGAGTTCCTATGTCCAACTATTTATCCGTATCCAGTCTGACCAAATACCTCAAGTTAAAATTTGATAAGGACCCCTATCTGGAGCGGGTCTATTTGACGGGTCAGGTTTCGAATTTTCGGAAGCGTCCTAATCACCAGTATTTCTCTCTAAAGGATGAAAAGGCTGTGATTCAGGCGACTGTTTGGGCTGGGATCTATAAGAGTTTTGGCTTTGAGCTAGAAGAAGGCATGAAAATCAACGTCATTGGACGGATTCAGCTTTATGAACCAAGTGGGAGTTATTCCATTGTCATCGAAAAGGCGGAGCCAGATGGAGTGGGGCCTTGGCCATCCAGTTTGAGCAACTCAAGAAAAAGTTGACCGAAGAAGGGCTCTTTCAGGATCGGTGGAAACAAGCTCTGCCACAGTTTCCAAGAAAAATCGGGGTTATTACCAGTCAAAGTGGGGCCGTGATTCGCGATATTATCACGACAGTGAGCCGACGCTTCCCTGGTGTAGAGATTGTGCTCTACCCGACCAAGGTCCAGGGAGAAGGGGCTGCAAGTGAGGTGGTTGCTAATATCCAGAAGGCCAATGCTCGGACGGACCTAGATGTCTTGATCATCGGTCGTGGGGTGGTTCGATTGAAGACCTCTGGGCCTTTAATGAAGAGCCGGTTGTGCGGGCTATTTTTGAGTCTAGAATTCCCATTATTTCCAGTGTGGGACATGAGACAGACACGACTCTAGCAGATTTTGTAGCGGACCGACGAGCCGCTACTCCGACAGCAGCAGCTGAATTAGCCACTCCGGTGACGAAATTGGATCTCTTGTCGCATATACAAAAGCAGGAGAATCGCATGGCAACAGCCATGTCCAATCGTTTGGCCTATAATCGTGAACGTTTGGCCAAATTAAGTCAATCGGTTATTTTTAGACAGCCCGAGAGACTCTATGATGGCTACCTGCAAAAGATTGACCAGTTGCAATTACGATTGAAACAAGGGATGCGAGAAGTTTATGGACAAGGGGACAATCAGCTGCAAGGACTGCGTCATCGTCTAGAGGCTATGTCTCCTTTGCATCGTATCGAACGTTATCAAGACCGTGTCTTCCAAGATAAGAGACTCTTAACCAGCCGCATGGAACAAGTCCTAAAAGAGCAAAAGATCAAGGTTCAAGGCTTATCAGAAGCCCTCTTGATGCTGGATACTAGTCGGATTATTGCGCGTGGCTATGCCATGGTCAAGCAAGACGATCAGGTCTTGGATTCGGTTGCGAAAGTAAAAGAAGGAGACCCGCTGTCCCTCATCATGAGAGATGGCCAGTTAGAAGTAGAGGTAAAACATGTCGAAAGAAAAGAAATTTGAAGAAAATTTAGCAGATTTGGAAGCCATCGTCCAAAAATTGGAGAGTGGTGATGTGGCTCTTGAAGAAGCGATTACAGAATTCCAAAAAGGAATGAAGTTGTCAAAAGAATTGCAAGATACCTTGGATCAAGCAGAGAAAACCTTGGTCAAGGTCATGCAAGCAGATGGTACTGAAGCGGATCTAGCATGAGACAAGAAGAAAAACGAAATAGAGTAGAGCAAGCGATTCGCTCTTTTTATGAGGAAAATCCATCGCCCCCATTTAGTGGACTCGGTCCTTTATTCGATTCAAGCAGGTGGAAAACGCCTGCGCCCAATGCTTCTTCTAGAATTGTTAGAAGCCTTCGGACAGGAGTTGACAGAGGCTCATTTTCAAGTGGCAGGGGCTTTGGAGATGATCCACACAGGAAGCCTTATTCATGATGATCTACCGGCCATGGACAATGACGATTACCGTCGGGGCAATTGACCAACCACAAGAAATTTGGAGAAGACTTGGCGATTCTAGCAGGAGATGCGCTTTTCCTCGATCCCTTTGGAATGATGGCTGCGAGTGACCTTTCAGATGCGGTCAAGGTCTCTTTGATCCTTGAGTTATCAGATGCTTCCGGTAGTCGCGGAATGGTAGCTGGCCAAGTCCTTGACATGGAAGGGGAGCACAAACAGCTCACACTAGCAGAGTTGCAGACCATCCATGCTAATAAGACAGGACGACTCCTTGCCTATCCATTCATCGCAGCAGCCTCGATTTTAGAGTTGCCAGCAGACATTGGTCAGCTTCTAGAAACAATTGGGAAAACATTAGGGCTAGCTTTTCAAGTACGGGATGATATTTTGGATTTGGTCGCTGATTTTGAAGCTCTAGGTAAGACTCCTCAAAAGGACTTAGTGGCAGAAAAATCGACTTATCCAGCCCTCTTGGGATTGGAAGAATCAAAAGCTTTGCTTACAAGCGAATTAGACGTTTGCGAGGATTTGTTGGATCAGATTACAGCTTCTTGCGACTTTGATCCGCAAGCAATCAAGAAATTAATAGAAGGATTACGAATAGATGGCTAAGGAAAGAGTGGATGTATTAGCCTATAAACAAGGCCTATTTGATACCCGCGAACAAGCCAAAAGAGGGGTGATGGCAGGCCTTGTCGTTGCCGTTATCAATGGTGAGCGCTTTGATAAACCGGGTGAAAAAATTGATGAAGCGACCGAGTTGAAATTAAAGGGTGAAAAGCTCAAGTATGTCAGCCGCGGCGGACTCAAATTAGAAAAAGCCTTGAACCAATTTGGCTTAACTGTAGAGGATAAAATTGCGATTGATATTGGAGCTTCTACAGGTGGCTTTACAGATGTCATGCTGCAAAATGGAGCCAGCCAGGTCTTTTCGGTGGATGTTGGGACCAATCAGTTGGCTTGGAAATTGCGCAATGATCCTCGGGTAGTCTCGATGGAACAGTTCAATTTCCGCTATGCCCAGCCAGATGATTTTGAAGCGACACCGAGCTTTGCGAGTATCGATGTCAGCTTTATTTCCTTGGACTTGATTCTGCCAGCCCTTCATCGGATTTTGGCAGAAAATGGACAAGTGGTTGCGCTAGTTAAACCCCAGTTTGAAGCAGGACGCGAGCAGATTGGGAAAAATGGGATCATTAAGGATCCTAAGATTCATTTAGCGGTCCTTGAAAAGGTCGCTGCATTTGCAGGAACGCATGGCTTTTCTGTAATGGGAGTGGATTATTCCCTATCCAAGGAGGCCATGGCAACATCGAATTTTTGATGTATCTAGAAAAAAGAAGAGAAAATAAAGCCAACGACAGAGCAGCTGGAGGCTGTTGTGGAGCAGGCACATAAGGAATTTAAACATGAAGAGTAAGAATATCAGATTAGAAAAATTCGTCGCTTTATTCGCGATCATGAAGTGGGGACCCAAGAAGAGATCGTCGAACATTTGAAAGAAGAAGGCATCTCAGCAACCCAAGCGACGGTATCACGAGATATCAAAGAATTGGGCATCGTAAAACGCCCTCTGAAAGACATGACCTATGTCTATGAATTGCCACGTAAGCACCACCAAGGGATTGGGATGATTGAAAGCAATATCTTGTCTCATCGTCGTATGGGAGAATATGTCAATTTCACCATGGTTCCAGGGACAGCGCCTTTAGTCAAACGTCGTTTGCGGGAGATTTATAAAGATCATATCTTTAGTATTGTCGCAGATGATGATACGATTTTACTGATTGCTTATTCCGCACCAGAAGCAGAGAATATCCTCAAATCAATCTTTGGGTGGTAAGAGCCTATGCTATTAGAAATTTCGATTAAGAACTTTGCCATTATCGAAGAGATTTCCTTAAATTTTGAAAAGGGAATGACGGTACTGACAGGGGAAACAGGTGCAGGGAAATCCATCATTATCGATGCTATGAACATGATGCTGGGAAGCCGTGCAACGACGGATGTCATTCGCCACGGAGCCCCAAAAGCGGAAATCGAAGGTCTCTTTGCTGTTGAGAGCAATCGCCACTTGACAGCGCTCTTTGAAGAACAAGGATTAGAGTGGACGGATGAATTGATCATCCGCCGAGAGATCCTGCAAAATGGACGAAGTGTCAGCCGGATCAATGGCCAAATGGTGAATTTATCGGTCTTAAAAGCAGTCGGTCAACATTTGGTGGACATCCATGGCCAGCATGATCAGGAAGAACTCATGCGCCCCCAATTGCATATCACTATGCTAGATGAATTTGGAGACGCAGCCTTTTTCAAAACGAAAGCCGCTTATCGTCAGACCTTTGAAGACTACAAACGCCTGCGTAAACAAGTGGTGGAACTCCAGCGCAACCAGCAGGAAAACAAGGCCCGTATTGAGATGTTGGAGTTTCAGATTGCAGAGATTGAGGCAGCTGCCTTGGAAGTGGAGGAGGATGTGCGTCTGGAGCAAGAGCGCCAACGCCTGCTCAATCATAAGATGATCGCAGATACCCTAACCAATGCCTATACCATGCTGGATGCAGAAGAGTTTTCGAGCCTGGCCAATGTTCGCTCAGCCATGAATGATCTGGAAAGTATCGAAGAATACGATCCCAGCTACAAAGAGCTCTCAGGCCAGCTGGCGGAAACCTTCTATGCCCTTGAGGACATTACCAAACGCTTAGAAGATGTGGTCGATGGTCTGGGGTTTGATGGCAATCGCCTCATGCAGGTGGAGTCGCGCTTGGATTTGATTCATTCCATCACGCGAAAGTATGGTGGCCAAGTCAAGGATGTCTTAGAATACCTGGCGCAAATCACCAAAGAATATAGTCTCCTCACCGGAAGTGACCTCTCATCTGAGGAATTAGAAAAAGAACTCAAACGTTTGGAAAAGAGTTTGGTATCCTTGGCTCAAGATTTGAGTGATCAGCGGCATGCCTTGGCCCAAGCTTTAGAAAATGAAATCCAGCAAGAATTAGCGGACCTTTACATGGACAAGGCGCGCTTCCAAGTGCGCTTTAGCAAAGCTAAGTTTAATCGTGAAGGAAATGAAGCTGTTGAATTTTACATTTCGACCAACCCAGGTGAGGACTTTAAACCGCTGGTCAAGGTAGCATCCGGTGGAGAATTGTCACGATTGATGTTGGCCATTAAGTCTGCTTTTTCTCGAAAAGAAGGAAAACCAGTATCGTCTTTGATGAGGTGGACACAGGAGTTTCTGGGCGCGTGGCCCAAGCGATCGCAGCGAAAATTCATAAGATTGGTCAAAATGGTCAAGTGCTTGCTATTTCGCACCTACCTCAAGTCATCGCAGCAGCGGATTATCAATTCTATATTGAAAAGATCAGTGATGCACACTCTACCGTATCAACTGTGCGCTTGCTCAATAGAGAAGAACGAATCGAAGAAATTGCTAAGATGCTTGCAGGAGAGGATCTAACGGAAGCTGCCCGTCAACAGGCAGAGCAACTTCTCAAGCGTTAAGAGAAAGAGGGTTTATAACCATGTCAACATACTTTGTAGTCGGAGATATTCACGGGAAAGCACAAATGCTAGAAGAGCTCATGACAGAGTGGGACGGAAAAGCTCAATTGGTCTTTTTAGGAGATTTGATAGATCGAGGTGAAAACAGCAAGCGATCGATTGAGATTGTAAAGACTACGTAGACCATCACGGAGCTGTTTGCCTTTCCGGAAACCACGAGTACATGTTTTTAGCTTGGTTGGACAATCCAGAAGAACGTTATGACCACTACCGAAGAAATGGTGGCGATACGACCATTAATTCTCTATTGGGACGCCCGCTCGATGCTCCTGTAGATGGGGTTGCAGATGCACAAGCAGTAGAGAGCACTGTTCCTGAATTGGTGGCCTTCATCCGCAGTTTGCCCTTTGACTATGAGACAGAGAGCTATTATTTTGTCCATGCCGGTGTGGATTTAACCCTTGAAAATTGGCGGGAAACCAGTGACTACCAAAAGGTCTGGATCCGAAAACCATTCCATGAAGCGGAGAATCAGACAGGCAAATGGATCGTCTTTGGTCATACACCGGTCTATGGACTGTTCCATGAGCCAGTCGGTACCGAAAATCTTTGGATTTCAGATCAAAAAATGGGTGTCGATGGGGGCGCTGTTTATGGAGGGTTCTCCATGGGTTGCTCTTGGATGATCAAGGAATTGTCCATGACCATGTCCTTCACAATACAGGTTTTTCTGCCGCAGACGACTGAGGAAGCAGGAATGGATATCTTTCACTGCAAAACCCTGTGTTTTTGATATAATGAAAGCAGAACATTCTTAGGAAGAGTATAGAAATATATGGCAAATATTAAAATAGTTACAGACTCATCTATTACAATTGAGCCTGAAGTGGTTGAAGAATATGGCATTACGATTGTGCCACTTTCTGTTATGGTGGATGGAGTCCTTTATTCCGACAGTGAGTTGGGCGAAGGGGACTTCTTGCGCTTAATGCAGTCTAGCAAAAATCTTCCAAAGACCAGCCAACCACCCGTTGGAGTCTTTGCGGAGGTGTATGAAAAGTTAGCAGCAGACGGAGCTCATATCGTTTCGATTCATATGTCTCATGCCTTATCCGGAACAGTAGAGGCGGCTCGCCAAGGGGCAACCTTGTCAGGAGCAGATGTTACTGTGATTGATAGTGGCTTTACAGACCAGGCGATGAAGTTCCAAGTGGTTGAGGCAGCTAAGTTGGCTAAAGAAGGAGCAGATCTAGAGACCGTTTTAGCTCGTATTGAAGAAGTCAAAGAAAAGACAGAGTTGTATATCGGCGTATCTACCTTGGAAAATCTGGTTAAAGGTGGTCGGATTGGCCGTGTTACCGGACTTTTGAGCTCGCTTCTTAACATCCGTGTGGTGATGCAAATGAAGGACCATCAGTTGGAACCAATCGTCAAGGGCCGTGGAAACAAGACCTTTAAGAAATGGTTGGATGAATTGGTAGAGAAACTTTCCCATAGTAAGGTGGCTGAGATCGGGATTTCTTACGCAGGGACACCAGAATGGGCCAATGAAATGAAGGCTCAGTTGCAATCGCTCGTTGAAAAAGCAATCCCAGTTCTCGAAACTGGATCGATTATCCAAACCCATACAGGTGAGAATGCATTTGCAGTTTTGGTGCGCTACGAATAAGCTGAATAAATGTTTGAAAAAACAGGTTTAGTACTTGACCTAAAGGCTTTTTTAGATATTATAGTACTGTTAAGGCGTAAAGCCTAAAAAAATTTGGAGGATTTGTTAAATGGCTAACAAACAAGATTTGATCGCAAAAGTGGCAGAAGCTACAGAATTGACTAAAAAGATTCAGCAGCAGCTGTTGATGCTGTATTCGCAGCAGTTTCAGAATACCTTTCAAAAGGTGAAAAAGTTCAATTGATCGGTTTCGGTAACTTCGAAGTTCGTGAACGTGCAGCTCGTAAAGGTCGCAACCCACAAACTGGTAAAGAAATCAAAATCGCAGCTTCTAAAGTTCCAGCATTCAAAGCTGGTAAAGCTCTTAAAGAAGCAGTTAAATAATTGCATTTTGAAAAGCCATCCTAGATTTCTAGGATGGTTTTTTTGTTGGACAGCTCTATAGGATAAGGGTATAATAGGAAAAAAGAAAGAGAGAAAAGACCATGCGATTCATTTTAGTACTCTTTGCCTTGTTGTTTATCCGACCTATTTTGTATCTTCTAAAAGGACTGTGGTTCGTACTGGAATTCTGTTTTATGATCCTCGTCGTTAAAATGATCCTAGGAACCGTGCGCTGGATGACCAGTTGGATCGGCTGAGAGTAGTGAGAGAGATTTATTAAATTTTACGTTGCATAGTAGAATTAAGTTTGATGCTTAATTCTTTTTTATAAAAATTTCACTAAATAATAATTAATTTCAAAAAATACTTTTTTTTTTAGTAACCATAGTATAATACTGTGGAGCATGAAATTAAATTAGGAAAGGGAGCAATTAAGAAAAGTTTATAGTGGTTGTCTGTATTACTATATGTAATTTGGGGAAAGTTCAAATTAATACTTGTATATGTATGATATTGTGGTAACCATGTAGAACATATAATATCTAATCAATAGAATTTAGTTAGTTCTAAATGTATAAAATAGGAGAAAAGTAAGATGAAAACAAAAACTTTAGCACTTTTTAGCGGAATTGTAGGTTTAGTTGGTGGTATTTTACTATTAGTTGGACCATTCTTTATTCTTGGTACTGCAGCTGCTACAGCTAGTTCAGATGCAACTGCTGGATCAATTCTTTTATTAAATGCTTTGAAAATTGCAAATCTAGTATTAGGAATTATTGCAATTGTTTATTACAAGGGTGATGAGCGAGTGGGTGTTGCTCCTTCAGTGCTACTGATTGTAGGTGGATCTGTTGCGATTATCCCATTCTTAGGATGGATTGGTGGTATCATCGTATTGATTGGTGGTTCATTATTCCTCGGTTCTCTTAAAAATTTAAAACTAATTAATTAGTTTCATTTTTAAGATAAAAAGTCGTATTTAAACACGTGAATCAATGTCCCTGGACATAACCTCGCTTTTCCGTTTTCAAGCTCGTGAAAAAATGTCCACTGGACATTTTTTTAATTAAAAGCATTCTAAATAGTGATTTATTTTGAAACATGCTATAATAAGGGTAACGAATCGATTAAATCATATTGGAAAGGGGAATCATAGTGAACGCATTGCATCGTCATGAAGAAGAGCGCGTGGAAGAAGTCTTGCAAAATTTACGTGCTAAGGGCATTCGGATTACTGATACCCGCAGAGCAGTTCTTTCCTATTTAGTGGTGAGTCATGAACATCCAAGCGCTGAGAAGATCTATCGTGATTTATTGCCTCAGTTTCCAAGCATGAGTCTAGCAACTGTCTACAACAATATCAAGGTTTTAATTGATGAGGGGTTGTTTCTGAGATCAAGGTTCGCAATGATACCACGACCTATTTTGATTTCATGGGGCATGACCATTTGAATGTGGTGTGTGAAAAATGTGGCCGTATCGCAGATGTGGACATTGAAGTCCCAGATCTTCGCGAAGAAGCAGCCAGTCAAAGTGATTACCAGATCACCAAGACTCAGATGACCGTCTATGGTATTTGCCCCGACTGTCAGAAAAATTAATGTGAGAGAAACCAGAGCCGTCAGGCTCTTTTTGTGAGAAATTGCACTTTTCTATGGTCGCCACTAGATTTTTCACTGAAAATCTAGTAGAATAGAATAGATAAACGGGGAAACCTCGGAGAATAAAAAGGAGATCCATCTAATGGTAAAATTGGTTTTTGCTCGCCACGGTGAGTCTGAATGGAACAAAGCTAACCTTTTCACTGGTTGGGCTGATGTTGATTTGTCTGAAAAAGGTACACAACAAGCGATCGACGCTGGTAAATTGATCAAAGAAGCTGGTATCGAATTTGACCAAGCTTATACTTCAGTATTGAAACGTGCGATCAAAACTACTAACTTGGCTCTTGAAGCTTCTGACCAATTGTGGGTTCCAGTTGAAAAATCATGGCGCTTGAACGAACGTCACTACGGTGGTTTGACTGGTAAAAACAAAGCAGAAGCTGCTGAACAATTTGGTGATGAACAAGTTCACATCTGGCGTCGTTCTTACGATGTATTGCCTCCTGCAATGGACCGTGATGATGAACACTCAGCACACACTGACCGTCGTTATGCTTCACTTGACGATTCAGTGATTCCAGATGCTGAAAACTTAAAAGTTACTTTGGAACGTGCCCTTCCATTCTGGGAAGATAAAATCGCTCCAGCTCTTAAAGACGGTAAAAACGTATTCGTAGGAGCACACGGTAACTCAATCCGTGCCCTTGTAAAACACATCAAACAATTGTCAGACGACGAAATCATGGACGTGGAAATCCCTAACTTCCCACCATTGGTATTCGAATTTGACGAAAAATTGAACGTTGTAAAAGAATACTATCTTGGTAAGTAAGATAGCAGGATTCGTTATCAATCATAGAAAGCTGACTTCGGTCAGCTTTTTGCTTGTCTTCCTTAGATCCTAGCTGGTTTTGGGTTTTCAGGGTCTCCTAAAAATGTTATAATAGAGTGTTACTAAATTGGGTTCCATTAGCCCTGAAAGGAAAAGAAAATGACAAAATCATTCTACATCACAACCCCTATCTATTACCCATCTGGTAAATTGCATATTGGTTCAGCTTATACAACGATTGCCTGTGACGTCTTGGCGCGTTACAAACGCATGATGAACTACGATGTTTTCTACCTGACTGGTCTCGATGAGCATGGTCAAAAGATCCAACAAAAAGCAGAAGAAGCTGGGATTACGCCACAAGCTTATGTAGATGGGATGGCCGTTGGAGTGAAAGAACTCTGGCAATTACTCGATATCTCATATGATAAATTCATCCGTACGACAGACGATTACCATGAAAAGTGGTGGCCCAAGTCTTTGAACGCTTGCTTGCGCAAGACGACATCTACCTGGGTGAGTACTCTGGCTGGTATTCAGTCTCTGATGAAGAGTTCTTTACAGAAAGCCAATTGGCTGAGGTATTCCGTGATGAGAATGGCAAGGTTATCGGTGGGGTAGCCCCGTCAGGACACGAAGTTGAATGGGTTTCTGAAGAATCTTACTTCCTTCGCCTCAGCAAATACCAAGACCGCTTGGTTGAATTTTTCAAATCCCAACCGGACTTTATCACACCAGATGGTCGTCTCAATGAAATGTTGAAAAACTTCATCGAGCCAGGCTTGGAAGATTTGGCAGTATCTCGGACCACCTTTACCTGGGAGTTCCAGTTCCATCTAATCCAAAACACGTAGTCTATGTATGGATCGATGCCCTTCTTAACTATGTGACAGCTCTTGGTTATGGTCAAGAAGATCATGAAAACTTTGATAAGTTCTGGAACGGAACCGTCTTCCACATGGTTGGAAAAGACATCCTTCGTTTCCACTCGATCTACTGGCCAATCCTTCTCATGATGTTGGATATCAAATTGCCAGAACGCTTGATTGCCCATGGTTGGTTTGTCATGAAAGACGGTAAGATGTCTAAGTCTAAAGGAAATGTCATCTACCCAGAAATGTTGGTGGAACGCTTTGGCTTGGATCCACTTCGTTACTACCTCATGCGTAGCCTTCCAGTTGGTTCTGATGGGACTTTCACACCAGAAGACTACGTAGCTCGCATCAACTATGAATTGGCCAATGACCTTGGAAACCTCCTTAACCGGACGGTAGCCATGATCAACAAATACTTTGGTGGTCAAGTTCCTGCTTATGTCGAAAATGTCACAGTATTTGATGCCGATTTGGCTAAGGTAGTTGAAGAAAACATCGCTGAATACCACAAGCAAATGAACGCGGTTGATTACCCACGCGCTTTGGAAGCCGTATGGAACATCATCTCTCGGACCAACAAATACATCGATGAGACTGCTCCTTGGGTCCTCGCCAAAGAAGATGGTGACAAGGAACAATTGGCAGCGGTCATGGCTCACTTGGCAGCCAGCCTTCGTGTCGTGGCTCACTTGATCCAACCATTCATGATGAACACCTCAAATGCCATCATGGAACAACTAGGCTTGGGCTTGGACTTCGATCTTGAAAACTTGACCCTAGCTGGCTTCCTGAAAATGTTACAGTGGTTGCCAAAGGAACTCCAATCTTCCCACGTCTCGACATGGAAGAAGAAATTGCCTACATCCAATCGCAAATGACTGCTGGTAAACCACAAGAAAAAGAATGGATTCCAGAAGAAGTGGAACTCAAGTCTGAAAAAGATGAGATCAAGTTTGAAGAATTTGACAAGGTTGAAATCCGTGTAGCAGAAGTCAAAGAAGTGGAACGCGTCGAAGGCTCAGACAAATTGCTTCGCTTCCGCCTAGATGCAGGAGATGGCGAAGACCGTCAAATCCTTTCTGGTATCGCGAAATTCTATCCAAAAGAACAAGAATTGGTCGGCAAGAAACTCCAAATCGTAGCCAACCTTAAACCACGTAAGATGATGAAGAAATATGTCAGTCAAGGCATGATTCTTTCCGCAGAACACGGAGATCAATTAACAGTCTTAACAGTTGATCCATCTGTACCAAATGGAAGCATCATTGGCTAAACGATAGAGAAAGAAAAATCATCTAAAAAACTTTCCTTAGGTGAGTACGGACGTCAGCGAACTTCGAAGAAGTTCCATGACTTAGTTTTGGACCCTAGGTTCCAAAACTCCCGAGTGCTAGAAACACAATTGTTTCTAGCACTTTCTCACGGCGGAAAGTTTCAGTAGATGATTGAATAATTCTAACGAATAAATTTTTTGATTTTTATAGAATTAATTTGATTTGTAAGGAAGAGCAGATTGTCTATGCTCTCAAGCACTCCCGCGGGAGTGCTTTTCTTGTATTGATATGGTTCCCATCATTGAATTTTACAAGGATGGTAGATGAGTCCTATTAGTAATGGGTGTTAACGGAGACTTCCGCAGTGAGAAAGAGTCTGAAACGGTATCGTTTCAGACTCTCGGAAGATTTGAGACAGTGGGCTCAAATCTTAGGTATGGAATCCCAAAGGGATTCGCTACCGTCCGTCCTCACCTAAGGAAAGTCTCCGAATATAGTCCCTATTCATCCGGCCGGTATTCCAAGATATCTCCTGGCTGGCAGTCGAGTTCTTTGCAGATGGCTTCAAGGGTGGTGAAGCGGATGGCTTTGGCCTTGCCGGTTTTGAGGATGGAGAGGTTAGCAGTCGTGATGCCGATTTTGTCGGCTAGCTCATTGGATTTCATTTTCCGCTTGGCCAGCATGACATCTAGATTGACGATAATCATGGCACCCTCCTTAAATGGTTAGCTCATTTTCTTCAGCAATCTCAATACCTCTCTCCAGAATCTTGCCAGAGACCCAGACGATTGGAACGGCAAGGAGAAGCCCTGTGTTAAAGGTAAATTGGAAAGTGAAGGGAAGGAGATAAGCATTTCCACTGGTTTCAAGTGTGCCAGACATAAAGGACAAGACCAAGAGAATCTTCCAAGCTCGGTTGCAAAGATCAATGTTGGAGTGAGAAAAGATCTTTTCTTGGTAGAGATTTTGGAGGAAGCTGCGAATGGTGATGAGAAGGTAAATATAGATAGCGCTTGAGGCTAGTGGGAAGAGCAGCTGCCAGAGAGGTTGTGGATGTTTGGGGAAGAGCTGGATGCCATTCGCATCAAAGGACAAGCGACCTGATTGAATGAGATCTTTGAAAAGGCCCATGCGGGAAAGCAGATGGACGACCAATGCAGCCACGGTCATAAAGCCACAGAAGTAAATGAAAGCCGTTAAGACTTCAATGACATTTTTAAGGTTTTTGAGTTTTTCATCGCAAGCCTCCTTGAAGTTTATTTATTTTTCACTTATAGTATACTCCTTATAAAAAATTAGTCAATAAAAAGTATCGAAAAACGATAAAAAATAATGATAAACAAAATATTGTTTTTGAGAAACAGGTATTTCCTACTAAAACTAGTCAGTTCAAACCTGGAAAACCACTACATAGAGGGGAATTTTACTATACTTTCGATTTAGGGTATACTAGTGTAAAGATCTTATTCCATGGAGGTAGTGAAATGAATCTTAAGTGGAAGAAAAAATACCGGGGCCGATTTTGGGGCTTGTCGGAGCAGTTGTTCTGATCGGTGGAGTCTATTTCTACTCTAGTTCCAACATCCAACCAGACCATCAAAAGGAATTTAACCAGACTAGCAAGAAGGTCACTAAGCCAAAGGAAAAAGCCATTGACTTGAGTGGTGACTATGTCTCTAATGAACGGGATGAAGCCAAAATCGAGAAAAAGGCAAGGCCTGGAAGATCGATTACCAAACGGCTGACGGCAAGGTATCCGCTGAATTTAGTACGGATTGGAAGGTCGAAGGGTCTAACAAGGTTTCGACAGGCAAGATGAAAAAGTCCGATGGCAATACAGACTTTACAGTCACTGTTCGCGTCTTCAAATATAAGACGGATAAGAAGCCTTTGATTACGGTCACCATGTCTGATAAAAATCCCGACCACGAGATGGTCTTTGCCAATCGGGAGGATTTTTTCAAATCGACAGATCCAAATGATGTTGTCCTTGATGGCAATCTTTCACCGTTTGAAGGTGCTTATTCCAATGATGCCTATGAAAAGGAAATCGCCGATTCGGGTTTTAAACTCTATGGCTATACTCCTGAAGAGTATTACCAAAACAAGACCAGCGCCTTTCCAAGCATTGTAAATGGTGAGACCGGCTGGACTTTCTGGAGCGGAGGCACTCGGGCAAGTTACCTGCTCAATAAAGAAAAAGAGCCTAAGAAACGAAAAGGCTATTATGAAGTTTATTTCACTGGGGCCAATGCGACTGCGATCCAAGGGCAAGAGCAAACCTTGTACTTGATCCCAGCAGGTGTGACAGGTCCTGATGGAGTAGCTTCGCAAGAACGTCGAATTCTCTTTGGGGATGTGGCCTTTCGGGATTACCATTTAGAGTGGTGGAAAGCCTACCCGCAACCGAAAAAGAGAAAGACTTGGATATTGCGGCCATTAACGGAGGCGACTTCTCTAGCTTAGCTGGAACTTGGCGCAATGGCAAGGGGCTGAGATCGTCATCCAAGCAGACGGAAAAGTCAAGGGCCAAGGCAGCCTCAAGGCTGTTACGGACTCGGATAAGAAGAGCAAGATCCCTTATGTTGAACTGAAGATGGGTGAGACCGGTGCGGCGATTGGACTGCTGAAAATTGGCTTCCAAAATCCAGATGGAGACCAGTCTGACACCAGTAAGGCCCGTCTGGTGGTGACTCAATCTGCAGGAAACTACCCAGCTGATCAATATTTCTACCGTCAATAAAGAGAGTGGGACAGAAATCGGTCATTCGTTAGAATTCGATTTCGTCGTCCCACCTCCGCACAGTTGAGTAGGGCTGTAAAGCTGATGAAATCAGCGTAGTAGAGCCCACTCAACCACTGCGTCTTGCTCGACAATCCAAAGACAATTGAGAGACTAGGACTTTTGTCCCAGCCTCTTTTTTCTGCCGGGAAAGGTCGTGGAGGCTAGTAAAAGGTTATTAAAAGGAAAAAAATGTAAAAAAGGCTTGACAAAGCAAATGATTAGCAGTATTATTAACTAGTTAATTAACTGATTAATAAACTAGTTAACGAAAATGAAAAAGAGGTGAAGGATGAATTGGAGAAGAATGAAGGTTCTGGGACTCTTGTTTCTCGGTTTCTTTCTGCTGACAGCTTGTGGAAGTCAAGGAAATGCGGGCAAGCCGCCTTCTAAAAAGGTCTTAAAATTGTCACGAGTTTTTATCCTATCTATGCCCTGGTCAAGGAAATCTCTGGCGATCAAAATGACATCTGGATGGTTCAGTCAGGTGCAGGGATCCATGATTATGAACCCTCAACCAAGGAAGTGGCCCAGATTTATGATGCGGATGTATTTGTCTATCATTCTCAGACCCTGGAATCTTGGGCCGGTCGCTTAGATCCCAATCTTCAAGGTTCCAAGTTGCGAGTGATCGAAGGCAGCCAAGGAATGACCCTTGATAAGGTGGCTGGATTAGAGGATGTCGAAGCTGGTCAGGAAAAGAAGCCAAGCATTTATATGATCCGCATACTTGGTTGGATCCTGTAAAAATCGCAGAGGAAGGAAAGATCATTGCCCAGCGCTTGGGAGAGATCGATCCAAAGAACAAGGAGCGCTATCAGGCCAATGCTCAAAAGCTTGAAAAGCGCTGTGAGGAACTGGTAGCCCACTACCAGCCTCTCTTTGACAAGGCCAAGCAAAAGACTTTTGTGACCCAGCATACGGCCTTTTCTTATCTGGCCAAACGCTTTGGTCTCAAGCAGTTAGGGATTGCAGGGATATCCCCAGAGCAAGAACCGACCGCTCGGCAATTGGCGGAGATCCAGCAGTTTGTCAAAGACTACAAGGTGAAAACGATCTTTGTGGAAAAGCACACGTCGTCCAAAGTGGCAGATAGTATCGCCAAGGCAACAGGGGCGCGTGTCAAGGTCTTGGATCCACTGGAAGCCGATCCGCAAAACGATAAGGATCTACTAGAAAATTTAGAAGAAAATATGGCGACTTTAGCCAAGGAATTAGAGGAGTAAATCAAGAATGAAGAAAAAGGGAACGATTGGAATTGTAGCGACATTGGGGCTAGGACTCTGTGCCTATGCGCTCAGTCAGCAACCACAAGTCAAGGAAGAGAAAAAGAATCAGATTCAGTATTTGCAAGCGGAAAAGAAATCGTCAGCGACTGCATCAAGTAAAAGGAAGACAGCATTGAAGCGGTCAATGCCAAGGAAAAGACCCAGGCAGAGCAGATTGTCATCAAGATTACAGATGAAGGCTTTGTCACTTCTCATGGGGATCATTTTCATTACTATAGCGGCAAGGTCCCATTTGATGCCATCTTTAGTGAAGAGTTGATTTTGCGGGATCCAACTTATCAGCTGCAAGAAGCGGATATCGTGAGCAAGGTCAAGGATGGCTATATTATTAAACGCGCAGGGAAATACTATCTCTACTTAAAGGATGCCCAACATACAGTCAATGTGCGCTCGATTGAAGAGATCGCCCAACAACAAAAGGGAGGCGCAAAAGAAGAAGGGAGACGGGATCGGTGCAAGCGAGCTCCTCGCATAAGGCAGGCAAGACCCGTGACTTCCGTCAACCTAGTCAAGCGCTGAAAGAAGGAAGACTCTTGAGATGCTGACGGCTAAGAACCATACAGGTGGTGGCTACCGTACGGACGATGGTTATGTCTTTAGCCCTGGAGATGTCATTTCAGATACAGGGGACGGCTTTATTGTGCCCCATGGCGGCCATTTCCATTATATTCCAAAGAGTGCTTTATCTGCTGGAGAGTTAGCAGCAGCCCTCTCCGTCTTAGGTGGTCAAGCCGGTCATCAGGCTGGGAACTCACACCTAGCTGGAGCAAGCACAGAGCAAGCTACTCCAGATCAAGCCTCTCCAAGCCTTGGGAAGCAAGCGAGCAACCAGCCATCAGCTAGTACAACCAATACACAGACAACCCCAACGACTTCTAAACCAGCTACTTCCAAACCAAGTCCAACCCTGACCAACTTGATCGAAGAATTGCAGAAAGCCCCATTGTCTTCTCGTCATGTGGAGTCTGACGGTTCTGTCTTTGATCCAAGCAAGATTACCAAGTGGACCGATCAAGGGATTGTCTACCCTCATGGGGATCATTTCCACTTTATCCCATACAGCTCCCTATCGCCTTTAGAGCGTGAGTTGGCGCGGCAATTCCAATTGCTTCGTGCTCAAGGAACTAGTAGTCCAACAGAAGGAAGTCCAAGCTTGCCTTCAAATCCAAGCACAAAACCAATTGATCCTGATCATGAGCATGGCGACAGTCACGAGCACGAAGAGGAGCACGATCATGGTTTCCACGCAGACAAGGTCATCAGCAAGGATGAGGAAGGCTATATGGTCGCTCATGGCAACCATGCCCATTATTTCTATAAAAGGACCTATCTCCTCAAGAGATTGCAGCAGCAGAAGCAACTCTAGCTGGTAAGAAAGAAGAGGACAAGGGTCAGCCCCTGACAGATGACGTTGCCAGCTATTCTCGTGATGCCTCAGATGAGGAAAAGATCCAGTACATCAGTAAGACCTATGGTGTCCCTCGCGAGGCCATTAAGATTTCCAATGGTTTCTTTGTCTTTAACAATCCAGACCAAGAATACGATCCGACCCACATCCATCCTTATGCTGTTCGTAAGGAACATGTCCGCATCCCACTTGAAACTGGCAATCCTGAACTAGATTTTATCAATGAACTCTATGCAACAGCGCTTCGTTCGGGGATTTCTCCTTATAGCCTCCAGATTGAAAATGGTCAGTTTGTCATCCCGCATGGCGATCATAACCACTACATCAAGGTTCGCTCAGCAGGACTAGCAGACTACTTAGCCCACCGTCTTCCAACCATCCAATCTCCTTACAAAAAGGAGACTTGGACAAGAAAGTCGTAGAGGACAGGGTCAACCAGCTCTTAGCAGAAAGCCGCAGCCTCTATGCTTCTGATCCATTGCAACAAAGACGGATTGAGCTGATCTTGGGCCACTTCTTGGAAAATGTCAAGAGTTTCCCAAGTAACTCAACAGAGGGCTATCTAGCTAGTCTCAAACAGGTTGATGAGCAGTATATTCATGCGACTCAAGCGGTCAAACCAAAGAAGAGACAGCCTTGGATCGTCGTTACCAAGAATTGCTGGAACAAGTGCGCTTGCTAGACACAGAAGCCTTCCAATTGAAGAAGGAAAAGTTGGTCTCTCAACTGCAGGAAGCCTATACTGCCAAGGACAGCAAGCGTTTAGAGCAGGAAGGGAAGCTATTAGAAGCTGTTCAGGAGATGCAAGATCGGACGGGTGTGACATCGGTCGACTACCTCAAGTATTTCTACCAAAGCTTGAGCGATGCGCGCTTGACACCAGAACTCCGCACCAAGGCAGCAGATCTAGCCTTGAAGCTCTACCGAGCTCAAGCCTTTGAAGAAGCCTGGGATTCCAAGTCTCACTTTATGGAGCTCTACCAAACTAAGCAAGCTATTGACCAGCTTTTCTCCCAAGATAAAGGCCAAACCTATCCTATTGAAAAAACAGTTTTGGATCAAAAAGGAAGTCAAACTCCATCCTACAACGTAGCGGTTTATGATTTCCTCAAAGGCTTGTATGGAGAGTTGGATAAGGCAACAGAAGCCCGTCAACAGAACAAGATTTTGACAGCCCTCTTAGAGCAAATCCAGTCGCTCTTGCCACAAGTCGAAGACCAAGGTAAACGAACGGCTTTTGAAACAGGCTTGGCTCAACTTGGAAAAGAATCTGATCCAGACAAGGCTATTTCAAGTGGGGAAGCACTTCTACGCGAAATCAGTGATACCATTGAAAAGCAAAAACAAAAGCAAACCGAAGAACCTCAAATTGGGGATGTCGCGCTTTATCAACAGCTCTATAACCAATTGATGGCCTTGCACCAACAATTGCAGGACAAGGGAGCTAGTGATGCTGTATTTGATCGCTTAGAAGCTCTCTTTGACCAATTGTCTAATCCAAAGAGTGATAAAGCAGCCTTACTACAGGCCATCCAAGCCTTCCAGGCAGAATTGGCAGCAACGCCATCTGCAAGCGTAGCGGGCAAACCAGCTTCCACAGCTGAAACGCCTGTCCCTACAGAAACTCCGGTAGAAAAAGAAGCAGCAGCTTCAGAAGGAAGCAAGCCTGCTACAACTGAGACAGAAACAGAGCCTGCAAGCGCAGCTTCAACAGAAGCAAGCATGTCAGATGCTCCATCTTCTCAGAACCAATAGAAAATAGAAAAGAGAGTGGGACAGAAATCGGTCATTCGTTAGAATTCGATTTCGTCGTCCCACCTCCGCACAGTTGAGTAGGGCTGTAAAGCTGATGAAATCAGCGTATTAGAGCCCACTCAACCACTGCGTCTTGCTCGACAATCCAAAAATAATTGAGAGGCTAGGACTTTTGTCCCAGCCTCTTTTTGCGTTCTAGTGAATAGAAGAGGTCAGTAGTTGAGCCTCACTCCTTGTGCTCCAGGAGCAGTGGTGAGGAAAACTCGACTGCTTTTTCGCTTGAAAAATGCGGCCATTTGAACCAGGATGCGGGGCACCGTCTGCCATTTTTCCAAGCTTGTACCCGGGTGTCGATGAGTTGTTTAGCGAGACGTTCCAGCATTTCTCGCTCGGTCGGATCCAGATCCTGGGCATTTTGGAGGATTTCCTTGGCCTTGGCTAGCTGCTTGAGATCGGTTAGGTCATTGATGGAAGTGATGCCGGCATCCAGAAAAATACCAAAAAGGTATCAAAGAACTTCTTGCGCTCGTCTGCCGATGTTTCGCGAACCCATTGTTTTAAGGTCAGATCGGTCTGCTGGCTATCTGGACTGGTTTCAGAAACGGTCACAAAGCTGTAGTCCTTGATTTCCCAAGTAAAGGCATCATGCTGGGCAAAGCCACCAAATGCGCGACTTTTGACAATGGTCGTCGGTTCTGGCACTTCCAACATCATGCCAACGATGGATCCCTGAGGGACAAAGCGACGAATGTATGGAGACGTACGCTGGTAGCCTTCGGTTTCGATGATGGCCTTGTTGAGGCCAGGAGCATCGTAGCTGTAGATCGCGTCGACCCGCTCAAATAAGGAATCAGGTAGATAAGAGCAGGCATAGGTCGCAAGGTTGCCCCCTTTGGAGTGACCGGCCACTAAGAAGCGCCCTTTCGGAAATTCCTTCATGACATGTTGCAGGTAGCTGGCTGCACGTCTTTGAGCTGGAACATGGTCCATATAGGTCATGTGGAAGTCTTCCTTCCAGCCGATCAAGGTATCATCCGTTCCTCTGAAAACGACCAAATACGCATCCAGACTAAGCCGATAGGTCATGGCCGCAAACTGTTTTTGCACATCGGGATCGTACTCATCGACGTAGTTAAGGAGTTTGATGTTCTTAAAGCGCTTTGAACTAGCTAATTCATCGACTAATTGGAGGTGCTGGTGACTCACGATGAAATCGGTTGTCCGATCGATCAGTTCCATAGCATCAGACAGGCGCACTGGAATTCCTGTTGTATCTCCTTGAGGCACAATGTGTCCAAAGGGCAGATAGGTCAGCTCTGTCAACGCGAGGACATCCAGCTCCTTGAAGGGGCGGTCATATATGGAATCGTAAGTCACTTCTTTTAGGTAATCAAAAATCGTCGACATCTGTGCCTCCCGTGTCTTATTTCTTTCAGTATAGCACAAAAATGGGAGTAGAAAAAGCTCTTACTGTTAAGAAGGCTACGCTCGATCTTTTCTCTGCTTCTTAATCTGTTATAATAGGAAGAAGAAAAAAGAAGGAAAGAAAGCCATGCATAAAATTCTCTTAGTAGAAGACGATGAAATTATCCGCCAACAAGTCAAACAATTATTGGAACAATGGGGCTATGAAGTGGTCGCAGTAGAGGATTTTATGGATGTCCTCGGGATTTTTGTCGAAAGTGACCCCACTTGATTCTCATGGATATTGGCCTGCCTCTCTACAATGGCTACCACTGGTGCCAAGAGATTCGCAAGGTTTCAAAGGTTCCGATCATGTTTCTTTCTTCACGGGATCAAGCCATGGATATTGTCATGGCCATCAATATGGGTGGAGACGACTTTGTTACTAAGCCTTTTGACCAAAATGTTCTCCTTGCCAAGGTCCAAGGTCTCTTGCGCCGCTCCTATGAGTTCGGGACCGATCAAAATCTGTTGGAGCATCGAGGAGCCATCCTCAATCTCAAGTCCATGGATTTAGTCTATGATGGGGAAGTCATTAATCTGACCAAAAATGAATTTCAGATCCTGCGCGTCCTCTTTGAACATGCAGGCAGTATCGTGTCGCGTGATGACATGATGAAGGAGCTCTGGAATAGCGACTTCTTTATTGATGACAATACCTTGTCTGTCAATGTGGCCCGCCTTCGCAAGAAACTAGAGGAGGCTGGCTTGTCAAACTTCATCGAAACCAAGAAAGGCATCGGTTACGGGTTGGTCCATGAATAAATTTGGAAAGGTCTTCTGGCAGTATGTGGTATCCCGCAGGCGCTTGCTCTACCTAGTGGTTATCTTTTTGCTCGTCGATTTGGTCTTTGCCTATCTCTTTCCAGAGACCGGGACGGTTTTCCTCTATGCGACCCTGGTGCTAGGCTTTTTGCCCTCTGTGTCTTGATCTGGGATTGTGCCATGACCTTTCAGGAGTATCGCAAAGCGGCGCTGTATGAGGAAATAGAAGTTGCCTCGCCTTTGGAACATCTCCTTTATGAAAAATACACCGAAGAACAGCAGGAACGCCTGGAGGAAGGCAAAACAGCCCAGGCCAAGTTCAATGACCTGATGGATTACTACACCCTCTGGGTTCACCAGATTAAGACGCCCATTGCAGCTAGCCAGCTCTTGGTGCAAGATGTCGAGACACCTCTTGTCAAGCAGCAGATGGAGCAAGAACTTTTCAAGATTGACTCCTATGCCAATCTGGTTCTGCAGTACCTGCGACTGGAGAGTTTTCATGACGATCTGGTCTTAAAGCGCGTATCGCTAGAGGACTTGGTCAAAGAAGTGGTCCGCAAATATGCCCTCTTTTTATCCAAAAGAACTTGACAGTGGACCTGCATGATTTGGATGTTACCGTCATTACTGACCGCAAGTGGCTCTTGGTCATCATCGAGCAGCTCTTGTCCAATAGCCTCAAGTACACCAGCACAGGTGGCATTGAAATCTATTTCAAAGACCAGACCCTCTATATAAAAGACAGCGGGATTGGGATCAAAAATAGCGATGTCCTCCGTGTCTTTGAGCAGGGCTTCTCCGGCTACAATGGCCACCTGACCCAGCAATCCTCAGGGCTTGGGCTTTATCTATCTAAGAAAATCGCAGAGCAATTGGGCCACAGGATCACCCTCCATTCAGAGGTTGGCCAAGGCACGACCGTTGCTATTCGCTTTGAAGAAAAGAAGTTGGTCATGGATTAAGATTTCCCCATCTTACAAAAATGTAAGAAATAAAGGTCAAAATGAAAGGTTAGGTTATGGTAGCCGCCTTTTATTTTTTATACAATAGTCTCATCAAATGAAGGAGGTCAAGAAAATGAAACTCTTGAAATGGATGAAACAACCCAAAAGATTAAGAAACCAAATAACCAAACCGATCTGGAAAAGACGGAATTCGGTCTCCAAGTCCTGCAACAAACCCAAGAATTTTTCTTGATCTACTAGTAAAAGGAGAAAAGCATGTCATTACTAGATGTTCAACATATCAAAAAATCTACAAAACCCGCTTTCAAGGAACGCAGGTTGAAGCCTTAAAGGATATTCACTTCACCGTGGAAAAGGGCGAATACGTGGCCATCATGGGAGAATCAGGATCCGGGAAATCCACCCTCCTCAATATCCTAGCCATGCTGGATCAGCCGACGGAAGGGCGGGTTTACCTCAATGGCACGGACACCTCCACCATCAAGAACAAGGATGCCTCCAGCTTCCGTCGGGAAAAACTAGGCTTTGTCTTTCAAGACTTCAACCTGCTCGACACCTTATCGGTCAAGGACAATATACTCTTGCCACTGGTCCTTTCTCGCAGACCGGTCAAGGAAATGATGAGCAAGGTCGATAGCGTCAGTCGGGAGTTGGGCATTCACCAACTTTTAGAAAAATACCCTTACGAAATCTCTGGTGGGCAAAAACAACGGGTAGCCGTAGCACGGGCCATCATCACCTCACCAGAAATCCTCCTGGCCGATGAGCCAACAGGGGCGCTGGATTCCAAGTCTTCGGCAGCTTTGCTAGATGTCTTTGAAGATATCAATACCATAGGGCAAACCATTCTCATGGTGACCCACTCAACCGCAGCCGCAGCGCGTGCCAAGCGCGTGCTCTTTATCAAGGACGGGATTCTCTACAACCAGATCTTCCGTGGGGAAAAGACAGAGCGTCAGATGTTCCAAGAAATCTCGGATACTCTGACGGTCATGGCAAGCGAGGTGGAGTAGATGTTTCGATTAACCACTAAACTAGCTTGCTCTAATCTGATCAAGAACCGCAAGCTCTATTATCCCTTTGCGATTGCGGTCATTCTCGCAGTGACCATCGCTTACCTCTTTGACTCCCTGACCTTTAATCCTCACATTCATGAGCTTCGAGGGAGATCCCATGATATTTACCCTGGTCTTGGGACTGTTCGTGGTCAATGCTGCGGGAGCTATCATCGTGCTCTATGCCAATAGCTTCGTCATGAAAAATCGCTCCAAGGAGCTGGGGATCTACAGCATGCTAGGCCTTGAAAAACGCCATCTCATCAGCATGATCTTCAAGGAACTCTTGCTTTTTGGCTTTCTAACCATCTCAGTCGGTGTCTTGATTGGAGCCCTTTTGACAAGCTGATCTTTGCCTTTCTCTTGAAACTCATGAAGATGAAGGTCCAGCTAGTGTCCACCTTCCAACCTGGGATTGTGGTCTTAGTTTTTGTCACCTTTGGTCTCATCTTTGGACTTTTGGTTCTTCTCAACGCTTGGCGGATTCTCCGATTGAATGCCCTGCAGTTGACGCGTGAGAAGGCCAGTGGTGAAAAGAAAGCCCGCTTCTTGTGGCCTCAAACCATCCTGGGCTTAGCCTCTCTTGGTTTTGGCTACTACCTAGCTTTGTCTGTCAAAGACCCCATCATTGCGCTTGTGACCTTTTTTCTAGCCGTTATCCTGGTCATGATCGGGACCTACCTGCTCTTTAATGCTGGGATCACCGTCTTCTTGCATCTGCTTAAGAAAAAGAAGAGCTACTATTACCAGCCCAACAACATGATCTCGGTCTCTAACCTTATCTATCGCATGAAGAAAAATGCAGTGGGGCTTGCGACCATTGCCATCCTCTCGACCATGGTGCTGGTGACCATCTCTGCAGCCACCAACATCTATGTCGGTAGCGAAATGGTCAAGAAAATCATGGCGCCTCATGATTTCTCTGTCCAAGGAAAAGGGGTCGATCTGGAGCAGATCAATCAAAAATTTGATGAATTTGCCTCTGAGCATCATCTTAAGATCAAGAATCGTGACCTGATGACCTATGCCAACTTTGGGGTTAAATCACAAAAGGGCACCGATTTCACCGTCTATCCAGCTGATGAACGCAGCGTCACTCCCAAAACCGTCTTTATGGTCTTTGATGCAGCTAGTTATGAACACATGACAGGCGAACAAGTCAATCTGACAGGCAACCAAGTCATCCTCTTTGCTCATAACGAGGCTCTGAAAGGGCAAAATCAGTTGACTATCAATGGGAAAGACTTCCAAGTCAAGGAAGAAGTGAGCAAGGATTTTATCACCGACCACGTGCCAAATCAGTTTAATATGCTGACGGAGGATTTCAACTACCTGATCGTACCTGATCTCTCAGCCTTTGTCGCTCAGTTTCCAAATCTGGCCATCAATACCAATATCTACGGTGGCTTCAATGTCAATGTCGATGAAGACCAGCAACTCAAGCTAGCAGCTAGTTATGACAAGATGATCGATGAATTGAGCAGCCAACAGGGCCAAGGAACATTTATCTATGGAGGTAACCGGGCCAATGATGTGGCAGAGTTGAATAGCCTCTTTGGTGGCATCTTCTTTATCGGAATTTTCTTGTCACTGATCTTTATGGTCGGAACGGTCATCGTCATCTACTACAAGCAAATCTCAGAAGGTTATGAAGACCGTGATCGCTTCGTCATCCTCCAACAGGTGGGGCTCGATGAACACGAGGTCAAACGGACCATCAACCGTCAAGTGCGGACTGTCTTCTTCCTCCCTCTCATCTTTGCCTTTATCCACCTGGCCTTTGCCTACCATATGATCCGCCTCATTCTCAAAGTCCTCGGTGTCATCAATAGTGGCCAAGTACTCGTCGTGAACCATCAGCGTCTGCGCCGTCTTTCTTATCACCTACCTGATCGTCTTTTGGATCACCTCTCGGAGCTATCGTAAGATTGTGCAGATATAAGGAAAAAGAAGCTCGAATCAAATTAGAAACTTTCCTTAGGTGAGTACGGACGTCAGCGAACTTCGAAGAAGTTCCATGACTAATTATTGAGCCTAAGGTCTCAATAATTCCGAGTGCCTGAAACATGATTATTTCAGGCACTTTTCTCACAGCGGAAAGTTTCAATATACTCTAAATAATAATGAGAAATCATTTTGAGATTTTTGCACAATAGTCCAGCTAAGGTTATTCAAAGAAAAGAATTGTCAATTTTAAGCTCGCTCATAGCGGGCTTTTTGTGTGAAAACTGACAGCGATTGTTTGTGCTTTTCAAAGGGATATACAAAAAGACCGAACCAGTAGAGTTCAGTCTTTGTTCGCTTTCGATTAAAGTGATGTTAGGAAAGTCAATCCCCTAGGATGACACCTGCTGAATTTGGAATGATCAAAATCCAGTCTTTTTAGGTTCCTTTGTCCAACCATAAATGACCCAGATCAAGCAAGAAATAGCAGCTGACAAGGGTTGGAAAGGTTGGGCCTTATTTCCCTGTAAATTAGCAATAATTTGTGGGATGTAGGCAATGAAAACGATAATCCCAATAAAGGCACCGATCGAGCCAACGATTTGGTTGATTTTTTGTTTATTCATAAAATTTTACCTCTGTGTATCAAAATAACATAAGTAGGAAGAAAATGCAATTAATTTGCATGCTATGCAAGATGAAAGTGATTACATTCGCACAAAATTAGACAATGTGTCAAAAATGGAAACTAGAGAGAGACTCTCTCGAAAAGAAATCCATCTTCCTGCAAAATCACAAGATTGTGACACTTTACAGTTCAGTAACATTTGAAAAAAAGACTTGAATTTGTAAAGGACAAAAGGTAGAATAGTGCATACTTAAAAAAGAAAAGGAAATGGTAGTTTCAAAATGAATGAAAAACAAATGAAAATTCTTGGTTGGGTTGCGACCTTTATGTCTGTTATGATGTATGTGTCTTACTTCCCACAAATCATGGATAACCTCGCTGGTCACAAAGGGAACTTTATTCAACCCCTTGTTGCAGCCATCAACTGTAGCCTTTGGGTTTACTACGGACTCTTCAAAAAGAACGCGATATTCCACTTGCTGCAGCCAATGCACCAGGGATCATCTTTGGTTTGATCACAGCCATCACAGCCTTGTAATCAATGAAAGAGAGAGTGGGACAGAAATTGGTCATTCGTTAGAATTCGATTTCGTCGTCCCACCTCCGCACAGTTGGGTAGGGCTGTAAAAGCTGATGAAATCAGCGTAGTAGAGCCCACTAAACCACTGCGTCTTGCTCGACAATCTAAAGACAATTGAGAGGCCGGGACTTTTGTCCCAGCCTCTTTTTATGACTTCACTCATTTCCATGGTATAATGGGAGGACTATTCATAGAGAAGATCAAAAGGAGACACGAGTGGATCAAAAACGTCACTGCCAAGTCCTATGGGCGAAAAATAAATACCTGGTGCTGAGTCATTCCAGCAACATTTACAAGGAGATCCGGGAATACCTCAAGCAAGACCAGGTGGAGGTCAGTCATGTCGAGGACCTGATCCAGCAAGCGCTGGCCTTGCCGGAAAATCGTGGCCAGGTATCCAATGCCTTCCAGCATATCTGGGGCTATTTCAAAAAGCAGGCGACTCCTGAGGAAAAGGCCGACTTCATGTTGCTACTTGAGAGATACCAGCATGGCCAAGCTAGCCAAGAGGATCTCATCAAGGGGATCCAAACGCTCCTTGAGCGCTATCCCAATCGCTACTTGCAAGAGTCAACACTACTAGGAGGTCAATAGATGAGACTGTGGCACCAAGACTTGATTCCCAAACTACCTCGACCCCAGCTTCTAGGCCAACACCGGGAATGTTGCGCCCTTCGAGGCAATGGCTGGGAAAGAAGCACGCGACGGTCAACTATGTCTTTGACTACTCGCCCTATCGCCTCTATGCCTATCACCGCCTGATCATGGAAGAGATGACCGCTCGTGGCTATAAGGTCAGCCCAGAGTGGTGGGAGCCGACCTACCGAGGCAAGACCTGCCCAGCCTACCCAGAACTGAAAGAAGAAGCCTTGAGCACCCCTATCTATCCCGAGCATCAGAACACTTACCTTAAAGAATGCCTGGATAATTTAACAGAGAAGGGATTCAATTAGACTAAGAATAAACGGACCAGACCAGGTTCGTTTTTTGCGCCAATTCTCAACAAAATGCTTTGAAAGCGTTAATTTCTTTCCCAAACATGCTATAATAATAGGAGATTATGTACAGGAAAAGGATAGACGGATGAAGGCAGTAGCAACTCCAGAACTTGAGATTGAAAGACCGGAGTAGCACAGCTTTAATAAGATGATGATATGAAAAGACAAAAAGATTTTTCTGAACTAACCAGGGTACAAATCCCAGCAGCCAAAAGCATTTCTGTATTATCAACAGCACGGTTTTAGTACCGTAGATGATTTTTCTTCATTTTGTAAATCTGTGTAGGAAGTGAAGTTGAGGCGAGACAGCTTGCAGACAAATATTGTCAGTGCCGAGCATCGCATGAAGGAAATTGCCGTTCTCCAGACGCATATCATGAATTACCTCAAGACCAAGGAAGTGTATGCCGGCTATCGTAAGTCAGGCTATTCTAAGAAGTATTATACGGAACACGCCGGTGATATTGAACTCTGTAAGAAATCGAAAAAGGCATTTGACGAGCTTTTGCCATCGGATGATTCCGGCAAAACAGCCGGCACACACAAAAGAAATTGCCGTCTTTGAAAGAGCTTCGGGCGGAGTACGCTCAACTGCTATGCGAGAAAAAGGCAGCATACCCGGAATACTGTAAAGCAAAATCGGAATATCGCGATCTGCTGACTTATCAGGCAAACTTCGTCAGTCTGTTTGGTATAGAAAATGTGAGTGCAGAACAGCAGAAGGAGCGTTAGCATGAAGAAAAATAAGCGCTGGAACAGTTCGCCGCCGAAGATGCATCTTCGTTTAATGGGGTTTGAGGTTATGCCTCAACAAGCAGAAAACATAGGAATCCGCGAAAGCGGGTTCCTTTGTTTTTGTGTCTTTGTATATACAAAGGCATTGCTTGCCAAAGAAAAGATGCTGTAATTCACCTTTCGACAACCTTGACTCTCATTGACAAAACGCCTAATTTGTGCTAAAATAATGCAGTAGTTATATACATTCAGAGCCAAGGAGACAATGAATATGACATTTGCAGAAAATATTAAACAGACGAGGCAACGCCTATTCTACTCACAAGAGGCATTTGCAAAAGAACTTAATGTGAATTTAACAACGGTGAGCCGTTGGGAGACAGGAAAATGCAAACCCAATATGTCTACCATGCGACAAATAAAAGAATTTTGTACCAAATATAATGCTGACTACGAACCGCTTGAGAGTAGTTGGCTTGCTTTAAGCAAGAGAAATAAAGAAGGAATAGGAGAATTGTTATGCCAAGTAGAATCCCCGGCGAGGGCAAGTACAATTTTATAGATTTGTTTGCAGGAGCTGGTGGGCTGTCTGAAGGATTTATTCAAGCAGGTTTCAATCCTATTGCTCATGTAGAAATGAATCCGTTTGCGGCTCAAACACTGGTCACAAGAAGTTCGTATTATTATCTAAAGCAAGCTAAGCAGTTGGACATTTATTATCAATACTTGCGTGGGAAGATGACACAAGAAGAGTTTTTGCAGAAGATTCCTAATCGAATTAAGAAAACCGTGATATGCGAGACAATGTCAGATACCACTCTCCCTGGCATTTTTAAGACAATAGACGGAATTATGAAAATCCGAAACATTCAAAGTGTGGATGTGGTAATTGGTGGGCCTCCTTGCCAAGCATATTCTCTTGTTGGACGCGCACAGAGTAGTCACATGAATCAACCTATGTCCGAAGATCCAAGAAACGAGCTATATAAACTGTACGCTAGAGTTTTGAAGCGCTATCAACCCAGAATGTTTGTTTTTGAAAATGTAATGGGTATCTCATCGGCAAACGAGGGAGCAACCTTTAAGAATTTGACAAAGTATCTTCGCAGAGTTGGATATGAGATTGAATGGCGTGAACAAAATTCTAAGCATTTCGGGGTTTTGCAGAATCGTCGTCGAATGATAATTATTGGTTGGCTAAAAAACAGCGGTATGGCATATCCGGATTTTTGAAAAAGGAAAGCTCGTTTACTGTGAACGATTTACTGGCCGATCTTCCCAAATTGAAGCCAGGTCTTGGAGCATCCGAATACAGAACTAAAACATGGAGCAAGTGTGTATCTGATACAGAAGTTAGGACAGTGGATGATGTTCTCACGCTTCATAAGAGCCGTCCTAATAAAGACCGTGATATTGAAATATACAAACGGGCAATAGATCTATGGAATGATGGACACAAGCGCCTTAATTACAACGACTTGCCTGAAGAATTAAAAACGCACAAGAATAGACATTCCTTTGTAGATCGCTTTAAGGTTGTTGAGGGTGATGAGTCCTGTTGTCACACTGTGCTTGCACATCTTTCAAAGGATGGACACTATTTTATTCATCCAGATATAGAACAGCACCGTTCCATTACCGTGCGTGAAGCTGCTCGTATCCAATCATTCCCTGATAGTTATTTTTTGAAGGCTCAAGAACAGCGCAATTTGTTCAAGTCGGTAATGCCGTTCCTCCACTTATGGCAAAAGGGATAGCGTTGGGGATAGCTGAACAATTGGAACACAGATAGGGGTGATGATGATGGAGGGCAACTTGCTTTTAGAACAATACGGAAAATTCAAAAAAGCGGAATTGGAGGAATCTCCGTTTCGATGCTTGTTGAACACGAAAATTGAGATCAATCCCCATCAGATCCATGCGTTTTGTGCTGCAATTCAAGCTCTAAAAACAGGCGGTATTGTCCTTGCTGACGAAGTTGGTCTTGGTAAAACTATAGAAGCAGGTCTTACACTAAAGTATGTTTTGGATTCGGGAGCAAAGCGGGTTTTAATTGCACTTCCGGCAACCCTCCGCAAACAATGGGAAGTTGAACTTGAAGAGAAATTTAGTCTCAAGGCAACAATATTAGATCGTCTTACGGTGGAGAGTAATTTGAACTTTTGGAAGCCTTGCTTGGAAAATAGAGATAAGGTCAGAATTGTAATTACTTCTTATGACTATTCTTCAAAATTGATGCAGCGATTTCCTAATGTGAAGTGGGATTTCATTATCATTGATGAGGCTCATAACCTACGCAATGTATTTCACGGAACGAAAAGAGCAAAACGACTGTATGAGCTTTCAAAAGGCATTCCCAAAATATTACTTACAGCTACGCCGTTGCAGAACTCGCTCTCTGATCTTCATGGACTGATTTCGTTCATTGATCCTCGGATTTTTGGGAGCGAGAAGGTCTTTAACAAAAGATTTATTGAGGGGCAAGATTATACAGAATTAAAAGAGAACTTATCCCGGTTCTATACCGAACGCTTCGACGGGATGTTGGAAAATATATGGACTTCAAAAAGAGGGAATGTAGAACGATTGACTTCGCACTTTCTCCTGATGAAGTTGAACTATATATGAGGGTGAATAACTTCCTGAAAAGGGATGTGCTATATTCGATTCCTAACGCAAATAAGGGACTTATAGTGTTGGTTATCCGTAAGTTGCTTGCCTCATCGAGCTATGCTCTGATTGAAACTTTTGAGGTGTTAAAGAACAGACTTCAGAAGTTATATGAGGGTACAAAGTCAGCAAATGCCCAAGATGGGTTTACTCTATTCTGGGATTTTGTAGAGGATGAAATTGACGAATCCGCTTTTGAGGAAATTGATGATGAGGACACGCTGTTTCAGAAACAGCAGATCCAGGAGGAAATGGACGAGGTTGATGCAATCATCGAGACAGCAAGCCGTATTCAAAGCAACGCAAAGATTAAAGCTTTGAAAACTGCGATTCAAACGGCTTTTGAATATCAAGGAAAGCAGAATATTCCTCAAAAGGTTGTTGTATTCACGGAATCAAAGCGAACTCAAAAGTACATTGCCACTGAGTTGCGCAAAGACGGATTCGAGGAAGATGATATTCTGTTGTTTAATGGCGACTTTAATGACGCCATGACAAAAGAAATATACCGTGCATGGCAGGTAAAAATTTTGGTAAGACGAACTATGGCCGTAGTGTTGAATATAAACACGCCATTGTCGATTACTTCAAAGAACACTCCAAAATTCTTATCGTAACAGATGCCGGTTCGGAAGGTTTGAACTTACAGTTTTGCAATACTGTTATAAACTACGATCTCCTTGGAACCCGCAGAAAATTGAGCAAAGAATTGGTCGTTGCCATCGTTATGGGCAAAAATATGATGTTGTTGCTATCAACCTGTTGAACACAGGCAACGAAGCAGATCGCCGTGTTTACGATATTCTGTCCAAGAAGTTTGAACTGTTTGATGGCATATTTGGAGCCTCCGATATTGCTATTGGTGCATTAGAATCGGGAACAAGTTTTGAAAAAACAATTCTTGATATTTATCAGCATTGTGGAACAACGGCAGAATTCAAAAAGCATTTGATAGATTAGATAGACAGCTTGATGCAAAGCGCAACAAGAAAGCTGTTCAACTCCGTTCTATTTTGATGACAAAAAGCGATGAAGCGAAGGGCGCCGCTTTGGAAAAGACAAAGAACGATATTGATCGGTATTTACAACAAGTCGATTTTTGGTCTCAGGTGGCAGAACCTGATGTGGAAGGAAACCTGAGCTACTGGAAAATTGATAACTGGGGTGAAAAAACTTTCGGTTCACATGGGACTTTGTTTGTCGGTGCATTTTGTAAGTCTAACAATGAGATGCTTTTCCCAGTTCTCCTTCTTTGCGATGACCAAGGACGATATATCGACTTTACGGAAGATGATATTGTTCAGGCACTTGAGACTGTGGATGACGATGATGTAAGATACTTCAAACCTACTAACGAAGAGATGGATTCATACAGGAACATTTATGACACACTGGTTCAAGAAATGTTATCTAAGTATCAGGCGGCATCTAAGCCGGTGATGGACTATAACAAACGCAAAGTGGAAAACTGGGCTGACATTCAAAGAGAACAGTTGAATATCCAGATTGCGGAGATGAATGCGGAAATTGATGAGTTGTCTGCCGAAGCAACCGCTGCAAAGGATTTTTGGAGAAGGTTGATATTCGCAAAAAGTTGATGAAAAGAAGAAACAACTTCAGAAGGTTCAAACAGCATTCCATCAGAAAGTCGCTTCCATCCAGGAAGAGGCCGAAAGGGAAATTGCTGAGTTTAACCAGCAATTTGATATACAGCCGATTTTGCTTGTCAATGTCGTGCTAAAGTTCTAACAGATAAGGGGACACAGGAATGGAACACAAGGGAAAACTGGAACTGACCTGGGTCGGGAAATATGATGATAAAGTAATCGAACCTCGTATTTTGATGGAGGATCGAGAGAAATCATATGGAGACCCTCGAAGTGAAAATATGCTGATTCATGGAGATAACTTAGTAGCGTTGCAAGCACTTCAACAGGATTTTGTTGGGAGGATAAAGTGTATCTATATAGATCCGCCCTATAATACGGGAAGTGCATTTGAACATTATGATGATAATTTGGAACATAGCATCTGGCTTTCACTGATGAGACAGCGATTGATTCTTTTAAGAGAGTTGATGTCAGATGATGGTTTCTTGTGCTGTCAAATTGATGATTCTGAAAGCCATTACATTAAGGTTTTACTTGATGAGATTTTTGGACGCAATAACTATTTGACTACGCTTTATATTCGTGTGCGTTATCCCGATAAAACATTGAAATCTGATATGGATTTTCATAAGGAAATTGAACAAATTCTTGTCTATAGAAAATGCTATGGCGCTGTTCCAAACTTTGATTATGACGAAGTCGGATTTGAAAAGTTTATCTATGAAATTAAAGAAACTGGAAAAGGACATGAAGAAGTGATTGGCGGGAAAAAGCTATTGTATTCAATTCTGATGAGTACAAAATAGTGAAAAAGGCTGTTGGCGATGAGTATGGCTTAAAGGAAATATGGGCAACCGGCACTATCTTAGATGGTAATTCTTCAGGACGTTTCTTTAGAGATTACCTTACCGGACGCTATAATACGGATGGATATGGTGTCATGTATAAAATCTATGGAATAGGAGACGACCGATATGATTATCGCTATTTTACAGGTCCCAAAAGAGCAGGAGCAACTAAGGGTAAGTATTATCAAGGTGTTCCCATAGAGAAACTTGAAAGTGAAGAAGTTAAAAGAAAGAAACCGATAAATGGATTCTTTGACATGGCTGGCAATTTTGGTAACTGTAGACATGAGGGTGGAGTCGAATTTCGTAGCGGTAAGAAACCCGAAGCACTTATCGAAATGATTATAAGGTATTTTTCCAACGAAGGAGACTGGATATTAGATTCATTCTTGGGAAGTGGTTCAACGATTGCTACCGCACATAAAATGAGCCGCAAGTGGATTGGAGTGGAGCTTGGAGACCACGCTTATACACTATGCAAAACAAGAATTGACAATGTAATCAACGGTGATAAGACGGGTATTTCAAAAAATGTGAATTGGCAAGGTGGCGGTGGTTATCATTTTTACGAACTTGCTCCAAGCTTGTTGGTTAAAAGTCAGCGTTTGCCGATTTATCAGATTAACCCAGAGTACACATTTGAGATGCTTTGTGAAGCTATTTGTAAGATTGAAGGATTCAAATATAAACCGGACGGTGTGTATCATGGATATTCGTCCGAA
Organism: Streptococcus sp. 2A/TPW/M5; assembly: GCA_036663675.1. Taxonomy (GTDB): domain Bacteria; phylum Bacillota; class Bacilli; order Lactobacillales; family Streptococcaceae; genus Streptococcus. The sequence continues at coordinate 2,091,692 of JAYXUK010000001.1, read as the reverse complement.
AAGAGGTTCATCCATATTACAAAAGAATATGTGAATGGTGAATATATTCGCTCTGTTGCAACGACCCTTGGCGAGAATCAGTCGCTGTTGATATATGGTACAAAGGTGCAGTCTGAATTGAGATTACCGGATAACATTGAAGTGAAGCGTATTCCGAAAGATTTACTGGACAAGTGTACATTTGAAAATGAGGTACGATAAATGGCTGATATTGTAACAAAATTGGATACGCCATGAGTCTGCGCAAACCCCAGCAGGAAGCACTTTCCTATCTGGATGCAATCAGTACTCACTGTGATTATAAAAAGGATAGCAAGGCAGCTATTGAAGCTGTGGCAACGGAACATTGTGAGAAACAGCGCAAAATCAAGGTTGATGATAAGTTCGATTTTCCATCTTTCTGTTATGCTATGGCAACGGGCATTGGTAAGACTCGTCTGATGGGAGCTTGTATGTATTATCTCTACAAGACTAAGGGGTATCGTCACTTCTTCATTCTGGCACCAGGAAATACAATCTATGAAAAACTGCGGAAAGAATCGAACCCCAATCACCCGAAGTATATTTTTAAGGGATTAGAGGCGGAGATGGGGCGTCCAAAGGTTTATGATGGTGATAATTATGATTCTTATCCTGTTAGATATGAGCAGATGAGTCTTCAGTTTGAAAAAGGCTCTGAGATTGAGCTGTTCATCTTTAACATCGGAAAGATTTTCAATAGTAAGACGGACTCTCAGTTTAATTTCCATAAATTCAAGGAAACTCTTGGTATGTCATTTGCTGAGGTGCTATCTAGCTTTGACGACCTGGTAATTTGTATGGATGAAGCACACCGTTACTATGCGCCTGCTTCCATGAAGGCAATAAACTTCCTAAAGCCGGTGCTTGGGTTGGAGTATACTGCGACACCAAAGTCAACCAATAACGTAATCTACGCTTATGATCTTGCCAGAGGAGCCGTAGAGGGTATTTGAAAACACCTGTGGTGATGGGAAGATCGAACATGGCGGGTTATAGCGCTGAGGACATCGAGGAGATGAAAATCCTTGATGGATTAACACTTCACGAACATCGTAAAGGTGTTATTCGCCAGTTCTGTAATGATCAGGCTCTACCGTATGTAAAACCTATCGTTTTGATTGCTTGCCGAGATACAAACCATGCTAAAGAAGTCCGAGCTTTGATTGATAGTGATAACTTCTTGAACGGTAAATATAAGGGAAAGTAATCGAGATTCATTCCAATATGAAGGGTGATGAATCAGAGGAAAATATTCGACTGCTGCTTTCGATTGAAAACGCACAAAATCCTGTCGAGATTGTCCTTCATGTCTATAAGCTGAAAGAAGGTTGGGATGTCAACAACCTATTTACCATCATTCCTTTGAATGCGGCAAAGAGTGACATCTTGGCAATGCAAACTATTGGTAGAGGACTTCGTCTACCTTTTGGACAGGCTACCGGTAATGAGGATATTGATACCTTGGATATTGTTGCCCATGATCATTACCGCGAGTTGGTTAATGAAATAAAAAACAGTGATATTTTCAAATATCGTGATTTGGACAAAACTGTGGTTGAACCTTCGGACACCGTAGACATTAGCAGTCCTGTTGATGAAGGCCAGCTTAATATTTTTGATTTTGCTGTAACCGATACAGGTGTAAAATCATTTGCCGAAATCAGCACCAATACCCAAACACAGCAGGACCTGTATGCGGCTTATCTGAAGGCTTTTGGAGCTACGAAGAAGAAAGAAGCAGATTCTTCCGGAAATGTGCAGATGACATTGGATCTGTTTTTCGATGTGGGGACTGGTGAACCTGATAAGAAGAATGACGGAACATTGGAGACAACGGAGACAACCTCAACCACCAGTAAAGGAAAGAAGTCACTTTCAAAGGATGAGTTTATTCAGAAAATCAAAGAATACTCTGGCAAAGCAATCTCTGTTCCGAAAATCTTGGTTCAGACGACATCTGAAGTGAAATTCAAGCGGTTTGCAGTCAAGAGAACAATACCGGATTTTGAGGTTGCTATGGCAAAAATCGAAAGATTTGATGCTATAAATCAGCAGCTTCTGACTGCCGTTGACGCGCAGATTCTGGAGATTGATGATGCTCTGAATACACTGGCTTGTATGCTTCTTGACTCGATTAGCGAACTGTCCTATGAAGATGCGGATTTTATCATTGATGTGGTAGAGCAGTATCTTGCTCAGATTGAAGGTGATGAAGAGGATAAACGGAAAATCGTTCGTCGTTATGCGTCTTTGATTGTATCTGATATTAGAAAACAGATTTTTGAACATACTGAATGCAAGACGGAGGACATCCATATTGTTCAGAAAGACTTGATTCTATTCCACAAGTTTGTCAAGAATGTTAAAAAGGATGGTCGTGTTCATTTTGACAAGCCGTTTACCGATAAGTCGAACATAAAGAAATACTTGTTCACAGGTTACAAAAAGCCTACTATACCGAAAATTCTTTTGATAGCGACACCGAACGCTTGTTTTCTATCATTCTTGAAGAAGATCCAGATGTAATCCGCTGGATTAAACCACCGCTGAATCAGTTGGGGCTTTTCTGGCAAGCTGGTCAACAGTACAATCCTGATTTCTTAGTAGAAACGATGAGCGGTAAATTTATGGTAGAGGTAAAGGCTTCTAACGAAGTGACGGCAGATGATGTGGTTGCGAAAGCTCGCGAAGGAATCAAATGGTGCCATTTTGCATCGACGGTTGACCCAGACCATAAAGTGTGGGAGTATCGTTTGATTTCTGATGACAACATTAAGCTTGGTAACACCTGCAAGTACACTTTAGGTACAGCTCATAAGATCGAGGAGGGATAAACTATGCCGGATAGATTTAAGTATTCAGAAGTGCGGCAAGAGATTATCAACGCACTTAGAACTGATTTGATGGGGCCTCAGTCCGAGAATGAGATATTGGATGAAAACCCCAAAAGCTCATATATTATTGGAATGCTTGCTTCCCAGATCGAAGAAAGAGAATCTTCCACTGCTGGAGAGCAAGAGGTGGATTCTGACATTGCGTATGGGGATTCTGAGGATTATACCGCCGGGGAGGATGATGATAATGAACCCATAATGACCACCAGCTTCAAGTTACCAACTTCAATCGGTATAAGCTTCTATATTGCTTCATCTACGAAAACAATCAATATTGATGTAAAATGGGGCGACTATATTCGTTCGGTTGAGAAGCGGGTTGGAAAAGATGGCAAGGAGTATAACCATGCCAGTTATACCCGACAGCCAATGGTATCCACAATCGTTGTTGATTTCGATTCGTTTGAAAAAACACAGAAATTCGTCTTCAGGAAGATTCCAATGTCATCGTCCATATTTCCAGGATTCCTTTGAAAACGGGATATTCCTTGGTAACTGCGTATGTCATGAATAGGCGGAAAAATTCCGAAAACGAAGTTGAATCAATGATGTTCCAAGTTGAGCTTAAAGCATATTTGGAAAACGGAGATAGAGTATTCTTTGCGGAGAATATTTGCCGTGATGTACTTGCAGAAGATGAGTTCTATTTTGAACAGCGTCCTATTTTAGGTCGTGGCAGAAACTGTTCTGCAACATGGAATGATGAAGTAGACGGCAGAACATCTTGGGTGAAATCGGATTTTATCCCAGAATATGAGTTCCCTGGTGTAAGTGCTGCATTGAAGGGCTTTGATATGTTCTTTTTCTCAATGAGATTCATGTCCAATCCCAAAAACAAGGAAGGTATCTTTGAGAGATTAAATATCTTGGCTGATTCTTATGAAAAATGGATTCAGGAAAAACTTATTTCGGATGATAAGATGACAAATGCCGATTTCAAAGATGAAATTGGCGGAAAAGTAATTTCCCATTGTAGTGAAGCGCTGGATAGAATCCGTGAAGGTATTGCACTGATTACAAATGATGAAGTTGCTTTCGAGGCATTTTGCTTTATGAATCGCTCTATGTTACTTCAGAGAAATATTATGAGCTATTCTAAAAGCATGGCGCTGGCATAGAATGCAACTTTAGAAATTTTGTAGACCCAAGAAAGCCTGATACAGATTTTGGTTGGAGACCATTCCAGATTGCGTTCATACTAATGAATTTGAGTGGAATTGTTAATCCAGAACATAAAGACCGGGATGTAGTCGATTTACTGTATTTTCCTACTGGTGGTGGTAAAACTGAGGCATATTTGGGCTTAATAGCGTTTGTGATTGCTAATCGAAGATTGCGCGCCTCTGAAGCATCTGAGTATAACGCTGATGGTGGAGTAACCGTAATGCTCCGCTACACGCTACGCCTTTTGACGACACAGCAGAGAGATCGAATTACGAAAATGGTTGTTGCCGCTGAACTTATTCGTCAAAAACATATCCTAAGTATGGAAAGGAACCTATTAGTATTGGTTTCTGGGTAGGTGGCGGTGTAACACCTAACAAATTTGATGAACTGGTAGAAAAAGCTGATAAGCTAGGCGAGGCAAAAGAAAACGCAATCTGCTTTATAAGCAGCTGTTGACTTGCCCGTTTTGCGGAAAACCTCTTACGGATGATGAGTTTTATATTGACCCTGATAGAAAATCTGTAGCTATTTATTGTGCAGATAGAAATTGTATGTTCTATAAGTACAAACAGGATCGCATTCAGATTCCGGTGTATCTTGTTGATGAGGAAATCTATGCGAAATGTCCGACAATTATTTTGTCTACCGTTGATAAATTTGCCCGCCTTCCTTGGGATGTTAAGACAAATGCGTTGTTTGGAAGAGTTGATAGGGTTTGCAGTCGTGATGGGTATGTTGCCATTGGTGAAGAACATAAACGACACAATAGGACGCAAGAGCTTCCCACTTCAACATTAAATCCGATTCGACCGTTTCTTCCGCCTGAGCTAATCATTCAAGATGAGCTTCATTTGATCACTGGACCTCTTGGGACGGTTTATGGTGCATACGAAACTATTATTGAGGATATGTGTACTTATGGCGATAAGAAGATTAAACCGAAGTATGTGGTCTCAACTGCCACCATTAAAAACGCATCAGAGCAGACAAGGTGCCTTTATGCACGAAAATCAACTGCACAGTTTCCTCCTAACGGTTTTGAAATCGGTGATAGTTTCTTCATCAATGAAATATCCACTAAAGATGACCCATTCCGAAAGTATGTTGGAGTATGCGCACCAGGTCAATCCGTAAAGACTACACTGTTAAGAATGTATGCAATCATTCTTCAGACTTCTTATCAACTTGCTCAGAAGGATGAATACAAGGATGTGATTGATCCGTATTATTCCTTGGTGGGATATTACAACAGTATTCGAGAACTTGGCGGTGCAGTACGCTTGTTACAAGACGACATTCCGAAACGAATCTATCGTATTAAAACGAAATACAATATGGATAAGGTTCGTTATCTAAACAAGAAGGTTGAGATAACTTCCAGAATGTCCTCCTACGAGATTCCGAATAAATTAAGACAGTTGGAAGCTACCTGTGATTCAAGTGATTGTCTTGATACAGCCGTTGCAACCAATATGATAGCGGTCGGTATGGATGTTGACCGTCTTGGGCTAATGGTCGTAACCGGACAGCCAAAGCAAAATTCTGAATATATTCAAGCAACAAGCCGAATTGGTCGTGCTTTCCCAGGACTTGTCTTTACACTTTATAACCCATATCGTCCTCGCGATTTGTCGCATTATGAGAATTTTACAGGCTATCATTCGCAGCTATATAGGTTTGTTGAAGGTACAACAGCAACTCCGTTCTCTGCAAGAGCAAGAGACCGCGTAATGCACGCTCTAATAATTTCTGCAATTCGGTTAAAATATCCAGAAATGGCATCTAATGAGGGTGCTGCTGATATTGCTGCTCTTTCCGATATACAAATGTCCGAGATAAAGACTTTAATTCTTGACCGGCTTAATATAGTTAAACCAGAAGTAAGACTGGATGCAAAGAATGAAATTGACCAGTTTATTGATTGGTGGAAGATGCTGGCAGCACAAGGCAAACCTTTGCGGTACTATGTTTATGGAACTGATAAATATAACCGCCTTATGAATTATTATGGACAGTCATGTAAGGATACTGAGAAGGCTACACTAAGCTCTATGCGTGAAGTGGAAAACGCGGCAAATATGTTCTATTACACGGAGGAGTAAGATGGCAGGATACGATAACAATAAATTGGGTGAATTGCGCCCTAACCAAATTATTACAACATTCGGCCCAGGTGCGATTGTTGATGCTGTTAAGGATTCGGTAACGGTACTTGATATTAACTATTGGAAAGAAAAGGGCAAGAAAATTATAGACGGAAGGTTGGCTTCTTATCTTGGCGTTGACTGCTTTTATATGCCTCGAACTTCATATTCTGGTGATGTGCCGGTAATTTCTTTCCCTCCATTCATGTGTGTTCAAATTTGAAGTGTGGTCGGCTTTTCGATGCACGGGACAACTTTGATTTGGAAAGGTATTTGAGGTTTGGAGTTACTTGCCCGGATTGCCACAAGCCTGCATATCCGTCTCGATTTATTACTATTTGCGAAAATGGACACATGGATGATTTCCCGTGGAGTTGGTGGGTTCATCGCGGCACGACCAACTGCAAAGGAAAGTTAAAAATGTACTCGACAGGAAATACTTCGACACTTGCGGATATGTGGGTCGAGTGTGAACTGTGTGGTGCGAAAAGAAGCATGAGCGGAGCTACGCAAGAAGATAACTTTAGCGAATTGCGCTGTTCAGGTCATCATCCTTTCCGTCCGAGATCAAGAAATGAAAGATGCGATAAAAGGTAATACCATCGCAGAGAGGTGCATCAAATGTCTATTTCTCTGTAAGTAGGAGTGCTATTTCTATTCCTCCGTGGGTTAATCCTTTGTACAATTTAGTCGATGAACATCTTCATGATATTGAACTTTTGAAAGATGTAATGGGAGATGATGGTATAACTGCCGCATATAACAAGTATTTTGCTGAAAATCATACTCGCACGGAGTTTGATGAAGCTCTAAATCGTAGATTGAGTAATATAACAGAGTTCAAAGAAATTAAGCAGATGGAGTATGATGCTATCACTCATCATAATGATCCTGCCTATGCTTCTAATAAAAAACATTTCAAAGCAGAGGAGGACAGTTTGCCAGCATATCTAAAACCCTATTTTAGTAGGGTTATCAGAATCACTCGCCTTCGTGAAGTGAAAGTATTGCTTGGATTTACTCGCGTAGATGCACCTGATCCGGATGCAGACGTCCAAGCTAATGTCGTTTATCTTAATAAAGGAAAGAGTGAAAAATGGTTGCCGGCGGCTGAGGTCAATGGTGAAGGTGTTTTCATCGAGTTTAATAAAGAGACATTAGAGAAGTGGCTTGGTATTCCGTCAGTAAAGGCACTTTCCCAGAGATACGAAGAGTGCTATGAGGAGTTCTGCAATGCTAAAGGTTGGACATTTAATGTAAAGAGAAATGCAACCTATGTGTTAATGCATACTTTCGCACATTTGTTAATTAAGCAAATGTCGATGGCATCTGGATATTCATCTTCAGCAATACGAGAAAGAATCTACTTTAGTGAAAAAATGACTGGTATTCTTCTGTATACAGGAAGCGCAGATAAGGAAGGCTCATTAGGAGGTTTAGTAGAGCTTGGTAACATTGGGAAATTAGTTCCTTTAATGAAAGATGCATTCCAAGAGGCACTTCTCTGCACTAATGATCCAGAATGTATGAGCAATACTCCGGCTGGAAATAACCTTAATGGAGCGGCCTGCCATTCCTGCTGTATGATTTCTGAAACAGCCTGTGAAAATGGAAACCGTATGCTTGATCGTGGCTTGGTAGTCCCCGTTGCAAGTCGCGAACGAGAGTCGTATTTCAGAGAGTTGGTGTGTGAGCTATGTCAACTGGAAATGTAAATTTAGACATTTTACTTGGTCAAATTGAAGCTGACAGAATCGGGGATACAAAACAATCTATTCCACAAATAATGAAACGATACCCTTCCTTGTCTCAGAAACAAGCAGAAGAGATTTATCAATTAGTTACAGCGGCCTCTGCCGAAGAAAATGCTGTAACTGCTTCATTAGTAACTACGGTACCTCCGTCTTTTTCTGTAAGAGCAAAATCAACAAAGAATACTGTTGAGGGGATGATCCGGGAAGCAAAACGAAGTGTTTTGATTACAGGATACTCGCTGTCCGGATACTTTACTGACCTTGTTGATATCCTTATTGATAAAAGCCAAAAGGGAGTTTATGTGAAATTCTTTGTGAATAACATTGAGAACCAAAAAGTTTTGACAAACTTTGCCGGTACAAGGGAAGATTTTTGCATATATACAATTTCAAGGAAGTAATGATTCAATGGCCGCTTTACACGCAAAGGTGATTTCAGTTGATGAGCAACACACACTAATTACATCGGCAAACTTATCCTATCATGGGCAAGAAGGAAATATTGAGCTTGGTACACTTGTGGATTCAAAAGAAATTGCCAAGCAAGTTGATGATATTTTTACTCATCTGGTTTTCACTAAGGTTGTGAAGGAAATATAGCAACCAGTTTCAGATGAGGATCCGCCGCACAGGTATTTCAATACTTGAACGTCGGTTTTATATTTTGCTGGAAAATGGAGGAAAATAGAACAATCATTTCTATTACGACCGAATGATAAAACTACTTCGTTACACTTTATACCGAATAATACGCAAATGCACGGTAATACTATATAGCCTATTCGTTCTAATGCTGCTGCGTAGTTTTGGTATAAAATTATAGTGTAGCGAGGTGGTGAATGATAAGGATTTGATAGTCCGTATTTCCGAGCTTCTCGATGAACGCGGGTGGTCAAAATATCAGCTCGCAAAAGAAGCAGACGTGTCTCAATCCACGATCTCAAGCATGATGAAGCGTGGTAACAATCCAACAGTTTCTACGATTGAAAGCTGTTGTGCTGCTTTTGGTATTTCGGTTGCTGAGTTTTTCTGTGATAATCTGCGAACAAAGGATTTTTCACTGGAAGAGCGTAAACTCATTTCCGATTGGAGAAACCTTAGCCCTGAAATGAAAAAAGCTGTTACTGCTATGATTTCTGCGACACAGGGGAAGCGAAGGAGCTGTCACAAACTAAATAATGCGACCGTACAATGTAGTATGGTTGGTCACGAACAAGGAATGTTCGGTCTGCTACGCTCATGTGCTAGAACCAATTAAGAATCTAGTTGTAAACTCCTTATGATGCTATTGAAGGATGTTTCGGTTATGAAAATTATAACAGGTTCAATTCAAATGAAAATTAATCAAGAAAATATGAACAAAATTGTAGTACCTGCAATTCCGTTGAAATTATTATTTGAAATTAATCAAAAATTAGAAGTGATTGATAAACAGCAACTTAATTTAATCGAAGAGAATAAACAACTCACCCAACTTCGCGATTGGCTCTTGCCAATGCTGATGAATGGACAGGTGAAGGTGGAGTAGGTAAATGAAAAAAATTGGGAGAGTATAAATGCAGGATTTGAATATTAATAAACCAGATTTTAAATATAAGGATTATATTGTAGATCTACTATCTTTAGATATGAATATAAAGGATGTTCGTATGATATATGATTTGAAATTTTTAACTCCATTTATAGGATTATTGATTTCGTCATTTCTTTATCAACATGAATATATAGTAGTTAGTGAAATTCGTGAAATTGGAAAAAATTCATTAGGATATGCTAAAAATAATAATTTCTTTTATTTTGCTGAGCGTAATACTAATTTTGACGATAGAAATATTAATTATAGTGGAAATTATACCCCAATATTTAAATCTTGTTTAATTGATTATTATCGAGGTTCAGATAATATTGTCGAAAATATATCTAGAAAAATATCTCAAGTTCTTTCATGTGGTCACGAGAATGTTGAGTCAGTTTTCTTTTACATTATTTCTGAAATGATTAGAAATATTCCAGAGCATTCACACAGTTTTGATGCTTGGCATTGTTCTCAACGTTGGGATCATGGTGAGTACATTGAAGCAGAATTCGCGCTTATTGATTATGGTATAGGGTTTAAAGAAAGTTTGAATTTCAAGGGTGAAAGAGACATCAAAGACGATATTGAAGCGTTAAAATTAGCTTTGAGACCGGGCGTAACTAGTGGTATTACAGAAACATCTCATTTAAGAGAAAATGAAGAAAAGGACTATTTGAACTCAGGATATGGATTATACATAGTTACAGAATTGTGTAAAAAGTTACAAGGAGAATTTGCAGTAATTTCTAAGGGAGCAATAGCTACTAAAAAGAAAGTAAACTACTTGCCAAATTCACTTATCTTCCCAGGTACTGCAATAAAAATTAGGTTGAAGGTTCCAAAAATATACAAAAAGAAGAATTTAAGAGTATGTTGGATGAGATAATAACATTTGGAGAAAGACAATCTAAATCAATTAAAGGTGCAATTTCAGTGGCATCAACTATTTCAAGAGGAAAGCTTGAATAAGTTTAAGTTAAAAACAAACATTTCTGATTAATTAATCCCAGCCAAATTAACTTTTGGCTGGTTTTTATTGTCTAAAGATGGTACAATTAAATTACCGAAAAGGTAATTTAATTCAACAAAAGGAAACTATGAAGCTTATCTATACAAACAAAACTGTTAAAAAGCAGTGCACAGAGCTGAGGAAGGCGAAAAGGATTTTTCGGAAAAGGTTGCAGAAAAGTTGCATCAGTTGATTACCTTTTTGGAAGCGGCGGATTCTTTGGCCAGTGTGACAGCTTTTCCTAAATATCACTTTCACCAACTCAAGGGAGAGAGACAAGGGCAGTTTACTATAGATATAGATGGTCGAAAAAGTTCCTATCGGTTGATTGTGGGTTTTCGTGAAGAGGATATAGAAAAGGTATTTTCCAGTCCCATTGAAATCGAAATCCTAAAAATAGAGGAGGTCAGCAATCACTATGAGTAATAAAATTGTTGAGTACAAAGACCTGATTGCTTTTCATCCAGGTCAGTATGTCAGTGAGTTAATCGAAGATTACAATGTGACGCAGAAGGAATTTGCGGAGCGTTTAGGAGTTTCAGCAAAGACTGTCAGCAAGCTTGTCAATGCAGAGGAGTCCATTAGTAAAGAAACGGCACATAAGTTAGCCAAGCTAAGTGGAGTTTCCATGCAAACTTGGCTCAATCTTCAAAATGCTTATGATGTAAAAGTTGCAGAGATTGTAGAACAAAAAGAGCTAGAAGAAGGTAGCGAAAAGAAATCTGTGAGATGATTGATTTCAAGTATTTTAAGGGAAAAGGCTACGTTCCAGATAAACGCTATAGCTTAAAGGAGAAGATTGTCGAGCTTCGCAAGATTCTCGGTGTGGCAAGTTTAGAAAACCTTACATCTTTTAACCATCTAGTCAGCTATCGGAATACGCGTGAGTTCACGACTAAAAGTATCGTGAACTCCAATATAATGCTGGAGTTGGCGTCTAAAAAGCACGTGATACAACAACTACCAAGCTTAATCGTAGAAAGCTAGAAAGAAGCTTGCCTGATTTGAGAAAGTTGACAAGACAAGAGCCAGAAGTCTTTCCTCAGCGCTTGTCTGATATCTTGTTAGACTGTGGTGTTGTCTTAGTCGGTCTACCTGCTTTGCCAAATGCCAATCTAAATGGTGCCACGAAAAATTTGGAGATGGCAGTGCTTTGCTTTTACTGACGGATCGAAATAAAGTATCCGATATTTTCTGGTTCTCACTTTTCCATGAGATTGGACATATTCTGGAGAACGATTTTTCATCTGATGATGGCAATAGTGAATCATACCGACATTCTGAGGAACGGGCAGATCAGTTTGCAAAAGATTTCTTAATAAGACCGGAAGACTATCAAGTTTTTGTTGAACAAGGAAACTTTGATAAGTCGGATATTCTAGAGTTTGCTGAGGAAATCGATATTCATCCTAGTGTCGTTTTAGGCAGATTGCAAAATGAGGGCATTCTCAGCTTTGACAGATATAGAGAACTAAAAGAGAACTATTACTTCGTTTCGTAGTGGTCTTGTAGTCACTTTCCCAATTTTTTCGAATTATAGAAGTAGAGGGACCTTCCCTCTATTTTTTATAGAAAAGGAGCAGGGATGCAAAAGAGACACGCGCATGTATCGCCGACCTTGGACATCATGGCAAAGAAGATTTTTAGTTTGCCGGAGGTGACGACGGCTTTTATTCGAGACATTTTGGAGCTGGATGTAGCGAACGCTCAGATTGTGGAGGAAGCCAGCCCCACAGCATGGCCTATGAGGAAGATGACTTGTTCTCCACTGCGGTGGATGTGAGAGCCAAGCTCCATGACGGGACCGAGGTGATCATCGAGATCCAGATTCGCAAGCAGCAGTATTTCTTGAATCGGTTCCATTACTATTTGGCCAATCAGCTGGTGGAGAATGTGCAAAAACTGCGTCAGCAAGGACAGACACATAAGATGTACGAGCAGATGGAGCCCGTCTATGGAATTGCCATTTTGGAGAAGTCGCTCTTACTGGACGAAGAGGCCGCCATCAACAAATACTGGCTGACCAATAGCCGGTCCGGGAAGCAACTCAAGGCATATTATAAAAATGGCAAGCACCAAAATCTTCTGCAGGTTGCCTTTTTAGAGCTAGACAAGTATAATAAAGATGAGAACCTGACAGATGCAGGTAGACAGTGGTTGGAGTTTTTGGGAATCTTCCCTTTACAAAAGCTCCCAGTCAGGCTGTGGCTCATGCAGATTCATTATTAGATTCATCTAGCTGGACCAAGGAGGAGAAGACCATGATAGACGAGCGGATTCGGATTCAAGAAAATTATGATATGACCATGGAAACGGCGATTGATGAAGCGCGTGAAGAAGGTTTAGTACAAGGTCTGGAACAAGGCTTAGTACAAGGTCTGGAACAAGGTTTAGAGCAAGGTCGTAAACAGTTGGTATGCGAGATGGTCTCACGAGGAATGTCGCCTGATCTTATATCGGAGATGACGGGTTTGTCCATTGAAGAGATCAAATCTATGTTAGCGTAAGATCTAGCTGGACCAAGGAGGAGAAGACCATGATAGACGAGCGGATTCGTATTCAAGAAAATTATGATATGACCCTGGAGACGGCGATTGATGAAGCGCGTGAAGAAGGTTTAGTACAAGGGCTGGAACAAGGTCGTAATGAAGAACGTCTGCAGTTAATCCGCAAAATGGTCTCACGAGGAATGACACCTGAGCTTATATCGGAGATGACGGGCTTATCGCTTGAAGAGATTGAAACTCTTCTTTCCTGAGTCGTTAAAATAGGCAGCGCCTCTTTTCTTTTTGGAAAAAACTTGAAAATTTTCCCATTTTTTCAATCCGCCTTTCTAGAATTGTGGTAGAATAGAGTCAACAAAGAGCTATCCTCACCAACAGTGTGATCGATACTAGAAAAGAGGATTCTGATGACAAGAAAAATTGGTATTATTGGTTTGGGGCATGTGGGTGCCACCTTGGCCCACAGCATGATTTTGAAACACACCTGTGATCACTTGGTCTTGATTGATACCAATGAGAAAAAGGTTAAGGCAGATGCCTTGGATTTCTGTGATACAGTTGCCAATACAGGGTATTCGGTTCATATCACGGTCAATGACTACGCGGCATTAAAAGATGCGGATGTGGTGGTGTCGACTCTTGGAAATATCGAGTTGCAGGCTAATAACACAGATGACCGTTTTGCGGAGCTTCCTTTTACTAGCAAGCAAGTAGTGCAAGTGGCTCGTGATTTGAAGGCTTCTGGCTTTAGTGGGGTCTTATTGGTTGTGACCAATCCGGTCGATGCCGTCACTCAACTTTATCAACAATATACTGGCCTTCCAAAAGAGCAGGTGATTGGGACAGGGACCTTACTGGATACAGCTCGGATGAAGCGTGCAGTCGCTGATCGTTTGCAGGTTTCTCCTGCTAGTGTATCAGGTTACAACCTCGGTGAGCATGGAAATTCTCAATTTGTCGCTTGGAGTCAGGTCTGTGTCAAAGGACACGCCATTACCGATCTCTTCTCTCAAGAAGAGCTTGACGCCATCAACTACGAGTCCTTGCGCGGTGGTCACACGGTTTTCTTTGGCAAATTCTATACCAATTTTGGGATTGCAGCAGCAGCCCAACGCTTAGCAGAAGCTGTGATCAATGATAGCCACGAGGAAATGCCTGTGTCTAACTATCGTCCAGAATATGGAACCTATCTTGGCTATCCAGCGATCGTAGGTCGAAAAGGAATTCTTGAACGATTGGACTTGCATTTGACAGAAGAAGAAAAAGAAAAATTACTCCATTCAGCCGAAACCATTAAGGAAAACACACGAAAAGGATTGGAGCATGCATAAAAGCAAAGAGAGTGGGACAGAAATCGGTAATTCGTTAGAATTCGATTTCGTCGTCCCACCTCCGCACAGTTGAGTAGGGCTGTAAAGCTGATGAAATCAGCGTAGTAGAGCCCACTCAACTACTGCGTCTTGCTCGATAATCCAAAAATAATTGAGAGGCTAGGACTTTTGTCCCAGCCTCTTTTTCTGCAATTTTTTCGAATGGTATAAGTGAGGGATCCCTACACGAAATCATTGGAGGTTGCTATGAAAAAACGACATGAGTATGTATCGCCCACCTTGGATTTAATGGCGAAAAAGATTTTTAGCCTTCCGGATGTGACAGCGAAATTCATCCTCGAAGTCTTGGATCTGCCAGTAGAGTCCGTTGAGATTTTAGAAGGAGACCAGATCCATGAGCAGGGGTTTTTAGGAGATCTTCCTTTTGAAACATCCGTTGATGTGAGAGCAAGGCTAGATAGCGGGCTTGAAGTGATCATTGAGATTCAAGTTTTGAAGCAAGAGTATTTCTTGAATCGTTTCCACTATTATTTAGCCAATCAACTGGTAGAAAATGTCCAACGCAAGCGAAAGAAAGGAGCGACCCATTCTATGTACCAGGAGCTGGAGCCGGTCTATGGGATCGCTATCTTGGAGCGAAGTATTTTTCCTCATTTAGATTCACCTGTCAATGTCTATGAAATGCGCCATACGGTAGATGGGACACCTCTTTATAGTTCTCGCAAGAATGGGGTAGCTCATAATATGTTAAAGGTTGCCTTTTAGAGTTGGATAAGTATAATGAAAGTAGAGATACGGAGTTGAATGCTCACTGGAGACAATGGCTTGAATTTTTGGTAATCGCCCATTCAGTCATCAACCAGATCAAGTGATCGAGCAGGCAGAATCACTCCTGATCCCATCAAATTGGACAAGGGAGGAAAAAGAAATGATTGATGAACGGATTCGTATCAGAGAAAATTGGGAAATGAGCATGGATACCTTTCGGAAAGAACAACTGGAGGCCGGATTTCAGAAAGGGTTGAAAAAGGTCTTGAACAGGGACTCGAACAAGGACTCGAACAAGGTCTTGAACAGGGGCTCGAGCGTGGTCTCGAACAGGGATTGGAACAAGGTAGACAAGAAGGCATGGAGTTGGGAGTTCAAGCTGGTCAGCAGTCTCTGATTCAGAAACTGGCTTTGAAGGGGATGAGTATCGAGATGATTGCTGAAATGACAGATTTATCCTGCGAATCCATCAAAAAATGTTGGCTACTGATTCGTCTAACGAGGAGTAGTAGCGAGAACAGAATTTTGGAATTGAGAATTGCCTTGCTGAGAAAAAATAGTTCTAAAATGGATTGTAAAGATCTCTGGGAGTCGTTTTTCTTGGATGTTGATCCTCTACAGATTTATACGGTTATGATTTATTGAAGGTTGGAAACTTTTATCCAACCTTTTTCTCACCCTCTTGGCCCTCCCATAGTGAACTGGAATAGAAGTTTAAAAATCCGAGTTGTAATCCTTGACATTACATTGTGATCTTGTATAATAGCTATTGTAATAAATAATCTTACAACAGAAAGAGGAAACAACTATGAAAAACATTTTATTTATTGTCGGATCCCTTCGTCAAGGATCTTTTAACCACCAAATGGCTAAGAAAGCAGAAAGCCTTCTTGAAGGAAAAGCAACTGTGACTTACTTGGACTACAAAGACATCCCAATGATGAACCAAGATTTGGAAACACCAACCTTGCCAGCTGTACAAGCAGCGCGTGATGCAGTTCTTGCTGCAGATGCCATCTGGATTTTCTCGCCAGTTTATAACTTTGCCATTCCAGGTGTAGTGAAAAACTTGATCGACTGGCTCAGCCGTGCCCTTGACCTGTCAGAAACTCGTGGCCCATCTGCCCTCCAAGACAAGATCGTAACAGTTTCTTCAGTCGCTAATGCAGGACACGAGCCAATGTTTGCGGCCTACCAAGCCCTCCTACCATTCGTTCGAACTCAAGTAGTGGGAGAGTTCACTGGAACAACTGTTAACCCAGAAGCCTGGGGAACAGGTGAATTAATCTTGACAGATGAAGCGGTCGCAGGACTGGAAAAACAAGCACAAGCCTTATTAGAAGCATAAGAAAAAGCTGAGGCAGAAGTCTCAGCTTTTTAGATACTAAAGAGTTGTCCAAAGAAATAGGTTACTCCCATGGTGAGGAGGCCAATGATGAGATTGCGAAGCATGGCTGGCTTGGTTGGTGCTTTTCCCAGTTTTGCACTGGTATAGCCAGTGAAGATCAAGGATAGTCCAACAACGAAGACTGTCACCGGGATGCGATAGGCAGTTGGAAAGAGAATAATAGAGAGCATTGGAGGAAGGGAACCAACCGAAAAGGCAAGGAAGCTAGAGGCAGCAGCATGCCAAGGATTGGTAAACTCCTCGTATTCGATACCATATTTCTCTTCGACCAGGGCTTTGAGGGGATGTTTCAGAAAGGCTCGCTCTGTTAAAATCTTTGCGGAAGTTTCGCATTCTCCATTTTGAAGATAAGCATGGTAGAGAGATTCTCTAGCTAACTTGGGATCGCGATCCAACAAGGCTTGTTCACGGTTAACAGCGGCTTCTTCCGTGTCTTTTTGAGTGGAAACAGAGACATACTCACCGCCCGCCATCGAAAAGGCACCTGCCAGAATCGCCGACAAGCCAGATAGGAAAATGATCCAGATGTTTGGTGTGGCACTGGCTACCCCGATCACCACCCCAGCTATAGAAATAATCCCATCATTGGCCCCGAGAACAGCGGCTCTCAAGATATTCAAGCGGTCGTTAAATGATTCATCTACTCCATGTTTCATTTCAGTCATACAATATCTCCTTTATCTTATTTAGAATGATTATAAATAAAATACAAAAAGAAAGCAAGGATTTTAACTCAAATGATAAAAGTTCGACAATTTAATGAAATTTAAGTTATATTCTTTGGCATTGTAAGTAAAAAGAAAGAATAGGGCATACGCCTATTCTAGCAAGGTTTATTTAGCGGAAGTTGCCTTACCTTTGAAGATCCTGATGGCATTGTCACACGGGTTAGAAAAGGATAATAAAAAAACAGCAAATTTTGCTGTTTTTAATGAGATAAATTAGTTCGTTTCATTTTCTTTTCCGACAACCCAAAATAAGAGAAGGAGTTGGAAGATGCCTAAGGCAAATAAGACCATAAAACCGTTGCGGCTTCCTTTAGCAGTGGCTTGGGTGAAGTCCATCTTTTGATTGGCTTGGCTCATGGCAACGATCAGTGAAGCCAGGGTTGTTCCGACAGCGCCTGCAAATTGTTGCAGGGTGTTAAAGATCGCGTTCGCATCAGGTTGCTCTTCCAGCGACAGTTGTTTTTGTCCGTTGGTCATGATATTGCCAAAGGCAAGACCCATACCGGTCATAAAGATCATGTAAAGATGAGAATCAAGCCATTTGTCAGCTTCAGACCAAAGAGGGTAAAGTGGAAATGGGCCAGAAGGATTAAAGCAGCTCCAAGGAGAATCGGTTTACGGGCGCCCAACTTATCTAGAATGAGACCGGAGAAAGGAGCAAAACCTGCTCCAATGATGGCTCCTGGAAGTAGCATCAAGGCTGCAAGCGTGGTACTCGAGTGGTTGACCAATTGGACATAATTGGGCAAGAGGAAACTCATGGCCAGAGAACCTAATTGAAAAGTGAAAAAGCAAGAACATGGCCAGTGAGGAGATGGTTCTTTAAGATGGCAAGGTTGATAATGGGAGTCTCTAACTGATTGGACCGCCAGACTAAGAGAACGAGTCCCGAGAACCCGATCACCAGCCAACCAAGGACAGAAAAACTAAAGAAAGCATGATCAGAAAGACCGTGAATCCCTAAAATCAAGCCTAAAAATGAAGCAATAATGGCGAGAAGGCTCATGATATCAAGCGTTTCTCGCTTGACTGTACTGATTTGTTCAATGGAGCGAAGTCCTGCAACTAGCGAAGCTAGAAGGATCGGGAATTGAACCAAAAGATGGATCGCCAACCGAAGTTAGCCGTCAAGAGACCACCGACAGTAGGTCCAATGGCAGGAGCGATGGCTGTTATCAGGGTCCCCACTCCCATCATGAGACCGATCTTGCGTTTTGGGACCTGCTCTAAAATGATATTAAACATCAGAGGAAGGGCAAAACCAACCCCCATTCCTTGGACCAATCGACCCAAAACCACAAAGCCAAAACTTGGAGCCAGGAAGTCAATGAGAACACCTAAAACAGATAGGAGATTTCCAACTAAAAGATGGACTTCATTTTAAAAGAGCGCTTGAGGTAGGCAGATAGGGGGACTACACAGGCAACCACTAGAAGATAGATGGTGGTGACCCACTGGACGGTTGCGGTATTGATCTCAAATTCCTTC
Source organism: Streptococcus sp. 2A/TPW/M5 (assembly GCA_036663675.1). Lineage (GTDB taxonomy): Bacteria > Bacillota > Bacilli > Lactobacillales > Streptococcaceae > Streptococcus. The sequence continues at coordinate 2,072,900 of JAYXUK010000001.1, read as the reverse complement.
ATCAATATTGGGAAGGTGATATTCATGGCAGTTTCTCCAGCCACTCCGCAAAAGGAAAGGATCCCTGTTGCAAAAATAGCGTAGAGGACCTTGGCTGAAATTTTATCTTGTGACATCGGTGTCTGATTCCTCCTAAATCTTCCTAAAGAGATGGACTATGGTATAAAAATCATGGTTACGATCTCATTTCCCGTCAAATCCAATTGCTATGAGTATAGCAGGACCAACGTTAACCTGATTCATCGTTTTGTTAGCTAACAAATAGTATAGAGGAAATGAAGACCCCTGTCAAAGAGTTTTTCAAAAATTATGAAAATTTTAAAAGTATTCTCAAAAGATGATGCTTCTCCAAATGAAAGGGATTGCTCACCACTATGATATAATAAGATGAAAGCAAGCAATGTGAACACACCAATAGGGGCGCCATGACCAAGTATTTAGTCCAGAAGTTTTTCTGGTTACGAGAAAAAAGTTTTATTCAGATTTCCCAGAAAACCCTGGTTTCCTTATTTCCTTTTTCTTATTTTCAGGAATCATTTGAGTGATTGCCTTATCGGTCTTTTCTGATCGAGGCTATATCCATCAGCTCTTTTCGATGGACAGTTGGTTGCCATGGAATCAAGCTATCAGCCAGGTTCTTATTAATTTTTCCAACTTTCTAGGAGGTCTAGCAGGGCCTTTAGCAACCTACTTCGCTGGGAAATATACAGCTGGGCACTATGGTAGAAGTACGGGGACAGCCGGCGTGACTGCTCTTTTAGTCAGCTTGATTGTAGGGTCTCAGGAATTGTTGGTGGGACCACTCAATGATGGGCAATTGACGCGAATTAACTTACCTGCGACGACCAATATCCTCTTAGCCATTGTTTTAGGCTATCTAATCGGACAGATCTTTCGACTATCCAAGGCTAGTGACGACCAGATTGTGGACAAAGACTTTATTTATCAGCCCAAGACTGTGCGTCCCATTTTCTTGTCCTTGGTTCTAGGGGTTAGCCTGAATATTCTCCTCCTTCTTGGCAATCAGTACCGTATTTTTCAAATGATCGGTCAATTCTTTAGTTTTCTGACTATAAGCAGTCATCATCTCCTGTCCACTTTTGTCATGGGCCTCTTCAGTGGCTTATCAGCTTGGGTCGGCAACAGTCAGGCTTTTGCCCTAAACTCAATTGTGGATGACAGTTTTGCTTTAGAAAATCTGAATTACGCTGTGACCCATCATACAACGACGGGGATTCCTCATCTCTATACTTTGACCAATTTGTATCGGAGTTTTGGTATGGTAGCTGGAATTGGCGCTGTCCTAGCACTTTTGGTAGCGATCTTACTGGTCTCCCACAGCCGAAAGGACAAGAAAGTCAGTCTCCTCAGTATTTTTCCAGGCCTCTTTAATAACGGTGCCCCCTTCATGGTAGGGATTCCGGTCCTGCTCAATCTTCTATATGTGATTCCCTTCTTATTGATTCCCTTGGTCAATATGGCCATCGCTGCTGTGGCTTTGTGCCTTAAGCTGATGCCAGCAGCCGTCTATCCAGTGCCAGATGGGACTCCTAGCCTTCTCTATGCTTTCATTGGAACGGGAGGAAGTCTGAGAGCCTTAGCTGTGAGTATCCTTTGCTTTGCGATAGACGTGCTCCTTTATCTACCATTTGTCCGCATGGGAAATCGTATTCGAAAAGATCTAAAAGTGAAAGGAGAAAGCGATGAAGGTCTCTAAAAAACAGCCATCGTCCTCACTTTGGTCTGTCTTTTCTTGATCGGTTTAGCCATTCCTTCTTATAGCTGGACTCGAACCAATGTTTCAAAAATCGAGAAATTTTATAATTCCAAACTGTCGCCCATCATTATGATTCCAGGAAGCTCAGCAACAGAGAACCGCTTTGATGGCTTGGTGACCAAGCTCAACCAAGGCCGCCAAGGCACCAAGCACAGTCTTCTCAAGGTCAAGGTATGGAATGATGGGAATATCACCTATAGCGGTAGTATTGATGCCAAGGACAATGAACCAGTGATTGTGGTTGGTTTTGAAAACAACAAAGATGGCTATAGCAATATTAAAAAGCAGGCTAAACTATTCAATCAAGCCTTTGAAGTCCTTCAAGAAAAATACAATTTTAATAATTTCAAGGGCTTGGGTCATTCTAACGGGGGCTTGATTTATACAGCCTTTATCGAAAATTATCTAGAAGATTATGATGTGGATCTAAAGACCCTCATGACCATCGGAACTCCCTATAATTTCACGGAAACCAATATCCAAAACAAATCTGAGATGTTGGCCGATTTTATCAAGGGGAAAAAGCCATCCCTAATACGCTTTATATGTATTCAGTAGCAGGAACCATCACCTATGATTCCGATGAGTTGGTCCCAGATGCCAGTGTTTCTGCTGGGAAATATATCTACCAAAACCAAGCTGCTAGTTATACGGAGATCACAGTGACGGGGAAGATGCCCAGCACTCGGACCTTCCAACCAATGATGAGGTGGTTGCCTTGGTGAAAGAGCATATTGAAAGTCAAACGGATCGTAGAACTAAACCAAATAAAGAAAACTAAGTGTGAAGAAGGGATTCCGTCCTCACACTTTTTTAGTATAATAAAGTTTAGTATGAAAATAAGGGAGACTAAAGGAGATCAGATGAAAAGAAAACATTGGATCCAGTTGGGATTAGTGGCTTCAAGTATGGTCTTGTTAACAGGATGTTACCAAAGATACCAGCGCCAGTCCAGTCCTAAAAAGAGGATGCAACCAGCCAGACTTCAGCAAAGAAACAAGCGAAAAAGCAGACAACAAACAATTATACCAGTCTGTTTTTTCAGACTACCAAAAATTTTTGCTACTTCAAAGGATTTGGATGCCATTTCCAAATTGAATGATGCATTAGCCAAAGAAGATCGGATGATCAATAGTTGGGTGATCGAGACCGTGATTAATCAGCCAGATGCCGTTCGCTATGCCTTTAAGGACTTAAATAACGATGGGGTAGATGAGATGATCGTCGCCAATCAGCAGACCGATGGAAGCTACTTCGTGACAGGAGTTTATTACCTCAAGAACCAAAAACCGATTCTACTAGCTGAAGGTTTCGTCGCTGGACACGGTGGAGCGCGCAATGCGACGACCCTCTATCAGGGAGGAGAAGTCTTAGAAGTCAGCTGGATGTCTGGAACTGGCCATGGGGTAGCTGTGCTCTCACGGATAGAAAAGACGCCTCAAGCTGCGACCAAAGTCCAGGAAGAAGAAGTCCAAGTACCTGGTTCAGATCTGAATAGCCTCTTTGGAAAATCGGATGAGAATAAACTGGATCTCAAGGCTTTTGACTGGCAAACTTTTGACAGCGCACCATCAGCGGGAAATAGCCAAAGCCAGGAAAAAACGCCTTGGAATGCTGAAAAATCAGCAAAATTAGCAGAATTTATGAAGACCTGGGGCGAAAAGATGGGACAACCCAACTATCAAAAAGGTATTGCTGGCGGTGATGTAGGACCAGACAACCTCTATACTCTAGGGGACAATAGCAAGATGGATGCTATTTATACAGATACTGGCCAAGGAAATGCAAAATACCGAATCGTAGAACGCTATAGCAATTGGGACAAGTATCCAGATGTGCATAGTTATTTCTTTGCCATTACAGATACAGGAGAAGGAATTGTCTTTCATTCGCCAACGACCAATGGAGGAAAGATGTATCTAAAACCAACGGACAACAAGGAACTTCAAGAAGAATTTACACAGTTGCTTCATCAATAAAAGAAGAATAAACCAGAAAAGGACTGTTTTTCTGGTTTTGTTTATTCAAAGAATGAATAAAGATACAATATAAGAAATAATTTTTAGGACATAAAATATGTTAAAAGCTAGTGATAATTAGCAGTGTATAGGCATTTGGAAACAGAAAATGTTTGACAATTAAAGGAAAATCATTTAAAATATATTCATTCTTTATTTATAGGAGAAAAAATATGAAAAAACTTCTTACAGCAGGTGTGGCTCTTTTGTCTGTTGCAACGTTAGCAGCATGTTCTGGTAAAACTGCTTCAGAATCATCAAGCAAAGATGCAAAAGCTTCTTCTAGCAAAGTAGAAAAATCATCTACTTCAGAAAGCAAATCAAGCAGTTCATCAAAAACATCTAAATCAGCAACCTCTTCTGTTGAAATTCCAGAAATTGTCTTGTTAACTGATGAAGAAATCGACAACGCCAAAACACTTGGTGATATGAAAACCATTTATGGAAAAATGATTGACAACTACACAAAATATGTCAAAGAGATTGGTGACAAGATCCCAGCATCTGGTAAAGATGCCTATAATAAGCAAGTAGATCCTGCGATCCAATCTATGGAGACTGCAAGAAAAACATTTAACGATACACTTTCAGCTGCAGGTTCTGATGATACAGTTGTTCCTGAACAAGCTCGTAGTCAATTCGCACAACAATTGAAAAATGCTCGCGATATTGCCCAAAAAGCTCTTGAAGGTGCTTATCAATCAATTGCACCATTGCTCTCTTCATCAGCTGAATAATCAATAAAAAAATAGGTTAGGACCTCAAGTTCTAGCCTATTTTTGTTTTCTTACAAAATGTAAGAAATAAAGGGGAAAATGTAAGGTTATGTTATGGTGAAAGCGTTTCAGTTTTAGTACAATAGATTTGTAAAAAACGATTGAAGCTTTTTCGAGCTAGAAAGGAACGGACCATGACCCTACTAGACGTTCAACATATCAAAAAATTTACAAAACCCGCTTTCAAGGAACGCAGGTCGAAGCCCTAAAAGATATTCACTTCACTGTTGAAAAGGGCGAATACGTCGCTATCATGGGGAATCAGGATCTGGGAAATCCACCCTCCTCAATATTCTAGCCATGCTGGACCAGCCAACCGAAGGGCGGGTCTACCTAAATAGCATAGACACCTCGACCATCAAAAACAAGGACGCATCCAGCTTCCGTCGGGAAAAACTAGGCTTCGTCTTTCAAGATTTCAACCTACTCGATACCTTATCGGTCAAGGACAATATCCTCCTGCCTCTGGTGCTTTCTCGCAGACCGGTCAAGGAAATGATGAGCAAGGTGGATAGCGTGAGTCGGGAGTTGGGCATTCACCAACTTCTTGAAAAATACCCTTACGAAATCTCTGGTGGGCAAAAGCAACGGGTGGCCGTAGCACGGGCCATTATTACCTCACCTGAAATCCTCCTGGCCGATGAGCCAACAGGGCGCTGGATTCCAAGTCTTCAGCTGCGTTACTGGATGTCTTTGAAGATATCAATAGCATGGGGCAAACCATTCTCATGGTGACCCACTCAACCGCAGCGGCATCGCGTGCCAAGCGCGTGCTCTTTATCAAGGACGGGATCCTTTACAACCAGATTTTCCGCGGAGAAAAACGGAGCGTCAGATGTTCCAAGAAATCTCGGATACCCTGACGGTCATGGCGGGTAAGGAGGATCATGATGTTTAAATTAACAAGTAAATTAGCACTTTCCAATCTTAAACAAAATCGCAAGCTCTATTATCCCTTTGCCTTGGCTGTTATTTTAACGACCATGATCCTTTATAGTTTTATCGCCTTGTCATTGACCCCTCATTTAGAGGATTCTTACGGAGGGGATCGGCGAGAACTGTTCTTGGTTTTGGCAGTTTCGTCGTCCAGCTGGTCGTCATCATTTTGGTGGCTTATGCCAATGGCTACGTCATGAAAAATCGTTCCAAAGAACTGGGCTTGTACAGTGTTCTGGGAATGGAGAAGAAGCATCTCCTCATCATGACCTTATGGGAATTGCTCTTCTTCTATGTTCTCACAGTTGGAGTAGGACTGGGTTTGGGACTCTTGTTTGATCGTTTGATTTTCGCCTTGCTTCTAAAATGTATGGGTTTACCAGTCGTCATTCAATCAACCTTCCAGATAGATGCTGTTCTTAACACTTTACTTGGATTAGCCTTAGCTTTTGGCCTCATTCTCTTGTTGAATTCTTTCCGCCTCTTGCGCTACAGTTCCCTCCACCTTATGCAGCAAAAGAAAGCAGGAGAGAAGAAGGGACGCTTCTTGCTGGTTCAAACTCTGTTAGGACTAGGGCTCTTAGGAATTGCTTTTATATGGCGCTAACCGTTGAGCGGCCAGTTGCGGCTGTCCAAGGATTCTTTATTGCCGTCATCTTGGTCATTCTAGCGACTTATCTCTTATTCAACGCAGGCTCTATTACCTTCTTAAGATTTCTCAAAGGTCGGAAATCCTATTATTACAAGCCAGAGAATTTTATATCTGTCTCTAACTTAATAGCTCGGATGCGAAAAAATGCAGCGGGCCTCGCGACCATTAGTATTCTTTCCACCATGGTCTTGGTCACCTTAACCGGGTCGCTCAATATCTTTATTGGAGGGCAGAATTACTTAGATACTGTTTACCCTTCTGATTACATGATTAGTGTGGGGCATATGCCTTCAGATGCTGAGATAGAACCGGTTATCGAGGATGTTCAAGCTCAAATTAAGAAAACAGCTGACGCGACACATCTGTCAGATTATCAGGTGGCACAGACAACATACTGGTCAGCTGAAATTCGAAAGATTGATGGAAGGATCTTAGAGGTGAATGACCAGTCCACTCCATCAACTGGTCAGGAGTTGAAGACAGAAGGAACAGTCTACTTTTTTGATCAAGCGACTTATGAGCAACTGACCGGTCAAAAAGTTGAGCTTGGGGAAAATGAAATCCTAGCCTATGGGTATCAATATCCTGGAAAATTAGACGCACAATTAGAAATCAATGGGAAGACCTTCATGATTAAACAAAAATTGGGCTCCAATTTTATCCAAGGAAACTCCCTCAATCCGACCTGTTTCAACACCAAATGGGCTTGTACCTGGTCCTCCCTGACTTGAACCAACTGGGACTAAAAGTTGATAAAAATTTGGAATTCTCTATTACTGCTAAAAATAAAGATAACCAAGATTTTATTTCTGGCTTGATCAAAGAGCTGTATTCGACAGACAAAATCAGTCAATATGATGCGACTTATTTTGGTGGATTTGATCGATATAGTATAGAGAAAGATTGGCGTGAAACAGCAGGGACTCTTCTATTTATCGGGATTTTCCTATCTGTGATCTTTCTATTAGCTACGGTTCTCGTGATTTACTACAAGCAGATTTCAGAAGGCTATGAGGACCGGGAAAATTTTGTGATCTTGCAACAAGTAGGATTGGACCAAAAGCAAACGTCCACCACCATTCGCAAACAAATTCTCACCGTCTTTTTCCTTCCTTTATTCTTCTCCTTCCTCTACCTAGGAGTGGCCTATAAGATGATTGCAAAAATCGTTGCTCTCTTAGGAGCGAACAATGCGGGCTTGGTCCTTCAAACAACTCTTTCCATCTGCGCTGTCTTTTTATCTCCTATGTCCTCGTCTTTCTTCTGACTTCTAGAAGTTATCGGAAGATTGTCGTGAGGTAGCGCTGAGTCTATAAAGATGGAGAAATGAAAAAGACGACAAGTTGCTGAACAAAAAACACCGAGGTTCAACCTCGGTGTTTTTATCGTGATTATTTCACGTGTTTTGCAAGTTCTTCTTGCGCTTTTTGTTTGATTCTTCTTTTTCTTTCAACCAATTCTTATAAGCTTTTTCGTAGTCAGCAGTTGTGACTGTCTTGTCTTGCACTTTTTGGTATTTGAAGAAGCTTGTTTCACCTTTAATACCAATTGCAGAGTTTGCTGCTGAGAATGGCGTCACCTTCGTGATAGATGGAACTCCACCCTTAGAGTAGATTGGAAGAACAATGGCGTTTTCTGTCAACCAAGCTTGGGCAGCAGCGTATTTTTCATAACGTGCATTGGTATCCAATTTTTCAGCATTGGCAGCATCCAACAATTCTTTGTATTGGTTCAAACCAATTTTTTCGATGAGCGCTTGGTCTTTCTTAGGATCAAGTCCCATACCAGTCAAGGTTGAACCATCTGTTGGGTTCAAGATATCCAAGTAAGTAGATGGGTCTTGGAAGTCAGGTCCCCAACCAGTGATATCCATATCAAAGTCTTTTTGCTCTGGTGATTGGGCAAAGTAAGTAGCGTTATCTGCATCGTCTGTAGACAATTTTTGTACATCGATTACGACATTGTCTTTACCAAGAGCTGCTTCGATTGAGCTCTTCATAGAGTCTGCTTGTTGGACAAGAGCATTAGAAGATTGGTCCACAACATAGTCGATATGGATTGGGAATTGAACACCTTGTGATTGCAATTCAGCCTTCGCTTTTTCAAGTTCCGCTTTGGCTTTATCCGCATTATGCAAGCTATCTTGAGCATCTGCGAAGCTAACACCTTTCCACTCATCTCCTGTTGCGGCAAGTTTTTCTTCAACGAGAGTACCGAAGTCTTTCCCGTCTGCTTGCACAAATGTCGGTGGAACTAGAAGGGTACGTAGAGTTTTTGATGCTCCGTCTTTTCCGTTAACTTGAGCGCTGTAGGAAGTTCTATCTAAAGCAAAGTTCAAAGCTTGACGGAAGTTTTTGTTTTGAAGGGCTGTCTTCGTGTTGTTCTTTTGCTCATCAGATGTCTTCTTCGTATGGCCGTAATTTTGACGGTTGACGTTGAAGTAAGCGTAGTAAACAGTAGAATCTTGTGGGGTATAAACGATGTTATCCTTGAATTTCTTCTCAATCGTACTGTAGGTTGAGCTTGTTGGGAAGAGACGAGCAGTAGATAGGTTACCATCTGAGAAGTTACGAGCAAGGTAGTCTTGGTCTGATCCATCGAAGTAAGTCAATTTAACGGTATCGATGTGAACATTTTTCTTATCGTAGTATTCAGGGTTCTTTTCCAACTCGATTTGAGATTTTGAAGTGAAGGACTTCAAAATGTAGGCCCTGTTGTAGAGAATCCCATTTGGTTTCACGCTACCGAAATCTTTCCCAGCTGATTCCAAGAATTTTTCATTAACTGGCATCATGGTAGCAGTCGTCAATTTAGAATTCCAGAAAGATTCAGGTTGGTTCAAAGTGTATTGAAGAGTGTGATCATCAACAGCTTTTACCCCAACGGTTGAGAAGTCTTTGGTTTTCCCGTTTACATAGTCATCCAAGCCTTTGACTGAGTTTTGAACCAAGTAAAGTGCATCAGATTTTTATCTGCTACATATTTCAGAGATGTCACGAAATCATTTGCAGTGACGTCAGCGTATTCATTTCCTTCTGAATCATACCACTTCGCGTCTTTTCGAAGCTTGTAGGTATAAGTCAGACCGTCTTTTGAAACAGACCAGTCTTCTGCAAGAGCAGGCACTAGGTTACCGTATTGGTCGTTTTCAAACAAACCATCGACCAAGTTGGTAGTAATGTCGCTTGTAGTTGAACGATTTGAAGTCAAATAGTTCAAGGAATCAGGGTCTGTACCATACACGTAGTTGTAGGTAGTCCCTTTGACGCATTAGAAGATGAGCCACATGCAGCAAGGAAAAGCGTTGAAGCCGCGGCGACACCTGCTAAAAGAGCAAGCTTCGATTTTTTCATATTCGTGTCTCCTTTTGAATAATTTTAATTATTATACTCCAATCAATCTATAAAATAAAGTGTTTTTGAACTTTTTGTATATTTACACACCAGTATACAGTGAAAGCCTTGATTTTAAAGGATTTTTAAGGAATAAAATTTTTTAAAAAGTTACTATTTTGCTTTACATACTAGTTAAGAAAGAGTATACTGATAGTAAATAAACTAGTATGTAAAACAAACTAGTGCATATGTGAAGAAAGAGGTGAGAAGGATGAAGGAGTCCCAATTACTAAAGGGAGTCTTGGAGGGCTGTGTGCTGGAGATTATTTCCAAAAAGGCCATCTATGGCTACGAATTGATTCAAAGTCTCAAAGAGATGGGATTTGATAAGATTGTCGCTGGGACCATTTATCCCCTGCTTCAAAAATTAGAAAAACAAGGAATTATTCATGGGGAAATGAGGCCGTCTCCAGATGGTCCTGATCGTAAGTATTTTTCACTCAGTGATGCTGGAAAAGAGCGTTTAGGGAATTTTGGGACCAGTGGCAGGAGCTAGTCACGAAAGTAGAACGTATCAAGAAGGAGGGGAAGAATGGTAGAAAGTTATACAGAAAAAATGTCAGATGAATTGATTCATTTAAATAAAGAGGATCAAGCCTATGTGAAAAAAATGGTCGCTTATATTGGGGCTAAGTCCTATTTTTATGATGATGAAGCACTCGGTGAACAACTCTACAATATGGTTTGCGACCTAAAAGTTGCTGAGAAAGAAGGCATTCGGGCAGTGGATTATTTTGGAAAGGATCCACGGGCTATGGTGGACCAAGTTCTTTCAGATTTGCCTAAACGCTCTCTAGGATCTTATGTGGGACTCGTCATTCTACTTGGAGTGATCTTAGTTGGCATGCGTTATTTAATGGATTTTACCTGGATGACGCCACTGAAAATCGAACCCTTAACCTATATTGTCATTCTACTCAATTTCTTGGTGTTTAGCCAGTTCATCACGTGGCTTTGGTCCAAACAGAGCTATGGTGAAATGAAGTGGTCTTGGGCTATTTTTATCAGTGTGATCTGCCTGATGGTATTTCTGAACATCGTACGACTATTTTCGATCTATTTTGGCCACATTGGGAGTCTCTTCTTATCAGATGGTTGGGCGGTTGTTCTTGCTGTCCTAGACCTATTTGGGTTTGCGGTTATGGCTTATAGAAGCAGGGAGCGTTTGATAACGAGTCTACTAGTCATGGGCCTGACTTTCCTAGTTACGGGATGCTGGATTCGTCTTGTGAATCAGGAAACTGCTCACTTATTAGGCTGGCTACTTCCTCTCATAGGACTAGTCCTGACCTTCGTTGTATTTCGTCTCCAAAGAAAGGGGAAGAAAGATGACATCAGTTATTTATTATGAAGAAACGCAGGTTTTGGTTCAAACCTTTAGCCAGGAGGACCAAGCTTATTTCCAAGATCTCTGGGATTATTTCAATTTCGCCGGTTTCTTATATGAGGAGAAGGCTTTGAGAGGGCAGGTCTATAATTTAGCACTAGACTTTTCGCAAGCAGAAGCGGATGGCTTGACAGCAAAGGACTATTTTGGTCTCGATCCAAAGGAAATGGCAGACCAAATCATCGAAAATATGCCCAAAGAATCGACACGGTCTGTTTTGAAATATGGGGCTATCTTTTCAGGTATTGTAATTTTTATCGCCTCCTAAGTGATTTTGCTTCTCAAGCGGTCCTTGTGCTCAAGCCACTAGTCTATTTAACCGACATCATTTTGGGACTCCTAGCTGTTGGGATAATCTTCTATCTCCTTCGTCGCCTCATTTTTGCGGAAGAAAAAGCGAAAAAGCAATTTATGTAGCATTTGTTCTAGTTCTAGGATTCTATTTTGTTGGTGAAATAGTGGGGGTCCGTTTCTTGCCAGCTCTTGCATGGTTTGTAGTCCCTAGTCCTTGGGATGCTCTTCTCATGACAGGGTCTAGCGGAGCTCTCATTCTTTGGCAATGGAAAGAAGAGTTTGGACGAGCTTTCATCTTTCCTATCGTCGCCTTTTTAGTGGTTGGATTCTTACATCGCTGGACCTTGGCACAAGGAGTTCAGAATCTTGGTATGACGGTTCTTCTGCCCACAGTGATCATCGTCTTTGGGTTGGTTATTTATTATTGGTTTACGATTCGTGCTTTGAAAAAGAATAGGACGGAAAGTGATAAATAGTAAGAAAAGGGGAAAAAGAGTCTCCCTTTCTTGTCCAAGTATGATAGAATAAACTCATTAGATGGGAGAATATGCATGAATCTATTTCGAAAAAAGGGACTTGGGCAAGTACACCCGGGTCTAAATCGCCATTTACGTTTATGGGATTTGATCATTTTAGGAATTGGTGCCATGGTGGGGACAGGGATCTTCACGATTACGGGAACTGCAGCAGCGAATTTAGCTGGGCCAGCCTTGATCATTTCAATTGTGATTGCGGCTTTTTGCGTTGGCTTATCTGCCCTTTTCTTTGCAGAGTTTGCTTCTCGCATCCCTTCAACTGGTGGAGCCTATAGTTACCTCTATGCCATCTTTGGAGAGTTTCCAGCCTGGATTGCAGGTTGGTTGACTGTGATGGAATTTATGACAGCTGTATCAGGGGTGGCTTCAGGTTGGGCTGCTTATTTCAAGGGCTTGTTGGCCAATCTTGGCTGGAGCCTGCCGACAGCTTTAAACGGGACTTTTGATCCAGCTAAGGGAACTTATGTGGATCTCTTGCCTATTTTGGTCATGGTCCTCGTCACAGCCTTAGTCCTTATGAATGCAAAAGCGGTTTTACGCTTTAATTCCTTGCTAGTCTTACTCAAGTTCTCCGCTCTTGCCTTGTTTATCCTTGTGGGGATTTTTCACCTAAATCCTGGCAACTGGGCAAACTTTGCTCCGTATGGATTTGGCGAAATCTATGGTGGTCAGACAGGGATTATGGCTGGAGCTTCGCTCATGTTCTTTGCCTTTCTTGGTTTTGAGTCCATTTCAATGGCGGTCGACGAAATCAAGGAACCACAAAGAACGTCCCTCGCGGCATTGTCCTTAGTCTTTTGATCACAACGGTTCTTTATATCTTGGTCACCCTGGTTTTGACCGGTATGGTTCCTTTTAAGAACTTAAATGTAGAAGACGCGGTTGCCTTTGCCCTTCGTCAGGTCGGAGCTGGCTGGGCTGGAAATTATGTATCGCTGGTAGCGATTTTGACCCTAATCACCGTCTGCATTTCCATGACCTTTGCCCTTTCACGGATGATATACAGTTTGGCGCGGGATGGGCTTTTGCCAAAAGCTATGAAACAGCTCGATCCAAAAACCAGAATTCCCAAAAATGCAACACTAGTAGCTGGATCAATGGCTGCCATTGCTGGTGGAATATTTCCACTTGCAAGTATCGCTTCCTTCTTAAATATCTGTACCTTGGCTTACCTAGTTATGTTGGCCTTTGCCCTCTTGAAATTGCGCAAGGAACACGGGGCTCCTGGACCTGGTGAATTTAAAACACCCTTGGTTCCAGTCTTGCCAATCCTATCGATTGTGGTCTGCCTGTCCTTTATGACCCAGTATTCCCTATCGACCTGGCTGGCCTTCGGAGTTGCTCTCCTGATTGGGATCGGAATTTATTTCGGTTATGGCTATCGCCACTCAGAAGAAAATCAATAAAACATGAAAGCTAGAGTAGAAGAACTCTGGCTTTTTGTATAGGGAAGCTTTTTTTGGTATAATAAAGGGAGAAAGTTAACTAGATAACAAAGGAGAACATCATGACATTTGAAGAGATTTTACCAGGCTTAAAGGATAAGAAAAAATATGTACGAACAGGATGGGGTGGAGCAGAAAACTACGTCCAACTCTTTGATACCATTGAGCAAAATGGAGTGGCTCTGGAAGTGACCCCTTATTTCCTCATTAACGTTTCTGGTGAGGGGAAGGGTTCTCTATGTGGAGTCCAACTCCTTGTGACGTCCTAGCGACAGATTGGGTGGAAGTCCATGACTAGACGTGTATTGATCACGGGAGTGAGTTCCGGGATTGGTTTGGCTCAAGCTCGCCTCTTTCTAGAAAAGGGCTACCAGGTCTATGGGGTGGACCAGGAGCGGATCCCCAGTTGACGGGTGATTTTCACTTCTTGCAGCGGGACTTGACCCTGGATTTGGCGCCGATTTTTGACTGGTGTCCAGAGGTCGATGTCTTGTGCAATACGGCTGGGGTCTTGGATGACTACAAACCGCTCCTTGAGCAAAGCGCTCAAGAGATTCAGGAGATTTTGAGATCAACTATGTGACTCCGGTAGAGCTGACACGGCATTATCTGACTCAGATGTTGGAGAAGAAGCAAGGGACCATCATCAATATGTGCTCCATTGCTTCTAGCCTAGCGGGAGGCGGTGGTCACGCTTATACCTCCTCTAAGCATGCCCTAGCAGGCTTTACCAAGCAGTTGGCCCTGGATTATGCAGAAGCTGGGATTCAGGTCTTTGGCATCGCACCAGGAGCCGTCAAAACAGGTATGACCGCAGCGGACTTTGAACCAGGTGGCTTAGCGGACTGGGTAGCCAGTGAGACGCCGATTAAGCGCTGGATAGAGCCAGAAGAAGTGGCAGAAGTCAGCCTCTTTTGGCAAGCGGAAAGGCGACAGCTATGCAAGGACAAATCCTTACGATTGATGGTGGTTGGAGTTTGAAGTAAGGGCTGAAATAAGCAAAAAGATAAGAATGAAATGAGTCTAGCAAAACAGCTGGGCTCATTTTCTATTTTAGCTTTATGGAAAGGGAATCTTATGGTATGATAGCCTAAAAGGGACCTGTAATATGGAGGTCAAATAAAAAAGCCTTTGGGAAGAGAGACTCAAAAGGAGACGGGATGCTAGTATTAACAGACACAGATCCAGCTATTTCAAGCGAAGATTTTTTACAATTTGAGGAGATTCTTGGAAAGAAATTGCCGGAAGCCATGAAGGATTTTTATCTCAAGTACAACGGTGGCCAGCCCCAAGTATGGGGTGTTCACGATAACCGTCATCTCTTTCCTTTCAATTCCTTTGATTCACTGGAGGAGATGAAGAAGTCTCTTACCTGGTTTGATGATGAGGTGGTGCCTGCGGGATTTAAGGCCACAGATCTTCTCCATTTTGCCTATGATCCTGGATCGGGCAACTATGCTCTTTCTCTAAGGGCAGAGGATTATGGCAAGGTGTATTTCTATGTTTTAGAAGAAACAGCTGAGATCTACGGTCAGTGGACTTCTTTTGAGGAATTTTTGAACTCTTTTGTTGAAGAGTGCGATTAAAAAGGATACGAGATGCGAAAACACCAAGAACTTTCACTAGAGCAGATAATCGAGCAGGTCATAGCGGATCAATTAACGTCAGATGATTTTTGCCTCTATGGCAAGGAGGATGGAGAACTGGCACTAGATAGCCTCTATTGGGTATCCGATTATCCGGATGTCGTGGAAGACCGTGATGTCTACCCGACAGAAGTGACGGAGCGAGATCTGCAACTAGTCTACTATGGAGAGCAGTTGATTGATGTTCTTGCAGTCGCACTTGAGGAAAAGCCAGATGCTAGTCACAATGACTTGGTCGAGGCTTTGAATTATTATCAGCAGCATGATTGCTTTATGAAATTTGAAGATTAGCTAGGCCGATTAGAGAACTGGCATCCGAAAGGAGGAAAGATAGTGATGAGAGAATATAAATTTGATATCCATAACGAGATGAATGTAGCAATTCCAGAGGAAAAGGAAAAAGTTTGCCTTGCTTTAAGTGATTCTTTAGAGGTTGTCAATGAGGAGTTGACTTCGTCTTATAAAGCAAAACTCGATCATCTACTGGATCAATCATCAGTATGGTATCCAAAAGCTTTGGAAAAAATTCAGGAGGAATTTCCAGAACTAGCGCACGCCAGACTCCTATCCATTTTTATCTTGTCTGAACAAAGTGACGTTGACTTAATTTTCGGCTTGGAATTTGGACTGAGAGAGGATTCGGAGCATGGTAGAGGACTTAAATTCTCCCTCAAAAGTTTTGAAATTTTAGAATATGGTATAGGGAAGTCGCTTACTACTAGGTCTAGTCGATAACAAAAGAAGCACTAGAAAATGGAGCAGGATATGGTTGAGAAAGATGGGATTATCATAAAGGATGGCCAGGTCATCCTAAACAGTGGTGAGAAGCTATCGATTGAAAATCTAATAGAGGAAGCGAGTAGGATTCGTTTCATTAGTAATCAGCACTTTAAGGATACAAGCATCAGTATACTAGAGAGTTCACGAGTCATATTTGAAAACTGTATCTTTGAGAATGTCGTTTTTGAAAACTGCGATTTAAGGGACATCGGCTTTAAAAATCATACAGTTATTCGAAACTGTACTTTCAAAAGCTGCAATTTAAAGGGAACATTATTTTATGACAGTCACATAATATCGTCTACCTTCCTTTCTTGTCAGATGAAGCGTCCTCTTTTAGAGAATGTCAGCGAGATGAGAGATTGTCTCTTTAAAAAGTGTAGGATGAACGATATTTTCTTTCCTCTACCAGAATTTCAGCAGAATAAAATTGTTGGAAAACTGTCTGAATGTACCTTTGGGTCGAAAACAAAGAAAGTAGAAAAGTTATATGCAGATCTATCAGAGGCTCATCTCAGTTTTGTCGAGTTTACAAGGTGTGATTTGACAGAGACCATTTGTCCCTCGGATCCAGATATTCTCTATATAAAAAATCTGAGTGAACGGTCAAAGAAGGCTCAGGAAAAATTGCGACAATCCAAGATGATAGAAAAGGCAGGCCCTTTCTATTTATACAGAAAGTTGGATGAATGAAAAGTATGTGGATTACTTGATGAGTCGCAAAGATTACAAATGGGCCTGGGATGATTATTTTGAGGATGTGTCTAGGTGTTTGGGACTTGAATGGAAGTAACTAGCTCTTGTTTGAAAAATGACTGAGATAATTGCCAATAGGTAAGCAAAAAAGGGAGATCGGATAGAGAAATGACAGTCAATATCGATGAATTAGTGAAGGAGCTTGGTTTTTTGTGGTGCCTACAGAGGAGAAACCATTTAGTTTGGATGAGGTCCGTTTCAACCTTTTGGCATATTTAGAGGATTATTCCAAAATGGGATTTTCTTTTGTCAAAGCAGGCGAAGAACTAGTCGAACTAAGGAAAAATCAGGAGAGCTATAGGCTTTTTGGTCAGTGTTTTTAGGTGCCTTTGTAATTGGAGAAGAGAAGCAAGTCTTCTTACTTTGTAATTCTGAAGGAAGGGAAGTTTTTCAAGAAGATAGAGTTTTTGTCAATTCTTCCTTGCAAGCTTTTAATTCTTCTTATTCGCTCTTTCTATCAAGCATCTTTCTTTTGAAAGCAAAGTTTTATGAGATGAAGCAAGATGAAGTTGAAGAAATTGCAGCAAACTTGAAGGATCAAGTACTTGCCTTAGAAAAGCCCCTTGAACAAGAAGTTCCTTTCTGGGAGCACATGACCTATTTGATAGAAGACGATGGAATCGTTCTAAGAGATGATCTCTTTCATATCTTAAATAAAGAGCAGTAGGAATAGAATAAAATTAATTATGGAGAAAAAATTGCCCCAGATAAAGATTCGTGAGTGGAATGAAATGCCAAGAACAAAACTTCGATTTATTAAAATTGGTGATATTTTTGCTATCAATTTTCGGAGGAAATGTATGTATTTGGTCAAATCCTTGGAAAAGTGAATGTGGGTCATGTCATCCAATTTTTCGATTTCTTTCAAGCAAGTCCTACTATAACAGTTGAGGAGCTAAGTCGTGCTCAATTTATAGGTAAGCCCATCATTGTAGATTCCTACACCTTGTTTGATCGAAATCCAGTATGGTCTTGGCAGATAATTGGTCATCAAGTGGATTTTGATCCAAGCCCTTTTAAGGATTTAGCCTTTAAATGGGGAGATCCAAATGGTTCTCACTTTGGGAAGGTCTGGCTAGATGGTAGGCGGGAACCTAAGATTTTTTCTAGGGAAGAAGTTGAGGACCTAGACTGGGAAGCCTGTGTCGGAAGTATTGTTTATAACAGAATCTTGGAAGAAGAACTGGCAAGCAGATGAAATAAAGGAATTTGAGATGGACTATGTAGATGAGTTGACTTCAGGACGAACGCCCTTGGTAAAAAGGCAGCGAAAAAAATTTTAAGAGGCAGACTAAAAGGATATGGACCATTCTTGCATCAGGCCTTGGAAGGGGAGATGGAAAAGCCTAAATCATGGGAATCACAAATGTACTTGCTCTACGCCATGGCCGCAACGGATTGCACAGAAGAAATCCCTATCTCAAGTCATTACTGCTGAGAGACATCCCAACCCCTGTAACCTATCGCTCTTTAGCAGTAGCGATTGCTTATCTAGAAAATTTAGAAACAGAGAACTTGTCTTTTGTTTATGAGTCCTTGGAATCGAATAATTTATTGCAAGCTGCAGGTGCTTGTGCAGCACTCTATCTTAGAAAGATTGTGCTGAAAGATGACGATTTTGAGAAGGTCATGACCTTTATCACCAAGGATGTTTATTTGGAAAATATAAGAGGAACAATCGCTCCGTTTATGTTCATTTTGGCTGCATCTTATCTATATCCAGAAGAGAATCGCCAGAAAATTGTAGACTTTTCCCGTCAATTTAATGAAGTACATATAAATACAATCATTGAGGATGTATCCAAAGGAAAGGACGGCAGGAGGATTAGGCTATTCTAAGACCTACTTAAAGAGAGAAGTTACCATCTCCTTAAAGAGGGAAACAATGAATCTTAAAAAGAAGACTTATATTCATTTTTAAAAAGGAGTTCATACTGTGAAATGGTTTGAAAAAGCAGTAGGAAGGGAAAAGATTATTCATTTATTTGATGGTGATTTGGACTTGAATAATGTTTTTCTTGATACTGTGTTATGTTACGATTACAAATTAGATCTTGTCTTTTATTTATTTGATTTGCCAACTAATTTCCCTGAAAAGTGGCAGAAAAGTGCATTTAATGCCATAAAAATTAATTTAGAGTTTTTTAATTTAGATGAAATCCATTTTTATTCTAAGGGGATTCATAAGGTGAATGGTCAACTAGAACTGCTTTTTTAGAGAATAAGGTTGAATTCAATTTTATAAACCAAAATGATGTGATGTTATCGGGTTCTTCTGATCTTGTTAGAATTGCTGAGATTACTCCTGTGAAGATTGATACTTAAAGATTTCTTTCGGAGATTCAGAATGATCAAACAATCTTCCATTATTAGGAGGGACACCGCGACTATGGGAAAAAGTGAAGGAAGAGCACAAACATTATACCTTGACCTAAGGCTAAACCTTTCTACAAGAAAAAACTGCGAGACCACGAATATGAAGTTAGAGTATTTCGAATTAGATAAGCCCTATGTGGAAAATCAACAGAGGATTGAGGAGCTGATGGACTTAGCTGCGCTAACCTACGAGGAAGCTAGAGTTGAAGATTACCGACAGAATTGGAAAGACCTGCGAAGAGCATTCGTATATGAATCCAAATGTATGACCTCTATGGTAGAGCGCCTCTTTAAACCAGTTGTGACCAAGCATTGTTGGAAAATCATCGTAGAATGTGTAGATACGATTAGCAATCCAGCTATCATGAATCTACTTGGTGTCTATACTGTTCAGGTCTTATTTGATTTTTCTAATTATGAAAGCTCGAGTCCATTGGAACAGAAAAAGCTGCTCTTAGAGGCCTTGTTAAAAGGAGTAAAGCGCGTGTTTGAGGAGCTCTCTATTCCATACTCCTTGATAGAGGATGTAGTCAATGAAATAGAGAAAACGATTATGAAAATAGCTGGGAGTGGAAGAGGAAGAAGATCCAATCCACGATCTTTTCCATTCAAGTGGAGCATCAGCTGGATAAGGTGGATTTGTTTTGGAAGATAGAGCAAAAGGATAAGAGCATCCGTCAGTTGATTCAATCCTACCCTGCTCATGAGATGGACTATGGGGCTAAGCTTGGTAAACTGGAAGCAAAAGGTAACTTCCTATATCTGTTGGATAAAGAGAATGAGGTTGTGAGCAAGCTAGAGCTGGAAACAATAGCTGAATGAACCCAAAAAACTAGCCATTGTCCATAAAACACTTATCAATAGAAAGTAAGCAAGATAGTAGGAAATGGCCATATAACGAAATAGAATACAAAAGATTAAGGGTCAAAAACTATGGTGAATAAATTAGCAAATGTTCGTGAAGGAGAAATTTTCGCAATTCCATTGTTTTTATCGGATAGATCTGATTTAGAGAGATTTAAAAATCTGATTTCTCTGGGAAAAATAAAAATTCGCCTATTGTAGAATCATCAAAGATCTAGGTGGTGGCGGTATACTCATAGAGGTTTTTACTTTAATCGATGGATTGTCTCCTGAAATAGAGGACATCATCCAATCAGGAAGGTTATTTCCGCCAATTGCCATAAATGGTCTGGGAATATATAAAAACGCTGGCCGAAAGTCGGACAACAAGAGAAATATGACTGCGAAATAGATTCTCATTTTTCTCAAATACAGTTAGTTCTTCCTGCCTTACCGCATGAAAAGCCGAGATTATGGCAGAATGGTCAAGAAAAGTTTATTTCTTTTGAGGAGAGCAAGGATTATGAAGAATGGATAGTTTGGCTTTCTTCTCATTTAGAAAAAGGATTATTGAAAGTTTAAAAGCAAGAGGAATAGACGTGTAGCTTTCGAGAGAGTGAGAACAATGAGTGACTTAAAAAGAGATTATCTTTATTAAAAGTAGAAAACGAATCAATCAGTTGAAGGGGATAAAGGATGTCCATTTTCTGACCGATAAACCTAAAGAAATTGCTTGGTATGCTGGGGGAGTTGAATCCTATAGACTCTCCGCTTCCTTGCTTTTATGAGTTTCCTGTTGCCCACACTACTCAAGATTTAAGTAGGTCAATTCAAAGTCTAGTTGGCAATAGTAGTCAGTTTATCCTAGTTTTTGGGAATTTTCACCGATTTATGTCTTGTTTCAAATGGAGTCTCTGGATGACTTTTGCCCTCTTATTTTACTGAATTTTCTACTAAGGACCTGATGCTTTTCTTTCGAAATCATGAAAAAGTACTGGATCTCCATTTAGCGGAGGATAAAGTAGAAGTGAGAGTCTTGGAGAATAAATCTAAGAGCCTGTAGATTCTACAAATTGAAAATGAACATAGAATTAGTCGATGAAAGAGGCAAAGAGGAAAGAACGCCATTCATGGAGAGACAAATGGTAAAGGAAGATTCTAATGTGTGAAAAAGAATATTATTATTATGGCAATAGTGAGTTTATGACAGGCCTAGGAGTTATTTATACAGAATTTACTGGTCAGCGTGCAAGTCGACAAATTAACGTTTTGAATGGGCACTCTTATGCTTCCTCTTGCCTACAGGATTATGTTCCAGAAGTAGGGTTTCTACTCTATGATGGTCGAAAAGATGAGTTGGATCTATCAGACTCCATCAAGATTAGTCAAGAGGAATTTGAACGAATTTGGGCTCAGGCTGTCGCTAGCGGTCAGAATGATACGTAATCGTCAGTTGAAAATAGCCAAATATAATCCCAAAAATGTGAGAGGAGTCTAATAATGATGTTCAATTTGTTGAAGGAATTTGTAGAAGTCTATCATAGAAACAAGGGCTTAGGAGAGCTTGTATTTACTAGTAACTGTCTCCATGTCGAAAAGCCAGATTTGTCCGGTCAATTGAAAGAGTTCTACCAACATTTGAGCTTTGAGGAAGAAGCTTATTTTAGAGGAGCTCCCTATGATCTTGCTCTAATTCCTCTCCCTCTATGTGAAGCTGCATCAGAAGGATGGCAGGATACTAGCTGGAAAGAGAGTTATGTGATTTTTGCCCACATGATGGGGATGAGCCAATTTTTGTGATCTAACTAGCGAGCTTAGTCCTGTATTTGGCAAGATTCCTGGAAATTCTAAGCTCTATTGCTTAAGCCCCTCTTTATCTACTTTCTTGTCTACTTATAGTCAGATGAAAAGCTAGAAATCACCAAGTTTGAGAATGACATCTACATTGATGAGGACTTGTCGGACTATAAAGAAGGTTTTTAACAGGAATCATGGCTATTATCGAGGAGCAACTTCCTGAAGCCTATCGAAAAGACTTTATTGAATTTATGCTTGGCTAAAGCCAAAAATGGAGAGATGAGAAGCAAATGGAAATGAAGAATTTTTTAAAATGTTGTGAGGATCTGATTATACAAGAAAGTGGGGCCTCAGCTCTTGAACTAGAAAAACTCAAAGCCAGACAGTTTCCTCAAGCTCACCTGGATTTGCTCTCCATGACCAATGGCTTGGAGTTTTATGGTGGCTATTATCGCTTGTTTGGGACGGATTCTACTCAAGCTATTACGCTAGATTCCTGGAATTCTGATGAGCTATGGAAAGATGTCTGGAGAGATTATGTATCAGACTACTATTTTTTGGTATGTCTGCTATTGGAGATCAATTCGCTTATAGATTGAAGGATGGGAACATTCAAAGTCATCAAGTTTATTATTTAGATGGGATTACGATGGATGTCATCGAGATCTATGACAGTTTTGAAGCATTTTTTGAGAGGGAATTTGTTCTGAAAGCCCAAGGTGGGATGGAATCTATTTTTGTTTCTGCTAGGGAACGATTTGGAAATCTAGACCTCTCCACAAGCTGTATTTATTCCCCTTCCTTAATGATGGTGAATGATCCAAGCGTTGAGAATCTCATGCTTTTACCGACAAAGGATGTCATGACCATCAATGGGGATTTGTTAGTTCAATTGTCTGATTCAGAGGAGTCTATTACGAAACTAGAGCAATATCTAGACGCTTCGGGTAGAGCCAGAGTCAAGGTCATTTTTGATCGAGATTGAGCAAGCAGGATAAAGTTTATATAGAAAAGAGTACTCTTGAGATTCATGATTTTAACCTTTTGGCGACAAGCGATGATTTAGTCTTCTAGTCAGGGTGTCATTGTAAAATGATTTAGGTTGAAAATAGAAAACGAAGCATTTTATTCATGAAAAGAGGTGAATAATGACCAGTTTAGATAAATATTTAGAGATCATTAAAAAGGATTTTCCGAAAGAGAGAATCTAATGGCAATGGAGCCTCTGCATTCTATTGAAGAGATTGCACCATTATTGGATGAAAAATTGACTTATAATGAATTCATCGATATCAATCGCTTATTAAGACAAAAGTACATTGTCGAAAACCCAGAGGATATGCTGAAAGATGTAGATTTTAACCAGCTTTCTTTACCTAGCAATACGAGGGTGATTTACTTGATGGGAAGTAAATCTGATGTGCTAGACTTTTCAAAATATGAACAAGTAGAAAAGATTTTAATAGTTGGGGCTAGAAAAGTAAGAAAGATCATCTTACCCCAGAATGATTGTGTGAAAGCTCTAGGGATATCTTCCATGACAAATTTGGAAACGATAGAGAACATTTCTTTTCATAAAGGCATGCGTTATCTGCACTTTGATTATGGTGTAAAGTTGCCCAACTTAAATTTTATTAGAGATTTAAATCAGTTACTCTATCTTTCATTTACGGCAAATAAAAAATTACCAGAATTGGATTTTATCCAGTCCTCTAGTGAGCTTCGTTTTTGGATTTTGTCGATACGTCTATTTTTAACTACGCAACAACAGTTAGCTACCTGAAGGGTCTGAAACATCTCCGATTTTTAACAACGGGAAGAACAAATCAAAAGCAAAGGGAACTTCTTAGAAGAGAGTTACCACATGTTTGCATGCGTGAGGGGTAAAAATGCCTTTAATCCAGCTTTTTATGACCGATGTCTTCATAATAAACGAACCTTTAGTCCCGTTGTTTAAGTAGGAGGAAATATGACCCATACGAATCTAGCAAAAGAAACCTTACTCCAGTTTATGCAGGCCATGTATTCTTGGGAGAGGAAAGCCACAAGGAGCCTAAGAAACCAAGCCGATAAAGAGATGTTGAAGGATGAATTAGCTGCTATATTTGATCAGTTTTGTAGATCTAAAAAACACTCAGAGAAAGGGAAGTATCTTTATCTGTTCGATTTCCATTTGACTATAAATTAGAAACGCATCCCATCGTCGATGAAGAGTATGACGGGAATCAAACTTATTTGTATATTAAGGAGAATCGATCTGGTTTAGAAACTCTCTATCGTTTTCGAATGGTATTTCAAAAGGGGAAATGGTGGATTGATAAGAAGGAATGGCTTGATGATGGGAAGTGGATCAATTCTTCCTTGTGATATACTGAAAAATGTAGGAAGACAGGAAGAAATGTGTTTCAAAAGACAGTGGTAGTTTAAGTGTAAGTAATGAAATGCTAGGGGTCAATATGAATAAATCACTTTCAAATCAAAAAGAAAATTAACAACCATTAGAAATCAAGTACTAAAAGCGAGAGATTTTCACTTAGAGGCAGAAAACCGATCAAATACTGAAGCCATTTTAACAGCTCTAAAATCTGATAAGAAAAGCGTTAAAGTTAACTACGAAGAAAATGGTGAGGTAAGATCATACCTGTATGATCACTTAGATATGATTGATTCTATAAGTCCTTATCCTCTAGTCTCTAATTTTATAGAAAACAAGACATCTGAAACCTATCAATCTTTGCTAAATGGCTGTTTTTGTTCTGTAATGGCCGATATGGCTTCTGCTAAATATTTGGCTAAAGGGGCTCAAACTTTGATACAGATATTTGTTTGAATATCTTATTTGCCCTTGCCTATTTAGATGATACTTATGTAGAGTTTTTAATTGATAAATTAGCCTATTTTAAAGAAGCCCAAGTTGAAAAAGGGAAAAAGTTATTTTCTTTTCAGCCAAGAGTTTATTGCCTTTAGTCGTTTTTCTTTATGGAAATGGTAAGGGTGATCGACTTGCTAACCTACTGGAGAATGCTTGTGATGCCAAATATCAACCCTTGGACAAGAATCCTTATCAGAATGTGAATGATGTCTATAAACAGGTTATGAAAACTATTTTTTCAGAGGATGTTGATGTTTTTAGAGAAACAATTTTATCCATGTGTGATTATCATTTAGCGAACACCAAAGATAGTCATTTAGTAGACTTCAATACCTTACTATGGCAATATTTCCCAATTGAAATCTTAGTTTTACTAAAAGAACGTCAGAAAAGAGGGTTCCCAATCGACGGGCTTAGCCATCCCTTGCTTGATGACTTTTTACCCTATTTCATGGATAACTTTCAGCTATCCGAGCAAAACAAGATGATTCTAGGAACGATCTTAGACTAGTTGTGTAGAATAGATGGAGACCGTCAATAACCCATGCAATCGCAAGGAATTATAGGAATCACCTATATCCATTTAGATTCCTAGTAAAGTGCAATGAGGAACTCTCCACATCCTGTTAGAAGAGAGGTAAAGAAATGAAAGAGGCCAAAGAACTCTTCGTAAAAATGGCTTTTCGCGACTAAAGCGAACCCATAACTATTATAAAATTGATCATGATTTTTATACGGTCATCTATTTTCAACGAAAATCAGATGGTAGTGCCTATTTTGTGAATGTTGGCCTTCACCCCTCTTTCTGGACGCGGGACTGTTAGAAGAAGTGGATTGTGCTTTACGGACGCGATTAGGTTCTATCGATTATAGAAATGGCATGGATAAAGCTGAATTGGAAAAGGCTGTCCAAGAGGCCATTGATTTTACTGCTCAGTATGCGTCGTATCCTACCGTATTTTCGAGCATAGATCCCGAGAAGGATCTTGAGAAGGATTGGTTGTTAAAACAATTCTCTATCACCAAAGTGAACTTATGCAGATTGTATGTTGAGTATTATGATTCAATCGATTCTAAGAAGTTGGCTTTAGATTTTGCAAACTATGGCTTATCCATTACACCTAAGATTGCTTCTGTTCCTAAAAACTTCTTTAAAACCTATATTCGTTCAGGAGAAATAATAAAAACTACTTATTAGGGCGGAGTGAAAGTGCGGATGTACTGGTCAATATCCTGACGAAAGAAACCGGTAGGAGAAAAGAAATGAATGTGAAAGAACTAATCGAAGAGATTGAAAATGATCTTGAGTTAGTCTCGTATTTAAACCAGGTTCCTAAAAAGAATAAGAAAACCCAAGCTAGCTATCTCGAATCGCTGAATCATCTGGTCTATTTACTTTATCTGGATGGTCAAGAGGAAATGGCTAAGAAATTATTAGATAGGATCATACAAGTTCCATTTGAAGGGAATTATAACACTTGGACCTTTGTTGCTAGCTCTCTGGTTTTCTTGGCCTATCTGGAAAGAGAGGCAGAAAATCAGGTATTTGTCTATAAAAACTCCTTTTATCCCCATTAGAACAAGGAGAGGAATCCACTCAAAACATAAGAAGGAGAGTTCATCAGAGATTTTTGAATGGTGATAGCTTGGAGCAAAAGCTTGCAAAAATCGAGCAAGCTTCAAGTCCTGAATCAGAAATGGAACGCCGTCTGCTATTCTTAACAGATCTACTGAAAATTTACCTCTTTATCACTGAGTCAACTTGTGAAGAGACAAATATTCAGGCAAAAATTGAAGAGAATATGGAGATACTGAAGAAGTATATCAAGGAACATGAAATCTATAGCCTCTTTCCTTTTAAGGGATAAGATGAGCTGACAATCTTTGACTTTTAGAAAAGAGTAGAATATGGAAATCAAAAATCACTTTGGCGTCTATGGAGTCTGTCTTCAAGAGGGAAACTGCTCTGCATTGAAAAACAAGAGGCCCTTATCAGCATCGTTTTGATCTACCGGGTGGTAGCCAGGAACTAGGAGAAGGGCTGACTGAAACCCTCAAGCGAGAAGTTCTGGAAGAGACGGGCTATACGATTAGCAGATACGCTAATCCTAGGATGTATGACGTGCTGGTTCAAGAAGAGGGGAAAGATTTTGCTGTACATCATATCATGGCCTTTTATGATATCGTACTCGATTTCGAGAGCTCTCAACAATCCCTTCCTCAGGAGGTTCTTGATGGAAGCAATGATTCAGCAAATGCAGTTTGGTTGAATGTGGAAGAAATTACTGCAGACAATGCTTCTCCTTTAGTATTGAAGGTAAAGGCGGAGTTACGAGGATTTCCAGAATTAGAACTGACAAGCTACAGAAATTGGAAGGTAAAATAGAGGGAGAATGGAACTATTTAAAACATGGAAGAAATATATGGTTCTCTATGGTCTTAAATCTCAAATTGGAACTGTTTATCGAAACAGTGATAGGACAACGAGCTTTTATGATATTGGGAATTTTCTATATCTAGCAGGAAATTAAATTCTAGATTTTGGGAAGACTTTGTTAGGCAATATGGTTTAGATTATAAGATTATTATTTCAGAAGACACTAAGTGGCAAGATTTTCTGCATCAGCAAGTGGGGTTAATTTCTTTTACTCGCTATTCTTTTAAGGATAAGGCAAATTTTCAAGTTGAATTTCTAAATGATATAGTTACTCATTTAGAGGAAGGTTACAATATTGTACCTATTGATAATCGTATTTATAACTATCTTTCTGAGGAAGAATGGTCACAAGATTTACAGGGGATTTTGAGTCCTACCAGGATTTTACTTTAAAAGGTGGATTTGGCTTTGTTATTCTTAAAAATAATGAACTGATTGCTGGGATTTCCTCAGGTTTAGTTTACCATGGAGCAGTTGAAGTGGAAGTTGCAACTAGACCAAACGAACAAGGAAATGGATTTGCTAAAAAGCTTGGTGCTGCAATGATTCTAGAAAGTTTAAATAGAGATAAGTTTCCACTTTGGGATGCTCATAACGAGGCTTCCAAAAAGTAGCAGAATTTTTAGGATACGAGTTAGTTGAACCTTATGAAGCTTTTGAACTAGAGGAAAGTATCATATAATGATATCTGATATTGTATCTTTTAAGACGAGGTGAATGAACATGCAAAATCAACTAGGTCTTAGTGGCGAAAAATTGTTGAAAAAGTTTATCCCCATTTATTGCACCACGTCGGCTTGATCCGTGGGGAATACTTGTTGAGAGAACTAAACCAAAACATACTATTACCAAATTGTCAGCAATTTGTGAAAGATTATCTAGACACTATTTGTCATTTGTACTCAGATGAAGAAGTCTGGTATCGCTTTTCAGAGTTAACAAATGCAGAAGCAAATATTCTAGACGGGACTAAAGAGTATTTTGACGAACGCCACCCCTTATTTGGATACAGAGGTATCAGGCGTTTGTTGGCGTGTCCAGATGAATTTCAGGCTGAGATAAATGTTATTACCGAAGTTTTTCAAACCAATCCCAATCTGTCTGTTATTTTTCCTTTTGTCAATGATGCCGAACAATTAAAACAAGCTATTACAGTATTGCGTCAGTATGGTTTTACCGGGAAAGTTGGCACGATGATTGAATTACCATCAGCTTATTTCGACTTGGACAGGATACTGGAAACTGGTATTTCAAAGATTGTAGTTGGAATGAATGATTTAACTTCTTTTATTTTTGCGACTGTGAGAAACAGTCAATGGCATGATATGGAAAGTCCAATTATGTTAGATATGTTGAGACAGATGCAGGATAAAGCAAGGAAGAACAAGATTGATTTTGCTGTAGCAGGCTATCTGAATACTTTTTTCATAAAAAAATGAATCAGATGGGTATCGAATGTATTCTCCATTACAGCTCTATTCCAGAGATTTTTGATTTAGAAATTGACCATCCAGACCATCTTAAACATATAAAAGAAGAAAGTAAAAAATTACAAAGGAGAATCCATGACACCGCAAGAAATGTGGAATGCCTACAAGCAAATCAATCCCTCTATCGGTGATGAGATAGACGCCTGGGCTTTTGGAGTAGAGGCAGATCTCTTGGCTGACTTGGTTCTAAGAGGCGAAAAAACAGCAACTGCCTCAGCTTACGATCTTTACACAGTAGAGGACGAACCCCTTCCCCAAGAAGGAACCTTTGATATCATTTTAGATAGCCAAGATCAAGCTGTCTGCATCATCGAAGTTACAAAAGTTTCTGTTCAGCCTTTCCATCAAGTGTCAGCCGACCATGCCTATAAAGAAGGCGAAGGAGACAAATCTCTGGCTTATTGGCGTCAGGTTCATGAAGACTTTTTCAAAGATTGCTTAGGAGAAGCAGGACTGACTTTTACACCTGACAGCAAGGTGGTTTTAGAAGAATTTCGCAAGGTTTATCCATTATAGATACGCTCTCCTTTTTGGAGAGCTTTTTGGTTTGGGTCTTATTTTCCAAAAGGGTGAAAAATGGTATAATAAGTACGATATTGTACAGAAAAGAGAAATGTTATGCCAAATTATGCCATTATTTTAGCAGCGGGAAAGGTACCCGTATGAAATCAGATCTGCCTAAGGTTCTCCACAAGGTTGCAGGGATTTCTATGTTGGAGCATGTCTTCCGTAGTGTTGGAGCCATCTCACCTGAAAAGACCGTAACGGTTGTGGGGCACAAGGCGGAATTGGTAGAAAAGGTATTAGAAGGTCAAACAGAGTTTGTCAAACAAACCGAGCAATTGGGAACTGGTCATGCGGTCATGATGGCAGAGCCAGTCTTGGAAGGCCTTGAAGGGCACACCCTTGTCATTGCAGGAGATACTCCTTTGATTACGGGTGAAAGCCTCAAACACTTGATCGACTTCCATATCAACCACAAGAATGTGGCAACGATTCTGACAGCAGAAGCAGCCAATCCATTTGGCTATGGTCGGATTGTCCGCAATGATAATGCGGAAGTGCTTCGAATTGTTGAGCAAAAGATGCGACAGATTTTGAAAAACAAATTAAAGAAATCAATACAGGGACTTATGTCTTTGACAATGCGCGCCTCTTTGAAGCTTTGAAAAATATCAATACTAACAATGCCCAAGGTGAATACTATATCACGGATGTCATCGGTATTTTCCGCGAGGCAGGTGAAAAAGTTAGGGCCTATACGCTCAAAGATTTTGATGAAAGTCTCGGGGTCAATGACCGCGTGGCCCTTGCAACAGCAGAAGGCATCATGCGTCGTCGTATTAACCAAGCCCACATGGTCAATGGGGTGAGCTTTGTCAATCCAGATGCGGCCTATATCGATGTCGATGTTGAGATCGCACCAGAAGTGCAAATCGAAGCCAATGTTACCCTAAAAGGGCACACAAAAATTGGGGCTGAAACCGTTTTAACCAATGGCACCTATATCGTGGACAGTGAAATTGGTGCAGGTGCTGTCATCACCAACTCTATGATTGAAGAGAGCACGGTAGCCGATGGCGTAACGGTAGGACCATATGCTCATATTCGCCCAGGTTCTAGCCTCGCCAAAGATGTCCATATTGGAAACTTTGTCGAAGTCAAAGGTTCGTCTATTGGCGAAAATACCAAAGCTGGTCATTTGACTTACATTGGCAACTGCCAAGTTGGCAGCAACGTCAACTTTGGTGCAGGAACCATCACAGTGAATTATGATGGCCAACACAAGTTTAAAACAACGATTGGAAATAATGTCTTTGTCGGATCTAATTCGACGATCATTGCGCCAGTTGAATTAGGCGACAATTCCTTAGTCGGTGCTGGATCAACCATCACCAAGGATGTACCAGCTGATGCGATTGCGATTGGTCGTGGCCGTCAAGTGAATAAAGAAGAGTATGCTCTTCGCTTGCCACACCATCCTAAAAATAAATAGGAGAATCTCATGCAATTTGAAGAAAAAACCATTGAGCGCAAGGAGATTTATCAGGGACCGATTTTCCAAGTGGTCACTGATCAAGTAGAACTACCCGCTGGAAAAGGCCAAGCGCAGCGTGATTTAATCTTCCACAACGGAGCAGTAGCGGTTTTGCCGATCACAGAAGATGGAAAGACGATCTTGGTCAAGCAGTACCGCAAGGCGATCGAGAGGACTTCTGTAGAGATCCCAGCAGGGAAGTTAGAAAAGGGAGAAAATGCAGATCCTAAAGCGGCTGCTCTGCGCGAATTGGAAGAAGAAATTGGCTACACAGCGGATCTAGAGTTGTTGTATGATTTTTATTCTGCCATTGGATTTTGTAATGAGCGGATCAAACTTTATGGTGCGACCAACTTGAAAAAGGTGGAAAATCCACGTCCACAAGATGCGGATGAGACCTTAGAGTTATTAGAAGTGACCTTGAAGGAAGCTAAAGATTTGATCCTTTCAGGTGAAATCTGTGATGCCAAGACCATCATGGCTATCCAATATTGGGACTTAATCAATAAATAGAGGAGGATCCGATGGGAAAACCTTTATTAACCGATGAAATGATTGAACGAGCAAGGCGAGGCGAGGACATCACCGGTCCTAAAATGGTTGATGCTGAAGAGACGAAAATTATTCGGACAGACCACAGAGGATTTGGCTATGAACGTCCTATGAGAGAGAGTCGTATGGAGCGTCCACAAGAGCGTTATTCTCAGGATACTGTGCAGATCCAAGTGGAGCCCACAGTGACCAAGAGTCGTCGCATTGAAGAACGCAAACAAAGCGTGGTCCAATCCAAACTCAATAAGATTTTGTTCTGGATCATTGTGCTCCTCATTGCCTTGATCATTGCTATTTGGCGTCTATAAGGATAAGGTCGTCACAAGGAGAGAAAAGACATGAAAATTGGAATTATCGCAGCCATGCCCCAGGAGTTGAAGATCTTGGTTGAAGCCCTTGAAAATGGGGAAAAGCATCTGCGTCTTGGAAAAGTCTACTATACAGGATCGATTGGTCGCCATGAGGTCGTTTTGGTTGAAAGTGGTATCGGAAAAGTCATGTCAGCTATGAGTGTAGCAGTCTTGGCCAACGATTTTAAGGTGGAAGCCATTATCAATACGGGTTCTGCAGGTGCCGTTGCCCCAGGGATGGCTGTTGGAGATATCGTCCTTGCAGACAAATTGGCTTATCATGATGTGGATGTGACAGCATTTGGTTATAAGTATGGTCAAATGGCTGGTCAACCGCTTTACTTTGAATCCAGTCGCTATTTTGTATCAGAAATGAAAAAGTTCTGGAAGAAGAAGCTGCAACCACACATGTGGGCTTGATTACAACAGGAGATAGCTTTATCGCGAGTGAAGAAAAAGTCGCAGCCATTCGGGAGCATTTTCCAGAAGTCTTGGCTGTTGAGATGGAAGGGGCAGCTATTGCTCAGGCCGCTCATGCAGCTGGCCGTCCCTTCATGGTTATTCGGGCGATGAGTGATACGGCAGATCATGCAGCCAATATCTCTTTTGATGAATTTATCGGGGAAGCTGGCGAACGCTCTGCTCGAACCCTGATTACCTTCTTGAAGAGATTGGTGTAGAAAAATATAGGGAAATTGAACATGTACCGTGAATCGTATTTTGATGGAGGCCTATTTTCATATATTGGCCATGTTTTATTAGCAACCTTCATTACAGTATTTACTTTTGGGATTTGTGCTCCTTGGGGCGTATGCATTATGTATAACTGGAAGGTCAAGCATACCGTGATTGATGGTCGTCGTCAGTACTTTGACGGCACGGCTATGCAGTTATTTGGAAATTGGATCAAATGGTGGTTCTTTACCATCATTACATTTGGGATCTATGTGTTCTGGTTAAATATCAAGGTCACTCAATGGATTACCAAGCATACTCATTTTATAGACTAATTGAAAAGGACTCGTCTACGGACTAGTCCTTTTTGAAGCCGAATCTTTCAGAAATAGGGAACTTTCATGCTATAATAAAGACTAGTAATGTAAAGGAGAGAATATGGTTTTATCAAAAAACGGGCACGCCATGTGATTGAAGAAATTATCGCCCTCTTTCCAGATGCTAAACCGAGTCTGGATTTTCGTAATCATTTTGAATTATTAGTGGCAGTCATGCTCTCAGCTCAGACGACAGATGCGGCTGTTAACAAAGCGACACCAGGTTTGTTTGCGGCTTTTCCAACCCCACACGCCATGGCAGCAGCCAGTGAATCCGATATCGCCAAGCATATTTCTAAATTAGGCCTCTATCGAAATAAGGCCAAATTTCTAAAAAATGTGCCCAACAATTGCTGGATAACTTTGATGGGCAAGTACCTCAGACTCGTGAAGAGTTAGAAAGTCTAGCAGGAGTAGGACGCAAGACTGCAAATGTGGTCATGAGTGTAGGATTTGGCATTCCAGCTTTTGCTGTCGATACCCATGTGGAGCGAATCTGCAAGCACCATGATATCGTCAAGAAATCAGCAACACCATTGGAAGTTGAAAAGCGGGTCATGGATGTTCTGCCAAAGAGCGAATGGCTGGCTGCCCATCAAGCCATGATTTACTTTGGACGGGCTATCTGCCATCCTAAAAATCCTGAATGTGACCAGTACCCACAACTCTATCATTTTGATTAGGAATCAGTTCCTCTGCTCGAAAGAGCAGAGGTTCTTTTAGGCTAAACGTATATTTATTAAAAGGATTGAAAGGTGATATCTATGTTGGATCTGGTGGTAGGTGCCTAGACTCGCCTATCTAGCTTCTTTGAGATCGATTTCAAGATGCTTTTTCTTTATATCTTATTATATTCATTCAGAAATAACGAACTTTTTTAAAATAAATTTGGTTTTTTAAAAGAAATAGTGTATAATGGTAGAAAATCTAACATAAGGAGATAGTGATGAAAGCAAAAAACTGTTAGCTCTTGCAGGAGTTTCTGTTGCAGGTGCCTTTCTCTTAGCAGCATGTGGCGGTGGTAGTAGCAATCAAGCAACCTACTCATTCGTCTATTCAGCAGATCCAAATACCTTGGATTACATCGCTGCAACTCGTACAACAACTTCAGATGTCACAAGTAACCTTGTAGATGGTCTTCTTGAAAACGACCGATACGGAAACTTTGTGCCAAGTCTAGCAGAAGATTGGACTGTCTCTGAAGATGGATTAACCTATACTTACAAACTTCGTAAGGATGCCAAATGGTATACGAGTGAAGGAGAAGAATATGGTGCTGTAACGGCTCAAGACTTTGTTACAGGGATCAAACACGCGGTTGAGTCTAAATCAGAAGGTCTCTTCTTGATTCAAAATTCGATCAAAGGTTTGGATGCCTACGTAAAGGGGAAACCAAAGACTTTAACACAGTTGGAGTCAAAGCCTTAGATGACCACACCATCCAATATACTTTGGTTCGTCCAGAAAGCTTCTGGAACTCAAAAACAACCTCAGGTGTTCTTTTCCCAGTTAATGCGGATTTCTTGAAATCTCAAGGAAAAGATTTTGGTTCGTTGAAACCTAGCAGCATCTTATACAATGGTCCATATTACTTGAAATCTTTGACTTCGAAATCTGAGATTGAATTGGTCAAGAACAAAGACTATTACGATGCGAAAAATGTTCATATCGATCATGTAAAATTGACCTTTAACGATGGATCAAACCCAGATTCTATCATTAAAAACTTTGAAAAAGGTCAATATTCCTTTGCATCTGTTATGCCAAACAGTTCGACGTATAAGAGCGTTAAGAAAAACTTTGGCGACAACATTGTCTATGGTTTGCAATTAGGAACATCCTACTATCTTGGATTCAACTTGGACCGTCAAAAGTATGACCACACAGCCAAAACAACGGATGAACAAAAAGCTTCTACCAAGAAAGCGATCTTGAACAAGGACTTTCGTCAAGCGGTGAACTTTGGTTTCGACCGCAAATCATATGCAGCACAAGTATCTGGATCTGATGCGGCTGAAAATACCCTTCGTAGCACTTTAGTACCACCAACTTATGTCCAAGTCAATGGAGAAGATTTTGGTAAGGTCGTTGAAAAACAATTGGTTACCTATGGGGATCAATGGAAGGGTGTGAGCCTGGCCGATGGTCAAACTAGCCTTTACAACCCAGAAAAAGCCAAAGCTTCATTTGCGAAAGCTAAAGCTGAATTGCAAAAACAAGGCGTTCAATTCCCAATTCATTTGGACTACATTGTCAGCCAAGTGGACAACAGCATGGTCCAACAAGCTAGCTCCTTCAAACAATCTGTAGAGTCAGCGCTTGGTGCAGATAATGTCGTTGTGGACCTTCAAAAGGTATCGGATGATGATTTCCAAAATATCACCTACTTCAGCGATACAGCAGCTGCGAGAGATTACGATATCTCAGGCGGTGGTTGGGCTCCTGACTACCAAGACCCATCGACTTACCTTGAAAGTATCAGCCCAGTAAATGGTTCTGTCTTCTACTATCTTGGTATTGATGCAGGTTCAAACAACCCAGCCATTGCAACAGTTGGGTTGGATCAATACGCCAATATGTTGAAAGACGCCGATGCTGAATTGTTGGATCAAGGAAAACGCTATGAAAAATATGCAGCAGCGCAAGCATGGTTGACAGATAGCTCGATTACGCTTCCAACTGTTTCAAATGGTGGTTCTCCAATGCTTCAACGGACCGTACCATACAGCCGTGCTGCTTCATGGGTCGGTACAAAAGGAACAGGAACCTTCTACAAATACCTTGAAATGTCTAAAGATGTTGTCACCACAAAAGACTTTAACAAGGCCAAAGAAGAATGGTTGAAGAAAAAGCAGAATCCAATAAAAAGCTCAAGAAGATCTCAAAGATCACATCGAGAAGAAAAAATAAATCAATCATTGTTCCATCAATGAGGATAAAAAGTCGGAACCTTCATGTGAGGGTTCCGGTTTTTTAGGTATCGAATGTTAGTCCATCTCGTTCTTTTAGATGAAAGATAGATCAACCACTGCATCTTGCTCGGCAATCCAAAAACAGTTAAGAGGCTAGGACTTTTGGCCCAGCCTCTTAACTATAGACGAGTGATCATCATTCTATTCACTAAATCTTAAAAAATAGCCATCTGGATCTAAAACTGCAAATTCATGAGGATAGATATAATGGTCGCCAACAAGAAATTCTCTTTTGTTGTACCCTATGCTTTTTAGCGAAAACGTTTCCTATTTAAATAAACTCTAAAAAATGATAAAATATTTGTAAGTCAACCACTTAAGGAGGTTAAGCATTGTGAAAAACAAAATCTTATTAGGTTCTATGACGCTCCTATCTGCATTTATACTATCAGCATGCGGAAATGGAGAAAAGAAAACAAACAAAACTACAGCAGCACCAACAACTGAAGTCACTAAAGAAACTACGGATGCACCAACGACAACAACTCAAACAACAACTCCTGGGTCTTCTTCTGGGGCAAAAGAAATATCCCTTGCAGATACTCAACGTATCGGAAATGAAAAATTTGGTTATATCAATATCCCTAAAGATTGGGTCGTACGCACTACTCGAAGTAGCAAAGCGCTCGAATATTTATCACCAGACAAAAACAATGCGTTAATAATGGATTCAAACACTAAAGATACTGTTAAACTTGGCCCCAACGAAACCTTTGACGCAGAGTTACTTGCGAACCGTTTATATAGCTCATTCGGAAAACACAAAAATCGAACTAGTATAGAAGGTGTAAAAGCTATATTTGCCGGTGGGGACGCTTTCTTAATAAAAGTAACAGTTAAAGATGGGAGTACTTTATACGTATGGGTATTCCAAAAGGAGATAAAGTATACACAATCATAATCCAAGGTTCAGAAGATATGATTAAATCCTTAAGACCTGTTCTCGAGCAATCTTGGGGCCTAGATCCGAATACTCTGGGAAATAATCCTTAAAAACTAAAAGAGACTAATCAATGTGATTAGTCTCTTTCTTTTTGTTTCTTTTTCTACTCTAGTGATCTATTTTCTTATTCACTAAATCTTAAAAAATAGCCATCTGGATCCAGAATTGCAAATTCATGAGGATAGATATAATGGTCGTCAACACGAAATTTTCTTTTAATTAATGGGCGATGAATAGGATAGTTGGCTTCTAACAATTTCTGATAGAGCCTAGGGACATCCTCTATACCAAAGGAGATGTTAATTCCTTGGCCAAATGGGTAGGTTAGTTCAGCTAATTCTTCAACTGTCCCCTCCTCTAGCATGAGCTGGCAATCTTCAAGAGACAGGAAGAGAAATTTTTCTTCTGGGCGCTCGTATTCGATGGTGAAACCGAGCAAATCACAGTAGAAGGAACGGGACTGTTCTATATTCGAAACCATAAACTCGGGAATTACTGCATTGTAGTTCATAAAGAAAATCCTTATAATTCAATTTCCAAGACAATCGGTGTGTGGTCTTGGCGTGCGCCTGAGTCAATCATGTCTGATTTAGTAACCTTATCTGCAATGCGGTTTGAGGTTAACCAATAGTCGATTCTCCAGCCTGTATTGTTGATTTTTGAAGTCTTGCTACGTTGTGCCCACCAAGTGTAGCGTTCTGGGACATCACCATGGACATGGCGGAAGGTATCTGTAAATCCTTTGGCCAAAAGATTTGTAAATCCTTCGCGTTCTTCGTCTGTGAAACCTGGTGAACGGCGGTTGCTGGCAGGGTTGGCGAGGTCGATTTCCTTGTGAGCGACATTGTAGTCACCGGTTGCAAGGACAGGTTTTTCCTTGTCTAATTCAGCCAAATATTCCGCATACTTAACGTCCCAAATTTGACGTTCTTCCAAACGTTTGAGTCCATCACCAGCGTTTGGTGTGTAGACCTGAGTCACGAAAAATTTATCAAATTCTAGTGTAATGATTCGACCTTCCAAGTCCATGGTCGAAGGAGCTCCGATTTCTGGGAAAGTGATAACGGGTGTGAGTTCTTTTTATAGAGAAACATGGTTCCGGCATAGCCTTTACGAGCCGGTTCTTGAGAAGAGCGCCAGGTGTTTTCATAGCCAGGGAAGAGTTCCTCAAGAATTTCGAGGTGTTTTTTAGTAGGTCCTTTGGCGGATAACTTGGTTTCTTGAATGGCAATGATATCCGCATCCTCAGCAACCAAGGTTTGGAGGACTTCTTGAGAGAGTTTGGCGCGTGCTGAATCACTAGTTAATGCAGCATTAAGCGAGTCGATATTCCATGAAATGAGTTTCATTGTATTTCCTTTTCTTGACATGATAGATAACTTTATTATAACAAAAATATATTTTTTTCTGATTAGAATGCCTTGAATTCTCTCCTGAAATACATTATAATAGCTTGAATTCATTTGGAGAAAGGGAGTTCATTATGAAATTTTACTCTTATGATTATGTATTGAGTCAGATCAGTCAGCAAAATTGGGTGACCATTGGGATCTCTGGTTTGCTCATTCTACTGACTGGTTTTTTGCGGTGAAAGCCTATCGGAATAAGCACGATAGCAAATTCCGTGAATTATCCATTATCTCGATTTTGACTCTGGTTGCAGTGGTCTTGATCGGCATCAGCAGTTTCCAAAATAGCCAAAGTAATAATGACCAATTTCAACGTTCTCTGCATTTTATTGAGGTCATCTCAAAGGAGTTGGATGTCAAAAAGAAGACGTCTATGTCAATACTTCAGCAGCCACAGATGGGGCGATCCTGAAGGTTGGAGAGGTTTATTACCGAGCTATCGCAGGATCTGACCCAGATAGCTACCTATTAGAAAAGATGGATCTGTATAAAACAGACGTGGAACTTGTGGAGGTGAACAAATGATAGTAAATTTTTTAAACATCTTGATTAAATTAGCTTTGGGCTTGATTTCCTTGGTATTTGTCATCAATGTGACCGGGAAAGGAAACTTAGCACCAAATTCTGCAGTAGACCAGATACAGAACTTTGTTCTTGGGGGCATTATTGGTGGGGTCATCTACAATAGCTCCATTACCATTCTTCAATACATTGTGATTCTCTTAATGTGGACTATTTTGATCTTGCTCTTAAAATGGCTCAATACCAATGTTCGTTTTATGAAGCACTTGATTGATGGAAAACCAACTGTCATCATTAAAAATGGGAAACTGGATCCGGAAGCTTGTCGTTCCAAAGGACTTTCTGCTTCAGATGTTGCTTTGAAACTACGTGGACAAGGGATTTTTCAATTAAAAGATGTGAAGCGCGCTGTTATTGAACAAAATGGTCAATTGATCGTTGTCCGTGCGGGGATGAGAATCCTAAATACCCGATTATTACGGATGGAGTGGTTCAGCTTGAAATTTTGGAAACAATTGGAAAAAGCGAAGAGTGGTTGCTGGCTGAATTGGAAAAAGAAGGCTATGACAATGTTTTGGATATTTTCATTGCCGAGTATGACAAAGGAAAAATCAATGTTGTGACTTATTAGAAGAAGAGATTGGGCGAGCCTGTCCAATCTCAAATTGAATACAAAATAGTCTTAAAAACTTTCCTTAGGTGAGTACGGACGTCAGCGAACTTCTACGAAGTTCCATGACTTAGTTTTGAACCTAAAGTTTCAAAACTCCCGAGTTCCTGAAACAATTGTGTTTCAGGAACTTTCTCACGGCGGAAAGTTTCGACATATGCTTGAATAAGCCTAAAAATTAAAAATCAATATTTTTTTCAACCACCTTACCTAGGGTTGTACATGTAAAAAGTTTGTGTTAATTTCAAGATTGGACGAGCCTGTCCAATCTTTTTTCTTTATAAAATTCCAGGAAAGGGCTCTTCCTTTTCTTGAGATACTCTGGGAAAAATAGTAAAATGGAAGGTAAGTGTTCATTAGAAAAGAAGGATAGAAAATTTCATGAAGAAGAAAATACGGAAGTTTGAGAATCATTCGATTACACGCAGACTCTACCTGCTGTTTAGTTTGATTTGCCTTCTTTTTTGGTGCTGATTGCCCGACTTGGCTATATGCAGATCACTCACCAAGCCTACTATACGGATAAATTGGCAAAAGCTACGAAAAAGACGGTCAAACAAGGGAGTGTGCGAGGGCAAATCTATGATGCTTCTGGTAAGCCCTTGGTAGAAAATGTGGGAAAACAGGTCCTGACTTTTACACGTGATCGTAAAATGACGGCCCAAGAAATGCGAGAGACAGCTGGGAAACTCTTACAGTATGTGGACGTAGAAAATCCTCAAGTAACCGAACGGCAAGAAGTAGATTACTATCTAGCCAATACCAAGGTCTACCAAGAGGTCGTGGAACACCTACCTGAGAAAAAGAAATTTGATACCGATGGCAACCGACTGCCAGAAGCCAAGATTTATCAAGCGGCAGTGGATAGTATCGACCCTTCAAAACTCGGCTATACAGATGATGAGAAAAAGATTATTTATCTCTATAGCCAGATGAATGCGGTAGAGAATTTTGCGACGGGAATCATTTCGACGCAAGCACTAGGAGCTGAACAGATTGCGACCATCGCTGCGGACAGTCAGGACCTTCCGGGAATTGCCATCACGACTAGCTGGGACCGCAAGGTTTTGGACACTCCTTTAGCTTCTATTATTGGAAACGTATCGACCGAGCAGGCGGGGCTTCCAGCAGAAGAGGTTGAGGACTATGTCAAAAAGGTTATGCTCTCAATGACCGGGTTGGTACCTCTTATTTGGAGAAAGAATACGAAAATGTCCTTCAAGGAAAACGCAGTGAAAAAGAAATTCTCCTAGATAAAAATGGCAACATGGAGAAAGTGGTTGACGTTTCAAAAGGGGCCAAAGGAGAAAACCTCAAGCTCTCGATTGATTTGGATTTCCAAAAGGAGTGGAAGATATCCTTCGCTCCGCCTTTAGCGCAGAGTTGCAAGCTGGAAATGCGACCTACTCCGAAGGTGTCTATGCCGTAGCTCTGGAGCCCGATACAGGGAAGGTCCTTGCCATGGCAGGGATTAAACACCAGGCTGGTAGTCAAGATCTATCAGCAGATGCATTGGGAACAGTGACCAACGTCTTCGTTCCAGGATCCGTGGTCAAAGGAGCGACCTTGACTTCGGGATGGGAAAATGGAGCCATTTCTGGGAATCAGGTGCTGACCGATCAGCCGATTGTTTTTGCAGGATCAGCTCCTATCAATTCTTGGTTTACCCAATACGGTAGTCGTTCCATCAATGCGGTGGAAGCATTGGAATACTCTTCCAATACCTATATGGTCCAAATTGCCCTTAAGATGATGGGGCAACCTTACACCCCAAACATGACCTTACAAGTGGATCAGGTTGAACCGGCTATGAAAAAACTGCGCTCTACTTTTGCAGAGTATGGTCTTGGGACATCAACGGGGATTGACCTTCCCAATGAATCGACCGGTTTTATTCCAAAAGACTACACAGTCGGTAATTATTTGACCAATGCCTTTGGCCAGTTTGACAACTATACACCGATGCAATTGGCCCAGTATGCGGCAACCGTTGCAAATGATGGGAAGAGGGTGAGTCCTCATGTCGTCGAAGGTATCTATGACAATAATGATCAAGGGGGCTTGGTCAGTTGAAAAAGCGATCGAAACCAAGGAGCTCAATCAGGTCCATATCTCTGCTGAGGACATGGCTTTGATCAAGCAAGGATTCTACCAGGTTGCCAATGGTACGAGTGGGTTGACGACAGGGAAAACCGTCGGTCAAGGTGCTAGTGTCTCTATTAGTGCCAAGACCGGTACGGCCGAAACCACAGTCGATGGAGGCAAACAAGCCATTAATACCAATGTGGTGGCTTATGCACCGTCAAACAATCCAAAGATTGCAGTAGCAGTGGTTTTTCCACATAATACCAATCTACAAGCGACGGTCAGTCATTCCATTACGCGTGACATTATTAATTTATACAATCAGAAACACCCCATGAATTAGAGAGGAAACTATGCTTTATCCAGCACCTATTGCAAAATTAATTGACAGCTATTCGAAGTTACCAGGAATTGGGATCAAAACAGCGACTCGTCTGGCTTTTTACACCATTGGTATGTCAGATGATGATGTGAATGAATTTGCCAAAAACTTACTGAATGCCAAGCGTGAGCTAGGGTATTGCAGTATTTGTGGCAATTTAACCGATGAAGAAACCTGCGAGATTTGTCGAGATGAAACGCGGGATCCATCCCTCATACTTGTTGTAGAAGATAGCCGGGATGTATCTGCTATGGAAAATATCCAGGAATACCATGGCCGTTACCATGTCTTGCATGGCTTGATCTCGCCCATGAATGGCGTGGGACCCGATGATATCAATCTCAAGAGTTTGATTAGTCGCTTGATGGATGGAACAGTCACAGAGGTCATTGTTGCGACCAATGCGACGGCAGACGGGGAAGCGACATCTATGTATATCTCGCGTGTGCTCAAACCAGCAGGGATCAAAGTGACTCGTTTGGCACGGGGGCTAGCAGTTGGAGCCGATATCGAGTATGCGGACGAAGTGACCTTGCTTCGCGCGATTGAAAATCGGACAGAATTATAAGAGAAGTTCTTTCGAAAGGGCTATCATTGTGGTATACTATCAAGTAAGAAATCAAGGGAACAATTAGGGAGAAACTATGAGTAAACAAGACTTAATCCTGTTGTATGGTGGACGTAGTGCAGAACGTGAAGTATCTGTTCTTTCAGCAGAAAGCGTGATGCGCGCGATTGATTACCAAGCATTTTCGGTTCAAACCTACTTTATTACGCAGTCAGGAGATTTCATCCAGACGCAAGCGTTTGAAGAGAAACCAGCGGATGATGAGAAATTGATGACCAATGAAACAGTGGACTGGTCTAAAAAGTGGCTCCATCTGCGATTTACAAGGAAGGAGCAGTAGTCTTTCCAGTTCTTCATGGACCAATGGGAGAAGATGGTTCCATTCAAGGCTTCTTAGAAGTCTTGAAGATGCCTTATGTTGGCTGTGGTATCCTAGCTTCCAGTGTTGCGATGGACAAGATCACGACCAAACGGGTCTTGGAGTCTGCAGGAATTCCGCAAGTTCCTTATGTAGCTGTAGTGGAAGGCGATGACGTGGATGAGAAAATTGCTGCAATTGAAGCAACTCTCTCTTATCCTGTCTTTACCAAACCATCTAATATGGGTTCTAGCGTAGGGATTTCAAAATCTGAAAACCAAACAGAGCTTCGGACTGCTCTCGAATTGGCCTTCAAGTACGATAGCCGTGTCTTAGTAGAGCAAGGGTTAATGCGCGTGAGATCGAAGTTGGACTGCTTGGAAACTATGATGTGAAGAGCACCTTGCCAGGTGAAGTTGTGAAAGATGTGGCCTTCTATGATTATGATGCCAAATACATCGACAACAAAATTACCATGGCGATTCCAGCTCAATTGGATCCTGAGGTTGTGAAAACCATGCGGACCAACGCAGAAAAGCCTTTCGTGCGATCGGTGGTCTAGGTTTAGCGCGTTGTGATTTCTTCTATACTGATAAAGGAGAGATCTTCTTAAACGAACTCAATACCATGCCAGGATTTACCCAATGGTCTATGTATCCTCTACTTTGGGACAATATGGGACTCAACTATACAGATTTGATTACCAAGTTAGTAGAGCTTGAAAAGAAGTCTTCCAAAAACACGAAGCGCATTTGTTGTAAGAAAGAGAGAGTGGGACAGAAATCGGTAATTCGTTAGAATTCG
Source organism: Streptococcus sp. 2A/TPW/M5 (assembly GCA_036663675.1). Lineage (GTDB taxonomy): Bacteria > Bacillota > Bacilli > Lactobacillales > Streptococcaceae > Streptococcus. Next base: position 2,029,982 of record JAYXUK010000001.1, on the reverse strand, counting down.
ATTTCGTCGTCCCACTCTCCGCACAGTTGAGTAGGGCTGTAAAAGCTGATGAAATCAGCGTAGTAGAGCCCACTCAACCACTGCGTCTTGCTCGACAATCCAAAAACAATCAAGAGGCTAGGACTTCTGTCCCAGCCACTTTTTGTGGTCTAGAATATGGTATAATGAGAAGAATTTGATAGGAGCGTCCAAATCTTTGAGGACGTTACGGAGAACTGAGGAGTCGGATATGAATCTCACATTACATGAAGTTGCTCATCTAGTACATGCAAAAAATGATATCAGTCAATTTGAAGATGTGGCCCTCGTCAAGCCGGAATTTGACAGTCGTTTGATTGGGCCTGGAGACTTGTTTGTTCCTTTAAAGGGAGCGCGTGATGGTCATGACTTTATTGAGACTGCTTTTGAAAATGGAGCCGTAGCCACTTTTTCAGAGAAAGTGGTAGAAGGCCACCCTTATATTTTGGTGGAAGATGTGCTGAGCGCTTTTCAAACACTTGCTGCAGCCTATCTTCAAAAGACAAAAGTGGATGTTTTTGCGGTGACAGGGTCAAATGGTAAAACCACCACAAAAGATATGTTGGCACAGCTTTTGTCCACCACCTACCTGACCTATAAAACACAAGGAAACTATAATAACGAAATTGGTCTTCCTTATACGGTTTTGCATATGCCAGAAGGGACAGACAAACTGGTCCTTGAAATGGGGCAAGACCATCTAGGAGATATCCATCTCTTGTCAGAACTGGCGCATCCAAAAGCTGCTATTGTCACCTTGATTGGGGAAGCCCATTTGGAATTCTTTAAAGATCGAAGTGAGATCGCAAAAGGAAAACTCCAGATTGCAGACGGGATGCCAGAAGGCGGTCTTCTGGTAGTTCCAGCTGATCCGATCGTCAATACCTACCTTCCTGAAAATCAAACAGTCGTTCGCTTTGGTCCAGACGAGGAGATTTTTATTACCGAGTTAATCGAGCGAAAGGATAGCTTAACTTTCCGAGCGAATTTCTTAGAAGAAGCGATTGATCTTCCGGTAACAGGAAAATACAATGCGACCAATGCTATGATCGCAGCTTATGTTGCTTTGAAAGAAGGAGTGAGTGAGGCTGCGATTCGTGATAGTTTTGAAACCTTGCAATTAACGCGCAACCGGACAGAATGGAAGAAGGCCAGTAACGGAGCGGATATCCTATCCGATGTCTACAATGCCAATCCAACGGCTATGCGCCTAATCTTAGAAACTTTCTCGACTATTCCTGCTAATCCAAATGGTCGAAAATTAGCTGTCCTGGCAGATATGAAAGAACTAGGGAGCAATCTATTGATCTACACAACCAAATGATTCTCAGCCTCTCGCCAGATGTCTTGGATACGGTTATTTTCTACGGCCAAGACATTGCGGGATTGGCTCAATTAGCGAGTCAGATGTTCCCACTCGGACATGTCTATTATTTCAAGAAGACAGCTGAGGAAGATCAGTTTGAGGACATGGTCAAACAAGTCAAGGAAAGCTTGAAAGAGCAAGACCAAATCCTTATCAAGGGAAGCAATTCCATGAATCTAGCCAAATTAGTAGAGGAATTGGAGAATGGTAAGTAATAATGTACTGAAGGACATTCAGCGCTTGATTTCAATCACCAATACAGGCTTAGCCTTCTCAAAAGATCCATTTGATCAAGAGCGCTACCAGGATATTCGTGAAATTTTACAGGATCTTGTGAGAGAAACGACTGATCTGAATTCACAAGAATTATCGGATTTGTTTCGACCGACAAACTATTATGACACCCCTTAATTGATGTTAGGGCTTGGATTGTCAAAGATAGAAAACTTTGTCTGGTGAAAGGTCAGGGAGAAGAGACCTGGGCTTTGCCAGGTGGTTTTGGTGAGGTTGGCTATTCTCCTAAAGAAAATATTTTAAAGGAAATCCAAGAAGAAACGGGCTATGTAGCACGTGTCAATCGGTTGTTGGCAGTATTTGACACCAATCGCTACCAATTGCAAAGCCGCCAATATGTGAAATTGGTATTTGAATGTGAATTGCTGGATGGAAGTTTTCAACAGAATCAGGAAATTTCCGATCTTGCATTTTTTGAGAGAGAGAAAATGCCTGCTCTTTCTACCAAGCGCAATACAGAAGAACAATTGAACTTCCTTTGGGAGGTTTATGATGGGAAACGAGATTTGTATTGTGATTAAAAACGATCTATAAACTAAAGGAATATGAACATGACACTTTGGGATTTATTGTTTACGAACCAAAATCAGCCCCGCCCGAGTTTGGGCTCTGGTATTTCATTCTGCCAGCTTCTTTGTTGGTGGTTGCTTATTTTTCCATCAGATATGCGCAGTCTAAAAGCTACCAACGCTTTTGGTACTGGGCACAATTGATTCAAGTCCTGACCATCAATGCTTGGTATATTCTAGCCCACATGCCTTTGACAGATAATTTGCCTTTTTATCATTGTCGCTTGGCTATGCTTGCGATCCTCTTTGCACCGAGAGGGACCTATATCAAGCAATATTTTGCCTTGTTGGGAGTTCTAGGATCCATTGCGGCCTTGGTTTATCCAGCCTTTGACCCCTTCCCCTTCCCCATATTACTGTGCTCAATCTGATTTTTAGTCACTGGGCCTTGTTTGCCAATAGTTTGATTTACCTGCAAGATTTTTATCAGTCGGAAAAGCAAGATAGCTTACGAATTGTTAAGATCACCTTTGGCATGAATGCAGTCATCTTTTTGGTCAACCTTTTGACCAGAGGAGATTACGGCTTCTTACGACGTCCACCAATCATTGGAGACCACGGTGCTCTCTTTAACTACCTCTTGGTCAGCATCGTGATGGTAGCTGGTATTTGCTTGGTCAATCAACGCTATAAATACAAATACAAGATGGTCGAAGAGAGTATCGTTTCGCGTTCAGAATAAAAAGAGCAGATAAGGGAAAGAAATCATGACACTTTGGGACTTATTTTTCACCAGTCAACCAACGGCCCCTCCTCAATTAGGAGTCTGGTATTTCTTATTGCCGACTTCATTGGTGGTAGTGGGAGTTCTGTCCATTCGATTTGCTCACTCTAAAGCCTACCAAAACTTTTGGTATTGGGGGCAGTTGATCCAGTTGCTTATCATCAACTCTTGGTATCTAGCTGCTCGCTTGCCTCTTTCAGAGAGTCTTCCCTTCTATCATAGCCGGATGGCTATGTGGATTATTCTCTTAGCTCCTAAGAGCAGCTTCAAGCAATATTTTGCCCTCGTGGGAGTCTTTGGCTCCATTATGGCCTTGGTTCATCCTGTCTTTTATCCCTACCCTTTTCCTCACGTATCCTCGATCAACAATGTCTTTGGTCACTGGGCTCTCTTGGCCAACTGTTTGATCTATCTGGTTCAATCCTACCAGGTGGAAGAAGGGGCTGTTTGGAAAATCTGTCAGATGACGTTTGGGATCAATGCCATTATTCAGCTTGCGAATCTCGCAACAGGTGGAAACTACGGCTTTATGCGTCGGCCTCCTGTGATCGGTGACCATGGCCTTGTGCTCAACTATTTCATCGTGACAGTTCTCATGACGGGGACACTGATTTTCATCAATACGATCGTTCAGTACAGTAAGAAAAGAAGAATACCTAAATCTGTTTAAATAAGGAGATTTTATGCATCATTTTTTCACTACAGAATCAACAGCACCACCAGCAATCTCAGCACTTTGGTATAGTGTGATGGTCTTGTTCGTTGTGACAGCGATTATGATGTCACTTCGCTATTATCAGAATGAGCAATTTCGCAAATGCTTTCAATACTTACAAGGCTTCCAGTTAATTTGCTTGTATCTTTGGTATTTTGCCTACCACATTCCTTGGTCCAATAGCTTACCATTTTATCATTGCCGTTTGGCCATGTTTGCGGTCTTGTTTTTACCAGACCGCTGGAAAAGTAAACAGTTCTTTGCCTTGATGGGAGTGAGTGGAGCCATCTTTGCCTTGGGTTATCCAGTCTTTGATCCCTATACTTTCCCTCATATTACAAGCTTTTCTTTCCTCCTCGGACATTACTGTCTTTTAATCAATTCCTTGATTTATCTCTTGAGATGGTATGATCGAAACCTCTTAAAAAATAGTCAGATTGTTCTCTATACCTTTGCCTTAGATTTATTCCTGGTTGGAGTCAATCAATTGACGGGAGGAAATTATGGCTTGATGGCCCGCCCTCCGATTATGAGAGGGATAAGGTGTGGCTCAACTATCTGGTTGTATCCAGTATTTTAGCTCTTGCTTTATTACTCTTTAATCAGTTCTTCAGTCGCAGAAGTGAGCGGGTGAAAGTGAGAAAATAACAAGTAGGAAGGTTGGGATATCTCGGTCTCAACCCTGTTTTATATTAAAGGAGAATATATGAAGCGTTTCTTGCTAATGATTTCCCTCATTTGGAGTTTGGTTTGTACAATCACGATCGCACATGCAGATGATGAAGTTCGCTATTCGATTGAATCCTATGTAGGACACCTCCAATTGCAGGAAGATAGCCAAGCAACATTTACACAAGAGATTACCTATCAGTTTCAGACAGGCTATCATGGTCAATATGTGACCCTAGGAAGCGCAGATCCTCTTCCAAAAGGGTTTAAGATTCATCGTCATCCTGAGGTGGAAGCCTATGTGGATGGGGAAAACGTGAGATTCGTGTAGAGGAGACAGACCTGGAAGATGGTCGGCAATTAAAAATATACAATGCCCGTATCGTCGGAGGAACGGTCAAGATCAAAGTAAAATGGAAGATTGATCATCTCTTGACTTTCTACAAGGATATTGCAGAACTGAATTGGTTTCCTATTTCAGATGGAGATGAGAAAGTCGCGAAATTAGATTTTTATGTAGATGGCTTGGATGCCAAGCAGGAAAACTGTATGCCCATACTGGTTACTTTAATCCACCAGCCCAAGTCGAACGGACTGCAACTGGTTATCATATTTGGACAAAGGATTTTCCCAAAATGGTAAGCTCGAACTGCATGCCTATTGGCCAATGACAGAGGCCCTGCGTCGAGACCAAGCAAATGAGATTGACAAGGGAAATGGAAAAGAGAAATTTCTCAAAAAGAGAAATCCATTGAACAAAAACGTTCCTCTATCGGACCCTTCTACTCAAGGTCGTTCCAATTGTATCGGTTCTTTTATTTATCCTAGCTTTCATTCCATGGATCCGGTATTTTATCAGTACCAGAACTCGTCGGATTGCAAAAGGAGTACGATTATACGAACCACCACAGAATTTACCTCCTCTTGTCCTAGCTAAGGCACTGTATCAACTTGATTTTGAACGGATGGTGATGTCTAGAGAGAAGGGGCAACTAAAATTTAATCATCTCATCCAGGCAACCATGTTAGATCTTATTGATCGAGGAAATCTTCGGTTGACTAGGGATGAAAATGGGAAACCTTGACCTGTCTCCATTATGAAGGCTTGGCTGATTTTGAATTGAAGTTTATTGAAATGATCTTTGATCAAGAATCTCAAATCAATATCAGTGAAGTATTTTCAAGGTATAAAATCGACAAAGTAGCCCTAAAAAAGACTTTCGAGCTGCTAAATCAGACACCCAACGAGACCGTATTCGAAAGGTCGGAAATGACGTTCAATCACTGTTAAAAAAGATGCCCAGCAATTGTCAAAGGGGTAGAGAAGGAGATTGCGAAATTAGGATTGCCTTCTTATTTTAGAGACTTATCTGAAAAAGAAGAAGCTTTTTCAAAAACAGGCTGTGCCTTACATTTTTGGCTCTTACTGATCTTATTTGTGAGCATGTGTTTCTTATCTTTTGGATTTGGTTCCCACCTATCTTCCTTCTATTTTTGGATGATTGTATTGTTGGTCGTTCTCTTCATTCCATTTTATATTCTTGTGAAAATTCGCGAAGAACATCTCCAATCCTTAGAAAACTTGGATTCACAATTCCAATGGATGGCCTTTCGAAATATGATCGAAAGTATTCCAAATTTCAACCAAGCAGAACTTGAGAGTGTCATCCTATGGAATCGTATCCTAGTCTATGCAACTATGTATGGTCAAGCAAAAAAGTGAGCCAGGTACTCCAAAATCATCAGATTTCCTTACCATATGAGGATTGGGATGCTGTTGTTTGGATAACGACCTCTTCAAATCCCTTCCTAGACGGCTCTACCTTGATGAGTTATGCAGATGATTCCTATAGCGTTTCAAGCTTCTCTACTAACTCCTCAGATGGCAGTGGCGGTTTTGACGGCGGTGGCTTTTCTGATGGTGGCGGTGGCGGAGGATTTGGAGCCTTCTAACAGTCATGATAAGAGGACTAGAATCGACGGATTTTGGTCTTTCTTTTTGCTCTCAAAGAAGAATCATCGTTGAAAAAGTGCCTATTTTCGCTATAATAGGACAGATAGAGAAATTGAGGAGAAATCCGATGTAGAGATGAATTTATAAATTTATCAAAAAATAAGAAGAGAAAGAATTAGGAACATGAACGTACAAGAAGAAATTAAAAACGCCGTACCTTTGCCATCATCTCCCACCCGGATGCTGGTAAAACGACGATTACAGAGCAGTTGCTCTACTTTGGGGAGAGATTCGGGAAGCTGGTACCGTAAAAGGAAAGAAAACAGGAAACTTTGCTAAGTCTGACTGGATGGATATCGAGAAGCAACGTGGGATTTCGGTAACCTCATCTGTTATGCAGTTCGACTATGATGGCAAACGGGTCAATATCCTTGATACGCCAGGGCACGAGGACTTCTCAGAAGATACTTACCGGACCTTGATGGCGGTGGACGCTGCCGTCATGGTGGTGGACTCTGCCAAAGGGATTGAGGCTCAAACCAAGAAATTGTTTGAGGTTGTGAAACACCGTGGCATTCCAGTCTTTACCTTTATGAATAAGCTAGACCGTGACGGTCGTGAGCCACTGGACCTCTTACAAGAATTAGAAGAAGTCTTGGGAATCGCCAGTTACCCAATGAACTGGCCGATCGGGATGGGGAAAGCCTTTGAGGGACTCTATGACCTTTATAACCAACGTTTGGAACTCTACAAAGGGGATGAACGTTTTGCTAGTCTAGAAGATGGAGACAAGCTTTTTGCTAACAACCCTTTCTACGAGCAAGTAAAAGACGATATCGAACTTTTGCAAGAGGCTGGAAATGACTTTTCAGAAGAAGCCATCCTTGCAGGTGAATTGACTCCCGTCTTCTTCGGCTCAGCCTTAACCAATTTTGGAGTACAGACTTTCTTGGAAACCTTCCTCAAGTTTGCTCCGGAACCACACGGCCACAAGAAGACAGATGGAGAACTTGTCGATCCTTATGATAAGGATTTCTCAGGATTTGTCTTTAAGATTCAGGCCAACATGGATCCTCGTCACCGCGACCGGATCGCCTTTGTGCGGATCGTATCTGGCGAATTTGAGCGTGGGATGAGCGTCAACCTGCCTCGTACTGGTAAGGGCGCTAAGTTATCTAACGTGACTCAATTTATGGCCGAAAGCCGTGAAAATGTCAGCAATGCTGTAGCAGGAGACATCATCGGGGTTTACGATACCGGGACTTATCAGGTTGGAGATACTTTGACAGTGGGCAAAAACAAGTTTGAGTTTGAACCCCTGCCAACCTTTACGCCTGAAATCTTCATGAAAGTGTCAGCTAAGAACGTCATGAAGCAAAAATCCTTCCACAAAGGGATTGAGCAATTGGTGCAAGAAGGAGCTATTCAGCTCTATACCAACTACCAAACAGGTGAATACATGTTAGGTGCCGTTGGTCAACTTCAGTTTGAAGTCTTTAAGCACCGGATGGAAAATGAATACAATGCCGAAGTGGTCATGAGCCCAATGGGGAAAAAGACCGTTCGCTGGATCAAACCAGAAGACTTAGATGAGCGCATGTCTTCAAGCCGAAACATCTTGGCGAAGGACCGCTTTGACCAACCTGTCTTCCTCTTTGAAAACGACTTTGCCCTCCGCTGGTTTGCGGATAAGTATCCAGACGTTGAGCTGGAAGAAAAGATGGGGTAAGGAACGATTCAAAACCGATCCATAACAATAGAATAAGAAAACGAAAATCTATCCGTTTTCGCTTTTAAAGGAGAAATGATGGGATTATTAAGTGGTTTGATGGGCAATGCCTCTCAAAAGAATGTTGATAAAGTAGAAAGAGATCTGGAAGATATCTTGGTGCCGGGAGAGCAAGTCACACTTGCTTTTAGCCTGATTCGTGATTTAATCGTCTTTACAGAATTTCGTTTGATCTTGGTGGATAAGCAAGGAGTAACAGGAAAGAAAACGTCCTATAAATCCCTTCCTTATCGCTCCATCTCTCGATTTTCAGTAGAAACTTCCGGTCATTTTGATTTGGATGCCGAACTAAAAATCTGGGTTTCTTCTGCAGTCGAGCCTTCAGAAGTTTTACAATTCAAGAGTGACAACAGCGTCATTGAAATTCAGCAAGCATTAGCCAGTGCAGTCTTTAAATAAAAAATCATGTTGATAGAGAACAGTTGAGAAAGGAGACGGAATGTTTATCGAAAAACAATTGGGTCAAGATCGGAAATGGATCAATATCGACTCGGATATGATTGCTGAAAACTCATATCTTTATAAAAATACGAGATTGACAAAGAAACCATTGAGTACGCGATGGATAAGAACGAACGTGCCCATATGGATTATAATCGAGAAAACGGTACGATCACATTTATCTACAATGTATTGGATTTAGAAAAGGACAAGGAATACTACGAAACCATCCCTATGACCTTTATCGTTCAAGATACGCGACTCGTGACCATCAGTAACCAGGACAATGCCTATATCATTGAACAAATGGTTCGCTATTTGGAAAGCCATGGGGAGTTGTCGATCTATAAGTTGCTTTTGCAGGTCTTGAAATGATCAGTAATGCTTATTATCCGATTATTGATCGCTTAGATAAGCACAAGGATGAACTCAATCGTTTGCTTCGAAAGACAACGACGACCAAGAATCTTTATGCCCTGTCTGACCTTGAGACCGGTATGGTGTATCTGGTCGCAGCAGCCAAGCAAAATCGGATGTTGCTAGAACATATTAAAGCGCATGCCATTTATCGCAGGATGAATGATGTTGAAAAAGAGCAGTTTGATGATGCCATGATCGAAGCGCGTCAGTTGGCTTCGATGACTGAGTTGATTTCCAATGTCTTACAGCAGTTGTCTGGATCTTACAACAATATCCTAAACAACAACTTGAATGACAACTTGACAACCCTAACCATCTTTGAAGCCTTGTTGGCGGTTTTAGCCGTTATCACCGGTTTCTTTGGAATGAATATCCCTCTTCCGATGACAAAGGATCCCAATGCTTGGATTTATGTATCCGTATGTAGCTTTATATTATGGCTCATTTTGGGAAAGGTTATGCGGTGGATTGTGAAACAAAGATAAAAAAGAGGCTTGGAGAAATCCGAGCCTCTTCGTATCTAGAATAATCTGAGAAATAGGAACCATCTAGACACCTGCCCTCCTCTCCAAAGAAGGGGCAGTGTGAATAGTTCATTGACTGTACAAAATCTTCTTGGAAATAGTAGGAGTAGATTTAATAGTACTGAGTGGTTCTAAATAAATCAGAACGTAGAATAAATCGTTGAATCAGATAAAATGATCCTATTTCTTTATACAGAAATATTTTAGATACTAACTGTATTATACATATTTATTTGTAAAAACGCAAGATAAGAGTTACCAAAAATAAAAGTTTTCCGATTTTTTTATACTCCAATGATGAAGTATATGAAATGGTCGCAAGAAGAAAACCAGTCCTGGCTAGATTTAGGGGCGTTTTTATAATCTTAAGCTATCTAAGATTTTTTCCTAAAAATAAAATTAGTCTCCTGTGACTATCATTTGCCTCTTCATTATGTTATACTAGATAAGTTGCAAACTTGTATGAGAGAAATGCTAGGGAGGCAGAACAGATGGAAGGATTCTGTTCGAAAGAAGACTCCCGCAAATAGGATCATGTTGCCTATTTGTTTGAAAAAACGATTCTAGTCAACAACATCCGTTAGGACGCAAAACATTTTTCTCTAAAGAAAATGTAGTCTTAAACAGACGGACTAGTTTTTCTTTAGATGAGTCTTGCGACAGGTGACCGGGAAGGTGACTTCCTATGCAATCAGTGCGTATTCGCATTGAAAGAAGTTTGATAAAGTGGCTTCGCACCACTTTTTAGAAAGAAGAAAGAATTGAAATTCAATGAATTTAACTTATCTGCTGAATTATTAGCAGAAATCGAAAAAGCTGGCTTTGTAGAAGCGAGCCCGATCCAGGAACAAACCATTCCGTTGGCTCTTGAAGGAAAAGATGTCATCGGTCAAGCGCAAACAGGGACTGGTAAAACAGCCGCTTTCGGTCTTCCAACTTTGGAGAAGATTGATGTCGATAACACAGTAATCCAAGCCCTTGTTATTGCTCCGACGCGTGAGTTGGCGGTTCAAAGTCAGGAAGAACTCTTCCGTTTTGGACGCAGCAAGGGTGTTAAAGTCCGCTCTGTCTATGGTGGATCAAGCATTGAAAAGCAAATCAAAGCCTTGAAGTCAGGTGCTCATATCGTTGTGGGAACCCCTGGACGCTTGCTAGATTTGATCAAGCGCAAGGCCTTGAAACTTGATCATATTGAAACCTTGATCTTGGACGAAGCAGATGAAATGCTCAACATGGGCTTTTGGAAGATATCGAAGCTATCATTAGCCGTGTTCCAGAAACACGTCAAACTCTTCTCTTTTCAGCAACGATGCCAGAAGCCATCAAACGCATTGGTGTTCAGTTTATGAAAAAACCCGAACACGTTAAGATTGCGGCCAAAGAATTGACAACTGATTTGGTCGATCAATACTATATTCGTGTCAAAGAAGGCGAAAAGTTTGATACCATGACTCGATTGATGGATGTCGAGCAACCGGAACTTGCCATTGTCTTTGGTCGGACGAAACGCCGGGTCGATGAATTGACTCGTGGCTTGAAGATTCGTGGTTTCCGTGCAGAAGGAATTCACGGAGATTTGGATCAAAACAAGCGTCTTCGAGTCCTTCGTGACTTTAAAAATGGAAACTTGGACGTCTTGGTAGCAACAGACGTTGCGGCACGTGGCTTGGATATTTCAGGTGTTACCCATGTCTACAACTACGATATCCCACAAGATCCAGAAAGCTATGTTCACCGGATCGGACGGACAGGTCGTGCTGGGAAAACAGGGCAATCCATTACCTTTGTTTCGCCAAATGAAATGGGCTATTTGCAAATCATTGAGAACTTGACCAAAAAGCGGATGAAGGGAATGAAACCTGCAACAGCAGAAGAAGCCTTCCAAGCGAAAAAACAAGTAGCGCTGAAGAAAATTGAGCGAGACTTTGAAGATGAAAAAATCCGGACCAACTTTGAGAAGTTTGGTAAGGATGCTCGCAAATTGGCTGCAGAATTCACTCCTGAAGAATTGGCTATGTATATTTTGAGCTTGACCGTTCAAGATCCAGACAGCCTTCCAGAAGTTGAAATTGCGCGTGAAAAACCATTGCCATTCAAACCATCCGGTGGTGGCTTTGGTGGAAAAGGCAAAGGTGCCCGTGGAAATGGCCGTCGTGGAGACCAACGTCATGACCGCAATCGCAGAGATGACCGTGAAGGTGGACGCCGTGATTTCAAACGCAAGTCCAATAAAAATAGCCGAGACTTTGAAGGCAAAGGCAACAAACGTCCTCATCGTACTTCCAATGAAAAGAAAAATGGATTTGTCATCCGCAACAAAGGGGATAAATAAGTCTTAAGGACGGTCTAGCAATAGGCCGTTTTTTATATGCAAATCAAAAATACAAGGGTTAACTAGCTGTTAACCCTTGTATATTTATAAGGAGACCTAAATGATAACTGACTCTTTTAGAAAAATGTATCATGATAAGGAGCATCCAAAAAGTCAGACAACAGAAAGAATGAATTCCTAAAATGGAATATTTCTGTTAACATATTAAGTCTACAATTATTTCTAAGCTTTGTCAAGAATTTTTTCTTATTTTTTAAAATTTTTGACTAGAAAAATAAAAATTGACAATCTCTTCTAAAAGGTTATAATGAATATAATAACTATACTAATTATAAAGAGGTGTCGCCCATGGTGATTGCATTAAAAAATAATGAACTAGAAGTACAATGTAAGACATTTGGAGGGAATTGAGCTCTATTCGAAGTAAAGAAGGCATAGAATATCTCTGGCAGGGGATCCAGAGTATTGGTCAGGACAAGCGCCGGTTCTGTTTCCGATTTGTGGGAGTGTTCGTAATGGCCAAGTGCAGTATCATCTAAAAGATGGAGTGAAGACAGGCCAGCTTCCAAGACACGGCCTCATTCGCAAGAGAGAGTTTGAACTCAAAGAACAAACAGACCATCGTCTTGTCTTTGAAATCACCTCTAACGACGAGAGCTTACAAAATTATCCCTACCATTTTCGAGTGGAAATTGATTATGAATTGAAAGGGAAAGAGATCACCATCACCTATCGCGTGCATAATCTAGAGTCAGATCAAGTCATGCCTTATTTCATTGGAGGGCATCCAGCCTTTCGTTGTCCCCTTTTAGCAGATGAAGACTATGAAGACTACGAGTTAATTTTTGAAAAAGAAGAAAGCTGTAGCGTTCCTCTCTTGTTCACAGAAACCGGTTTGGTTGATCGCCTGCAGCGGACGCCATTTTTAGACCATAGTCGTAGCCTACCTTTACGCCATGAACTGTTTGAAAAAGACGCCATTATTTTAGATCAATTAGCCTCTAAATCTGTGCAGCTCCTCTCGAAAAAATCCGGTAAAGGTTTGGAATTTGCCTTTGCAGATTTTGAGAATCTCGTCCTTTGGTCTACCAATAACAAGGGCCCCTTCATTGCTTTAGAGCCTTGGACGGGTATTTCCACATCTGCGGAAGAGGGCGATTTCTTCGAAGATAAAAGGGTGTGATCCAGTTGGCTCCTCAAGAGACACGGAGTCACAAGTACCGTATCACCATTTTGTAAATGAAAAACCGTTGGACTATGGAGTCCGACGGTTCTTTTGATATAGTTTAGCTTAGCTTGGCGTGATTTCTTTTTAAAGAGAGCCTCGGCAGACATAGCAGAGGGTTTATCTGGATAGGATTCTTGGTAAAGAAGTTTAACGGGGAGGCGAGCCCGTGTGTATTTGGCGCCTTTTCCAGCATTGTGCGTCTTTAGGCGTTTTTCGACATCCGTTGTGTAGCCAGTGTAGAGGAGCCATCCGCACACTCTAGGACATACATGTAAGCCTTAGTTTCCATAGTAGATCTCATGAATCTCGTCTGTATAGCTGCCGTCTTCATTGTGAATAAAGAGGGAGGCAGAATTTTTAAACCGTCCAGTGAGCCATCCTTGATCGCCTCAATCAATAACATATTCGCCTCTTTGGTCACTTTGGGATAGACAAACTGGATCCGCTTAGGTGCAAGATTGTAACGTTTCATGGTTTCGATAATATCTAAAAAGCGATCTGGACGATGGACCATCGCTAAGCGACCATTTGATTTGAGAACCCGCTGAGCCACATGGCAAATCTCATCTAAATTGGTGGTAATTTCATGCCGAGCTAAGAGGTAGTGTTCACTCTCATTGAGATTGGAATGCTCATCCACCTTGAAATAAGGAGGATTGCAGAGGATGATATCCACCTTACTCCCTTGATATGTTGAGGCAAATGCTTGAGGTCATCGGTGATCATGGACATTTGCTGGTTCAAGCCATTGAGGGAAATAGAGCGTGTAGCCATATCCGCCAGACGTTCTTGAATTTCGACACCAATGATCTGAGCCTCTGTCCGAGTGCTTGCAAAGAGTCCCACAGCCCCATTTCCAGCGCAGAGATCTACGATCAAGCCTCGCTTGGGCAATTTTGGAAAGCGCGAGAGCAGGACGCTATCCACGGAGTAACTAAAGACTTCCCGATTTTGTATAATTTTCACATCACTTGAAAAGAGTTGGTTGACGCGCTCGCCGTCTTTTAATTCGATATCTGTCATGGCTCTATTATAGCATGAAAAGAGGCTCGGGGAAAGATGATAATTTTTGATATATTAAAATAATATTTTTTTGTAAAAACGCTTTCTTTTCTTATTTAAATATGTTACTATATATTAAAAAGTGGGAGGTTTTGTAAATGAACAAAACGAAAAAATGGTTAGGTTTAGGTTTATCCGTACTTTCAGTTAGTGTACTCGTAGCTTGTGGAAGCTCAAATTCTCAGTCAAATAATTCTTCAAAAGAAACTAAGACAGAGAAAATCGCAACAACTGAAAAAAGTAGTGAGAAAAATCAGCATATGCTATTGGTGATAAAATTGTCTTTGATAAACAAGCTGAGTATACAATTACAAAAGTTGAATGGTCTGATGAACGCAATGATTTTGACCAATCAAATCCTGATAAAGTGTTGAAAGTAACTTATAATGTTAAAAATCTTTCCGATAAGGATTTAGCTGTAGGTGTTGATATCAATCTTTTGTAGGCGGAAATAAAATGGAATCTTATCCTAATACGAATACAATGGGGTCCATTTCGCCAGGTCGATCAATGGAAGGTGCGGTACAACATTTTGGTGTAAAAGGGGATGGCAAATTAGAACTTGAAATAAAACCATTTACTGCATTTAATGAAAAACCTGCGATTGTTGCTTTTGATGCACCGTAAAAAGAGGCTGGGACAAAAGTCCTAGCCTCTCAATTGTCTTTGGATTGTCGAGAAAGACGCAGTGGTTGAGTGGGCTCTACTACGCTGATTTCATCAGCTTTTACAGCCCTACTAAACTGTGCGGAGGTGGGGCGACGAAATCGAATTCTAACGAATTACCGATTTCTGTCCCACTCTCTTTTTAATTAAATTCATATTTTTGTAGAATCGTTGTGAGGATAAAGACTCCTGTAAAGATGGCCATCAATGCCAGATAAACTGGGAAAGTAGTGGCTGTAAGGAGTGAAATCTCGATCAAGTTTTTCAATACGACCGCAGATGCGTAGAATCCTACAACAGAGAAGAGAATGAGGAGGGCTCGCCAGATATTTAGTGGAAGGCAGGCACGGATGACGGATAGGAAACCGATGGATCCAAGTAAGTAATAGGATACAGTAGACATATCGGCTGCAGACCAACCATGGCTTGCTCCCCAAAGGCGAATGAACAAGACACTAAAGACGACCATCAAGGCGCTTGGTAAGGCTAACAGAAGGGAACGTCTTAAGAAGTGTTTTTCAACCGGTTTGATATTGCGTTCAAAGGTCAACACAAATGGTGGGAATCCTTCGACGAATTGGTCAATCAAGGTGATTTGAATAGGGATGAATGGAAAAACCAGCAAATAATTGACATTGAAGAAAAGGGCACTGGCGATACAGATAATAGCCAAGAGGAAGGAATAGATCGTTTTGATGAAGAAAATCGGAGCGATTCGTCCAATGTTATTGACCACACGACGACCTTCGAATAGAATTTCTGGAACATCATTAAAGTCAGAGTTCAAAAGAACGATATTGGCAATTTGACGGGTTGCAGGATCTCCTTCAGCCATTACGATGGAGCAGTCTGCTTCACGAAGAGCGAGGATATCATTGACCCCGTCTCCAGTCATAGCTGTCGTTCGACCAGCTGCTTTCAAGGTTTGAATGAGCAGTTTCTTTTGGTGAGGGATACGCGTCCAAAGATGGCTGTTTCCTCTGCTTGATCCACTAATTGATCATCAGAAATTTTGGAACAATCGATGTAGTTTTCGTAGTTTTTGAAGCCCGCTTGTTGAGCGATATAAGAGACCGTCACAGGGTTGTCACCAGAGATGATCTTAAGATCCACGCCTTCAGAGCGAAGATACTCGAGGGTATCAGAAGCCCCTTCATGAATGGGGTCTGTAATCTCAATAACGGCAATTCCTTCAAGATTTTCAGGCAGTTTCAATTCCTGCATGCTGATCTGTTCTGAACTGTGGGCTAAGACGAGAACGCGCGATCCACGGCCTTGTGCTTCGACGACAGCAGTTGGATTTTCTTGAAGGAGCATTTCAGGAGCACCGAGAAAGACGGTGCCAAGATTGGAGAGGTGCATGGCTCCCATTTCCGATCACTTGAGAAAGGAATAATGTTTTCTGCAGTATAAGCATGCTCCAACTCCCCATAAGCCTTGCGAATAGCTTGAGCAGTAGGATTGGTGTCCTCACTATTTTGCATGTAAGCAGAGAGGATGACCTGGATCGTTTCCTCAGAAAAATGTTCGGATAAGCTATGGAGAGCTTCGACTGTCATCTTCCCTTGAGTGATGGTCCCGGTCTTATCTAGACACAAGGTATCCACACGCGCCAGGGTTTCGACGGAATACATTTCTTGAACAAGGACCTTGCGCATGCCGAGCTTAATAACCGCCGTCAAAAGAGACGTAACCGTCAGTAGGGCAATTCCTTTTGGCAACATTCCCAAGAGAGCTGTGGAAGAATTCACGACAGAATCCTTGATCGGTAGCATCTTGATCAACAATGCTTCAAAGAAGAGGGCAAGGCCAAATGGGATGATAATTTTCCCAGTAAAGCTAGAGATTTTCGCTAAATTATAGAGAATACGCGAATTGATAGGCTTCAAGGTTTTGGCTTCCATCATCAGTTTGTTGGCATAGTTGTTTGCCCCAACTCGCTTGACCCGGGCATAGACTTGACCACTGGCAATATAACTACCAGAAAGCAGTTCATCACCAACTTCTTTTAAAACCAGGTCACTCTCACCAGTCAGCATAGCCTCATTAGCTTCTGCGATACCGGACATGACTTCAGCATCACTAGGGATCTGCTCACCCGAAGACAGAAGCATTAGATCACCTAGGACAAGCTTCTCTGGTGGAATCGCATCTTTTCCCCGTCTCGAATGACAGTTACCAACTCACGACTCATGAGATTGAGCTTATCAATCATCCGCTTGGCCCGCATCTCGGTCATGATCCCTGTAATGGCATTGAAGCAAATAACCGCGAAAAAGATCATATTGCTCCAGGCCTGTACAGCAGCCAAGGCTACGGCAATCACAAAGTTTAAGGTATTAAACAAGGTGAAGACGTTGCGCTTAATGATTTGCCAGGTACTGGTACTTGTATTCGTTGTAAAATCATTGGTTTGTCCGCGATCCATTTTCTTACGGACTTCACTGAGGGATAACCCCTTTAATTCATTCGTTTCCATAGACAATATGATATCATTTTTTTGCGAAAAAGACTATCTAGAATCGGTCCGCTGAGACATTTTTTATCTAAAAAGTTTGCGGTCAAAATCAGGATACGGTATAATAAGAAAGAACGTTTTACATGATGGAATATCTTGTAGAGATTAATGAAATGGATTTGAGGAACAACTATGTTTTATACCTATTTACGTGGCCTTGTTGCCTTTATTCTTTGGGTTTTAAATGGGAATGCCCATTACCATCATAAGGACAATATTCCAGATCGGGAAGAGAACTACATATTGGTATCGCCTCACCGGACCTGGTGGGATCCAGTCTATATGGCCTTTGCGACCAAGCCAAAGCAGTTTATCTTTATGGCGAAGAAAGAACTCTTCACCAATCGTATTTTTGGCTGGTGGATTCGTATGTGTGGGGCTTTTCCGATCGACCGTGAAAATCCGGGAGCAGAAGCCATTAAGTATCCTGTCAATATGCTGAAAAAGAGCAACCGTTCCTTGATTATGTTTCCAAGTGGAAGCCGTCATTCTCAAGACGTCAAAGGCGGTGTTGCCATCATTGCCAAAATGGCTAAGGTCCGTATCATGCCAGTGACATATACTGGTCCAAGAGACTTGAAAGGGTTGGCAACGGGTGAACGCATTGATATGAACTTTGGACATCCGATTGATATTTCGGATATTAAAAGATGAATGACGAAGGAGTGGCAGAAGTTGCCCGTCGTATTCAAGAGGAGTTTGACCGTTTGGATGCGGAAGCGCAAGCGATCAACACCCCAACAAAACCGCTTATCTTGATTCGTTTGTTAAAAATCCTTTTGATTCCTCTTGTCTTAGTCGTGGCCATCTTGACCTTGCTCTTTAGTTACCTAGCCAGCTTTGTATGGGATCCGGACAAACATCGAAAAAACAAGTAAAAAAACTGAGAGTTTTCTCAGTTTTTTTATTTTACGAATAATAAAAGTGAGAGGAGGTTTCTTATGGAGGATATCATCGAAAAAATCAAAGAATATAAGCTCTTTTAGCACTTACAGCTATCGGACTCTTACTTGGAGGGTATTTTCTTTTCCATCGACCTCAGTCGAGTACATCAACAATACCGGATCTTTATCAGACTTCCCGTTCAACTTCGAGCAAAGAAAAGACATCTGCTTCTAGTTCAAGAGAAGAAAAGCCGGCTGCTTCAGTGTCTGATGCGCCCGAAATCATTACGGTCGATGTCAAAGGGGCTGTTAAACAACCAGGTGTCTATGAGTTGCGCTCAGATAGCAGAGTCCACGATGCCATTCATAAGGCGGGTGGAATGACTGCTGAAGCCAATAGCCAATCGGTCAATTTGGCGCAAAAACTCTCTGATGAAGCAGTGATTTATGTTGCCAAAGAAGGGAGGATGTTCCAGCACTTGGAAGTTCAGAAAGTCCTGCAACTTCGTCAGCATCAGCAGAAAAAACAGGCAAGGTCCATTTAAATCGAGCGACCGAGTCAGAGCTCCAAACGGTATCAGGCATTGGTCAGAAACGAGCCCAGGACATTATCGCCTATCGCGACGCAAATGGCCCTTTTCGATCGGTGGATGATCTTAAAAATGTTTCAGGAATCGGGGAGAAAACACTGGAGAAACTAAGAGATGCTTTCACGGTGGATTAAAGAGCTCCCTTTTCGCTTGTCCATCTCACCTTTTTGCTCCTATGGTTGTACTTTAGCATTTATCAACCATCTTGGCTTTCGATCAGCGGTCTAGTAGTGGTGATATGTTTAGTGGTTCATCACTATAAGGAGGATCGCTCAAGTTTGTTGCGTCTTGTTTTAGCAACTCTTTGTTTTGCGGTCTTCTTTGTTTTTCAGCGAGCCCAGGATCATCCAAAACAAGTCGAAAGTCGGTCCCCAGCCCATTTACGTCTGATCCCAGATACCATCAAGGTTAATGGAGATGCCCTGTCTTTTCGTGCTAAAGATCAGGGTAGCACCTACCAAGTTTTTACACCTTGAAATCTGAGAAAGAAAAACAGCAGTGGCAAGGTCAAACTCACTTGTTGGAGTTGACGTATAAAGGTGTTATAGAGGAACCAGAAGGGCAGCGAAATTTTAGAGGTTTTGACTATCGAGCTTATTTGAAGACTCAAGGAATATATCACCAAATTAGAATTGAAACGATCCAATCTGCGCTTCCCATCCAAACGTGGAATATTTTCGATTGGTTATCTCAATGGAGGCGCCAAGCCATTGTTTGGAGCAAGGAGCACTTTCCACAGCCAATGAACCAGTATATGACCGGCCTTCTTTTTGGTTATTTAGATACGGATTTTGAGGAGATGGATCAGCTTTACACGAGTTTAGGGATTATTCATTTGTTTGCCTTGTCTGGGATGCAGGTCGGCTTTTTCATCAATGGGATCCGAAAAGTTCTCTTACGTCTAGGAATCTTGCAAGAGACAGTCGATATCTGGATGCTTCCAATCTCTTTGGTCTATGCTGGCTTGACAGGTTTTTCTGTTTCAGTGGTTCGCAGTCTCTTACAAAAATCCTCTCTCAAAAGGGCATCCGAGGGATGGAAAATATGGCGATGACCTTGATGCTCTTAATGATTCTCATGCCCAAGTTTCTCCTGACAGCTGGAGGAGTCTTGAGTTGTGCTTATGCCTTTATTTTGACCTTGGTAGATACTAATTCTTATTCAGGAATTAAAAAGGTGCTAGTGGAAAGTTTCTGGATTAGTCTGGGGATCTTGCCCTTTTGACCTATTATTTTAGTGTCTTTCAACCATGGTCACTCCCTTTAACCTTCCTCTTTTCTTTCTTGTTTGATCTTGTTCTCCTTCCAGGGTTAACAGTGCTATTTATCTTATCGATTCTAAAGCCGCTTACGATTTTTAATAGTTTCTTTCTACTCATAGAGGAGTGTATTCGTTGGATCTCAAAGCTCACGTCGGTACCGTTGGTATTTGGTCAACCGACGGGATTAGCTCTGATCGTCCTCTTACTTCTTTTAGGGACCTTATATGATCTTCGAAAGCAAAAAAACTTCGTTTTCTGTTCATCGGTATGATTCTACTCATCTTTTGTTGGACCAAGCATCCTTTAGAAAATGAGATCACCATGGTGGACATCGGTCAAGGAGACAGTATCTTTTACGCGATTGGAAAGGAAGGACCATTTTGATTGATGTCGGAGGACGCGTCACTTTTAAAAGTGGAGACAAGTGGCAAGAGCGCAGTCAATCTGCCAATGCGGATAAAACCTTGATTCCCTATCTCAAGAGTCGAGGTGTTGGAAAACTCGATGCTTTGGTCTTGACCCATACAGATCAGGACCATATGGGCGATATGGTAGAGGTTGCCAGACAAATCCCGGTTAAAAAGTGTATGTCAGTCCAGGCAGTCTAACCAGTTCCAAATTTCAAGAGAAATTGAAACAGCTTCATAGCCCAGTTAAAGTAGTCCAGAGAGGGATCAACTTCCTATTTTTGATCATCATCTCGAAGTCTTATCTCCTGATGAAGTGGGGATGGCAAAAATAATGATTCGATTGTCCTCTATGGGCAGTTTTATCAGAAACGTTTTTTGTTTACAGGTGATCTGGAAGAAGCTGGGGAGAAAAACTATTGGGAAACTATCCCCAATTACAAGTGGATGTTTTGAAAGTAGGCCACCACGGATCGAAAGGTTCCTCTAGTGATGTATTTTTGGACCAGCTACATCCTCAATTGGCCTTAATCTCCGTTGGAAAGAAAAATCGCTACCAGCATCCTCATAAAGAATTGCTTGATCGTTTAGAGGAACGATCCATTTCTTACCTTCGTACCGATGAAAGGGAGCGATTCGCTTGATTGGGTGGGATCATTGGAGGGTAGAAACGGTCCGCTAGAGATGAGGAGAGGTTTGCTTTCTATGCTGAAAATTGCTATTATAGAAGGTGAAATCAATGTAAAGGTAGAATCGTATGAACGCATTTAAGCAATTTTGGATACAGTATGCAGATTTTTCAAGTAAGACCAGTCGAGCTCATTTTGGCTAGCTTTTTCTGGAATTTCCTGATTTCTTTGCCTCTTTGGGTTTTTTACATCGTGACTTCTTTATCCCATCAAAATGCTCAAGAAATACTCAATTTTTCAACTGTTCATTCTAAAACAGGTCTATGGGCACTCGCTTTCTTAGCATTCTTTTACTTCCTCATTTTGGTACCCAGTCAAGCCATTTGTGTGCGTCGCTTACGGGATGCTGGGATCCATTGGTCTTGGATCTTTTTGAACCTTGGTCCGGTTTTACTCTATTTATTGTCAGGGCTAGATATTTTCCTATTTCTTTGGGTGATTACAGTTATTTCTCTCCTGATTCTCATGATGCTTCCAGGAAAAAATACCTTCCCACAACCAGTAGAAACTCCTATGGGAGTAACTTCTGAACCACAGGTATCAGCGACAGAAGGAAGCTTTGGAGGCAACTCGTTTGAGCAAATTCCTAATTTTGTAGCAGCTCCAGATTTGTCCGACGAAAAACCACCATTGGAACAAAAAATGGCTGCTGAACACGAAATCCACTAAACGGATAAAGATAAGAGAGTTTCATGCAAGCAATTACCGACACTAAACATCTGACGGTTCAAACTCTGCCTTCTATTCTTGTCTTGACAGGCGAGGATGTAGGTCAATTTGAATGGTTAAAAAAGACATTTTAAAAAAATAGACTATGATCCCTCAGATTTGAATTATTCTTATTTTGATATGAAGGAAGCCTCCTATGCTGAGGTAGAGCTGGATTTGGTCAGTCTTCCTTTTTCGCTGATGAAAAATTGTGATTTTGGATCACTTATTGGATCTGACTACTGCCAAAAACGCTATTTAACAGATGAAGATCTGAAGCAATTTGAAAACTACCTAGAAAATCCTTCTGAATCGACCCATTTGCTGATATTTGCAGAAGGGAAATTAGATAGTAAACGTCGCTTAGTCAAACTCTTAAAACGGGATGCCCAAATCATTGAAGCGGCGACTCCTAAAGAGCAAGAGGTAAAGCGCTATTTTGCAAGCCATGCCCAAGAATTGGGCCTGCAGTTTGTGGGCGATTCCTTGGACCAACTATTATTAAAGTCTGGCTATGATTTTGGAGAGTTACAGAAGAATCTCGCTCTTTTGCAGGCTTATAAAGAGGATGGTCAGATTACCCTCGAAGATATTGAGGAGGTTGTTCCCAAAACCTTGCAAGATAATATTTTTGATCTGACCCAAATGATTCTCAAACGCCAAATCGATCAAGCCAGGAATTTGGTGAAAGATCTCCGTTTACAAGGAGAAGATGAAATAAAATTGATCGCTATTCTGTTGGGGCAATTCCGAATGTTTTCTCAAGTAAAAATATTTTCAGAAGAAGGTCAATCCGAAAGCCAAATTGTGACGAGCTTATCAGAGTTGTCAGGGCGCAAGATCAATCCTTACCAGGTGAAGTTTGCCTTGCGGGATAGCCGTAGGATTTCCTGGCCTTCCTGAAGCAAGCTATGATGATCCTCATTGAGACTGATTACGCAATTAAAAGTGGAACGTATGATAAAGACTACTTATTTGATTTGGCACTTTTAAAAGTGGCAAATAGCGTCTAAACATGAATGAAATTGCAAGCAGATTAGTTGAATAATTTAGCTGTTTACGTTATTATCAAATCAGTAATAAAGAAAAGAGGACCATAAAATGGCTATCATTTTACCAGAATTACCATATGCTTATGATGCATTGGAACCTTATATCGATGAAGAAACCATGCATTTGCACCATGATAAACACCATCAAACATATGTAAACAATGTGAATGCAGCTCTTGAAAAACATCCTGAAATTGGAGAAGACCTTGAAAACTTGTTAGCTAATGTTGAATCCATTCCAGCTGACATTCGCCAAGCTGTGATCAACAATGGTGGTGGTCATTTGAACCACGCTCTTTTCTGGGAATTGATGACTCCAGAACAAACAGCTCCTTCAGCAGAACTTGCTGCAGCTATTGATGCCACATTTGGTTCATTTGAAGACTTCAAAGCAGCCTTCACAGCAGCAGCAACGACACGTTTTGGTTCTGGCTGGGCATGGTTGGTTGTCAACAAAGAAGGTAAACTTGAAGTCACTTCAACAGCAAACCAAGATACACCAATCTCTGAAGGAAAAACACCAATCCTTGGTTTGGATGTTTGGGAACATGCCTACTACGTGAAATACCGTAACGTACGTCCTGACTACATCAAAGCTTTCTTCTCAGTGATCAACTGGAATAAAGTTAATGACTTGTTTGCGGCAGCAAAATAATAAAATAAAGGAATCTATAAGAGCGACAATTGCCTCTTATAGATTTTTTTGTTTGTATCCGGAAAATCGGAGTATAATTTCTTGCGTTTGGACAGGAAAATGATACACTAATAGGAGTGTGTCTTACTTATCAGAAGCCCAGTTTGAAGGGCCTAGGCAAGGAAAAGATGACCGTTAAAATGAAAACTGAAACATTCAGGGAGAAATGAAATGACTAGTATTACCATTACCAAAGGAGCAGTTGAGACGCCTATCTATTTACGGATGTTGAATCGTCATGGCTTGATTGCAGGAGCAACAGGGACAGGGAAAACAATTACCCTCAAGGTCCTCACAGAAAAATTAAGCAAAGAGGGCATTCCGGTCTTTCTAGCTGATATCAAGGGAGATTTATCTGGCTTAGCCAAAGCCGGGCAATGGACACCAAAACTGGAAGAACGCTACAAGCTTCTTGGTCTCACAGATCCGTTTGAGCCGCAAGCCTTCCCTGTTCGATTGTGGGATGTCTTTGGCCAAGCTGGTCATCCTGTTCGTGCGACTGTCGAAGGAATGGGGTCATTGCTTCTTTCTCGTCTGCTTGATTTGAATGAAACTCAATCAGGAATTCTTGCAATTGTCTTTAAAGTGGCTCAAGAGAAAGATTGGCCCTTGATTGATTTGAAGGACCTACAAAGCCTTTTAAAGGAAGTCTATGAACACAGCTCGGACTATTCTGCCCAATATGGTAATATCACCAAACAATCTGTCGGTGCGATCCAAAGAAGCCTCTTGGTTCTTGAAGAAGAAGGAGCGGATCAGTTTTTCGGAGAGCCTGCACTTGATTTAAATGACTTTATGCAACTCGATGCATCAGGGCGTGGGTATATCAATATTCTTTCGGCTACAAAGCTCTTTCATTCACCAAAATTGTATTCAACCTTTTAATTTGGATGTTGTCTCGTCTCTTTGAAACACTTCCCGAGGTTGGGGATCCCGAAAAGCCAAAACTGGTTTTCTTCTTTGATGAAGCCCATCTCCTCTTTAAGGATGCAAGCAAGCTCTTTCTTGAGAAGGTCGAGCAAGTCGTGCGCCTGATTCGTTCTAAGGGTGTAGGGATTTACTTTATTACCCAAAATCCTCAAGATCTACCAGAATCTGTTTTGGCACAGCTTGGAAATCGTGTACAACATGCTCTTCGAGCTTATACACCAAAAAGAAATGAAGGCCATCAAGGTGGCTGCCCAAAGTTTTCGTCCGAATCCAGACTTTGATACAGAAACAGTGATCACAGAATTAGGGACAGGGAAGCCTTGGTTTCTTTCCTGAATGAGAAGGGGCAACCTAGTGTTGTTGAGCGTGCTTATATTCTCTCTCCTCAATCGAGTTTTGACCTCTTAAATGAAAGTGAACAATTGGCCTTAATCACGACATCGCCTTTCCATCAAAAGTATGCGACGACGATTGATCGGGAATCTGCCTATGAAAAATTAGCAGCTAAAGCAAGCAAGGAAGCACAAGAAGAGGAGAAAAAGAAGCAGAAAAAGAACGAGCTACGGCGGAAAAAGCAGAGCAAAAACGCAGTCCAGGTCGTCCAAGAAAATCCAGTCTTGAAAAAGCTAAGGATTCCTTCTTGAGTTCCTTATTCCGGACGATTGCGCGAGAGATCGCTAAGCTCATTATGGGCTCCTTTAAACGAAAATAAGCCTTTGATGAAAAGAAATAAACTTTTTAAAAAGAAATCGTTTTCTATTTCTGATAATTCTTGTTATTTTCAGTAGAATCTTTTATAATTAATCTCGTATGAAAAAATATTTTAATCTACGCTCGATCATGATTGCGATCAGTATTCTATTGTGCTTAGTGGGAACAAGCGCACTGGGCTACTTGCATGTTACGCAACCAACAGCATCAGCAATTGAAAAAAAGCAAAGAAAACAAAAGAAGCAAAAGAAGCAAAAGAAGCAAAAGAAGCAAAAGAAAAAGATATAGAAAAGTCTACGCCTGAGACGAAAAAACCACGTGTCAAATCTCCTGAAGCCAAGCAAGCAGTGGTAGACGCAGACATGGAAACGATGAGTGCTTATGGCCTTGTCTATGATTATGCTAATAAGGGGTTGGTAGAGGTTGTCCAGGATTTCCTAGCGGAAAGTGGAATTGATCCGTCACAAGTTGCCTTCACGTATCGCAATGCCATTACAGGAGAGCAATTTGCCATGAATGATCTTCAACCAATGACGGCAGGAAGTACCTATAAGCTACCGTTGAACATGTTGGTGGTGGATGAGGTCACAAAGGGAAACTCAATTTAACAGATCGGTTTGACATTACCAATACCTACTATGAATATGTAGGGGAACATGACAATTACGTTGCTGCCTTTGATGGAGCTATGTCTATCCCTGATATGCAGCGCTATTCATTGGTTTACTCTGAAAATACCCCAGCCTATGCTTTGGCAGATCGTTTAGGGGATGGAGCAAGCGCGCAAGTTATTCAGTCGTTATGGTCAATCCCGTTCACCAGAAGTCAAAACCTTTAGCGAAGATAATAAAACGACAACGGATTATTACATCCATGTCTTGGAATATCTTTGGAATCATCAAGAAAAATATGCAGATTTACTAGAACTGATC
The DNA here is from genome assembly GCA_036663675.1 of Streptococcus sp. 2A/TPW/M5. Taxonomy (GTDB): domain Bacteria; phylum Bacillota; class Bacilli; order Lactobacillales; family Streptococcaceae; genus Streptococcus. The sequence continues at coordinate 2,003,835 of JAYXUK010000001.1, read as the reverse complement.
GGGAGTCTTTCCCAGGTGAGTACTATAAGAAATTCTTGCCAGATTTGGTCATTCAACAAAAACCAGGGTATGTTGCTGAAGCACTTAATGTGGATGCGATTGTTCGTGAATCGACTCCTTATTTGGTTGCCATTTACACTGCAGGACTTGGAGGTACGACTCCAGAAAGTTCTGAAATCAGTGGCGTTGGTCTTTATCAATTGGGACAATTGGCTTATGTTATTAATGAATGGCATCGTGTCAATATGAATGAATAATCGACAAAAGGTCTGAGTTTTGCTCAGACCTTTTCTTCTAACAAAGTATCATGAAAATGACTTGGTGTTTCGAATTACTTTTCTGTTCTAAAGAGACTTCTTTCCCTTTTCTATAAAAAGTATGTTATACTAATAATAGTAATAAGAGGAAGTATAGACATGATTACAAAGGAAGATTACCAATTGCTCCGCTCGCATCCAGCCTTTTCTGCGCTACCAGTGGAGCTATTTGATAAATTAGCTGTTGAAATTCATGCCAGGGATATCCCTAAAGGACAAATTTTGTTTTATGCAGGAGATAGGCGGGAGCGCATTTTTCTTCTGGCAAAAGGCTTTGCTCGTATTGAGCAATTTGATTCGTCGGACCAATTCTCCTATATGGATTATATAAAGAAGGGGCTCTGTTCCCTTATGGTGGGATGTTCCAGGATGAGCGTTACCATTATACAGCTAGTGCGGTGACGGATTTGCGTTGTTTCGTTATCCCCGTCAACCTCTATGAATTATATGCCCAAGAGAGCAAGGAGCAGTTGCTCTTTATTATGAGAAAGCTCTCCTCCATCCTAGAATTTCAAGAGTTGCGCTTGCGCAATGTCGTGACAGCTAGTGCCAGTGAGCGTGTGATTCAATCCTTAGCCATTCTGTGCAAGGACTATGAAAGTCTTGGAAATCAACTTCCATTTCCAATTAGTATGAAGGAAATGGCCAAATTAGCAGCCACAACTCGAGAAACTGTCAATCAAGTTTTAAAGAAACTCATCGATTCTCATAAGATCCAGTATGAGAGAAAACAACTAACTTTTCTAGATACAGCCTACTTTTTAAAAAGTTTTGAAGAGATCAACTAATTTGTTGATCTTTTTTATTTTACAAAAAAATATATATTCATAAAAATAATATAAAAGACAAAATATGCAAAGAAAACGCTTCATATTAACTAAAAAATAGGAAGGATTCAAAAAACGCCAAATTCTTTGCATTCAAAAAGCAGAATCCTTTGTGAAAGCGGTACCAATAAAGAATATAATAACAATTGTAATAAGCTTGTGAACAAGCTCAAAGAAAAAGGAGGATGACAGATGTCAACTAAACCAATTCATGTTTTCTCAGAAATTGGAAAACTGAAAAAGTAATGTTGCACCGTCCAGGTAAAGAGTTGGAAAACTTAATGCCTGACTATCTAGAGCGTCTTCTTTTTGATGATATTCCATTCTTGGAAGATGCACAAAAGAACACGACAATTTTGCTCAAGCGCTTCGTAACGAAGGAATCGAAGTACTTTATCTTGAAAAATTGGCAGCTGAGTCATTGACTACTCCAGAAATTCGCGAACAATTCATCGAAGAATATCTTGATGAAGCAAACATTCGTGGACGCCAAACTAAAAACGCTATTCGTGAAATCCTTCGTGGTATTGAAGACAACCAAGAATTGGTTGAAAAAACAATGGCTGGTTTCCAAAAAGCTGAACTTCCAGAAATTCCTGAAGAAGCAAAAGGATTGACAGACCTTGTTGAATCTGACTATCCATTTGCTATCGACCCAATGCCAAACTTGTACTTCACACGTGACCCATTTGCGACAATTGGTAATGCAGTATCATTGAACCACATGTACGCAGATACACGTAACCGTGAAACTTTGTATGGTAAATACATCTTCAAATACCACCCAGTTTACGGTGGAAAAGTTGAACTTGTCTACAACCGTGAAGAAGATACTCGTATCGAAGGTGGGGATGAGTTGGTACTTTCTAAAGATGTATTGGCAGTTGGTATCTCACAACGTACTGATGCTGCATCAATCGAAAAATTGTTGGTAAACATCTTCAAGAAGAACGTTGGCTTCAAGAAAGTATTGGCCTTTGAATTTGCTAACAACCGTAAATTCATGCACTTGGATACAGTATTCACAATGGTGGACTACGATAAATTCACAATCCACCCAGAAATCCAAGGTAACCTTCGCGTCTTCTCTGTAACTTATGAAAACGAACAATTGAAGATCGTTGAAGAAAAAGGTGATTTGGCTGAATTGCTTGCTGAAAACCTTGGTGTTGAAAAAGTTACATTGATCCCATGTGGAGATGGCAATGTGGTTGCTGCTGCTCGTGAACAGTGGAACGACGGTTCAAATACTCTTACAATCGCACCTGGTGTGGTAGTCGTATACGACCGTAACACAGTCACAAACAAGAAATTAGAAGAATACGGACTTCGTTTGATCAAGATCCGCGGAAGTGAATTGGTTCGCGGTCGTGGTGGACCTCGTTGTATGTCAATGCCATTTGAACGTGAAGAAATCTAATGTAGAAGACCGAGAGCTGGTCTTGAGGGATCAGCTCTTCCTTCTTACTGATCAATACTAGAAAGAAAATAGGAGACAATTAGAATGACAAATTCAGTGTTCCAAGGACGTAGCTTCTTGGCAGAAAAAGACTTTACACGTGCAGAGTTAGAATACCTTATCGGACTTTCAGCTCACTTGAAAGACCTTAAAAACGCAACATTGAACACCACTATCTTGCTGGTAAAAATATTGCGCTTTTGTTTGAAAAAACTTCAACTCGTACTCGTGCTGCCTTCACAACAGCAGCTATCGACCTTGGTGCTCACCCAGAATACCTAGGTGCAAACGACATCCAACTTGGTAAAAAGAATCTACAGAAGATACTGCTAAAGTTCTTGGACGTATGTTTGACGGTATTGAATTCCGTGGTTTCAGCCAACGTATGGTTGAAGAATTGGCTGAATTCTCAGGCGTTCCAGTATGGAATGGTTTGACTGACGAATGGCACCCAACTCAAATGCTTGCAGACTACTTGACAGTTCAAGAAAACTTTGGACGTTTGGAAGGTTTGACACTTGTATACTGTGGTGATGGACGTAACAACGTTGCAAACAGCCTTCTTGTAACAGGTGCTATCCTTGGTGTGAATGTACACATCTTTTCACCAAAAGAACTCTTCCCAGAAAAAGAAATCGTTGAATTGGCAGAAGGATTTGCAAAAGAAAGTGGCGCTCATATCTTGATCACTGAAGATGCTGACGAAGCTGTGAAAGGTGCAGACGTACTTTACACTGACGTTTGGGTATCAATGGGTGAAGAAGACAAATTTGCAGAACGCGTTGCCCTTTTGAAACCTTACCAAGTAAACATGGAATTGGTTAAGAAAGCTGATAACGAAGACTTGATCTTCTTGCACTGCTTGCCAGCTTTCCACGACACAAACACTGTTTATGGTAAAGATGTTGCTGAAAAATTCGGCGTAAAAGAAATGGAAGTTACTGACGAAGTGTTCCGTAGCAAATATGCTCGCCACTTTGACCAAGCTGAAAACCGTATGCACACAATCAAAGCGGTTATGGCAGCTACTCTTGGTAACTTGTACATTCCAAAAGTTTAAGACTTTATAACCGTATACCAACAGCTATAGGGGCTGGACTGCTAGCTTTAGTCCTGCCCCTATTTTTTATAGAAAGGGAAAACCTATGTCAAGAAAAATCGTCGTTGCTTTGGGAGGAAATGCTATTCTCTCATCTGATCCTTCTGCGCAAGCTCAACAAGAAGCACTTGTAGAAACAGCTAAACACTTAGTTAAATTAATCAAAAATGGGGATGAGTTGATCATCACTCACGGAAATGGTCCTCAAGTAGGGAACCTCTTGCTCCAACATTTGGCTGCAAATTCTGAAAAGAACCCAGCGTTCCCACTTGATTCATTGGTTGCTATGACTGAAGGAAGCATTGGCTACTGGCTTCAAAATGCTCTTCAAAATGCTCTTCTTGAAGAAGGGATTGAAAAAGATGTGGCTTCTGTTGTGACACAAGTCGTTGTTGATAAGAACGACCCAGCTTTTGTTAACCTCAGCAAACCAATTGGTCCATTCTACTCAGAAGAAGAAGCAAAAGCAGAAGCTGAAAAATCAGGTGCAACTTTCAAAGAAGATGCTGGTCGTGGCTGGCGTAAAGTTGTGGCTTCACCAAAACCAGTGGATATCAAAGAAATCAATACCATTCGTACTTTGTTGAACGACGGTCAAGTCGTTGTAGCTGCCGGTGGTGGTGGCATCCCTGTTGTGAAAGAAGCAGATGGTAGCCTATCTGGTGTTGAAGCGGTCATCGATAAAGACTTCGCATCTCAACGTTTGGCTGAATTAGTAGAAGCAGACCTCTTCATCGTCTTGACTGGTGTCGATTATGTCTTTGTCAACTACAACAAACCAGACCAAGCGAAATTGGAACATGTCAATGTGGCTCAATTGGAAGAATATATCAAACAAGACCAATTTGCACCAGGAAGCATGCTTCCTAAGGTGGAAGCTGCCATTGCCTTTGTAAATGGTCGCCCAGAAGGAAAAGCAGTTATTACATCACTTGAAAACCTTGGAGCTTTGATTGAGTCTGAAAGTGGAACAATCATCCAAAAAGACTAATGAAAAATTAGGAAAAACTAGTATTTTAAAGCTTATTGTGATAGAATAAGTCTATAGGTAAGCGTTTTACAAGAGACTCTTGTAAAACATCACTCACACTTTGTTGCGTTAGGAGGAAGACAAATGAGTGAAAAAACGAAAAAGGATTTAAGATGCCTTCATCTTTTTCCGTATTGTTGATCATCATTGCCATTATGGCAGTGTTAACTTGGATCATTCCAGCTGGTCAATACAAAGTTGATAAAGCTGGTGCCATCATCGCAGGTAGTTATGAATCTGTGAAACAAAACCCTCAAGGGATTTGGGATGTCCTGATGGCTCCAATCAATGCGATGCTTGGTAAAGCACCAACCAGTGCAGCGATTGACGTAGCCTTCTTCATCTTGATGGTCGGTGGTTTCCTTGGAGTTGTGAACGAAACAGGTACCCTTGATGTAGGGATTGCTTCTATCGTTCGTAAATACAAAGGCCGCGAAAAAATGTTGATCTTGATCTTGATGCCATTGTTTGCCCTTGGTGGTACAACTTATGGTATGGGTGAAGAAACTATGGCCTTCTATCCACTTCTTGTTCCTGTTATGATGTCTGTTGGTTTTGACAGCTTGACAGGGGTGGCTATTATCCTCTTAGGATCACAAATCGGATGTTTGGCGTCGACATTGAACCCATTTGCGACAGTTATCGCTTCTGATACTGCAGGTATCTCAAGTGCTTCAGGTCTCTTGCTCCGCGTAATCTTCTGGATCGTATTGACAGGACTTAGCACCTACTATGTATACCGTTATGCAGATAAGGTTCAAAAGACCCAACCAAATCTCTCACCTATGCAACTCGTGAAGAAGATTTGAAACACTTCAACGTTGATAGTGGCGAAGAAATTCCTTCACAAATGAACAAGAAACAAAAACGTGTCTTGCTCGTCTTCATTTCAACATTCGTCATCATGGTTGCTGGATTTATCCCATTCAAAGATTTGGGTATTACATTCTTTGACAGCTTCAACGAATCTCTCCATAAAGTTCCTTACCTTGGTCAATTGATCGGTAACACAGATGCTCTTGGTACATGGTACTTCCCTCAAACAGCTATGCTCTTTGCCTTCATGGGAATCCTTGTTGGTATCATTTATGGCTTGAAAGAAGATAAGATTATTTCATCCTTCATGAATGGTGCAGCTGACCTCTTGAGTGTTGCTCTTATCGTAGCAGTAGCACGTGGTATCCAAGTCATCATGAACGACGGTATGATCACTGCAACAATTCTTCACTGGGGTGAAGAAGGACTGAAAGGTCTTTCATCTCAATTGTTCATTGTCTTGACTTACATTTTCTACTTGCCAATGTCATTCTTGATCCCATCATCATCTGGTCTTGCCAGTGCAACAATGGGTATCATGGCACCTCTTGGTAAATTCGTCAATGTACCAGGTAGCTTGATTGTCACAGCTTACCAATCTGCATCTGGTGTCTTGAACTTGATCGCACCAACTTCAGGTATCGTAATGGGAGCTCTTGCTCTTGGACGTGTTGACTTGAGTGCATGGTGGAAATTCATGGGTAAATTGGTCGTAGCTATTGTTGTGATTACTATTGCCCTTCTTCTACTCGGAACTGTGGTTCCATTCTTGCAATAGAATAAAGTAGGTGTTTCATGAAAAAAGAATTAAGGACGATGTGAAAGAGCAGTTTTTAAACTCTCTTCAAACCATCATTTCTTACCCTTCTGTGTTAAATGAAGGGAAAATGGAACACCGTTTGGACAAGCTATCCAAGATGTCCTAGAAAAAACCTTAGAGCTTGCTCAAGAATTAGGTTTTCAAACATATATAGATCCTGAAGGATACTATGGATATGCAGAGATCGGTCAGGGAAGAACTCCTGGCCGTTCTTTGTCACTTGGATGTTGTTCCAGCCGGTGATCTAAAAGATTGGCAAACGCCACCCTTTGAAGCGACTGTTGTCGGTGACTATCTAGTAGGTCGTGGCGTGCAGGATGATAAGGGACCCTCACTCGCTGCCCTCTATGCAGTTAAGAGTTTGCTGGATGATGGCATCCAGTTTACCAAACGAATCCGCTTTATCTTTGGGACGGATGAAGAAACCTTGTGGCGGTGTATGAACCGCTACAACCAAATCGAAGAGCAAGCAGATCTAGGATTTGCACCGGATTCCTCTTTCCCATTAACCTATGCTGAAAAAGGCTTGTTACAAGTGAAATTGCATGGCCCAGGTTGGGATGATCTTCCTTTACAGGCTGGTCAGGCCCTCAATGTTGTTCCAGATAAAGCGACCTATGCAGGTCATCGTTTAGAAGAGTTGCTTCCTGTTTTGAATCAAAGTGGGGTTCAATATAGCCAAACAGCAGATTCTGTATCGGTTTTGGGTGTTTCGAAGCACTCTAAAGATGCAGCCGAAGGTGTGAATGCCATTGTCGGTTTAGCGGAAAGTCTGTCCCTCATCCAACCCCACCCAGCCTTACTCTTTATTGCAGATGCTGTTGGTGAGGATGCAACTGGAGAAGCCCTATTTGGAAAAATTACAGATGAGCCAAGTGGGGATATTTCCTTCAATCTTGCGACCCTTGTGATCGATCAAGAGCAATCGGAAATCGGAATTGATATTCGAATTCCAGTCCTAGCAGATAAGGAGAATTTAGTGGCTCGTCTACAAGAAATTGTGGCTAGCTATCAGTTGGAGTATGAAGAATTTGACTATTTAGCTCCTTTATATGTACCGTTAGATAGTCCTTTAGTCAGCTCTTTGATGGCTGTCTACCAGGAAGAAACTGGTGATAAGACGCCAGCTATGTCTTCTGGTGGTGCGACATTTGCGCGGACCATGGAAAATTGTGTCGCTTTTGGGGCTCTTTTCCCAGGTGCGGAACAGACCGAGCACCAAGCCAATGAACGAGCAAAATTGACGATCTCTATGCTGCGATGGAAATCTATCGAGAAGCCATTCAACGCTTAGCTACAACATAAAAAGTTTGGAAACTTGGTTTCCAAACTTTTTATTTACTAAAGAAGAAGGGTGGGGTGAATTCTTTTAATTTTTCAAAGCAATCCAAAGCTCCTTGGTTGTCTTCGCAGATAACCAAACAGACATCATCTCCACAGATGGTGGCTACAATTTCTTGGAGTTCCAATGCATCTAAGATCGCTCCAAAAGATTGAGCGAGGCCTGGAAGAGTTTTTACAACGACCTGGTTTTGAACGGGCCGCAACATGACTAAGGCATCTTCCATATACATCCGCAGGCGCTTTTCCCAACGGGAAGGAGCGATGGTGTTCATGGCATAGTAGGAACTATCCCCTCGTTAATTTTTACCAAATTCAAGGATTTGACATCCCGTGAAAGGGTGGACTGGGTAACGAGAACACCATTGGCTTCTAAGGCTTCCTGGAGTTCTTGTTGGGTATGAATCCTACGCTCAGAAATGATCGAGCGGATCAAGCGATGGCGGCTTTCAATTTTATTCATGAGAGACTCCTTTACTTGATGAACATAGCATCCCCGAAACTGAAGAACCGGTAGCGTTCTTGAATCGCATGGTGGTATGCTTCTAGGGTTAATTCACGGCCGGCAAAGGCAGAAACCAACATGACCAGAGTTGATTTTGGAAGGTGGAAGTTGGTAGAAAAAGCATCGACGACTTTCCATTCATAACCTGGTTTGATAAAAATATTGGTCCAGCCTGAATCGGCTTGGATATCACCATCAAATTTGTTTCCAATCGTTTCAAGAGTTCGGATAGAAGTCGTTCCGACGGCTACGATGCGTTTCCCTGCAGCTTTTACCTGACGAAGGGTCGCAGCAGCTTCTTCAGAAAGTTGGTAGAATTCAGAGTGCATCTCATGGTCTTCAAGATTGTCCACAGATACTGGACGGAAGGTTCCTAGGCCCACATGAAGGGTCAAATAGACCAGGTGAACCCCTTTTGCTTCAATTTTTGGAGCAATTCTTGGGTGAAATGAAGACCTGCCGTCGGAGCTGCAGCAGAACCATTTTCTTTGGCGTAAACGGTTTGGTAACGCTCGCGGTCAGCCAGTTTTTCATGGATATAGGGAGGAAGTGGCATTTCACCAAGGCTTTCCAAAACTTCTAAAAGATCCCTTGGTAGTGGAAGCGAACGATACGGCCTCCGTGCTCTAATTCTTCCTCAACGGTTGCGGTCAACCGACCATCTCCGAAGCTGACTGTGGCCCCTACCTTTAAGCGTTTTGCAGGTTTTGCCAAGACTTCCCAACAGTCATCTTGAGTATTTTTAAGGAGAAGGAATTCGACGTGACCACCTGTTTCTGGTTTGACTCCATGAAGGCGGGCTGGTAGAACGCGCGTATTGTTCATGACAAGAGCATCTCCTGGCTCCAATTCATCCAAAATTGCATCAAAATGACGGTCTTGGAATTGCCCTGTTTTTCGATCGAGGATCAAGAGTTTAGAGGCATCGCGTTTTTCAAGAGGGGTTTGAGCAATCAGTTCTTCAGGCAAATCAAAGTCAAAGTCGTTGGTATTCATTAGCGCTCCTTTTATAATAAATTTGTGAGTAGATAGATGGTAGTCCCGACAGCTAAGAGCATCAGGCTGATTCCCATCAAAAAGATCAGGACCTTGAGAATCTTTCTTTGATGAATCAAGAAAGATAAGAGAAAGACAAGGAGTCCGATCAAAAAAATGATGAATAATAGTGATACAATCATACCTTTCATTATATCACGAATCGACTTGAAAATGAAAAAAATGCCAGAAAAAGATAGCGGTTTCACTTGACAAAAATTGGTCTATACCATATAATAAAAGCATAGAGAAATAGGAGGTCTATCCAATGAAAATTATTGAAGTAAAGGACCAAATTGAGGGTGGAAAAGTTGCCTTTGATATATTGAAAGAAACTTTAAAGGAAGGTGCTCAAACCTTAGGTCTTGCGACTGGAAGCAGTCCCCTTGAGTTTTATAAACAAATTCGTGAAAGTGATCTGGATCTGTCTAATCTAATCAGTGTGAACTTAGATGAATACGTAGGATTGACGGGAGATGATCCTCAATCTTATCGGTATTTCATGGAGAAAAATCTCTTTGATGCCAAACCATTCAAAGAAAGCTATCTCCCATCAGGTGTAGAAGAATCTGCCGATCAAGAAGTGATCCGTTATAACAAAATACTCGAAGAGCATCCAGTGGACCTCCAAATCTTGGGAATCGGACGCAATGGGCATATCGGTTTTAATGAGCCAGGGACATCCTTTGATAGTCAGACCCACTTAGTTCAGTTGGATGACTCTACCATTGAGGCCAATTCTCGTTTCTTTGATAAGATCGAAGATGTACCAACCCAAGCCATTTCGATGGGGATTGCCAATATCTTAGCTGCGAAATCAATTGTCTTGTTTGCTTATGGGGAATCAAAAGCCCAAGCAATCAAAGGTACAGTAGAGGGTGAAAGGACAGAAAAAGTGCCAGCTAGTGCCCTTCAAGGACATCCAAATGTGACCATTATTGCGGATAAGGAAGCCTTGAGCTTGTTAAGTCGATAAAAACAGGACCTATCGCCGATTTATTCGGGCCAGATAGGTTTTTTCTGCTTCAAAATATGGTACAATACAAGTAATTATCTGCTGGGATTAGCTCTTTTCATCTACTGGGAGACAAGAGGAAAGGGCATGAGGGCTAGAAGCTTATTTTAGCCTCCAGCTGATTAGTCTGTTATAAAGGAAAAGTTTATGATAAAAAATATTTGATCCATATTTGCCTCCTTATGAGTCTCTTATGCCAGCCAATTCTAGCGAGTGCGGATGAATTGGTGGATATGGCGCAAAAGATGTATCCAAATGACAATGTCCAAGCCATTAACCGTCCACATTCTTCGCTTATTATTGACGGAAATACGGGCAATGTTCTTTGGAAAGACAATATCGATGAAGTCAGAGATCCTGCCAGCATGAGTAAGCTCATGACGCTCTATCTCTTGTTTGAAGATATGGCAAATGGCAAGATCAGTAAGGATACAGTGATCAAGGCGACCGCTTCAGACCAAGCGATCGGAAAGATCTATGAGATCTCCAACAATAATATTGTTGCTGGGGTAGACTACACAATTCCTGAGTTGATTACCATGACAGTGGTTCCATCCTCAAATGTATCGACCCTCATGTTGGCCAATCTCATGTCCAACAATGATCCAGATGCCTTTATCGAGCGCATGAATGCCAAGGCTAAGGAATTAGGGATGACCAATACGGTCTGGAATAACCCGAGTGGGGCGGCCATCTCCACCTTGCAGGGCTACTATCAGGTCAACAATTATCCAAATGATGCGGCCAACCAGACAACTGCGCGTGATTTAGGGATTCTGGTTTATCATTTTATCAATCAATACCCAGATATTTTAAACTATACCAATCAAGCACAAGTCACGGTCAAAAAGGGACTCCATATGAGGAAACCTTTGATACCTACAATTATTCATTGCCAGGAGCCAAGTATGCCTTGAAAGGTGTGGATGGTTTGAAAACTGGTTCAAGCCCTCGTGGAGCTTTCAACTATATCGCGACCATCAAACGGGGCAATCAGCGCTTAATTGCTGTCATTATGGGCGTAGGAGATTGGGCAGACCAAGATGGGGAATATTACCGTCACCCGTTTGGCAATGCCTTGATCGAAAAAGCCTATAAAGATTTTGGCTATAAAAATTGCTAGATGCAGGTGTCCAGAAGATTGACGGCAAGACCTATACACTTGAAAAACCCTTCTATGCAACGGTCAAAAGAGGTGCTAAAGAACCGACCCTTGCGGTAAAAGATGGCTATCTGACAGTAGATAATGATCTCTACACCTTGTCTGAAGGTATCCGAGATGATATGAAGGTAGAAGAAGGGGCCAAGCCAGAGCTTGTCAAAGAAGCAGCAAGTGGGAAAAAGACAACGGCTAAGCACAGTAAATGGCTTTCGCTGGATCACTTCCTGATCTTGATTCCAATTCTCATTCTTGTCATCATTCTCTCGATTGAAAAACAAAGTCGTGAGAGACGCAAAAAGAGGCACAAAAGCGCTATAATAAAGAGTAAAATAAAACCTAACTGATTGTCAGTTGGGTTTTGTCATTGTCTCATTCCGATATTTTTAGAAAGGATTCATATGAAAAAATTCCGAAATTCTTATGCGGCTTATATGCTGCTCTATAGTTTTTATTTTATGTCCACATCTCTCTTTACGACCCTTATTTCCGTTTATTTGATGGGAAAGCACTATAGTGCAACTCAAGTGTCGACCTTGGTATCGGTTGCCTTTTTCTTATCCATGGTAGCCCAACCTTTTTTGGGTATATCAATGAGCGATTTGGAATCGTAAAAATGACGACCCTCAGTCTGAGTGTGATCATTGGTGGTGTCCTAGGTTTTCTTTGGGCCCCAATCTCTTTTGGCTGACCGTTTTTATGGGATTGTTCTAGTCTGTTTGAATGGGACTGCTCCCATGATGGAAGTATTTGCAACTCAAAGTCCATACGCTTTTGGGAAGATTCGCGTCTGGGGAACCATTGGCTACTCGGTCGGTGTCCAAATAGCCGGCTGGGTCTATCATCAGTTTAGTCCTCAAGCAGTCTATTATACGGTTTTAATCACGATTGTCCTAAGTATTTTCTGTCTGAGTGCCGTTCGAATGAAGAAAAAGAGACAGTTATAGAAAAGGAAAAAGAGCCCGTTTCTATTCGTCCTCTTCTTCACAATGGACCTTATCTCTTCTTTATTGTGTTGATTGGCTTGGCTTCAGGGGTTGGAAATATTGGTCATACCTATATTCCTGAGCTACTCATGGATAGTGGTCTACCAGTCCATATTGCCTCTACGGTTGTAGCTATCTCCGTCGTAGTGGAAGCTCCCTTGATCTTTTCTCTGATCGATTCATGGACCACTGGCCTTTACGGGTTTTGATCGCTCTTCCAATCGGGATTATTTTTGCTCAATATGTTGTCTACGCTCTTCCAAGTCCTGTCTTCTTAAAAGTGCTTTTGACTCTTTTAGCCAAGCATACAACAGGGATGGTTTTGATTATGGTCTCCTTACGGTTTATTGCCCAACAGGTGAATGGCAAAGACTTGGTTCTTGCCATGGCTATTGTCCAAGGAGCTCGTTATTTAGGAACCATTCTTTTACAACCTCTCGCAGCCCTCTGTATTGAAAGAGGTGGTTACCAAGTCATGAGTTTCTTTTTAGCAGGGGTTGTAGGGATCGTCTTTTGCTGAGCTTTGCCTTAAAAATGCCCCAAGGGAAGGCTCACGGCCTTTTGGTGGCAAAGTAGACTAATGAAATTGTTACAATTGTATGACTAATCATCGAGGAGTTGGACAGAAACACTGATTTCACAGTGTTTTGTCCAACTTTTTGCTAATATTAAGAACTAGTGATTAATTTGACAGTCAAAGTATTCGATGGTAGAATGAGGTAAAATAAATATAAAGGAGACCATTTTATGAAAAAATGATCTTATCGACAGCTGCTCTTTTGACGATCTTTTCCCTAGCTGCTTGTTCAAACAAACAAGACACAAAGAAGGAAACTTCAAACAGTCAATCAACGACTAAAGTGACGAGCAAATCTGCCAACACTTCAAAAAGTAAGGATAATTCAACAGATTCAGAAGATACGTCATCTTCTAGCCTCTTAACAGATGCTGAAATCAACAAGGCTAAGACAGTTGGAGACTTCAAAAAGTTGTTTGCAAAATTAATGGATCAATCTGTTTCTATTACTGAAGAAGCAGGCACTTCTGTGACAGGTTCTGCAAAAGAACAATACGATGCAATGATTAGTACCTTAAAGCAAGGATTAGAAAACCAAAAGATATCTTTAATGAAGGCTTGGAAAGCATCGGTTCAGATAGTACAGTCGTTCCTAAAGAAGACCGTGAAGCTTTGATCGAAATCTTGAAAGATGCTCGTGAAGAGTTGGAAAGTACTCGTAAAGAAATGAAAGATATGCAGAAAGAATTGAGTAAATCTCCTGTTGCTGATGATTCTAGTGATGATTCAGATTCAGATTCTGAAGAATAAAAAGAAGAAAAGGTTGGAATTTCCAGCCTTTTTCCTATTTTTTTCGAATGATATAGATGAGGAGGTGGGCCTATGTTTATTGCCATGGATAACAATCAAAAGCGGTGGAACTGTATGGAAGAGATCCCAGCTGTGACAGAAGGTCCCTTCTATTGCTTGGCTTGTCATAGTCCAGTGCGTCTAAAAAATGGCTCGGTTCTACGGGCTCATTTTGCTCATATAAAATTACAGCATTGTCCCTACCATCACGAAGCTGAGAGTTTTGAACATCTGGAATTAAAAGCTTGTCTTTATGATTGGGCCTCTAAGGAATCTAATACAGAGGTAGAAAGTTATTTAGCAGACTTTCAACAAATTGCCGATCTTTTGGTAGTAGACAAGAACTTAGCTTTGGAAGTGCAGTGCAGCTCCTTATCTTTAGAACGCTTGAAGGAGAGGAGCGATGCTTATCGATCCAACGGTTACCAGGTCTATTGGTTACTTGGTAAAAGTTGTGGCTCAAGGAAAGACTAACAAAGCTGCAGGCTGGCTTTCTTTATTTTAGTCAGAATCGAGGGTTCCATCTTTGGGAATTGGATCTGACAAAGAAAGAGCTACGTCTGCAATACCTCATCCATGAGGATTTACGAGGGCGATTGCATTATCAAACAGAAATTTTCCCTTTTGGCCAAAGGTCTTTACTGGAAGTCTTACGGACCCCTTATCTTTCGCAACCCATGCAGCAAATGGCAGTCGAGCTCGATCGTACATTTTTAACGTATATACAGCAGCAACTCTTTTATCGTCATCCAAAGTGGCTGAAGCTTCAGGAAGAACTCTATATGCAGGGACACCATCTGATGGAACTGGGGCTGGATTTCTTTTATCCTCTTTGTCGTCCGATCCTTTCACAGAACTTGCTCCAAATTAAAGAGGATGTAGAAGGTTACTACCAGCAATTTATGACCTATTATCAGTCGCAAGGGATCCAACCCGTTCAGATCCTTTATCCCCCACGTTTTTATGCTCAACAGAAAAGCTAACTTTCTAAGATAGAAAACCTCCCGAAATGTTCATTTTTATGCTAAAATAGTACCATTGGAGGATTAATCGAAATGGTAAAACAACGTAATGAAATTGATGAAAAATACCAATGGGATTTGTCGACAATTTTGCGACAGATCAAGCTTGGGAAGAAGAAGCAGCAAGCTTAGCTACAGATATTAAAGCAGCAAGCCACTATGCTGGCCATTTGTTGGATTCAGCGCAAACACTGTTGGATACAACCAATGCATATTTGGAATTGAGTCGTCGTTTAGAAAAGGTCTACGTCTATGCCCATATGAAAAATGACCAAGACACACGAGTGGCTAAATACCAAGAGTACCAATCAAAAGGGATGTCTCTTTATAGCTTGTTAGGTGAAACCTTTGCCTTCTATGAGCCTGAATTCATGGCCATTACGGATGAGCAATACAAGACCTTTGTGAGTGAAGTTCCAGCCTTGGAACAATATGGTCATTATTTTGATCGTTTGCTAGAGAAAAAGAACATGTCTTGTCTCAAAAGAAGAGGAATTACTTGCAGGAGCTGGTGAGATCTTTGCGGCTGGGGTGAAACCTTTGAAATCTTGGACAATGCAGATATTGTTTTCCCAACTGTGCATGATGACAAGGGCGAAGAGGTTCAATTAACCCATGGAAACTATATTTCTTTGGTAGAATCAAAAGATCGTGCCGTTCGTAAAGAAGCTTACGAAGGCCTCTACAAGGTTTATGAACAGTACCAACATACCTATGCTAAAACCTTGCAAACCAATGTGAAAGTTCACAACTTTAATGCCAAAGTTCGCAAATTCTCATCTGCCCGTGAAGCGGCCCTTTCTGAAAACTTTGTACCAGAAAGTGTTTATGATAGCTTGGTGGCAGCGGTCAACAAACACTTGCCACTCTTGCAACGCTATGTGCAATTGCGTTCAAAAATTCTAGGAATCTCAGACTTGAAGATGTACGATATGTATACGCCATTATCCGATACAGACTACAAGTTTACCTATGAAGAATCGTTGGCCAAAGCAGAAGAAGTCTTGGCTGTTTTGGGTGAGGACTACCTTTCTCGTGTGAAACGTGCCTTTAGCGAACGGTGGATTGATGTGCATGTCAACCAAGGAAAACGCTCAGGTGCCTATTCAGGTGGTTCTTATGATACCAATGCCTTCATGTTGTTGAACTGGCAAGATACATTGGATAATCTCTTCACCTTGGTGCATGAAACTGGTCACAGTATGCATTCTAGCTATACCCGTGAAACCCAGCCTTATGTCTATGGGGACTATTCCATCTTCCTTGCCGAAATCGCCTCTACAACCAATGAAAATATCCTGACCGAACGTCTGTTAGAAGAAGTAGAAGACGATGCAACTCGTTTTGCTATTTTGAATCACTTCTTGGATGGCTTCCGTGGAACCGTCTTCCGTCAAACGCAGTTTGCTGAATTTGAGCATGCCATCCATAAAGCAGACCAAGAAGGTACCGTTTTGACTAGTGAGTTCTTGAACAACCTTTATGCAGAGCTCAATGAAAAATACTATGGTCTTTCAAAAGAAGACAACCCTGAGATCCAATATGAATGGGCTCGGATTCCTCACTTCTACTATAACTACTATGTCTTCCAATATTCAACAGGTTTTGCAGCAGCTTCAGCCTTAGCTGAAAAGATTGTTCATGGAACACAAGAAGATCGTGATAAATATATCGACTACTTGAAAGCTGGAAATTCTGATTATCCACTCAATGTCATCCGCAAAGCAGGTGTGGATATGGAAAAAGAAGACTACTTGGACGCAGCCTTTGCGGTCTTTGAACGTCGGTTGAATGAATTTGAAGCCCTAGTAGAAAAATTAGGACTCGCATAAGATGGTAGAGTCTTATAGTAAAAATGCCAACCACAATATGCGCCGGCCAGTGGTTAAAGACGAGATCGTTGACTTTATGCGCACGCGTCAAAAACCGGTAGCAGGTGCCTTGGAGGAGTTAGAAGCATTCGCCCGCAAGGAAAATATTCCGATTATTCCGCATGAAACGGTAGCTTACTTTAGACTACTCCTGCAAGCCCTACAACCAAAGAAAATCCTGGAAATTGGGACAGCAATTGGATTTTCAGCGCTCTTAATGGCTGAAAATGCTCCCGATGCACAAATTACCACTATTGATCGGAATGAAGAGATGATTGGCTTTGCCAAGGAAAATCTGGCTAAATACGATCAGAGAAAACAAATCACCTTGCTTGAAGGAGATGCAGTAGATGTCTTGCAGGATTTAACAGAGACCTATGACTTTGTCTTTATGGACTCTGCTAAGTCTAAGTACATCGTCTTTTGCCACGAATTCTCGAACTCTTAGAGGTTGGGGAGTCGTGGTATTGGATGATATTTTCCAAGGAGGAGATGTTGCCAAGGACATCATGGAAGTGCGTCGTGGGCAACGAACCATTTACCGGGGCTTCAGAACCTCTTTCATGCGACTCTCAATCATCCAGATTTGACCGCTAGTTTGGTGCCACTTGGAGATGGTATTTTGATGATTCGGAAAAATACAGAGACGGTAACCTTGCCAGATCCTAGCTCTTTTAGGTAAATTTAAGGTATTCTCTCTAATTTGTGGTAAAATAGAAGAAGTTTAAAAAGGAACGGAGAATAATTTTCATGAAGAAAAAACTTGTAGCAGGTGCTGTGACCTTGCTATCAGTCGTAACACTAGCAGCGTGTGCCAATGGCACAAACAAAGATATCGTGACCATGAAAGGGGACACGATTACAGTTTCTGATTTCTATAATGAAATCAAAAACAACCAAGGTGCTCAACAAGTTCTTTTCCAAATGACCATCAATAAAGTCTTTGAAAAAGAATATGGATCAAAAGTTTCTGATAAAGAAGTCGATAAAGAATTGGCTAAACAAAAGAAACAATTAGGCAAGCAATTCGATGCTTACTTGGCGCAACAAGGCTTGACGGAAGAAACAGCAAAGAAACAAATCCGTAGCAATATGTTGTTGGAATATGCAGTCAACCAAGCTGCTAAGAAAGATATCAAAGAGTCTGACTACAAGGCGGCTTTTGAATCTTACACACCAGAAGTAACAGCACAAATTATCAAGTTAGATTCAGAAGATAAAGCAAAAGAAGTGTTGGAAGCAGCTAAAGCGGAAGGTGCAGACTTTGCCCAAATCGCCAAAGACAATTCAACAGATACTGCTACAAAAGACAAAGGTGGCGAAGTCAAGTTTGATTCAGGAACAGCAGATATTCCATCTCAAGTCAAAGAAGCTGCCTTTAAGTTGGATGAGAACGGCATTTCAGATGTGATCACAGTTTCAGCAGGTCAAAACTATTCTGCTAGCTACTATATTGTCAAATTGAATAAGAAGACAGAAAAAGGCTCTGACTGGAAGAAATACGAAAAACGTTTGAAAGAGATCATTGTTGATGGTCGTAAGCAAGATACCAACTACATCCGTAGCATTATTGCAAAAGCGATGACCAATGCCAATATCAAGGTCAAAGATGATGCCTTCAAATCAACATTTAACCAATATTTGCAAAATATCGGTGTTCAAACGAGCGATAGCAAATCATCATCTAAAAATAGTTGACGGTTCCTTTTGGAACTTGTATAATGAAATAGTTGAGAATAAATCATTGTTACTCGGAATCAGAGAAGTGGCGGGGTGTGAGCCATGGAAGAGAAATGATTTTGCTACTCGGCTGAGACAATTGCATATAAAATGAAGAATGACAAGTTCATTGAATGAAGGTGGTACCGCGGTTTTTCGCCCTTCGTTTAGTGGCTTGTCTTTTGTTTATGGGCAGTTGTCTGGAGCTTTTAAAGGAGATCAAAAGATGCGAACCTATCAAGTGAAACAAAAATTTCGATTGGGTGGCGAGCGGTTCGATATCAAAGATGAGTTGGGAAATGTTGAGTACCAGGTTGAGGGATCTTTTCTTAAGATTCCCAAGACTTTTACCATCTACGATAAGAATGGACAAGAAGTGAGCCATATCACCAAAAAAACAATCAGCTTTCTTCCCAAGTTTGTGGTTGAGTTGAAGGATGGGGATCGCTTTTTATCCATAAAAAGCTGACGCTCTTCAGGGATAAATACGATATCGAAGATTTGGGACTGCGGGTACAGGGAAATATCTGGGACCTAGAATTCAAATTGTTTGATGATCGGGATCAAATCGTCGCTGAGATTAGCAAGGAACTCTTTCATCTAACCTCTACCTACCAAGTATCGGTGTATGAGGATGAATACGCTGATTTAGTCATCTCACTTTGTGTCGCCATCGATTATGTCGAAATGTTAGAAGCTGGCGCAAATTAATCTTAAAAAATTAGGAGACAAATATGAAACAATTATCTAGTGCACAAGTTCGTCAAATGTGGCTTGATTTCTGGGCAAGCAAAGGCCACTCTGTAGAACCATCTGTTAGCTTGGTTCCTGTAAACGACCCTACACTTTTGTGGATTAACTCAGGGGTTGCCACTCTTAAGAAATACTTCGATGGAACCATCAAACCTGAAAATCCACGGATTACAAATGCTCAAAAAGCCATCCGTACCAATGATATCGAAAACGTAGGGAAGACTGCTCGTCACCATACCATGTTTGAAATGTTGGGGAACTTCTCTATCGGAGATTACTTCCGTGATGAAGCCATTACGTGGGCTTATGAACTTTTGACAAGTCCGGAATGGTTTGATTTCCTAAAGACAAACTTTACATGACCTATTACCCTGATGACAAGGATTCATACAACCGTTGGATCGCTGTTGGGGTAGATCCAACTCACTTGATCCCAATCGAAGACAACTTCTGGGAAATCGGTGCAGGGCCATCTGGACCAGATACAGAAATCTTCTTTGACCGTGGAGAAGCCTTTGACCCTGAAAATATCGGTCTTCGTCTGCTTGCAGAAGATATCGAAAACGACCGTTACATCGAAATCTGGAACATTGTCTTGTCACAATTTAACGCAGACCCTGCTGTTCCTCGTAGCGAATACAAGGAATTGCCACACAAGAACATTGATACGGGCGCTGGTTTGGAACGTTTGGTAGCCGTTATCCAAGGAGCGAAGACCAACTTTGAAACAGACCTCTTCATGCCGATCATCCGTGAAGTGGAAAAGATGTCTGGTAAAACCTATGATCCAGATGGCGATAACATGAGCTTCAAGGTGATTGCTGACCACATCCGTTCGCTTTCATTTGCGATTGGAGATGGGGCTCTTCCAGGTAATGAAGGACGCGGTTACGTTCTTCGTCGTCTCCTCCGTCGTGCTTCCATGCATGGTCAAAAATTGGGGATCGAAGGAACCTTCTTGTATAAATTGGTTCCAACTGTTGGGAAGATCATGGAAAGCTACTACCCAGAAGTACTTGAAAAACAAGACTTTATTGAAAAAATCATCAAGAGTGAAGAAGAATCATTTGCTCGTACCTTGAACTCTGGTCAACACTTTGCCCAAACTATCGTTGAAGACTTGAAAGCCAAAGGTCAAACAGTGATTGCTGGTCAAGATGTCTTCAAACTCTATGATACATACGGATTCCCAGTGGAATTGACAGAAGAAATCGCTGAAGAAGCTGGAATGACAGTCGATCGTGAAGGTTTTGAAGCAGCCATGAAGGAACAACAAGAACGTGCGCGTGCATCTGCTGTCAAAGGTGGATCTATGGGGATGCAAAATGAAACCCTTCAAAACATTACAGTTGAAAGTAGCTTCAACTACAATGCTAGCCAATTGCCTTCTAAGTTGGTGGCTATCGTAGCGGACAATGCAGAAGTAGAAGCTGTATCTGAAGGGACTGCATCACTGATCTTTGCAGAAACTCCATTCTACGCTGAAATGGGTGGACAGGTTGCGGACCATGGTCAAATATTGGATGCTGCAGGAAACGTCGTAGCGACAGTGACAGATGTTCAAAAAGCACCAAACGGACAACCACTCCATACCGTTGAAGTTCTCGCACCTCTTACCTTGAACCAAGAATACACCTTGGCTATCGATACCAATCGTCGTCATCGTGTTATGAAGAACCACACTGCAACTCACTTGCTCCATGCGGCTCTTCACAATATCCTTGGTAACCATGCAACCCAAGCAGGATCTCTCAACGAAGTAGAATTCCTTCGCTTTGACTTTACCCACTTCCAAGCCGTAACTCCTGAAGAATTGCGCGCTATTGAACAACAAGTCAATGAAAAGATTTGGGAAGCGATCGCAGTCGAAACGATTGAAACAGATATCGATACTGCTAAAGAAATGGGAGCCATGGCCCTCTTTGGTGAAAAATACGGTAAAGAAGTTCGTGTTGTCACTATCGGGGACTACTCTGTTGAGCTCTGTGGTGGTACTCACGTAGGCAATACTTCTGAAATTGGTCTCTTCAAGATTGTCAAAGAAGAAGGGATCGGATCAGGAACTCGTCGTATCTTGGCAGTGACTGGTAAGGAAGCCTTCGAAGCTTATCGTGAACAAGAAGATGCTCTGAAAGCAGTCGCAGCAACCTTGAAAGCACCTCAACTCAAAGAAGTCCCTCATAAGGTGGAAGGTCTTCAAGAACAACTTCGTCAATTGCAAAAGAAAATGCAGAATTGAAGGAAAAAGCAGCAGCAGCGGCAGCAGGTGATGTCTTCAAGAATGTTCAAGAAGCAAATGGACACCGTTACATTGCTAGCCAAGTTTCTGTATCAGATGCAGGTGCCCTTCGTACCTTTGCGGATAACTGGAAACAAAAAGACTACTCTGATGTGCTTGTTCTTGTCGCAGCCATCGGTGACAAGGTCAATGTCATTGTAGCCAGCAAGACAAAAGAGGTCCATGCAGGTAATGTGATCAAAGAATTGGCTCCAATCGTCGATGGACGTGGTGGTGGTAAACCAGACATGGCCATGGCAGGAGGAAGCAACCAAGCGAAGATTCAAGAATTGTTGGATGCTGTAGCAGGTAAATTGTAATAATCGGAGAGGTTGGATGTTTGTCCAACCTCTTTTTCAAAAAGAAGCAGATCCAATTAGAAAAAGATTGCAACAAAAAAACCTTTCCGTCTGGAAAGGTTTCAGATTGAAGATAAAGTCTTCTAAAAACTTTTCTTAGGTGAGTACGGACGTCAGCGAACTTCAAAGAAGTTCCATGACTTAGTTTTGGACCTAAGGTTCCAAAACTCCCGAGTGCTAGAAACATGATTGTTTCTAACACTTTTCTCACGGCGGAAAGTTTTTAATCTTCAAAAATAAAAGTCATTTTTGAAAATCATCTATCTGTTTTATGTAAAACAATAGGTTGTCTATATTTAAAAACCTTTCCGTCTGGAAAGGTTTTTATCTTATAATCCGTAATTATAATCGTCATCCTGCATAGCTTCTACTTCACCGAGAAGGTAACCATTTCCGACTTGAGAGAAGAAGTCGTGGTTAGAGGTACCGGTTGAGATTCCGTTCATGACGATTGGGTTAACGTCATCTGCTGAGTCTGGGAAGAGCGGATCTTGTCCCAAGTTCATGAGGGCTTTATTGGCGTTGTAGCGAAGGAAGGTCTTGACTTCTTCTGTCCAGCCCACACCGTCATAGAGGCTCTCTGTGTAGCCTTCTTCATTCTCATAGAGGGTGTAGAGCAGATCGTACATCCACTCTTTGAGTTTTTCTTGTTCTTCTTCTGGTAATTCGTTAAATCCAAGTTGGAACTTGTAGCCGATATAGGTTCCGTGAACAGATTCGTCCCGAATGATCAACTTGATGATCTCAGCTACGTTGGCCAATTTGTTGTTTCCAAGATAGTAGAGAGGTGTGAAGAAACCAGAGTAGAAGAGGAAGGTTTCAAGGAAAACGCTGGCGACTTTCTTTTCAAGAGGGGTCCCATTGAGATAGATTTCGTTGATGATTTCTGCCTTCTTTTGAAGGAAAGGATTGGTGTTGGTCCATTCGAAAATCTCTTCGATTTCTGACTTAGTATTCAAAGTAGAAAAGATAGAAGAGTATGACTTAGCATGGACAGATTCCATAAATTGGATGTTGTTAAAGACAGCTTCTTCATGGGGAGTACGAATATCCGCACGAAGAGCCTGAACACCTGTTTCAGATTGCATGGTATCTAGAAGGGTCAATCCCCAAAGACTTTACCCACTAGGTCTTTTTCTTTATTCGACAACTTTCTCCAGTCATCCAAGTCGTTTGACAAAGGGATACGTGTATCCAACCAGAATTGCTCTGTCAGTTTTTCCCGGGTCGATTTATCGATGACATCTTCGATCGCATTCCAGTTAATGGCTTTGTAGTATGTTTCCATTTGCATCACTTTCTTTTTCTATTCATTCAATCGTTACTATTCTACCATAAATTGATAGAATACCGCACAAAAAGTCGGCGAACCGACTTTTGATAGCTATCTAGGATAGCGGATTAGATGACACAGCTTTCACATTGGTTGGCGCCAACTTCTCCACCATCATCTGTAAAGGTACGGACGTAGTAGATAGACTTGATACCCTTGTTAAAGGCGTAGTTCCGAAGGATAGACAAGTCACGAGTGGTTTGTTTGTTTTCAGTTTTCCATTCGTAAAGACCCTTTGGAATATCGCTACGCATAAAGAGAGTCAGTGAAAGACCTTGGTCTACGTGTTCAGTTGCGGCAGCATAGACATCGATGACTTTTCGCATATCCATGTCGTAGGCAGAAGTGTAGTAAGGAATCGTTTCCGTTGACAATCCTGCTGCAGGGTAGTAGATCTTACCGATTTTTTCTCTTGGCGTTCTTCAATCCGTTGTGTAATTGGGTGGATAGAAGCAGATACGTCATTGATGTAGCTGATAGATCCATTTGGTGCGACAGCCAAGCGGTTTTGGTGGTAAAGACCATCTGCTTGAACTTTAGCACGCAGTTCTGCCCAATCCTCAGCACTTGGGATAAAGATATCTTTAAAGAGTTCTTTGACGCGATCAGATTTTGGTACAAATTCTCCAGTCGTGTACTTATCAAAGTAAGTACCATTGGCATAATCAGATTTTTCGAAGTTGTGGAAGGTAACACCCCGTTCGCGCGCAATGTTGTTTGATTCTACGAGAGTCCAGTAGTTCATGAGCATGAAGTAGATGCTAGTGAACTCGACAGACTCAGGTGATCCGTATTCGATCAATTGTTGCGCAAGGTAGCTGTGAAGTCCCATTGCTCCAAGTCCGAACGAATGCGCCAGTTTATTTCCGTGGTCAATAGTTGGAACGGCTACGATATGAGAGCTATCTGTAACGAAGGTCAAAGCACGGACCATGGCACGAATCGAACGACCAAAATCAGGTGAAGTCATCATGTTAACTACGTTGGTTGAACCAAGGTTACATGAGACGTCTGTTCCCATTTGGACAAATTCTTGGGCATCGTTGATCAAGCTTGGTTCTTGAACCTGGAGGATCTCTGAACACAAGTTACTCATGATGATTTTTCCATCAACAGGGTTTGCCCGGTTAGCAGTATCAATGTTGACTACATATGGATAGCCAGATTCTTGTTGCAATTTAGAAATTTCAGTTTCTAAATCACGTGCCTTAATTTTTGTCTTGCGGATATTTGGATTAGCAACCAACTCATCGTATTTTTCAGTGATGTCGATGTAATTGAATGGTACTCCGTATTCACGTTCCACAGAGTATGGGCTGAAGAGGTACATTTCTTCATTTTTACGAGCCAATTCATAGAATTTGTCTGGCACGACTACCCCAAGTGAGAGAGTCTTCACCCGAACTTTTTCATCAGCATTTTCTTTCTTAGTAGAAAGAAAGGCAATGATGTCTGGGTGGAAGACGTTGAGGTAAACCACCCCAGCCCCTTGGCGTTGTCCCAATTGGTTAGAGTAAGAGAAGCTATCTTCAAAGAGTTTCATAACAGGTACGACCCCAGAAGCGGCTCCTTCATACCCTTTGATTGGTGCTCCAGCTTCACGAAGGTTGCTGAGGGAAATCCCAACCCCACCACCGATACGTGAAAGTTGAAGGGCAGAGTTGATGGAACGTCCGATCGCATTCATATCATCAGTTACTTGGATCAAGAAACATGAAACCAATTCTCCACGGCGGGCACGTCCAGCGTTTAAGAAAGAAGGAGTCGCTGGTTGGTAGCGTTGGTGGATAATTTCGTTTGCGATGTCTCGCGCGATAGCTTCATTTCCATCTGCAAAATAGAGAGCATTGAAGAAGACACGGTCTTCCATGCTTTCAAGATAGTATTCTCCATCATTTGTTTTCAAAGCGTATTGGTTATAGAATTTGTAGGCTGCCATGAAGGACTTGAATTGGAAGTTTTGGTCTTTGATAAATTGGGCCAATTCCTCTAAAAATTCAGGACGGTATTTCTCGATAAAAGCTCTCTCAATGTAATTGTGCTCGAGAAGGTACTGAATCTTGTCTGTAATCGAGTCAAAGGCTTTAGTATTTGGTACAACATTTTCTTTAAAGAACGCATCCAAAGCTTCTTTATCTTTATGAAGCATGATTTGGCCGTTTACTGGACGGTTGATTTCATTGTTAAGACGAAAATACGTCACATCTTCAAGAGATTTTAATCCCATAATAATCCTTTTCTAGTTCAAAAAAATGAAGAGGAGAAGTCCTCTCTTTACAAGTAAAAAGTCTAGTGTTAGGTTGCTAACGCTAGACCCTATTTAAGCAAAATACTGTGTTTATTAAGAAAGTTTCTTCAACTTAGCTGGTTGAAAACCAGAAAATACTTCATCCGGTGTTTGAATTACTGGAGCAGCATTGAAGCCAAGGTTCTTAACATGCTCTACAAATTCTGGCTGTTCATCTAAGTTAATTTCGCGGTATTCCACATGATTGCTATCGAGGAATCGCTTGGTCATTTTGCATTGAACACAATTATTTTTTGAATAAATGGTTACCATTTCTTTTCCGTTCTCCTATCGAAATATAAATCTGTAAACAGTATAAACAAAATCCAGCAACTTGTCAACAAAATAAAACTAAATATTGTGCAAAGATATGAAATGGAGTTTTCAAAGCACAATATATTGTGGTGAGTGAAAAGTGTGAAAATCGAAGAAATGGGATAGGAATAGGCTTTAAAGCATCTTTAATTAGTTATAATTTTTTGGTGAATCAATATCCTGTGGTTCAAGAGCTTCTTTTCATTGAAAGCGGAGGAAAATGTTACTTATAATATAGTAGAAAATTGAAAAGATATTTTCTCTGTTCTTCAGGTGCTTCTTAAAATGTATCTAAATTGGGATTTTTCGCAGTCTTTTTCTGTAAGTCAGTGATAAAAATCTTGAAAAAATTTCAAAAGATGATATAATACCAAATTGTAAGGGTTATCAAAAGGTAACTCAAAAACTATTTTTAAAAAGGAGAGTCAAACTATGGCTTCTAAAGATTTCCACATCGTGGCAGAAACAGGTATCCACGCACGTCCAGCAACTTTGTTGGTTCAAACTGCTAGCAAATTTGCTTCAGATATTACTCTTGAATACAAAGGTAAATCAGTTAACTTGAAATCAATCATGGGTGTTATGAGCCTTGGTGTTGGTCAAGGAGCAGACGTTGTAATCTCTGCAGAAGGTGCTGACGCTGATGATGCTATCGCAGCTATCTCAGAAACAATGACTAAAGAAGGATTGGCTTAAAAATATGACAAAAATGCTAAAAGGAATTGCAGCATCTGACGGTGTTGCCGTTGCTAAGGCATATTTGCTCATTCAACCAGACTTATCATTTGAGACTGTTTCAGTCGAAGATACAAGTGCAGAAGAAGCTCGTTTGGATGCAGCTCTTGAAGCTTCACAAAACGAGCTTTCTCTTATTCGGGAGAATGCAGTAGCAAGCCTTGGTGAAGAAGCAGCGCAAGTTTTGATGCGCATATGATGGTTCTTGCTGACCCTGAAATGATTGGTCAGATCAAAGAAACAATTCGTACGAAAAAATCAATGCAGAAGCTGGCTTGAAAGAAGTCACTGACATGTTCATTGCGATCTTTGAAGGAATGGAAGACAATCCTTACATGCAAGAACGTGCAGCAGATATTCGTGACGTTACCAAACGTGTCCTTGCCAACTTGCTTGGTAAAAATTGCCAAACCCTGCTTCTATCAATGAAGAAGCAATCGTGGTTGCGCATGACTTGACTCCATCTGATACAGCACAGTTGAACAAAAAGTATGTAAAAGCTTTTGTTACGAATATCGGTGGACGTACAAGTCACTCAGCTATCATGGCTCGTACACTTGAAATTGCAGCTGTTCTTGGTACAAATAACATCACAGAACTTGTCAAAGATGGCGATGTTTTGGCTGTATCAGGGATCACTGGTGAAGTAGTGATCAACCCTACTGAAGAACAAATTGCAGAGTTCAAAGCAGCTGGTGAAGCTTATGCTAAACAAAAAGCTGAATGGGCTCTCCTTAAAGATGCGAAAACAGTGACTGCTGATGGAAAACACTTCGAGTTGGCTGCCAACATCGGTACACCTAAAGACGTTGAAGGTGTAAACGATAATGGAGCAGAAGCAGTTGGTCTTTACCGTACAGAATTCTTGTACATGGATTCTCAAGACTTCCCAACGGAAGATGACCAATACGAAGCTTACAAAGCTGTTCTTGAAGGTATGAATGGTAAACCTGTGGTTGTTCGTACAATGGATATCGGTGGGGATAAAGAACTTCCTTACTTCGACCTTCCTAAAGAAATGAACCCATTCTTAGGTTTCCGTGCTTTGCGTATTTCTATCTCTGAAACTGGTAATCAAATGTTCCGTACCCAATTGCGTGCCTTGCTTCGTGCATCTGTTCACGGTAAATTGCGGATCATGTTCCCAATGGTTGCTTTGTTGACGGAGTTCCGTACTGCTAAAGGTATTCTTGAAGAAGAAAAAGCTAAATTGCTTGCTGAAGGTGTTGCTGTGGCAGATGATATCCAAGTAGGTATCATGATTGAAATCCCAGCTGCAGCAATGCTTGCGGACCAATTTGCTAAAGAAGTTGATTTCTTCTCAATCGGTACAAATGACTTGATCCAATACACAATGGCTGCTGACCGTATGAACGAACAAGTTTCATACCTTTACCAACCATATAACCCATCAATCCTTCGTTTGATCAATAACGTGATCAAAGCAGCTCACGCTGAAGGCAAATGGGCAGGTATGTGTGGTGAAATGGCCGGTGACCAAACTGCTGTTCCACTTCTTGTCGGAATAGGCTTGGATGAGTTCTCTATGTCAGCGACATCTGTCCTTCGTACACGTAGCTTGATGAAGAAACTCGACACAGCTAAAATGAAAGAATACGCTAACCGTGCTCTGACTGAATGTTCAACAATGGAAGAAGTTCTTGAACTTTCAAAAGAATACGTGAACGTAGACTAAGAGTCGATCAAGACTAAGACAAATTTGTCTTAGTCTTTTTTACATTGTACATAAAAATGTTCATTTTATTCGTAATAAACTAGTTAGTAATAAAAATAGTGATTTAAATGTTCGGTTTTTTGTTTAATTTTCCTCGTATATATAGTATAATCGTAAGTAAGATTAGGAGGAAAGCGAAGGAATGAAGTAAAGGTTCGGGAAAGAAAATGGAAAAACTTTTCCTGATAAATTTACATGATTTTACAGGAATCAACTTGAAAATTAAGTGATTTTATAGTAAAATAAAAACAACTAGAAAACGCTTTCAAAAAATAAAGAGGTGAGTATATGGATAGAAGCACAGACTTATGGACATTTGGAAGAGGGGATAATTTCCATCTTCAAGAGTACTTAGGAGCTCACAAGGAAACAAGGGGAGAACAAGAAGGCTTTACCTTCCGTGTTTGGGCTCCCAATGCTCAGGCGGTGGATCTGATTGGTGATTTCACTGATTGGGAAGCTCATAAAATTCCAATGGTTCGTAATGAAGGAGGCGTCTGGGAAGTCTTCTGTTCCGATGCAAAAGAGGGAGATATATACAAGTATTTGGTGACTCGACAAAATGGTCATCAGGTGCAAAAATCGATCCTCTAGCGTTATGGATGGAAAAGAGACCCAATACAGGATCTATTATTAAGACCATTCCAGAGAAAAACTGGAAAGATGGTCTCTGGAGAGCACGCCGTAAAAAACTTGGTTTTAAGGAACGACCTGTTAATATTTACGAGGTTCATGCAGGATCTTGGAAACGAAATGAGGATCACAGTTCCTACACCTTCAAACAACTAAAAGATGAACTCATTCCGTATCTGGTAGAGATGAACTACACCCACGTGGAATTTATGCCAGTGATGGCCCATCCATTGGGCTTGAGTTGGGGCTATCAGCTCATGGGATATTTTGCACTCGAGCAGACTTATGGTAGCCCAGAAGAGTTTCAAGACTTCGTGGAAGAATGCCACCTCAACAATATCGGAGTGATCGTGGATTGGGTACCGGGACATTTCATTATCAATGATGATGCCTTGGCTTATTATGATGGAACACCAACCTTTGAATACCAGGATGAACATCGTGCCCATAACTACGGATGGGGAGCCTTGAACTTCGATTTAGGGAAGAATCAAGTCCAGTCATTCTTGATTTCTAGTTTGAAGTTTTGGATTGATACCTATCATTTAGATGGGATTCGGGTCGATGCTGTGAGCAATATGCTCTATCTTGACTACGATAGTGGTCCATGGACACCAAATATTGATGGTGGAAACCTCAACTACGAAGGCGTTCATTTCCTTAGACGTTTGAATGCGATTATCAAGAACGAACACCCAGATGTCATGATGATTGCAGAAGAAAGTTCTGCTGGTCAAAAGATCACGGGTCCTGAAGAAGAAGGTGGACTTGGCTTTGACTATAAATGGAATATGGGGTGGATGAATGATATCCTTCGATTCTACGAAGAAGATCCCATCTACCGGAAATTTGACTTTAACCTGGTAACCTTTAGTTTCATGTATGCATTTTCTGAAAACTTCTTACTACCATTTTCACATGATGAAGTGGTGCATGGTAAGAAGAGTTTGATGCATAAGATGTGGGGAGATCGTTACAATCAATTTGCTGGACTCCGTAACCTCTTGACCTATCAGATTTGCCATCCAGGTAAGAAATTACTCTTTATGGGTTCAGAATTTGGTCAATTTTTGGAATGGAAGTCAGAAGAGCAATTGGAATGGGGCAATCTAGAGGATGAAATGAATGCTAAGATGCGTCGTTTCACTTCTCAGCTCAATCATTTCTACAAAGAACACAAGGAATTGTGGGAGATTGATGATAGCTTTGATGGCTTAGAGATTATTGATGCAGATAACCGGGATCAGAGCGTCTTGTCTATGATCCGGAAAAATCGTAAGGGTGATCTTTTGGTGTGCGTCTTTAATATGGCACCAGTAGAACGCAAGGACTTTACGATTGGTTTGCCTATATCAGCGGTCTATGAAGAAATTTGGAATACAGAATTAGAAGAATGGGGAGGTGTCTGGAAAGAGCACAATCCGACAGTTCAGTCTCAAGATGGACTGTGGAAGGATTATGAACAAACTTTGACCTTTACTTTGCCGGCTTTAGGAGCTAGCATTTGGAAGGTGAAACGGAAGGTTCGCAAAACGAAATCTTAAACATCAGATAAAAAATGATGATCGGTTGACTCTAAGGAGTCCAAGCTTTAAAAGAGGAAGTAGTCAATGAAGAATGAAATGCTCGCTTTAATTCTTGCCGGTGGGCAAGGAACACGTCTTGGAAAATTAACCAAAAACATCGCGAAACCTGCGGTTCAATTTGGTGGGCGCTATCGGATTATCGATTTTGCTCTCTCAAACTGTGCCAACTCAGGAATTCACAATGTTGGTGTGATTACACAGTATCAACCACTTGCCCTTAACAGCCATATTGGGAATGGTTCCAGCTGGGGTTTAGATGGAATCAATACGGGTGTGTCTATTCTCCAACCTTATTCAGCTAGTGAAGGAAATCGTTGGTTTGAAGGAACTAGCCATGCTATTCTTCAAAACATCGACTATATCGATAGCATCAATCCGGAATATGTCTTGATTCTATCTGGGGACCACATTTACAAGATGGATTACGATGACATGCTTCAAGCGCACAAGGATAATAACGCAAGTTTGACCGTTGCAGTCCTAGATGTACCTTTGAAGGAAGCAAGCCGTTTTGGAATCATGAATACAGATGCCAATAATCGGATTGTCGAATTTGAAGAAAAACCAGCTGAACCAAAATCAACTAAGGCTTCAATGGGGATTTACATCTTTGACTGGGCTCGTCTGCGCAATATGTTGGTTGCTGCTGAAAAGAGTGATATCGATATGTCAGACTTCGGTAAAAATGTCATTCCAACGTATCTAGAATCAGGCGAAAGTGTTTATGCTTATGAATTCAATGGTTATTGGAAAGACGTTGGTACGATTGAGTCTCTTTGGGAAGCCAATATGGAATATATCGATCCAAATAATGCCTTGGATAGTCGCGATCGTCACTGGAAAATCTATTCACGCAACCTTATTTCACCACCAAACTTCTTTGGAGAACATGGTCACATCGAAGATTCTCTTGTCGTCGACGGTTGTTCGGTAGACGGTACAGTCAAACACTCCATCTTATCAACAGAAGCTCAAGTTCGTGAAGGAGCAGTTGTTGAAGATGCTGTCGTGATGAGCAATGCCATTATCGGTAAAGGAGCTGTCGTGAAACGCGCGATTATCGGAGAAGGTGCAATCATTGCAGAAGGTGTCGTGATTGATGGAACAGAGGAAGTACAAGTTGTCGGTTACAATGAAAAAGTGGGGTAGCAACAGATGAAGATTGATAAATATTCAGCCATTTTAGGAAATACAGTTGGGTATCATGATATGTCCACTTTGACCAGCCATCGTCCGGTAGCCTCCCTACCGTTTGATGGGAAATACCGCTTGATCGACTTCCCATTGTCTAGTCTTGCAAATGCTGGTATTCGTAGTGTTTTTGGGATTTTCCAACAAGAAAATATTAGTTCGGTCTTTGACCATATTCGTTCAGGTCGTGAGTGGGGCTTGTCTACTTTATTGAGCCACTATTACCTCGGAATCTATAATACTCCAGTTGAAAATACAACGGTAGGACCAGAATACTACCAACAATTATTAACCTATTTGAAACGGTCTGGTTCTAATCAAACAGTTGCTTTGAACTGTGATGTATTAATGAATATTGACCTCAATCAGATTTTCCACCTTCATAATACCATTGATCGTCCGATTACAGTGGTTTATAAAAAGTTGCATCTGCAAAACATTTCTGAAGTGAATGCTGTCTTGGAAATTGATGAAACAGACCATGTTACAGAGCAAAAACTTTTTGATGGTCAGAATCCTGATGAAGTCTACAATATGTCAACAGATGTCTTTATTGTAGATACTCCTTGGTTGATTGAAAAAATTGAAGAAGAAGCCAAGAAAGAATACCCACAAAAATTGCGCTATATCTTGCGTGATTTGGCGGTGGAATACAATGCTTTTGCCTTTGAATATACAGGTTACTTAGCCAATATTCATTCAGTTGAATCATACTACCATGCAAACTTGGATATGTTGGAAAACCAAAAATTCATGAAGCTCTTTTCACCAAACCAAAAGGTGTATACGAAAGTGAAGAATGAAGAACCAACGTATTATTCCAAGACTTCACATATTAAAACGTCTCAATTTGCTTCGGGTAGTATTGTAGAAGGAACCGTTGAACGTTCCATTGTTTCACGTCGGGTACGCCTTTATGAAGGTTCAGAAGTACGCAGTAGCCTTCTCTTCCCTGGTGTTGTGATTCATGAAAATGCAATCGTCGAACATGCCATTCTGGATAAGGGTGTTGAAGTGGCTGCTGGTGTGACGATTCGTGGGACAGAAGAAGCACCTGTCGTGGTTAAAAAGGAACGATTGTTACAGAGGATATTGTCTAATGAAACTATTATTTGTTGCAGCTGAAGGAGCACCGTTTTCTAAAACAGGTGGTTTGGGAGACGTTATTGGCGCTCTTCCTAAATCCTTAGCGAAAAGTGGTCATGATGTGCGCGTGATCCTCCCTTACTATGATATGGTAGAGGCTAAGTTTGGAGATCAAATCGAAGATGTCTTGCATTTTGAGACCAAGGTTGGCTGGAGAAGTCAATATGTTGGTGTGAAACGCATTGTGCGCGATGGAGTCACCTTTTACTTTATTGATAACCAACATTATTTCTTTAGAGGTCATGTGTATGGTGACTTCGATGATGGCGAACGCTTTGCCTTCTTCCAGCTCGCGGCCTTAGAAACGATGGAACGAGTTGACTTCATTCCAGATGTTCTTCATGCCCATGATTACCATACGGCGATGATTCCTTTCTTGCTGAAGGAAAAATACCGTTGGATTCAAGCTTATCATGGAATTAAGACAGTATTGACCATCCATAATTTGGAATTCCAAGGTCAGTTCGACCCAGGAATGTTGTGGGATCTTTTCGGAGTTGGATTTGAACGCTATGCAGATGGAACACTTCGATGGAATGATTGCCTGAACTGGATGAAAGCCGGCATTCTATATGCTGACCGTGTGACAACTGTTTCTCCTAGCTATGCGCATGAGATTATGACTGCTGAATATGGTTGTGGCTTGGATCAGATCCTTCGGATGGAGTCTGGCAAGGTGACCGGAATTGTTAACGGGATTGATGCAGATCTGTATAATCCTGAAACGGATCCACTCTTGACGTATCACTTCAGTCTCTCAGATCTTTCAGGTAAAGCAGCTAGTAAACGAGCTCTTCAAGAACGTGTCGGTCTACCTGTTCGCGATGATGTTCCTTTGTTTGGGATCGTCTTCGTTTGACACGTCAAAAAGGCTTTGACGTGGTGGTAGAAGAGTTGCATCAACTCTTGCAAAAGGATATTCAGATTGTCTTGCTCGGTACAGGAGATCCTGGATTTGAAAATGCCTTTGCTTGGTTTGGTCAAGCCTACCCAGATAAACTTTCAGCGAATATCACATTTGATGTCCAATTGGCCCAAGAAATCTATGCAGCGTCGGATGTCTTCTTGATGCCAAGCCGTTTTGAACCGTGTGGTCTTTCTCAAATGATGGCCATGCGTTATGGAACCCTTCCTTTAGTGCATGAAGTCGGCGGACTTCGAGATACGGTCCAACCGTATAATGCTGTTGATGGAAGTGGAACAGGCTTTAGCTTCAATAATTTGTCTGGTTATTGGTTTAACTGGGCAGTTGATGAGGCATTAGCTGTCTACTACAATGACAAACAGGCTTGGTATGGTCTCCAAGAACAAGCTATGACGCGTGACTTCTCATGGGATACAGCTAGTCAACGATACAATGATTTGTACCAATCCTTATAAATAGATCTATGATACAAACGCCTTTCGAGGCGTTTTTTGTGTTGCTTTCTTCCTATAAAGAAAACGGTTTATTTTTTTGAGTTTTAGAGCTTGCTAAAATAGAAGAAAAAAGATAAGATAGGTAAAGGTAAAAATCCCGGAAGGTTCTTATTTCTGGAAAGGATCCCATCCTCTCTAAAAATAATCAGGTCCCTGCTCGAGGGTTAAATATTACTATATAGGAATTTTAGGATGAAAAAGCGAAACAAACGTTTGAAAAAATGACCAAATATTCGATTCGGAAATTATCTGTCGGTGTTGGTCCGGTGGCCATTGGAGCCTTTTTATTAGGAGGAAGCTTGTTAGGAGCTCGTCCTGTCCAAGCTGATCAGATGACTCTACCTGCTCATGTTCACTTAGGATATGTGACAGAAGAAGAGCTGACTGCTGAAGAAAAAGCACAGGTGATTCATGCAATCCCTGAAGAGTATCAAAATGAAGATACTTTCTATCTCGTCTATAAGAAGAAGGAAGCAATTCAGTCGGTTCTTCCTCAGACAGGAAGTCAGGAAGTCGCCCTTTTGGGCTAAGTCTAGCCACAGCTTCCTTTGCGGTCCTCTTACTCTCTAAAAGCACCGGAAGAAGGTCATGGGCGTCCTTTTGATTGGAGTCATGGGACAAAGTCTTCTACTTCCAGTTGAAGTCGCAGCCCTACAAAATCAAGTTTTGCGCGCCTATAATCAGGATCTTGCGATCGCATCGAGCAAAGATCTTGCAAATGGCGTGATTCAAATTGACGGCTATGACTATATTGGTTATCTGCGCTACCCGTCAGTCCAAAAGACGAGCTTACGAGAGCCAAAGGCTATGCAGGAAACGAAACCTTCTGTAGAAGGAACGTTCAAAAAAGTACAGGTATTCCACAAGTGGAAGCACAAGCGCGTGTGACCCCAGAAGTCTCTCCAGCCTTTTCTCAAGTTGAAAAACCAAGCCTGGAAGTCTCTACTGAGCCTGTGCCATTTGAAACTGTCACCCAAGCTGATCCTACATTAGCCAAAGGGCAAACCAAGGTGCTGACTGCTGGTCAAAATGGGGAGCGGACCATATTGACGGAAGTGAGTGTGGTAGATGGACAAGAAGTTCGCAGAGTCGTTGAAAGCAAGGTCACCAAAGAACCAGTTTCACAAATTCTTGCTGTTGGGACAAAAGAAGATGCCCAACCAACCCCTCAACCCAATCCTTCTCCAGTTGTAACGGCTAAGGGGACACAAGAAGAAGGTCATGTCGGTGAAGCTCCTGTTCAACCGGAGAAGCCAACCTATACAGGTGTGGTGGAAGATAATGGAACACAGGAAGAAGGCCATATCGGCGAAGCTCCTGTTCAACCAGAGAACCCAGCCTATACAGGTGTGGTGGAAGCTAAGGAAACACAGGAAGAAGGCCATGTCGGCGAAGCTCCTGTTCAACCGGAGAAACCAACCTATACAGGTGTAGTAGAATCCAAGGGAACACAGGAAGAAGGCCATGTCGGCGAAGCCCTGTTCAACCAGAGAACCCAGCCTATACAGGTGTGGTGGAAGCTAAAGGGACACAAGAAGAAGGCCATGTCGGCGAAGCCCCTATTCAACCGGAGAACCCAACCTATACAGGTATGGTGGAAGCCAAAGGGACACAGGAAGAAGGCCATGTTGGCGAAGCCCCTGTTCAACCGGAGAATCCAACCTATCAAGTTACGGAAGGGACGGTAACCGAGACAGAAACGGTAATCCTTCCATATGAAACAGAGTATGTAACGGACGCCAATCGTTACACCGATGAAGAAAGCCTCCTTCAAAAAGGAGAGGCTGGTAGCCAGGAGATTCGTCGTGTTTATAAGACGGTCAATGGTGAGAAGATTGGAGAGCCTCTCAGTACGACCACTGAAACGGTCAAAGCTCCTGTGACAGAAAAAAATTAGTCGTGGGACTAAGGCGATTGAAGGCCAAAAAGAGGAAGTTGCTTTTGAAGAAATTCCATTTAAGACGGTAACCGAACAAGATGCCACCTTGCTAAAAGGAACTGAAAGGGTTTCTCAAGCCGGTAAAAATGGGAAGAAGAAAATCACCAAGGTCTACAAGACCATTAAAGGTGTCAAAACAACGGATGCTCCTACAATTTCCGAAGAAGTGGTAGAACAAGCGCAAGATCAGATCATTCAACAAGGGACAAAGGAATTAGACAAGCCAACCTTGACCTTGACCCAGGTCGATAAGGAAGAATTGAAGCGCAGTGCTAAAGCTACTTATCATTTGAACAAACCAGACGGTGTGACCATCAAGTCCATCCAGGCTGTATTGAAGAAGGGTGATCAAGTGGTGAAAACCCTGACCCTTTCAGAGACGGACTTGGCAGCTGCCTTAGCGGACTTAGACTACTACAAGGATTATACGCTCGCAACGACCATGGTCTATGACCGTGGAAATGGGGATGAAGAAGAAGTTCTCAAGGAAGAACCACTGAGAATTGATCTTAAAAAGTTGAAATCAAAAACATCAAGGAAACCAGTCTGATTAGTGTGGATGACCAAGGTCTTGAGACCGATAGCAGTCTCTTGTCTGAAACACCATCAGATGTGAAGCCTTACTACTTAAAGATCACCACCCATGATAATAAGGTTACAAAACTAGCCGTTGATAAAATTGAAGAAGTAACGGTAGATGGCGGGACCCTCTACAAAGTAACAGCCAAAGCTCCTGATCTCATTCAACGGACTGCGGACAACCAGTTCAGTGAGGACTATGTCCACTATATTGCGAAACCCAAAGCACATGAAGGTGATGTCTACTACAATTTCAACGAACTTGTAAAAGCTATGCAAGCCAATCCGACTGGCACCTTTAAACTGGGTAGCAATATGAATGCGACTAATGTCCAGCCAGCAGGAAAATCCTATGTAACCAATGCCTTCAAGGGAATTTTGGAAAGTACGGATGGAAATACATTTGCCATCCATAACATTACAAGACCATTATTTGGGAACATCGAAGGTGGCTCGGTTAAGAATCTCTTGCTTGAAAATGTTGCGATTGACCTACCTGGGACAGATCGAGTAGCCCCAATCGCAGGTGTCATCAAAAACAATGCAACTGTTGAGAACGTTAAAGTAATAGGAAGTGTTGTCGGGAACAATGACGTAGCAGGAATTGTCAATAAAATTGATGGTAGTGGGAAGGTCAGCAACGTTGCCTTTATCGGGAAACTGCACGCTGCTGGAAACAAAGGTGGCTATCTAGCGGGTGTTGTTGGCGAGAACTGGAAAGGTGTTGTTGAAAAAGCTTACGTTGATGCTGAAATCACTGGGAACAAAGCCAAAGCTGCAGGTCTCGTTTATTCCTCTCAAAATGGTGGAAATAACCACACAGTAGGTAAAGAAGGGGTTCTCAGAAATTCAGTTGCTAAAGGTTCAATTGAACTCAAAGAAGCGGTTAAATCTGGTGGATTACTAGGGACCAACTGGGCCTTGGGGACTATTGAAGACAACATCACCATGATGAAAGTCAAAACTGGTGAGATGGTCTTTGGACATTCGGATATCGACGCTGATGATTACTTCACCTATTCAAGAACCAAGCGCAATTACAGTGTGGAAGGCGTGAGTGAAGGGAAAAAACCTTTAACAACTCCCGTAAAATCCCAAGCATCTCGCTGGCAGAAGCTGAGCAGAAAATCGAAGCAATGGGAATCACTGCTAATAAATTCACCAGCAGCAAACCGATTGAAGATACGCTCAATCACCTTGTTAGCAAAGACGATCAATACAAGGCCATCACTGCTTACGATGCGACTCGTGAGCTGGCTTACCGCAATATTGCTAAATTGCAACCATTCTACAACAAAGAATGGATTGTCGACCAAGGGAATAAACTGGCTGCAACGAGTCCTCTCTTGACCAAGGAAGTCTTGTCTGTAACAGCTATGAAGGGCAATGATTTTGTCACGGAACTAGCGGATGCTGATCACATCCTGATCCATTATGCCGATAAGACAAAAGATATCTTTAGCATTTCACCGAAAGAGTCTAAAGTTAAACAAGTCAAAGAGTACAGTGTGGCGGAGCTCGGTGAAGTGGTCTACACGCCAAATATGGTGGACAAAGGCCGGAGCGATCTCATTCATGCAATCGTTGAAAATTAAGCCCTGTAGAATTGCAATCAGATCCAATCTACACACATCTTGGTCGAACAGGTCCTAACAAAGTCAATGCCATTAAGAACCTTTACCTTGAAGAAAGTTTCCAAGCAGTCAAGGACAATCTGACTCACTTTGTGAAACAACTGGTTGAAAACCAAGACCATCAATTAAATATAGATGAGTCTGCCAAACGGGCCCTTATCAAGAAACTTGATGACAACAAGGCCGCTGTTCTTTTGGGTCTCTCTTACCTCAACCGCTATTATGGAGTGAAGTTTGATGATGTCAATCTTAAGCAGCTCATGTTGTTCAAGCCAGACTTCTATGGGAAGAATGTTGATGTCTTAGACCGTTTGATTGAAATTGGTTCAAAAGAAGACTACATCAAAGGGACTCGTACCCACGATGCCTTCCGTGAAGTTGTGGCTAAATCGACTCTTTCTGGTAACTTAAATGACTTCCTGAAATACAATATGGAGCTCTTTACAAGTGATAGAGACTTGAATGATTGGTTCATCAAAGCAACCAAAGACAATGTCTATATTGTGGAGCCTGAGACGACCAATCCAGCTTTCACATCTGCTAAACACAGAGCCTATGAGGGCTTAAACAATGATGTTCACGGTAAAATGATCTTGCCACTCTTGAACTTAAAAGATGCTCATATGTTCTTGATTTCAACCTACAATACCATGGCCTATAGTTCCTTCGAGAAATATGGCAAGAACACGGAAGCAGAACGCAATGCCTTCAAAGCCGAAATTGATAAGGTGGCAAAAGGACAACAGAATTATCTCGATTTCTGGTCACGTCTAGCAACGGATAAGGTTCGCAATCAACTCTTGAAGAGCAATAATATGGTGCCGACCCCTGTTCTTGATAACCAAAACTACAAGGGCATTAGTACAGACCGTTACGGCCATACCAACAGTGGCAAAGATGTGGCTCCAATCCGTGAATTGTATGGTCCAACCGATCGTTACCATGCGACAGATTGGCGGATGGGAGCTGTGGCGCGAATTTACGGAAATCCATATAAAGACGACTCTGTCTTCTTCATGGTGACCGATATGATTAGTGACTTTGGGGTCTCTGCCTTTACCCACGAAACGACGCACGTCAATGACCGTATGGTTTACTTAGGTGGTTGGAGACACCGTGAAGGAACCGATATCGAAGCCTTTGCCCAAGGCATGCTCCAAACGCCATCTGTATCCAATCCAAATGGGGAATACAAGGCCTTAGGTCTCAATATGGCCTATGAACGTCCTAACGATGGAAACCAATGGTACAATACCAATCCAAATGATTTGAAGTCACGTGACGAAATTGATCGGTATATGAAAGGCTATAATGACACCCTCATGCTTCTGGATTACCTAGAAGGAGAAGCTGTTCTCGATAAAGGCAGTCAAGACTTGAACAATGCTTGGTTCAAGAAGGTTGACAAGCAATACCGAGGGCTAACACCAAGAATCAATTTGATAAGGTGCGTCCTTTGAGTG
The DNA here is from genome assembly GCA_036663675.1 of Streptococcus sp. 2A/TPW/M5. Taxonomy (GTDB): domain Bacteria; phylum Bacillota; class Bacilli; order Lactobacillales; family Streptococcaceae; genus Streptococcus. The sequence goes on along the minus strand of JAYXUK010000001.1, from coordinate 1,964,063 downwards.
ATGAGGAAAAAGCCATCACCTTACATACAGTAGATGACCTTATCACCAACAACTTCATGACCAATCGTGGTCCTGGAAATGGAGTCTATAACCCATCTGACTTTGGCTCCGCCTATGTGACGGTGCCGATGATGACAGGGATCTATGGTGGAAACACCAGTGAAGGAGCTCCTGGAGCCATGTCCTTCAAACACAATACCTTTAGACTCTGGGGCTATTATGGCTATGAAAAAGGCTTCTTAGGTTATGCTTCAAACAAGTATAAACAAGAATCCAAACAAGCAGGCCATACGACGCTAGGGGATGATTACATCATTCAAAAGATTTCTGATGGGAAATTCAGTACCCTTGAAGACTGGAAGAAAGCCTACTTCAATGAAGTGGTGACCAGTGCCAAAAATGGACTTCAGGCTATTGAAGTGGATGGCACTACTTACAGCACTTATGATGACTTGAAACAAGCTTTCGCTACTGCAGTTGAAAAAGATCAGGCCAGCTTGAAGAATGGTTCTGTCAAATTTGATAATACCCTTGCCTTGAAAGAAAAAATCTTTAAGAAATTGCTCCAACAAACAGATAGTTTTAAAACGTCTATCTTTAAATAATTGAATTCTCTCATCTGCTGAGCAGGTGAGAGTTTTTAGAAGGAAAAATGAATAGAGGTGGACAAAGTATCTAAAAATTAAAAGGAATCAATCGTAGATCGGAAAAATTATCATATTAAAAAAATAACGTAATTTAACAAAAACGCTTTCTTTTCTAGGAAATATTTGACTATTATATCTTTTAGGAGTAAACTAAGGAGGTAAAATTTATAAAAGGAGAATTCATCATGAATTTAACATTTTTAGGTCTTTGTTTAGCCTGCTTTGGTGTATCACTGGCAGAAGGTTTGATGATGAGCAGCCTATTGAAATCTGCGTCTCGTCAACCAGAAATTATTGGTCAATTGCGTAGCCTCTTGATTCTTGGTGTTGCCTTTGTCGAAGGTACTTTCTTCGTAACCTTGGTTATGGCCTTCATTATCAAATAAGCACTTCTATTTTAGAAAAGGAGGTGTCAAAACTTGGAAGAAAGTATCACTCCAACGATAACTCTTGGACCTGTAACTTTTAATTTGACCCTACTTGCTATGACCTTGATTGCTGTTTTGGTGGTTTTTGGCTTTATTTATTGGGCCAGCCGTAAAATGACGATCCGACCAAAGGGCAAACAAAATGTGCTGGAATACGCATATGACTTTGTCGTAGGCTTCACCAAAGGAAATATTGGGAACATTATATAAAGGACTATTCCTTGTTCTTGTTTGTTCTTTTCCTATTTCTTTTAGTGGTCAATAACATTGGATTGATGGCTAAAATCGAAACGACCAATGGTTACAATTTGTGGACATCACCAACCGCTAACCTGGGTTATGACTTTGCCTTTTCATTTTTGATCACCTTAATCGCCCATGTAGAAGGAATTCGCCGACGTGGTGTGAAGGAATATTTAAAGGCTTTTGTGACACCTGGATTTATGACCCCATGAATATTTTGGAAGAATTAACGAACTTTGCCTCCTTGGCACTTCGGATCTTCGGAAATATCTTTGCGGGTGAGGTATTAGCAAGCTTGCTCGTGAACTTATCACACCAAGCTTTCTATTGGTATCCATTTGCCTTTATTGGTAGCATGGCATGGACTGCATTTTCAATTTTTATTTCATGTATCCAAGCCTATGTGTTTACCATGTTGTCATCAATCTATATTGGTAAGAAAATTAATGGTGAAGAGTAAGTAGAGGAGGAGTAGAAGAATGCATGTATCAATGAGTGAAATTATTGGTAACTTTATTCTCATTGCTGGTTCCTTCCTATTATTAATCTTTTTAATAAAGAAATTTGCATGGAACAATATCAATGGAATTTTAGAAGCGCGTGCCAAAAAGATTACAGATGATATTGATGGAGCAGAATCAGCTCGTCAAAAAGCTGAGGAACTAGCAAGTAAACGTGAAGAAGAGTTGGCAGGTAGCCGCAAAGAAGCTGCGTCTATTGTCGAAAATGCAAAGGAAACTGCAGAAAAGAACAAATCTCAGATCCTTTCAGAAGCCACTCAAGAAGCAGTACATTTGAAAGAAAAAGCGCAACAAGAAATTGCGCATAACAAAGAAGAAGCATTGAACAGTATCAAAGGCGATGTGGCAGATCTCACTGTCAATCTTGCCAGCAAATTGTTGAGTCAACAGCTGGATGCTGAAGGTCAACGCCAACTGATCGATCGCTATCTTGATGAATTAGGAGAAGCCTAATGGACAAAAAGCAACTGATGGTGATTGAGAAATATACCCAGCCTTTTGTTCAATTGGTCTTTGAAAAAGGAGAACAAGATCTTGTCTTTGAAAAATTGACCCAAATCAAGGGCATTTTTGAGGAGACTGGACTTGCTAACTTCTTAGCTCATATCGGTGTAGAGGATGAAGAGAAAGCAAAAAGTCTAAGACTTTTTCAACCCTCTGATTCACAATTACTCGACCATTTGATTGAAGTGGTTATTCTCAATCATCGTGAAGCCTTATTTTATGACATTGTAACGATTTGTTTGGATCAGATTCAACTGTTGAGCAACGCATTTGTCGTCACTGTTACGACAGTTGCTGGTTTGGATCCTATTCAAGAGCAAAAGCTAGTACCCATTATCGAAAGAAAATTTGGGATTCAAGTTCGCTCGATCCAACAAAAGATCGATCCAGATTTAATTGGTGGCTTTGTCGTGACAGCCAATCATAAAACGTTGGATACCAGTCTCAAACACCAATTGCAAGTTATAAAATCTAAATTGAAATAGAAAGTGGTGTGAATTTTGGCGATTAACGCACAAGAAATCAGCGCTTTAATTAAGCAACAAATTGAAAATTTCAAGCCAAACTTTGACGTCACTGAGACAGGTGTTGTAACCTACATTGGTGACGGATTGCCCGTGCTCATGGGCTTGAAAATGCCATGAGTGGTGAGTTGTTGATCTTTGAAAATGGCTCATACGGGATGGCCCAAAACTTAGAAACAACGGATGTCGGGATCATCATCTTGGGTGATTTCACGGATATTCGTGAAGGAGACTCTGTCCGTCGTACAGGTAAAATCATGGAAGTCCCTGCAGGGGATGCCTTGATTGGTCGTGTTGTCAACCCACTTGGCCAACCAGTAGATGGTTTGGGTGAGATTGTGACAGATAAATTCCGTCCAGTTGAAACACCAGCTCCTGGTGTTATGCAACGGAAATCTGTCTCAGAACCCCTACAAACTGGTTTGAAAGCTATTGATGCCCTTGTTCCAATCGGACGTGGTCAACGGGAATTGATCATCGGGGACCGTCAAACAGGAAAACTTCGATTGCCATCGATACCATCTTGAACCAAAAGGGTCAAGACATGATCTGTATCTATGTGGCGATTGGTCAAAAAGAATCAACAGTTCGTACGCAAGTAGAAACTCTCCGTAAATACGGAGCTATGGATTATACGATTGTGGTAACAGCTTCGGCTTCACAACCGTCTCCATTGCTTTATTTGGCGCCTTATGCTGGGGTTGCCATGGCAGAAGAGTTCATGTATAACGGTAAACATGTTTTGATCGTCTATGATGATTTGTCAAAACAAGCCGTAGCTTACCGTGAATTGTCCCTTCTTCTCCGTCGTCCACCAGGACGTGAAGCCTTCCCAGGGGATGTCTTCTATCTCCACAGCCGTTTGTTGGAACGTTCTGCGAAAGTTTCGGATGAATTGGGTGGGGGCTCTATTACAGCTCTTCCAATCATTGAAACCCAAGCAGGAGATATTTCTGCTTATATCGCAACCAACGTGATTTCGATCACAGACGGACAAATCTTCTTGCAAGATAGTTTGTTCAATGCTGGTATTCGTCCAGCCATTGATGCAGGTTCTTCTGTATCTCGTGTAGGGGAGCTGCCCAAATCAAGGCTATGAAGAAAGTTGCAGGTACCCTTCGTATCGACCTTGCTTCCTACCGTGAATTGGAAGCCTTCACGAAATTTGGTAGCGACTTGGATGCTGCGACTCAAGCGAAATTGAACCGTGGTCGCCGAACAGTTGAAGTCTTGAAACAACCCGTTCATGAACCATTGACAGTTGAAAAACAAGTCGTGATCTTGTATGCCTTGACTCATGGTTTCTTAGATAGTGTTCCAGTAGACGACATTCTTCGTTTCCAAGAAGAGTTGTTTGAATACTTTGAAGCACATTATAATCAAATCTTTGAGACGATTCGTTCAACACATGATCTTCCAGCAGAAGAAGAACTGGATGCAGCCCTTACAGAATTTGTCAACCAGTCAAATTTCAAATAGAAATAGGAGTGGAAGATGGCAGTTTCATTAAATGATATAAAAAATAAAATTGCATCCACTAAAAATACCAGTCAAATTACCAATGCCATGCAGATGGTCTCTGCTGCTAAACTCGGGAAATCCGAACAAGCAGCCAAGGATTTTCAGGTTTATGCTGCCAAGGTACGTAAGTTATTAACAGACTTGCTCCATGGACATGAAACAGAAAATGCCAAGTCCCATCCGATGTTGGTGAGTCGCCCGGTAAAAAGACAGCTTATATCGTTATTACATCTGATCGTGGTTTGGTCGGGGTTACAATGCCTCCATCCTTAAAACCATGATGGAAATGAAGGCAGAATACCATCCAACTGGAGATGACTTTGAAGTAATCTGTATTGGAAGCGTCGGTGCGGATTTCTTCCGTGCCCGTGGGATTCAGCCGGTTTATGAATTGCGTGGTTTGCCTGATCAGCCTAGCTTTAAGGAAGTTCGCAAGATCATTTCGAAAACAGTCCAAATGTATCAGGAAGGCTTGTTTGATGAGTTGTACGTCTGTTACAACCACCACGTCAACAGTTTGACGAGTCAAATGCAGGTGGAACAAATGCTTCCAATTATTGATTTGGACCCCAATGAAGCGGATGAGGACTATATATTGAATCTAGAATTGGAATCTAGTCGAGATGCCATTTTAGATCAATTGCTTCCTCAATTTGCTGAAAGCATGATCTATGGTGCCATTATTGATGCTAAAACAGCTGAAAATGCTGCTGGGATGATGGCCATGCAAACTGCAACAGACAATGCCAAGAAAGTCATTGATGAATTAACGATTCAATACAACCGTGCTCGTCAAGCAGCGATTACACAAGAAATTACCGAAATCGTTGCGGGTGCTAGCGCCCTTGAATAGTTGTCGGATACAATTTTAAATACAAAAACAGATGCTTGAAAGAGAACTTTTGAGCAGTAGAAATTACTTAGAATAGGAGAATGACATGAGTTTAGGCAAAATTTCTCAGGTCGTAGGTCCCGTCGTAGACGTTGCCTTTTCCGTTGGAGATAAACTTCCTGAGATCAATAATGCGCTTGTAGTCTATAAAAATGACCAACAAAAATCAAAAGTCGTTCTTGAAGTAGCTTTGGAACTTGGTGATGGGGTCGTACGGACCATCGCCATGGAATCAACCGATGGTTTAACACGTGGAATGGAAGTCTTGGACACAGGTCGTCCAATCTCTGTTCCAGTCGGAAAAGAAACCTTGGGACGTGTCTTCAATGTTCTTGGAGATACCATTGACTTGGATCAACCTTTTGCTGAGGATGCTCCTCGTGACTCCATCCACAAAAAGCTCCATCCTTTGACGAGCTCTCTACTTCAGAAGAAATTCTTGAAACAGGGATCAAGGTCATTGACCTCTTAGCCCCTTATTTGAAAGGTGGGAAGGTCGGACTCTTCGGTGGTGCCGGAGTTGGGAAGACTGTCTTGATTCAAGAATTAATCCATAATATTGCCCAAGAACACGGTGGTATTTCTGTATTTACCGGTGTTGGGGAACGGACACGTGAAGGGAATGACCTTTACTGGGAAATGAAAGAATCTGGCGTTATTGAAAAAACAGCCATGGTCTTTGGACAAATGAATGAGCCACCTGGAGCACGGATGCGTGTTGCTTTGACTGGTTTGACCATTGCGGAATACTTCCGTGATGTCGAAGGTCAGGACGTCCTCTTGTTTATCGACAATATCTTCCGTTTCACCCAAGCCGGATCTGAAGTATCAGCCCTTTTGGGACGGATGCCTTCAGCCGTTGGTTACCAACCTACTTTGGCAACTGAAATGGGGCAATTGCAAGAACGGATTACGTCAACCAAGAAAGGTTCTGTTACATCCATCCAAGCCATCTATGTGCCAGCCGATGACTATACAGACCCAGCGCCAGCAACCGCCTTTGCCCACTTGGATTCAACAACCAACTTGGAACGTAAATTGGTACAATTAGGGATCTACCCTGCGGTGGACCCATTGGCATCAAGCTCACGTGCCCTTTCTCCAGAAATCGTAGGAGAAGAACACTATGCAGTAGCTTCTGAGGTCAAACGCGTCCTTCAACGTTACCATGAATTGCAAGATATCATTGCGATCTTGGGGATGGATGAATTGTCTGACGAAGAAAAGACCTTGGTTGCTCGTGCTCGCCGGATCCAATTCTTCTTGTCACAAAACTTCAACGTTGCGGAACAATTTACCGGTCAACCTGGTTCATACGTACCTGTTGCAGAAACTGTTCGTGGTTTTAAAGAAATCTTGGACGGAAAATATGACCATCTTCCTGAAGATGCCTTCCGTGGTGTTGGATCGATCGAAGATGTGATTGCCAAAGCTGAAAAAATGGGATTCTAAGAAGAGGTGAAAGATGAGTCAAATGAACGTCCAAATCGTTACACCGGATGGACTGGTTTATGATCATCATGCCGCATTTGTATCTGTCAAGACAATTGATGGTGAATTAGGGATTTTACCTCATCATATCAATACCATTGCGGTTTTGGCTGTAGACCAAGTAAAGGTTCGTCGTGTCGACGATGACAAACATATTAATTGGATCGCCGTGAATGGTGGGATTATCGAAGTAGTAGATAATGTCATTACCATTGTTGCCGATTCTGCCGAACGTGCTCGAGATATCGACATTAGTCGTGCAGAACGTGCCAAACTGCGAGCTGAAAAAGCGATTGAAGAAGCCAAAGATCAGCATTCGGTTGATATGGAACGTCGTGCTAAAATTGCTCTTCAACGCGCCATTAACCGGATTAATGTCGGAAATCGTTTATAACATATTAAAAAATAAGGTAGAGGTCTTGTCCTCGCCTTATTTTTGTTGAGTGAGAATCAAAAGAAGAAAGTGAGAATCAAATATGGTATAATAGCTGTATGATCCAAATGATTTTTAACTTTTCAAGCCATTTATTGTTTATCTTTTTTGCCTATTACCTATTGTTGAACCTGGTTCAATGGGAAAAGTTTTTAAAAGTAAGTACTGAAAATGCGGTTAAAATCCGTTTTTGATCTTGATGCTCAGCATTGGAATCGGCTATCTATCCAGCTCATTTTTTATCAGCGTGTATGAGATGAGTCGGCAGATTTTTATTGGCCAATTCTAGCCACATTTTATCAAAAATATGGTATGATAGAAGTCGTGACTTTAAGAAATTGGAGAACAATCCCGTATGGAAAAAATAATCGTTAATGGTGGAAATAATCGACTAGTTGGAACTGTCAAAATCGAAGGAGCAAAAACGCTGTCCTTCCGCTTCTTGCTGCAACAGTCCTTGCAAGTGAGGGCGTGACAACCTTAAAAAACGTCCCTGTTTTATCAGATGTCTTCACAATGAACAATGTCGTTCGTGGCTTGAATGCACAAGTGACCTTCAATGAAGAAGAAAATACGGTTGTCGTAGATGCGCAAGAAAAATTATCAGAGGAAGCGCCTTATAAGTATGTGAGCAAGATGCGGGCCTCTATCGTTGTCTTGGGTCCTGTCTTGGCACGCAATGGCCATGCCAAGGTTTCCATGCCTGGAGGCTGTACGATCGGTAGTCGTCCAATAGACCTCCATCTCAAAGGTCTGGAAGCCATGGGGCTGAAATTACACAAACGGCCGGCTATATTGAAGCGAAAGCAGATCGTCTCAAGGGAGCACATATCTATATGGACTTCCCATCAGTAGGGGCGACACAAAATATTATGATGGCTGCAACCTTGGCTGATGGAGTCACCGTGATTGAAAATGCTGCGCGGGAACCTGAGATTGTTGACCTAGCTCTTTTACTCAACAAAATGGGAGCTAATGTCAAGGGGCAGGAACTGAGACCTTAACCATCGTCGGTGTGGAGAGCTTGCATGGGGCAGACCACAATGTTGTACAAGACCGCATCGAAGCTGGAACCTTTATGATTGGGGCAGCCATGACCGGTGGAGATGTCTTGATCGAAGATGCCATTTGGGAACACAATCGTCCGCTGCTGTCTAAGATGCAGGAGATGGGCGTGACGGTAACCGAAGAAGAAAATGGAATTCGGATTCAATCGGATATCAGTAAGCTCCGCCCAGTGACCGTTAAAACTCTTCCCTACCCAGGATTCCCCACTGATATGCAGGCTCAATTTACAGCCTTGATGGCCATGGCTAAGGGTGAGTCCACCATGATTGAAACCGTCTTTGAGAATCGCTTCCAGCATTTAGAAGAGATGCGTCGGATGGGCGTTCACTCAGATATTATGCGGGATACAGCTCGTATCGTAGGAGGTGAAAGCTTCCAAGGTGCAGAGGTCATGTCGACCGATTTGCGCGCGAGTGCAACGCTTGTCTTGATGGGCTTAGTGGCAGATGGAGAAACAAAGGTCAGCAAATTAAGTCACTTAGACCGTGGTTATTATCAATTCCATGAGAAATTGGTGGCACTTGGTGCAGACGTGAAACGTGTAGAGGAAGCAGACGATGAAAACTAATCTTCGCTATGTTGGAAAACAGCTAGAATTGTCCTCCTGTTGGCTGTGATTGGCATCATCATTTTTGCAATTGGTTTGGTCATTGGCTATGGAGTGATTGGCGATGGAAAAAATCCATGGTCCATTCTCTCTCCGGATACCTGGTCAGAAATCATTGGAAAGCTAACCGGCAAATAAGATTTAAATAACATTGAGTAAAAGGAGAGCAGCGAATCGAGTCAGTGACCTATCTAGCGCTGCTCTTTTTGGAGAGAGGCATGACAAAACAAACGGTAACCAAACGAACCAAACAAACCTTAGCAGGTTTTGTGGTGGCAACAGCCCTAGCAATCGGGGCTATTATTTTAATCAGCCGACGATAAAAGAAGCGACGGATCAGGTTGTTTCCGTGGTGACGAGTAGCCAAGAGGAAACACCCAGTAAAGAGTTAGCTAGCTCGGTACTAACGAAATCTGCTCGTTCACAATTAGGAAATGACATAGAATGGAATGGAGCTGGAGCCTTTGTCGTTAAGGGCAATCGCACAGATTTGGATGCCAGTGTGGCTAGTCAACCCTATGCGGATAACAAGACAAAAGAAGTCAATGGAAAGACCGTACCGACAGTGGCCAATGCCATCATGACTAAGGCGACTCGTCAGTACAGAGATCGCGATGCAACAGGAAGTGGCCTAACCGATTGGAAACCTGCAGGTTGGCATCAGGTTCATAATCTGTCAGGCGAGTACGACCATGCTGTGGATAGAGGTCATCTATTGGGCTACGCCTTGATCGGCAATCTCAAAGGCTTTGACGCCTCTACTAGCAATCCCAAAAATATCGCCGTTCAAACGGCTTGGTCTAATCAAGCCAATGATCCTCATTCCACCGGTCAAAACTACTACGAGACCCTGGTTCGAAAAGCGCTGGATAAGAACAAGCGGATCCGCTATCGGGTCACCTTGATCTACAATCAGCCGGAAGATCTGATTCCTTTAGGTTCTCAGATCGAAGCCAAATCGAGTGATGGGACCCTTGAGTTCAATGTCTTTGTTCCCAATGTTCAAAGTGGAATGAGCCTGGATTACCAGACAGGAAAAGTAACCATCCATCAATAAGCAAAAAGCAGGTTTATTTAAGTTATTTTTAAGAATGGAGTGTTACAATTGCATACCTTCTTTAAGAGAAAGGAGAATGTATGAGAACTATTTTTCGGTTTTTCAGAGGAATCCTTCGCATGGCTTGGAGTCTCTTTTGGGGATTTTTCTGGACCATTGCGATCAGTTTTCTCATCCTTGTGGGGATCATCTATTTCACAGATTCTCCTAGTTCTGGTATGGATGGGGTTGGGCGAGCTGCCCAAAAGGTTGTCTATCAAGTTGGAAATTTATTTGGTGATCAGGGCTTTGTATCGCGCTTTGGGATGGCGCCTAGCTCACAGACGACGCAGACAGACAATCATGAGCATAGCGGTGCTCGCTGGGAAAAAGCGGAGGCCACGGTCTACCTGGATCCCAATATCAGTCAAACTTTTGTAAAAGCTTATCGGGATGCTATTGAGGCTTGGAACCAAACAGGCGCCTTTACCTTCAAGTTGGTTACAAATGAAAAAGAGGCTAATGTGGTCTTGACGGAAATGGATAACGCATCGGTTTCTGCTGCAGGAGAGACTGCCTCTCAGACTAACCTTTTAACCAACCGGTTCACCCACATCACAGTGCGTCTCAATCGCCATTATCTTTTAAATTATGTCTATAACTATAGTTATGATCGGATTGTCAATACAGCTGAGCATGAGCTAGGCCATGCCATTGGGCTGGACCACACTGATGGAGAATCGGTCATGCAACCAGCTGGCTCCTTCTACAGTATTCAGGATACAGATGTGGAAGCAGTCCGGCAATTATACAAGGAAGAATAAGTTTTAAAATACTTTCTAAAAGTTCTGAGCCTCAAGGGGCTCAGGATTTTTTGATGGCTCGTCTTTCCTTGTTTAATCTGAAAAAGATAGTAAAATAAGGACATGATTATTTTACAAGCCAACAAAATTGAACGCTCTTTTGCAGGGAGGTTCTTTTGATAATATCAGCCTGCAAGTGGATGAACGGGACCGGATTGCCCTGGTCGGAAAGAACGGAGCCGGCAAGTCTACGCTCTTGAAAATCTTGGTGGGAGAAGAAGAACCAACTTCTGGGAAATCAATAAAAGCGCGATCTTTCCCTTTCTTATCTAGCCCAGGATAGCCGTTTTGAGTCGTCCAATACTATCTACGATGAGATGCTCCATGTCTTTGACGATCTCAGAAAGACCGAGAAAAGCTTGCGTCAAATGGAGCTTGCGATGGGGAAAAAACTGGGGCTGACTTGGAAAAACTCATGCAGGATTATGACCGTTTATCGGAAGAATTCCGTCAAGCTGGTGGCTTTACCTATGAGGCAGATATCCGCGCTATTCTTAACGGCTTCAAGTTCGATGAGTCCATGTGGCAGATGAAGATTGAAGAGCTGTCTGGTGGGCAAAATACCCGTCTCGCTCTGGCCAAGATGCTTCTAGAAAAACCAAATCTCTTGGTACTGGACGAGCCGACCAACCACTTGGATATTGAGACCATCGCCTGGTTGGAAAACTATCTGGTCAATTATAGTGGGGCCCTTCTCATTGTCAGCCACGACCGCTATTTCCTAGATAAGGTCGCAACCATTACACTGGACTTGACCAAGCATTCTTTAGATCGCTATGTCGGTAATTACTCCAGTTTTGTGGAGCAAAAGGAGCAAAAATTGCTGACCGAAGCCAAGAACTACGAGAAGCAGCAAAAGAAATCGCGGCGCTGGAAGACTTTGTTAATCGTAATTTGGTGCGGGCTTCGACTACCAAGCGGGCTCAGTCTCGGCGCAAGCAGTTGGAAAAAATGGAGCGCCTAGACAAGCCAGAAGCTGGGACCAAGTCTGCCCATATGACCTTCCATGCTGATAAGACCTCGGGAAATGTCGTTCTGACAGTAGAAGAGGCAGCTGTCGGCTATGACGATCAAATCCTGTCAGACCCCATCAATCTGGATATCCGCAAGATGAATGCAGTCGCTATTGTGGGACCAAATGGAATCGGGAAATCTACTCTTATCAAGTCCATCGTCGGGCAGATTCCTTTTATCAAGGGAGAGGCTCGTTTTGGGGCCAATGTCGAGGTGGGCTACTATGATCAGACCCAAAGTAAACTAACGCCACACAACAGTGTCTTGGATGAGCTCTGGAATGACTTTAAACTGACGCCAGAAGTGGAAATTCGAAATCGCCTGGGAGCCTTTCTTTTCTCAGGGGATGATGTCAAGAAAACCGTCGGCATGCTGTCGGGTGGAGAGCGGGCGCGTCTGCTCTTGGCCAAGCTGTCCATGGAGAATAACAACTTTTTGATTCTCGACGAGCCGACCAACCACTTGGACATCGATAGCAAGGAAGTGCTAGAAAATGCCTTGATTGATTTTGACGGCACCCTGGTCTTTGTCAGCCACGACCGTTACTTTATCAATCGGGTGGCTACACAAGTTTTGGAACTGTCAGAAGAGGGCTCAACTCTTTATCTGGGAGACTACGATTATTATCTGGAGAAGAAAGCAGAGTTAGAGGCCCTTGCTGCAGCACAAGCAGAAGCTGTGCCTGTTTCTTCGACCGAAGAAGTCACCAGCAATGATTATCACTTGCAGAAACAAAACCAGAAGGAACTCCGTAAAATCACCCGTCGCATTGAGCAATTGGAATCAGAGATGGAAGAGTTGGATCAGAAAATCCAAGATATCACCGAAACCATGCATAGCACCAACGATGCAGCCGACTTGGTACAACTCCAGAGCGAGCTGGATCAACTGACTGTCCAGCAGGAAGCGGTCATGGAAGAGTGGGCAGAACTGTCAGAGCAGGTGGAATAGATGGAAGATCTTGGAAAAGTTTTTCGTGAATTTCGAATCAGTAAAAATTATTCGTTGAAAGAAGCTGCAGGAGAAGCTTGCTCGACCTCCCAGTTATCCCGTTTTGAATTGGGGAGTCGGATCTGGCTACGTCGCGCTTCTTTGAGATATTAGACAATATCCATGTGACGATTGAGAATTTTATGGATAAGGCCAGAAATTTCCAACACCATGAGCATGTGGCCTTGATGGCTCAGATTATTCCGCTTTACTATGCAAATGATATTGCTGGTTTTCAAAGGCTTCAAGGAGAACAACTTGAAAAGGCTAAAGGTTCGACCAATCCCCTTTATTTTGAATTGAACTGGATTTTGTTACAAGGGCTGATTTGCCAGAGAGATGCCAGCTACACGATGAAGCAAGGTGATCTGGACAAGGTGGCGGATTATCTCTTTCAAACGGAAGAATGGACCATGTATGAGTTGATCCTCTTTGGCAATCTTTATAGCTTTTATGAGGTGGACTATGTCACACGGCTTGGTAGAGAAGTGATGGAGCGGGAAGATTTCTACAAGGAAATTGGTCGCCATCGAAAACTGGTCTTGATTCTAGCCCTCAATTGTTACCAGCATTGTTTAGAACACCGTTCTTTTGAAAGTGCCAGTTATTTTGAAGCCTCTGTGGAAAAGATTATCGGCAAGAGCATCAAACTCTACGAGCGCAATGTCTTTCATTACCTCAAGGGATTTGCCCTCTATCAGAAGGGGCTAGAGAAAGAAGGGAGTCAGCAAATGCAAGAGGCTATGCATATTTTTGATGTGCTAGGTCTTCCAGAGCAGGTAGCTTACTATCAAGAACACTTTGATAAATTTGTAATAGATGAATGTTCCTAAATAGGAGAGAGATAAAGGAGATTTATGAACCGACATGCGGTCCAATTAATTAGTCGTGGAGCTATTAACAAAATTGGAAATATGCTCTATGATTATGGGAATAGTGTCTGGCTGGCCTCGATGGGGACTATAGGAAAGACGGTATTAGGGATCTATCAAATTTCTGAGTTAGTGACAGGGATTCTCGTGAATCCTTTTGGAGGAGTGATTTCAGACCGTTTTTCGCGTCGCAAGATTTTGATGACGACCGACTTGGTTTGTGGGCTCCTTTGTTTGGCGATTTCTTTTATCACAAATGATAGCTTGATGATTGCGGCTCTTATTTTTGCCAATATTGTTCAGGCCATTGCCTTTGGTTTTTCTCGACCTGCCAATAAAGCCATTATTACCGAGGTAGTAGAGAAAGAAGAGATTGTGACCTATAACGCTCACTTGGAATTAGTCTTACAGGTTGTTAGTGTCTGTTCACCTGTTTTTTCTTTCCTAGTTCTACAATTTGCCAGTCTTCATATGACCCTCTTATTAGATGCGCTGACCTTTTTCATTGCCTTTGTCCTAGTGGCTTTCCTTCCGAAAGAAGAAGCTAAGGTTCAAGAGAGGAAACAGTTTACCGGGAAAGATATTTTTCTGATATCAAGGATGGGTTAGACTATATCTGGCATCAGAAAGAGATTTTCTTTCTATTATTGGTGGCTTCTAGCGTCAATTTCTTTTTGCAGCTTTTGAGTTTTTACTTCCCTTCTCGAATCGTCTATACGGGGTTAAAGGAGCTTATGCGACCATTTTAATGCTGGGAGCTATTGGATCTATTCTAGGAGCACTTGTTGCCAATAAAATGAAATCAAGTATGAAAATTCTCCTGTTTTTACTGATCATGGCAGGGATAGGAGTGTTCATAATGGGCTTGCCCCTTCCGCCTTATCTTTCCTTTTCAGGAAATTTGGTCTGTGAATTTTTGTGACCATTTTCGACATCCACGTTTTTACTCAAGTACAAACCAAGGTGGAAGATGATTATCTAGGTAGAGTATTGAGCACAATTTATACCTTGGCTGTTCTCTTTATGCCCATCGCCAAAGGGTTGATGACTTGGTTGCCAAGCGTCCGTATGGAATCATTTCTCTTGATTGGAGCTGGGGTTATTCTCTTTTCACTCTTGGCTCAGCTAGTAGCTAAGCAACTTCAATCAAAAGAACAGTAGGGATCCTTTGATAAATTTGTAAACCATTATTTTTCCCAAATAGGGGACAAAATGAAAACCTCTTTCATGAACTGATACAATAGTTTCAGAAAATGAAGGAGGTTTTTATGAACCGACATGCAGTCCAATTAATTGCTCGTGGGGCGATCAATCGAATGGGAAATATGCTCTATGACTATGGGAACAGTGTTTGGCTGGCCTCGATGGGGACGGTAGGAAAGACAGTGTTGGGGATCTATCAGATTTCTGAACTCGTCACCTCCATTCTAGTCAATCCATTTGGAGGCGTGATCTCAGACCGGTTTTCCTGTCGCAAGATTTTGATGACGACCGACTTGGTTTGTGGTCTCCTTTGTTTAGCGATTTCCTTTATTAGGAATGATCGTTGGATGGTTGCGGCCCTGATTTTTGCCAATATTGTTCAGGCCATTGCCTTCGCTTTTTCTAGAACTGCCAATAAAGCTATTATCACAGAAGTTGTAGAGAAAGATGAGATTGTGACCTATAATGCCCGCTTGGAGTTGGTCTTACAGGTTGTCGGTGTTAGCTCACCTGTATTCTCTTTCCTTGTTTTACAATTTGCCAGTCTCCATGCAACCCTCTTACTGGATGCGCTGACCTTTTTCATCGCCTTTGTTCTAGTGGCATTCCTTCCGAAAGAAGAAGCCAAGGTTCAGGAAAAGAAACGGCTTACGGGAAAAGATATTTTTCGGATATGAAAGATGGACTAGACTACATCTGGCATCAGAAAGAAATTTTCTTTCTCCTCTTGGTTGCGTCTAGCGTCAATTTCTTTTTGCGGCTTTTGAGTTTTTGCTCCCATTTTCGAATCGCCTTTACGGGGTCAAAGGAGCCTATGCAACTATCTTAACCATGGGTGCAATTGGCTCAATCATCGGAGCTTTGATTGCTAATAAATTTAAATCAAGCATGGAAGTGCTACTTTTCTTATTGATTTTAACAGGAGTAGGAGTCTTCATGATGGGCTTGCCTCTTCCGCCTCTTCTTTCCTTTTCTGGAAATTTGGTCTGTGAACTCTTTATGACGATTTTTAACATCCACTTTTTACCCAGGTTCAAACCAAGGTAGAAGGAGACTATCTGGGCCGGGTCTTAAGCACGATTTTTACCCTAGCCATTCTCTTTATGCCCGTAGCTAAAGGATTGATGACCTGGTTGCCAAGTGTCCGTATGGAATCATTTCTCTTGATTGGAGCTGGTGTCATTCTCTTTTCACTCCTAGCTCAAGTAGTCGCCAAGAAATTACAAGCAAAAGAAGGTACATCAGCATGAAAAAGCACCAATCGGTGCTTTTTAGTTGTTTTCTTTTTCTTCTGTCTTGATTTCTTTCTTTTCTTCTTCCAGTTGCTTTTGAGTGCTCTTGAGTTCTTTTTTAGGGAGAAGCCCTTTGAAAAATTAACCAAGGTCATGACGAATGCACCCAAGAGGACACAGAGCAAGATCAGAATGATCAAGGGTAATTTAAATTGGACCAAGAGGAAATTTACGGTAACCGATTGCATGTTTGCAAGGGAAATACCAGCAATCAATAAAATTAAAAGTAATAAAGCAATGTAGTGTAGATTATTTTTGTTCATCATTATCTCCTTATTGTTCAGCGGGGGCCTTGCTTTTCACATCAGCGTACTCTTCCGGCTGCTCTAGGCTTAGAATCTCCTCATAAGCCGGTAGGGAAAGGTCCTTGCCATATTTATTTTTTAGGGCAGTACTCACTAGGCGATAGGCCAAATTGGCATTCCGGGACAAGATAGGACCGTGGAAGTAGCTGCCAAAGACGTTCTTGTAATGAACCCCTTCGCACCCATCTTCTTTGTTGTTCCCATTTCCATAGACGACCTTGCCCAGCGGTTTTTCATCCTCAGCCAAGAAGGTCCGACCTTGGTGGTTCTCAAAACCATAATAGGTTTCGTTAAATTCTTCGTTATGGATTTTGATATCACCGATATAGCGGTTGTTGACTTGGTTGAGCGTATAGTGGCCCATAATACCAAGTCCCTCAATACGTTTGCCAGAAGCTTCAATGTAGTATTGGCCTAGAAGCTGAAAGCCACCACAGATAGCCAGGACCACGCCATCGTCATGAATGAAGCGTTCGAGGTCTTCTTTTTATCTGGTAGGTCTTCAGATACAATGGTCTGCTCGTAGTCTTGCCCGCCGCCGAAAAAGGCGATATCGTAGGCATCAGGGTCGAACCGGTCTTTGAGAGAGACGATATCAACTGTGACATGGGCTCCAAGCTTTTCCGCAACGTACTTGAGCATGAGGATATTCCCATTGTCCCCATAGGTATTCATTAAGTTGCCATAGAGATGGGCAATGCGCAGGCTGTAGGGATACTGTGCCTGATCAGAAGATTCTAGGGAAGTATATGTCATTAGTGCATCTCCTTTTCAATCAGGTGTTCTTGGGCCAAGAGTTCACGGAATTCTAGCATGGCTGTATAGGTAGCTAAAATGTAAGCGTGAGGGGTTTCCTGTTGCTGGATGCGTTGGAAGACCTCTTTTAATGCAGCCATTTCTGTGATTTTTTCAGCCGGGTAGCCTGTGACCCGGAGTCGCCGAGCGATCTCAGAGTGGCGCACTCCTCCGGCGTTGATCTCTGGGATGTCCATCTGGGTGATTTGCTCAAAGTCGGCATCCCAAATCCAGCTGGTATCAATCCCATCTGCGTAGTTGGCGTTGAGAAGAACAGACAAGCTGAAGGGATACGGCGCTAGTTTGATCATTTCAATAGCCTGAGTCGCACCAACCGGATTTTTAATCAGGACCAAGGTACATTCCTTATCCCCAATCTTAAAGGTTTCCTGGCGACCAAAGACAGCGCGACTGCGATCAAATCCTTGCTTAATCACTTCAGGTTGTACTCCAAAGAATCCAGCAATAGAGACAGCTGCTAAGGCATTGTAGATGTTGTAGAGACCACCGATATTGATGTGGTAATCTTGCCCTTGGATCCGGAAGTTGGAAGATCGATGGGTTAAAGAGAGGAGGTCCGATACGGCATAGGTCAGAGGTGGCCGGTGGAAACCACAGTGCTCACAGATATAATCTCCCAGGTTAGCATAGGTATTGAGCTTGTACTTGAGGATGTTGTGGCAATGTGGGCACAGGATTCCTTCCGTATTGTAATGGGCTAGTTGTGGCTCTGATTTTTCTGTATCAAATCCATAATACTGGATCGGATTGGATAAGGTCTGACTATTAAAGAGCGGACTATCTCCATTTAACAGAACCGTGGCAGTTGGGACCTTGTGAATGGCATCCAAAATCATTTGGTAGGTCGTATAGATCTCTCCATAGCGGTCCATCTGATCCCGGAAAATGTTGGTGACCACAAAAAGGTTGGGCTTAATATAATCACAAATACGAGAGAGGCTGGCCTCGTCAATTTCAAGTACCGCGATCGGTCGATTTGATTTCGAATGCTTAGCCCGTAAGAAGGTCGTTGTAATCCCAGAGATCATATTGGCCCCGCTTGGATTGGTCAAAATAGGTCCAAAAGCTTCTTGGAGAATACCTACGGTTAGCGCAGTGGTAAGGGTTTTTCCATTTGTCCCTGTAATCACAACAATCTCATAGTTTTTGGCCAGTTGACTGAGAATATCTTTATCAAATTTGAGGGCTACTTTACCTGGTAGGGTTGATCCCCGCCCCATCTTTTCTAGAATAGAGCCGGAAAGTTTTCCTGCCAGAAGGCCCAAGGTTG
Source organism: Streptococcus sp. 2A/TPW/M5 (assembly GCA_036663675.1). Taxonomy (GTDB): domain Bacteria; phylum Bacillota; class Bacilli; order Lactobacillales; family Streptococcaceae; genus Streptococcus. The sequence goes on along the minus strand of JAYXUK010000001.1, from coordinate 1,945,523 downwards.
TATTTATCTTCATAAATCATATTTTATCATAAAAAGCATCAGAAGGTTACAGAAAAATCTGTTGAAACGTGTTATAATAGGATGATGTCTTTTAGAGAAGTGGTAGGTATGAGAATATGAATATTCAACAGTTTACAAATCCACAATTTTGGACCAGTTTGTTCCCGAATTGGTGGAGTGTTGTTATCAATATCATCGATATTGCCCTGGTGGCTTGGTTGTTGTATTTTTTGATCAAGGCCATCGTCGGGACCAAGATCATGATTTTGGTTCGTGGAGTTATTATCTTTTTCTTGGTGCAGTTTTTAGCCAATTTCTTAGGTCTTACGACTATTTCATGGCTGATCAATCAAGTCATTACCTATGGGGTTATCGCCCTGGTTGTGATTTTCTCCCTGAGATTCGGATTGGTTTAGAGCGTCTGGGTCGGGCGACAGAATTCTTTACGACGAGTGAAGTCAGTCAGGAAGAGAAAATGGTGCAGGCCTATGTTAAGGCAGTGGCTTATATGAGCCCACGTAAAATTGGTGCCTTGGTAGCCATTCAAGGAGCCAGAACCCTTCAGGAATATATTTCCACAGGGATTCCTCTAGATGCAGAAATTTCAGGAGAATTGCTGATTAATATCTTCATTCCTAATACTCCTTTACATGATGGAGCCGTCATTGTTCGCAATGATAAAATCGCTGTTTCTTGTGCCTACCTGCCCTTGACCGAAAACACTGGAATTTCAAAAGAGTTCGGAACGCGTCACCGTGCAGCTATTGGCTTATCTGAAGTTTCTGATGCCTTTACCTTTGTGGTATCCGAAGAAACGGGCGGGATCTCTGTGACCTATAATGGAACTTTCCGACACGATTTAACTTTAGAAGAGTTCGAGGCAGAATTGAGATCCTTCTTGGTTCCTGAAGAGAATAAAACGAGTAGTTGGAAAGAGCGTCTATTTGAGAGGGTAACAAAATGAGATCGAAAAAGAATTTCTTTATGTTTTCGCCTCCGTCTTATTGTCCTTTATCTTGTTTATCAATGCATCTTCCTTTAATTTTCAAAATAATAGTAGCGCTAGACAAGTGAGCTCAGAGACCTATACCAATACCTTGACCAATATTCCAATTGATGCCAAGTACAATGACAAGACATACTTTGTCAGTGGGTTAACATCAGAGGTAACGGTCTTTCTAAAGGGTTCAAACCGGGTCGCTCTAGCAAGCGAAATGCAGCCGGGAACTCGGAAGTTTCGCGTGGTAGCGGATCTTCGTAAGGCCAAGGAAGGTACCGTTGAAGTGCCGTTGATTGTGGAAGATCTTCCGGCTGGTTTGACCGCAACCGTAGAGCCTCAAAAAGTTTCTGTAAAAATCGGGAAGAAAGCGAAAAAATCGTTTGCGGTCAGGGCCACGATCCCGGATAATCAAATTGTGGATGGAATAACGGTATCGGATATTACTCTTGAAACCACCAAGGTAGAAGTGACCAGCGATCAAGAAACCTTGAGTCGCATTGATCATGTCCAAGCGGTCTTCCCATCCAGTGAGATCATTAGTGGAAACTATAGCGGAACTATTTCCTTAAATGCAGTAGATGCTCAAGGAAATGTTCTACCAGGTCTGGTAAATCCGAGTGAAACACGGATTCAAGTGACCACAAAGAGTAGCTCGTCTACGTCAAGCTCAAGCAGTTCGTCGTCGACCTCCTCCAGTTCAAGTAATTAGAAAGTAAAAAGGTAATGAAGAATGGGTAAATATTTTGGAACGGACGGTGTCCGTGGAGAAGCAAATGTAGAATTAACGCCAGAATTGGCTTTTAAACTAGGCCGTTTCGGTGGCTATGTGTTGAGCCAACATGAAGAAGAAACACCTTTGGTATTTGTTGGGCGTGATACGCGTATTTCTGGTGAAATGTTGGAGCATGCCTTAATTGCTGGTCTCTTATCTGTTGGGATTCGCGTCTACAAGTTGGGTGTGATTGCAACACCAGGTGTCGCTTATCTAGTTCGTACGGAAAAAGCCAGCGCCGGAGTTATGATTTCTGCTAGCCACAATCCAGCCTTGGATAATGGCATCAAATTCTTTGGTGGTGATGGCTTCAAATTGGATGACGATCGCGAGCTTGAAATTGAAGCCTTGCTTGATGCAGATGAAGATACGCTTCCACGTCCAAGTGCCCAAGGTTTAGGAACGGTCATGGAATATCCAGAAGGCTTGCGTAAGTATCAAGAATTCCTTGTATCGACAGGCGTCCAACTCGAGGGCATGCACGTAGTCTTAGATACAGCAAATGGTGCAGCCTCTACTAGTGCCCGTCAAATCTTTGCAGATTTGGGAGCTCATTTGACCGTCATCGGTGAAAACCCAGATGGTTTGAACATCAATGATGGGGTTGGTTCTACTCACCCGGAGCATTTGCAAGAGAAAGTCAAAGAAGTAGGTGCAGCGATTGGTCTTGCCTTTGACGGAGACAGCGATCGCTTGATTGCTGTTGATGAAAATGGAGAGATCGTAGACGGCGATAAGATCATGTACATCATCGGTTCTTATCTTTCAAGCAAGGGCTTGCTCGAAAAAATACGATCGTCACAACCGTCATGTCCAATCTCGGCTTCCACAAGGCATTAGATGCGAAGGGAATTCAAAAAGAAATCACAGCTGTTGGAGACCGTTATGTGGTCGAAGAAATGCGCAAATCAGGATACAATCTTGGTGGTGAACAATCTGGTCACGTAGTCATCATGGATTACAACACAACAGGTGATGGTCAATTAACAGGCGTTCAATTGACAAAAATCATGCAAGAAACCGGCAAGAAATTATCTGAATTGGCTGCTGAAGTAACCATTTATCCACAAAAACTGGTCAATATCCGGGTTGAAAATAGCATGAAAGACAAGGCGATGGAAGTACCCGCTATCCGTGAAATCATTGAAAAATGGAAGCGGAAATGGCAGGAAATGGCCGCATCCTCGTGCGTCCAAGTGGAACTGAACCCCTCCTTCGTGTGATGGCAGAAGCACCAACCCATGAAGAAGTGGACTACTATGTAGATACCATTGCTGCAGTTGTTCAAGCAGAAATCGGACTTTAACCTTGTAAAAACATGGCTCGCAAATAGGCGAGCAGAGGAGGTATATATGAAACAGGTTCGTCAAATTGTATGGGCACTTGCCTTAGTACTAACGATTCTATTCACAGCTGGTTTGACTAAAACAATTCATGCTGCAGAAGTCTCATCATATACACAGACAGCACGTCTAACGAAAGACGGTAACACGCTAACAAATGGGAGCAAGGTGTTGACAAATGAAAAATTGTCAGCAAGTATTTATTTAGCCTTTCCAGATTCGCAAACTATTCAAGCTGGTGATACCTTAATTCTTAGTTTGCCAAAAGAATTAGCCCTCTACACAGCATTGGAATTCAATGTTCTCGAAGAAGGTCAATCAAATGGTCAGACGGTGGGGAAAGCTGTCGTTGATACAGCTAAGAAAACAGTGACCGTTACCTTTAATGATTATTTCGCATCTCATCCACTCAACAAACGAGTTGCTCTTCATTTTGATGTAAAAGTAGACTCAGAAGTAGTTACAAAAACATCTCCAATCCAGTTTAAACTAGGAAATACAGATTTTTCATTGAATTATGAAAAAACAGCTGGAGAAGCTGGAGACTATGAGATGAAATACGGCTACCAAGATAAGTCTGATCCAACCATTATCAAATGGCGGATTCTCTTAAATGCCCGTCAAGATATGCTGAGAGGAATGGTCATTAAAGACCAATTCGGAGATGGTTTAACATTGGTTGAAGGGAGCTTACGTGCGGTTCGCTATGCTCCTGTAGAAGGTGGGATCAAGAACGAAGCTCAGATCTTGAGTCTCCCAGTTCTAGATAACTTTACTAAAAAGCTGTTTTCGATAAGAATGCAGATGGAAAGATCACTGGTTTTACAATTGAATTTGGTGATAATTACAATTGGCCAATGTATATTGAATATTCTACAAAAGCAGCTCCTGGAACGAAAGTCGGTGATATTGTCCATAATACGTTAACATGGACAGCAACCAATTTCCCAGCACCGCGTAGTTTAACCCGTGAATTGAGATTGGAATCAGGAACCGGAGAGGGATTGGGTGAGAAAGAACAAACGCCACCGACATCTAGCTCAACCTCCTCATCAAGTTCTAGTTCTTCATCAAGCTCTAGTTCTTCATCAAGCTCATCATCTTCAACGAGTTCTAGTTCTTCATCAAGTTCATCATCTTCAACGAGTTCTAGCTCTACATCGAACTCAACATCCACATCAAGTTCTTCATTGAAATCATCTTCATCTTCTGTTAAAGAAGAAGCTCCAAAACCTGGTAAGAAAAAGTTCTTCCAAGTACAGGTGAAAAGATGACACCGGTGGTTCTTGTCATGGGTGTCTTCCTAGCAATTCTATCAGTTGGCGTTTTACGTGTAAGAAAAGATTCCTAAATCTATTCATAAAAGATCAGACATCTGTCTGGTCTTTTGTGTAGGCTCGATTTGAAAAATCCCCTATTTCGTGGTAAAATAGGGCTAATGAATTTATAGTAATCGAGGTATTAGAAGTGGCTTTTGGAGATAACGGAAAACGTAAAAACACCATTTGAAATGATCACGATGGTGGTCATTGTGATTATGTTGATTGTAACGGTTGGTGCAATCTTTGCAACCGCAATTGGTGCTCTTTCTTACTAAGACGCACACAGAAATAAAGGAAATCATCTATTTATGAGTATGTTTTTAGATACAGCCAAGATTAAGGTCAAGGCTGGAAATGGCGGCGATGGCATGGTGGCTTTTCGCCGTGAAAAATATGTCCCTAATGGCGGACCTTGGGGTGGTGATGGAGGTCGTGGTGGCAATGTCATCTTCGTAGTAGACGAAGGCTTGCGCACCTTGATGGACTTCCGTTATAACCGGCATTTCAAAGCCCAAAATGGGGAAAAAGGAATGACCAAAGGGATGCACGGACGGGGAGCAGAAGATCTCTATGTTCGGGTTCCTCAAGGAACGACCGTCCGAGATGCCGAGACTGGCAAGGTCATTACGGACCTAGTTGAAAATGGACAAGAGTACATTGTCGCCCACGGTGGCCGTGGCGGACGTGGAAATATTCGTTTTGCCACTCCAAAGAATCCAGCTCCAGAGATTTCTGAGAATGGGGAACCCGGTCAGGAACGCGAACTCGAATTAGAACTCAAGGTCTTGGCAGACGTTGGTTTGGTTGGCTTCCCATCAGTAGGGAAATCAACCCTTCTTAGTGTCATCACTTCAGCCAAACCAAAGATTGGAGCTTATCATTTCACAACCATCGTTCCAAACTTGGGCATGGTTCGGACGCCATCAGGTGAATCGTTTGCAGTCGCAGACCTTCCTGGATTGATTGAAGGAGCTAGCCAAGGAGTCGGACTAGGAACCCAGTTCCTTCGCCACATCGAGCGCACCCGTGTTATCTTGCATGTTATTGATATGTCAGCGAGTGAAGGACGCGACCCTTATGAAGATTATGTTCAAATCAATAAAGAGCTTGAAACTTATAATCTTCGTTTGATGGAGCGACCTCAGATTATCGTGGCAAATAAAATGGATATGCCAGAAAGTCAAGAAAACTTGAAAGAGTTCAAGAAGAAATTGGCAGCCAATTACGATGAGTTTGATGAACTGCCACAGATCTTTCCGATCTCTAGTTTGGCGCATCAAGGTTTGGACAACTTGTTAGAAGCAACGGCAGAATTGTTAGACAAAACACCAGAATTCCTCTTGTATTCAGAAGACGAAATGGCCCAAGAAGAAGTCTACTATGGCTTTGATGAAGACCAGCCAGCCTTTGACATCAGTCGGGATGACGATGCTGCTTGGGTCTTGTCTGGTGAAAAACTTGAAAAACTCTTCAATATGACGAATTTCGATCGTGATGAAGCGGTCATGAAATTTGCTCGTCAATTGCGTGGCATGGGTGTTGATGAAGCGCTCCGTGCGCGTGGGGCAAAAGATGGCGATATCGTCCGGATCGGTAAATTTGAATTTGAGTTTGTAGATTAGGATAGATCCCCAGCGGATCAAGGATTCCAAATAAGAAATGAGGCTTTTTCAGTGGGAGATAAACCAATATCTTTTCGAGATGAAAATGGAAATTTTGTTTCAGCAGCCGATGTTTGGAATGCTGAAAAACTAGAAGAACTCTTTAATACGCTAAATCCTAAGCGCAAATTGCGCTTACAAAGGGAAAAATTAGCAAAAGAAAACCAGCAGAAGTAAATAGACTTGGAGATACTATGGCAAAAACAATTCATACAGATAAAGCACCCGCAGCAATTGGACCTTATGTTCAAGGGAAAATCGTAGGCAATCTTCTCTTTGCAAGTGGACAAGTTCCCTTGTCACCTGAAACAGGCGAAATCATTGGCGAAACCATCCAAGAACAAACAGAACAAGTATTAAAGAATATTGGGGCTATTTTGGAAGAGGCTGGAACAGACTTTGACCACGTGGTGAAAACCACTTGTTTCTTAAGTGATATGAATGACTTTGTACCTTTTAATGAGGTCTATAAAACAGTCTTTACTACAGAGTTTCCAGCTCGATCTGCTGTTGAAGTAGCACGCCTGCCACGTGATGTGAAGGTTGAAATTGAAGTTATTGCGGAAATCAAAGCCTAATAACCATTCAAAGACAAAAAGACAGAGTGGAGAGCAGGAAACTGTAGGCCACTCTGTTTTATTTATGGGAGGAGAAAATGACAGAAAGTAAGATTCAACTGGTCATGGTAACCGGGATGAGCGGTGCTGGAAAGACCGTCGCTATCCAATCGTTTGAGGATTTGGGTTACTTTACCATCGATAATATGCCACCGGCGCTCTTGCTGAAATTTATTGAACTCATGCGCCTTAGCCCGGATAACAATAAATTAGCCGTTGTTGTGGACATGCGGAGCCGTTCTTTTTCAATGAAATTCGCACCATTTTGGATGAATTAGACAATCAAGAAGACCTCGATTTTAAGGTCTTATTCTTGGATGCTACTGACAGTGAGTTGGTAGCACGGTACAAGGAAACACGTCGTAGCCACCCACTAGCGGCAGATGGCCGTGTTTTAGATGGGATTACCTTAGAGCGAGAGCTCTTGTCTCCTTTGAAAAATATCAGTCAAAATGTGGTGGACACGACTGAGTTGACGCCCCGTAATCTGAGAAAACGATTGCAGAGCAATTTGCCAGTCAAGATAATCAGCCAGATTTTCGGGTTGAGGTCATGTCATTTGGTTTCAAATACGGCCTTCCGATCGATGCTGACCTCGTCTTTGACGTGCGTTTTCTTCCAAATCCCTACTATAAATTGGAACTTCGGAATTTAACCGGTCAAGATCCAGCTGTCTATGATTATGTCATGGATCACCCTGAATCAGAGGACTTTACCGTCATCTCCATGACTTAATCGTTCCTATTTTACCGTCTTATAAACGAGAAGGTAAATCCGTTCTCACCATCGCCATGGGCTGTACTGGAGGTCAACACCGTTCAGTAGCTTTTGCAGAGCGCTTGGCGCATGATTTAGAAAAAATTGGCAGGTCAATTGCAGTCATAGAGACAAGGACAGACGGAAAGAAACGGTGAATCGCTCATGAGAAAACCTAAAGTAACCGTTATTGGAGGAGGGACAGGGATTTCTGTTATTCTCGATAGTCTAAGAAAGAAACCGGTTGAGATCACTGCCATTGTAACTGTTGCAGATGATGGCGGTAGCTCAGGTGAATTGCGGAAGAACATCCAAAAATTGACACCACCTGGGGATCTTCGAAATGTCTTGGTTGCCATGTCAGATATGCCTCGATTTTATGAGAAGGTCTTTCAATACCGCTTTGCAGACGATGATGGGCCTTTGGCTGGGCACCCTTTGGGAAACTTAATTATTGCAGGGATTTCAGAGATGCAAGGCTCGACCTATAATGCCATGCAGTTGTTGACCAAGTTCTTTCATACAACCGGCAAGATCTATCCGTCGAGTGATAGTCCCTTGACCCTTCATGCTGTCTTTCAAGATGGAAAAGAAATAGTAGGAGAAAGCCACATTGCCAACTATACCGGCATGATTGATCATGTTTATGTGACCAATACCTTTGATCAAGAGCGTCCAAAGGCTAGTAAGAAAGTGGTGGAAGCGATTCTTGAAAGTGATATGGTCGTCTTGGGTCCTGGTTCGCTCTTTACCTCGATCCTTCCAAATTTGATGATTGATGAGATTGGGAAAGCCATCCTTGAAACTAAGGCTCAGGTGGCCTATGTTTGTAATATCATGACCCAAAGAGGGGAGACCGAGCATTTCACAGATAGTGACCACGTGGTCGTGCTTCACAAACACTTGGGAGAAAAGTTCATCGACACCGTCCTTGTCAATATCAATCAGGTTCCCGCAGCTTATATGAACAGCAATAAATTTGATGAATATTTAGTCCAGGTAGAGCACGATTTTAAAGGGCTACACTCACAAGTGCCTCAAGTGATTTCTTCTGATTTCTTGAAGTTGGTCAACGGGGAGCTTTTCATGATGGTGAAAAAGTGGTCGAAGAGCTGATGCAGATCGTGCAGGTGAGAAAATGAGTTTTACGGTTCGTGTCAAAGAAGAATTATTGTCTCTCAAGCGATTTGAAAAGAGTGAATTAGCTGCTATTATCAAGATGTCTGGGAGCCTCGGAATTTCAATGGGGGCTTGACGCTCTCGGTGACAACAGAAAATGCCAAGATCGCTCGCCATATCTATGAATTATTGCATCATTTTTATGAGGCCAAATCAGATATTCGCCACCATCAAAAAACTAACTTGAAAAAAATCGTGTCTACACAGTATTCTTGGATGAAAAGGTAGAAGAAATTTTAGCTGACTTGCATTTGGCAGATGCCTTCTTTGGGATTGAGACAGGCATTGATGCTAGTGTTTTAGAGGATGAAGCAGCTAGCCGTGCTTATCTTCGGGGAGCTTTTCTGTCGAGTGGTTCAATAAAAGATCCTGAAAAGGGAAGTACCAGCTGGAAATTCATTCTGTTTATACAGACCACGCGGAAGGAATTGCCCTTCTCATGCAAGGATTTTTACTAGATGCGAAAACCATCGAGCGGAAAAAGGAGTGGTGACCTATCTGCAACGAGCGGAAGATATTATTGATTTTCTAATTGTCGTAGAGGCAATGGAAGCTATGCAAGAATTTGAAGCTATCAAAGTCATGAGAGAGACGCGCAATGACCTCAATCGGGCCAATAATGCCGAGATGGCCAATATCCAACGCACGGTCACAGCTAGTATGAAAACCATCAATAATATTAGTAAAATTGTGGATACGGTCGGTCTAGGAAGTTTACCAAGTGACCTGCAAGAAGTTGCCTACATTCGAATGAACCATCCAGATTATTCTATCCAGCAGATCGCTGATAGTTTGCAAAAGCCTATTTCAAAAAGCGGCGTCAATCACCGCTTGCGTAAGATCAATAAGATCGCAGACGATTTAGACAAATAAAAAGGCCAAAGGCCTTTTTATTATAAACTGGTTGAGTGCGTTGGTTGGACTTTCTTATCTGGATAGATGTAGTTGATGGCATTGTTTACAGCTGTTGGGGCTTCTCCCAGACCTGTAGCAATGAGATCGATCTTTCCTTCATAGAAGCAGCAGTCTCCACAAGCATAAATTCCAGGAAGGCTGGTTTCTTGTTTTTGGTTCACCTTGATTTTATGGCGTTGCAATTCTACACCCCATTCTTTCAAGTTTCCGATTGAGGATTTAAAGCCATAGTTGACAAATAAGTGATCAATCGGGATAAGTTCGGTTTCATCGGATTTAACTTTTGTGATTTCAAGATGAGTGGCATGACCATTTTCGCCAATCAAGCGGCTAGGAACAAATGGTGTTTTGATGCTAACAGAAGATTGTTTGAGTTCTTCTACACTATGTTCTAAAGCACGGAAGTTATCCCGACGATGAATGATCGTAGTTGGAGCAATCTTGTCAAAAGCAAGAGCCCAGTCTACAGCAGAGTCTCCACCACCAAGGACGGTCACCTGCTGTCCTTCATATTGTTGGATGTTCGAAACATGATAGTGGACGTTATCAAAGTCTTCAGCTCCTCAATGTCAAGGGCGCGTGGCTTAAAGGCACCACCGCCCATGGCTATAATGACTGCTTTAGACTGATGCACTTGGCGAGAAGTAGTGATGGTGAAGAGGTCGCCTTCTTTTCGAATATCCTCTACAGTTTCATTGAGAAAGATCGGTGTATCAAACCGTTTGACTTGCTCGATCAAGCGGTTGCTCAATTCTTCACCAGTCAAATTGGTAAAGCCAGGTACATCGAGGATACTCTTTTCTGGATAGAGAATAGCTGGTTGCCCTCCCAGTTGAGGTAAGGAATCAATCAGTTTGACTTTTACTTGGCGCATATTGCCATAAAAGCAGCAAACAGACCAACTGGTCCGCCCCAACAATTGTAATATCATAAATTTCTGACATAGTATCTCCTTCAGGGTTTTCTTTGTTTCCATTGTATCATAAAATGGGAAGAATGAAAAAGTTGGAAAAAGAAATGACATGAAGGCTAGGAGGGCTAGAAAAGTTTCAAAAGATCTTGACAGCGTCCTTAAAGTGTGATAAAATTATTAAGATTTTAGGCTTGAAGGGAGTGAAAAATATGTCAAAAACAGTAGTACGTAAGAATGAATCTCTTGACGATGCTCTTCGTCGTTTCAAACGTGCGGTTACTAAAGCTGGTACTCTTCAAGAAACACGCAAACGTGAATTCTATGAAAAACCTTCTGTAAAACGTAAACGTAAATCAGAAGCAGCTCGTAAACGTAAAAATTCTAATTGAATACAAGAACAGACTTCGGTCTGTTTTTTGTTTCTCTAGAAAAATTGAAGACAAAAAACCGATCTTCTAGCTAGAAGATCGGATCTTTTATCTGATTATTTGTTTGCAAGCAAGTCGCGGATTTCAGTAAGCAACTCTTCTTGAGTAGGAGCAGGAGCTTCTTCTTCGACAGCTTCTTCTTTTTACCAAGGTTTTGAGCTTTTTCAGCAGCTTTCACTACGAAGAAAAGAACAGTACCAACAACAAGGAAGTTGATCACAGCGCTCAAGAAGCTACCGTATGCAACACCGTTCCATGACAAATTAGCAATCTTATCAACACCAGCAGCTTTCATAGCTGGTTTCAAAATAAGTGGAGTGATGATATCGTTAACAAGTGATGTTACGATAGCTCCAAATGCAGCTCCGATAACGACTGCTACAGCAAGGTCAACAATATTCCCACGAAGGAGAAAAGCTTTCAAATCTTTTAACATATCCTAAATATGTCCTTTCATAATAATTTTTTACTATGATAGTATAACGGAAAAATATTCGACTGACAAGAAATATGCCCAATTTTTTAAAATTAGTGATAAAGGTTGAAAATCTTTTCTTTTCTGTGTGAAATCGGTAGGAAAAAATTTACTTTTACTAACTTTTAGTATAAAATATAAAGTGATAATCTATGGTAAAATGGAGGCACTGTTTATGGTTGATAAAGAGCTAATTGCAGAAATTAAAAACAGTGTAAACATTGTTGAAGTTATTGGAGAAGTTGTTTCTTTGACCAAGGCTGGCCGTAATTTTTAGGGCTCTGTCCTTTTCATGGTGAAAAGACTCCTTCTTTTAATGTCGTTGAAGACAAGCAGTTTTACCATTGTTTCGGATGTGGTCGCTCGGGAGATGTCTTTAAGTTTATTGAGGAATACCGTGGAGTCGCTTTTATGGATGCGGTCCAGATCGTAGCAGAAAAGCGGGTATTGCGCTTCAGTACCAAGCAAGGCCGGCTCAACCAACGTCTATCAATCCCAACCAAGAACTTTATGAGATTCATCAGGAAGCCAGTAAGTTCTACCAGGCGATTCTGATGACGACAAAGATGGGAGAAGAAGCGCGAAATTATCTGTATGAACGTGGATTGACGGATGAGGTCATCCGACATTTTCAATTGGGCTTAGCCCCAGCAGAAGGGAATTATCTCTATCGAAATCTCTCTGAGAAATTCTCTGAGAAAGTGATTACCGATTCAGGTTTGTTTACAATCTCAGATGCTGGAACGGTTTTTGATGCCTTTCAGGATCGGATCATGTTTCCCTTGACGGATGATAGTGGACGTGTCATTGCCTTTTCTGGTAGGTTGTGGAAAATGACGGAGGATGGCAGTCATCAATCCAAGTACAAGAATAGTCGCAGTACGCGATTGTTTAATAAAAGCTATGAACTCTATCATTTGGATCAAGCCAAGACGAGCGCCAAAAAGCAACATGAAATGTATATTATGGAAGGCTTTATGGATGTCATTGCAGCTTATCGAGCTGGGATAGAAAATGCAGTCGCCTCTATGGGGACAGCCTTGACACCAGAGCATGTCCAGCACCTGTCTCATTTTACTAAAAGGTCATCTTGACCTATGATGGAGATAAGGCAGGGCTTGAAGCAACAGCTAAGGCCTTGGATGTCTTGCAGGATCTGGAGTTGGAGATCGTCCGTATCCCAGATCAGATGGACCCTGATGAGTACCTCAAAAGACGTCCCCAGAAGATCTAGCTACCCTCTTGAAGAATTCTCGGATCAGTAAGGTTGAATTCTTGATGCACTACTGGAAACCCCAGTATATTGAGAACTTGCAAGCGCAAATTGAGTTTGTCGAAAAGTTGGCACCGATGATCGCCCAGACGCGTTCTATTACAGCGCAAAACACCTATATTTATAAGTTGGCCGATTTATTGCCGGACTTTGATTACTTGCAGATTGAGCAGATTGTCAATAATAGTCGTTTGCAACAACGGCAGGAGGCTCAAAGTGGTGGACGATCTAAAACATCGTATTTTTCAGTGGAGCTCTTGCCGAATCGTGGGATGACGCGCTTGATCAAGGCGGAAAATCATTTATTAAGTAGGATGAAGGATTTTCCAATGGTCCTCAATGATTACCGCTTGCGACCTGATTTTGCCTTTGACACGCCGGAGTTACAGATCTTGTATCAATTGCTCTGTCAAAATGGAGAAGTCACCTCTCAGGATTTATCTGAGCAGCCTGAAGGGGTCCAGCACGCCTGGTACCGCATGTTAGAAGAAGATTTACCAGATGAGATAGCAGATGGTGAGTTAGAAGAAGTAGAAGATACACGTAATCGTGAGCTTCTTCGCAAAGAAAGTCAACAAATTGGAAATAAAGTGAAGGAAGCTTCCTCAATAGGGGATGCGGAAAAGCTTTATTGGAACTCGAGCGTTTAATCGCTCAAAAAAGAAGAATGGAGTAGGAATGGCTAAAGAACAAAAAGATATTACAACATTGGACGTTCAAATTGCAGAATTTATTCGCAGCCACAAGAAAAGCGGAACTGCAACAGACGATGAAATTAATGACCAATTGGTTATTCCATTCACGCTAGATGCAGATGGGATTGAAGATCTTTTGCAACGTATTCAAGATGCAGGAATTTCGATCACTGATAAAGACGGCAACCCAAGTGCGCGTGTGTTGAACAATGAGGAAGAGCCAGAGTTGTCAGATGAGGAATTGCTTGGAAGCAACTCTGCTAAGGTCAATGACCCGGTACGGATGTACTTGAAAGAAATTGGGGTTGTTCCTCTTTGACCAATGAAGAAGAACAAGAATTGGCTATCTTAGTGGAACAAGGTGATTTGGAAGCTAAGCAACGTCTAGCAGAAGCTAACCTTCGTTTGGTTGTATCCATTGCGAAACGTTACGTTGGTCGTGGGATGCAATTTTTGGATTTGATCCAAGAAGGAAACATGGGCTTGATGAAGGCGGTTGATAAGTTTGACTATACCAAAGGGTTCAAGTTCTCTACTTATGCTACTTGGTGGATCCGTCAGGCCATCACTCGTGCCATTGCAGACCAAGCGCGTACCATTCGGATCCCGGTTCACATGGTGGAAACTATTAACAAGTTGGTTCGTGAACAACGCAATCTCTTGCAAGAATTGGGACAAGATCCAACACCTGAACAAATTGCTGAACGCATGGACATGACGCCAGACAAGGTGCGCGAAATCTTGAAGATTGCTCAAGAGCCTGTTTCTCTTGAAACTCCAATCGGGGAAGAAGACGATAGCCATTTGGGCGATTTCATCGAAGATGAAGTGATTGAAAATCCAGTAGACTACACCACTCGTGTGGTACTACGCGAACAATTGGATGAAGTCCTCGATACCCTGACAGACCGGGAAGAAAATGTTTTGCGTCTTCGTTTTGGTCTGGATGATGGAAAAATGCGGACCTTGGAAGATGTGGGGAAAGTCTTCAACGTGACCCGTGAACGGATCCGTCAGATCGAAGCCAAAGCCCTCCGCAAACTCCGCCACCCAAGTAGAAGCAAACCACTGCGTGACTTTATAGAGGATTAAAAGGTCCGGGGACCTTTTAACGGTCGCCAAGAAATCAAAAAGCGACCCAGGTCCGGGGACCTTTTAACGGTCGCCAAGAAATCAAAAAGCGACCCAGGTCCGGGGATCTTTTAACGGTCGCCTAGAAATGAAGAAGCGACCTAGATCCTGCGGACCTTTTAACGGCCACCCAAAAATAAGAGAGTGGCTCAAGTCCTGTGGATCTTTTTAACCCGAGCCAAGAAATTCTATCGAGAGTAAAATAGCAAAAAAGGAAGTCATATGGCATATACAACTGAGCAAATTGAAGAAATTAAAAATAAAATTTTAAATGCTTTGGAAGAGGTAATCGATCCTGAGCTTGGGATTGATATTGTCAATTTAGGTCTTGTCTACGAGATCCATTTTGACGGTGAAATTGGAGCAACCATCATTGATATGACCTTAACGACCATGGGATGTCCATTAGCGGATCTTCTGACAGATCAGATTCATGATGTTTTAGCAGAAGTAGAAGAAGTGACATCGGTGGATGTGAAGTTGGTCTGGTATCCTGCTTGGACGGTTGAAAAGATGAGCCGTTATGCACGGATCGCACTTGGAATTAGTTAAACATTCTATGCATCAAAACAAATCAGAGGTTGGGGTTTCCTAACCTCTGATTTGTTTATCCCTGTTTTTTGAACAAGCATTTACAAATTCTTAGCAAATTTTCAGATAAAGTTGCAATCATCAAGGGGACAAGGTATAATAGCATAAATAGAAAATAAAGGAGATTTACATGAATCAGTATCCTTTGGTCTACTTGGACCATGTGACAAAGAATTATGGGCATGAAGTTGCTCTCATGGATGTTAGTTTGAACATCCAGCCTGGCCGTATTATTGGCCTTTGGGGCCCAATGGTAGTGGGAAAACAACCATCATTAAATTGATCAATGGTTTGTTGCAACCAAGCCTTGGAAATATCTATATTCATGGGCAATTACCATCCCCAGCTTCTAAAAAAGTGGTTTCCTATTTGCCAGATACGACTTATCTGAATGAAAATATGAAAATTGTCGATGCTATTCGCTATTTCCAAGATTTTTATGCAGATTTTAATGTCCAACGTGCCTACCAATTGCTCAACGATTTGCATTTGCATCCAAATCAAAAATTGAACAGCCTTTCAAAAGGGAACAAGGAAAAAGTGCAATTGATTTTGGTGATGAGTCGTGAAGCTGACTTGTATGTTCTTGATGAACCAATCGGTGGGGTTGACCCAGCGGCACGTGATTATATTTTGCGGACCATTATTCAAAACAGACGTCCAAACTCTTCTGTCTTGATTTCTACTCACTTGATTGCTGATATTGAGCAAGTTTTGGATGAGGCCATTTTCATCAACCAAGGAAGAATCCTCTTGCATGAAAATACGACTGTTATGCGCAATCAACACGGAAAATCAATCGATGAGATCTTCCGTGATCAATTCCGTGTTTATTAGGAGGAACCCATGTTTGGTAAATTATTAAAATATGAATTTAAATCGACAGCTAAGTGGTATTTATTGATCACCCTGATCGCACTAGGTTTGTCAGTGATTACAGGTGTTATCGGTGGAAGTGCTACAAACGGTTTTGTGAATATGGAAACCAATAGTATGCAAATGATTACGGGGACTCTTGGGATTCTCATTTTTGGAGGAGTCATTGGCCTTTATCTTAGTAACTACTATATTATTATCCGTCGTTTCTATTCCAACTTATACGGACGTGAAGGTTACTTGACCTGGACCCTTCCAGCTAGCCCGCATGCGATCATTTTGTCTAAATTTGTGGGAGCTTTAGTAGCGAGTCTTTACTGCCTATTCCTTCTATTTTTGAGTGGTTTTATCACAATTATTGTGATGGGCGCTGTCATTGGACAAGACCTCTCTCCTGTATTTAGTATTATCGCTGAGGCTTTTAGTCATTCTATTGCCTATTGGATTATCGTTTGGTGGATTTTTACCACAGCTTCAGGGATCTTCCTATTTTATGTATCGATCGCACTTGGCCAACTGTTTCAAAATCGTCGTGGATTTAAGGCTATTCTGTTTTTCTTTCTCTTGTGCATTGTTTTAAGTATCATCGGTACAGCAGTCAATCCATTTAGAGATTCATATGCTGTCGGGTATGCATTGGTTTATGGAAATATTGATGAATTTGGAGCAAACTTCATTCCAGGTCTCATTTATGAAGCCATTAAGATTGTTTCTATGTACTTCACCATTCACTATATCAGCAAGTATAAGTTGAATCTTCAATAAGAACAGTTAATTGAACAAGGAGCTCCCCAGTGGAAGCCTTCTTGTTCAATTTTTTCTTTGCATTTTTAGATACATTTTGATATACTAATTGTATTCGTTTTGGGGTCGTTACGGATTCGACAGGCATTATGAGGCATATTTTGCAACTCATCTAGCGGATGTAAAACGCCAGTTAAATATAACTGCAAAAATAATAATTCTTACGCTTTAGCTGCCTAAACACCAGCAGGCGTGACCCGATTCGAATCGCTCGTGTTTGATGACAGGTCTTCATTTTAGCGAGATACGATCTAGCTTGGTCTAAGAGTTAGATAAGAGATTGATAGACTCGCAACTACAGGGCTTGAGTTATGTGTCGTGTAGCTGTTAAAAGAAGACATAACCTATGGTTGTAGACAAATATGCTGGCAGGTGTTTGGACGTGGGTTCGACTCCCACCGGCTCCATATTTTTATTCATGGAAGATTACTCAAGAGGCTTAAGAGGCCGTGTTGGAAACGCGGTAGGCGTGTAAAAGCGTGCGTGGGTTCGAATCCCATGTCTTCCGTTGTTGAGACATCATTGTGTAGCAGTGGTGTTTTTTGTACAAAAAGAGTCCCAAAATAGACAAGTGAGGGAGGAGAAAAAGTGATTGCACAGCTAGATACCAAATCAGTCTATACTTTTATGGAAAGCCTTGTGACCATAAAAGACTATGTCCAAGTGGCTAAAAGCATGGGGTATGACGCATTGGGAATCATGGATACAGATAATTTATATGGTGCTTATGAATTTATCGAAGCCTGTCAGGCCCACAAGCTCAGATCTTTGGTCGGTTTAGAAATTGGACTAGAGGTAGACAATGAAACAATTCCGTTTCGGATGATCGCTCTGTCAACGAAGGGCTACCAGAATCTGATGAAGATGTCGACCGTCAAAATGATGGGGAAGAGCAATTGGGAGGATGTGAAGCACCTAACAGAAGGAGTAGCAGTCATTGTCCCAGCTCCTTTTGCTAGTGGAGACCTGCCTCTTGATCTAGATTACTTCATCGGAGTTTTTGCGGATACGCCGGTCCAAGAGTTTAGCCACCCTGTGCTCCCTCTTCATACCGTTCGATTTTTTGAGGCTGGGGATGTGGAAGCCATGCAGATGCTGGCAGCCATCAAGGACAATCAAAGCTTGACGGAAACAGGACCAATTGATCCGACAACAGTCTTAAAAACTCCTCAGGATTTAAAGAATGATTTTGCAGAGCGATTTCCTCAAGCCATCACAAATCTGGAAAAACTAGTCCAAGGGATTCAATATGATATTGACACCCAGTTGAAATTGCCTCGCTTCAATCCTCAGAAACCAGCTGTTGAGGAACTGAGAGAATTAGCTCAAGCGGGTCTCCTTCGAAAGAACTTGACCAGTCCGGTCTATCAAGAACGTCTGGAGCATGAATTAGACATTATTCACCAGATGGGCTTTGATGATTATTTCTTGATTGTCTGGGACCTTCTTCGTTTCGGACGGAGTCAAGGCTATTATATGGGAATGGGACGTGGGTCTGCTGTAGGCTCACTGGTAGCCTATTCCCTCGGGATTACAGGGATTGATCCTGTGGAGAAGAACCTCCTCTTTGAGCGCTTTTTAAATGTGGAGCGCTACACCATGCCGGATATTGATATTGACATTCCTGATATCTATCGTCCAGAATTTATCCGCTATGTGCGAGACCGTTACAGGAGTTACCATGCAGCTCAGATCGTGACCTTTTCAACATTTGGGGCCAAACAAGCCATTCGAGATGTCTTCAAACGTTTTGGGGTCCCAGAGTATGAATTGACCTCCATTACCAAGCGGATTGGCTTTAGGGATACACTGACGACTGCTTATGAACAGAATCTAGCTTTTCGACAAGTGATTCATAGCCGAGCAGAATTTGAGCGTGGCTTTGAAATTGCTAAAAGAATAGAAGGCCAACCAAGACAGACCTCTATCCATGCGGCTGGGGTTGTGATGAGTGACCAGGATTTGACGGATCACATTCCTCTCAAGTACGGAGAAGATATGTTTGTCACCCAGTATGATGCCCATGCGGTTGAAGCCAATGGTCTGTTAAAGATGGACTTTTTGGGTCTGCGAAATTTAACCTTTGTTCAGAAAATGAAGGAAGCGGTCTATGAAAAGTACCAAGAAGAGATTGTGATTGAAGCCATTGATTTAGAAGATCCAGAAACCTTGGCCTTGTTTGCTGCTGGGGATACCAAGGGGATTTTCCAATTTGAACAGGCTGGAGCCATTCGCCTCTTGAGACGAGTGAGACCCAATCATTTCGAAGAAGTGGTAGCGACCACCTCTCTCAATCGTCCAGGGGCTAGTGATTACATTGACAATTTCGTCAAAAGAAAGCACGGCCAGGAAAAAGTTGAGATATTAGATCCAGCTATTGAAGAAATCTTAAGGCCCACATATGGGATCATGCTCTACCAAGAGCAGGTGATGCAGGTTGCCCAGCGTTTTGCAGGCTTTAGTCTAGGGAAAGCCGATATTTTACGTCGGGCTATGGGCAAAAAAATGCAGCTGAAATGCATCAGATGGAAGACGATTTTGTCTCAGGTGCTCTTAAACTTGGGCATACGGAAGAAAAAGCCAAAGAGGTCTTTGCGATCATGGAAAAATTCGCAGGTTATGGGTTTAACCGTTCCCATGCCTACGCCTATTCTGCCTTGGCCTTTCAGATGGCCTATTTCAAGGTCCATTATCCAGATGTTTTCTTTGATGTCATGCTCAATTATTCGAGCAGCGATTATCTGACAGATGCTCTCCAGTTTGATTTTAAAGTCGCGCCATTATCCATCAATACCATCCCTTACAGAGATAAGTTCCAGGATCGAAAAATCTACTTGGGAATGAAAAATATCAAGGGACTCCCAAGAGATTTAGCGTATTGGATCATTGATAATCGTCCCTTTGAAAGTGTCGAAGATTTTATTTTACGACTCCCCAATCAGTATCATAAATTGCCTCTGTTAACACCTTTAGTGGAGCTTGGACTGTTTGACATCTTTGAAAAAATAGACGCAAGGTGCTTCACAATTTGCCGAATTTGTTTGTCTTTGCCGATGAGTTAGGCAGTTTATTTGCGGATTCTAACTATTCCTGGACAGAAGCGGAGGACTTTAGCCAGGCTGAAAAATATGAGAAGGAAGAGGCCATTATTGGTGTCGGGCTCAGTACCCACCCATTGGTTGCGATTGGGCAAACAAGTCCCTACGAGATTCAACCAATTTCACAATTAGTTCAAGGAGAGCAGGCACGCATTCTCATTGAGGTACAAAGCATTCGAACCATTCGAACCAAGTCGGGTGATCTCATGGCTTTCTTACAAGTCAGTGATACCAAGAAAAATTGGATGTGACCCTTTTCCTGAAACCTACAATCGATTTTCCTCCTTGATAAAAGAAGGTGGCTTTTATTACTTGACAGGAAGATACAAGAGCGTGATGGGCGCTTGCAGATGATTCTAGCAGAGGCGCAACTGGCAACCAATGAAAAGTTCTGGATCCAGTTGATTGATCATCGTCAGGATAAAACGATTCTTTCTATCTTGAAAAATATCCGGGCCCATATCCTGTGATATTACGCTATGAAGACGAGAAAAAACTCTTCAATTGAAGGGCTATACAGTCCAGAAAAACAAAGAATTGGAAGATGAACTAAAGAATCTCGTTATGAAAACGATTTATCGGTAAAAACTGCGAAAAATACGAGAATTTTAGTCTTCTTTGTGTTATAATTACGTAGAATGTAAAAGAAAAAAGGAGCAAACAACGAAATGAAACGTATTGCTGTTTTAACTAGTGGTGGAGATGCCCTGGAATGAACGCTGCCATCCGTGCAGTTGTTCGTCAAGCAATTTCAGAAGGAATGGAAGTTTTCGGTATCTATGATGGATATGCGGGAATGGTTGCTGGTAAAATTCAGCCCCTTGACGCCTCATCTGTTGGAGATATTATTTCCCGTGGTGGTACCTTCCTTCATTCAGCTCGTTACCCTGAATTCGCACAACGCGAAGGTCAATTAAAAGGGATCGAGCAATTGAAGAAACACGGGATCGAAGGTGTTGTCGTTATTGGTGGAGATGGTTCTTACCATGGTGCGATGCGCTTGACTGAGCTTGGATTCCCAGCTGTTGGTCTTCCTGGTACGATCGACAACGATATCGTCGGAACTGACTTTACAATTGGTTTTGATACGGCAGTCACAACTGCAATGGACGCGATCGATAAGATCCGTGATACTTCATCTAGTCACCACCGTACTTTCGTAATTGAAGTTATGGGACGTAACGCTGGAGATATCGCTCTTTGGGCAGGGATTGCATCTGGTGCAGATGAAATCATCATCCCTGAAGAAGGATTCAAGATCGAAGAAGTTGTTGAGAGCATCAAAGAAGGTTACGCAAAGGTCGTACCCACAACATCATTATCTTGGCTGAAGGCGTGATGTCTGCAGATGAATTTGGTAAAGCGTTGAAAGAAGCTGGTGATGAAAGTGACCTTCGTGTGACTGAGCTTGGCCACATCCAACGTGGTGGTTCACCAACTGCGCGTGACCGTGTTCTTGCATCACGTATGGGAGCACACGCAGTTAAATTGTTGAAACAAGGAATCGGTGGTGTAGCCGTTGGTATCCGCAATGAAAAAATGGTGGAAAATCCAATCCTTGGTAACGCAGAAGAAGGAGCCCTCTTTAGCTTGACAGAAGATGGTAAGATTGTGGTAAACAATCCACATAAAGCTGATCTTGGTCTTGCCGAGTTGAACCGTAGCTTGTCTTCAATTTAATTTTATTTCATAAATTCGTTAACCTTGTCTTAAAAAGACAGATATATTTAAAAAGGAGTCATATATATCATGAACAAACGTGTAAAAATCGTTGCAACTTTGGGTCCTGCGGTAGAAATCCGTGGTGGTAAAAAATTTGGTGAAGATGGATACTGGGCTGAAAACCTTGACGTTGAAGCTTCAGCACAAAACATTGCTAAATTGATCGAAGCTGGCGCTAACACTTTCCGTTTCAACTTCTCACACGGTGACCACCAAGAACAAGGTGAACGTATGGCAACTGTTAAACGTGCAGAAGAAATCGCTGGTAAAAAGTTGGTTTCCTTCTTGATACAAAAGGTCCTGAAATCCGTACTGAATTGTTTGAAGGTGAAGCTAAAGAGTATTCATACAAAACTGGTGAACGTATCCGCGTTGCTACAAAACAAGGCATCAAATCAACTCGTGATGTAATTGCTTTGAACGTTGCTGGTGCGCTTGACATCTTTGATGACGTTGAAGTTGGACACCAAGTATTGGTTGATGATGGTAAATTGGGTCTTCGCGTTGTAGAAAAAGATGCTGCAAAACGTGAATTTGTTGTTGAAGTTGAAAACGATGGTATCATCGCTAAACAAAAAGGTGTCAACATCCCTAACACTAAGATTCCTTTCCCAGCTCTTGCTGAACGCGATAACGACGATATCCGCTTCGGTTTGGAACAAGGTATCAACTTCATCGCGATCTCATTCGTACGTACTGCAAAAGACGTAAATGAAGTTCGTGCAATTTGTGAAGAAACTGGTAACGGTCACGTTCAATTGTTTGCGAAGATCGAAAACCAACAAGGTATCGATAATTTAGATGAAATCATTGAAGCTGCAGACGGTATTATGATTGCTCGTGGTGACATGGGTATCGAAGTACCATTTGAAATGGTTCCAGTTTACCAAAAATGATTATCACAAAAGTCAATGCTGCTGGTAAAGTTGTTATCACTGCAACAAACATGCTTGAAACAATGACTGAAAAACCACGTGCAACTCGTTCTGAAGTATCTGACGTCTTCAACGCTGTTATCGATGGTACTGATGCTACAATGCTTTCAGGTGAATCTGCAAATGGTAAATACCCACTTGAGTCAGTTACAACAATGGCTACAATCGACAAGAACGCTCAAACACTTTTGAAAGAATACGGACGTTTGAACTCAGATTCATTTGAACGTAACTCTAAGACAGAAGTTATGGCTTCAGCTGTTAAAGATGCTACAAACTCAATGGACATCAAATTGGTTGTAACTCTTACTAAGACTGGTCACACAGCACGTTTGATTTCTAAATACCGTCCAAATGCTGATATCTTGGCATTGACATTTGACGAATTGACAGAACGTGGATTGATGTTGAACTGGGGTGTTATCCCAATGTTGACAGAAGCTCCATCATCAACTGATGACATGTTTGAAATTGCTGAACGTAAAGCAGTTGAAGCTGGTCTTGTACAATCTGGTGATGATATCGTTATCGTTGCAGGTGTGCCACTTGGAGAAGCTGTTCGTACAAACACAATGCGTATCCGTACAGTACGTTAATATACAATTTGATCTGAAAGCCTTGCTGGTTGGTCCGAAAGGATCGACCGCGAGGTTTTTCTTTTCCTGTATAGTATGACAAGAATTCTCACTAATGCTTACTTTCTCTTTTTAAAGATCAAAAACATGGTATAATAAATAAAAAGGAAGGGAGACATACATGCCAAGGAGAGATTTAATTAGAAATGTCATCATTGTTGGTGTACTGGTTTTGGCACTGATTTTGCTTCGAATCTTTGTATTTCATCCATTTAGTATCAATGATAAGATGGCCAATGCTTCTGTGAAAACTGGAGATCTTGTGGTAGCGACTAGAAATGCTCAGGTAGATCGCAGTGATTTGGTCTTATACAAGGTCAGTGGAAAAGAATACCTTGGACGTGTTATTGCCAAAGAAAACGACGAAGTCAGCTACGTAGATGATGTCCTCTATTTGAATGGACAGGCAACACCAGAACCTTACCTAAATAAAATGCTGAATAAACACTTGGCGGCTCCAACGAGTAATGGGTATTATACGGATGATTTCTTCTTATCAGAGTTAAAGGGAACCAAGGCTGGCCGCGTACCATCGGATACTTACTTGGTTTTAAATGATAACCGTGGGGATACAGAAGATAGTCGGGAATTTGGGTATATCCATAAAAATCAGATCGAAGGAGTTGTCAATCTCCGCCTCTACCCCTCAATAAATTTGGATTTATAAAAGTTGAAGAATAGCCGAAAGGCTATTTTTCTTACAAAAAACTACTGCAAAAAGAATTGCAGTAGCTTTTTATTCTGGTTAGATTGAGGTAGAGGGTTCTATTTTTTCTGTTTACTGGTAATTTGGTGAAAGACCTTTTGCCAGTGTTCATGACGCCGCCAGAGACTGGTATGGATCTGGTCATTTAACTCATAGCGAATCAATTTGGTCTTTTGACTGATAGATTCAATTTCGAAATTCTTAAAGGGAATTTGATGTTCTTCCTGCAAACGGACCAGGTCCTCTTTGTGGCTTTCTTGGCCATACTCATTGATGAGGGTGAAGTTGTCTGCTAGGAGGGTTTGGTATTCCTGCTGAGCCTGCAAGCGTTCCTCATAGGTCTTTAATTTGAGAAGGACATTGTCCAGAATCTCATCTTCAGGGATAGAACTTGGCTCCACATGGACATCGATATCAAAGACGCCAAACTGTTCCTTGAGAAGGCGCTCGACCTCTTCGGTAATAGCATGGCTCTCATAAACAGAGAGGTCTGGATTCATTTCGATGACGACATCTAGGTAAATGTTGCTTCCGTAAGTCCGTCCCCGTTGGGATTTGACCCGGCTGACCTTTGGCAATTCCAGAATAGCCGCCTTGTATTTATCCAGGAGACTTTCATCAAAACCATCGGAGAGGCTGAAGGAGGATTCAATGAAAATGTCGTAGGCAGTTTTTAGGATAAAGAAGGTAATAACGATGGCCACTAATTGGTCCACAATCGGATAGTTAAAAGCACTAGCTCCAATCGCAACAGAGGTTCCTAAAGAAGTGACCACGTCAGACAGGTTGTCTTTGGCAGCTGCCTTGAGGGCCTTGGATTGAGCTTTCTTAGCTAAAGTCCGGTTATAAAGATAGACCGCAAACATGACAAGGGCTGATCCAACTCCGACAATGGCCCCTAAAGGATCAATGACAGTGGTTTCCCTACTGAGGATTTTCTGAACGGTATCTCGTAGGACATCGAAGCCCACATAAAACATGATGATGGAAGTTACCAGGCTAGCTAGATCTTCAATCTTCCAATGACCAAATCGGTGGTCGCGGTCAGCTGGCTGGCGGGCCATGCGAATGCCGATGAGAAGGGCGACGTTACTGATAATATCGGATAAGTTATTAAAACCATCCGCGACCAAACTGGAGGAGTGAAGGAGATGTCCTGTTGCTAATTTAGCTGCGGAAAGAATCAGGTAGGCGACAATACTGATCAGGGCTCCACGTTCGGCTAGTTTTAAATTACTTTGTGATTGATTCACTGATAACTCCTCCAGACTTCTGTAGATTTCCTCCTAAGCGAAAAACTTGGATCGTTGTTAATGAGGAAATATTCGTTCTTCTTAAGCCTTTATTATAGCCTTTTGAGTGCAAAATTCAAATGATGCCAACTGTTTCCAAAAGGAGAAAGGGCGAAAATGTGGTATAATAGAACGATTGAATGAATGAGGAGTATGAGATGAATCCTTTATTGAATGGTATGAATGATCGCCAGGCAGAGGCGGTCCAAACGACAGAAGGTCCCCTTTTGATCATGGCGGGAGCTGGTTCTGGTAAGACACGTGTCCTGACCCACCGGATCGCTTACTTGATCGATGAAAAAATGGTCAATCCTTGGAATATTTTGGCCATTACCTTTACCAATAAAGCCGCTCGGGAGATGAAGGAGAGGGCCTATCAGTTAAACCCAGCGACTCAAGATTGCTTGATTGCCACCTTCCACTCCATGTGTGTGCGTATCCTCCGTCGAGATGCGGATCATATTGGCTACAATCGCAACTTTACCATTGTCGACCCAGGTGAGCAACGGACCTTGATGAAGCGGATTTTGAAGTCCTTGAACTTGGATCCTAAGAAATGGAATGAACGGACCATCTTGGGGACCATTTCCAATGCCAAAAATGACTTGATTGATGAAGTGGCCTATGCTGCCCAGGCTGGAGATATGTATACCCAGATTGTCGCCAAGTGCTATGAGGCTTACCAAAAGGAACTCCGTCAGTCAGAAGCAGTAGACTTTGATGATTTGATTATGCTGACCTTGCGTCTTTTGATCAGCATCCAGATGTGCTGGCCTATTACCAGCAGAAGTTCCAATACATCCATGTAGACGAGTATCAAGATACCAACCATGCCCAATACCAGTTGGTCAAACTCTTGGCTTCACGCTTTAAAAATATCTGTGTCGTTGGGGATGCGGACCAGTCTATTTATGGCTGGCGGGGAGCAGATATGCAGAATATCCTGGACTTTGAGAAGGATTATCCTGATGCCAAGGTCGTTTTGTTGGAGGAAAATTATCGTTCCACTAAGACGATCTTGCAAGCAGCCAATGATGTCATCAAAAACAATCGCCACCGCCGTCCGAAGAATCTCTGGACACAAAATGAAGACGGGGAAGAAATTGTCTATTACAGGGCTAATGATGAGCAGGATGAAGCTGTCTTTGTTGCTAAAACGATTGAAGAGCTTAGTCGCGAAGCTGGCTACAAACACCGTGATTTTGCCGTTCTCTACCGGACCAATGCTCAGTCACGGACCATTGAAGAAGCGCTACTCAAGTCCAACATTCCCTACACCATGGTGGGGGCACCAAGTTCTACAGCCGAAAGGAAATTCGGGATGTCATTGCTTATCTGAACTTGATTGCCAACCTCAGTGACAATATCAGTTTTGAGCGCATTATCAATGAACCCAAGCGGGGAATCGGGCCAGGTACAGTGGATAAGATTCGCGACTTTGCCCAAATGCAAGAGTCCTCACTCCTAGATGCTTCAGCCAATATCATGCTCTCTGGCATCAAAGGAAAGGCAGCCCAAGCCATCTGGGACTTTGCCAATCTCATTCTTGATTTGAGAGAAAGATTGGACCAGCTGACCATTACAGAGTTGGTCGAAGAAGTCCTTGACAAGACGGGCTATATGACGGCTCTAACCAATCAGGGAATTTGGAAAGTCAGGCCCGCATCGAGAATATCCAAGAGTTCCTGTCTGTTACCAAGAATTTTGATGAAAACGGGGAAACCGTCGACGACGAATCAGGCGTGGAAACCTTGAGTCGTTTCTTGAACGATTTGGCTTTGATTGCCGATACAGATGATGGGGCCCAAGAAACTTCAGAAGTGACCTTGATGACTCTTCACGCGGCTAAGGGATTGGAGTTCCCAGTCGTCTTCTTGATTGGAATGGAAGAAAATGTCTTTCCTCTTAGTCGTGCAGCAGAGGATCCAGACGAGTTGGAAGAAGAACGTCGTCTGGCTTATGTAGGGATTACACGGGCAGAGAAGGTTCTCTTCTTGACCAATGCCAACTCACGTTTGCTCTTTGGACGGACTAGCTACAACAGGCCAACGCGTTTCATCAATGAAATTAGCTCGGATTTATTGTCCTACCAAGGATTAGCTCGTCCAGCCAACACTAGCTTTAAGGCTTCTTATAGCAATGGAGGCGGAACGACCTTTGGAAAAGGGATGAGCCTGTCACAAGCTCTTCAAGAGCGCAAGAGACAAGCAGCTCCAAGTACTCTCACGTCATCAAGCCTCCCCTTTGGCAATAGCAACCGTTCTAGCGCCAAAGAGAGCGTCGCTTGGTCCATTGGCGACATTGCCATTCACAAGAAGTGGGGTGAAGGAACCGTGCTTGAAGTATCTGGTAGTGGTAGTACCCAAGAACTCAAGATCAACTTCCCAGAAGTGGGGCTCAAAAACTCTTGGCCAGTGTTGCTCCGATTGAAAAGAAATAAACTGAAACCAGCAAGCCTCGTTTGCTGGTTTTGATTTTACTGGTGGCATGATATAATATACTAAGAATAGAGAAAGAGGCATACTATGAACGAAATCAAGTGCCCCAACTGTGGGGAAGTCTTTACAGTCAATGAAAGTCAATACAGTGAACTCTTGTCACAGGTACGGACAGCAGAGTTTGACAAAGAAATTCATGAGCGAATTCGGCAAGAGTTGGCTTTAGCAGAGCAAAAGGCCCTTAATGAGCAGCAAGAGAAGTTAGCAAAGAAGGATCAAGAAATTGCTCAGTTACAAAACCAGATTCAACAGTTTGATACTGAAAAGAATTGGCTAAAAAGAGGTGGAGCAAACAGCTAGCCAAAGCCTGCTAGAGAAAGAAAAAGAAGTGCAAGCACTGGAGAATCAGTTGGCCACCTTGCGCTTGGAACATGAAAATCAGCTGCAAAAACACTGTCTGATCTAGAGAAAGAAAGAGATCAGGTCAAAAATCAGCTCCTATTACAAGAAAAAGAAAACGAGCTTTCTCTGACTTCTGTTAAGCAAAACTACGAAGCCCAACTTAAGGCAGCAAATGAGCAAGTTGAGTTCTATAAGAACTTCAAGGCCCAACAGTCGACCAAGGCCATTGGGGAAAGCTTGGAGCAGTATGCGGAAAGTGAATTCAACAAGGTTCGCAGTTTTGCCTTCCCAAATGCCTATTTTGAAAAGGACAACAAGGTCTCTGCACGTGGGTCTAAAGGCGACTTTATCTTCCGCGAGTGCGATGAAAATGGGGTGGAGATTATCTCTATTATGTTCGAGATGAAGAATGAAGCTGACGGGACAGAGAAGAAGCATAAGAATGCGGATTTCTACAAGGAATTGGACAAGGACCGTCGAGAAAAAACTGTGAATATGCGGTTTTAGTGACCATGCTTGAGGCTGATAATGACTACTTTAACACAGGGATTGTCGATGTTAGCCACGAGTATGAGAAGATGTATGTGGTCCGTCCTCAGTTCTTTATCCAGATCATTGGGCTCTTGCGCAATGCGGCCCTTAATTCCCTTAAATACAAGCAGGAATTAGCGCTTGTCCGTGAACAAAATATCGATATCACCCACTTTGAAGAAGACCTGGATGCTTTCAAAGTTGCCTTTGCTAAGAACTACAATTCGGCTTCTGTCAACTTTGGCAAGGCCATCGATGAAATTGACAAGGCTATTAAACGGATGGAAGAAGTTAAGAAGTTCTTGACTACATCAGAAAATCAACTTCGTCTTGCTAACAACAAGTTGGATGATGTTTCCGTTAAAAATTGACCCGGAAAAATCCAACCATGAAGGCCAAATTTGATGCTCTGAAAGGAGAATAATCTTTGTATTCAGCTAAGAACGCTACCTTGTCCATGAATGGGAAAACCATGGACTATGTAACATTTGGTAAAGGTAAGCAGCCATTAGTGATCATACCAGGCTTGGGGATGGGTTGCAGACGGTTAAAGGAAAGGCCCAGCTCTTTTCCCTCTCTTATCGTCTACTTGCTAAGCGTTATAAAATCTATGTTTTTTCTCGAATCAATGAGCTGAGGCAGGGCTATACGACGCGGGATATGGCAGCAGATGTAGCAGAAGCAATGGAGACACTAAACCTAGATACCGCTTATGTTATGGGGATTTCACAAGGTGGAATGATTTCCCAATGGTTGGCTGCAGATTTTCCAGAAAGGGTTCAAAAGCTCATCCTAGCTGTGACAACAGCGAAGCCTAGTCAACTTGCTAGAGAGCGAATTGAGCATTGGCAAAAACTCAGTCAATCTGGAAATTTTAAGCATCTCATGCTGGATATTGCACAGCACTCCTACACGCAAAAGAGCTATCAAAAGTGGCGGTTGCTTTATAATATTATGGGGCGCTTGGGACGAATCAAAGATGAGAAACGAATTGCCATTCAGTCTCAGTCTTGCCTTACTCATGATAGCCTTGAGGTCTTAAAGAAATTCAATGTCCGACTTTGGTCATTGGTGCGCTTGAAGATGATGTGATTGGTGTGGATGGATCCAAGGAACTGGCAAAAGCGATTTCGGGTTGTCAGCTCCTTATTCTTAAGCATTCAGGTCATGCTCTGTATGAAGAAAATAAAGCATTTCAAGAGGCTGTCTGTGGATTCTTAAACTAAAAAGCTGGAATTTTCCAGCTTTTTATGTTAGTTAAATCGCAAAGAGATCGTTTAGGTTTTCTGCCATGGTAGGGTGGGTAAAGATTTGTTTTGCGATGTAAGTATAAGGAATCTTGTTGTCCATAGCCATGGTGATCAGGTTGATGAGTTCGCCTGCAGCTTCTCCAAAGAGAGTTGCTCCAAGGATTTCTTTGGTTTCTGGATTGACCACAGCTTTAAAGGCACCTCGAAGGTCTGCATTGACATGGCCACGTGGCATGGCAGCAACTGGCAATTCTTTGACAGCCACTGGAAGTCCTTTGTCGCGTGCTTCTTGCTCAGTCAAGCCGACTTGGGCCAATGGAGGAGCAATGAAGAGTGTTGTTGCATAGTTTCCGCGTGTTTCGAGATTGTAGCTACCATCGCCTGTGAGGTAGTTGAAGACGATGCGGAAGTCATCGAGGGACATATAGGTGAATTGAGGCCCACCATTGACATCCCCAACTGCAAAGACACCAGGGACGCTGGTTTCCAAATGACGGTTGACTTGAATCGCTCCACGATCAGTGACTTGGATATCTGTGTTCTCAAGACCAAGACCAGCTGTATTTGGCTTACGTCCTGTTGCGTAGAGGAGGATATCGAACTCGAAATCTCCTTTATCGGTTACAAGGGTTAAGCTAGCTTCACCATCTTTGATTTCTTGGGTATGGACGCCTTGCAAGAATTGAATGCCATCTTCTTCAAGGTAGCTTTTGCAAGAGCTGCAATGCTTGGCTCAATCCGTGGCAAGAACGCTTCAGAAGCATCCAGTACTGTTACTTGGCTACCCAAGGTATTGTAGAGGTGGGCAAATTCCAATCCGATTGGTCCACCACCAAGGACGCCCAGGCGTTTAGGTAGATTTTCCAGCCGTTGAATACCGGTTGAATCCACAGCAAATTTGCTTTCAGCCAGTCCTGGGATTGGAAGGATAGTTGGCACCGCACCAGTATTAATAATAATGGTTTCAGCTGTCAATTCTTCCTTTTCCTCACCAGCTTGAATTTCGATGACCTTGTTGGAAAGGAAACGAGCAGTAGCATCGATGATGTCTACACCAGTTCCAGCAATGGTTGCGTAGTTCTTGCCATTGAGACGAGTGGTGACCGCATTTTTTTCGCTCATAGCTTGCTCAAAATTCAAGCCTTTTTCTGCGGCAACAATCAAGGTCTTGGTGGGAATACAAGCGATATTGATACAAGTACCACCGTACATAGACTTGCTCTTTTCAATCAGAGCGACTTTTTTCCCTTGGCTTGATAATTTCGCTGCGAGTGTTTTACCAGCTTTACCAAATCCAATAACAATAACATCATACATTAACATATGTTACACCTTCTTTCGTTTTCTATTGTATCAAACCCAAATTAAAAAGTCTGAAATCTGCTACGGGATTTTTAGGAGCTCATAGAAAGGGGGAAAGAGGGACAAGAAGTCTCGTTTCGTGGTATAATAAGAGGTCGGTGACCCGGATGGTCACACATGAGTTAGAAAGAGCAAACCAGATGAACGGAATTATCAATGTAAAAAAGAAGCAGGGATGACCTCACATGATGTGGTCTTTAAACTGCGAAAAATCCTGGGTACTAAGAAGATTGGACATGGAGGGACTCTGGACCCGGATGTGGTGGGAGTGCTTCCGATTGCCGTAGGAAAAGCGACTCGGATGGTTGAATTTATGCAGGATGAGGGTAAAATCTACGAGGGCGAAATCACTTTGGGATTTTCTACCACGACGGAAGATGCCAGTGGGGAAATCGTTGAGCGGACGCCTGTGGAAGCACCTTTAGATACAGCAGAGGTAGACCACATGATTGCCCAGATGGTGGGAGAGATCGAGCAGGTACCCCTATGTATTCAGCGGTCAAGGTCAATGGGCGTAAGCTCTATGAATATGCGCGAGCAGGAGAAGAAGTGGAACGGCCTGTCCGACAAGTGACCATTTATGACTTTACGCGTACCAGTGAGATCTGCTATGAGACAGGACTAGCCCGTTTTCGTTTCCGGGTTAAATGCAGCAAGGGGACTTATATCCGGACCTTGTCGGTGGATTTGGGTCAAAAGCTAGGCTATGCAGCTCATATGTCTTACTTAACACGAACCAGTGCTGCAGGTTTGTCACTGGATAATGCCCTGACCCTGGAAGAGCTTGCTGAAAAAGTAGCGAAAGGAGATTTGAGCTTCCTTCATCCTCTTGAAATTGGGACAGGAGATCTAGAAAAAGTAGAGCTGACAGCAGAAGAGGTTGGCGAAGTCCAAGTAGGACGCTTTATTCCAGTTGAGAGCGAAGCCAGAGAGTTGGCTGCTTTTTACCAAGGGGAATTGGTAGCCATTTTAGAAAAAAGAGAAGAACTTTACAAACCTCGAAAAGTTTTTCTAACAGAAAGTGTGTTACAATAAATTCATGAATATTCGTACGATAACTACTGCTAACCAGATCCACTTGGAGAATGAGACAGTTTTGGTTCTGGGCTACTTTGATGGCCTGCATCTGGGGCATCAAGAACTTTTTAAAAGGCGCGTCAGATCGCAGATGAAAAAGGCTTGAAGGTTGCTTTGTTAACCTTCCTGAATCTCCTAAGTTGGCCTTTGTTCGCTACCAACCAGAATTGCTGCTTCATTTGCAAAGCCCTGAGGATCGGTTCCAAAAATTAAACGAACTAGGAGTGGATGAGCTCTTTCTCATTGATTTTACGACTGATTTTGCTTCTAAAACAGCGAAAGAATTTGTTGATCAATTTGTCAAAGCCTTGAGAGCCCGAGTTTTAATTGCTGGATTTGATTATAGTTTTGGCTCTGATAAGAAAACAGCCTCTGACTTAGCTACCTATTTTGATGGTCAGGTGGAAGTCATTTCTCCTGTATTGGATCAGGGGAAAAGATCAGTTCGACCCGCATCCGTCAAGCTGTTCTAAAAGGACGGGTCAAAGAAGCTGCACGGTTGCTTGGTCATCCCTTGTCCAGTCGGGGAATTGTTGTCCATGGGGATGCGCGTGGTCGGACTATTGGTTACCCTACAGCAAATCTAGCACCAATCGATCGGACCTATCTACCATCCGATGGAGTCTATGTAGTTGATGTCGATTTTAAAGGGCAGACCTATCGGGGCATGGCTTCTGTCGGGAAGAATATTACCTTTGATGGGAAGGAGCTTCGGTTTGAAGTCAATCTTTTGACTTCTCAGGAGACATCTACGGTCATACCCTGACCATTCACTGGTTAGATAAGATTCGAGAAATGGTCAAATTTGATGGTATCGATCAACTAGTGGCTCAACTAGAAGAAGATGAAGCAGTTTCACGAAACTGGACGGAGGATTAGGAAGCTACCTGGTCCTTTTTCTACTGTCTTTTGGGGGATAATGAAAGTGGTTTCTTTTTTCTACTGAAATTCAGAAAAATCGTCGAGAAATCAAAAAGCGCTTTTCAAGCACCTATTTTTTTGTATAATAGAGTCAGATAGTTATATATAAAAAAGAAGTGAACCACATGATTACATTATTTTTATCGCCGAGTTGTACATCATGTCGAAAAGCTCGGGCTTGGTTAAAAAGCACGATGTTCCATTTAAAGAACACAATATTATGACAAGTCCTTTGAGCAAACAGGAGTTGACAAGTATATTGGCCTTGACCGAAAACGGAACAGACGACATTATTTCAACTCGTTCAAAAATTTTTCAAAAATTGGATGTTGATGTTGAAGATTTATCCATCTCAGCCTTGATCCATCTGATTGAGGAAAATCCTAGTCTCTTGCGGAGACCGATTATTTTAGATAACAAACGCATGCAGATTGGCTTTAACGAAGATGAAATTCGGGCCTTCTTGCCACGGAGTTATCGCAAACAAGAGTTACGCTCTGCCACTCTAAGAGCAGAAATAAACTAAGAAGTATGTCGAATGCAAAAAAATTATAGTTACCCACTGGACTTATCGTGGAGCACTGAAGAGCTTGCTTCAGTGCTTTCTTTCAATAAAGTTGAAGAAGCCTATGAAAGTAAGGTAGAAGCCAAAGAATACATGGAAGCCTACCGCGCTTTTAAGAAGGTCGTGCCTAGTATCGGAGAAGAAAAGCGTCTTGGACGGGAGTTCGAAGAAGTGAGCGGTTATTCTCTTTATCGTGCTACCCAGGCTGCAAAGCAAAAAGAGGAAGGATGGTTTTCTCTTGAAGAATAAATTAGAGTTTGCCAAACAAATCGTTTTAGAGGCTGGAGACTACTTGCGTCTTCATCTCCATGATGACTTGATGATCTCAAAAAGACTGGGCCGACAGATTTAGTCACCCAGATGGACCAACAGGTTCAAAAGGATTTGGTTGAAAAAATCACACATCGCTACCCAGATGATCGGATTTTTGCGGAGGAAGATGGCCTTCGTTCACCGATTTCAGAAGGATCCGTTTGGGTGATTGATCCTATTGATGGGACCAATAATTTTGTGACCCAAAAGGAAGATTTTGCGGTGATGGTGGCTTATTTTGAAGACGGAATTGGTCAGTTTGGCCTGATCTATGATGTGATGCGGGATCACCTTTTTACGGGGGTGGAGAATTCCTGTGTATCGCAATGAGGTTGAACTGACCCCTTTGTGGACCAACCTCTGGAAAACTTTCTGATTGCTTCAAATGTCGGCATGCTTGAGAAAAATGACTGGGGCATGGCCGATCTTGGTATGGATTCTCTTGGCATTCGGGTCTACGGAAGTGCCGGTATTAGTTTTTCAAAAATTCTCTCAGGTGGGATTCTAGCTTATTTTAGCTACATCTGGCCCTGGGATTATGCCGCAGCTGCGATCATGGGGGAACAGTTGGGCTATACCGTTTTAAATCTAAATGGAGATAAACCTAATTACCAGTCAGTGGAACCCATTATGATGGTTCCAAAAGTGAAGTTAACAGAAATTCAAACCTATCTTAAGAAAGGGAGAAGTTAAATGAATTTTCCCAATGGTTTTAAAGAAAAATACCAGCATCTTCTAGGTGAGGATGCTGCTGCTTTTGCAACCTTTGAGCAAGAAGCAGTATCGGCCTTTCGGACTAATCCCCTGAAAGAAGCGCAAAAATCATTTGATGATCCGATTCCCAATACCCTTGGGGACATTATGGAAAGGTCTCAGGAAAATCCATCGAGCACGCAACAGGTTTGGTCTATTCGCAAGAGCCAGCTGCACAGATAGTGGCCCAAGTCGCTCAGCCAAAGCCTGGAATGAAGGTCTTAGACTTGGCCGCGGCTCCTGGGGAAAGACCACCCAACTCTTGTCTTATTTGGACAATCAGGGACTCTTGGTCTCCAATGAAATCCACAAGGGCCGCTCGAAAATTCTTGTAGAGAATGTCGAACGCTTTGGTGCCCGAAATGTATTGGTAACCAATGAGTCTGCCGATCGTCTGGCAAAGGTTTTTTCAGGCTTTTTGATCTGATTGTACTAGACGCCCCATGTTCCGGTGAGGGGATGTTTCGTAAGCAACCAGATGCCATGGACTATTGGTCCATCGATTATCCTCGAGTGCAGTCTCCTTCAAAGAGAGATTCTAGAGGATGCTCTCAAGATGTTGGTCCCAGGTGGTTCCTTGGTGTATTCAACCTGTACCTGGGCTCCTGAGGAAAATGAAGAGATCGTATCCTGGCTTTTGGAAAACTATGATCTGGAATTGGAAATTATCGAGAAGATCAATGGTATGGCAGAAGGCATTGACCATCCAGAAACGGCGCGCATGTATCCTCATCTCTTTAAAGGGAGGGACAATTTGTTGCTAAGTTCCGTTATCTAGGAGAGAATCGTCCTGCCAAAATCCCTTCCAAAAAGGACCAATTATCTGCGGAGCAAAAGAAATGGTGGCAGGAGTTTGCTAAGAAACACTTGAAGATCACTCTAGAAGGTGTCCTCGAAACTTTTGGAGATGAACTCTACTTGGTTCCACTTGGTTTACCAGATTTGCGCAAAGTAAAAATTGCCCGAAATGGTTTGCACCTAGGGACCTTCAAGAAAAATCGATTTGAACCTAGTTTTGCCTTGGGCCTTGCTCTGAAACCGAGTGAGGTTAAAGAGACCGTTTCGATCACGCCTGAAGACTTTGTTCATTATGTGGCGGGAGAGACGGTTCAATTGAAGGAAACGCATCCAAATGGATGGTACCAGGTCCTTGTCGAAGGCAATGGTTTGGGCTTTGCCAAAGTGACCGGACAGACCCTGAAAAATTTCTATCCAAAGGGGCTTCGTTTTAGGTAAAATGCTGGGCAAAGAACCCGTTCTATGATATAGTGGAAGTACAGGTTTTTTTGAAAAAACTTGTCAAAATCATAAGTGAAATAGTGAAATATCAAGGAGACATGATTTGAAAAAGTCTAAAAAGCTGATCCTAGGACTAGCGACGATCGCATTAGCAGGAAGTTTATCTGCTTGTGCTTCTTGGATCGATCGCGGAGAATCCATCACTGCTGTCGGATCGACTGCCTTACAACCCTTGGTTGAAGGAGTAGTAGATCGCTACATTGAAGAACATCCTGGTAAGATTGTAAATGTACAAGGAGGAGGTTCTGGTACAGGACTTTCACAAGTTCAATCTGGCGCTGTGGACATCGGAAATAGTGACTTGTTTGCTGAAGAAAAATCTGGGATTGATGCCTCTAGTCTAGTCGACCATCAGGTAGCCGTAGCAGGGACAGCTATCATTGCCAATAAAAATATCTCAGTAGATAATTTGACAACAGAGCAATTGCGAAAGATCTTTACGGGTGAATATACCAACTGGAAGCAATTGGGAGGTCCAGATCTTGAAATCACGATTGTGAACCGGGCGGTTGGTTCTGGTAGCCGTGCTGTCTTTGATGCCATTATCATGGATGGCAAACAACCCAAGCAGGCCCAAGAGCAAGACTCTAATGGAATGGTGAAAAACATCGTTTCTCAAACGCCAGGAGCCATCTCTTATCTAGCCTTTACCTACTTGGATAGCAGTGTCAAAACCATGAAGCTTAACGGTTATGAACCAACCAAAGCCAATGTTGTCAACAATAACTGGCCAATCTGGTCTTATGAACACATGTATACCAAAGGAAAACCCAATGAGTTGTCTAAAAATTCATTGACTACATGATGACCGATGAGATCCAGCAAAAAGTTGTTGGTAAGATGGGCTATATCCCAATCAATGATATGAAAGTCACCCGTGATTTAAAAGGGAATGTGACAAAAAAATAAAAGAATTAGGTAAAAAATGAACGAAGTAGCAAAAAAATGCTGACGAAATCAAAAACTCCCGCCTAGAAAAATTTGGGAAAACCATTACTTTTCTATGTATGAGTTTGATTGTTGTCGTCGTTGCCATGATTTTGATTTTCGTGGCCCAAAAGGTTTATCGACTTTCTTTGTCAATAAAGTCAATATCTTTAGTTTTCTATTTGGGAGTACTTGGAATCCTGCTGCAAAGGAATTCGGAGCCCTACCAATGATTCTAGGTTCCTTTATTGTAACCTTGCTTTCTGCCCTCTTGGCAACACCGTTTGCCATTGGTGCAGCAGTTTTCATGACAGAAGTCTCTCCTAAAGGAGCTCGTTTCTTGCAACCAGCGATTGAGCTCTTAGTGGGGATTCCTTCAGTTGTTTATGGATTCATTGGCCTTCAAGTGGTCGTCCCATTTACTCGTAGTCTCTTTGGAGGGACTGGTTTTGGGATCCTCTCAGGGGTCTTTGTCCTCTTTGTTATGATCCTGCCAACTGTCACCTTTATGACGACCGATAGCCTCCGAGCTGTGCCCCGTCATTACCGGGAAGCTAGTATGGCCATGGGAGCGACCCGTTGGCAAACCATTTGGCATGTCACGCTCAAGGCAGCCCGCTCAGGAATCTTTACAGCGGTTGTCTTTGGTATGGCGCGTGCCTTCGGGGAAGCCTTGGCTATCCAGATGGTGGTCGGAAACTCGGCAGTGGTACCAACCTCACTCACAACACCAGCTTCCACCCTCACCTCTATTTTGACCATGGGAATCGGAAATACCGTCATGGGTACGGTCAATAACAATGTTCTTTGGTCACTCGCTTTGGTATTGCTCCTCATGAGTCTTGCCTTTAACAGTGTGATTAAACTGATTACAAAAGAAAGAGGTAAGAAGAACTATGCACGCTAAACGAATGGATAAAATTGCGACAGGAGTGCTGTATGCTATTTCAGGGATCATCGTTGCGATTCTTGCCTCATTGATCCTTTATATCTTGGTCCGTGGCTTGCCCCATGTATCTTGGCACTTCTTGACTGGGAAATCTTCTTCTTATCAAGCAGGAGGAGGGATCGGAATTCAATTGTATAATTCCTTCTTCCTCTTGGTCATTACCTTGGTGATTTCCTTCCCACTTTCTCTTGGAGCTGGGATTTACCTCTCTGAGTACGCTAAAAAGGTCGCTTGACCAATTTGGTTCGTACCTGTATTGAGATCTTGTCTTCTTTGCCATCTGTCGTTGTAGGTCTCTTTGGTTACTTGGTTTTCGTTGTCCAGTTCAAATACGGATTTTCGATCATTTCAGGGGCCTTGGCTTTAACCGTCTTTAACCTGCCACAGATGACCCGCAATATCGAAGATAGCTTGCAGCACGTCCACCATACACAGCGCGAAGCAGGTCTAGCTCTGGGCTTGTCTCGCTGGGAAACTGTGATTCATGTCGTGGTACCAGAAGCTCTTCCAAGTATTATCACTGGGGTCGTCTTGGCCTCTGGACGGATCTTTGGGGAAGCTGCTGCCTTGATCTATACTGCAGGTCAATCGGCTCCAGCCCTTGATTGGTCAAACTGGAATATCTTTAGTGTGACCAGTCCGATTTCGATCTTCCGTCAGGCTGAAACCTTGGCTGTCCATATCTGGAAGGTCAACAGTGAAGGAACCATTCCAGACTCGATCGAAGTTTCAGCCGGTTCTGCCGCCGTTCTTTTGATCTTTATCTTGATCTTTAACTTTGGAGCGCGCAAACTCGGAAGTTACCTCCATAAAAACTAACATCTGCTTAAAGGAGAAGAAATGTCAAAATACAATTGGGATGAGAGACACATCATTACTTTTCCTGAAGAAAAGGTGGTCCTATCGACCAAAGATTTGCATGTCTATTATGGAACGAACGAGTCCATTAAAGGCGTCGACATGCAGTTTGAAAAGAATAAGATTACAGCCTTGATCGGTCCTTCAGGATCTGGGAAATCAACCTACCTCCGTAGTTTGAACCGGATGAATGATACCATCGATATTGCGCGTGTAACGGGTGAAATTTGGTATGAAGGAATCGATGTCAATCGTCCAGATATCAATGTTTATGAAATGCGCAAGCACATTGGGATGGTTTTCCAACGGCCCAATCCTTTTGCCAAATCGATTTATAAAAACATCACCTTCCCGCATGAACGTGCTGGGGTGAAAGACAAGAAGATCTTGGACGAATTGGTCGAAACTTCTTTGAAACAGGCAGCTTTATGGGATCAGGTCAAGGATGACCTTCATAAATCGGCTCTAACGCTTTCAGGTGGCCAACAGCAACGACTCTGTATCGCACGGGCTATCTCTGTGAAGCCAGATATCCTACTCATGGACGAGCCAGCTTCAGCGCTTGATCCGATCGCGACAGCGCAATTAGAAGAAACCATGCTTGAGTTGAAGAAGGATTATACGATTGTCATCGTGACCCACAGCATGCAACAAGCAGCCCGTGCCAGTGATTATACCGGTTTCTTCTACCTAGGAAACCTCATCGAGTACGATAAGACTTCGAATATTTTCCAAAATGCGAAATTGCAATCGACCAACGATTATGTATCAGGTCACTTTGGATAAAGTAAAATGACAACAAAAAGGAAAATAGAATGACAGAACCAATTTTGCAAGTCAAGGACTTGTCGGTTTATTACAATAAAAGAAGGCTCTAAATAGCGTATCCTTGGATTTTGCTCCAAAGGAGATTACAGCCTTGATTGGTCCTTCAGGATCAGGAAATCTACCCTTTTAAAAGCCATTAACCGCATGGGGACCTTAACCATGAGGTCACCACCACAGGGACCGTCCTCTACAACGGTCACAATATATACGGACCACGGACCGATACGGTCGAATTGCGTAAGGAAATCGGAATGGTCTTCCAACAGCCCAATCCCTTTCCAATGTCCATTTATGATAATGTGACTTATGGGTTGATGATTAATGGGGTCAAGGATAAGGCTGTCTTAGATGAGGCAGTTGAAACCTCATTGAAACGCGCTTCCATCTGGGATGAAGTCAAGGATCGATTGCATGATTCAGCTATCGGACTTTCCGGTGGTCAGCAGCAGCGGGTCTGTGTGGCGCGGGTTCTTGCGACCAGTCCAAAGATTATTCTTTTGGATGAACCAACTTCAGCGCTGGACCCGATTTCAGCTGGTAAGATTGAAGAAACCTTATATGGACTAAAAGACCGCTACACCATGCTCTTGGTGACACGCTCCATGCAGCAAGCGAGTCGGATTTCTGATAAAACAGCCTTTTTCTTGGATGGCGATTTGATTGAGTACAATGACACCAATGAAATGTTCTTGAACCCAGCTAAGAAAGAAACAGAAGACTATGTCTCTGGTAAATTTGGATAGGAAGAAAATAAAATGTTACGAGTTCAATTTGAAGAAGATTTAGAGAAGTTGCATAACCAGTTTTATGCAATGGGAAATGAAGTGTTGAGTCAGATCAACCGTACGGTCCGCGCTTTCGTGACCCATGACCGTGAATTGGCCCGCCAAGTTATCGAAGATGATGCGGAGATCAACGACTACGAAGTGAAATTAGAGCGTAAATCCTTTGAGATTATTGCCCTTCAACAGCCCGTTTCACAAGACCTTCGTATCGTGATGACTGTCTTAAAAGCGGTCTCTGACTTAGAGCGGATGGGTGACCACGCAGTATCAATTGCCAAGGCAACGATTCGCATGAAAGGGAAGTCCGCATCCAATCTGTTGAGGAAGAGATCAGCAAGATGGGCCGTGAAGTCAAAGATTTTGTCGAAGCGACACTAGATGTTTACCTCAAAGGCGATGTGGATTTGGCCTATGAAGTTGCGACACGAGACGAAGTCATCAACCATTACTTCGATAGTATCCAAGAATTAGCAACAGAAGAAATTCGGAAAAATCCTGAGTCCATCGTGACCGGACGGGATTATTTCCAAGTGATCAACTTCTTGGAACGTATCGGAGATTATGCAAAAATATCTGTGAGTGGGTGGTTTACTTCGAAA
The DNA here is from genome assembly GCA_036663675.1 of Streptococcus sp. 2A/TPW/M5. Classification (GTDB taxonomy): domain Bacteria; phylum Bacillota; class Bacilli; order Lactobacillales; family Streptococcaceae; genus Streptococcus. Next base: position 1,904,528 of record JAYXUK010000001.1, on the reverse strand, counting down.
CAGGTAAAATTATCGAAATGTAAGATCATGGAGTCTTTTCGATCACAGACAGGCATTGTCATGCTTGTCTTTTCTTTTATCTTGACTTTGTGATAAAATAGTTTTATTAGGGCTTTTCATTGGAAAGCATGAAACATTTAAAGGAGGAAATTATGCAAGCAGTTGCACATTTTGTAGAAACATTCGTTCCAGAACATTACGAAGTGTTTTTGGATTTAAGTCGTAAAACAAAGACTTTTAGTGGTCGTGTGGTGATCACAGGTCAAGCCAAGGCGGACAAGATCTCGCTTCACCAAAAGGATTTGACCATCGAAACAGTAGAAGTAGCAGGTCAAGCTCGTCCATTTACGGTTGATGATGACAATGAAGCAGTCTATGTTGAATTGGAAGGAACAGGTCAAGTGACAGTTACTCTGACCTATTCTGGTAAGATCACAGACAATATGACAGGGATTTACCCATCTTACTACAGCATTGATGGCGTGAAGAAGGAAGTCCTCTCTACTCAGTTTGAGAGCCATTTTGCGCGTGAAGCTTTTCCAAGTGTGGACGAGCCTGAAGCCAAAGCAACCTTTGATTTAGCTGTGAAGTTTGACCAAGAAGAAGGAGAAATCGTTCTTTCTAACATGCCTGAAATCGATGTGGAAAACCGCAAAGAAACAGGTATTTGGAAGTTTGATACGACTCCACGTATGTCTTCTTATCTCTTGGCCTTTGCGGCTGGAGATCTTCAAGGAGTGACAGCTAAGACCAAGAATGGAACCCTAGTCGGTATCTACTCTACCAAAGCTCACCCATTAGAAAACTTGGACTTCTCATTGGATATTGCCGTTCGTGCTATTGAATTTTATGAAGACTACTATGGTGTGAAGTATCCAATCCCTCAATCCTTCATATCGCCCTTCCAGACTTCTCTTCAGGAGCGATGGAAAACTGGGGCTTGGTAACCTACCGTGAAGTCTACCTTCTAGTAGATGAAAACTCTACGGCCCAAAGCCGTCAAACAGTAGCCTTGGTGGTGGCTCACGAATTGGCTCACCAATGGTTCGGAAACCTCGTGACCATGAAATGGTGGGATGATCTCTGGTTGAATGAAAGCTTTGCCAATATGATGGAATATGTCAGCTTGGATGCCATTGAACCAAGCTGGAATATCTTTGAAGACTTCCAAACAACTGGAGTGCCTGCTGCTTTGAAACGCGATGCTACAGATGGCGTTCAATCCGTCCATGTGGAAGTCAAACACCCAGACGAGATCAACACTCTTTTGACCCAGCAATCGTTTACGCTAAGGGTAGCCGTCTTATGCACATGCTTCGTCGATGGTTAGGCGATGACGCCTTCCGTAAAGGGTTGAAGATCTACTTTGAAAAACACCAATACGGCAATACTATCGGTCGTGACCTTTGGGATGCTCTTGGGCAAGCTTCAGGTCGTGATGTCGCAGCCTTTATGGATTCTTGGTTGGAGCAACCAGGATACCCTGTTGTTTCAGCTTCTGTGGAAAACGATACCTTGATCATCCGTCAAGAGCAGTTCTTCATCGGAGATAGAGAAGAAAAAGGACGCAAGTGGGTTGTTCCGTTAAATAGCAACTGGACGGGTATTCCAGATACCTTGGAAACTGAAGTCTTAGAAATTCCAAACTACAGTGCCTTGAAAGCAGCTAACAGCGGAGCTCTTCGCTTCAATACAGAAAATACAGCTCACTATATCAGTGACTACCGTGGGGAATTGTTGGAAGACATCCTTGCTGACCTTGCTAGCTTGGATAGCACTTCAAAATTACAAGTGGTTCAAGAACGTCGTCTTTTAGCTGAAAGTGGTCAAATTTCTTATGCAAGCCTCTTGCCAGTGATTGAACACTTGACAGAAGAAAGTTCCTACTTGGTTGTTTCAGCTGTTTCGAGCGTCTTAGCTGGAATCAGTCTCTTTGTGGATGAAGGAACTGAAACAGAAGCTGCCTTCCATGAGTTGTTGAAACGCTTGAACCGTTACAACTTTGAACGCTTGGGTCTAGAAGCTAAGCCTGGTGAAACAGAAGAAGACGAAAAAGTTCGTCAGCTAATGATTGCTAATATGATCAAGGCCAATGATGAAGCTGCAAAAGCTCAAGCGAGCGCTATCTTTGAAGCACATGCAGATGATTTGGAAAACTTCCAGCTGCCATCCGCCTGCAAATCTTGGTCAACCAAATCAAGCACCAGGAAACCAAGGAGCTTAGCCAACAATACCTGGATACTTATGTTAAGACAGTAGATGGGAACTTTAAACGCCAGTTGGCGGCTGCACTTTCTTATACCAAGGATGAGGAAACTTTGGAAGCTCTATTGAAGGAGTGGAAGAACAAGGATGTGGTGAAACCTCAGGACTTGGCTATGAGTTGGTACTACAACTTCTTACACGATGACTTTACCCAAGGAAGAACTTGGACTTGGGCGCGTGAAAACTGGGATTGGGTCAAGAAAGCCCTCGGTGGTGATATGAGCTTTGATAAGTTTGTCATCTACCCAGCTAACTGTTTCAAGACCCGTGAACGCTTGAATGAATACAAAGCCTTCTTTGAACCGCAATTGTCTGATATGGCTATCAGCCGAAACATCAGCATGGGTATCAAGGAGATCGCAGCGCGTGTGGATTTGATCCAACGGGAAAAGGCAGCAGTAGAAGCCGCTATCCTTGCTACGAAATAAATGAAATAAATTTATAAAAGATGCTACAGAATTCATTCTGTAGCATCTTTTGTTTTTCAATGAATCATTTGTATTGGATATCGAAGGAGAAGGATCATTAGTTTATTGGACTTGGTAAGAGAATCTCCGTTCGATAGCGGCCATTTTCTTTGAAACGCTTGACAGTTCCTTGGTATTCTTGTACTAGATCATCAACGTTTCGTAAGCCCCAACCATCTCTTTGACGTGTTTTACGAGTCTCTTGTTCTTGTTCATTAAAGGTATTGTTGATCGAAATAAATAGGTTTTGTTGAAAATAACGTATATTCAGAGCCAATGTTCTCTCCGATTTATCAGTTAATCGAAGACAGGCTGAAATACTATTATCTAAACAATTTCCTAAAATAACAGCTAGAATATCAGGCTGAATAGATAATTCTTGAGGGACAAAGCAGTCAATTTCCAATTCAATTTCATCTTCCACATCGTGCAATTTTTGATTCAGTAAAAAATTAATTGTTGGATTTTGGAGTAAAAGGTTTGTTTTCCTGAAATACTATCAGTTAACGAGTGAAGATACTCTCTAGCCTCATCAGGATTTTCTTCTAGAAGTGCCAACAGAGTTAAATGTTTATTTTTTAAGTCATGCCGAAGACTTTGCAATCGTTGGTATTCCTCTTGAGACTGTTGTGTTTCTCTTAATTGGAATTGAAGCTGTTCTTTATCTAATTTATTTTGATAATAAGCGTGCTGTTGTTGAGAAAGGTGTAGGGTAAAATACAGCGAGGAAAACGACAATACAATAAGAGACAAGAGTGAAATGACAGAAAGATAATCTGGTCCAAATACTTGCCCTTGAATAGCTGATACAGTAAAGGCAAAAATAATCGATAAAATCGGCACGATAAATTGATACAGACAATTTCTTTTAGATGTTGCCATGCCTAACTTTTGATGTGTTCGAAATAACTGTCGAAGAACAAGTGTTATGATGGTTGAAAAAAGAAAACTAATGGCAAGGTAACCACTAATCAGTCCTAAATTTTTCGATACTTTTGACAGTGGAAGAAAAAGTTGGATAGCTTGATTGAGGACAGCTCCTGCTAACAATGTCAGGCTTGTTTGTAAGAATATCCAAAAGGAAGAATCACGAAAGGAGTAGCCAAAATAGAGTCCTACAAGAGAGGATTCTACAATACTAAGGAGGAGATTGCTCACTAAAAAACGCGACTTTCTAAAAAAACAAACACAAGTGCCACATGAAAAAGAAAGCAACAACAAAGGAGTAAAAGTGTCTCTTTTGATTGTTTACTTTTGGATATTGGCCTAAAAAATAAAACACTTGCCAGAAATAAGTCGAACAAGATACTAATGATCCGTAATCCTATTAGCATTAGAAATTCCTTTCACTGAGGTAGTTATAGTATTTTTCTTTAAAAGAAGACTGGAACTTACGACTAATTGGAAGTGAATGCTCCTCGGTACCATTTAGCAAAATAGTCACTGTTTTCGCATCAAAATCTTTGATATATTTGGGATTTACAATATAAGAAGCATGAATTTGAATAAAATAATCAGGTAGTTTATCTAAAATGTCTTGAGTTTTCAGTAAGGACTTATAGGTATCTGCTAGCGTGTAAATAAAAACGGAACGCTTATCTTTCTCAAAATAGGTAATGTCACTTAAAGGAATAGAGTAACTTTGTTTTCCAAATGAGAAGTTAAAGATGGTTTGTCCTAAATCTAAATAACGTAAAACTCTGTCTACTACCTTATTTAGCCTTTGAGGTTCAATTGGTTTTACTAAGTAATCAAAAGTCTGTACTTCAAAAACTTGTTCCATATAATCACGATAGCTAGTCACAAAAATAATGGGGATAAAAGGATTGAACTGCCGAATTTCACGAGCAAGGTCAATTCCAGTAATTTGTGGCATATCAATATCCAAAAAACACAATGAGTATCCCTTGTTAACTGTTCTAGCATTTTTTGTGGATTGGTATATAGTTTTGTTTCTACAGGAACCTTGTCGTAAGAAAGTAAATACTGTTCTAACTGACTAGCATCTCTAGTTGAGTCATCACAAATAACGACGTTTAACATAAGTCCCCTTATCAAATTGAGTTGGCTAATTATGACACTAAAATGGTAAATCATGACGAAAACCTTGGAAAGTCATATGTTTATTATACAATAATCTTATCAAAAATGAAGGAAGCTGAGAAAATCTTCTCAGCCTTGAGTGATAAGATGAAGACATTTGCGACACTGACTATTAGAGATTTGACAAAATCATTCGATAAGCAACATTTTGCTAATAATCATATTTCTTTAGAAATAGAAGCTGCTAAAATTACAGCTTTTTAGGACACAATGGAGCTGGTAAGTCCACCCTCTTAAATCAAATGATTGGTTTTACCAAACCTGATCAAGGAGACGTTTGCTATGGAGATATTTCTTTTGTTCAAAATCGTAAACGAGCTCGCTCAATGATGAGCTATATGTCTCAACAGTATGCGCCACTTGAGAAATTGACGGTGGAACAAAACATAGAAATGCTTGGAAGAATGAGAGGGTTAAACACCTTGGATTTGCAAAAGAAATGGATCTGCTCTTAACCGAGTTGGACATTAAGGAGTACCGGGCAAAACAAGGAAAGGACCTTTCAGGTGGTTTAAAGCGTCTGACCTCTTTTGCAATGGCTTTAATCGGATCTCCGACCATCATTCTTCTTGATGAACCCACGAATGATGTTGATCCAATACGTCGTGAAAAACAATGGCAATTATTACAGAAGCTGGCGCATAAAGGTCATACCATTATTATCGTGACGCATAATCTCTTGGAAGTTGAAAAATATGCAGACAACTATGCCTTATTTAACCATGGGAAGTTAATCAAATCAGGCCCAGTTCAGCAAATAACCTATCAAAAACAGTATCAAATATCTTTTGAGTTTAGGAATAAAGATAGCTTAGCTCTATTTCAAGATTACACCATTATCAATGGTTCGATCTGCCAGATTGAAATAGAAGAGAAGGAGTTAACGAGACTGCTACCAAAAATCACACAGGAATTGGATAGAAAGAATATTTTAAATCTGTCACTTAATCAGAAAAACATATCCATTTCAGATCTTTATAGAGAGGAGTTGACAAACTGATATGACTCAATTTTTTACTTACTTCGTTGGAACTATCTTCGTCAAAAAGATCTATTTCTACTCTTTACGCTAGCTCAGGTTCTGTTATCTATTTCACTTCTTTTGGTTATCCACTGGTGATAGGTAAAATTGATACGACAGCTGCCTACTATCTCTCTTCTGGTTCAGTTCTGATAGGAATTATTTCTATTGGCTGTACTATCTCATCACCTGTAATAGCAAATGCGAAGTCAGAAGGACATGTAGACTATGTACGAGCCCTTCCAATACCACGAATTCTGATTTCCTTAGCAGATCTTTGGATGTGGATGATTGCTATTTTACCTGGAGTATTCATTTCTGTTATACTGGGCTATTTTCGTTTTTCTGTCCGCTTAAATGTATCTATTCTGGCTGTTTTCATTCTATTTCTGATCTGTCTTACAATGATCAGTCTTGGATTTGCCATTGCGTATACTTTTTCTCCCAATATTGTCACGTTGATGTCTCAGTTAATTCTTATGATCGGTTTGATGTTCTCGCCAATTATGTACCCTGCAAGTCGTCTTCCGGATTGGATAAACCATCTCTACCATGTTCTTCCTTTTGTCCCTTCTGTCAACCTCCTACGAGCTTGCGTCTATGGCCATGACCGCATCTCATTGTTTGACTTCACTATTCTAATCATCTGGATTTTGCTAACACAGTTACTGATCTTGAGAGTTCTTTATAAGGAAAAATAAAGGAAGGAGGGTAGATAGAAGGTTCTTCTACGAAACAATAATCCATTTAAAAGGATTTCAATTGAAGAGATATTCCTACAACAAAAAGCAACAACTGTGTTCAGATGTTGCTTATTTTAGTATGTTCGTACCCTTTGTATCTTATTTGAAATACCAGTGGTGTTTGAGGCTGGCAAAAATAGCTTTGCTGGTGATCGTGATGATGATCAGTTTGATGAGGTCGGCAAGGATAAAGGGAGCAACGACCAAAGCAAATGCTTTTGGAGATCGGTATGCGTGACCAGCATAAAGCCGATAGCTCCAGCTACAAAGAGGAGAGCACTACTGAACAAATTAGCAAGGAAAATGGTCAGCACGCTGGATTTAGCATTTGTAAATAGAGACGTGATCCACGCTCGGAATGGGAAGAAGAGGAGGAAACCAGCAGTAGGACCAAGGAAATGCGAAGCACCGCTAGCACCACCTGCCAATACTGGGAAACCTAAGAAACCAAGAAGTAGGTAGAGGCAGACTGTGACAAAAGCATGACTGGGTTTATAGATGGTCCCGATAATCCCGATCATGAGCGTTTGCAGGGTTAAAGGAATTGGACCAAATGGAAGGGTAAATTGAGATAGGACGGAGATCATAGCTACTCCAATGGAGATGAGCACTAAAGGAAAGATTTTCTTCATAACAGTTAACCTCTATTTTGTTTTATGGTAACTATTCTACAATATCGGTTTCATCCTGTCAATAGTCCCAGTCGTTTTAGGTTGTTTTAAGTAAAAATTTAGGCCTGTTTAAGACTTCTAAAGTATAATCGCCTTACTTAAAGGATCGAGCTCCCTTTAAAATTTAAAAGACAAGTACTTGTAAAAAGATAAAAGGTAAAAAGATGAATCAAAAAGAAACAAAACAAGTAGTCGAAACGCAAGAATCCAAAGAAAAAATGGTTGTCCTCAAACGAAGCCCTAAGTGGTGGATCGGTATGGCAGCAGTTGGTGGATTGTTGGTCGGTGCTGGAAGTGGCTTTGGGGTCGGTGTCATCGCCTCTCAATCTTCCAATAACCAACAATTTTCTCAACCGGTCCAAACGGGTCAGAACCAAGGATCCAATCAGCAACAAAATAGTCAAAATAGCAATCCTTCACAAGGAAACCAGCAAAATGGTGGCCCACAGGATGGCGGACCTCAAGGCGGTGGTCCACAAGGTGGTGGTCAAGGACAAGGCGGCCCACAAGGTGGCGGACCTGGTCAGATGCCACAAGAAGGCAATGGTGGCCCACAAGGGAATGGTCCAGATAATGGCATGAACCAATCTGGCGGAAAAGAAGGGAGCCAGGGTTCCTCTAAAAAGTCCAATAAGAAGAATTCAAAAATAAAAACAAGACGAGTGACAGTCAAAGTAACAAAGAAAACACGACAAACTCATAGAATTAGTCTTCCACAGGCAGGCTGAATTTGATCATCAAACCAGGTTCTAAAGTATAGGAAATGAAGGCAAGTCGTGTTATAATGGTTAAGAATAGATTAGAAAGACTCACTCACGAAAGAGAAGAGGATACGACAATGATTAAAATTCTATTGGTCGAAGATGACCTTGGTTTATCAAATTCAGTATTTGATTTTTTAGATGATTTTGCGGACGTCATGCAGGTCTTTGACGGAGAAGAAGGTCTTTACGAAGCAGAAAGCGGGATCTATGATTTGATTTTGCTTGACCTGATGCTTCCTGAAAAGACGGCTTCCATGTCTTGAAAGAATTGCGTGAAAAAGGCGTGACAACCCCTGTTTTGATCATGACAGCCAAAGAAAGTCTGGATGACAAGGGACACGGCTTTGAGCTGGGTGCAGACGATTACCTCACCAAGCCTTTCTACCTAGAAGAGCTTAAGATGCGGATTCAAGCTCTCTTGAAGCGCTCAGGAAAAGTGAATGAAAACACCCTTAATTATGGCAATTTGAAGGTCAACTTATCTACCAATTCGACTTACGTGGACGATAAGGAAGTGGAACTTCTTGGGAAGGAATTTGATCTCTTGGTCTATTTCCTTCAAAACCAAAATGTCATCCTTCCAAAAACACAGATTTTCGATCGCCTTTGGGGCTTTGACAGTGATACGACTATCTCTGTTGTTGAGGTCTATGTTTCAAAAATCCGTAAGAAATTAAAAGGTACTGATTTCGTTGAGAGCTTGCAAACATTACGCAGTGTGGGGTATATCTTAAAAGATGCTAACCAGAATTAAGAAAACCGTCGGAGAAGATGATTTTTCCTACTTCATCCGATATTTTGGGCTCTTTACTTTGATATTCTCAGCCATGACCCTGATTATCATCCAGGTCATGCGCTCGAGTCTCTATACAACGGTCGATGAAAACCTCAAGACTCTCAGTCAGGATCCCTACTCACTTGTAGCGATTGCTTATCGAGATCAGCGACAGTCAAATACCAAAGGAGATGATAATGATCATGAGATGATGATCCCAGATCATGATAAATCAGAACCTAAAGGGGATGTCACATCCAATACCACTGTTGTTTTGCTCAATAAAAATATGAAAACTTGACAACCGGTAATGGGTTTTTAAACTTCAAAACGGTGACGTTTGGTCGAAAGCTCCTCAACAAGGTTTCCCAGCTTCAAATTACAAATAGCTATGGGAAAAAGAAAGTTACCGGGCCTATATGGCAGAGTTGAGTTTATCTGATGATGAAAGTGATAGTGATATCAAGTATGCGGTTGTCATGACCAATATCAGTCAGCTAGAGCAGACCAGTGAAGAGCACGAAAGCCAAATCGCCCTTGTCATGATCTGCTTCTGGGGAATCTCTTTATTCGCTAGTCTCTTCTTAGCACGTCTCAGCGTCAAGCCCCTTCTTGAGAGTATGCAAAAGCAAAAGGCTTTCGTGGAAAATGCTTCCCATGAGTTGCGGACGCCCTTAGCAGTCCTGCAAAATCGTCTCGAAACGCTTTTTAGAAAGCCTGAAGCGACCATTATGGAATCGAGTGAGAATATTGCATCCAGCTTGGATGAAGTTCGAAATATGAAGCTCTTGACTACCAACCTTCTTAACATTGCCCGAAGAGATGACGGCTTGAAGCCGGAGATGGAAGATATCGAACCAAGCTTTTTCGATCAGACCTTCTCGAATTTTGAGATCATTGCGGAAGAAAATGACAAACTCTTCCGAGGAGACAATCAGGTGGACAAAGTCATTTGTTCTGATAGAACGCTCCTCAAGCAATTGATGACCATTCTCTATGACAATGCCTTGAAATATACCGATGAAGATGGCGAGATCCAGTTTGAAGTCCAGTTGAAGGATAAAAATCTTCTTTTGAGGGTGCTGGATAATGGTCCAGGGATTCGAGATGAGGATAAGAAACGGATTTTTGATCGTTTTTACCGGGTCGACAAGGCCAGAACCCGTCAGAAAGGTGGTTTTGGTTTGGGGTTATCCTCGCTAAGCAGATTGTAGAAGCCTTTAAAGGGACCATTCAAGTCAAAGATAATAAACCAAAAGGGACCATCTTTGAAGTGAAATTATCCATTAAGACGGAAAGTCGTAAAAAAATCGTTCATAATCTTTTAAAAATAGAAAAGAGGAAAAACTATGAGTTCAAAAATGTTGCACACTTGCCTTCGTGTGGAAAACTTAGAAAAATCAATCGCTTTTACCAAGATGCTTTTGGTTTTGAAGAAAAACGTCGGAAAGATTTTCCAGACCACAAGTTCACGATTGTTTATTTGGCCTTGCCTGGAGATGACTATGAGTTGGAATTGACTTACAATTATGATCATGGTCCATATGTCATCGGAGATGGCTATGCTCACGTTGCCTTGAGTACTCCTGATCTAGAAGGTTTGAATGCGGAACACAAGGCTAAAGGCTATGAAGTGACAGAACCAAAAGGTCTTCCAGGAACGCAACCGAATTACTATTTCGTTGTAGATCCAGATGGTTATAAGGTAGAAGTCATTCGCGAAAAATAAGAGGGATTAAAAATAGGAGGCTGGGATAAAAGTCCTAGCCTCTCAATTATTTTTGGATTGTCGAGCAAGACGCAGTGGTTGAGTGGGCTCTACTACGCTGACTTCATCAGCTTTACAGCCCTACTCAACTGTGCGGAGGTGGGACGACGAAATCGAATTCTTACAAATTACCGATTTCTGTCCCACTCTCTCTTTTATGAAACCATTTACAAAAAGGAATGTTTTTTCGAGAGAAATTTGCTATAATAAAGTTATGAGATTCAAACACACGAAAACTATTTTATTAATCATTACAAATCTCCTTTTACTGAGTCTTTTGTATATTGGCTATCAAAAGATTCAAAGGGTTCGCGAACAAAAAGCCTATCAGGATCAGTTTGCCAAGGTCACCCAGCTCGAGAAAAGCTCTGAAAAAGGGAAAGATGTTCAAGTTCAGGAAGGGATTTTAGGAACTTCTTATGTGACGGCTTATTATCCTACTAAAGATGGACAAGCTGTTGAGATCGTGAAAGAGAAGATCCAAGAAGACCTTCAGCGTCTAGGATCCGATGAGAAAACCAAAGAGCCAAAGCATTTGACCTTCTACCATAGTGAAGAAGCAGAAGCGCCTTTTGTTGGTTATCACCCTATCCAAATCAAACGGGCGGAGTACCAGTACAAAAGGGAAATTCATCAAAGATGAGACGGTGAAGTTGCCCCTCTTTTACTTGGATGATGACAGTAACCCTTTGACCCTGAGCCAAGTTTTTGCGGATCCAGATGGAGCCAAACAGATCTTTTGGAGGAATTACGAGGGAATCTAGCCTTTCGTCAGTTGGATGAGGAAAGCATTGATCAAATGGTTGCCCACTTCTCAGAGTTGGATTTGAGCCAATGGGAATTCCAATATGAAAAAGGAAATTTCACCATTCCATTTCCAACCAAGGTTAAGGAGACGATACCTTCACTGTTCCCTTGTCTAAATTCTATGATGTGATCGATACAGAGCGCTTGCTTCCTGATGATCTAGCTTCTTACCAATCCTATATAGAAGAACGCCACCGTAAGATGATTGCTCTGACCTTTGATGATGGACCAGATCCAACCACGACTCCTCAGGCGCTGGCCATCTTAAAGAAATACAATGCCAAAGCTACCTTCTTTATGGTCGGAAAAATGTCAGTGCGAATCCGGATATTGCTAAGCAAGTCCGCAAAGAGGGCATCAAATCGGGAACCATACCTGGGATCATCCTCAGTTGCCAAAATTGAGCTTGGATAATGCTAAAAGAGATCTTGGATACCCAAGAAGCTATTCAAAAAGCGACAGGTGTGCAGACCAAGATTACCCGTCCTCCGTATGGAGCTATCAATAACGCTATTCAATACGGTGTTGATCAATCCTTCATCATGTGGGATGTGGATAGCCTAGATTGGAAGACACATAATACGACGGCTATTCTCAATGAAGTGAAAAAGAAGTCAAACCGGGTTCGATTATCCTCATGCATGATATCCATCAAACCACGATTGACGCTCTACCGACCGTCCTTGACTACCTCAAATCACAAGGCTATACTTTTGTAACGGTGGATGAATTGTTGGATTATCAACTTGAAAGCCATCGCATCTATTACAATGGAAATTAACGTAAAAATCCTCTGCAGTTCATTCACTAGCAGAGGATTTTCTTATTCATTTAAAAAGAGTTCGGAATTTTTTAAAACCAGTTCACGTACAGAAGCGTATTTTTTAAGGATTTGAGTTCTTCTGGGTGGGTGATAAAGGTAATCACATAGCCATCACGCCCCATTCGTCCTGTACGACCGGCACGGTGGGTATAGGTCTCTACATCACGAGGAATATCGTAGTTAATCACACACTCAAGATGTTCAATATCGATTCCACGAGCGACCAAATCGGTGGCCAGCAAGAGGGTCAGCTGATGGTCTTTGAAGCGTTCCAGAATGACCTTGCGGTATTTGACATTGACATCACTGGCGAGCGATACAGCCTCAACACCACGGTATTGTAGTTTTTCCTCAGCACTACCCAGATCAGACAGGCTATTGAAAAAGCCAGACCACGAAAATCTTCGACGTAGGCGAGTTTGCGGAGCAATTCGACCTTGTCCCGCTTATCCACTTGCATATAAAAATGATGGATATTGTCCAAAGAAACTCCATCAACCGTAACGCGAAGAGTATTTTCCTCTAATTGGTCTGGATCGACCTTGGCTGTGGCGCTCATGTAGATATATTGGTGGTCACGGGGAACATAGTGGTTGATCTTGTCGACGAAGTGGTACTGAGAATCGCTCAGTAATTGGTCGAATTCATCTAAAATGATGGTTTCCACATTCATCATTTTGATCTTTTTCAGCTTGATCAGTTCAAAGATCCGACCAGGCGTCCCAACCAGGATTTCGGGTCCTTTTTGAGGCGTTCGATTTGCCGTTTTTGACTAGATCCTGAAAGGAAGAGTTGTGTCTGGAGACCGAGAGGATCTGCCCATTGTTTGGTGACATCAAAAATTTGTCCTGCTAACTCTGTGTTAGGAGCCAAAATCAAGAGTTGTTGGGCCTTCTTCGGTTTGAGTTTGAGCAAGCTCGGAAAGAGGTAGGCAAGTGTCTTACCAGTACCGGTAGGACTGATCCCGAGGACATTTTCTCCTTCATAGATAGGGGAGAAGATCTGTTCCTGAATTTCAGTGAATGCATCAAATCCGAGTGTTTCTAACTGGTCTTTCCAGGTTTGTGGAAATTGTTCTTTCATTCTTTTTCATCCTTAAATTGTATTCCAGCGCTTTGACGCATATGGTAGAGGGTTTCATGGACCTGCTCAGCTGTTTGTAACCATTCAAGATAAGCAGCTGGCTTTTGATGAGCGATGGCAAGGGCAAAGGCTTCCGCCTCTTCTTGCATTTGGTGCGGGCAGGGCTGGATCGGAAGGTCGATAACTTCCCCAGAATGGCTGACGAAGCGAGCCTGGTTGATGGCTGCTACAGCATTGAGAGTCAGCGTTCCAGTCTTGGTGTAGATTTCAGCAGGTAGATGGCTGGTGATATTTTTCCCTGCCTGAATGGCAACCTGAAACTCTGGATAAATCAAGACACCTTGACCATAGAGATCAACCGAATTGGGTAATTGCTGAGCGGTGTAGTGACTGGAGATCGGTTCTCCAAAGAAGCCAATCGCCAAGTAGAGGCAGTAGACACCCAGATCCATCAAAGCTCCACCTGCATAGACATCTGAGAAAATATTGGGCATCTCACCTGCAAGAAGGGCTGGCAATTTGGAAGAATATTTGGCAAAGGTGAAGTTGGTGCCCAGTATTTCCTGATTAGAGAGGAAGTCTTTAACTACTTGAAAGGCTGCTTCTTGGTAATTTCTGGCAGCTTCAAAGAGATAGACCTGGTGCTCCTTAGCGAGCTTGACCAGTTCCTTCCATTCAGAAGGCTTGGTCACAGCCGGTTTTTCAATGATGACATGCTTCTTGGCCAGAATAGCAAGCTTGGCCTGAGCGAAATGAAGAGAATTGGGGCTAGCAATGTAAATCACATCCAGCTCACTGTCTAAGAAGTCGATGAAATCCGTGTAGCAAGAGACCGCCCCATAAGGCTCACAAAACTCTTGAGCTGTCTTCATCTTTCTCGAATACACAGCATGCAAGTGATAGTGGCCTGTCTGATGAGCAGCTGTAATAAATTCATGTGAAATCCAACTCGTACCAATAATTCCCAGCTTTAACATAAGGTGTCCTTCCGTAATCGATTCACTCTATTATACCATGAAAAGGGGAGGGGACAGTATAAAGTAGAAAATATGCACTGATTATTGTATAATGAAGTGATATGCTTAGAAGGGAAAACAATAGGATTGAGAAATTCAGAATTACTGATCATTATTCCTGCTTATAATGAGAGTGGAAATATTGAAAAAACAATCAAGATGATTGAAGAACATACACCTGAATTTGATTATGTCATTATCAATGATTGTTCTACAGATCATACACTTGAAATTTGTCGCAATAACAACTTTAACGTTATCGATTTACCGATTAATTTAGGAATTGGTGGTGCTGTCCAAACTGGTTATCAATATGCAGTTAAAAATGGCTATCAATATGCTGTTCAAGTGGATGGAGATGGTCAGCATAATCCTGAATTTATCAGAAAGATGCTTCAAGTCCTTCAAGAAAAAAATGTGAACATGGTGATTGGCTCTCGTTTCATTGAAAATCAAGGTTTCCAATCCTCCTTCGCGAGACGGATTGGAATTTCATTTTTGAAAAATTAATTAAGATTTTAACTGGTCAAAAGGTAACAGATCCAACATCAGGATTGCGGGTAGCTGATCGAAAAGTGATAGAAGAATTTGCCAAGCAATATCCAAGTGATTATCCAGAACCAGAGACGATAGTGTCCCTGTTAACATCAGGCTATTCCGTTACAGAAGTACCGGTCTTGATGAATGAACGAGAACATGGGGAATCGTCTATTACCTTAAGTAAATCAGTCTATTATATGATTAAGGTGACAATGGCTATGTTAGTGGCTAAAATTGGTGGAGGATATAAGAAATAACATGCTAAACATTTGGTTAACCCTTATTGTAATTATTTTTATCATTTATATTCTACGCCTAGTTGCAAAGAAAGTCGTTGAACTGAGAAATGTCATTTCCTGGCTTATTCTTTGTTTACTCTCGCTGCCAGTCATTTGGTTTCCCAATTTGATTGGACAGGTGTCAAAAATGTTAGGAATTCAAGTTCCAAGCAATCTAATCTTTTTCTTAGGTTTCTGTTTACTGGTCTATTTGAACTTCTCTTTGACCCGGATTACCTCAAAACAATCCGTTCAAATTCGACAATTGTCTCAGAAAATCGCATTACAGGTAAAAGAGCATGAAGAATAATCAACCTGTTTCAACGGAGAAGGTGTATTTTTGGAATCTATTAGGAAACTTGGCATTTGCTGGATCATCTGTACTATTTACATTGATCGTGACACGCATGACCTCGCCAATGGAAGCAGATTCCTTTAGTCTTGCCTATGGGATTGCTGCGATTCTAGTAGTAGTAGGAATGTTTCAAGTTCGAAGCTACCAAGGGACAGATGTTCTATTTAGGCACTCTTTTACCAGTTACAGTATTGCCAGATGTATCTCGATCTTACTCATGATAGCGATATTCTTTCCTTATCTACTAGTCTCAAGGATAGATTTACATGAAAGTTCAAAAATTGCGATCATTGGCTTATATGTCCTTTTTCGTATGGCTGAGGCTATTTCAGATCTTTTTCAAGGATTGTTTCAACGTCATGAACGATTAGATATCGCGGGCAAATCAATGACTATTCGGTATTCTATTAGCACGATTCTTTTGTTGGTATTTTTGCTTATTACAAAGTCATTGATACAATCATTGCTTTACTTAGTCCTTTTAAACTTTATCTTTGTATTTTCTTATGATTATGTAAAATCAAAAGAATTTGAATCAATTGATGTTTCAGTAAGAAATCTCAAAAGGGACCTTTTGATGCGATCGCTATTTTAAAGAATTGTATTCCTCTCTTTATTAGTGGATTTTTACTAGCTTATATTTTCAATGAGCCTAGAATCGCGATTGACTCTGAAATTAGACTGGGACACTTTATTGCAGGGACACAACGGGACTTTAATATTTTGTTTATGCCTGTGTTTTTTATGAGTCTCTTTATCTTAATTCTTAGACCCTTAACAACGCAATTAGCGATCTTATGGAAGAATAAAGAATTGAAAAAATTTGATGCCATCATTGCGAAGATGTTTGTCATTGTTTTGGGTGTCGGCTTGGTTTTAACTGTGCTAGCTTATTTGATCGGGACGCCAATATTAAGTCTTGTTTTTGGTTTACCTTTAAACCAGCATAGTACTACCCTAGCCATCCTTGTTTTTTCTGGAATTCTGTATTCTATTGGGATTGTTTTTGGGGATGTCATGACGGTTATTCGAAAACAAACGTATCTATTGCCTGTGTATTTATTCATGTTTATAGCTTCCAAATTGACAAATAATGATTTGGTACAAAAATGGGACTTCTAGGTGCGTCTTTAAGCTTTTTCATTGTGATGTCTGTTTATTTTAGTGGAAGTTTACTTGCTTATTTTATTGCAAGAAAAATAGAAAGGAAGGGCTATGCTCGTTAATCAACAACATACCCGGGTGATTTGTGCTTATGGTGAGAGCGAATACTTGGAAGCTTGTATTCAATCCTTGAAGAATCAAACTCTCCAATCACAGATTATCTGTTATAGTTCAACACCACTGGATTCGATCAAGGAACTTTGTCAGCGTTATGCTATTCCATTTTACACCAAGCAGGGTGGTGGGATTGGTAAGGATTGGAACAATGCCATGTCTTTTGTAGAGACGAAGTATGCTACCATCGCCCATCAGGATGATTATTATGAGCCAGACTATGCTGAGAAAGTTTTGGCTAAGATGGAGAAACATCCAGATGTGTTAATTGCCTATTCTGATTATTTTGAAGAAAAAGATGGCCATAAGATTCCTGCGAATACAAATCTGAAGATCAAAACCTTGATGTTAAAAACCATGAATCTTTTTCCTGCTAGTCACTTTTGGCGAAACCGTGTGATGGCTTTTGGGAATCCGATTTGTTGTCCAGCTGTCACCTATAATCGTGAAAATTTGAAGAATTTCTATTTTGATGAAGGGATGAGAGTGAGTTTGGATTGGTACGCATGGTATAAGATCAGCGAGTATAAAGGTCGTTTCGCTTATGTATCTGACAAACTCATGTGCCACCGTATCCATGGAGAATCTGAAACATCAAAAACAATTGCAGACAATACGCGTAGTAAAGAAGATCTATACATGTATGAAATCTTCTGGCCCAAATGGATGGCCAAGTTGTTGATGAGACAATATGTGAAGAGTCAAAATTCGAATAAGTAGGAGAAACTGATGAGATATTTTGTTGATAGTTATGAGCGAAATAAAAAGTATTTAGTAGCTTTCGCAGTTTTGGCCTTTTGTATTACAGTGATTTATACAAAGCGCTTAGTAGATTTTCCTAAAATCGGTGTAGCGTTATTTGTTGTATTGGCTTTTTCATTTTTCTTTTACCGAAGAAGAATGTTGGGACCTTCCTTGCGATGCTCATTGGTGGTCTGTCCTTTGCATTCATTACACCTGTTTTGAATACGCCAGATGAACAAGTTCACCTTTCAAGAACGATTCATATTGTGGAAGGCAACGTCAATATGGGAAATAAAAACATCCATATTACGGAAGATTACTTTGATGTTTATAAGAATTTCAAAAACCATTTACTAAATCTTCTTTATTTGAAGAAGGGCAGACGACCAAACAAGTGAAGTTTGGAAAAGAAACAGATTACAGGGCAACCAACTCATAT
The DNA here is from genome assembly GCA_036663675.1 of Streptococcus sp. 2A/TPW/M5. GTDB lineage: Bacteria > Bacillota > Bacilli > Lactobacillales > Streptococcaceae > Streptococcus. The sequence goes on along the minus strand of JAYXUK010000001.1, from coordinate 1,886,588 downwards.
TGGTTTATTGGTTATATCCCTCAGGCTCTTGGATTTGGGATTGGAAAATTTTTGAATTTGAGTGTAGGAGTCTCCTATTATCTTGGTCGAATTTTTAATGTCATTGCTTACTGTATTTTAGCTCTTATTGCTATTAAATTAAGTGGGAAAGCGAAGCAGTTGATGACAATGGTAGCGATGTTTCCAATGAATCTGGTTCTAGCTGCTTCTTATAATCAAGATAGTGTAGCCTTAGGTTTAACCTACATCATTATTGGATTGTTTTTGAACTATGTGACGGATGATGAAAAAGTAGTTAAAATAAAGGATTTATTGCTTTATGCTTTCCTTTGCGTGATCCTTGTAACAATGAAGCTTCCTTATATCTTGCTTGTAGGATTATTGCTATTTATACCGAAAAAGAAAACGCAATGTAAAAACTACTATCTTATTTCTCTTGCTTTGATTGCTGCAGTCTTTCTATTTACGATTTTTTGGTATGTTCTTACCCAGCAAGTTCGAATTGAGAACTTTAAACTAGATGGAGCGGATGTGAAGTCTCAGGTGATTAGTATCATTTCGAAACCTCATTGGTATCTTCCAGTGATTTTGAAGGAGATGCTATTATCAGTCAGTCATTTGAATCAACTCTACACCTTTGGTTGGTTAGATTTGTCGATGTCAGAAGTCCTTATTCCAATTTATGCTCTTTATAGCTTGATTACTTTTTCAAATTTTGGGAAGATCAAACTTCCAAAAGTATCAGTAGTAGGGGCAAGTTTGGTTTCTCTTGCAATTATTGGTTTAATTTCTTTGACCTTGTATCTGACCTGGACACCAGTTGGAAATTTTGAAGTTTTAGGAGTTCAAGGCCGATATTATTTGGGTGTTGTTGCTCTTTGTCTACCAGTTATTTGTAGTTTATTTAAGCAAAGAGTTCCAGATGAACAAAAGTTCTCTGATCATTTTGTAGTACAAAGTAGTCTCATTATTTTATCTCTAACATTACTACAAACCATCTCTGTTTTATATGCTGCAGTTTAATTAAAAGACTAAAATAAGTTATTACTAGGGAAACCCTAGTTTTTTGTTACAATAGAAAGTGAATAAGTCAAGGAGTAAGAGATGACCATATCAGTTGTAGTCCCATGTTTTAACGAAGAAGAATCGATTCCATTGTTTTATAGAGAGATGGAACGCGTTCGGATGAAGATGGGAGAAAAGTTTGAATATATTTTTATAAATGATGGCTCTTCAGATGGTACACTATCTGTTCTTCGAAAGCTACATGTTACAGATTCAAGTGTGCACTACCTTTCTTTTTCTCGAAATTTCGGGAAAGAGGCGGCGCTGTATGCTGGACTTGAGCGTGCTAGTGGTGAATTTGTAACCGTCATGGATGTGGATCTGCAGGATCCTCCGGAATTATTGATCGAAATGAAGCAGAAGTTGGAGGAACAACCAGATCTAGACTGTGTCGGAACGAGACGCGTAACCCGTGATGGGGAACCACCGATTCGCTCTTTCTTTGCACGGATGTTTTATAAATTGATCAATCATATTAGTCAAGTGGAAATGGTGGACGGAGCGCGGGATTTCCGTTTGATGCGTCGCCCTATGGTCGATGCTATCATGGAGTTATCTGAGTACAATCGTTTCTCAAAAGGAATTTTTGCTTGGGTAGGATTTGAGACAGAATACCTCGAATATAAAAATGTAGAGCGCGTGGCAGGAGAGACGTCTTGGAATTTTTGGTCCCTCTTTAAGTATTCGATTGAAGGGATTGTCAATTTCTCGGATGCCCCATTAAACATTGCCTTTATTGGTGGACTGTTATCTTGGATTTTGGCTTTTATCATGATGATTTTGATTGTAATCCGCACCTTGGTCTTTGGGGATCCTACTTCAGGTTGGCCATCCCTTATGACAGTGATTCTTTTCCTGGGAGGGTTCCAATTATTGACCATTGGGATTTTAGGAAATATATCGGTAAGATCTTCATGGAAACCAAGAAACGTCCAATCTATGTTATCAAAGAGAAAAGTGAAGAATGAAGAATATCCTAAGTATGAGTCTTGCTGCTAAGCAAAAGATAGATAGATTTTACGAGGGAATGGATCGGCTCCTCGATAAGATCAATCAGTTGGATATGGTAAAAGGGATCCGCAGTTATATTGACCGGCTTATAGATGTTTTCAACCAAATCAGCAATAAGTTGGTCTTTCTATTACTAACTTCCTATGCGCTCATTTTTACATTTGTATCTTTCAATCTGATCAATTTTCAAAGTCGCTCATATGACTATGTCTTCCATTTATCCCGCATTGTCGGCTTAGCAGAGTCCATTGAGCATTGGGATTTACTCCCAATCTGAATTTTTATTTGCATTCGGTACGGGATATGCTTCTCCTATGTTTTATGGAAATTGGCAGTTTTATCCGTCAGCCATCGTTTATATGATGACCAACGATGGAAATCTTGCTTATTCTATATTTGCATTTTTGATCACTCTTGGTACAAGCCTAACAAGTTATATTGTTGTTTCAAAATAGTAAAAAATAAGCTGACTGGTATAGTAGTGGCCTTGACCATTCCTTGTTATTACACCTTATTTGGTTTTGGAATGACCATGGTAGTGCCACTTGTCCCAATTCTTATTTATTCTATTTATCGTGTGCTCTACTTAAACAAAAAGAACCCTCTTTATTTGGGGATTGTAGTAGCGCTTTTAATTCAAACCCATATTTTATCAACGATCATATTAGCAATTTTTTCTGCGGTATTTTTATGTTTAAATTATAAAAGGATCACACTTGAAAAGATTATCTCTTTTGTATTTTCTATCTTGTTTGCCTTATGTTTGTCGGCAGGATACATTTTTCAATATCTGGAACAGGTTTCATCACAAAAATTTTTCTTCACATGGACAGCGAGAAATTTTCCTGTCAATGTGAAAGATACCTTTTGGTTCCTTTTCCATTTCAAGCAGATCGATATGGTTTTTATAAACCTTTCACCCCATTAGAGTGGCCGATCCATCAATTCGTACGAGATGGCCTATTCTATGCGAGTATGATGGTAATCTTTTTCTATCGCCGTCTAGGAAGTTTAAGTAAAACCATATTTTGGACTTGTTGGATCTTATATTTCTCTGCAACGAGTCTTCTGCCATGGAATTCCATATTGAAATACAGTTTTTAGGGAGTATGCAGTATTCAGGGCGTCTATTGTTTTTCATTCCCCTCTTGTTCCTGTTCTTTCTTGCTGTTACAAATAGAAATGGATTTTTCTCTATTGTCTTATGCATCTTGAGTATAACTTTCTATTTCAATCATGTGGTCCCTCAATTTGATAGCTCTTCAAAAAACTATAAACAGATGCGGGATGATAATAAAAAGAATGAAAAATTACTGAAATCAGTATATAGAGGGGACAAATCAAAATATATTGATCCTGTAGGTGATGAATATTATAATCTTGATATTAACAATCGAGATGTACGCTTGCCTCAATTTACTGAATTTCAAACAGCTAAGGATGTAAAATATCAACTATTAAAAAGAGGTACAATCTTTTAGAATTCGATATAGAGGTTCCTGATGATAAAAAGAAACAACTATTTCTATACCAATGATATGGTACAAAGGATATCGCGCAGAATATTCTAAGGGTGCAGAAGGTTCTCAACCTGTGTTGAAACAGCGTGCTTTTACCGAATCAGAATTAAAAGAAAATAAAAAGATCGGAAACCAACTGTCTCAGAAAAAGTTTTAAATGATGGTAAAATTTATTTATCTATTCGAAATTCTGGTCATGTAAAAGTTTCTTATCACAAGACATTTATACAGTATCTTGGTTTCATGATAGAATGGATCTCTTGGATACTAGTGTTCTTCATTTTTAAACAGAAGTATTCAAAAATAAGGAGCAATTCCCATCCTAAAAGCAGAAAACTTCTGCTTTTTTGCTATAATGATAGAGAAAAAGCATTCGAAAGGAACGTAACATGATTTTAATTACAGGTGCAAATGGGCAACTTGGAACAGAACTTCGCCATTTGTTGGATGAACGAAATGAAGAATATGTAGCCGTTGATGTGGCTGAAATGGATATCACAAATGCAGAAAAAGTAGACGAGGTATTCGCAGAAGTGAAACCAACCCTAGTCTACCACTGTGCTGCCTATACAGCTGTTGATGCGGCAGAAGATGAAGGAAAAGAGTTGGACTATGCGATCAATGTGACTGGTACGGAAAATGTAGCAAAAGCGTCTGAAAAACACGGTGCAACCTTAGTTTATATCTCAACGGATTACGTTTTTGATGGGAATAAACCGGTGGGACAAGAATGGGAAGTAGACGATCAACCAGATCCTCAAACTGAGTACGGTCGTACCAAACGTATGGGGAAGAATTGGTTGAGAAGCATGTTTCTAACTTCTATATCATCCGTACAGCTTGGGTCTTCGGGAACTACGGTAAGAACTTTGTCTTCACCATGCAAAATCTTGCGAAGACTCACAAAACACTTACAGTCGTCAACGACCAACATGGTCGTCCAACCTGGACCCGTACTCTTGCAGAGTTTATGACTTATTTGGCTGAAAACCGTAAGGAATATGGTTATTACCACTTGTCAAATGATGCAGCAGAAGATACAACTTGGTATGACTTTGCAGTTGAAATCCTCAAAGATACGGATGTAGAAGTGAAGCCAGTGGATTCCAGCCAATTTCCAGCTAAGGCAAAACGTCCTCTCAACTCAACGATGAGCTTGGCTAAGGCTAAGGCTACAGGATTCGTTATTCCAACTTGGAAAGATGCTTTGAAAGAATTTTATAAACAAGAAGTGAAATAAGAACAAATAGAAGCGGCCCTCAAGGGTCGCTTTTCTGTTTGGATTAGGCAAAAAGCCTAGAAAATGGTATAATTGAATAGACTGTGAATGATTTGAAAGGGAACTCTATGCAACATGTTTTTATTATCGGAAGTCGTGGGCTTCCGGCTCAATATGGCGGTTTTGAGACTTTTGTGGACCAATTGGTTTCGCATCAAGTGTCTTCAGATATCCAGTATCATGTTGCCTGCCTTTCTAATGATCAAGCTTATTATCATTTTGACTATAAGGGTGTCGATTGTTTTACGATTAAAGCTCCCAAGCTTGGGCCTGCGCGTGTCATCGCCTATGATATGATGGCCATCAACTATGCCTTGAAGCTTATTAAGAAACAAGGAATTGAACAGCCGATTTTTTACGTCTTGGGCAATACAATCGGAGCCTTTGTGGCGCCTTTTGCGCGTAAGATCCATAAGATGGGTGGACGATTCTATATCAATCCAGATGGACTGGAGTGGAAGCGGGCCAAGTGGGCTAAACCAATTCAAGCCTATCTCAAGTATTCTGAAAAAATCATGACACGCCACGCTGACTTGGTAATTTCAGACAACCCAGGTATTGAGTCCTATATCAAGGAAGCCTATCCTTGGTCCAAGACGACCTATATTGCCTACGGAACGGACTTATCTCCTACTAGCCTAAATAGTCAGGATAATAAGGCCCGAGAATTCTATCAGAAATGGCAGACACAGGAGAAGAACTATTACTTGATCTTGGGTCGTTTTGTCCCAGAAAACAATTACGAGACCGCCATTCGTGAATTTATGGCCTCTTCTACCAAGCGGGATTTGGTGATCATTTGTAACCAGGAAGGCAATCCTTATTTTGAGGAGCTCCGAGCTCGGACTGGATTTGATCAGGATCCACGCGTCAAGTTTGTAGGAACGGTCTATGATCAAGACCTATTGAAATATATCCGTAAAGAAGCCTTTGCCTATATCCATGGTCATGAAGTGGGCGGAACCAATCCTGGTCTCCTAGAGGCTCTTGCCCAGACGGATCTGAATTTAGTTTTAGGAGTCTCCTTTAACCAAACGGTCGCTAAGGATTCGGCTCAATATTGGACTAAAGAAACTGGGAATTTAGCGCATTTGATTGACCAGGTAGATTCTTTAGAAGATGTATCTGAATGGGGTCAACGTGCCAAGGCCAATATGAAACAAAACTTTACCTGGGAAAAAATTGTAGGTGAGTACGAGGAATTATTCTTATCATGAAAGTAAATATCTTGTTGTCCACCTATAATGGTGAACAGTATCTAAAAGAGCAGGTCAAAAGTATCCAAGACCAGACCTATCAAGACTGGCAACTCTTGATCCGAGATGATGGATCGACAGATGGTACGGTGGAGATCATTCAAGAGTTGGTGGCCCAGGATGAGCGCATTCGCTTTATCAACCAAGGAGCTATCGAAAATCTCGGTGTTATCAAGAGCTTCCATGCCCTCTTGAAGTATGAGAAAGCAGATCTTTATTGCTTCAGTGACCAAGATGATGTCTGGCTTCCTGAAAAATTGCTCTTCAAGTAGCAGAAGCCGAGAAGCATCCTCAAGAAGTGCCTTTGCTGGTCTACACAGATTTAAAAGTGGTCGATGAAAACTTGAATGTGCAGCATGAGAGTATGATTCGCACCCAGTCTGATTATGCCAATACCGAACTGATTCAAGAGTTGACGGAAAATACGGTAACTGGCGGAGTTGCCATGATTAACCACGCTCTGGCTGACTTATGGACAGGTCAAGAAAAACATGCGCTCCTTATGCATGATTGGTATTTGGCCTTGTTGGCAACTGCCTTTGGGAAGCTCATCTATATCGATCAACCAACAGAATTGTACCGTCAGCACAGTAGCAATGTTCTGGGTGCTCGAACCCTCAGAAAACGGGTTAAAAATTGGATCCGACCCCATGTGCTGTTTGCCAAGTATTGGAATCTCATAGAGTCTAGTCAAGAACAAGCAAAAAATCTATTGGATCTGCCTGTCAGTTCCCAAACTAAAGAAATTATTGAAAACTTTGTCACCATTATGGATGTTCCACTAAAAGAACGTCTGAGACGGATTCGTCAGTATGGTTACCGGAAGAACCGAGCCTTTCATACGGTTGTGTTTACCAGCTTGATTCTGACAAAGTTTGCATATCGAGGTAAAAATAATGTTTGACGTTTTTAGTCAGAAAAATCGAATTTTATTACGAGAGTTAATCAAAACAGACTTTAAATTACGCTACCAGGGATCAGCAATCGGTTATCTTTGGTCGATTTTAAAGCCCCTGATGACTTTTACGATCATGTATATTGTCTTCATCCGATTCTTACGCTTGGGTGGAGATGTGCCCCATTTCCCAGTTGCCCTCTTGTTGGCCAATGTAATCTGGGGCTTCTTTTCAGAAGCCACATCTATGGGGATGGTGTCGATCGTTAGTCGAGGCGACTTGTTGCGAAAATTGAACTTCTCCAAACACATCATTGTCTTGTCTGCGATTTCAGGAGCAGCCATCAACTTTGTTATCAACCTTGTAGTGGTCTTGATTTTTTCATTCTTCAATGGGGTGACATTCTCTTGGACAGCCTTGATGGTCATTCCGCTATTCTTTGAGTTATTCTTGATGGCGACAGGATGCGCACTGATCTTAGCGACATTTTTGTTCGTTTCCGTGACTTAGGTCAAGTATGGGAAGTACTCCTGCAAGCAGGCCTATATGCGACGCCAATTATCTATCCGATTACCTTTATTGCAGACCGCAATCCATGGGCGGCTAAGTTGGTCATGATGAATCCTTTGGCTCAAATTATTCAAGACATGCGTTATTTCTTGATTGATAAGGCCAACACCCCTGTCTGGCTTTTGGTGGAAAATAAGTTCTTGGTTCTGATTCCTTATGTCTTGCCAATTCTTATTTTTGTTGCTGGCTTTGCTTACTTTAACAAACATGCTAAGAAATTTGCGGAGATTCTCTAATGACAGATAAACAAATTGCAGTAAAAGTAGACCATGTCAGCAAGTACTTTAAGTTGCCAACAGAGGCAACCAATAGCCTTCGAACTGCCCTGGTCAATCGCTTCAAAGGAATCAAAGGATACAAAGAACAACATGTTCTTAAGGATATTTCTTTGAAGTAGAAAAAGGAGACTTTTTCGGGATCCTCGGAAGAAATGGTTCTGGAAAATCGACTCTCTTGAAAATTATTTCTGAAATCTATGTGCCAGAAAAAGGAACCGTCACTATTGATGGGAAACTGGTGTCCTTTATTGAGCTTGGAGTGGGCTTTAACCCAGAACTGACAGGTCGAGAAAATGTCTATATGAACGGGGCTATGCTAGGCTTCTCAACAGCTGAAATTGATGCCATGTATGATGATATCGTAGACTTTGCTGAGTTGCATGAATTCATGAACCAAAAGCTTAAGAACTACTCATCAGGCATGCAGGTTCGTCTAGCCTTTTCGGTTGCCATTAAGGCCCAAGGCGATATCTTGATTTTGGACGAGGTCCTAGCAGTAGGAGATGAGGCCTTCCAGCGAAAGTGTAACGATTACTTCCAAGAACGCAAGAAATCAGGGAAAACCACGATTCTGGTTACCCATGATATGGGAGCCGTCAAGAAATATTGTAACAAGGCTGTTTTGATTGAAAATGGCTTGGTGAAGGCCATTGGGGATCCTTTTGACGTTTCTGATCAATATAGTTTTGACAACTTGGAATCGAATTCACATCATCATGGAGATGAAAATGAGGGCCTGGTCACAACGGTAGTTGAAGATTTTACAGCTAGATTGCTTTCTCCTAAGAAAGTAACTCCTGATGATGAGGTGGTGATTGAGTTTTCATTTAATCTACTAGATGAGTCTGTGAATCCTCATATAGCCTTTTCATTTGTTGATATTTCTACTGGGAATGGACTGTATAACGATAATTCCATGGATGTTCCATTATCTGGTGTCGGACCTAAAAAATCACTTATAAATGTAAGTTGCCGTACTTTAATCATGTGAAGTTAAGACTAGTAGCATTTTTAAGAGATGAAAATCAAGAAAACTTAGCAATATTATCGACAACGAACCCTCCCGTCTTTTCAATTGATCGGGTTGTGGATCGAACAAATCGTTCAGAATTGGATTCTTCGACTGGTTTGTTGATCCGTCAAGGTAAGTGGGAATAATTTCTTTGGTGTAGGCTATGAAAATTTTATTTGTTTCTCCTGTTGGAGCCATGTTTAGTGGAGCAGAAGTATCAATTCTGAACCTAATGAAGTTATTAGTTCAAGAAGGTCACGAAGTTTATAATGTGATACCGGATAATGCTCCACACATTGATAAAGACTATCTCCGTCATATGGATACAACTGGAATTAAACTATTTCAGTTAAAAACCAATCAGTGGTGGTGGCCTGAGTCTAAGACGCTGAACATTTCAGAGTTAGAAATCCAAGCTTCTCAACAAAAGAATATTGAGGAAGTAAGAGAAATTATCCGGAATGAACAGATCGAACTGGTTATTTCGAATACAGTCAATGTGTTTCAGGGGCATTTGCAGCTGCGTGTGAAAAGGCCAGACATTTTTATATTATTCATGAATTTCCTTTTGGCGAGTTCGGTTATTATAAGGACCTGATTCCCTTAATTGATGATTTGTCTGATAAAATTTTTGTAGTAGAAGGGGAATTGTATCACACTCTAACGAATTATTTTACGACTGATAAATTGATTCCGTTTATCCCCTATACAGAAGTTCAAGAGCGACCTCTTAAGAATTCTACTATTTCTCGTTTCGTATCCATCGGTGGAATTAATGAACGAAAAAATCAGCTTGAGTTGCTTGCAGCCTATAATGGTTTAAATCGGAAAGATATCGAACTGGTTTTTATCGGAGGATGGGATGAGCAGTACAAAAAGTTGATGGATGACTATATTCAAACGCATCATCTAGATCGTGTGACTTTTGTTGGTTTTCACTCGGATCCATGGTCCTTGGTGACAGATAAAGATATCCTCGTCTTGCCTGCTAAATTAGAAACATTTTCTTTAGTATTTGTGGAATCAGTCCTCAATGGAGTTCCGGCAATCATTTCCGATAATTTAGGTCATTTGTCTTCGAGTAAATTTTTAGAATCTGGGAATTTATATCCACTAGGAGATAGAGATCTGCTAAGTCAACAAATGGCTACAGTGATTGAGAATTTTGATAGCTATAAAGAAAAACAATTACTGGATCAAGAACTCGCTCGAAAGAAATATAATCTTGAGACGATCTATGCTGTTTTTAAAGATAACATTGAAGTAGAAACGCCAATTGGTAACCAAAAGCTTTCCTCTAAGTATGCTCGATTTTTGGGGATGAAATTCAATAATCGTGATCTCGAAGTAATTGGTAAATCTCAGGTGGTGATTTCAGCTTCTAACGATGGACTTCACTCAGCCTACCATGAAATAACAAAAGAGAGAATGGAAAATAAGGGCTCTATTATCTTCAAGCTTGAAAAGGAAAAGAGTCTAAAAATATTACTTTCAGAATTTCCGGGATCCTATAAAAATTGTCATTGATTGCATTGGAGGATCAAAGAGAAATTCCTCTTGTAACTTCAAACGGAATTGATTTCGAGGATGTTTTGGTTTTCTTTAATACCCATCCACATATTCTGTTTGATCTTTCGAATAGTTCGGGTAATCAATTTCAATTCTCCTATGAAAAAGAAAGTGACGAAGAATTTAGCAGACACCTATTCAACTTACATGAGAATCATAAAAATTATCTCATGAATACAATTCCATCATCCATTCTCGCCGTTGGACTATTCCAACAAAGATCTTGAAATTCTTTAGAATAAGGAAATAATATGCAACGTTTACTTTTATATGTTCACTACAATAAGTTTAATTTTATTAGTGGGCATGTACTCTATCAATTAGAAAAGATTCGTCCCTTATATACACGGGTGGTCTTTATCTCCAATAGTCAACTACCAGAAGATGTGAAGTCTAATTTAGTAGCACAACATCTGGTAGACGATATTCTAGAGCGCCAAAATAGTGGCTTTGACTTTGCGGCTTGGCGGGATGGAATGAAGACAGTCGGCTTTGATCAACTGGCTCATTTTGATTCGGTTACCCTCATGAATGATACCTGCTTTGGACCTCTTTGGGATCTAGAACCAATCTATCAGCGGTTTGAAAATGATACTGAAGTGGATTTCTGGGAATGACCAATTACCGGAAAGACAAGGATTTTAACGAGCATATTCAGAGTTATTATCTCAGTTTTAAAAAACAGGTGTTGACATCAAGCGCCTTCCTAGAATTTTGGCAGGGTGTTCAAGACTTCACCAATGTTCAAGATGTGATTGATAACTATGAAACCAAAGTCACAACGAATTTCTTGGATGCTGGTTTTCGCTATAAGACGGTCTTTGATACCATTCATGAAGACACCACAGGGATGCTCTATCCGGACTTTTCTTACTACAATCCTACAGCGATTCTCCGTCATAAGGTTCCTTTTATCAAAGTCAAAACCATTGCAAACAATGAAGGAATTATGCCTTATATTTTTGACGAGTTGGAGCGTGTATCGGACTATCCATTAGACTTGATTCTCAACCACATGTCTATGATCGATCGTCCGGACTATCCTTATCTCTTGTCTCGTAAGTACTTGAAAAACCAGGAATTAGCTGGAGAGTTCGGTAAAAAGTTGCGGTTCATCTTCATGTCTTTTATGTGGACCTCTTGGAAGAATTTCTAGATGCTTTCCAAGCTTTTCATTTCGCTTATGACTTATGGATTACGACAGATGTAGAAGAGAAGAAGCAGGCTATTGAACAAATCCTTTCTCATCGGGCACAAGATGCGACGGTTGTGGTGACTGGAAATATTGGACGAGATGTGTTGCCAATGTTGCTCTTAAAAGAGCAACTCTCTCGTTATGACTATGTAGGCCATTTCCATACCAAGAAATCCAAAGAAGCAGATTTCTGGGCAGGTGAATCTTGGCGGAAAGAATTGATCGAGATGTTGGTCAAACCGGCTGATCAAATCCTAGCCAATATGGAAGCCAATCCAAAAGTCGGAATCACTATCGCAGATATTCCAACTTTCTTCCGTTACAATCGAATAGTGGTTGCTTGGAATGAGGCTCTTATTTCGCCAGAGATGAACAAGCTCTGGGAACGGATGGGAGCGACCAAGACGATTGACTTCAAAAATCTCAATACCTTTGTCATGAGTTATGGGACCTTTGTTTGGTTTAAATATGATGCTTTGAAACCACTCTTTGATTTGAATTTGACAGCAGCAGATGTTCCAGCTGAACCTCTACCTCAAAATTCGATATTGCATGCGATTGAACGCTTGTTGATCTACATTGCTTGGGATCAAAAATATGACTTTAGAATCTCTCAAAACCCACATGTTCTGACACCGTTTATCGATAATAAGCAATTGAACAATCGTGAGGATCTCCAACCGCATACCTTTGTGGACTTTAATCAAATAGGAGGGATTAAAGGGGCCTTGAAGTATATTGTGATTGGACCAGCAAGAGCTGTGAAATATATACTAAAAAGAATGATAAAGAAAGTGAAATAATGAAACGGAAAAAAGAGTTTAATGTTAAAGAATTTATCCTCTCAGCATTATCGAAAGTCTCAAGAACTCAGTGGTATTATGGGGTTACTTTCGTTCTATTTTCTTTTTTAATTTTTACCTAGCTCAGAATAATCTTGCAGTTCATAACAAAGCAACAGGGACTGTCCTACAATATGTCAATTTTTTAGGAATTCTATTTGGAATTAGTTTCTTGCTATTAATTCCAATATTATCCCAGTTCAATTTTAAAAATGGTTTCCTTTAAAACTGATTGTCAGTTATTTGGTCTACAATACCCTTTCTTATTTGACAGAAATCACGATTTATTTGAATAATCCAAAATACAAGGTTTGGAATTTTGATCAGAATCCATTCTTTAGAACGGATTCCTTCCTTGTCATTTTCTTTCTGTTTGCTTCTACAGGTGGTTTGGTTCTATTGCGACAGCATTATGATAAGCTACCAAGTCGGAAAAAAGGAGGAGAAGAGATTGGCGAGAACTATCAGTATCTGGTCTTGTCGCAACTCTTGATCACCTTTATCGTAACAGACAAAAACTTTTCGACCCTGATTTACCGGACAGATAATTTTTTGTATAAGGCTTTTGAAATTGGCAAATACTCAGCTCAGCAATTTTGGTTAACAAATGAATTCTTATACTTTCTATTTCCGTTGATTTCCTTGCTTGGATTCTTGTATACAAAAGGGCAGCGAGATTTCGTCAAGAACAAGCCGAGTTTCTCTTTAGTGTTCTTCTCTAGTACCACTATTGCAATTGTATTGAATTATTTTATCCAATTCAGTTTAGGTCGAACAGAACCCTTCTTAGGCGTTCATTACACGATTCCAGATGCCATCTTATTTCAAATTCTCATTCTGACAGCGATACTTATCTTTGTTTACATTTGTATCAATCAATATTGGATTGCTACCTGTCTCATTTCCATTGTTTCCATTGCTTTTGTAGTTGCAAATTCCATCAAGTTTGGCATGAGGAATGAACCAGTTTTACCGAGTGATTTAACTTGGTTAACCAAGCCAATGACGCTTTTGAGCTTTATGGACAAAGCGCAAATATTTTACATCTTTTATTGGTGGTCTTTCTGGTTTGTCTACTGATTGTCGGGAAAAAGTACCTCTTTAAAGGAAGAATTATTTCTTCATGGAAAATACAAATCGGAGCTATTGCAGTGATGCTCTTATGCTTTAAGAGTGTCAATGGGATATTCAGTGATAAAGAAAACGGGAAGATCAAGGATAATGTACCAATTATTAGCACCCTGAACAATTACCAAGATATTAATTGGCTAGGGAATACGACCAATGCTCGTTACAAAGGATTGTCTTATGTTTGGATGAATCAATTGACGACGGAGGTTGTTCCAAAACCGGATGGTTATTCCAAAGAACGTCTTGAGAAAATAGCCCAAAAATATACCAACTTGTCGAATGCGATCAATAAGGAGAGAAGTAACTACTTAAACGATCAAACGGTCATTTATATTCTGAGTGAAAGTTTTTCTGATCCTAGAAAAGTCGAGGGAGTTGAGCTTACGCAAAATCCGATTCCCAATATTGAGAACATCATGAAGACCCACACGAGTGGGCAAATGCAATCGGATGGATATGGTGGCGGAACTGCAAATATGGAGTTCCAGACTCTTACAGGTTTACCATTCTATAATTTATCACAAACTGTATCTGTCTTGTATACGGAAGTTCTTCCTAAGATCCATGATGTGCCGTCTATCAGTAATGCATACTCAAAAAGAATAAGATTGCTGTTCACTTGGCAGGTAAATCGAATTATTCTCGGGATATCGTGTATTCGAGATTGGATTTCAAAGATTTTATTACGACGGATACAAAGGGAATCAAGTACAGAAAAGAAGGAATTAGTCCGAGTGATGAATCCACCTATAATATTGTGTTGGATAATTTAAACGACAAAACCGGACAATTCTTTTCTGTGATGACTATGCAAAATCATACTCCATGGTTAGAAGCAAATCCAGAAACCTTGGATGCAAAAGGTAAAGGGTTTAGTGATGAAGAAAATTCAAAACTGACTTTCTACAGTCGTTTACTTTCACAAACTGACACCGCCACCCAATCCTTCCTGGAAAGTCTTTCTAAAATAGATAAGAAGATTACAGTGGTATTTTATGGGGATCATTTGCCAGGTCTTTATCCTGAGTCCGCCTTTAAGAATAATCCGGAGAGTCAGTATCAGACAGACTACTTTATTTGGAGTAATTTTGATGCACCGAAATTGAACTATCCTTTGGTCAATTCAAGTGATTTCTCTGCTATGGTCTTTGAACAGACCAATTCAAAAGTTTCGCCTTACTATGCTTTGTTGACAGAAGTACTGAAAAAGCAAGTGTCGATAAAAAGGCCTTGGAAGGAGAAGCACAAGAAATTGCAGAGGATTTGAAAATGGTTGAATACGACTTGATTAGTGGGAAAGGTTACCTTTCTAAAGACTTCTTTAAAGTCCCAACCAACAAATCCAATTAAAAGGAGTGCTAGCAGGTAAAAATCTTTGTGATTTTGGCTGTCTGGCTCCCTTTTTGTTTTTTATGCTAAACTATTAGATGGGGTACGCTCATGATTAAGATATTTGGAAAGGTCCATTATCATTGGCAACCGGACTTATCTATTCTTGTGACTTATTGGTCCATTGCAGTGATTCCGGTCTTTATTGGACTGGCCTTGATGTATGAGAGCTCTAGTGTGCCAACGCTAGTTTTGTTTTCGTTCTTTTATTTATGGTCTTGCTCGCGATTGGGGTCCATCGTTACTTCACGATCTATGAGGATGGGATCTTGCGGATTATTACAGCTAATCCTTTTACTCCAATCAAGGTGAAGATTGACTCGATTGAAAAGGTCGAAGTAAATAAGAAATCGATCAAGCTCATTTTTAATGATGGTTCGCGCAGTCGGACATTCTGTATGCGTAAATGGCCGAAGAAATATTTTATCAATGCACTTGCCTTAAATCCTTATTTTAAGGGAGAAGTAATCCTTACGGACAATTTCATCCATGTGGATTACTACGAGATGTATTATGCAAACAAATAAAAAGCCCTCTTAATCTTTTAAGAGAGCATGAGTGGGGCATTCTTTGATAGCGTCGAGAACATCGTTTGTGACAGGAACTTCCTTTTCAAGGAGGTCGTCCTCTTCAGAAGCAAATTTAACGATGCCATTGTCATGGTAATCAAATAATTCAGAATAGGTCTGACAGAGACCGCAAGCGATGCAACGATCTGGAATTAACGTAACTTTCATACTTCTATTGTAATGATTTTTACGAGAAAAAACAAGGAGGAAGTCATGGCAAAAGAACCATGGGAAGAAGATATTTACGATGATGGAGAAGAAACATTGAAAAGAACGAGTAAGTTAAACGGAATCAAGGCAGATCGTCTATTGACGATTTTAGCCATTATTTTCTTTGTAGTAGTAGTGGCGATGGTCTGCTTGTTGATTTTCCTTTCAACAGGTGGCAGCAACAAATCAAAACAAATGTCTGGTTTCTACAATGGAGAGACTAAGGTTGAACAGAAATCATCAGCCCCTGCAGCACAAACTGACCAAGCGGCTAAAGACGATAGTTCAAAAGATGAGAACGCTGAAGAAGGGACGATCACTGTTCAAGCAGGTGAAGGGAAGCAGCGATTGCTGCGCGTGCTGGTATTTCCATTGCCCAATTGGAACAGTTAAATCCATCTCACATGTCTACAGGATCATGGTATGCGAATCCTGGTGATGTCGTTAAGATTCAGTAGGAGTTGAAGACAACATGAAACAAATTCAAATTGCCATTGATGGACCGGCTTCTAGTGGAAAGTCCACAGTTGCAAAGATCATTGCCAAGGATCTAGGCTATACGTATCTAGATACGGGGGCTATGTATCGTGCAGCGACATATCTAGCTTTGCAAAATAATCTGACAGCTGAACAGGTTGATGACCTCTTAGCCCTTTTAGATCAGTATCCAATTAGTTTCGGTCGATCGGAAGAGGGAGAGCAGCTTGTCTTTGTAGCAGACGTGGATATTACCCACCCAATTCGCGATAACAAAGTGACCAACAATGTTTCATGGGTTGCAGCACTTGCGCCAGTCCGTGAAAACTTGTCGCTCTACAGCAAGAAATTGCAGCAGAGGGGGCATCGTTATGGATGGACGTGATATTGGGACAGTCGTCCTTCCACATGCAGAGTTGAAGATCTTTTGGTCGCTTCTGTTGAGGAGCGGGCAGAACGTCGTTATAAGGAAAATGTTGAAAAGGGCATCACAGCGGATCTTGAATTGTTGAAAAAGAAATCGCTGAGCGGGACTATAAGGACAGCCACCGTGCCGTTTCTCCTTTGAAACCTGCAGCTGATGCCATTCATTTTGACACAACGGGTGTTGGAATTGCAGACGTTGTTGCATTTATTGAAGAAAAAGCAAAAAACTTCTTGACAAAGAATAAAAACTTGATATCATATAAAAGTTGAGAAAAGCAGAAGTGAGAACTTCTCGCCTTGTGACGCAAGTTGCCTGGCCCCTACGGATCAAGTTTCAGTAATGAAATACATCATGTAGTTCGGGCCTGTTTTGCACAGGTCCGTTCTTTGTTTTTCTCGAATAATAAAAAGAGGTGAAAACCATAGCAAAGCAAGACTTATTCATCAATGATGAAATTCGTGTACGTGAAGTTCGCTTAATCGGTCTTGAAGGTGAGCAATTGGGTATCAAACCACTTAGCGAAGCGCAAGCACTTGCGGACGACGCTAATGTTGACTTGGTTCTCATTCAACCTCAAGCTAAACCTCCTGTTGCGAAAATTATGGACTACGGTAAGTTCAAATTTGAGTACCAGAAGAAGCAAAAAGAACAACGCAAAAAACAAAGCGTTGTGACCGTGAAAGAAGTTCGTTTGAGCCCAGTGATTGACAAGGGTGATTTCGATACAAAACTTCGCAATGCTCGCAAATTCCTTGAAAAAGGAAATAAAGTGAAGGTATCCATTCGCTTTAAGGGTCGTATGATTACCCACAAAGAGATTGGTGCTAAAGTTTTAGCCGACTTCGCTGAAGCGACACAAGATGTGGCGATCATCGAACAACGAGCTAAGATGGATGGACGTCAAATGTTCATGCAATTGGCGCCAGCAACTGACAAGAAATAATCTGTCAGAAAGTTAAAAAGGAGAAAATATCATGCCAAAACAAAAACACACCGCGCATCAGCTAAACGTTTCAAACGTACAGGTTCTGGTGGACTTAAACGTTTCCGTGCTTACACTTCTCACCGTTTCCACGGAAAAACTAAGAAACAACGTCGTCATCTTCGTAAAGCATCTATGGTGCATGCAGGAGATTTCAAACGTATCAAAGCAATGCTTACTCGCTTGAAATAATCGCGTATTCGTAAGTAAAGAATTCTAGGAAATATTGGAGGAAATATAAATGGCACGTGTTAAAGGTGGCGTTGTATCACGCAAACGTCGTAAACGTATTCTTAAATTAGCTAAAGGTTACTATGGAGCTAAACATATCTTGTTCCGTACTGCAAAAGAACAAGTAATGAACTCTTACTACTATGCATACCGTGACCGTCGTCAAAAGAAACGTGACTTCCGTAAATTGTGGATCACACGTATCAATGCGGCAGCTCGTATGAACGGACTTTCATACTCACAATTGATGCATGGTTTGAAATTGGCTGAGATCGAAGTTAACCGTAAAATGCTTGCTGACTTGGCTGTTAACGATGCAGCAGCTTTCACAGCTCTTGCAGATGCAGCTAAAGCAAAACTTGGTAAATAATGTTTATAATAGGCTGGGCAAAAGTTGTCCAGCCTTTGATGTATGATAGAAATAACTGTATGACGCAGTGGTTGATTGGTATCTTTATTCGCTTTTAAGCTCTAAAGATGACCTAATCAACTGTGCGGGGGTGGAAAACGAACTCTTTTTACTAGTCAGAGTTCTTTCCCACTCCCTTTTTTCTTGCTGATTTCATGCTATAATGAAAATAATCGTAACCGATATGAGGAGAGATGGAGGATATAAAGGTGACACACAATCGACTAGCATGGGATGAATATTTTGCAGCACAGGCCTTACTGATTTCGAATCGAGCGACCTGTAATCGAGCTAAGGTTGGGGCTGTACTAGTTAAGGATAATAAGGTCATTGCAACAGGTTATAATGGATCCGTTTCTGGGACAGATCATTGTCTAGAGGATGGCTGCCTCATGGTCGAGGGACATTGTGTCCGGACGATTCATGCGGAAGTCAATGCTATTTTGCAAGGAGCTGAACGTGGAATTCCCAAAGGCTTTACAGCTTATGTGACGCATTTTCCTTGCCTCAATTGCACCAAGCAGTTGCTTCAAGTCGGTTGCAAGCGGGTCGTTTATATCCATCAATACCGCATCGATGAATATGCCGAATACCTCTACCGCGAAAAAGAAGTAGAACTGGTCAATTTACCAATTGAAGAAGTGAAAAGAGCTATTGCAGAGGCTGATTTTATTTAGGGAAGGCTTTTAGTCCATTTCATGATATGTTAGTAATCTAATTGGAAACCTGTCCAAATTAATGTTTAAGAGATAGCATTGAATAGATGGCTATCATGAAAAGAATAATGGAATCAAGTATAATGGTGTTAAAGGAAAAACATAAAAATATAAGAAAGGTAGGAGAAAATGATGACAAACCAAGAGAAACATCTTGAGGAAAATAAAGAACATAGTAAGATCAGTGAAGATCATCCCAATTCTATATTTGTTCAGAATCCTCCAAAAGAAAATAGCTTACATTCTATTTTTCTTTCAGTAACCTTTACCTATCCATTATCTATCTTGTATTGTTTGTCTTTTTCTTTAATATTTTGGGATTTTTCATGTTGTTGATTTTTCTAACACCAAACTTCTTAGGTGTTGTTATTGGAACCATTTTACTTGGACTAGGGATGAAGAAGGGGAATAAAAGCCTCCTCTATACGAGTGTTGGACTCTATCTGCTGTCTATCATCTTGGGTTTTGAACTAGATTGGGAAATTTTTCGAATCGCTCCGTTACTGCTAGGTATTCTGGTTTTAATTGGAACACTCTTAGTTGAAGAAGAGAAAAGCTCTTAATTAAAAAATGGGTATGGTCAACTCTACTCAATAAAAAGTATTCGGGTCGATCAAAGAGATGGTTAAATCAGTTCTTCCGCTCTATTTTTAAGCGCTATTATTTGAAAAAATAACTAAAAATGTTAGGAGAAAGTTATGACTGATCAACAGAAAAATCTTGAAGTAGATAAAGAAAAAGAGGCATATGCTTCAGATGAAAGTCTTTTTCCGAACAATGAAATGAAGCCAGAGAAGAGAATTGGAAATTCTGTAATCCTTTCTATTGCTTTGTTCTTGGCCATTGTTTATATAGTTTTACTTTTATTAGGTCTCTTTTCAATGGGAGCGTGGGCTGGTGGTTTTTGTACTTTTTGGGAATCCATATGATTAGCTTTGTGATTGCAATTATCCTGCTTTGGAATGGGAATGTGAATGGCAATAAAGCAACTCTTTATATAGCAGTAGCTATTTATGTTTTTTCATTTATTGCTGCGGGTGATCCGGATTGGGTGATTAATCATATACCACCGCTTGTGGTAGGAGTGCTGGTATTGATTGGAACTGTATTGTTTAAAAATGAAGACTGATGATAGGGGTAGGGTGTTCAATCCCATCTTTTTATTTATTTAGTACTGATAACGCACTAAGAAAACGGTTACAAATTGTGTTATAATTTAAATAAATGAATCCTTAAATACTTTTCTTAGAAAGTGGAGGAGAATCTATGTCTAGAAAAAATGGTATGGTATACTGCTAATTCTTGAAGCAATTCTTTATCTTGTTTCTTATGGTAGTAGTATAGTAGTGAACTATAGTTCCCAAAATTTAAATGGAAATACACCACTGTTCACTGTCTCTAGTATTTTTTCTATATGGAATGGAATGATTATTTGCTGGGTAATTTGGAGAATCATGAATCAGCGTTTAAATGTTGAAGGATTGATAGCTGCTCTTCTCCTCTCAATTACCCAACTACTGATGTTTTTTACCACCTTTCTCCCCAACAAATCTGATGAACATTTCCTTTGTGCTAAATATCATTTGTTTAATATGGATTTGCTTGCTTATAAAGAATGTAGAAATGAGGGAGCTTTTAAACAATTGGAAAAGTAAAGATGGTTGGAAATCATCGATAGCTTATTTAGTACTATTTGTTGCCTCTACAAATATTTCTCCACTATTTATATTGATTGGTATGGATAGAACGAGTGATATTTACGCTTTTACACTTCGATACAGTGTAATGGAGTTAATGTTTTTACTTCTGATTAATGTTATGATCACAAGTACAAGTGAGAAACTTCAGAAAGTCTTTTCTCTTTTGCTCATTTTATCTTCCCTTGTTGAGATAGGTATAGTATACTCTTTCATCTCTCGTATAAGCTTTTACGGTCTCTTTTATCTTCTCTTATCGATTTATATTGCTTGTCGTGTTTTTAGTTTACTTGAGAAAGTTGCAGCTAGCTGGGAGTCCAAGGTGAAAGTACAAGAAGTATCATCTATTGAAATTAAACCAGAGATGGAATACCCTCAAGTAGAAGGAGAGATAGATGTAAACGATCAGTTGAATGCTGATATACAATCAAACAATGATAAAGAAAATTCGCCAAAGAGGATCATTCTTCATTCGTCTTGGTTATGGAGCGCCCTTATAATAGCAGTCTGCCACCTTGGTATTATGATTTTTCCTTTATTTTTAGGAAACCCCATGTATCTACTGATCTTATATATTGGTGCCATCCATTATATTTGTTTTATGATTGCGACTATATTACTTTTCATAGGTATGAGGAATGGAAATGTGGGTCTCTTAAATACATCAGCCGTCTTATTTATTGTTTCCATCATAGGTACGCTAGATCCTTATTGGACAGGTCCAAATATTTTATCCTTGGTTTTAGGAGTCCTGGTATTTATTGGAGGTATATTTCCTAAAAATCTAAATAAAGAATAGGAAAATTTGGAGTATTCTACTAAATGTGGCAACTGTTATATCATTCGCGTTCAACTTTCTACTTTAAACAACTTGAAATTTCCTATTAGGGATTAAGGAAAAAGATATAGTTTTAAACTATATCTTTTTCTTTTAGAAATAAAGAAGTTATGAGAGAAATTGTGTTATAATTAGATGTTATATGGTCCCGATAAGGTGGTAGAAATCTTCTATCAGTACTTTGTAACTCTATAACAATATTTTTTAAGGGGACATTTTTATGTCAGAACGTAAACTTTTCACGTCTGAATCAGTATCTGAGGGGCATCCAGATAAGATTGCAGACCAAATTTCAGATGCTATTTTAGATGCTATTTTAGAGCAAGATCCAGAAGCTCACGTGGCTGCCGAAACAGCTGTTTATACTGGTTCCGTGCATGTCTTTGGCGAGATTTCAACGACTGCTTATGTGGATATTAATCGTGTGGTTCGTGATACCATTGCAGAGATTGGTTATACTAATACGGAATATGGATTCTCAGCTGAAACTGTAGGAGTACACCCATCTTTGGTGGAACAATCTCCTGATATTGCCCAAGGGGTTAATGAAGCCTTGGAAGTTCGTGGGAATGCAGATCAAGATCCACTTGATTTGATCGGAGCAGGAGACCAAGGTCTCATGTTTGGTTTTGCAGTGGATGAAACAGAAGAACTCATGCCATTACCGATTTCACTCAGCCACAAGTTGGTTCGTCGTTTGGCAGAGCTTCGTAAGTCTGGGGAAATTAGCTATCTTCGTCCAGATGCCAAGTCACAGGTCACTGTCGAGTACGATGAAAATGACCAGCCAGTGCGCGTGGATACAGTGGTTATTTCAACTCAACACGATCCAGATGTCAGCAATGAACAAATCCACGAAGATGTGATTAACAAGGTCATCAAGGAAGTGATTCCAGCTTCTTATCTAGATGAGGAGACCAAATTCTTCATCAACCCAACTGGTCGCTTTGTTATCGGTGGACCTCAAGGGGATTCCGGTTTGACAGGTCGTAAGATCATCGTGGATACTTATGGTGGTTATTCACGTCACGGTGGTGGTGCCTTCTCTGGTAAAGATGCCACTAAGGTGGACCGTTCTGCTTCTTATGCAGCTCGCTACATTGCCAAAAACATCGTAGCGGCAGGTCTTGCTAAGAAAGCAGAAGTGCAATTGGCTTATGCCATTGGGGTTGCTCAACCTGTCTCTGTTCGTATTGATACCTTCGGTACTGGAACAGTCGCTGAAAGCAAATTAGAAGCAGCAGCGCGTCAAATCTTTGACCTTCGCCCAGCAGGAATCATCCAAATGCTTGACCTCAAACGTCCAATTTACCGTCAAACAGCGGCTTATGGCCATATGGGACGGACAGATATCGACCTTCCATGGGAACGTTTGGACAAGGTTGAAGCCTTGAAAGAAGCTGTAAAATAATTAGTTGAAATGGAAAAGTTAGGGTCAAGTTGATCCTAGCTTTTTTCGTTTTGAAAATTCCTACAGATGGAAAAATAGGTCGATCTGTGGTATAATAGATGCAGTATTTTGAATACGTTGTCCCTTTTATTTCCGTTGCAAAAACGATAGTAAAAGGAAAAAGACTTGAAAGAGCTAATAAATTATTAAGATGAAAAAATTGTAATAAATGGTGGTCGCCCTCTAAAAGGAGAGGTGACCATTAGTGGTGCAAAAATAGTGTAGTAGCCCTGATTCCGGCGACCATTCTGGCGGATGATATCGTGACCCTTGATGGGGTACCGGATATCTCCGACGTGGCGAGTCTGATTGAAATCATGACCATCATGGGGGCTAAGATCGAGCGCAAAGAAGACAGTTTGATCATTGATCCACGTGGGGTGAAGAATATGCCCATGCCATTTGGAAAGATCAACAGTTTACGAGCTTCCTATTATTTCTATGGCAGCTTATTAGGACGCTATGGTCAAGCAACGGTTGGGCTTCCTGGTGGGTGTGACCTTGGACCACGTCCTATCGATTTGCATTTGAAGGCCTTTGAAGCGATGGGAGCCGCTATGACCATGGATGGCTCTAGTATGAAACTTGCGACTGATGGCAAGCCTCTTCAAGGAGCAAACATCTACATGGATACTGTTAGTGTCGGTGCAACGATCAATACGATTTTGGCAGCAGTCAAGGCTGAAGGCCGGACGGTGATCGAAAATGCTGCGCGGGAACCTGAGATTATCGATGTGGTGACCTTGCTCAACAACATGGGAGCCCATATTCGTGGAGCAGGAACAGACATTATTATCATTGATGGTGTTCCACAATTGCATGGAACGAGACATCAGGTGATTCCAGATCGCATCGAAGCTGGAACCTATATTGCCCTTGCAGCTGCTATTGGAGAAGGTATCCAGATCAATAATGTCCTGTATGAGCATTTAGAGAGCTATATTGCTAAGTTAGAGGAAATGGGTGTGCGCATGACCATTTCTGAAGATAGTATCTTTGTAGAAAAGCAGACGGGCTTGAAGGCCATCCAGATCAAAACGTCTCCTTATCCTGGTTTTGCGACTGATTTGCAACAACCGATCACACCTTTGCTCTTAACGGCTGCAGGACGTGGACGCATTGTTGATACAATTTATGAAAAGCGGGTCAACCATGTACCAGAATTGGCTAAAATGGGGGCCAACATTTCGACCTTGAACGACCACATTATTTATGAAGGGCCAAATCAATTGACAGGATCCAGTGTGAAAGCGACGGATCTTCGAGCTGGTGCGGCTTTAGTGATCGCCGGTCTCATGGCTTCTGGAACAACAGAAATTACAAATGTGGAATACATCCTTCGCGGGTATTCAGATATTATTCATAAATTGACCCAACTTGGAGCAGATATCCAGTTGGTAGAGGAATAGTGACAGAACTTGGGATCTGATAGTGGCGGCTGGATACACGAACAATGGAGTTTGAAATGAATATTTGGACGCACTTAGCTGCCTATTCACTAATTGAAACACAAAGGTTGTATTTACGACCTTTTCTCTTTGAGGATGCGGAAGATTTTTATAAGATTGCTTCGAATCCTGAAAATTTACAATTTATCTTTCCTTCACAAGCCGATCTTGCTGAAACTCAATATGTACTAGCCAACTATTTCATGAAAAATCCTTTGGGGTTTGGGCGATCTGTGATAAGGAAACCAATCAGATGATCGGCTCCATTAAGTTTGAAAAGTTGGATGAGATTAAGGGTGAGGCTGAGTTAGGCTACTTTTTACGCAAAGATTTTTGGGGAAAGGGTCTGATGACAGAAGCGGTCAAAGAGTTGGTTTATCTATCATTTGAGAAATTTCAACTGAAGGAGCTTAAGATTGTCACCCATGTTGAAAATGCAGGGAGTCAAAAGGTCGCTTTAAAGGCTGGTTTTCGTCTTTTTCGTCAATTCAAAGGGAGTGACCGCTATACGCGTAAAATGCGCGATTATTATGATTTCCGCCTAGGTAGAGGGGACTTCTATGAGTAAACACCAAGAGATTTTAGACTATCTCGAAAAATTGCCGATTGGAAAACGGGTCAGTGTCCGCAGTATTTCCAACTTTTTGAATGTCAGTGATGGGACGGCTTATCGGGCCATTAAAGAAGCTGAAAATCAAGGAATTGTAGAAACGCGTCCTAGAAGCGGGACTATCCGTGTCAAATCGAAAAAGCTGTACTAGAGCACTTGACCTATCGGGAAATTTTAGAAATCACTGGCTCTGAAATATTAGCAGGTGAGGAAGGTCTCGAAAAAGAATTTAATAAATTTTACATCGGTGCTATGACGGAAAAGCACGTCCTAGACTATGTGTCTGAAGGGGACTTTTGATCGTGGGTGACCGCACTAGCATCCAACGATTGGCATTGAAACATGAGAATGCAGTTTTGGTGACAGGTGGCTTTGAGGTCAGTGAGGATGTGATTGATCTGGCCAATCAGGTGCAAATCCCTGTCATCCGAACTTCACACGATACCTATACCGTCGCGACCATGATCAATAAGGCCTTGTCTAACATGCAGATCAAGACGGATATCTTGACAGTTGAACAGGTCTATCGGCCCTTCCATGAGTACGGCTATCTTTCTGAGACGGATACGGTCCGGGATTATTTAGATTTGGTTCGAAAGAATCGCTTTAGTCGTTTTCCGGTTGTCAATCAGCACCAGATGGTAGTGGGCGTCGTGACCATGAGAGATGCTGGAGATAAGGCGCCTCAGACGACCCTTGATAAGGTGATGTCGCGGACTATTTTTACCACTAATTTGTCCACCAGCATTGCGACGATTAGCCAACGGATGATCGCTGAAGATTATGAAATGATTCCTGTTGTTCGTAATAACCAGACCTTGCTGGGGTTATTACGCGTCGGGATGTCATGGATCGGATTAGCAAGGTGCAGTTTTCAAGCTTACCAA
This sequence comes from Streptococcus sp. 2A/TPW/M5, assembly GCA_036663675.1. Taxonomy (GTDB): domain Bacteria; phylum Bacillota; class Bacilli; order Lactobacillales; family Streptococcaceae; genus Streptococcus. The sequence goes on along the minus strand of JAYXUK010000001.1, from coordinate 1,860,624 downwards.
CCTTTAGTGAGCAGATTGGCCAAAAGATTCAAACAGAGAACGACCATTACCAATTCACAGTGGAACCAAGTATGCTGGAGAAAAGTGGTGTTTTGGCCAATGGGGTCATGATCGAAGTGCTGATGAAGGTTGTTCGCAAGATGATGCAACACAGTGGGCGTAGCTTGATTGTCGAACAGTTGATCATCAATTTTTTACAGGCTGTGCAGGTGGATGATGTGATCCGCATTGAACCCCAACTTGTTCGGCGAACTAGACGTTCGGCCTTGGTTGATTTTAGCTTGTATTTAGATCTGCAGCTAGTCGCGAAAGCAACCATTACGATTAAGATTAATTAAACAAAAGAAATGAGGAGACAATGATTACATTAAAATCACAACGTGAAATTGAAGCCATGGATCGTGCAGGAGATTTCCTTGCCAGCATTCATATTGGATTACGTGACTTAATCAAGCCAGGGCTTGACCTATGGGAAGTAGAGGAATATGTCCGTCGTCGCTGTAAAGAAGCCAATGTCTTGCCGCTTCAGATCGGTGTAGAAGGCAGTCTCATGGATTATCCTTATGCGACTTGCTGTGGTTTGAATGACGAAGTAGCCCATGCTTTTCCACGTCACGTCATTCTTAAAGATGGTGATCTCCTCAAGGTAGATATGGTCTTGTCTGAACCGCTGGATAAGTCTGTTTTAGATGTTTCAAAATTGGATTTTGATAATGTGGCGCAAGTGAAAAAATATACAGAGTCCTATACCGGTGGTTTAGCTGATTCATGCTGGGCTTATGCGGTTGGAAATGTTTCCCAAGAAGTCAAAGATTTGATGGACGTGACCAAAGAATGTCTCTATAAGGGAATTGAGAAAGCGGTCGTTGGCAATCGCTTGGGGATATTGGTGCAGCGATTCAAGAGTATGCGGAAAGCAAAGGCTATGGCGTAGTGCGTGATTTGGTCGGACACGGTGTCGGGCCTACCATGCATGAAGAACCAATGGTTCCGCATTATGGTCGTGCTGGACGCGGTCTTCGCTTACGTGAAGGGATGGTCTTGACGATTGAGCCAATGATTAATACCGGTACTTGGGAGATTGATACAGATATGGAAACTGGTTGGGCCCATAAGACCCTCGACGGTGGCCTTTCTTGTCAATACGAGCATCAATTTGTGATTACAAAAGATGGTCCAGTGATCTTGACTAGTCAAGGTGAAGAAGGAACATACTAAAAATAGAGAGGAAAGAATGGAGCTGAAGGCAAGTGTCTGGTTTCGCTCTTTGCTCTTTTTAGTAAAATGGGGAGGTGACGAATGAAAAAGGTCCTACAAAAATACTGGGACAGCCATTTATAAAGGGCTTCGTGCGGTTTTATCAGAGTGCAGAGTCTGATATCACCAGCATTGCGGTGGCCTATTATTTGCTGATCTCCATTTTCCCTTTGATGCTGATTGCAGCCAATATTTTACCCTACTTTCATATTCGTCCCACTCAGATTCTTTTAAGCTTACAGAAAGTTTTGCCAGCCTCCTTATATCGAATAGTGGCACAGATGATTTCGAGTGTCTTGACCAAACCTTCGACAGGCTTACTGAGTTTCTCGATTATTTCTGCTTTGTGGATCTTCTCTCAGAGCATTGCCTACCTCCAAAAAGCCTATAACAAGAGTTATGGGGTGGAAAAGGAGCGTGGTATTATCTGGGGCGACTCTTTAGCTTTCTGATCAGTTTTGCCTTGCAGGGCTTGTTTGGACTCTCGCTGATCCTTTCCATGTTTGGGAAAATGATCGTTCGTTATCTCTATCAGACTTTTTCATTTGATCGGACGATTTATGTGCGCTTACTGAATTTGACAGAGCCGACCATCTATCTCTTGCTTTTTGTTAGTCTGGTCTTGCTCTATTACACCCTTCCAAATGTCAAAATTCCGAAATTTAGATATGTATTGCCAGGGCGACCTTTGTTGTTGCTGTCCTGTATGCGATCTTGAATATCTTTTGGAAATATGTGGATCGTTATGTGAGTCATTTCTTAGATGCTCGTTTCTTCGGTTCGGTCGTCCTAGCGGTCATCATGTTCTGGTTTATCTTGGTGGCAAAAATCATGATTATTGGTTGTATTTTAAATGCCAGTATCCAATTTGCTAGAGAAGCAAAGTTCCAAACGCGCAGTGGAGAAATTGTCTCTAAGTTAAAATCAGAAGAAGTGGACTTTCGGCATAGAGAAGTTTCACAAAAATTAAAGCTTCGGTTACGCTTGATAAAAAAGAAAAACGGAATAAGGGAGAGTGGGACAGAAATCGGTAATTCGTTAGAATTCGATTTCGTCGTCCCACCTCCGCACAGTTGAGTAGGGCTGTAAAAGCTGATGGAATCAGCGTAGTAGAGCCCACTCAACGACTGCGTCTTGCTCGACAATTCAAAAATAATTGAGAGGCTAGGACTTTTATCCCAGCCTCTTTTTTTCTTATCTATTTTTATTGCATTTGCAACAAAAATGTGTTATGCTATTGTCAATAGGAAAGGAGGAGTGAGATGAGTATTTTGCGTGAGATTGGCATCATTGCGCGAGCTCTGGATTCTATAGCAAATATTGAATTTCGAGATTTGGATCTGGCGCGTGGTCAATACCTCTACCTGGTGCGAATTGCCGAGCAACCTGGAATGATTCAGGAAGAACTCTCTGAAGTCTTGAAAGTAGATCGATCCACCGTTGCAAGGTCTGTAAAAAACTAGAAGAACGAGGACTGATTCAGCAGCGTCCAAGGGGTGAAAACCTTAAAATCAAGGAATGGGAATTAACTGAAAAAGGTAAGCAGATTTACCCCTTCATTTTAGGGGAGCATCTTTACTCTGAAAAACTGCCTTAAAAGGATTTTCCAAAGAAGAAGTCGCACAGTTAGAGGAGTATCTCATCCGAGTTCGAGAGAATATCACCTTGGATTGGGAGCTAGTCAAAAAGGTCAAAAAGAAATTATAGTGAGGTAAAGCAATGAAAGTGACAGTCGATCAAGCATTTTGGGATTTATTTCCAACAGCTAGAATTACAGTGATGTCTTTGTATGGTATTGATAATACAGTAGATGAAGCCAAGGATCCTTATTTCAAAGAATTGTTGGACAAGGGTACCAAGAGAGCATGGGAATTTATTGATGAAGAAAACTATACCCAGAGTGAGTTCGTTCAAGAGTGGCGCCAAGCTTTTAGCAAGTTTAAAACAAAAAGGAGCCCGATCTTCAATCGAGGCACTCTTAAAACGGGTTCACCAGGGACGTGAATTCTATCCGATTAATCCTTTGGTGGATCTTTACAATAGTGTTTCTATGGCTTATGCCCTTCCTTGTGGGGGAGAAGATATAGATAAATTGGTGGGTGGACTCTCTCTAGGACAAGCGAAAGGAGGCGAACCTTTCTTTCCATTAGGTGCTGAAGAAGATGCTCCAGCTTTGGAAGGGGAGATTATCTACTACGACCAAGACGGAGCTGTTTGCCGTTGCTTGAATTGGCGTGAGGCACAAAGAACTATGTTAACAGAAGATACCAAGGACGCTATTTTAGTTATTGAAGCCATCAATGAGGAGCAGGCCAAACGGGCACAAACAGCTATGCAGGAATTGAAAGATCTAGCCAAAGATTATTTTGGGGTTGAAGGCACCATCTATCAATTAAGTGCAGAGCATGCAAGTATAGAAGTTTAAAAGAATAAGGCTGAAACAATCGTTTCAAGCCTTGTTTTTATTTTTAAAGACAAAGAGTTTACTAAAGACGTAATTGAGGACAACAATGGCCACTTGTGCAAAGAGGGTTTCAATCAGATTGATCTGGCTTTTGTTATTGTGGACAAATTGCCCGATAATTCCTGGGAATTGCTTGACAAAAATCTCGGTCAAGGCCATATCCAGTATAAAGGTCCCAGAGCGCGCAATTGCAAATCGGATCAAGCGCTGAAACCAGCCCTTTCTTTCTTGTTTAAAGACAATGGTATCGTTGGTCGCAAAGGCAAAGAGGATCCCAGCAATGTTTCCAATAGCTGTCGCTAATCGTTCATCACGAGACACATGATAGATGAAGAGACGGGTTCCGACAGAAACAATGGTTGTGGCAACCCCAAAAAGAGATAGGATAAAATCTCATTATCAAAAAATTTTTTAATTAGTGTTTTCATAAATTCAGTCTACCATAAAAGCTCAAAATATGCTATACTTGAAAGGTTGAAGAAATCAAACCTTCAACCCTTGGTGCTTAAGATCCTTTCGCCAAGCATATTAGACGCGGGAAAACCGCTAAAGGAGAATAAATGAAACAGTTAACTGCTCGTGATATGGCACAAATTGCCATTGTTGCTGCGATTTATATCGTATTGACCATTACCCCACCTCTCAACGCTATGGCCTACTATGGCTATCAATTCCGTGTTTCGGAAATGATGAATTTCTTAGCTTTCTACAATAAGAAGTACTTGATTGCGGTGACGCTTGGTTGTATGATTGCTAACTTATTTAGTTTTGGATGGATCGATGTCTTTGTCGGTGGAGGTTCAACCTTTGTCTTCTTAGGACTTGGACTCATTCTATTTGGTCGATTTAAAAACAAGTTCTTGTTTGACGGTCTTATTCGCTTGGACCATTTCTTGTTTGCGATTTTCTTTTCCATCTCCATGTTTACGATTGCCTTGGAACTATATTACCTTCAAGGCCAACCATTCTTCTATAACTGGTTGACTATGGGATTGGGTGAATTCGCATCCTTGATTTTTGGAGCGATTGTGATCAATCAACTTTCTAAACGGATCGATTTTACAAAATAAGAAAAGGGAGCTTTGGCTCCTTTTTTCATGCTAAGAATGCAGTAAATTCAAGGCTAAATTAAGATTTTATGATAAAATAAGAACATGAAAACCAGAATGAAAGAATTAGTGGAATTACTCAATCGATATGCTTACGAGTATTACACAAAAGACGCTCCATCTGTTTCAGATAGTGAATATGATCAATTATATCGGGAATTGGTGGAACTAGAAACCGCTCATCCTGATGAGATCTTACCAGAGAGTCCAACTCACCGTGTAGGTGGGGTGGTTTTAAAAGGCTTTACCAAATACCAGCACCAGTATCCCCTTTATAGTTTGCAGGATGCTTTTTCGCGTGAAGAATTAGAAGCCTTTGATCAGCGTGTCCGTAAGGATTTTTCTTCCATCAGCTATGTTTGTGAGCTGAAGATCGATGGCTTGTCCATTTCCTCACCTATGAAAATGGTGTCCTTGTAACGGGGGCAACACGTGGGGATGGTTCTGTCGGTGAGGATATTACAGAGAATCTCAAGCGGGTCAAGGACATTCCGTTGGTGTTACCAGAGCCAGTGAACATCACAGTTCGAGGTGAGTGCTACATGCCGCGGGCTTCCTTTGATCGGGTTAATCAGATCCGTCAAGAAAATGGCGAGCCTGAGTTTGCTAATCCACGGAATGCTGCTGCAGGAACGCTTCGCCAATTGGATACGAAAATCGTGGCCAAGCGAAATCTCGCAACCTTCTTGTATCAAGAAGTGAGTCCAACTGATCAAAGCAGTCAGGAAGGCGTGCTTGAGAAATTAGCCCGCTTAGGCTTTGTCGTGAACCAAGAGCGAGTGCTGGCTGAGGATATGGAGCAAATTTGGGACTTCATCCAAAAAGTAGCTCAGCTTCGAGAGGATCTTCCCTACGATATCGATGGGATTGTCATCAAAGTCAATGACCTAGCTGTTCAAGAAGAACTAGGCTTTACCGTAAAAGCTCCTAAATGGGCTGTCGCCTATAAGTTTCCAGCTGAAGAAAAAGAAGCGAAAATCTTATCGGTTGATTGGACGGTTGGACGGACCGGAGTTGTGACCCCAACTGCCAATCTAACTCCAGTCCAGCTAGCAGGAACCACTGTTAGTCGGGCAACCTTGCACAATGTGGACTATATTGCTGAAAAAGATATTCATCAGGATGATACCGTTATTGTCTACAAGGCGGGTGATATCATTCCTGCGGTCTTGCGTGTCGTCAAAGATAAGCGAGTCTCTGATCAAGCATTAGCCGTTCCAACTCATTGTCCGAGCTGTCAGAGTGAGTTGCTTCATTTCGAGGATGAGGTGGCCCTTCGCTGTATCAATCCGCTCTGTCCAGCACAGATTAAGGAAGGATTGAACCACTTTGCCAGTCGGGATGCTATGAATATCACTGGCTTGGGTCCAGCAGTTGTAGAGAAACTCTTCGCAGCTCAGTTGGTAGAGGATGTAGCTGGGATCTATCGTCTGACAGTCGAGGATCTATTGACCTTAGAAGGCTTTAAAGAAAAATCTGCTGAAAAACTCTATGAAGCCATTCAAGCTTCAAAAGAAAACTCAGCTGAGAAGTTACTCTTTGGTTTGGGGATCCGCCATGTCGGTAGCAAGGTTAGTCAAATCTTGCTCCAAGAATTCCATGACCTCGATCAATTGGCTACAGCTGATCCAGAACGAATTGCCAGCATTGACAGTCTCGGTATGGTCGTGGCTGAAAGCCTCAAGCGTTATTTCGCACAAGAAGGATCCAAGCGCCTCTTGCAAGAGCTTAAAGAAGCTGGTGTCAATATGACTTATCTTGGTGAAAAAGTCGCTGCTGATGCGGCCCTATCAGGAATGACAGTCGTTTTGACTGGGAAGCTAGAGCGACTCACACGTTCAGAAGCTAAGGCAAAATTAGAAAGTCTGGGCGCTAAGGTAACTGGATCGGTTTCCAAAAGACAGATTTGGTCGTTGCAGGTAGTGACGCTGGTAGCAAGTTAACCAAAGCACAAGAATTAGGAATCCAGGTAGAAGATGAGGCCTGGCTTGAAAGTTTATAGAGGATCTTTATGGTAGAACGAATCAAAAAGCCCGTTTAATTTATAATCCGACCTCTGGGCAAGAAATTATCAAGAAAAATATTGCGGAAGTCTTGGACGTACTCGAAGACGTGGGCTATGAAACCAGCGCTTATCAAACGACTCCAGAACCATTTTCTGCCCAAAATGAAGCAGAAAGAGCCGCAAAAGCAGGCTTTGATTTAATCATTGCTGCTGGTGGAGATGGTACGATTAACGAAGTGGTCAATGGGGTTGCAGGTCTGGAAAATCGTCCGCAGATGGCCTTTATCCCGACCGGTACCACCAATGACTATGCACGTGCCTTGAAGATCCCGATGGGCGATCCTGTGGCAGCTGCCCGCATTATTGAAAAAAATCAAACCATTCAGATGGATATTGGTCGTGCCTATGGCAGTAAGTATTTCATCAACATTGCTGCAGCAGGAACCATGACAGAATTGACCTTCAGTGTTCCAAGTAGTGTTAAATCTCGCTTGGGTTACTTTGCCTATGTAGCTGAAGCAGCTAAAATGTTGCCGCGAAACAAGGCTCGTAAGGTACGGATTGAGCATGACAATGGTGTCTTTGAAGGGCCAGCGTCTATGATTTTTGTGGCCTTGACCAACTCCATTGCTGGCTTTGAAAGCGTGGCACCAGACGCTAAGCTCGATGATGGGAACTTTACCTTGATTATCGTAAAAACTGCTAAGCTCTTTAACATGTTGTCCTTGATGATTCAGGCCATCAATGGAGGCAAGCATGTGCACGATGAAAATGTAGAATATCTCAAGACCAAGAAGTTGACGATCGAAATGTTAGGAAAAAATGCTCAACCATTCCGCATCAATCTAGATGGGGAATACGGAGGAGATACTCCAGTTGAATTGGAAGTCTTCCATAACCACTTGGAATTCTTTGCAAATATTGATGAAATCAACAACGATGCTTTGGTTCACCCATCTGAAGAATAAAAACAAATAGTTGGAGTCCATTACGTGTTTTACAAGCGGATGGTTCCTTCGGTATTAAATTGGAAATAGGAAAATGTTATGCGACAATACCATGTAAAGCTTCATTTTCATAAGCAAAGGAAATTATTTTGCCTATGATATGTGGCAGTGGCAGGATCAAGTAGAAGGAAAATCGGTCTCTTTCTCCAAGTTGGATTATTTTGGAGTAGAGGAAATCTGGTATACGAGAGTGAGGATGCCTTGAACCGGGGCCATGTCTTGGTCAAAGAAGGGATTGGCTCACCAAGACCCGTGATTTTGAAATCGAACTCTTACCAGAAGGGCATGTTCGAGAAGTATGGATTCTCGATGGAGACGATACAGTCTATTATTCTTTGCAAGCTGCTTTGACGAGTCATGCATACAGCCATCGTCAGCCTCATGCCTACGATATGGCGATGCACCCTAGAGAATTTGATGCTAAATGGGCGTATCAAGGATGGCTCGGTCATCGGGAGGAAGAAGGGGAGCATTGCTTTAAACTGTGGGCACCAACGGCTAAGAAAGTTGAATTGTTGCTTTATCAATCAACTGAGCTGGATGCGCCTATCTGGAAGAGCATGCCGATGACGCGTGGGAAACAAGAGTCTAGCTACCACCCAGAAAATACCCATGGTGTTTGGATTTTAGATTTTTAGGAAATTTAAGTGGCATGGCTTATCAATATCGTGTCCATTTTGAACACCATACTCAAGTGACGCGCGATCCTTATAGTATTGCAACGACAGCGGACGGGATGCGCTCTGCCATTCTTTCAAGAGCAGATCGTCAGTTTGATTGGGGTCCTAAAAAGGAGCCGATGCGACTCCTTGGCGTTTGGACAATCCTTGTCAAGCAGTGATTTATGAGATGCACCTTCGGGATTTGACTAAGTCACCGACATCAGGTGTAGACGAAGTCCTGCGTGGAACCTATCTGGGGCTTGCCAAGAAGGAACCGTCAATAGCCATGGTGATGCAACTGCCTTTGATTATATCCGTCAGTTAGGGGTCAATGTCGTGCAACTGCAGCCGATTTCTGATCGCTTTAAACAGTACGACGATGAAGGCCAGGTGACCTACAATTGGGGCTACGACGTTCAGAATTATTCTGCACCAGAAACTAGCTTTTCAACGGATCCATCCAATCCGAAACAAACCATGAAAGAGCTCAAAACCATGATCCGGGCTTATCATGAGGCAGGAATTTCTGTGGTCTTGGATGTGGTCTACAATCATATCTATTCGACCGAACATGGTCCTTTCCAAAATACAGTGCCCGATTATTATTACCGGATGGAGCCAGATGGTCGTTTCCAAAATGGGACAGGTGTTGGGAATGAAACGGCTAGTGAGCATGAAATGTACCGCAAGTACATGATTGATTCCCTCACGCATTGGGTCAAAGAGTACCAGATCGATGGCTTCCGCTTTGATTTGATGGGGATTCACGATGTAAGGACGATGAATGTTATTCGGGAGGCAATGGACGCTCTGGATCCTCGGATTCTTCTTTACGGAGAAGGTTGGGACATGGGAACAGGTCTCGCCCCAGAGGACAAGGCTAAGAAGGACAATGCAGCGCAATTGTCAAGAATTGGATTCTTTAATGATACGGAGCGCGATGCCATTAAAGGGGCTGAGGTTTATGGTTCCATCAAACGTGGCTTTGTCAGCCGAAAATCGACGGAGAATATCGTTGCCCGTGCTGTTCTAGGTAGTGCAGAGCTTGGCAATTATTTAAGTCCCAATCAGGTCTTGAATTATGTGGAGGCTCATGATAATTATAATCTCTATGACTTGCTTCAGACCCTTCATCCGAATGTAGAAGTAGCAGGATTGGTCAAGCGCTCAGAGTTGGCTACGGCCATGAATCTGCTCTTTCAGGGCATGGCCTTCATGCAATTGGGTCAAGAGTTTATGCGGACCAAATTGGTAGCGACAGGTCCTGATGGAGAAATCACACCTTTGGATCGTGAACGGGCCATGAATTCCTACAATGCTCCAGATTTTGTGAATCAGGTCAACTGGGATCTGGTCAGTCAGAACAAGGAATCAATTGCCTATATCCGAAGCTTGATCGCCTTGAAGACAAGTCTTCCTGTCTTAGGGCTTGAAAGCTATGATAAAATCTACCAACAAGTCTTTATTCAATCTGCAACTGATACCAGTGGCCTTGTCATCTATGAATTAACAGGAGACAAGAAGTACTTGGTCATCTTCAACGCCAGCGGACTTCCATATTACCTCCAAAATTCAAATAAATTGAAATTGATGGTTGGGAATAGTCGTCATAAACGACCATTCTACGTGGAGAATTTAACAGCTTCTGTTTTTGAAGTCCTAGACTAAGTTTTTTAAAAGAAATCATAAAATCCCTGAGTTTTTAAACTCAGGGATTCTTTATTTAGAAGAACTGCTACTGGTCTCTGTTGAGGAAGAACTATCGTCTTCTGGGTGCAATTCTTTATAAGTTGGTGCCTCGAAGAGATCAACAGTAGACTGGTTGCCACGTTGGTTATAAAGGCTGGTTGATTTGTCACCTTTTTCCTTTTCAATCTTCTTCAATGCCTTGAAGGAATTGGTGTAGGAATAATCTTCTGGATTGACTTTTCCAAGATCATTGCCCTTGAAGAAGCGAAGGAGGTCACCGGTCTGGATGCTATCGCTAATCTTCAATTGCAGGTTAGCAGCTTCCTGATCTTGTCCAGTTCTTCCTTGGTTTTTTCGTCTGGGTTCGTAATTTCCTCACCTGTTTTGGTGTAATAGGTCCGGCCACTATAGCTCGTATACTCTGGAGTTACAAAGTAGTTAGCAGAGCGGAAGGCGACGATTTGATCATGATCTGGTGAGAGCATATCTTGACCAACTTGGAGGAATTTGTTGGATTCAATACCTAGCAAATGTTCCAAGGTTGGGAGCATATCAATTTCGCCACCATAGGTATCAATGATGCCACCCTTATCCATACCTGGAATGACTACCATATAAGGTACGCGTTGCAACATGGCATTGTCATAGCTTGACCACGTTTCAGAGTTCTTACCAAGTAGAGGAGCAAGAGCTGGGTTGCGGGAGTTTGAAATTCCGTAGTGGTCCCCATAGAGAACGATGATGGAATTTTTGTAAAGACCAGATTCTTTCAGGTAATCAAAGAAGGCCTTGATCGAAGAATCTAGGTAGTTAGCTGTCGCAAAATAGCCATTGATGGTTTCGTCCTGTGTCTTAGCTAGAGGGAAGCCAAGATCATCTCCTGACAAGCTGGTCGTATAAGGATAGTGGTTGGAAACCGTAATGAACTTCGTATAGAAAGGTTGTTGCAATCTTTCTAGGTATTTGATGGAATCCTTGAGCATGTATTTGTCATTAAGACCATACTGGAAGGAATTGCTGCTGTTTTGTTTGGTGAAGTAGCTGGCATCAAAGAAGTAATTGTAGCCCCATTGTTTATAGGCGGTATTTCGATTCCAGAAACTTCCAGCATTCCCGTGGAAAACAGCGCTCGAGTTGTAACCATTTTTGAAAGAATAAATGGTGCAGCCTGTTGGGTATTAGTTCCACCATAGTTCACCATAAAGGAACCTTGGTTGAGTCCGAAGAGGCCTGTTTCAATCATGGTCTCAGCATCAGACGTTTTCCCTGCCTTGACTTGGTTAAAAACATTTGAAAAGGCAAAGGTTTCCTTCGAGTGGTAAAGTGAATTTAAGAAAGGTGTTACTTCATATTCTTTATCATCTACTTTCAACTTGTAATCGATCAAGAATTGTTGGAAACTTTCCAAGTGAATGTAGATGACGTTACGGCCTTTGGCCATTCCAAAGTACTCAGGATTAGGCTTGGCGTAATGCTGTTGGATATATTCTTCCACCGGTTTTAAATCTGCTTCGGAGGCTTTAGAACGTTCTTTGTTGGCAGCATAGGTCTGATTAGCGCTATAACCCAGAAAGGCTGGTAAGCCTAGGGCACGAACGACATAGTAGTTTGAGAACCCACGAGTCAAGAGCTCAGGTCGGTCAATTTCTGCAAGGAAAAGGTTGGCCGAAAAGAGCATAGCCGATAAAGAGGTAACCGCAAAACTAGCTCGTTTATTGAAGGGACGATTGTCCATTCGAATCCATTTCTTAAAGAAGAAGAAAGCGAGAATAGGGAAATCTAGAATGTAGATCACATCCCAAGGGCGGAACAATTCTAAAGCAGCAGCTCCGAGACCGGCAGAAACCTTGCTGGAAGCCAACATGGTATTGACCGTTACAAAGTCTGTAAATTCTCGATAATAGATGGAGTTGGAAATCAACCAAATAAATAAGAGAAGGTAGATCCCAAAGGCCAAACTATAAAAGAGCTTGGTTCGTTTGATATAGAGTGCTAGACCGATGAAGAGCAGACTGATCGGCAATGGGTTGATCACTGCTAGAAAAATCTGATAGGGTCCTTGAATGTCTAAATTAAAATCAACTGAATAGGCCCACATGGTTTTGAACCAGTAGAGCAACAGAAGGGTCAAGACAAATCCTAGTCTGGTACTCATGAAATTGAGTATCGAATTCGTAATTTTTTTCACAAAATGTTACTTCCTTGTCTTATTTCCTAAAAATTTTCATATACAAGTATACCACAATTTTATGGAGAAAGAAAAAATGACTGTAAAGGAGAGGAAAGAAATAGGAAAGATCCGGCATTTTATATCATTTGAAGCTAAATGATGAAAGCTAGGATAAAACGGTAAAAAAGTTCCAGTAAATAAAGCCTCTCTTTGTGAAAACTGCAGACTTTTGCTATAATAGAGGGTATGAAAAAACTCACAGTCAGTCGGCAAGTAGCTCGAAAATTAAAACAAGGACAATCTCTTCTTGAAAAGCAAGATTTTGATTCACTTCCTGCTTTGGATCAAGCGGTTCAATTGCTTTCAGGAGATGGACAATCCCTAGGAGTCGGATACTTATCTGAACAAAATAAAGGGATTGGATGGTTTGTTTCGCAAGAGTTGGCCGCTTTTGATCAAGACTTTTTAAAAGCTTTTCATCAAGGCCAAGCAATACCGTCGTTCTTATTATGCGGATGAAACGACGACAGCCTTTCGTCTTTTTAACCAAGAGGGAGATGGTTTTGGTGGCTTCACGGTTGACTTGTATGGTGAGTTTGTTGTCTTTTCTTGGTACAATCCCTTCGTTTTTCAGATCAAGGAAACCATTCTAGAGGCTTTTCAAGTGGCTTTTCCAGAAGTCCGAGGTGGCTATGAAAAGATTCGCTTTAAAGGCTTGGACTATGAATCGGCTCATGTCTATGGTGAAGAAACACCGCAAGAATTTTTGATTCTTGAAAATGGAGTTTCTTACCAAGTCTTTCTCAATGATGGCTTGATGACGGGGATCTTTTGGATCAGCATGAAGTTCGAGGTAGCTTGGTAGAGGGCTTAGCGGCTGGCAAGTCCTTGCTCAATATGTTCTCCTATACGGCGGCCTTCTCTGTGGCTGCGGCAATGGGTGGAGCAGTTGAGACAACATCGGTCGATCTGGCTAAGAGAAGTAGAGAATTATCAGAAGCGCATTTTGTGGCAAATGGCTTGGCGCTGGATGCTCATCGTTTTGTCGTGATGGATGTCTTTGACTATTACAAATATGCCAAACGCCATGATCTAAGCTATGATGTGATCGTGCTCGATCCGCCTAGCTTTGCGCGGAATAAAAACGGACCTTTTCGGTCGCTAAAGATTACCATCGATTGGTCAGAGAGGCTCTTGAGATTTTAAATCCAGGTGGGACCTTGATTCTCAGTACCAATGCGGCTAATGTGACCAAAGAAAAATTTAAAAACAAATCGAAAAGGGATTTCAAGGCCGTAAGCATCGCTATGTAGCGGAATACGGACTTCCGGGAGATTTTCGATGGAACAAGAAAGAAGAAAGTAGTAATTACTTAAAAGTATTTACGATTAGGGTGGATGTATGAAGTTAGTTGTTTCGATTATGCCTCGCTCCTTAGAAGAGGCGCAACAACTAGATAGTTCGCGTTACGAGGATGCAGATGTCATTGAGTGGCGTGCGGACTTTTAGAAAAAAGCGAGATCTTAACCGTTGCTCCTGCAGTTTTTGAGAAATTTGCTGGACGCGAGATTTTATTCACCTTGCGGACTCGAGCTGAAGGGGAGAGATGGAGCTGACCAACGAGGAATATGTTGGGATCCTGAAAGATATTCAATCCATCTATCATCCGGATTATATTGATTTCGAGTTTTATAGTCACCGTGAAGTCTTTGAAGAGATGTTGGAATTTTCAAATCTTGTTCTCAGCTACCACAATTTCCAAGAGACACCGGAAAATATGATGGAGATCTTATCGGAATTGACCAGCTTTTCTCCAAAATTAGTCAAGGTATCCGTTATGGCCCACAATGAACAAGATGTCCTTGATTTGATGAATTATACGCGTGGTTTCAAGACGCTGAATCCTGAGCAAGAATATGTAACCATTTCCATGGGCAAGGTCGGGAAGATTTCGCGCTTGACAGCTGATTTGACAGGCTCTTCTTGGTCTTATGCTAGAGTCGGAGATGAAAGCGCCCAGGTCAAATTCCTCTTGAAAATATGAGAAGAATTCGGGAGTTATTAAATGAAGATTGACGGATATACTCGGATGGCAGCGGTCATTGCCCATCCCATTCGTCATAGTATCTCTCCTTTCATCCATAATCTAGCCTATGAATTAACAGCGACCAATGCTGCTTATCTAGCTTGGGATATTACTGAAGAAGACTTAGAAAGCACCATCAGCCAAATTCGTAAGTTGGATATGATTGGGGCCAATATCTCCATGCCTTTTAAGCAGAAAGTCTTTCCTTACTTAGATGAAGTGGATGAGATGGCCCGAAAGATCGGTTCTGTCAATACTATCGTTCACCGCGATGGCAAGCTTAAAGGCTATAATACGGATGGGATTGGTTTCTTTCGTAGTTTACCTCCTGCTTTCTCTATTGAGGGAAAAACAATGGTTCTCTTAGGCGCAGGTGGTGCAGCTTTAGCGATTATTGCACAGGCGATTCATCTAGGTGTAAAACGTATCCTTGTCTTTGTAAGAGAGGAAAGATTGGTCCATTATCGTTCCAAGGTTCAGTTACTAGAAGATGCCTTTGATTTCTTGATAGAATTGTATGCGATTGAGAAAAATGAAGACGTTCAAAGCTCCTTTAATCAAGCCGATCTCATCTTAAATGCCACTGGTGTAGGCATGGATGGTCAGTCTCTTCCGATAGCGAGTCACTTGACCTTTCCCCACAGGCCTTAATCGTAGAGATGGCCTACTATCCGGCAGTGACCCCCTTTCTGCAATTAGCAGTGAATCAAGGAAACCAGAGGGTAAATGGGCTGGGAATGCTCTTTTATCAAGCTGAAGCAGCCTTTGAATTAATGACTGGGAAAGTATTTCCTACAGAGTCTGTATGGGAAGCATTGACAACAGAATATCACCAATTTGTATGTGACTAAGAGAGGGTTTACCTTTTCCTATTGAAAAAGCTTTATGAGATTAGAACAAGACCTGATTTTTTAAAAAACAGTCTTGCTCTAGTCTCTTTTTCATTTTGATTGAGACATGTGCCCTATTTCATGATAAGATAGAATCAAAGAAAAACGCGAAGGAGATTGCTATGAACGTATCGGTACCTATTCCAGGACATTCCTATGATATTGTGATTGAAAGAGGTGGTCTCAACCAGGTTGGAGATTGGTTGCGTACTCTTTGGGGCGATAAAAAGTCGCTATCATTTCCGATAACCGCGTAGCTAAGCTATATGCGTCTATCGTAGAGAAGAGCCTGGAGAAAGCTGGTTTTCAAGTGGTGCGCTTTGAGTTTCTTCAAGGGAAGCCAGTAAGAATCTAACCACTGTTTCAAAAGTTTATGACTTTCTAGCTACCCAAGGCATGACGCGCAGTGATGGAATCGTTGCTCTTGGGGGTGGCGTAGTTGGTGATTTGGCTGGTTTTGCTGCCTCGACCTATATGCGGGAATTTCCTTTGTTCAGATCCCGACTAGCTTGACCGCACAGGTGGATTCTTCTATCGGGGAAAGACTGGAGTCAACACAGCACTTGCCAAAAACATGGTAGGAACTTTTGCCCAACCAGACGGTGTGTTTATTGATCCTGAAGTGTTGAGCACCTTGGGGCACCGTGAATTGATCGAGGGGATGGGCGAAGTCATCAAGTACGGTCTCATCCAAGATACGGAACTTTGGCAAGAGTTGGAAGCTATGGATGGCTCTGTCGAAAGTATTTTAGAGCATGCAGAGAGCATTATTTCTCATTCTTGCCTGGTGAAGCGTGACCATGTGGTGGCAGATGAGCTGGACAATGGTATTCGACTGTATCTCAATTTTGGGCATACCATTGGTCATGCCATTGAAGCGACAGCAGGTTATGGACAGGTCATGCATGGGGAAGCCGTTAGTATGGGCATGGTGCAGCTGTCACGAGTTGCAGAAGAAAAGGGCTTGATGCCAAAGGGAATCAGCCAACAAATCGAAGAAATGTGTCGGAAATTTGGACTTCCGGTGGCCTATGAGAACTGGGATAAGGAAGCCCTTTATCAAGCCTTGACCCATGACAAAAAAGCGCGTGGTACTAGCTTGAAATTAGTGATTGTTCCAGAGTTGGGGCAAGCTGCGATTCATCAAATCCCTCTTCAAGAAATGAAGGACTTTTTAGAAAGAAAGGAATAAGGTCGTATGAGATATTTAACAGCAGGAGAGTCCCATGGTCCTCGATTAACAGCCATCATCGAGGGGTCCCGGCAGGCCTTCCTTTATCTGAAGAGGATATTAATAAAGAGCTTAAACGTCGACAAGGTGGATATGGTCGTGGGGCTCGGATGAAAATTGAGAGTGACCGTGTTGAGATCACATCAGGTGTCCGTCATGGCTTGACCATAGGAGGTCCGATTACTCTGAACGTGACCAATCTGGATCACCAAAAATGGCTGGAGATCATGAATGTAGCACCGGTCGAAGAGAAAAGAAAGATCTGCGCAAGATCACCAAGCCACGTCCTGGCCATGCTGATCTAGTCGGAGGAATCAAATACCGTTTTGACGATCTTCGTAATTCGCTCGAACGTTCTTCTGCCCGTGAGACGACCATGCGCGTAGCCATTGGTGCAGTTGCTAAACGAATTTTAGAAGAGATTGGCGTGGAAGTGGCCAGCCACATTGTCAATTTTGGGGGAATCGAGATTGCAATTCCCGAGAATCTAACCGTTTCAGAAATCAAGGAAAAGGCATCTAAGTCGGAAGTTTCGATTGTTGTCCCAGAACAAGAAGAAGCCGTTAAGTCTTACATTGACCAGGTGAAAAAGATGGTGATACCATCGGGGAATTGTGGAGACCCTAGTTGGCGGTGTGCCTGTTGGACTGGGATCCTACGTGCAATGGGACAAGAAATTGGATGCCAAAATCGCTCAAGGAGTGGTCTCTATCAATGCCTTTAAGGGAGTTGAGTTTGGCCTTGGTTTTGACGCAGGTCGCCTAAAAGGTAGTCAAGTTATGGATGAAATCATCTGGTCTCAAGACACCGGCTATACCCGTCGCACCAATAATCTTGGTGGTTTTGAGGGGGATGACCAATGGTGAGCCCATTCTGGTTCGTGGCGTCATGAAGCCTATTCCGACCCTCTACAAACCTTTGATGAGTGTGGATATTGAAACTCATGAGCCTTATAAGGCGACGGTTGAGCGCAGCGACCCAACAGCTCTGCCAGCTGCAGGTGTGGTGATGGAAGCAGTGGTCGCAACAGTCCTTGCTACAGAAGTGCTTGAAAAATTCTCATCCGATAACTTGGAAGAATTGAAAGAAGCCGTTGCTAAGCACCGGGACTTTACGAAGAATTTTTAAGAGAAAGAGTTTTCCTTTGGAGAAGAAAGTTGTATATATTGCAGGCTTGGGTTTGATTGGTGCATCCCTCGCGCTGGGCATTAAGAGGTCCCACCCAAACGTGACTGTTCTTGGGTACAATCGTAGTGAAGCCTCTCGAACCATCGCTCTTGAAAGAGGAATGGTGGATCAGGTGACGGATGATTTCGCAGCCTTTGCCCCTTTAGCAGATATCATTATTTTGGCCCTTCCCATCAAGCAAACCAAGTCTTACTTAGAAACCTTAGCTGGCTTGAATTTGAAAGACCAGGTACTGGTGACAGATGCAGGCTCTACCAAGGCAGAAATTGTCGCACAGGCTGAAAAAGTGTTTACAGATAAGGATGTACGCTTTGTGGGAGGACACCCCATGGCTGGTAGTCATAAGACAGGTGCTGCAGCAGCAGATGCCACCTTATTTGAGAACGCTTATTATATTTTTACCCCTTCCAGCTTGACGACAGGGGTGCCATGGAAGAGTTGAAAGAGCTTCTGAGTGGATTGGGATCCCGCTTTATCGAAATCGATGCTGAGGAACACGATCGGGTAACCTCTCAGATCAGTCATTTTCCTCATATTTTAGCATCGACATTAGTCGAGCAGGCCGTAGCTTATGGGGAAGAGCATGAAATGACCCGCCGTTTTGCAGCTGGTGGCTTTCGGGATATGACACGGATTGCGGAAAGTGAGCCAGGCATGTGGACCTCTATTCTCATGTCCAACCCTCAAGCGATATTAGAGCGGATTGCTGATTTCAAAGAGCGTTTGGATCAAGTGGCCGAGACCATCCAAGCAGATAACGAGGAGGCCATTTGGTCATTTTTCCATGAAGGGCGGAAGCACCGAAAAGAAATGCAGATCCATCAGCGTGCTGGACGCGATAGTGCCTATGATCTCTTTATCGATGTCCCCGATAAGGAAGGTGTGATCCTCGAAATCTTACAACTCCTACAAGGGATTTCCTTGGTCAATATTCACATCAATGAAGAGAATCGTGAAGATATCCACGGGATTTTGCAGCTGACCTTCAAAAATGCAGAGGATCAAGAGCAGGCTCAAACACTGATCAGCCAGGCGACATCTTATACCGTTCTTGCTCGCTAGGTCTAAAGAAGGATTTGCATCAAAAGACCTGCTTCATTTTAGGAATATTGAAGGAAAAGCAGTATAATAGAAGTATCTTATCAGTAAAGGAGCCTAGAAAATGGCAAATATTTATGATGTAGCTAATGAACTCTCTCGGACCCTTCGAGATCTTCCTGAATACAAGGCTGTCGTAGAAAGCAAACAAGCGATCGAAGCAAATCCAGAAGCGAAAACGTTGTTTGACGAATACGTCGCTTTCCAAAATCAATTGCAAGGCTTGATGCAATCCGGTCAACTTCCAACAGAAGCTGTGCAACAAGAAATGAAGGACTATATGGAAAAAATCCAAGCAAGTCCGATTGTGAATGAATTTTTCACCAAACAACAACAATTGTCTATTTATCTTGCAGATCTTGAAAAGATCATCTTTGAGCCGATTCAAGATTTATACAAATAAGAACCACTACCAGAGTTGTAATTTTGACTCTGGTATTTTCGTTCGCCACTAGAGGAAAACAAGCTCAAAAAATGCTTGGAAACATTCGTTTTTGTTCCAAATTTTTGATCAAAAATTGAATTCATGTCCTATTTATGATAGAATATGTGGAAAAGCACTCTGGAGATGGCAATGAAATTAAGAACCAATAGCAAGGGTCTAAAGGGAACCATTCGAGTCCCTGGTGACAAATCCATCAGTCACCGATCCATTATTTTTGGAAGTCTTGCAAAGGGCGAAACTAAGGTCTATGATATCTTGCGAGGCGAAGATGTGCTTTCTACCATCCAGGTGTTTCGAGACTTGGGAGTTTCTATCCAAGATGATGGGGATGTGATTCGGATTCAAGGAGTAGGCTTTCAAGGTCTGCAAGCCCCGACATCTCCCCTTGATATGGGCAATTCAGGAACTTCTATTCGTTTGATCTCAGGTGTACTAGCAGGTCAGGATTTTGCAGTGACCATGGTCGGAGACGACAGTCTTTCCAAACGGCCCATGGATCGTGTCGCGATCCCACTGCGTCAGATGGGGTAGAGATTGCTGGTCAGGGAGATCGCGATTGCCCGCCTTTACATGAAAAAGGCACCCGTCAGCTCCAACCGATTCATTACCGTTTGCCAGTGGCATCGGCTCAAGTCAAGTCTGCTCTCATTTTTGCCGCTCTACAAGCTGAGGGGAATCGACGATTATCGAGAAGGAAAAGACGCGTGACCATACGGAGGATATGATTCGCCAATTTGGTGGAGAGATCCAAGTGGATGGAAAAACCATCCGCATCCAAGGTGGACAAGAGTTCCAAGGTCAAGAAGTCATCGTTCCTGGAGATATTTCCAGTGCAGCCTTTTGGTTAGTGGCTGGCCTCATTCTGCCAGAGAGTGTGATCAAGATTGAAAATGTTGGCATCAACCAAACGCGGACAGGGATTCTCGAAGTGATTCAAGAAATGGGGAGATCTCACCATTGAGGATCGCGATGAAAAAGCGGTCTCTGCAAGTCTCACTGTTAAGACTTCGTCCTTAAAAGGGATTCGGATTGATGGGGAGTTGATTCCACGCTTGATTGATGAATTGCCGATTATTGCTTTACTAGCGACACAAGCAAATGCTCAGACCGTGATTGCGGATGCTGAAGAGCTTCGTGTGAAAGAAACGGACCGCATCCAGGTCGTAGCAGATAGCCTCAATGCTATGGGAGCCAATGTCGTGCCAACGGAAGACGGCATGATCATCACTGGACCGACTCCTCTACATGGAGCTGACTTAGAGACCTTTGGAGATCACCGGATTGGGATGATGGCTGCCATTGCTGCCTTATTGGTGAGAGATGGAAATGTGGTGTTGGATCGGGCAGAGGCCATCAACACCAGTTACCCTAGTTTTTTGAAGATTTGGAGACCTTACTGCATGGCTAAAATTTTACTTGGTTTTATGGGAACAGGTAAAACGACCGTTGGTCGGATTCTTGATCCAAAATTCCATGATATGGATGAATTAATTGTTGAAGAGATCGGAATGTCGATCAATGACTATTTCGCAGTGGAAGGAGAAGCTGCCTTTCGTCGTCGCGAGGCTGAAATGTTAGAGCGTTTATTGGAAAATGGAGCGGCCATCATTTCTCCTGGAGGCGGGATTGTGGTCAATCCTCATAACCGTGCCCTCTTGGAAAAAAATCCTCACAACATTTATCTGCGGGTAGATTTTGGAACCTTGTACAGCCGCATTCAAAATGACAAAGCCATGCAACGCCCCTCTTTTTAAACCACACAAAAGAAGAATTCAAGAAGATTTTTGATGGTCGTTTGCCTTTGTATGAGGATATTGCTACCCATATTGTGGATGTTGAGGACAAAACACCTGAAGAAATTGCGGAGATCATTCGATGCTTGTAGGCTATCTTGGTCCCAAGGATCTTTTACCCATGATGTGGCCACTCATAGCTTTCCAACTTCTGAACGCATTGCTTATCGGACGATCACAGATGTCATCAAGGCTTATGAGAATCAAGAGATCGATTTTGCAGTCGTCCCAGTTGAAAACTCGATTGAAGGCAGTGTTCATGAGACCCTTGATTACCTCTTTCACCAAGGAACCATCCAGGCCGTTGCAGAAGTGGTCTATCCCATTAAACAACAGCTCTTGGTAGTTAAAAAGATCGGCCTATTCGAACGGTCTATTCGCATCCACAGGCCTTGGCCCAAGGGAAGGCTTTTCTAAGAGCCCATTATCCGGATGTGGCCATGGAAATGACGGCTTCAACAGCCTATGCAGCCCGCTATGTAGCAGAGCATCCAGACATAGAAATTGCAGCGATTGCCCCTCTGGCAGCGGCCAGTGAGTACGGCTTGGAAGTCCAGGCCAAAGACATCCAAGAAATCGAGGACAATTATACACGTTTTTGGATTTTAGGGACCAAAGAGCCCGCAATTTCAGAAACTTTAAGACCGGCCCTTCAAAAAGTTAGCTTGGCCTTGACCTTGCCAAGTAACCTGGCAGGAGCCCTCTATAAAGGTTTGTCTACCTTTGCTTGGCGGGGGATCAATTTAACCAAGATTGAAAGTCGACCCCTAAAAACAGCTTTAGGAGAATACTATTTCATTATTGACCTCCTAAATGAAGCGCCTGATCTTTTACAATTTGCCTATCAAGAATTAGACAGTTTGGGCATTCAGACAAAAGTCTTGGGTCAGTATCAGGTCTATACCTTAAAAGATAACGGAATGGAGAAAAGATGAGTAACGAATCCAACTTTCTATCTCACCACGAGCGAAAGCGATTAGAGTACTTATACTCAAATTTTCATTATTTGAATGAACGAGAACAACTAGAATACAATTACCTGCTCAAGAAGAGCCAAGGAGCTTATGAGGAAGCAGAAGCCCTTCAACCTGAGGTAGACGCTACAGAAGAAGTGCAAGGTGAGATTGCTGAACCAATTGGGGATCTCCTGTTTACCAATCACGTAGCAAAAAGTCTAAGAAGAAAGCAGTTGCTGCGACGAGCGATATACCTAAGAAACCACGGAAAAGATCCGCGTCAAACGGATTCTCAAGTGGCTTGCTCTCTTTTCTTGCTCATTATTGGTGGCATGGTCTTCATGTTTGTGAAAGGCCTCAACAGCAAGCCGACAGGTCCAGATGCCAAACCGGCTGTCGTTGAGAAATTTAACGGCAAGAAGTCGCGAGATGGGGTCAATATTCTGATCTTGGGGACAGATGGTCGGATCGGTGAGAAATCGGATGAGACCCGTACAGACTCCATCATGGTGGTCAATGTCAATAACAAAGAAGGCAAGATCAAGATGGTCAGCTTCATGCGGGATACACTGGTCCATATCGATGGAGTGAGCCAGCAAAATATTCCAGAGTATGATGGCTACTACGACCAGAAGCTCAATACTGCCTTCACCATCGGGGAGCAAAATAACAATCAAGGGGCTGAATTGGTGCGTCAGATGCTTAAAGACAACTTTGACATTGACATCCAATATTACGCCATGGTCGATTTCAAGACCTTTGCGACAGCGATCGATACCCTCTTCCCAAATGGGGTCGAGATGAATGCACAGTTTTCAACGGTTGATGGCGAAAAAGTCAGTGAAGTAGAAGTACCAGATGATTTGAATATGAAAGACGGTGTCGTTCCGCAGCAAACCATCAAGGTTGGAAAACAACGGATGGATGGCCGGACCCTTCTCAATTACTCGCGTTTCCGTAAGGACGATGAAGGAGACTTTGGTCGGACCCGTCGCCAACAAGAGGTCATGTCCGCTATCATGCATCAGATCAAGGATCCAACCAAACTCTTTACGGGATCTGAAGCCCTTGGGAAAGTCTTTGCCATGACGTCTACCAATGTTCCTTTCTCTTCCTATTGACCAATGGACTTGGACTAGTCGGAAGTGCTGGAAAAGGAATTGAACGAGTGACCATCCCAGAAAATGGGGATTGGGTCGATGCTTACGATATGTATGGTGGTCAAGGCTTGCTGGTCGATTTCGATGCTTATAAAAAGAAATTGTACCAAATGGGACTGAGATGATATAATAAGGGGATAGGAGTTTTGGACTCCACCCCTTTTAATTTGTAGAAAGATAGAAAACGATGTTAAAGAAAAATGAAATTGTAACGGTTGAGATTGTCGATTTGACACACGAAGGAGCAGGAGTGGCTAAGGTCGATGGCCTGGTCTTTTTGTGGAGAATGCCCTGCCAGGAGAAGTCATCCGCATGCGCGTGCTCAAGGTCAATAAGAAGATCGGCTACGGAAAAGTAGAGGAATACCTGGAAAAATCCCTCACCGCAATGAAGAACTAGACCTGGCTTACTTGCGAAGCGGTATTGCCGACTTGGGCCACCTAGCTTATCCGGAGCAGCTGAAATTCAAGGCCAAGCAGGTCAAGGATAGCCTCTACAAGATGGCAGGAATCTCTGATATCGAAGTACCCTGACCTTGGGGATGGACCATCCTGTCCAGTATCGCAACAAGGCCCAGGTCCCTGTCCGTCGTGTCAATGGTCAGGTAGAGACAGGCTTCTTTCGGAAGAGCTCTCACGATTTGATGCCGATTGAGGACTTTTATATCCAAGATCCAGTCATTGACCAAGTGGTCTTGGCACTTCGGGATTTGATTCGTCGGTTTGACCTCAAGCCTTATGATGAAAAGGAACAATCTGGCTTGATTCGCAATCTCGTCGTCCGTCGTGGCCACCATTCTGGAGAAATTATGGTCATTTTGGTGACTACTCGTCCCAAGGTGTTCCGTGTGGACCAGTTGATCGAGCAGTTGATCAAGCAATTCCCAGAGATTGTGTCAGTTATGCAAAATATCAACGATCAGAATACCAATGCCATTTTTGGGAAAGAATGGCGAACGCTCTATGGTCAAGATTACATTACCGACCAAATGTTGGGCAATAGCTTCCAAATTTCTGGACCAGCCTTTACCAGGTCAATACTGAAATGGCAGAGAAGCTCTATCAGACAGCCATTGACTTTGCGGAGTTAAGAGCAGAAGATGTCGTGATTGACGCCTACTCAGGAATTGGGACTATTGGCTTATCAGTTGCCAAGCATGTCAAGGAAGTCTATGGAGTAGAGGTCATCCCCGAAGCCGTGGAGAATAGCCAGAAGAATGCTAGTTTAAATGGCATCACCAATGCCCACTATGTCTGTGACACAGCTGAAAATGCCATGAAGAATTGGCTCAAGGAAGGCATCCAACCAACTGCTATCCTAGTCGACCCACCACGCAAGGGCTTGACCGAAAGCTTTATCAAAGCAAGCGCCCAAACAGGCGCTGACCGCATCGCCTATATCTCCTGTAACGTCGCCACCATGGCGCGTGATATCAAACTCTATCAAGAATTAGGTTATGAATTGAAGAAAGTCCAGCCGGTGGACCTTTTCCCGCAGACGCACCATGTCGAGTGTGTAAGCTTGTTGGTGAAACGCAGTTAATCCTCAAAAGGTTCACTGAACCTTTGAGTCCCACAAACGCACCATGTAGAGTGTGTAAGTTTGTTGGTAAAATGCAGTTAAAATCTCGCTTTTTCATTTCAAGGCGAGAGGCTTCAAAGCCCCACTGGAGCTTTGAACTCCCCAAACCTTTTGAGTCCCACAGACGCATCACGTCGAGGCGGTATCACTGCTTGTACGAGCTGAGGCATCAGCGAAGTAGAAGTAGATGTTCTGCCTATGGGACAAGGTGAGACCGAAGGTCGAGAAGGTGCCCTGGGGTATAGGACTCGTAGAATGAGGGGAAACCGACGAAATGATACGGTAAGTCCGAACCGCTGAGTGTGTGAGCTTGTTTGTGAAATGTGGATAATCGTTCAAAAATCAGAAGGACTAGAGATGTATATGTTGGAATTGTATCAAAATCCTTCTTATAAAGATCTAGTCGCATTTGGGTCCTTAAAAGAAGGAAAAGACTTTGTATCTAAAATAACTGGATATACTCTAGAAAATGAAAATGATTTTGTTCAAGGTAATAAAGTAGAAATAACGAACATTTAGATGAAAGGTTTAGAGTAAACATGAGTCTCTTATTTGAAGAATTTAAAACTATTTGTTTCCATTTAAATCGAGTCGGAATTACACCGACACTGATGGGGTCTTTGGGATTGGAGTTTAGAACGAAAGAAAATTGGGAGCCGTCTGACATTGACATTCATGTGCCTGGTGACCCTAGAGGTTGGGAAGCACCTGATCATCTCAGAATTTATGACTGGGACAAGATAATGAAAGTGATGAAAGACTTAGGCTACGTCTTAATAGATATTCATGAGCATGAATTCCAAAATGATCGAGTGAGTGTTGAATTTGGAAGTATCGATTCCTTACTTGATTTTGCAGGAGTTTCGGAATCGGATATAGAGCTTATTCACATTGAAGGCATCGCTTTTCGTCTTCCAAGTCTGGAGCAGTATCTAAGTATTTACAAAGCTTCTTCTCAAGACTCCTATCGAAATGATCACAATAACAATAAGGATTTTAAAAAGATCGAGTGGCTGGAAAGACATTTGTAAATTATCATATGAAAAGTAGTAAGTTGTAAGTCAGGCTGCTATGTTATGTTTATCATCATTTTTATTGGTCATTTAATTTATACTATATTGGCTAGTAATAGAATTAGTAAAGAAAAGGATTTTAAATTTTAAATCAGCTTATCCATTATTGAAAGTAACGATTTTATAATTAGATGATTAATGTTAGAGAATTATCAATTGTAATTTTAAGTGGAGTTATGGATGTCGTTTCTTTTGGAAGTGATGATAATCTTTCCGTTCCACAGTATCATTTTAAAATGATTTTCATTGTCTTTTGTTTATTAGTATAAAAGCAGAATATTACCACATGTTGAGGCAGTATCACTTCTTGTACGATCTGAGGCTTCAGCGAAATAGAAGTAGATGATCTGCCCATGGGACAAGGTGAGACCGAAGGTCGAGAAGGTGCCCTGGGGTATAGGACTCGTAGAATGAGGAGGAAACCGACGAAATGATACAGTAAGTCCGAACCGCCGAGTGTGTGACTCTACTCTTCCGATCTGAGACAGCGAAAAGTAGAAGGGTATGGTATTGGTATCAATCAATGAGTAACAAAGTAACAGCTTGATTCGAAACATTTGCTTGTAATTTGCGGAGGAACATCAATATGGATGGAATAACAAAAGATTCTATAAAAACGGCTGAACTAATGAAACAATTATGGCCCCAATTGACAGATAAAGAAGCTATTGATGAAGTAAAAAATATACGAATGGCAAAAATACTGCAATCTTTACTGAAGTTGAAGGTGACACAATTGTAGGGTTAGCACTATGTTCACTCAGATTTGATTATGTTGAAGGTTGTAAATATAGTCCTGTTGGATTCTTAGAAGGGATTATTGTCGACGAGGAATATCGTTTAAAGGATATTGCTAAAAATCTCTGTACAAAATGTGAGGAATGGGCGAAAAATAAAGGATGTAAGGAATTTGCAAGTGATTGTACTTTAACGAATACGGATTCTATAAGATTTCATCTCAATATTGGATTCCAGGAGGCAAATAGAATTATTCACTTTAAGAAGAAATTATAATTTCAGAACGTGGTCAAAATTTATATATCTTTAGGAAGTGTAAAAGAATGGACGGACTACGAATTACTTTTCATTAGTTAAGAATATAGTAATGTTGTAAAGTTAATCGAGGAGTTATTGATGGATTTTAGTGGTAAGATAGCCATAAATAAAGGGTGGTCAGATGATAAAAAATATTGTGTGACAGATCAAAAACAGCAAAAATATTTCTTGCGTGTTTCTGATAAGGAGAAGTTAGATTCTAAAAAATTTGAATTTGATATGATGGAGAAAGTAGCTTCTCTTGGAGTTCCGATGTGTAAACCGATTAGCATAGAACTCTGCGATGACGAAGTACATTCTTTACATGAATGGATAGATGGGAAAGATGCTCGAGAAACCATTTTAACTGTTTCGAAAGAACAACAATATACTTATGGAGTAGAAGCAGGAAGAATCCTTCAAAAAATTCATTCACTCTCTGTTACAGAAGTTTGTGAAGATTGGGAGGTCTTTTATAATCGAAAAATTGATGACAAAATCTCCAAATACAAAGAATGTCCCGTTCAGTACGAAAATGGTCAGATTTTTATTGATTATTTAAATGCAAATCGAGAATTGTTAAAAGATAGACCTCAGGTTTTCCAACATGGAGATTATCACATCGGGAATTTCATGATTGGTGAAGATCGTAAAATTTATGTCATTGACTTTGATCGATTTGATCTGGGAGATCCTTGGGAGGAATTCAATCGTATTGTATGGTCTGCTCAAGTCTCTCCCTCTTTTGCGTCTGGTATGATAGATGGATATTTTGATCATAAGGTTCCGGATTTATTTTGGAAGCTTCTCGCTATCTATATTCTAAATAACATAGTTGGTGCTTTGCCATGGGCTGTACCTTACGGAGCTGAAGAAATATCAGTAATGCAACATCAAGCTAAGGAAATTTTAGAATGGTATGATGATATGAATCAAATCATTCCTAGTTGGTATTTGAACAAGAAGAAGACTGAATAATGTAAACGTTGGAATATCATTTTTAGAAAATATGACACGATTATTTGCCCAAATTTAAACACATCTGACTATCTTTAATATGGGTGATTTTAATCAATACAAGTTAAACTGGTATAGTAAGGAGTTTAAACATGAAATTCCATGAATTTGGTGATAAGAATTTGCCTTCTATCTTGCTGATACATGGCGGTGGCAGTTCTTGGTGGAATTATCTTCGTCAAGCACGGATTTTGTCAGAAGACTACCGTGTTATTCTACCCACTTTGAATGGCCACGGTGAAGAATATCAACTCGATTATGTTTCTACTGAAGATTCTGCTTTGGAGATCCTAGACTATGTCAAAGCAAACTGTGGTGGGAAGGTGTTTGCGATCGGTGGTGTTTCACTGGGTGGTCAAATTGCCATGGAACTTTTGTCCTTAGACAGCGAGATAGCTGAGAAGGCCATCATAGATGGAAGCCTCTGTATTCCTCAACCAAGGTTGGCTAAAATCAGCATTTTTCTAGTAGCTCTATTTGGTAAATTGATGTTCAGTAAATTCTCTTGCAAACTTCAATTAAGCATGATGGACAAACTCTATCCTAAACTGGCTTATCCAGAGGAAATAAAAGCATATTATTTAGAGGATCTGCCAAAGATGTCTGTCAAAACATTAGTGACCATTTACAAAACCTATATGGGGCGTTACAAGCTGAAGGACACGATTTCTGCTAGTAAGGCCCAGGTACTGTATATCTTTGGTGAAAAAGAACTGAACTGTGTGAAAGCATCAGCGAAATTATTTCAGCAGCTACATCCCAACACGATTCTGTATGAAGCAAAGGGCTATAACCACGGCTATTTATCGGCTTACCTGCCTCAAGAATGGATTGATTTGGTGGTACCGTTTTTGAAGAGTGATCCATTGGAAATCTGATATGCTGTAAGGAGGAATCTTATGCTAGGAGCAATAGTAGGAGACATTGTAGGTTCTGTTTACGAATGGGGCAATATTAAAACGAAAGACTTTCCATTATTTCGTGAGGATTGTTTTTTCACGGACGATACGGTTATGACATGTGCTGTTGCTGAAGCCATCATGAACGGTGGTCAGAAGGATGACTTTATTGATGCCATGAAGAAATATGGCAGAATGTATCCCGATGCTGGGTACGGGCCTAGGTTTAATACATGGATTCAAAGCAATGATTGCTCCCCTTATAATAGCTTTGGCAATGGCTCAGCCATGCGTGTTTCTCCTTGTGCTTGGGTCATGGATTGTAGTTTCTGTGCCAGAACAGGAGCCTGGCCGTCCAGAAGAGCTCTTGCACGTCTTTCTGCAGAAGTAACTCATAACCATCCAGAGGGTGTCAAAGGAGCTATGGCGACGTCTGATGCTATCTTTCTGTGTCGCTATTACTTTGGAGGCTATAGTGGCGACTATGAGCAACCAATCAATGATCATCCTACAGAATGTAAGAGACGCATCAGGGAATACATAGAGGAAGAGTACGGATATAACCTTTCTCAATCACTCGATGACATTCGTCCTAACTATCATTTTAATGAAACTTGCCAGGATACAGTACCTCAAGCCATCATTGCTTTTCTTGAAAGTACAGATTTTGAAGATGCAATTCGCAATGCCATCTCTCTTGGCGGGGACAGTGATACTCTTGCTGCCATCACAGGGAGTATAGCAGAGGCCGCATATGGTATTCCTGATTGGATTAAGGATAAAGCATATACCTATTTAGATGATCCTTTAAAAGATGTGCTTAGCCGATGGGAGCAAGAAGTTTCAATAACATAACAGAGACTAGATAAAAATAACTAAAAACAGCAAAAGCGACGAGATAAGTAACAATCTCGTCGCTTTTTGCTTTATAGTTAATGTTGCTATGGATTTATTCAGGCACCTAGTTAGATTTTTGCTGATTCAAGAGTGGGATACAAGTCATTACTGAGATACAGGATACAAGAATCAGATACCAAAGATTTTCAAGACCAAAACCATGATCTAGCATCAAGCGGAATCCCCAAAAGGCTGGGAAAAGACGCCCGATTGCTTGAAGAAAATCAGGTAGTAAGTTGCTAGGAAACATGATTCCTGAGAGCATAATTGAGGGTAAAAATACAAGTTGCGCTATCATGGTCAGCTTTGCTTGATTATTAACAGTAAGGCCCAGTATACTTCCGATACTCAACGATACAAAAATGTAGATGGCAAGTGCGAGAAAGAATAGGGAAGTTGATTCGGTAGACTTGCTTTAAATAAAATTGGAGCAAGTAGTAGGATCACTATGCAGGTCATTATCAAATGAACAAAGGCAGAGAGAACCATGGTTACCAATCCTAAGTGAATAGGCACACCATTTGCTTTATAAATCTTCTTTATGTCGCTTCCGTATGTTTCAATCAAGGAAGGCGGTAAGCCGAGAAAGGCCCCATGGAAACACTCATGACAATCATTGACTGTATGAGTGTACTACCCATTTCAGGCATAACGGAAGTAAAAATACCACCCATGAGAAGAAAGAAAATAAGCGGTACAATATAGTAAGTAACCAAGAGAGACTTACTTCGTATGTCCAATTTCCACTGTAATGCTAGGCTATATAAGAATCCTTTCATTCCGATCCCTCCTTGCCATTTCGATGAAATGCTGCTCCAGTGTGCCACGATCCACCTTAATATCCAGTATTTGGATATGTTTCTGTTTGCATTCTTCCAATAATGAAATCAAAGTGTCCTCGATCGTATCTGTTTCAAAAGATTCCTCTCCGTCCCGGGTCTTTAAATGGATGAAATATTTTCTTCCCAACCTGTCTGTCAGTTCTGAAGGAGTACCACAAAAGACAATCTTTCCATTATTCAAAATGGCAATGCGGTCACATAAGGTTTCAACTTCGGCCATATCGTGGCTTGCCAAGACGATTGTCTTTCCCTGCGATTTGAGCTTTCGGATTTGTTCGTGGAGGGACAGTCTTCCTTCAACATCAAGTCCCGCTGTCGGTTCATCGAGAAATAGAATATCCGGATTACTGATAAGTGCAAGAGCAAGATGTAATCTTCTTTTTGACCGGTGGATAATTCTATGTATTGCGTCTGTTCAATTTCTTTTATGCCAAGGGCCTTTAGCATAGCATCATCAATGTATGTATGATTCCATTTTGCAAAGAGTTTTATGGCTTCCATCGGTTTGATGTGAGCGGGTAGAGAGGAGGACTGTAGTTGAATTCCGGTTTTCCTGTTTACAACTATCTTGCCTTTATCATATTTTCTCAGACCTTCGATACATTCAAGCGTTGTTGTTTTACCAGCTCCGTTTACTCCGAGCAGAGCAAATATTTCTCCTTGTTTGATTTGAAAATCGAGGCCTCCAAGAACCAATTTGCTACCATAACTTTTCTTTAATCCAGAAATCTTTATCGCGTCTTTCATGGTTTCACCTCTTCAAAGGGATTTGTTCCAAGCCTTGAAAAATAGACTTGTAGGGCGGGTCCTATATAGTCATTGACGATTTTTGCTTTTCTTCCCAAGCGTTTGAGGCTGTGTCAATAGTACCAACTTCCATCAACTTAGGAAGCATACTCATATCACCATTTGTAAACTCCATAATCAAGCCCCAGTATTCTTTCACAACCTGTTGGCTTTGTTCGCTTTCAGCTGGTACGTCTTCTTTTTGAAGCTCTACGATTTGATCACTTAGGCGGTTCAATCTGTCCATAAAGTCTAGTCCGCTTTTCTTGTCAAATCGACTGCGTATCTGGTCGAGCGTATCATCATCAAAGCGCTTGATAAGAGAGTAGGAGTCATTCTTCATCTGTAGATTGACGATGATGTCTGCATACTTCTTAAAATTGACCGTCTGTATTTGTAAAACTTCTACCTTTAGTTGCTCTATTGCGACCAAAGAATCCTTAAGTTGTTCAATATTTTTACGAATAGTATCTGCTTGCTCTGTAAGAGCATTGGCAACATCATCAGGTGTTTTCAAAGAGATCAAACGCCCCTTTATATCCTTGAGAGAAAAACCTAATGATTTTAAAGACAATATCTGATGGAGTAGTACTAAATCTTTATCGGTATAAAGCCTGCGACCACCCTCACTTTCTGCCGATGGGGAAAGCAACCCTCTTTATCGTAGTATTGTAGAGTACGGACAGTAACCCCATTTTCTTAGCAAGTTGCCCAACTGTCATAAATCCTTCCGGAATTGCTCTATATTTAGCCATCATTACCCACCTCCTCATACCTATTATACATCATGACGTAAGGTCATAAACAAGGATTTTAATAAAATTTAAACTGTAAATCTTTTAGCATTAATGAAGAATCTCATAAAAATATAGACTTGATGAATTGGTGAGCTTGTTTTCTATTTCAAAAGGTTATTTGGTCCAATAATAAATATCTGATATGTGAGTGGAAACGTGTTATAATTGAGGATGAGACAAGAGGAGGTAAGCTGGTGAAATTTTTAGCAATCAATCCTATTTAGTAAAAAGAATGCTTGAATCTCTATCCTCACGTGTTGAGTATATTAGTTTGCTAAAAACTATCTTCTATCTAAATATTGAAAGGATTAATGATGTATCTATTAGAATTGTACCAAAACAATTATTCAAAAGATTTAGTCGTGTTTGATTCTTTAGAAGAGGGAAGAGCCTTTGTAGCGCAAATCCCGGGATATACTTTAGAAAAAGAAGATAGTTTTGATGTGGAGTATTTTAATCCAAAAAATCTACCGGATTATATGGAGATTGTCTTCAATGGAAATATTGTCCCTTTATCTAGATTTTCGTTTAATTCTGAGGAAAATGTAGACATTATTTGGAAAGAAATTTCGAATCTATCCGTTAAAAACGATAAAATGATCGAAGGAGCTACAAAAGTAGATGCATATGTCGTGAATAACGATGAAGTGAAAGCTTATGTCGAAGCACGAGAAGCAAACTTCCGCAAGGCAAAAGTATTCCTAGAAAACAAAGGGTATGAAGTTGACAGAAGCTTTTTCGGAAGTGAAGACGGCGAAGCGATTCTCTACAGAAAACGCGGCACCGAAGATTGGCACTTCTTATGCCACTTAGACCCGCTGTTTGTAGAGATTGAAGATGTCGAAGAATATGTGAAAGAAGCGATGGAAGATATTCAATAGTCAAACAAAGTTCTTTATGAGTGTATGCCACTGCTTGAGTAGACGGATTGAGCAGTAAAGAGAAACATCTAGCACTATCTAGCTTCTTAAGGAGAAATATCTATCATGAAAATGGAAATCAGGAAAACCTATCTTGTAAAATAAGATTATCGCATTAATTCCTCAAGATATGATTAAACGGATTCCATTTTTTGT
The DNA here is from genome assembly GCA_036663675.1 of Streptococcus sp. 2A/TPW/M5. GTDB lineage: Bacteria > Bacillota > Bacilli > Lactobacillales > Streptococcaceae > Streptococcus. Next base: position 1,827,411 of record JAYXUK010000001.1, on the reverse strand, counting down.
TAGAAAACATGCCATTACACGTACTGTTAAGAGAGTTTCGCTCGAGTATCCGGAGTTGTATGCAGTAGCTGAACAAGAAGGCCAACTTCCTGAAAAGGAAGCTCAAGAATTGCAACAAATTCTTACAGATATTTTCCAAGAGAAAATGAACAAGCATAAGATTAAATAAGCTTTGAGATTTACCAATAAGATGTCGATTGAGCATTAGGAGTTGAGAATGGCTATTGATGGCGTTAAAATCATTGACAGTGATCAAGGTTATGACATTTACAATGAAGTAGTCGGTCGCTATAGAGACGGTGAACAGGTAGCGAACATTATAAAGGATATCCTCGATGAGGAGAAAGATTACTGTCAAACAGACTTTTTCACAGAAATTTATTGGACTGCTCTTGCTTATTCACTGTGGAAGATTGGTCATCTGACAGGCGATATCAGAGATAAAACCTTAGAGCTTATCAAAAAGGTCCTGATCCATTTTGGTTGGAAATAGATTCAAAGGCTTTGAAGCAAAGGCAAAAGGTCTTGGATAAACTTGCTATCCATTTGCAAACTGAAAATCCTAGACCTCTAAAGGTCACTAAAGCCAAAACTAAACGTAAACCTTATTTTGAAGAAGGAGATCTCCTTACTGTTAAGTTCCAAGATGAGTATGGTCTTGTCTTTGTATCTATGGTTGAGCAGAGTCCTAGAAAGCTTGAGTATCATTTGGCTTGCACACGCCTCTTACAAACCAAAAAGCCCTCCATCGATGATTTTTGACCAGTCAAATCTCCTGTAAGATGGACAATACAAAGTTTGCTCTCGTTACAGATTGCTGGTTCAATCACAAAGATTTAGGGCAATTATTAGAAAATATTGAAAAAATTGGACAGGTGAAACTTAGACCTTTTAGTCTTTGGATGTTGGCACCTGCCCAAAATTTAGAAGATATTTATGAAGAAATCACTAGAGATAAAGGTTCCTCTGGCCTTCGATTCATCGAAACCTATAAACTTGTCGACGATATTTTTCCAGTTTAATGCTTATGTGATAAAGGGGAAATGGTGAATCATTCCCACATGCTATGCTGGGCTCTGACTCCATAGCTATCAATCGAACCATCTGAATTGAACTTGGATTCAATCCGGTATCTTTTCCAGAGGTCGTAATCTGCTGTTTGAATAGTCAGAATGAAGTTGGTATCCTTATCAGAGACATTATAATCAGCTGGATTGACTTCAAAGATATCGATTAATTTTCGTGTTTGAAAATCTTGGAGCTTGAGATTTGCTAGCTTGACATGATTGATGGAAATTTTTTCTAGTTGCTTGCTATCCTTAGGTGTTCTGTAATAGGTGATGACGCAGTTTTTGAGTTGATCAGTATCTCTTCCCGTAGGAGTAAGGCTCATAAAGCCACAGGACTGATCATCCCGCTTGACTTCAAGAAGCTGACCGTAGTAGAAGTGGTCGTTTTTGGGATTGGTGATGGAACTCTCTGCGCCTTTATCTCCAAAGGTATAGCCTTGGTCTAAAAGCTCGGAAGCCTTGGTTTCACCGATGATGACAGTGGTATCTTGAATGGTTACTGGAACTGGTTGAGCTGGAAGACCACTCATCATCATGCAGAACATAAAAACATAACTTGTTAAAAAGTTGTCCCGATAACAGCGTTGGTTGATGCATAGACATGACTGTTATGAAAGTTTTTGCTTATAGCCAGTACAACAAATTTACCAATACTTTTTAAAACCATACTAACAAGTACGATGAAAAATTGTTTTTTCAAACATTCATAAATGGCTTGAGGAAAGCTATTACTATGATAGTAGAGGACAGCCAATACGAGTAGATTTACGATTAAATAGATCAGCAAGAACCAATGAATCTCTTTAAGGGCATTAGCATCAGTGATTTCTTCATAGTCAACGTGAATTCTTCCTTGAACAGCATGGCCAAGTTTGTAAATCCATTTGGGAATGTCTTTGCCTTTTTAACCGCAACTACAAGTCTGATATAGAGGTAGATAGTAAAGGATAAGGATAGAAAGAAAAGAGCATAAAAACCCAAAACAATACTAGTGAACATTACTTTTTCCCTTTATTTAACATTCAATAAAACAATTTCTTAGCTCCATTATAGCATTTTCTATAGAAATAGAGCTAGAAATATCAGTATTATCCTACAAGATTCAAAGGAGAAAAATCATGGGAATGATTGCCAATTATCAATATTTACCAGACAATGAATTAGAACAAATAAAAGCTCTTTCTAACCAAGAAGATGACTTGTTAGACTTTGCTGAGGACTCCGCTGACGCTCATGATATCATAATAGATATCGACAAAATGTGGGATGCTCTTCTCTTTGTCATGACAGGATTTAGTAGTTCAGAATTTTTGGATGACAATCCCTTGAGAGAAGCTGTTTTAGGGGTGACTCCTCTAGAGGATGTATCTGAATATATCGCCTATACTGAAAAATCGAGAATTGCGGCTATCAGTCAAGCTTTAGAAGAATTTGATATGGACAAGGCTTTGAAAGACTTTAGTATGGAAGCATGCAAGAAAGCCGACTTGTATCCTGATATTTGGGATTATCTTGAGGAAGAGGAAGAAATCAAGGATGATATTTTAACCTGCTTTGTCAAAATGAAAGACTTTTACAAGGAAATCTTAAACCACAAGGGAATGTCTTAGTGACTATTTGTTAAGGTTTTTATATTCCATTAGAAAGGTAGTCCCATGAATCCATTTCTAGAAAAGTATATTACTTTAAAAAAGCAATACCTGGAACAAGATGGAAATTCTTCCAGTGTTGCGGCACTCTATGATTTGGCTGATGAATTAGCTAAGTCTGAGGATTTAGAAGCTAAGAAAGTCTTAGTTGATCTCTATGAGCAATTGGATCTCTACACCAGTGCCTATAGCTTATTTACCGAAATTTTAGATAAACCAGACCGAAAACAGATAAAGAAACTGAGCCGTTTACAAGAAATGAGTCAGAGTCATGGCGATCGTTTTGCCCTTCCTCGTCCTCTAAGAAAAGAAGAGAAGAAGCAAAGACAGGACTTGTTAAAAACTTGCCTCATTTTCTCTATCATCCAGACCCCTTAGCTACAGGTTCATTTGTTGAAGGAGAAGCCAAGCTTTGCCCATCTTGTGGGAAAGAAAGCAATGTTTATTATACCCTTATACCTTATTGTATCGAAGAGATAGAACATCTCTGCCCAACTTGCATTGCAAACGGTCAAGCAGCCAAAAATTCGATGCAGAATTTATCCAAGATGCCGAGTGGCAGGGTGAATTGGATCCAGAAAAGAATCAGCTGCTTTTTTGTCAGACCCCAGGCTACTCTAGTTGGCAGGGAGAATATTGGCTTTCTTGTTGCCAAGATTATTGTGCTTACCTGGGTACAGTTGGAACTCGAGAATTGAAGGATATGGGAATCGCTGAGCAAGTCTTGGCAGACTATGAAGCGCGTGAAGAATATAAAGATGTAGAAGATTACTTGGTTAAAGACGGGCCTATCTGTGGTTATTTGTTTAGATGTCTCCATTGTCAAAAATACCAGATCTGGGTTGATGCGGATTAAATCGGAATGTGATTCGCTATGAAAATTAAAGAGAAGACTATGGAAGAACTAGAATTATTCGAAGCCGCCTCCAAAGATTTATTAGATACTATACAGGGATTTAAAGACAATCTATCTATTCAATTTCCCTATTAGATAGTGATAACTGGCAGTATGATAAGGGATCGATAAAAGTTTGTAAAGCTGATGAGTTAGGATTCAAAAAAGATGTAGGGTCGGAATTAGCTACAACTTGAAAGTCTCCCTATTAAACGAAGATGCCGAGCAAATCTGGTTACTGTTTAAAGACTGGTTCAATACTAGCAGATTGAGTCAAGTTGAAAGAAATCCTAATAATGAGGATTTGGGAAGATATGTCTTCTCAGCAAGTTCCCCTCTAGGTGATCAGGTAGATTGTTCCATTTATTTGCCTAATGAGTGGAATATCCCTCAGATTAGCTTTTCAGGCTATCTAACAGCTCGTTATAGGGCTTGTGATCTTGATAAATAGCAAGAATAAGATGGAGGTTTTTTAGAGATGAGAAAGATTAATTGGGACAAGATAAAGACTCGCTTAGATGCCTTGCTAGTCATTGACGAATATCTGACAGATCCGAGTGAGGATTGGCTCAGACTCGTAATTAAGACTGAGGAAGACTATGGAGTCCGCTATCTTATTGATAATGGATCTGGTGATTCTTTAGATGTGATTTTGACTGATAAAATGATCCTTATAAAAGGCTTTGATCATGAAAGTAGTTTAAGCCAGTTTGGTGCTGACGAGTGGAATCAAGATATCATCGATAGTTTTTATAAAGGACTGGATGAAAAGTATGTCTCACTTTATTCAGAAGAACAAAAAGATGAAACAACCTTCTTTATCTGGTATGACGGTCACGCGCATCAACAGACTTACCAAGATCAGGATGGCGGAGAATGGTTGCTATCTTACCTCTTTGTTAGCTTTGAGAGATTTCATGAGTTTGTGACTGACTATTATGAAATTACCGTAGATGAAGCCTTGTTAAGTAAACTATACAATCATGGATATCTTTCAGAAGTAGAATTGGAGCAATTAATTCATAATTCCTAGATTAGATAAAAATAAGGCTTATTCTTATTTGGATAGGCCCTTAAAGCGATGGGATAAGTACATCTCAGTAAACTAATATGTACAGTGAGAAAGGATTTCCCTATGGGATTTTTCGATAGATTTAAAAGAGAGATGATAGTTATAAAAGAGAAAAAGTTATAGAGGTTATCACAAATATTTTAAAAGATATTCACTTAAAAATTATGAAGATATAAAGAATTATGTTGACGAATCTGAGATTGACGATTTAAATGAATTCTTTGGATATGTTGAAAAACACTTGAATTAAATGATTTTGACACGATTGATGAATATGGAGTGGCATGTAATTTCCATCCACCTTATGAGTATTCTCAATTGGAGATTTATGATTATAATGACCATTCTGGGTTTGCCGTTGACTATGAGATGACTTCTAATTCAGAATTAGTGGATATGACCCTTCAATTAGAATTTTTATATACCAAAGATGGCTATAAGGTGAGATTTCTTAATATTGATTCAGATTAGTAAGGACCCCATGTTAAAATCGAATAAGCTAATTATTTTTTAATTTCCCTACCTTTTCTGATGGTTATTATTTTCTATTTGCGTAATGGGCATCCTAGATATAGTGATGATAGTAATTTCATCAGAAATCATGAGGCTGCTATTAAGAGTGAGATCATTACACAGTTAGCCCAGGAAAAGCAGGGCATAGAGTCTGTTACCTTATTGCCAAATACTGCTAGGGAGAGTATGATAATGGTGGTGATGTGAGCGGACATTACCATATCTATTTTACAGCCTACGTCAATCATAATCGCGAACGAACGATAAGCGTAGAACTATTCTTCCCGGATGCCAGCATTCCTCCTTTTACCTTGTTTCCTCCCAACCCTTATAAAGACAAAGGCAAAAAGATGTCCAATTGGTTGAAGGGGAATATTGAAGTATCGGAAGAAACCTCTAAATAGAAATAAGAACAAGTAATGATGAATAGAATAGTAGATGATCAGATCACTCTTATTCCTTATTATAGAAATGATGCCATCTCCCTTCTTTGGTATCAGGATAGTGAGGTTTGCAAACAAGTGGATAATACTGATCAGATTTACGATGTAACAAAACTTCATAAAATGTATGATTACCTAACTTCACATGGTTCTTGCTATTATATCCAATATGAGGGAGTGTTAGTTGGAGATGTGACACTTCAAGATAACTCGGAACTTTCAATAGTGGTCAGCAAAGAGTATCAGAATTTACAGATCGGAAGACGGTGTATTTCTGAAATGATACAGCTGGCCAAAGAGAAAAAATGGTTAAGGTAACTGCTCAAATTTATCCTTTTAATACTCAAAGTCAAAGAATGTTTTTGGCTTTGGGTTTTCAGAAAGTAGATGAAGAGTGGTATGAATATAAGTTGATTTAGGAAAGTTGTATATCTCTACATAGATTAAGACTGTAAACTTGCTGTTTATAAAAAATGTTCATGAAAAATAGAGATAAAGGGTATCTACTGATACATGGACAAGAGTTTTTTCCAAAATCTAAAAATGAAGAGAACACCAACAGATGATTTTTGTTGGTGTTCTTTTATATGATTTTACAATCTATCTCGCTGATTCATGTTTGAAACAAGTTAAACAGACAGTTGTAGGAGGACCTTCGAAGTCAAAATTTTGTACGGTTAATGGAGGATTTTTCCCATTATAATCTCTCCACGGTTTTATTACGTATATGAATTGCAATCGGTGTGATGAGTAGGTATAGCAAGGTCAAAATGATAAAAATCCAATATCAGCATCCAAAAATACATAAACGATATTAAAACCAAAATGCATGAAAATAGAATAAATCAGATTATTATATTTTTCCAAAATAATATTCATACAAATAGTAATAGATGTAATCACAACTATATTAGCAATAATATAAGGAACGGCCCGCCAGTCCGTAAATTTTGAATCTACAACCCACAGAAGTGTATGCCAGAAACACCAGACTAGGCCTTGGTAAATAGAGGATTTTAAAAATGATATTTTTTATTAAATTCTTCTCTCATATAACCACGCCACCCTAATTCTTCTCCAGTCGGACCTGATGTAAATGATAAGAAAATACTTAGTGGCAATGATACGGTTCCTAGATTGATGTAGGAGAACATTGTTTTTGGGTTATAAGTGAGTAGATGAAGAGTGATAAAATACTGAGCCCAAATGTAAGACCAAATGAAGATAGAAGTGGGAGTAATGATACTTTAGCAGAGAAACACCGCTTAAGGAAAGTTATTCTTTTCTCATCAGTCCTGAAATACTTCCATCCAAATAAAAGAAGGTATGATGGAGACCATGCGACGATATTTCGTACAATCCACATGATAACAGGTGGAACCTTAAATATTAAACTTGCAGGAGCTGCTACAAAAATAATGAGTGCACAAACAAGGACATAAGAACTGATGATGTATCTTTTTAAATAATTTACATTCATTTAGTTACCCTCTTTCTTCAGCTGTATAGATAACTAGTTCACTCTTAATACCATTCAATTCAATTATATTATCTGCATCGGGTGAATCGAATGGTTCAGTTTTTTGCCCATTTTTTCATAATAAATATTTGTTCCAATCCCTTTGGTAACAGCAGTAAATAGGCTGTTTTCAGGAATACGAATTCTAGATGTTGCTGAAATCTGGTTAATGTCAACTTCACCGTTTAATGAATGACATAATACTTCCATATCAAGATTACAGTTTATTTTTACTTTACCTGAAATATCTTCTAGAGTAATACGAGATGTTTTAAGGTCAAGTTCGATATTGTCACATTCTAGGGAGTGAATTTCTACAGACTCTGCACGAACCGCGCATTCAATGTGACTAATATAGCGAGTTGGGATTTGCACAAAGATACTGACCGTTTCTTTAGCCGTTGCCTCTGTTACACCATTGTAACGTTTTACATCTAGGTCAATTCTTTTTCTACTATCATCAATTTTTACTTTAAAATCATTTTGAAGTGTAGAAAGAAGATTGGATACCAGACGAACTCGAATTTTTTCTCCATTGTATCCGGACAATACAAACTTTTCTGCGCCTCCAAATTTCATATCATAGCTCTTGATCTTATCGATATCATACTCTGTGATACTCTCAAAAAGATATTCGCTTGTATTAAGAGTAGTTCTTTCATTACAGATTAACTCATCGATAGAGATGTTAAATAGGTTTGAGATGGATATCATATTTTCGATATCTGGAATTCCAGCACCAGTTTCCCACTTTGTTACAGCTTGTCTTGATACACCGATTTTTTCAGCTAAAAGTTCTTGTGACATCCCTACTTGTTTACGTATGGATTTTAATTTTTCAGCAAATGTCATGTTGTATGACCTCCTCTATATTCTATGATGTAATTTGTCATAAAGTAGCAATATGACTGATTTTAGTATAGAATAAACGATGATTACAGCACAAGCAAGTAGAGGTTGCATTCTCATTATTTTTGCTACTTTGCGTGGCATTTATCGTTTTAGCGTTGATTTTTAGCATTATTTTAGTTATTTTACCATACATTCAAATGGAATGATGAATACAATTAAAATTAATATTTTAAAATTCCAGAAAGTCTGGGAGTAATAAAAATAGCATAAAATAGGTTCTAAAAAGTTATTTGTTCTGTAACCGCTTTTTTCTGCTATAATATCACTAGATAGAAATGTGGGAGTTTCAATCATGGTTACAAAACGGTTTTTGAAAAATGTTATTGTTGCGCTGGTCTCGGTTTTTATAACCTTGGCTTTTGTTCAAGGGGCTCAAGCTGAGCAAACAGGTCTCGATTACCAGAGTCTGAATCTATTGCCTTTTAATGGCAATAAGCAACTCGTTCTAGGTGAGTTTGATCATTTAGGTCGGGCAACTTCTGCCCATATTCAGCTTCAGGACAAGGATGAGCCAAAGAAAAAAGAGAACCACGGCTCAGCTATAATCCGGTTGGCTGGCACAATTTTAAGATTGCTTATGGAAACAAAGGGAAGAAGGCCTGGCTGTTCCATAGAGGGCATCTGATTGGTTATCAATTTAGTGGCCTGACCAATGAAGGGAAAAATCTGGTTCCGCTAACTGCCTGGGCCAATACGGGAAATTATAAAGGGACGGCGGATAGTAATGTGGAAGGCATGCTTTACTACGAGAAACGGCTCGATAGCTGGCTGGCCACCCACCCCAATTATTGGCTGGATTATAAGGTGACGCCTGTCTATACGGGGATGAATTGATTCCTCGTCAGGTGACCTTGCAATATGTAGGAATTGATCGAGATGGCAACCTTCTGCCTATCCATCTAAGTAGTCCCAAAGAGTCGGTAGATGCTTATGGGATCACCACCGTTACCTTGGATAATTATTCCAAGAATGCGACCATTGACTATCTGAAGGGAACCGCCAAGCCATCTTTAGTGCCGACAGAACCAACTAGTCAACCACAACCAGCCAGTCCTTCTGTAGAGACGCAACCAAGTCAAGCCCCTCAACCGAGTCAGCCAGCAGTGCCTGCACAGCCCGTTCAACCTGTAGAGCCTTCACAGCCAACTCGTCAACTAGCTCCAGTTGTTTATGTGGCCAGAAATGGAAGTGCTGATGTTTATTGGTACTCTAAGGATAGCATGCCACGAAATACTAACTTTGCCAAAGTAGTTGAAATGTCAGAAGAGCAAGCGCTCAGTCTTGGAAAGCGGCATACAAGTAAGGAATGAGGATCAGTCATTTAGATGATGAGAAAGCCCAAATACTGGGCTTTTTGTGTGGCATTACAATCTTAAAAAGTGAGTAGTCTAAAATAATCTCTCAGAATCTTGCAAACGTTTTTATAAAGTAGTATACTAGAATGAGTTTTGTGTAATCGTTTGCATAAATTGGTAAATGATGAAAAGAAAGGAAAGTAGGAGACGAGACAGATGGAATTAACAGCGATTTACCACCGGCCTGAATCGGAGTACGCCTATCTTTATAAGGACGGCCAGCTTCACATTCGCATCCGGACCAAGAAAGAGGATGTCAAACGGATTGTCTTGCACTATGGGGATCCCTTTATTTTTATAGAGGATCTATATGAGGCAACCAAGGAAATGGACAAGGTGACGACCGACGATCTCTTTGATTATTGGCAAGTGTCGGTATCTGTCCGCCATGCACGGATCCAGTACCTCTTTGAATTAGAGGATACAGCGGAGAGAAGATCTTGTACGGAGACCGGGGTGTGGCAGCTTACACCAAGGAGAACCTGGACTTCGTCATGAATGGCTTTAAGCTTCCTTTTATCCATGAGATTGATGGGTGCGCTGTACCGGATTGGGTGGCTCAGACGGTTTGGTACCAGATTTTTCCTGAGCGCTTTGCCAATGGCAATCCAGCTCTGTCACCAGAAGGTGTCCGTCCTTGGGATGCGTCAATTGCCCCTACCATGTTGGATTTCTTTGGTGGAGATTTGCAGGGATTATCGATCACTTGGACTACTTGCAGGAGTTAGGAATTACAGGGCTCTACCTTTGCCCGATTTTTGAATCACCGAGCAACCACAAATACGACACCATTGATTACTTTGAAATTGATCGACATTTTGGTGATAAAGAGACCTTCCGCAAACTAGTGAAAGAGGCTCACGCGCGTGGGATGAAGATTATGCTGGATGCTGTCTTTAATCATATTGGCTACGATTCACCCCAATGGCAAGATGTGGTCAAACACGGGGAGGATTCGATTTACAAGGATTGGTTCCATATTAAAGAGTTCCCTGTCTCCTCAGAAAATCTGTGGAATAGTCGCGACTTGTCTTACCATGCTTTTGCCTTTGCGGGCTATATGCCTAAGCTCAATACGGCTAATCCAGAGGTGAAGGCCTATCTCTTGAAGGTTGCGACATACTGGATTGAAGAGTTTGATATCGATGCTTGGCGACTGGACGTGGCCAATGAAATCGACCATCAATTCTGGCGAGATTTCCGTAAGGCGGTCTTGGCTAAGAAGCCAGACCTCTATATCCTCGGGGAAATCTGGCATTCGTCCCAACCCTGGCTCAATGGCGATGAGTTCCATGCGGTGATGAACTATCCTCTCTCTGAGAGTATCAAGGATTATTTCCTGCGGGGACATAAGGAGACGCAACGCTTTATTTGGGAGATCAATAGCCAGTCTATGTACTACAGGCAGCAGATCTCTGAGGTCATGTTCAACCTCTTAGACTCCCATGATACAGAGCGTATCTTGACGACGGCTAAAGGCGATCTTCAGTCTGTCAAGTCTGCCCTCGCCTTCCTCTATCTGCAACGGGGAACGCCATGTATTTATTATGGAACGGAGCTAGCTCTCATCGGTGGCCCGGACCCAGATTGCCGCCGTGTCATGCCTTGGGAGCGCGTGTCAGCGGACAATGACATGCTGACCTTTATGAAGGACTTGATCCAGCTCCGAAAAGAAGTGACAGGAATAATACAGCATGGTAAAGTGAGCTTGGAAGAAGTAGAGCCAGATGTGGTGGTGGTAGCATGGCAGCATGAAGGTCAGACGCTCAAAGCCTACTTTAACCACTCTAAGAAAGAATTTGTATTAGAAAGAAGACAAGCAGATCTGATCAGCCATGGGACCATTTCCGATGATCGATTGATCATCCAACCAAATGGATTTGTTATTTATAGGGAAGATTAGTAAGAAAGAAGCCTGGAATCGAGAGATTGCGGGCTTCTTTTATAAATAGTATCTTTATTCGCACCCTTATATTATAATAGGAGATGAGAATGGGGAGACGGTGATGAAGATGTTAGCAATCAATCCTATTTCGTTAAAAAAAAGAATGACAGAATTTCTGTTTGATTATCTTTTCATTTTAGCTTACCTAGTTCTTCTGTTTTTAGGTTCGATGCTTATTTACATCATCTTTTTAATGGCGTCCCAGAGTTTACAGAAGTTCAGTCGCAGTGGCTTGCATTTTTTACCTCTGTTTTGCCAATCACTCTACTTTTTACATTCTTAGATTATACAAATAATGGGAGTTTTGGGAAGGCGAAAGCTGGACTTCAATTGGTTTACAAGAAAAAACAGTGCAAGCTAGCTTGATTAGAAACACCATTAAATTTTTGCCTTGGCAAATAGGTCATATGGGCACGATACATGGTGTCTATAGTGAGTTTGATTTATTATCTATTATCCTCTCGTTTTTAGCTACTCTCCTCGCAGTTTTGCTACTGGCAATGACAGTGTTTAGAAAAGATAAGAGGCATCTAGGGGACCTGCTAGCCCATACGCAAGTTCAGCAAAAGGTGACTAGGATACAGATTGTCTATTCTGTCCTCAATGAAAAAATACACATAGTTAGGAAGTATCTATATGAATGAAAACGTCGAGTTTACGAATCTTTGTATGGTAAGAGATGGCGATAGAGTTCTTGTTATGGATCGTAAAAGAGGACTGGCCAGGCCTTACATTTCCTGGAGGTCATGTCGAAGTGGGAGAGTCATTTACGGAAGCAGTGATCCGTGAAGTGAAGGAAGAAACTGGCTTAAGGATAGCTTCTCCCCAGATTTGTGGAATGAAAGATTGGGTAGAAGACGGCATTCGTTATGTAGTTCTCTTTTATAAGACAGAAAAGTTTGACGGAGAATTAATATCCTCTGAAGAGGGGAAAGTCTGGTGGGAGGACCTGAAAGAATTGCCAAAACTAGACCTCTCCTTAGATATGGAGGATATGCTTCGTATTTTCCTTGAAGAAGACCTTTCTGAATTTTTCTACTACCAAGATGGAGAAGATTGGAAATACGATTTAAAGTAAATTTAAATACTAATTCTTCTAAAGATTTAATTTATTTTTCTAAGCAGTTAACTGGATGGTTGGCTGTTTTTCTTTTTTATGACTGATTTATTCGTGGAACCTTGTTATAATAGGAGATGAAAGTGATTAGAAAAATGATCGTCTTCTGTTTATAAGGTAAAGGTTGACATGCCCCTTGGGGACAGGAGTATCATATAGATAAAGGGGTGCAAGATCATGTTAAGAAATGATATTCAAAAAATAACAGGTTTAACTCGAAAAGCACTAGAATACTATGAAGGAAAAGGTTTTATTCATCCTCGAAGACTAGAAAATGGGTATAGGGAATATTCGGAAAAGGATGTAGAGATTCTGAATAAGATTGCCTTGTTTAAAAAATTAGGGCTAACCATAACAGAAATAAAGGACTGTCTGAAGACAGATGGGGCTACTCCATCTAGTATTCTCAGAAGAAAAGAGCAAGAACTAGAAAGTGATGAGAAACGGAAAGTAGTGTTCGATCTCTATATCAAAGGTGCAGACACGGATAAGAGATAGAGTGAGGAATGGCTTGCCCGGTTCCTTTAGTTGTACTTTTCCCTATATAGGTGTATAATGTGTCCTCAGGTAAAGAAAATAGTAGAATAAGGAGATTCATATGGAATTAAAAGATTTTACAGAAAAAGAACAGGAACAAATCAACCAAGGTTTGAGTACAGCTGAGATTTCTGATAAGGAAGCGGGTAAGAAGTTGCTTGCTCTTGTACCGCAAGAATGGATCAAACGCATTCCTTTCTTTGTTAGAGGGCATGCGACGACCAAGACAGTTGAGCGTGTAGCCAAGCAATACCCTGAACTTTATGCCGTGGCCAAACGCCAAGGAGACCTTCCTGAAAAAGAAGGGAAGAGCTCCGCAAAATTATGACTGGCATTTTTGAAGAAAAGATGAACAAACATAAGATTAAATAATCCTTTATATTACTTTGTTATTTTTTATCTCACAATTGAACGAGTGATTGCAGTTGAAATATTGCAGTCGCTTTTTATTTACTAATATAAAGACGTTTACACTAAAAAATAAAAATGAAGAATATTTCATGATATAATACTCATGAAAGTAGTTCAAGAGGAATGAAGGATTCCTTTGGAGAAAAATAAGTAAAGGTATTCATTATGAAAAAATTTTTGATATTTATTTTTACAATGTTTGGATTGATGTTAGGAATGTTAGCTATGATGTATAATGAATATATTCGAGCTTATGAAGCGGCTCATCATAGATCAAGCTTTCCAGAACCGAAAGAAAATTTACTAGTACCAGTAAGTACAAGGGCATATGCAAAAGCTAAATCTTGGTCAGAGAAATCTCCTTTATCGAAGCAACAAATTAAAATTTATCTTACTAAGTATGGCATGTATTCAGAGTATATTTCCCAGTCCGCTGTCAATAAGCTTAATATAGACTGGAAAGAGCAGGCTGTTTTAAGAGCAAAATCATATCAAAAGTTTCATTATTCAAAAGAAAAGTTAGTTGGGCAACTTGTAAATGTTGATCTATTTACTCCAGAAGAGGCTGATTATGCTATAGAAAAAGTTCATTTCGATTGGAAAGAGGAAGCTGTGAAAGAAGCGGAATCTTCTGCAAACGGTGGCAAGATTTCGAAAGAACGGTTATTAGAAATACTTGTTGAAAATAGAAAATTTACTCAAGAGGAAGCGGAGTACGCAATAGAACATGCTCAAGTAGATTGGTTAAATTAAACAATAATTTTACTATTGATTTGAAGAACTTAAAAGAGGCTGATGAATCTAAAATAGCTACGATAGAAAGTAATGAAAAGTGGCATAATGAAAATAAGGACACAATTTCTATTTATGATCGCTATTTGAACAGTGATGATTACAAAACAAGTCCAATGAAAAATATTCAAGATCAACTGAAAACATTTTTGATGGACCATCACTACTATGAGGTCGCTATTCCGCTGATTAGACAATTTAGTAAGAGTTACGATCATTATTATAAAAAACTAACTGAGGCAAGTGACTATTATTTAAAGCAAAAGGGTGATGCTCCACAGTAAATCGGAAATTAATATCCTTCATAAGATTTTACGATTAAGAGATAGAGTGAGGGATGACTTGCCCTTGCTCTATTTTTCGGTTCCTTTAGTTGTAGTTTTCACTACATAAGTGTATAATGTGCTCTTAGATAAACAAAATAGGAGAATGAGGAGTTTTAAATGGAATTAAAAGATTTTACAGAACAAGAACAAGAACAAATCAAGCAAGGATTGAGCACAGCTGAGATTTCTGATAAAGAAGCAGGTAAGAAGTTGCTGGCTCTTGTACCGCAAGAATGGATCAAACGCATTCCTTTCTTTGTCAGAGGGCATGCGACGACCAAGACAGTTGAGCGTGTAGCCAAGCAATACCCTGAACTCTATGCAGTGGCGAAACGTCAAGGCGACCTTCCTGAAAAAGAAGGAGAAGAGCTCCGAAAGATTATGACAGCCATCTTTGAAGAAAAGATGAACAAACACAAGATTAAATAATCTTTTATAACACTTTGTTATTTTTATTTCACATAGAATGAGTGATTGCAGTTGAAATGCAGTCACTTTTTTATTTACTAGCCATAGAGACTTTTACACTAGTAAATAAAAATGAACAATATTTCATGATATAATACTAATGAAAGCAGTTCCAGAGGGATGAAAATTTCATTGGAGAAAAACAAGTAAAGGTAGTCATGATGAAAAAGTTTTTGATATTTATTTTTACAATTTTTGGATTATTTGCAGGAATGCTAGCTCTTATAGTAATTGATTATGAAATAAATTATAATAAATGGATAAATTCACGTTCAGGATCACAGTTGACTAATCCTGTACAAAAATACTCTTCTTCAAGTGATGGAAATAAGGATGATTTAGAATCATTAATGAATATGTTTATGAAAGGACTATTTCCTCCAACTTTACTATATCCAGAATATACAAGGGCATATGAAGAAGCTAAATCTTGGTCAAAAAGCATTTATCGCAGCAGCAAATTAAAATATATCTTACTAAGTATGACAGGTATTCAGAGGATGCTACTCAGTACGCTTTAAATAAACTTAATGTAGACTGGAAAGAGCAAGCACTTTTAAAAGCAAAATCATATCAAGAGTTTCATTATTCGAAAGAAAAATTAGTTGAGCAACTTATAAATATTGAAAAATTTACTCAAGAAGAGGCTGATTATGCCATAGAACAAGGTAATTTCGATTGGAAAGAGGAAGCTGTGAAAAAGCGGAATTTTATGCAAACGGTGGTAAGATTACGAAAGAAAAGTTATTAGAAAAACTTGTTGTATATAGAAAATTTACTCAAGGAGAAGCTGAGTATGCAATAGAACATGCAAAAATAGATTGGTCGAATTAAACAATAATTTTAATTTTGATTTTTGTAACATATTAAAGAGCTGGACAGTCTGCCAGCTCTTTTTGCTACTTATAAACTTTTCTCATTTCGTAAAAAATAGTTGGAGCAAAGCCAGTTTTAAACTATAATAGAGGAAAAGGATTATCGATATGAAAAATGTATAGAACAAACATTTTAATCAATGGAGAAGGAACCAGTTTATGAAATCATCTAAAAAATCATGCTCCTTACTAGCTGTGCCCTGGCGCTCTTTGCTTTAGCGGCTTGTGGTAGCAACCAAAAGCAATCCAAGGAAAAGAAGGAACCCTCAACGGTTCAGAAATCTAGTTCAGATAAGGAGCGCTACAAGGGTACCTACAGCAACCTCAACAGCAAGGCAAGTGTCGAAGAAGTGCGGACTCTTTTGTCTGCTTATTTGGATCGGGAAAGTGTAGATAAATTTCTGGGTCTAGTAACGGATTACGATAGCATTGTCGGCTCGGTCGGCTTGACGGGTGACTTCAGCACCTTCAAGAAAACAGACTACAATGTTGAGAAGATCAGTGACTTGTGGACCAAGAAAAAGGGCGATTTCGTCGGGACCAACTGCCGGATCAATAGCTATACTCTTCTGAAGAATCGCATCGAGATTCCTAAGATGAAAGCGGATAGTGAACTTTTGTTCGTGGACAATGATGCGATTGACAAAGGGAAGATCTTCGGTGAGGCAGACAAGGAAGCCTTTAACATTCTGTATTCACGGGTTCCGACAGAGGCGACAACGGATGTCAAGGTCCATGCCAAGAAGATGGAAGAGTATTTTGCTCATTTCAAGTTCAATGAAAATGCGCGCATGCTTTCTGTTATCGTTCATGATAACCTGGATGGAAATACCCTTTTTGTCGGCCATGTCGGCGTTTTAGTTCCTGCAAAGGACGGCTATCTCTTTGTCGAAAAGCTGACCTTTGAAGAACCCTATCAAGCCATCAAGTTTGCGACCAAGGAAGATGTCTACAAATACTTGGAGACCAAATACCAAGACTACACAGGCGAAGGTCTGGCTAAGCCCTTTATCATGGATAATGAAAAATGGGTTGAGATGAAGTAGAGGATGAAAGACAGCGTGTTAGAATTTAGAAAGATAATGGAGTATGCTCCGATTCTATATGTGCTCATTTTCTTGTTCTTTTTCAGTCTTCTCCTTTTCCTGAGAAGAAGGGCAATCGTGAAACGTAGTGGAGGTCCCTTCTTTGCTCCTTTCCATATTAGCCGTGGAATCTTCTATATCCATGTCGCTCTGTGTTTCAGTCGTCGCAGCATCCCACTGAAAGAGATCAAGCAAATCACGTATGCAATTTTTCGTGGACGATCTGGTGGTGGGGCTCGTTATGCTTTCTATATCGAACTCAGAAATGGAAAGACTATTCCCTTCTTTTTGGAAAAAGCAAGCGGAATGAAGAGCTAGTGGAGAAACTCAAAAGAAATGCAGGCAGGTATGGGTTTAAGGTAGATAGCACTGGTAATTAATTGAAAGAAAAAGGAATCACGAATGAGTAGAAAGCAAGCCCTATCTGTGTATTTGTTAGGAACCTTTGGTCAAGTATTAGGTGTCAGCCTTCTGGTTTGGTTTTTAAGAGCAGGAGGAGTCAAGGTTGATTTTACATCACCAATGGGGATGATCGCTGTTGTTTTAGGTGGCTTATCATCTGCTTTTTGGGGTAGTCTTGCCAGTATTGGCTACCATCAATCTAGTTTCAAACAAGTTCTAAAAGATTTTTTCAAGTCAAAGACAGTTTAGCAAATTATTGTTTGGTGCTCGTTTTCTTGTTACTTGACTTTTTCCCATTTATCTTAGGTGGTAAGATCACCACTCAATCGTTGGTCTTGCCAGTAGTGCTCTTTTTCAAGGCTCTTCTTTTTGGTGGAGTTGAAGAAATTGGCTGGCGTTATTTCTTTCAACCAACTTTGCAGGAAAGAATACCTTATTTTTCAGCTACTTTGATCACCTTTTTAGCTTGGTCTAGTTGGCATCTACTATACTTTTATATCGACGGTTCTTTAGCTGTCATTCAATTGTTTCCGTTTCTAGTAGGTTTGCTAATTAACTGCTTTATCTTATCGGCCTTGTATCATAAAACGCAAAATTTATGGCTCTGTGTCATAACCCATGCCTGTATCAATTCCTTGTCTCAGATTCTAGTGAATGAAGAGGTATGGCTATCTATCGTCAGTAAAATTCTTATTATTAGTTTAGCAATCTGGATTGCAAGAAAGAAGTATGTAACTGTAAAGGAAGAAAAATGAGCAAATTTATTTCAAAACAATCAGTCGCTATCTGGTATGCATTGACTGCCCTCCTTGCTACCTTTCTAGTAGGGCAAGTGATCCTTTGGTTTTTCCCAGATAGGAGTAGTATGGGGCCTCACTACTGTTTATCCTAATGAACTTGATTCCCATGATTACTGCGGCTGTCTTTTCTCTTGTGTTGAGGGAAGTTAACTCCTTGGGTGATTTTTTCAAAAGATTTTTCTTCAAAAGAAAGTTCCCTATCCTGGATCCTAGCTTTCTTCATCCCCGTCATCTATTATGGGATTTCCATCTTGCTTATGAATGTTCGCTTTACTGGGAACTCCCTCTTGGCCTTCTTCCTCTATTTTCCTTGGACCTTTTTATATGGAGGTCTGGAAGAAGTCGGTTGGCGTTGGTTTTTACAAGAGCATCTTTCCTTTAGTAAGCACTTTATACCTAAAATGATGGTTCTTTCCATTGTCTGGTTCCTCTGGCATATTCCTATCTATCAACTCCCTTGGATTACAGCAGGTTCGTCCAACTATCTCATCTTTTACCTGATGATTTTAGGGAATACCTTCCTATTTGGAGCGCTCAAGGAGTACTCGAAAGGAGCTGTCCCTTGTATCCTCGCTCATATGCTAATTGATAGTCTGGCTGTCCTTATGCTGGTTCAAAGTTCTCTTCCTCAGATTATCCTTCTAGTTATTTTCGAAATCCTAGTAGCCTCTTGGCTAGTGGCTATACGAAAATCAGAGAAATAGAATTGTAACTTTTTCGGTGGGAGTCTGTTATCTTTACCCTTTAGGACTTCAATGTAGACTCCATAAAATGCTATAATCAGTTTAACGAAGAACCTAGAGATAGGATCAAAGTATCAACACAGTGTTATTCTTATCTATAATGAGAGAGGGGAAAACCATGCAAAAAACCTTTCAGTTGTTGCGAAGAGGAGATATAGAGGAGTCCGTCAGATATTGGATAAAAAGCCTGAAGAAGTCAATGCTGTTTCGGGTGACAAACCTAAAAGAGATCAGGGACAGTCGCTCCTTCAAGTCGCTATCAAATCGGGACATTTAGATATTGCAGACTTACTTCTTGATAGAGGAGCAGATCTTAACTTTATTGAAGAGCCGACAGAGCTGAATCCATTTTGTCAACCAGTCCTCCAAACAGCGGGTGGACGAGCTGTATTTGACTGCCGGCGCATGATCAAACGCTGGAATGGTCAATATGAGATGTATTCGTCTAAGGAAAAGGCTGACCAGTCTTTCAAGGTTTTTGAGAAAATGTTGGAACTTGGGGCCGATATCTCTCAGAAGGACAGCCATGGTGGGACTTTGTTGCAAACTATTTTAATTGAAACCAAGGAAGTTCTGCCATCTTATTATTGGAAAACAAAAGAAACAAGCGATAATGTCCTCATAACGGATGAATTACGTCATGATTTAAATCGTATTTATGATCTATTAATTCGTTACGGTGTGACTGCGGATGAAATAGCGGTCTATCAGAAGATTCCCCTCAAAGAGCTTTACCAAGACAGTCCGACCATGGAGTTCTTAAATCGGTTAGATCAAGGCAGATCTTGATAAGCATTTGAACTACTAGTTAAAAGAGCCTCAGGGCTCTTATTGCTTGGTCTGACAAAGTTAGAAGTAGTAGGAAAATGTTAGACCGGATTTTCTTAAAAAAATGGATACAAATTCTAGATGAAATAGAGTATACTAGTTTATGAAAGAACAAGATTTTTAAGTACCTAATTTAGGAGGGCAGTTTATGTCTCAAGAAACTTTCATCATGGCGATTGACCAGGGAACCACTAGTTCGCGGGCTATCATTTTAATAAAAAGGCGAGCAAGTTAGCTCTAGTCAAAAGGAATTCACTCAGATTTTTCCGCAGGCTGGTTGGGTGGAGCACAATGCCAATGAAATTTGGAACTCGGTGCAGTCGGTGATTGCTGAGGTTTTTATCGAAAGTGGCATCAAGCCCAATCAAATAGAGGCAATCGGCATTACCAATCAGCGAGAAACGACAGTTGTTTGGGATAAGAACACGGGGCTTCCTATTTACAATGCCATTGTCTGGCAATCACGGCAAACTGCTCCACTGGCTGAGGAACTTAAAAACCAAGGCTATGTAGAAACCTTCCATCAAAAGACAGGTCTAGTTATCGATGCCTACTTTTCAGCGACTAAAGTTCGTTGGATTTTGGACCATGTAGAAGGGGCGCAAGAGCGTGCGGAGAAGGGCGAATTGCTCTTTGGAACCATTGATACTTGGCTGGTCTGGAAGCTGACGGATGGAGCTGCCCACGTGACAGACTATTCCAATGCTGCCCGTACCATGCTTTACAATATCAAGGAACTGAAATGGGACGATGAGATTTTGGAAATCCTCAACATTCCTAAAGACATGCTTCCTGAAGTGCGTTCAAACTCTGAAATCTATGGCAAGACAGCTCCTTTCCATTTCTACGGTGGACAAGTGCCGATTGCAGGGATGGCGGGGACCAGCAGGCTGCTCTCTTTGGTCAATTAGCCTTTGAACCTGGTATGGTCAAAAATACTTATGGAACTGGATCTTTCATCATCATGAATACGGGTGAGGAGATGCAGTTGTCAGAAAACAACTTGCTGACGACGATTGGTTATGGGATCAATGGCAAGGTCTACTACGCCCTTGAAGGATCTATCTTTATCGCTGGAAGTGCCATTCAATGGCTCCGTGATGGCCTGCGTATGATAGACAATTCACCTGAATCTGAGGCCTATGCTTTGAAGTCCCAGAACCAGGATGAAATCTATGTGGTCCCTGCCTTTACGGGTCTTGGAGCACCATATTGGAATCAAGAGGCGCGTGGTTCTGTCTTCGGACTTACCCGGGAACGACCAAGGAAGACTTTATCAAAGCAACCCTTCAATCCATTGCCTATCAAGTACGCGATATCATCGACACCATGCAGGTAGATGCAAAAACTCCTATCCCTGTCTTAAAAGTAGACGGAGGGGCAGCGAAAAATGATTACTTAATGCAGTTTCAGGCAGATATTCTTGGGATTGCGATTGCCCGCGCGAAAAACCTGGAAACAACGGCTTTAGGAGCAGCCTTCCTAGCAGGTCTGACCGTAGGCTATTGGAAGGACTTGGAAGAATTAAAATCTCTTCATGGAGCAGCCCAAATCTTTGAACCCAAGATGAATGAATCCCGAAAGGAAGAGCTGTACAAGGGGTGGAAGAAAGCAGTCAAAGCCACTCAAGTATTTGCGGAATCTGATGACTAAAGGGACCCATCAAACGAATAGTTTAAGAGAAGCCTTCGAAAGAAGGCTTTTTATGTAGCTTTACAGAATAGAACAGTTATCTGTTTGGCTAAAAGCTTTACTCTATTTCACGCTTTCGTTCATTTATCACTAAATAAAAATATCATATAAATAAACTTTTTTAAAAATAACAGGCCAGAGTTTGACACTTTTTCACAAAGGAGTATACTGTTAGCATAGTTTTGTCGGAAATTTATAATAGACCCCATCAAAACTAGTTGTCAACCCTTGCTGTTCTGATAGGAACGTTTGCTGGTATCGTTGATACCAAGGAGGAATCATATGTCTAAAGTAGCTATTGTCACAGGTGCTGGTCAAGGAATCGGTTTTGCAATCGCAAAACGCTTGGTGCAAGATGGCTTTAAGGTTGGAGTATTGGACTACAATGCTGAAACAGCTGAAAAAGCAGTTGCTGAGTTATCGGCTGAAAATGCTTTTGCGGTTGTTGCTGATGTATCTAAAAAGAAGAAGTGGCTGCAGCTTTCCAAAAGGTTGTTGACCATTTTGGAGATTTGAATGTTGTCGTAAACAATGCAGGTGTTGCGCCAACTACACCACTTGATACAATTACAGAAGAACAATTTACACGTACATTTGCTATTAACGTTGGTGGCGTGATTTGGGGTGCTCAAGCTGCACAAGCTCAATTCAAAGCGCTTGGCCATGGCGGAAAAATCATCAATGCAACTTCACAAGCAGGTGTTGTCGGAAATCCAAACTTGACTGTTTATGGTGGTACTAAATTTGCAGTTCGTGGTATCACACAGACTTTGGCGCGTGACTTGGCTGATTCAGGCATCACTGTCAATGCCTACGCACCAGGTATCGTCAAGACTCCAATGATGTTTGACATTGCCCATGAAGTTGGTAAGAACGCAGGTAAAGATGACGAATGGGGTATGCAAACATTCGCTAAAGATATCACTTTGAAACGTCTTTCTGAACCAGAAGATGTAGCAGCGGCTGTCAGCTTCCTTGCTGGACCTGACTCAAACTACATCACAGGTCAAACCATTATCGTGGATGGTGGTATGCAATTCCATTAAGATGAAAAAAGAGGTTGGGATCAACATCCTAACCTCTTATTTTTATGCTATTTAGTTAATACAATGGTATCAGAAGGATCGCGATCGTCATCTTCAATAGTGAGTCGGTTACCTTCTAGTTTGTAATATTTGAGATCATCCCCTACAGTGAGAGTATGATTGTCAGCGTGAACGGTTACAGGCTTGCTTTCTTTCTCGCCATCGCTTTCAACCTCTTCCCATGTGCCCGTCGTACCAGAAAGGATCAGAGTGATCTGATCAGTTTCATCAGTCCCCTTGTATGTATCATCTAGATTTTCAGCTTGGCTAGCCGTTTGAGAAGCTTTAGAGCTTGAAGCACTCGAAGAAAGCTGTTGTGAACTAGCAGAGCTTGCAGGTGTTTGAGCGGTTTGGTTCGAGCAGGCTACTAAAAGACCAAGAACTGCCAGTGAGGCAAGAGAAAGTGTGAATTTATTGGACAATGTCATAGGCTTGTCTCCTTTCTTTGATAATCCAAGTATAGCAGAGGATAGAGGAGAAGACAATGAAAACGATTTTTCAGAAAAGGAAAAAGGAAATTACTACTTAAGTTCGATAACATCGATATTTAGTGTGTAGTAAATTTTGTAATTCCATTTTTCATCATAGCTGCCATGTGCTGTAACTTTATTAATAAATTTATATCTAGAATCATTGATATATTTGCGAAAACCACGATTATATTTTCTATCAACGTAGCCAATGAATACACCATCAACAATGACTTTGATAGCATAAGGATCATATTCATTATCTATCTCTTCTTCTAAAATTACATTGTCAAATTCAATAGTAGCAAAATCTTTTTCATCACCATGTGTTCTATTATAAAATGGAGCAAAGGCATTTTCCTGTATATTGATCCTTTTACATCAATTTCTCGTCGATATACATATCCCATATCGTATTCTTTTTTAGATCGGTTAATTTTTTGTTCAGTTCACTTTGTTTAGATTTTAAGAATTGGATCTGCTCATCAAAAACCTTTTGTTTATTTAAGATTTTTAAACTAAACCAATTTGTATTATTAAATTGAATATGTAAAGCTTTAATTTCATTATCTACATCATATATTTCTTGTTTACAATTTTGGATTTTTTCTAATAGTAGAGTTTTATATGATTTTGCCATTGTTTTATCCATTTATATCATAGTATTTATTAAAAAAGATTAGAGTTTATGAATGATTAATATTTCAAAATTTAAAGTATTTTTGTTTTATTATATCATGATTATCAAAAAACCACTCCCGAAAGGGAAGTGGTTCTGTGTTGGTTCTTATTTGAGACCGTATTTTTGTTGAAACGATCCACACGTCCATCTGCTTGAGTGAACTTTTGACGTCCAGTGTAGAATGGGTGTGAGTCTGATGAAATTTCAACACGGATCAATGGGTAAGTTTCACCTTCGAATTCAACTGTTTCGCTAGAGTACTTAGTTGAACCGCTGAGGAACTTGTAACCAGTAGTAGTGTCCATGAAGACAACAGGGCGATATTCTGGATGGATATCTTTTTTCATTTTGCAATATTTCCTTTCTGCCATGGTCTCTTTCCGAGCCATAGATTGTTACTAAGCTAGTTTACCAAATTTCCAGGATCTTGACAAGTATTTTCACTAATTTTATTTAAATTAATGATCAAAAAAATCACCCTGACTAAGCCAAGGCGATGATGATCTTATTATTGTTCAGATTGATTTGGATCTTTTGGTGCTTCTACTGGTTGGTCAGCTTGTCCTTTAGTGTGTTCGTGTGATTCTTTTTGATTTCATCTACAGCAGTTTTAACTGTAGAAGTTGTCACGCGTCCAACTGATTGGGCAAATCCTTTACCAGATTCAGCAAGTTCTTCGAATGTTCCTTTAGTGATTTTACCACCTGACATCGCCAAGAGACCAGTCACAACAATAGCGATGCTTGCAATCAAAGTAAGGATTAACCCAAAGCCGATTGAAACCAATCCACCTAACTCAGAGGTAAACTCACTTCCATTGAAGGTTGCGAACAATGAAACCAATGTAGAAATAAAACCTGCAACAATGATGATAGTTGAAAAGTTTTATTTAAAGGGGTATTGATGTTATTCAAGCAGGAAAGAACGATAGAGCCAATAGAAAGGACGATTACAATCCATCCGCTATTTTGGATTCCAGAAATGCTAATAACTCCAAAGACAGTGGTATACCATGGCAAGAAAGTGCCAAGAATTGCTACCGCAGCAGAGATAATGATAAACAATCTATTTTTTTCCATAATAGATCTCCTTAAAAATTGTATTAGCTTTATTTTACCATAAGAAGGGGTAAATGAAAACCCTGTGACCAAGATAAAAAGGCTGAGAAATCGTTCTCAGCCTTCGTTCGTGCGAGCCACTTCTTGTAGCTCTTTGTAGATTTGGTCATTTTCCTCAAGGGAGTAGGAGTTAGCTCCACTCGCAAGTGGATGGCCACCACCATTATGACGTTTGGCAATTTCGTTGATCACTTTGCGTTTGCTACGCATCCGGACACGGAAGTGACCGTCGGCCTGCTCGACAAAGATGGCCCAAACAGATACGGTATCGATGCGTCCAGGGGCTCCGACAATTGCAGCAGTCTCTGAATCACGTAGATCGAATTTCTTCAAGAGCTCTTGTGTCAAGGTCACACGCGCAGCACCATGTTCATCGATCTCGAGATGGTCATAGACATAGCCTTGAAGCTTAGCGGTTTTGAGATTGATCGTATCCATCTGTCGAGCAAGTGCTGTAAAATCAAAGGGAATGCTTCGAAGATAGGCAGCAATCTCAAAGGTCCGAGTCGAAGTAGCAGGATAAAGGAAGCGACCTGTATCGCCGACAATCCCAGCATAGAGAAGACGTGCAGCACTTACAGGAAGTTCAAGATCCAATTCCTTAGCAAAAGTGCAATCAACTCACTGGTAGAGCTAGACTCAGTATCGACCCAGAGCAGATCGCCATAAGCATCGTCATTTGGGTGGTGGTCGATCTTAATCAGGAAATCACCAGTCGTATAGCGCTTGTCATCGATGCGGGGAGTATTAGCCGTATCACAGACAATCACCAAAGCTTCAGCATAGTCCTCATCGCTGACAGTATCCATCTCAGCAAGCCAAGTCAAGGTCGGTTCATCATAGCCAGTTGCCAAGACCCGCTTTTGAGGGAAGTGCGCACGCAGGAGATCCCGCAAGCCCACCTGGCTACCAATCGCATCTGGATCCGGATTCTGATGACGGTGGATAATAATCGTGTCATAAGCTTGAATTTTTTCAAGAATTTCATTCATTACGTTCATACATTACCTCATTTTCTCTGTCAATTTTAACATAAGAAAGGCCCATCCAGCAAGCATTTATCACTAATTAGGAGCTATGGAAGCGGTTTTACATTAGTTCAATATTTTGGTAGAATGGATAAATAGATTTAGTATGGGAGGGACTAGGATGATTGAAATTAAAAGTAATGCTGATACGGCACAAGAGTTGGCGGCTTCTTTAAAAGTAGTGGAGATGCACTTTCGGGAGTTGCATCAGCTTCAAAAGATGAACAAACCAAACTATCTGGTAATGATGCGGCCCATCAAGCCATTGATACTGCTAAAACCAAAGCAGAAGAAATTGCAGCGGCGATTGAATCAATCGGGACCAACTTGCAAAGTGTTTCAATTGGATTTACAGAAGTGGATGAAGCGACTGCTGCGAGCATTCAATAGCTTGAAAGAGTAGGAAGATGAATCACGATCAACAACTATCGGAATTAAGAAGACAAGAAGACCAACTTTTCCAAAAAGAAAGAGAAATTGTAAGAGAAAAAGAAATCTGGAAGATGAGTTGAACCGCTTTGAGGGCTATAGCTCTGATGCGCACCGTTATTTATGGGATGCATTTGAATCCTATCCTTCCTCTAGAAATTTTTTTGACCAGCTTCAGGAGGGAGTTATTCATGAATCACGAAAAATTTCAAATAGTTATTTAGAAGAGCTGGATGAATTGACTATTCAAAAAAGAAAAGTCGAAGATGATTTAAATGATATCTATCATGAACGGAAAAAATTAATGATTGAAAAGGAGTGTGACGATGGGAATTGAAGTTTATCGCGGTAGTTTGGATAGCCAAGCTAGTAGTACAGGTACTATGATTGAGCAACAATTGAAAGCTTATGAATCACTAGAAACATCATTAACTCAAATAGAAAATTCTGCCTCGCGCTTGTCTGGCCAAGCTTACGACTCTTTTAGAAGCTTTGTGACAAGTGTTGTCCAGCCATTGAAGGAGGCTGGGGTTGCTTTAGCAGAAGCTACACAAGAAAGTGTGAAGAAGCTTCCAGCATCCTATCGCTCGGAGGTGGCTGACGAGGACTTACAGGAAGAAAAGTTGGTTTCTGATATTGAACAGTGTGATCGGATGATTGCTATCTTTCATGCAGAGATCAATGAAATTGCTGCTAGTAAATCGACTAGTGCTGGAGATTTTCAACGGTTGCAGAGATTACAAAGGATTCAAGGATTAAATGTATTAAATGGTATTTTTCAGGCTGCTAGAAACAAACTACAAGAAAAATTAAATAAACTCAGAGCATTTAATGCGACATCGCCAAGTATCTTCTGGGAAATTGATGTTTTAGCCCAAGCTATTCAAATAGCTGTCAATCAAATTAACGTAGCGTGGAATCCAAATACTGGAATGTATTCTATTCCAAAGGATTTATCCTGGTCTGATCTCGTAAATGAAACGATTAAGAATAAAGAGTTTGAAAATGAATATTTGCCAAAGAAACCAAAGAATGTAACAGCGTTCGAATATAACCAATTTCTTACGGGATTACGTGAACAATCAGTGAACCTTAAAGAAATAGATGGCTGGGATAAGGATGCTATCAAAGGTTATGTCAAAGGCGTTTCAAAAAGAACAGCTGATATTAAGACAGGCAGTGAGTTAAATGCAAGGAGAGATGCTTTGTATGCAGAAACCAAGGAGATTGGATCAGATATCTATACAGAAATGTATGCTAGTAGTAAACTAGATTCAAAAGCAAAAGTAGAACTGGTTCTTAAGCAATTGGGTGCAGAAACGGACAAAAGCAGTTTATGCATTTGACAAGCAAAACGCATAAGATTTCAGAGAACCTACCACCACACGGTGATTTCAACATGTATTTCAGACGGGATGTTGTAAAAGCATTCGGTGATAAACATCTTAATTACAAAAAAGATTTACTTAGGCAGCAAGTTCATTTCTTCCGCTACTATTTGGATCGCCAAGCAATTTACTATATTCGGAGTCACTACGATGGCGCGAATGATTACGAAAAACTGTTAGCATATGGCAAAGAAAATAATATTGAATTTGATTACACAACCGGCTCTAACTACCATAATCGCTTTAATCCAAAAGAAGGCTTCAAACGCCCTATAATATGAAGGTTCAAGTCCTCAGGGAATTCAGCTAAAGGAAAAGATTTGAACAATGCACGGATGGTGGAATTTATTGTGAATATAGACACCGGCGAGTTTGAGAGTCAATGGGATGCCTATGACAATCATAAACTAGCAGATGGTCGCTATGATTCCAATCCAGGAAAATATTCTAATGAAGAATTAAGAGAAATCGCCAATACGGAGTCTTTTAATTACGGCCCTTCAACAGGTCAAAATTCAGATGTTACTAAGTTTTACGAAGGTAAACATGGAATGCTTGATGTGGATGGCACTCCTGAACCAGCTACTCGAGTTAGAGCTAAAGAGTTATTCCGTTATGAAAAAGACTTGGGCAAAAAGATGAAAATACAGGACATGTTGGTCAATTTGCGGATATTGTAAGGAAAGGGAACCAAGATTATGAAACATGGCAACGAAATACAAAAGGAATGTCAGAAGAAGAAAAAGTGGAAGAGTATAATAAATTTCAAGAATCTCTTAATAATGACTGGCATAATAATCATGGCTATTATATGTATTCCAATCCTACATCACAATCACGTTAACGGTGTAGATGCTTATAAAATTTTAAAAGATAAACGATTTGTATTTGTCCAAAATCAGTACGATTTGATGCAAGATGGTAATCAGGGAGCAGGATTTGATTTACAAAAGAGAACCTATTTGTGTCTTATAGCACTGTGATTAAAAATAATAAATTATATGGTAAAAGTGGAGTCTATACAACTAAAGGATTTTATGAACGTGCACTAAATGGTGGAATATCATCGATATTATTGAATTTAAAGGTTACGCCAGAAGAGATTGAAAAGCATCATTTTCAGATTGAACGATCTCCAGAATCTTTAATAAATCAAAAATTTCTAAAAGAGAAATACCCGCCAGAATTTGAGTTGCAATATAAATATCGAAAAAGAAACAGTTTTCAAAAGTCCGCATCACCTACAACAAAGAGTTTCTACCTACTAAAATTGAGTGGTATTATAAAGGAAATGAAGGACTTAAATGGTATACTTGGCAATTATATTCCTATCCATTTAAAAACGAGACTGAATTTAATAAAAAGCTTGATAAAGAAATTGAAACTATTAAAGAAATTCAAATGGAAAATGAGGGCGATTAACCTCTTATTGAAATAAAGCTGAGCTTATATAAGGCCCAGCTTTATTGTTAGGAATACTCTTTCTTTTAGATGGATATTTAGGTAGAATGGATGAATATGATGAAAGAAATAAAAAGAGACGATTCAGTTCGAAAGTCTCTCTAGTTGCATTGTCTCTAGTAGTTGCTGCTGGCATTTTCATAGCTGTCCAGATTGGCAAGATTGGTAAAGATTCAAAATCCATATTAGAACAACAGCGGTTTATTGTTGTGGATGATTCGGGCGATGAAAATTTATATCGATCTTATTTTGAGAATGGCTATGACTTGAGGAGCAATAATTCTTATAGTAAAACTCAAGTAGTAGTAAAAAATGGGGAAAATATGGCAGTTATTCGGACGAAAAACCATCCGATAGGTATCATAGAGACTTATACCGAAATATTACTTCCGCAATTCTGAACTTAAAAGTTTCGAAGGTAGAGATCGAAAAATCAAACTTTATTATTGAGCGAGATCCGAAATCGTTAATTACTAAATCTCTAGTGAAGGAAGGGAAGACACCTGATTTTGAAGCCAAAGTTATAAATAAAAAGAATCAATTTTCCAAAGTTCGGATCACCTATAATCAAGATTATTTACCGATCAAACTTGAATGGTATTTTAAAGGGAAAGATGGGTTGAAGTGGTATACCTGGAGCCGTTTTTCATATCCATATAAGACTGAATCTGAATTTAATAAAAAACTGGATGAAGAAATCCAGCGTATTAAAGATATTAAAGAGGAGTACGAGTTGGAGAAGGAAAACGGATAATAATTGAACTATTAAAGCAATTCAAGAAGAAAACGAGGGTGATTAAGTTGAATCGGTCCAAATTCTTGAAACAAGCTCCTTCTTTCAGCTTATCGGGAAAGGTTTCGTGCAAAATGCTTGAAAAAGTGGTATAATACGGGAAATAGCTTTTGGGAGGAAATTATGACTGTAGCGAAGATTGTTTTTGCTAGTATGACTGGAAATACTGAAGAAATTGCTGATATCGTAGCGGACAAATTCCGTGATCTTGGTGTCGAAGTAGATGTGGATGAGTGTACAACTGTGGATGCAGAGGACTTCCTTGATGCGGATATCGCAGTGGTAGCGACCTATACATACGGCGATGGAGAGCTTCCAGATGAGATCCAAGATTTCTACGAAGATTTGGCTGGCCTTGATCTCAAAGGCAAACTTTACGGTGTGGTAGGATCAGGTGATACCTTCTACGATGAATTCTGTAAAGCAGTTGATGATTTCGACCGTTGTTTCGCTGCGACTGGTGCTGAAAAAGGTTCTGAGTGTGTTAAAGTTGATTTGTCTGCAGAAGACGAAGACATCGAAAAATTAGAAGCCTTTGCAGAAGAACTCGTAGCAAAAGCAAATTAATGACAAAGAGGCTGGATCGATGGATTACAGCCTCGATTTATATCCAAAATAAAGAGGAGACACATGGATTTAGATCAGATTCGTAAGGACATTGACCAGATCGATCAAGAGCTAGTAGCCTTGCTGGAAAGACGGATGGTCTGTGTCGGTCAGATTGTAGAATATAAGGAGCAGCAGGGCTTACCTGTGCTCGATCAGGAAGGGAGAGAGAAGTGCTTGAGAAAGTCGGCTCTCTCGTGACGGATGAGCAGTATCGGGCGACCATTCAAGCCCAGTTTCAAGATATGATGAAGCGCTCGAGAGACTTCCAAGAGGAGGTGAGGGCGCGTGATTAGTCTATCCATCAAGCAAAAAGCACAACAGTATGTGGTCCTAACAGGTATGGCGCTTTTCATTGGTCTCTTGGTCGGTGCCATTGACATGATTTTTGGTCAAGGATTGCTCCTAATCGGAGATTTCCGAAGCCAGCATTGGCCTTTGATCCTTTTCCTGGCTTTAGCAGGGCTTGTCATCGTTTATCTTTATAAACGTTTTGGTGGGAAGGCTTCAAAGGGATGGGATTGATCTTTGATGTCGGACATGCGCGTGAGGAGAAAATCCCTTGGTCTTAGTGCCTTTGATCATGCTGACGACCTGGATGAGCCACCTCTTCGGTGGTTCGGTTGGTCGGGAAGGCGTAGCGGTCCAGATCGGAGCAACCCTTTCGCATCGTTTTGCCCGTTATTTCCAGTTTCCAGATGCTTCGCGTATGTTTCTCATGACAGGGATGGCAGCCGGTTTTGCGGGGCTCTTTCAGACGCCGCTGGCAGCAACCTTCTTTGCCCTTGAGGTCTTGACAGTTGGGGAGTTGCAGTTGATTGCTCTCTATCCAGCACTCATCGCCTCGATCGTGGCGAGCTTTACCTCTCATGCTCTTGGCTTGGAGAAGTTTGCTGTGCCACTCAAGGAAACGCTGAGCTGGACACCAGAGACCTTGATCAAAGTCGCACTTCTTGGCTTGGCGTTTGGCCTCGCTGGGAAGCTCTTTGCAGTTAGCCTTTCCTGGTTGAAGAAAACAGTCGCTCAAGTCTTGCCTAATCCTTATATCCGGATTGCCCTTATAGGGGTTGGACTTAGCTTGGTCCTCTTGACCCTCCAGCTGACCAAGGTTGGCACTTATAGTGGACTTGGAACTAATCTGATTGATGTGGTTTTTCATCAGGGCAGTGCACAGAGTTATGACTGGATCCTCAAGCTCCTCTTTACCGTGGTGACGATCTCTGCTGGATACCAAGGAGGAGAAGTGACACCGCTCTTTGCAATCGGAGCTACGCTTGAGTCTTTCTTGCTCCTATGCTGGGCTTACCAGTCTTAGTCGTGGCCGCTATCGGATATGCCAGTGTCTTTGGCAGTGCGACGACGACCTTGCTCGCACCGATCTTGATCGGAGGAGAAGTCTTTGGCTATGCCAACCTGCCATTCTTCGTCATTGCTTGTGCCATCGCCTATTGCCTGCCAAAAGAGTGGAGCATTTATTCCGGTCAAAAAGTTGCGAAAAAGTAGAGAAAAGAGCTTTACAAACCTGAAATTATCTGATATGATAGTTTCTGTGCGTAATGGAAGCACAAAAATACAGTTTATCCGCTGAGGGAGGTCCCTCAAGATTGACGAAGATAGGAGAATAAAATGAATCCATTAATCCAAAGCTTGACTGAAGGTCAACTTCGTACTGATATCCCTGCATTCCGTCCTGGTGACACTGTTCGTGTACACGCGAAAGTTGTCGAAGGATCTCGTGAACGTATCCAGATCTTTGAAGGCGTTGTTATCGCTCGTAAAGGTCAAGGACACACTGAAATGTACACTGTTCGTAAAATCTCTAACGGTGTCGGTGTTGAACGTACATTCCCAGTACACACTCCACGTGTAGAAAAGATTGAAGTTGTACGTTACGGTAAAGTACGTCGTGCGAAATTGTACTACCTTCGTGCATTGCAAGGTAAAGCAGCTCGTATTAAAGAAATCCGTCGTTAAGACGAACAAGGAGGCGGGAGTGATCTCGCTTCTTTTTTATCGGTCCCCTTAGTTCAATGGATATAACAACTCCCTCCTAAGGAGTAGTTGCTGGTTCGATTCCGGCAGGGGACAATAATTCAATCACAAAACACTGGATTACCAGTGTTTTTTCTTTGATCTAAAATGGAAACCATTTCAGATGAAAATGGAGCTGTGGTATAATAGGAGAAAGTATAAATACTAATTTGATTGGGATTTCTCTACTGATAATGAGATCGGAATAAGTATTAGTAACTAGATTCCTGAGAAGGAATTATGATGTTTTAGTAAAGAAAGAAATAGAATGAAAATTTCTGGGACAATAGGTAACATTACTTTCGATTATGAAAATGGCTATGTTTTAAAAGCAGAGGGAGAGTTGCTGACTGATAATAGTTTTCTTGTATATAGGTCAAGCATGCAGAATTGGGAACCACCATACAATCACATTCGTATCTCACAAAAAGAGATCGATAAACTTATTGAGGAAGTGAAATCCATGATGACTGAGCAAACAATTCAGATCGAATTTATCTGAGTTAGAATAGGAGAAAGCTATGAGATTAAGAGATAAATGGGAAGATGATTCAAATCAGTATAGAAGATATGATCTTAAACAAAAGATAAATTCAGTTATCTTTGGTCTAGCTATAGGTGATGCACTGGGAGTCCCTGTAGAGTTCAGAGCTAGAGATACCTATCATATTTCAGATATGGTGGGTTATGGAACCTATAATCAACCAGCTGGTACCTGGTCGGATGATACTTCTTTATCCTTAGCACTTATTGAACACCTATGTGATGATTCTGATTTGAATGGGGTGATGGATAAATTTGTAGCTTACCGTCAGGGCTACCTCACACCATTTGGATATTGTTTTGATATTGGTGTTGCGACTAATCAGGCAATTGAACGGTATTTGGCGGGAGTTTCTCCAGAGAAATGTGGAGGGAGTAGTGAGAGAGACAATGGCAATGGAGCTTTGATGAGGATATCTCCCTTAGCTTTGCTCTTATATGAAAATTTTGATTTCAGTTATAGATCAAAAATAATTGAGCAATATACTAAGCTGACCCATGCTCATCCAAGGTCTATCGTGGCATCTATTCTTTATGTCCAGCTTTTAATCGGTTTTCTTCTAAACATTCGTTTAGAAAAATTACTTTGTCAATCAAAACCTTATCTTGAAGATTATTTCAAGAAAAAACCAGAATATTGGGAAGAGTATCAGGAACATTTTATAGAAATATTTGATAGAGAATTTTTTCAAAAAGCTAGGGAAGATATTGCTTCCACAGGCTATGTGGTTGATACCTTGAAGGCTTGTCTCTGGTGTTTAGGTACAACAGATAGTTTTGAAGAAGCTGTTCTAAAAGCCGTTAATCTTGGAGGGGATACCGATACCATCGGTGCCATTACAGGTACCTTGGCTGGAGCCCACTATCAACTGGAAGACATCCCAGAAAAATGGATTCAACAGCTGGCTAATAGAGAATTGATTGACGAAAAATGTCGGCAATTACTGGAACACTTATATAAACAATCAAAATAGTTCTTATTATTGGGCAACAATCAGAACAACTCCCCTTTTATGATAGAATAAATGAAACAAGAGTTTACCGATAAACTATTGGTAAGCTCTTACTTTATAATGATATCGGATTAATAGATAAAAGATGGCGTAGCCTATTGAGGAAGAGAAATAGAAACCTGATTTTTACGATATTCTGGTTGAGAGAAGAACTTGCGCTAGGAGAATACAAATGAAACCAACAAAACTAGAATGGGAAGATGTTATCCAGTTTGAAGAAGTAGAAGGATACGGGAAGTCAATCTGGAAAAATGAGGACAAGTATTATATAGTTTTAGAAGAAGGAACCGTGGCTTCTTGGTTAGTGGTTTATGAATTACCAAATGAGTTATTTTCCTTACTAGAGTGTGGGGAGAGAACACCACTAGAAGTATCTTGGAAGATTCGGAACGATTCTTGGCCACCGACAGAAGAAGAAAAGAAAGCTAGTGAGAAACGATTCATAGAAGAGAGTCCTACATCTTTAATTGATTTACCTGAAACTAGAGAGTTATTTACTCAGGAAGAACTTGAAAGGTTAATTCCGATTGCCGAGCAAATGTGGATTGACTGGAGAGGTAAACTTCCAGACGATTATGTATCGCCATTGAAATAGACAAAAAGAAATAGTATGACAACAGAAATTCAGCAATACAAAAATTGTACGGTATTGAAAGATAAAAGTGCAGTCATTACCTTAGTAGAACGCCTCTCAAAAGCCATCATCGCACTGAAAACCAATGGACGGAAAGCAAGTGATATTGAGGCCTCCATCAATCAATGGTTTAACTTTACAAAATTACAATTCAATTTGCTTTAAATTACCTTCCTAAATCAAGTTCTAGTTTATTTAGGAAGTACTAAAAGATGAATTAGTGTTAAAGAGATAAATCATTTAATTTATAGAATAATTTAAATGCATAAAAATATATTTTAATAAATTATGGAATTCTAATGACTAAACTATTCAAAAACCTTATAGTCACTATCATTAGTGGCTTTTTAAATTTTTAATGTTACATAAAATATGATACAATAAAAGCGATTACAAGTTTTTTAATAATTTATTTAAGTGGGAGTAGAATAATGTCGAACATTAAAACGGAAAATGAACATCAAAAGCAAACTACAAATAATATTCAAAAAAGGCTGCTCTCATATGGGGTACAGCTGATATTCTACGTGGTCTATATAAGCCGCATGAGTATGGTAAGGTAATATTACCTATGACAGTCATTAAAAGACTTCATGATACTTTGCTTCCTACTCGAGAAGCTGTTCTGGAGACTGTAGAGAAGGTAAAATCTATCAAAGTTGAACAGATTAAAAATCGTAAATTAACAGATGCTTCAGGCTATAGTTTCTATAATACTAGCAACTTTACTTTTGATACACTACTGTCTGATGCTGAGAACATTGAAGAAAACTTTAGGTCATTTATTAATGGTTTCTCAGAAAACGTTCAAGATATTTTAAAGAATTTTGAATTCGATAAGGAAATCACTAAAATGCAAGATAATGATGCGCTTTATTCAGTGATTCAAGAATTTAATAGTCAAAAGGCCTATCTGGGAGCGGATACAGTGACTTCAACAGACATGGGGTACATTTTTGAGGAACTTGTTCGTCGTTTTTCAGAAAGCTATGGAGAAGATGCAGGAGCGCACTTCACCAGTCGAGATATTATTTATCTGATGACAGATATCCTCTTGATTGATGAAGAGCCATCAGATAAAGCTATTGTAAGAACTATTTACGATCAGACAATGGGAACCTCTCAAATGCTTTCAGCTATGATGGAGCGAATTAAAGCGTTAGATGCTAATGCAGATGTAACAACGTTTGGTCAAGAGTTAAACCCAGAAACCTATGCTATTGCAAAAGCAGACACTATGATTCGTGGGGAAATCCAGATAATATGGCCTTAGGATCGACTCTCTCAAAAGACGCTTTTTCAGGTTATACTTTTGATTATTTGATATCAAATCCTCCATTCGGTATTGATTGGAAGAAAGACCAGGGTGCTGTCAAGGCGGAAGCAGACTTGGGAGAAAAAGGCCGTTTTGGTGTAGGTTTACCTAAGATTTCAGATGGCCAGCTTCTTTTCCAGCTAAATGGTATCGCTAAATTAAAAGATACAGGGCGTATGGCGATTATCCACAATGGTTCAGCACTATTTTCTGGTAAAGCAGGAGGTGGAGAGTCAGAAATTCGTAGATATGTAATTATGAATGACTGGCTGGAAGCTATTATCCAACTACCGACAGATTTGTTTTATAATACTGGAATTTCTACTTATATTTGGATTATCACTAAAAATAAAAATAAAGAACGACAGGGAAAGTGCAGTTATTAGATGCAAGTAAAGCATTTGTTAAGCGTCGTAAAAATATTGGTGATAAGAAGGTGGATATTGATAAGAAATGTCGAGAACTCATTGTAGAAGCTTATGGTGAATTTTCTAATAAAGTTTATACAGAAGATGATTCGATTGTAGAGTCTAAAATATTTAATAATGATTTTTTTGGTTATCAAAAAGTTGTTGTTGAAACACCTCTATATGATGAAAGTGGCAATATTATCAGAAAGAAAAATGGGAAACCCGAACCTGATACTAGCAAGCGTGATACTGAGGATATTCCTCTGACAGAAGATATTGATACTTACATCAATAGAGAGGTACTGCCTTTCAATCCAGACGTTTGGGTTGATAAAAGTAAAACAAAGATTGGTTTTGAGATTCCATTTACACGTTTGTTTTACAAATATCAAGCGCCAGAAAGTTCAAAAGATATTTCTCAACGCATTAAAACTTTAGAAGAGAGAATCATTAAGAATTTTGAAACTCTTATCAATTAAAGAGGGGAAGAAAGAGATGATTGAACTTGATGAGTTTATTTACAATGATGATAATGAAATGATTGAAAGATTCAAAGAATTAATCAGTCCTAGTAATGAAAAATATTACCACAATAAGACTTTGAATAAAGAGTTTCAGCTTATTCGTCGGTATTTGGATAATCAGGGGTATAGAATAATACAATTTCCTAACGCATTAAAAACCCCAAGTACTCTTTATGATTTTGCTTATAATAAAATAAGATCTCATATTCAAAACGAACGTGGGCGTTTAGGCACAGTCTCGTGGGATGAGAGACGCATATTAATCTTCGGGTTAGATATTCTTAAAGACGACAGAACCCTTCAGCCAGTACCAGATGATTTACAGACTATTATCAAGAAAATATCTCTTAGAGATGCGACATGGGAACAACAAACTGATGATGAGAAATTAAGAACAATTGCCGAAGTGATTGAGAATCTTTTGAAATTATCTAATGGTAAGTTTCTTTCTGTGGATGAATCCAATTTTTATGGTTTGTTTACACAAGAACAATTGAAGAATTTTCGCAAACAATTGCAAGTTTTTAGACATAGCCACAAGCAAGCGATAGAAGAAAGAGAATCTGAATTTGATGAATCTAGAAAAAATTTCTGATTCATTTAGGAATTGTAATTTTAATTCGGTTAAATGAAATTACGAGGGAGATGTTCATGGATAAGATGAAAGATAGTGGTATCGAATGGATTGGGGATTCTCCGATAGATTGGAATAAGTTTACTATTGGTCAGTTGTTTGAACAAGTAAAACAAAAAATACTGGATTAATTGAAAAAATTTACTAAGCCTATCTTATGGACAAATTAAACGTAAAGACATTAACTCTGGTAACGGATTGCTTCCTGAAAGTTTCGAAGGTTATAATATTATTGAAAAAGATGATATTGTATTGCGAATGACTGATTTACAGAACGATAAAACTAGTTTGAGGCAAGGTATAGCGGAAGAACGTGGTATTATTACTGCGGCTTATATTACCATGAGAGCTATACATAAAGTTAGTCCTCGCTTCGTATATTACCAGCTGTATGGTTTTGATGTTAGTAAAGGCTATTATGGTATGGGGTCAGGAGTTCGACAAGGAGTTAATTGGAAAGACATCAAGAAACTCTCTTTGATTTTACCTAATTTAGAATTGCAAAATGAAATTGCAAAATTTCTTGATGAAAAGACCGCTCTAATTGATGAT
Organism: Streptococcus sp. 2A/TPW/M5; assembly: GCA_036663675.1. Lineage (GTDB taxonomy): Bacteria > Bacillota > Bacilli > Lactobacillales > Streptococcaceae > Streptococcus. The sequence goes on along the minus strand of JAYXUK010000001.1, from coordinate 1,789,246 downwards.
ATTATTACAGATACGAAACAAACTATTGAGAAATTAAAATCCTATAAAAAGTCGTTGATTACAGAAATTGTTACTAATGGTATTAAAAAAGATGTAAAGATGGTTCCTACCGAGATTGATTGGATTGATGAGATTCCTGAGGGATGGGAAGTTGCAAAAATTAAAAATATATCAAAGTTGAGAAATGAAAAAACGTCTTATGAGAGAGGCCAGAATTTTTTAGCTTTAGAGAAAATGGTTTCATATAAACCAGGATATATCGATTTATTGACTGAAGTCGAAAACGGAAGACAACAAGTTATAAAACAAGGTGATATTGTGTTTAGTAAATTACGTCCCTACCTTGCTAAGGTAGCTTTAGCTGATTTTGATGGACATGGGACAGGTGAATTATTGGTGTTTAATGATATTAAAATTAATCGTAAACTATTCATGTACAAATTAATTTCTGAACAGATTTTACAACCAGTAAGAGGGCGTCTTATGGAGTGAAAATGCCAAGGGCTAATCCTGATTTTATATTATCATTACCTATTTCTTTTCCAATTTCATTATCTGAGCAATCTGAAATTGTAAACTATCTTGATCAAAAGGCGTCTCAAATTGATACTTTAATTATAGAAAAAGAAAATCTTATATCCGAATATGAGAATTATAAAAATCACTGATTTATGAATATGTGACAGGAAAAAACGAGTGGATATAGACGAAGGGGATTTGAATTAGTATGGAAGATAATGAAAAACGATTTGAAGAAGATATTGAAACTTGGTTAAGTTCGCCAGAAGGTGGTTGGATTAAAAACAAGTTTCAAGATTCTAACTATGATGCGGCAAAAGGTCTCGACTTAGATGCTCTTTTAACCTATATTCAGGAAACACAGAGTAAAATGTGGGAACGTTACAAAAGGTTGTTGGAGTAAATCCTGAAAGTTCTTTCTTCAAGAGATTTGAACAAGAAGTTAATAATCATGGAATTTTACATGTACTACGTTATGGTATACAGGATAGAGGCTGTAAATTTAAAGTAATACAATTTAAACCGTCTTCTACTTTAAATGATCAACTTTGTCTTGCCTATCAAGCAAATAAAACTACGATTACACGTCAGTTTGCTTATAGCCCTCATAACAAAAATACGATTGATATCGTTTTGTCTATAAATGGTATACCTCTAGTAGCTCTTGAACTGAAAAATCAGTTTAAGAATCAGTCTGTAGAGCATGCAAAGAAACAGTTTATGTTTGATAGAGATCCAAAAGAATTGGTCTTCCAATTCAATCGTCGTTTTCTTGTGTACTTCGCAGTTGATACTCATGAGGTCTGGATGACTACGAAATTGGCTGGAGACAAGACTTATTTTCTACCTTTCAATCAAGGCTCGAATGGTGCTGGTAATGTTGGTGGTGCTGGGAATCCCGAACGTGATGACGATTATATAACAGCCTATCTTTGGAAGAATGTTTTACAAAAGATGCTCTCTTAGATATCATTCAGAGATTTATGAATCTAGAAGTTAAGATCGAAAAGAATTCATCTGGAAAACAAGTTGAGAAGAAAACGTTGATTTTCCCAAGATATCACCAGTTAGATGTTGTTAAAAAGTTAGTAGAAGACACTCAACAGAACGGTTCTGGGAATCATTATCTGATTCAGCACTCAGCAGGTTCTGGGAAATCTAATTCAATTGCTTGGTTAGCTTATCACTTACAGAGAATTCACAATGATCAGAATCAACCCTTGTTTAACTCAGTTATAATTGTTACTGATAGAACAGTACTAGATAGGCAGTTACAAGATACTATTACCTCATTTGATGCTACTACAGGTCTAGTCGAGACAATTGGAGAGAACAAATCTTCTAAGGACTTGTTGAAAGCAATAAATGATGGTCGCCAAATCATAATAACTACCCTGCAAAAATTCCCAGTTATTTATCAGGAAGTCGATTCAACAAAAGGCAAACGTTTCGCTGTCATTGTTGATGAAGCACATTCTTCACAGACAGGAACAGCAGCTCAAAAATTGAGAAGAGCATTATCAGACACAGAGGATGCTTTAAAAGAGTGGGAAGAGTTTGATGAAGAAGAAGCTTCAAAGGCACGTGACGAAGAAGATGAATTAAATACTATTTTGCTTGGGCAGGGACGACATGAAAATATTTCATTCTATGCTTTTACTGCAACTCCTAAAGTGAAAACAATAGAAATGTTTGGAACTCAGCAAGCTGACGGTAGTTTTGTTCCATTTCATGTTTATTCAATGAGACAAGCTATTGAGGAAGGCTTTATTTTAGATGTTTTAAAAATTACATGACATACCATACAGCATACAAGATAGCTAAGTTGGTTGAGGATGATCCAAAACTTCCACCTTCAACTGCCAAGCGAATTATCACTCGTTATGCTGACCTCCACCCATATAATATTGCTCAGAAAACTGAGATTATGATTGAGACGTTTAGAGAAAAGACACGTCATAGTATAGGTGGCAGAGGGAAAGCAATGGTTGTAACGAGTTCTCGTTTGGCAGCAGTTCGTTACTTAAATGAATTTAAGCGATATATTGATGAAAAGGGATATCGTGATATAGGAGTTCTAGTAGCTTTTTCAGGTGACGTTATTGATGGAGATGATTACTACAATGAAGTTGGTTTAAATATTCTTAAAGATGGTTCTCATGTAAAGGAAAATCAATTAAAAGAAGTCTTTCATGGGGCTGACTTCAATATTTTAATTGTTGCTGAAAAATATCAAACAGGTTTTGATGAACCATTGTTACATACAATGTTTGTAGATAAGAAACTTCGTGGTGTCAAAGCTGTTCAGACATTATCTCGCCTTAATCGAACGACAACTAATAAATCAGATACATTTATTTTGGATTTTAAAAATACAGCAGAAGAAATTCAAAAAGCATTTCAACCATTTTATGAAGTTTCCAGTCTTGATAAGGCTATTGATCCCAATATGCTTTATGATGCTAAAGAAAAAATTCGTAAGTACAAAATTTATACTGATGAAGACGTTCTTAAAGTTTCTGGTCTTTATAGCAAAGCTAGCATAGAACAAGATGCAAAATTGCTTGGACGTCTTTCGGCAGCCTTTAGACCGATAATTGAAAGATATAAAGAACTAGATGATACAGTTCAGTATGAATTTAGAACTCTCCTTAGAGGTTTTAAAGAAAAATACAATTATATTTCTCAACTTATAAGACTTTTTGACAAAGATTTATTGGAAGAGAGTATTTTTGTTACTTATTTGATAAATCTTTTACCAATTCCAGGCGTAGATTATGTAGACATTGAAGATAAGATTCGTATGGAATATTACAAGTTGACGCAGGATGGTTTTGATTCTATAAATTTATCATCTAGTGAACAGTCTCAGTATAAACAACAAGAAAAAATTAATCCAACTGTAAAGGTTCCTGAGGAGAAGGATAGCTTAACTGCAATAATTGAAAAAATTAATAGTCAGTTCCCAGATACATTTACTGAAGATGACCGTGTTATACTTGAAATGCTTGTTAATCAGATTGTTAATAATCCGACAGACAAACAACGTTCTTTGGCAAAAGGAAATGATTTTCCTATGTTTAAAAATTCACTATTTCCAAAAGAATTTGAAGATCGGGTTGTGGACCTCTCAAATTCAAGTAATGAAGTTTTTGTCAAATTATTTCAAGATGAAAATTTATTCAAACTACTTCAATCAATTGTAGCAGGAGAGGCATACAAACATTGGAGAAGTGAAGGAAATTAAATATATCCCAATTTGTAAAATTAAGCTAGACAGAAAAAGCCATCATCACACTGAAAACCAATGGACGGAAAGCAAGTGATATTGAGACCTCCATCAATCAATGGTTGTCTCAAGTTCCCAGCCATCTCTTTAAGTCGATAACTTTTGATTGTGGGAAAGAATTTTCTAATTGAAAATCTATTTCGAATGCACATGACATTGATATTTTCTTTGCGGATCCAGGATGTCCTGGGCAACGAGGTCTCAATGAACATTCTAATGGCTTATTAAGACGAAATGGATTACCTAAACAAATGGATTTTACGAATATTTCTCAAAATTATGGGAGTGGGACTGAAATCGGTAATTCGTTAGAATTCGATTTCGTTGTCCCACCTCCGCAAAGTTGAGTAGGGCTGTAAAAGCTGATGAAATCAGCGTAGTAGAGGCCACTCAACCACTGCGTCTTGCTAGACAATCCAAAAACAATAAAGAGTCTAGGACTTTTGTCCCAGCCTCAAGAAATAGAATTCTAGGAAATCATTGAATTATCAATCACCCTACCAAGTTTTTCTGAGTTACTTGAAAAGTCTTACTTAATTTGACAATTTAGGATTTTAAAAGAATTGAGGAATTGTGTTGAAAATGTATGATATTACATGGAATTCTGTCAATATTTTGGACATCTCCTTTGGTTAGATACTATTCTACCAAAACGTGTCCATAAAATCATACTAACATCAATTATTTGAGATGTATGAAGAGTTAACAAAACAATAGAGAGCTATTGGTAGCTTTTTGGTAGCTAAACAAACAAAATGTATTATTTTTTTAAAAGAGAACATAAAAGGAATGGTGATTTATCAGCATTCTTTTTATTTCAAATACATTCTCGGAATTAGAAATAGTGGAAAAATATGAAAAAAGCCAGACTAGATGCAGGACTTACTCAATTAGAAGTTGCTGAAAAATTAGGTGCAGCTCAAGCTCAATATGCCAGATGGGAAAATGAAGGAAGAAACCCGAAAGATGAAACAGTAGAAAAATTAGCTGAAATCTTTGGTACATCTTTTGAAATTTTAAAAGGACGTGATGACGGACTAGAAGAAATTGTTAGCTTATTGAGAGAGTATGAATTAACAGAAACAGATAAAAACAAAATTATTAACACTTTAAAGGATTTATTAAATAAATCAAAATAATGTGGTAGTTGGAGAGCACAAAGTGAATAATATCCGAGAACAAAAAAACAAGCTAAAGCATTTATTAAACGCTGGGAAAATAGAGGAAACGAAAGGCAAGATATTACTAGTGAAATAGAAACAAGTAACAAGAGCAAAAATGCTATAAAAGAAATATTCGAAGTAACAGTTTTCAAGCCGAAGTAGCCAAGTCAGATTATCAAACAGAGGTTAAAGAACACTATGATGATTTTATAAATATTGTCCCAAAACTTGAAAATTTGTCCCTGATATGATAAACTATAAATGAAAAACATGGCATGGAAGGTGACGAAAATGAAAAAGCAAATATCATTAATTTAATAAAATACTATGCCGAAAGTAATGACTCGGGATTCAGAAATGAAGCATATCAAATTGCGAATGAATTTGATAAATCAGGTGATTACCAATTATCAGAATATATAATGGCACTTCTTTCAAATGCGAATACATTTGTTCCACAAATAAATGAAAATGATTTAACATTTGTAAGAAAAATAGAAGTTAGTGGAGATCCGTTGCCATTACCCGAAGAAATAAAATCGGACATAATAGGTATAGTAAATGCAGTTGAGTATGAGATAGGTGTAAATAAATTTTTGTTCCAAGGAGCACCAGGGACTGGGAAGACAGAAACTGTAAAACATATAGCACGAATATTAGATAGAGAACTATTTATAGTAGACTTTGCCTTTTAATCGATAGTAAATTAGGACAGACCGGTAAAAATATTGCTCAATTATTTGACGAAATTAATAATTTACTTATTCCTGAAAAATCGTTGATATTATTTGATGAAATAGATGCCTTAGCATTGGATAGAACTGACTCAAAAGATCTTAGAGAAATGGGAAGAGCAACAACATCAGTATTAAAAGGTTTAGAAGGATTAAATGATAAAATATTACTGATAGCTACAACTAATTTATATAAGCATTTCGATAAAGCGTTAGTACGAAGATTTGATTCTGTTATAGATTTTAATAGATATTCAAGAGAAGATTTAATTGATATATCAGAAGTAATATTAAATTATTATTTATCGAAATTTAAAAATGTTGCTAGGAATATTCGTCTATTTAGAAAAATAATTTCGCTTATGGATACAATACCATACCCTGGAGATTTAAAAATATCATTAAAACATCCCTAGCATTTAGTAATCCTAACGATGAGTATGACTATCTAAGAAGATTATATACGGCAGTGTTTACTGATAGTGATAAAAACTTAAAAAAATGCAAAGTCAAGGATTTACTGTTAGAGAAATTGAGATTTTGACGGGTGTTTCAAAAGTCAAGTATCAAGAGAATTAAAGGAGTAGTTTAAATGAATGAAATTCTTCAATTAAAAGGTAGATTTGAACAAAAAGATTTTGGTAATAAACCAGGGCCGTCAAATATTCCAAAGGATAAATTTGTCTCCATTGAGCATTTAATTAATTTAAAAAAGATTTAAGTAAAGTTAGTGCTTTCTGGGAGAAGGAAAAATTATTAATTAAGCCACTTGTAAGTGCTTATTATACGGATGTTGTAGCAAAAGTAATAGAATAAAAGGAATGCTAGAAAGCGGGAGCACGAAAAATAATAATTCTGTTGTAGGAGCTAAATTTACTTCAGGTGAAAGTAAAAGCACATTATCACGCATTGTGTAAATCAAAAACAATAATTGACTCTATGAGTAATATTGAAACTGTTGTTTCTATAATTAGAAATAATTTTGGAGATAGAATAACTTATGGAAACATATCTGAAATTAATAATAATAAATATAATCACCTTTTTCGAAAAAAGGGGAAGTTGGAATTTCAAAAAGTAGATTTGTGAATATTGTGGTAGATGCTTATTATCTGGAAAAATTTGGAGTAGAAAGAGATACTAGTGATTTACGGGAAAATGCAATCATAACGATTTATGATACAGGAACTAAAACAGCGGATATAATGAATCAACTAGAAATAGAGTATTCAGATATTAGAAGTATTGATGAGACTACTATTTTACTTACTCCTGATCAATATAGTTTATTGAAATCTAAGGCACCATATTTAATTTCGATGGCAGTGAGTGATATTTCATTATTAGATAAAGAAGATTTTCATAAAGGGACGACTTAACAATTTCTATTCCAAAGCCCAGTAATGAGCCAACTATTGGTGTTATAGATACTATGTTTGATAAGAATGTCTATTTTTCTGAATGGGTTGAATTTAAAAATGTACTTGATGATGAAATTTTATTATCTGATGAGGATTATCGACATGGAACAATGGTAACTTCTATTATTGTCGATGGTGCAAGTATAAATCCTGAATTAAACGATGGATGTGGTAGATTTAAAGCAAGACATTTTGGAGTTGCTACAAGTGGAAGATTTAGTTCCTTTACAGTTTTAAGAGCTATTAAAGAAATTGTTGTGTCTAATAGAGACATTAAAGTATGGAACTTGTCGCTAGGTTCTTCTATGGAAATAAATACCAATTTCATTTCTCCTGAAGCAGCTATCCTAGATAAGATTCAATATGAAAATGATGTTATATTTGTTGTGGCTGGGACAAATAAACCTATGAATTCAAATATTAAAAGAATTGGTGCTCCGGCGGATTCTATTAATTCGTTAGTTGTAAATTCGGTTGGTTTTGATGGTAAACCAGCGACATATTCGAGGGAAGGTTTGGTGTTATCTTTTTTAATAAACCAGATGTAAGTTATTATGGTGGAGATGATAGTAGAAGAATAAGGACATGTTCTCCAATGGGAGAAACTTTTGTATCAGGGACATCATTTGCTGCTCCATGGATAGCAAGAAAACTCGCTTATCTTATTGAAGTGTTAGGATTAACTAGAGAATTAGCAAAAGCATTAATAATTGATTCGGCAGCAGGTTGGAATGATAAGGCGTATAGTCCACAATTGATAGGATATGGTATAGTTCCTGTTAATATTGATGAGATTGTAAAAACACCAGATGATGAAATAAAATTTATCATTAGTGGTATTTCAGAAAAATTTGATACTTACAATTATAATATTCCAATACCTGAGGATAAACAAAAACAACCATTTGTTTCGAAGGCGACTTTATGTTATTTCCCTAATTGTACTCGAAATCAGGGTGTAGACTATACAAATACGGAGATGGATATTCATTTTGGTAGATTAGTTAAAACAAAGAGAGGAAAAGAGAAAATTAATTCTATTAATGATAATAAACAATCCGATGATTGTAAACTATTGTTGTATGAAGGAACAGCACGTAAACTATATAGAAAATGGGATAATATCAAGCATATTCGAGAAAATATTAAGACACCAACAGGGTTGCAAAAAACCAAAAACGAAACAAGCTAATGGTTTATGGGGTATAAGTATTAAGACAAAGGAAAGATTAAATTCAGGTGATGGAGAAAATCTTAAATTTGGAGTAGTAGTAACTCTCAAAGAAGTAAATGGTATAAATAGAATGCAGGAATTTATACAGCAGTGCTTGTTTAGAGGGTGGCTTGTGCATAAAATCAATGTGGAAAACAGGATTGATATATATAATACAGCAGAAGAAGAACTTGAATTTGAATAAACTTTATTATGAAGACGATAGAAATATCGTCTTTTTAGTACAAAAAATAGGAGGTAAAGATGAGAACGAATGATTTTTAAAACATAATTGAGCTTGTAAAAGAGATGTTTTAGATAGTGAAAGAGAATATCTAAAGCTCTTAAAGGTCATTAGAAATAATCAAAGATATACTTCATAAACAGCAATCGCTATTTCCGTAGCCATTTATTGTTTTTTAAGCTGATCCTGATACAATAGAAACACAGAAAAAGACTGGTCTTCCAGCCTTTTTCATTTCCTTATAGAAAGGTTTTTATGAAACGCAAAACGATTTTGTTTCTTTATTTACTGTTACTGACCATTGGGTTGGCTTATGAGACCCAGTCACTGACGGAAGGCTGGATGTCGGGTAGCCAGTACGGGATTGTGGGACTTTCAACCTTGATCCTCTTAGTCTACGCACTTCCTGCTGTCTGGGCCCTCTTTCATTTTTCTAAGAAGTGGAAGTTGTCTTGGGTACCGGTTCTCTTTTCACTTTTAGGTGGGGGCTTTGTGGCTGGTTGGTTATCTAGCTTTGCTAATACCTATTTCCATGAAATGATCCAAGCAATCGCTCCAAATAGTGAATTTTGGAACCAGTACGAGAGTGCTATTGCTGCGCCACTCTTTGAGGAACCTTTAAGTTGATTCCAATCTTCTTTGTCCTCTATCTATTTAATGTCCGTCGCCTCAAGTCGATCTTCCTTTTAGCTATTGCGTCTGGGCTTGGCTTCCAGATCGTGGAGGACTTTGCTTATATTCGTCAGGATCTGCCGGAAGGTTTCTCTTACACGGTGTCAGGGATTCTCGGTCGTGTGGCCAATGCGCCCATGTCTCACTGGGTCTACACAGGACTTGTCATGCTAGGGCTCTTCCTGATTGTCCAAGCAAGCAGAGGACGCAAGGATTTACGTCTAGCAGGCTGGGGATATTTAGTAGCTGGGTTTGGACTCCATTTTGTTGGCAATTCACCAATCTCACAAATCGTGACCGAGTTGCCGATTGCGATTCCAGTCTTGAATGCTACGGGGCTCTTCCTGATCTACCAAGCGTATCAGACAGTTGAGCGATTAGAACAAGCAAAATAAAACAAAAAGAATGCGTATGTTTGCACACATACGCATTTTTGTTATTTTGGACACATTGTTTTTCTAGTTTTGAATAAACTGGGTGATCCTATAGCTGTAAAATAAAAGCTATTTTGAAAGAAATATTTGAGAGTTTCCGCAGTGAGAAAAGTGAGAGTGGGACAGAAATCAGTCATTCGTTAGAATTCGATTTCGTCGTCCCACCTCCGCACAGTTGAGTAGGGCTATAAAAGCTGATGAAATCAGTGTAGTAGAGCCCACTCAACCACTGCGTCTTGCTCGACAATCCAAAAATAATTGAGAGGCTAGGACTTTTGTCCCAGCCTCATTTTTATTATTTACCAAGACAGAACTGGCTGAAGAGTTGGGTGATGAGTTCATCTGGAGCAGCATCCCCTGTGATTTCTCCGAGGATTTCCCAAGTGCGGGTGAGGTCGACTTGAAGCAGGTCTACCGGCATACCGAGGGCCAAGCCTTCGTTGACCGCTTGTAGGCTTTCAACAGCTTTCTCGATGAGGGAGATGTGACGAGCATTAGAAAGATACGTCGCATCTTGCTCAACCAGCCCAGCATTTTCGAAGAAGAGAGCATTGATCCGGTCTTCGATTTGATCGATGTTTTGGTTTTTCAGAACGGAAATCTTGATATGATCTTCCGGCAGTTGGTCGATTTCGATTTTCTCTGGGAGGTCGACCTTATTGAGGAGAATGATACGGTTGCTGTCTTGAGAGATTTCAAGGAGTTGGCGATCTTGATCGGTCAAGGGTTCGCTTGCATTGAGGACTAGAAGAACCAGATCAGCTTCCTTGAGGGCTTTTTCGACCGTTCGACACCGATTTGCTCAACAATGTCTTCGGTTTCTCGGATCCCAGCCGTATCGACTAGTTTGAGGGGAACCCCGTTGATGTTGACGTATTCCTCGATAACGTCCCGAGTGGTTCCTTCGATATCGGTAACGATGGCTTTTTCTTCGCGAAGGAGATTATTGAGGAGGCTAGACTTGCCGACGTTTGGACGACCGATGATAGCAGTAGAGATCCCTTCACGCAAGATCTTACCGCGACGGGCAGTCTTGAGAAGGTTAGTCAAGAGGGCTTCAAATTCACTGGTCTTTTCACGGATGATTTCAGTGGTTGCTTCTTCGACATCATCGTACTCAGGATAGTCGATATTGACTTCGACTTGAGCCAAGGTATTGAGGATCTCTTGGCGGGTGTTGTTGATCAGATCAGATAGGGAGCCGTCCAACTGTTTAACGGCGATGTTCATGGCCTTGTCGGTCTTGGCGCGGATAATGTCCATGACGGCTTCGGCTTGGGTCAAATCGACCCGACCGTTCAGGAAGGCCCGCTTGGTAAATTCACCAGGTTCGGCCAAACGAGCTCCCTCACGGATGACTAGCTGCAGGATTTCGTTTGTCACAGCGATCCCTCCGTGGGTATTGATCTCGATGATGTCTTCGCGGGTGAAGGTTTTAGGTGAGCGCATAGCTCCTACCATGACTTCATCGAGAATCTCGTCCTTATCTGGATCCACGATATGGCCGTAGTTAAGCGTATGGCTAGCAACGCTGCTCAAATCTTTTCCTTTAAAGATTTTTTGCGCAATGGCAAAGCTGTCGGTTCCGCTCAAGCGGACGATCCCGATCGCCCCTCACCGAGAGGAGTCGAGATAGCAGCGATGGTATCAAATTCTTTAGTAATCATGTCAATTCTCTTTTCCTGTAGATTCATCTCTATTCTATCGTAAAGTCAGCGGACGGGCAAGGTTTTGCTTTTAGAACTAAAACTGGAAAGGTTTTCAAATAATTAGTGAAATCTCTTTCAGAATATGCTATACTGTAATAGAATATAAAAGGAGGTCTATGATGGTAAACCTAAAGGAACAGGTAGGAATTAAAGCGGCTGAGTTTGTCAAAGACGGCATGATTGTCGGTCTAGGTACAGGGTCAACTGCTTATTATTTTGTGGCTGAATTGGGTCGTCGCATCAAAGAAGAAGGCTTGCAGATCACAGCTGTCACAACGTCGAGTGTGACCTATGATCAGGCTGAAAGTTTAGGCATCCCGCTCAAGGCTATCGACGATGTCGAAGTGGTCGATGTAACAGTGGATGGCGCAGATGAAGTGGATCCTCAATTGAACGGGATCAAAGGTGGCGGTGGGGCTCTCCTCATGGAAAAAATCGTCGCAACCAATTCTAAAGACTGCATTTGGATCGTGGATGAATCCAAACAAGTCGCAACCCTTGGGGCTTTCAAACTTCCAGTGGAAGTAGTGCAATACGGGGCTGAAAATCTTTTCCGTCATTTTGAGCAAAAGGGTTACCATCCTGCTTTCCGTCTCGCGGAAGATCAACGCTTTGTAACCGATCAAGGTAACTTTATCATTGACTTGGATCTCAAGGTGATCGAGGATGCAGAAGCTCTAGCCAATGAACTGGATCACACCGTAGGCGTTGTAGAGCACGGTTTGTTCTTGAACATGATTTCAAAAGTGATTGTAGGGACACCAGATGGCCCTGTCATCATTGAAAAATAGAGAGTGGGACAGAAATCGGTAATTCGTTAGAATTCGATTTCGTTGTCCCACCTCCGCACAGTTGAGTAGGGCTGTAAAGCTGATGAAATCAGCGTAGTAGAGCCCACTCAACCACTGCGTCTTGCTCGACAATCCAAAAATAATTGAGAGGCTAGGACTTTTGTCCCAGCCTCGGATCTATCAACGGCTCTCTTCTTATAGGGATATGGTATAATATAGCTAGTTTAATAAAGGAAAGAGGCAGTATATGTCAAAATTTAAACGCATGCACTTGGTTGTGCTGGATTCAGTTGGGATCGGTGCTGCACCAGATGCCAATAACTTTGTCAATGCAGGTGTTCCAGATGGAGCATCTGATACATTGGGCCACATCTCAAAAGCAGTTGGGTTGAATGTGCCAAACATGGCGAAAATCGGTCTTGGAAATATTCCGCGTGAACAAGCCTTGAAGACTGTTCCAGCTGAGAGCAATCCAACTGGTTACGCTACGAAGTTAGAAGAAGTCTCTCTTGGAAAAGATACCATGACAGGTCACTGGGAAATCATGGGGCTCAACATTACAGAACCTTTTGATACCTTCTGGAATGGATTCCCAGAAGAAATCTTGACAAAAATCGAAGAATTCTCTGGTCGTAAGGTCATCCGTGAAGCCAACAAACCTTATTCTGGTACAGCGGTGATCGATGACTTCGGACCACGCCAGATGGAAACGGGCGAGTTGATTATCTATACATCAGCCGACCCTGTGCTCCAAATCGCAGCTCACGAAGACATCATTCCTTTGGATGAGTTGTACCGTATCTGTGAATACGCTCGTTCGATCACATTGGAACGTCCAGCACTTCTTGGTCGGATCATTGCTCGTCCTTATGTTGGAGAACCAGGAAACTTCACACGTACAGCCAACCGTCGTGACTTGGCTGTATCACCATTTGCGCCAACTGTTTTGGACAAGTTGAATGAAGCTGGTATCGATACCTATGCAGTTGGTAAGATCAACGATATCTTCAACGGTGCTGGTATCAACCACGATATGGGCCACAACAAATCAAATAGCCACGGTATGGATACCTTGATTAAGACCATGGGACTTCCTGAGTTCCAAGAAGGCTTCTCATTTACCAACTTGGTAGACTTTGATGCTCTTTACGGACACCGTCGCAATGCGCACGGCTATCGCGATTGCTTGCATGAGTTCGATGGGCGTTTGCCAGAAATCATCGCAGCCATGCGTGAAGACGATCTCTTGATGATTACGGCTGACCATGGTAACGACCCAACCTACGCTGGTACTGACCATACGCGTGAATACATCCCATTCTTGGCTTATAGCCCATCTTTCAAAGGCAATGGCGTGATTCCGGTTGGCCACTTTGCGGATATCTCAGCTACTGTGGCGGAAAACTTTGGTGTTGAGAAAGCCATGATCGGAGAAAGCTTCTTAGATAAATTGGTCTAAGATGATGCGTTTTGCTCTCCTCGTAAGAGGAATCAATGTTGGCGGCAAAAACAAAGTGGTCATGGCTCAACTTCGTCAAGAATTGATGGAGCTGGGATTGGAACAAGTGGAAACCTACATCAACAGTGGCAATATTTTCTTTGAATCTGCTAGTTCTAAAGCAGAATTGGTAGATTTGCTGGGACATTTCTTTCGTGATCACTATCCCTTTATCCAGTCTTTTCTCTCTTTTCAGCTGAGGACTATGCGCAAGATCTTGCTGCTCTACCAGCCTGGTGGCAGGAGAATCTGGCCCGCAAGGATGTTCTCTTTTACACAGAAGGCCTCGATCAGGATGCTGTCTGGGAGTTGGTCTCCTCTTTTTCGCTCGGTGATGAAATCATCCATCGTGGAAGACTTGGGATCTACTGGGGCAAATACTCAGAAGAGACCTATACAAAGACCGCTTACCACAGACAAGTCCTCAAGATGCCGGATTACCGTCTCTTGACTATTCGCAATGCCAATACATTTGACAAAATTGGCCAATTTTTAAGGAAATCATAAAGGAGATATGCAATGACATTATTAGCAAAAATCAATGAAACAGCTGCTTTTTTGAAAGGCAAAGGAATGGAAGCACCTGAGTTTGGCTTGATCCTTGGATCAGGTCTTGGGGAACTGGCTGAAGAAATCGAAAATCCAGTCGTAGTAGACTACTCTGACATTCCAAACTGGGGTCGTTCAACGGTTGTCGGCCATGCTGGTAAATTGGTTTATGGTGATCTTGCTGGACGCAAGGTTTTGGCCCTTCAAGGACGTTTCCATTTCTACGAAGGAAACCCACTAGAAGTGGTGACTTTCCCAGTTCGTGTTATGAAAGTTTTGGGCTGTGAAGGGGTTCTTGTTACCAACGCTGCCGGTGGTATCGGCTTTGGACCAGGTACCTTGATGGCCATCACAGACCACATTAACATGACTGGTCAAAACCCATTGATCGGTGAAAACTTGGATGACTTTGGTCCACGTTTCCCAGATATGTCGAAAGCTTACACACCTGAATACCGTGAGACTGCTCATCAAGTAGCAGATAAATTGGGTATCAAATTGGATGATGGGGTTTATATCGGTGTGACTGGTCCTACTTATGAAACTCCAGCTGAAATCCGTGCGTTTAAGACTCTTGGTGCAGATGCTGTCGGAATGTCAACTGTTCCTGAAGTCATCATTGCAGCGCATTCTGGCTTGAAGGTTCTTGGTATTTCATGTATTACCAACTTTGCGGCTGGTTTCCAAGAAGAGCTCAACCACGAAGAAGTAGTGGAAGTGACAGAGCGCGTCAAAGGCGACTTCAAAGGTTTGCTAAAAGCCATTCTTGCTGAACTCTAATCCAATGAAAGTGCGACTCCAAAGGCTGCCCTACGGGCTGAGGTTGCTTCTAGCTACTTTATCCTTGGGAATAGGGACGGGTCTGGTCGGCATTGCCTGCCATTATCTACTAGAAGGGGTGCAAGGACTGGCCTTTGGCCAAGCTAGTTCGGATTTGCTCCAGCAATTCCAAGAAGCTGGAGGATTTCGTAGATTTTGGTCTTATGTGTGACTGGGTGCTTGGCAGCTGGCTTCTGGTATGTCCTGCAAAGGCGTTATAAGATCCTGTCTATTCGCCAGCAAATTGACTTAGCTGGAGACAGGGAACCAGCGCCCTTAGCCCACCTCCTTCATTCAGGGATGCAGGTGGCAATTGTTGGAGCAGGCGCATCGGTCGGAAAGAAGGAGCCCCACGTGAGGTCGGGGCTCTTCTAGCTGGTCGCTTGGCGAAGGGATTCTCACTAGCTCTCAAAGAGCGAAAAGTCTTGATTGCCTGTGGTGCTGGAGCTGGTTTAGCTGCGGTCTATCAGGTCCCCTTTGCCAGTAGCTTGTTCGTCTTTGAGACCTTAGGACTCGCCTACAGTTGGCAGAATTTTCTACTGGTTTTGACCAGTACTTATCTGGCCACCTGGGTTGCTCAGTCCATCGTTGGTCAGGAGGCTGTTTATCACCTGTCCGCAGTCTCATGGTCGTCTAGCAGCTTCTTACAGGCTATTGTGATTGCTTTCTTGGTCACTCCCTTGGCTCTGGTCTTTGCTTTCCTCGCCAAGCGGGCTAGTCACAAAAGGCGGAAGGATGGGACGATTCTTTGGGCTCTTCCTCTAGCCTTTCTAGTGCTGGGGAGCCTAGTAGCCTTTTTCCCTATCTTTATGGGAAATGGCCAGGTACTAGCGCAAGCCCTCTTGTCTAGTCAGCCGATTCCTTATCTTCCACTGACTCTTGCAGTGAAGGGGCTTATGGTTTACCTCCTCTTGCGCAATGGTGCTTATGGGGGTACCTTGACACCATCATTTGCCCTTGGGATTGGTTCTGGCTACCTAGTGACCTTGCTTTTGACAGTCCTTGGGATTCATCTGGATCCTGCTCTAGGGATGTTACTAGGAGCGACAGTCTTTTAGGAACGACCTTACAAGCTCCTTTGACAGCTATTGCCCTGAGCCTTGGATTTACAGGGCAGCCTTTGAGTTTGACAATACCGCTTGTACTTGCGGCTGGTCTGTCATACATGATTCGAAAGAAATGGGAGAAGAAATGATGAAGGTACATTTTGTACTGCATGAAACCTTTGAAGTGCCGGGAGCTTATCTAAAATGGGCACAGGAGCGTGGCCATCAAGTGACCACTGACTAAAGTCTATGAAAATGAAGCCCTACCAGAGACAGTGGATGAGATCGACTTCTTAATTGTGATGGGAGGTCCTCAATCGCCAGATGAAGATCGGGAAACTTTTCCATACTATGATCCTCAGGCAGAGATCGAGTTGATTCAAAAAGCCATGAAGGCAGATCGTTATATTGTTGGGGTCTGTCTTGGTGCCCAGCTCCTGTCTGTTGCTTATGGCGCAGAGTATGAACACAGCCCTGAGCGCGAGATTGGGGTTTATCCTGTGAACTTGACGCCTGAAGGACTCACAGATCTGCATGTCGGTGAGTTTGGAGCAACTCTTGAAACCGGTCACTGGCATGGTGATATGCCCGGATTGACAGAAGATGCTGTTGTTCTTGCGACCAGTCAAGGCTGTCCACGTCAGATGATTCGCTTTAGTCCGAAACACTATGCCTTCCAAGCCCACTTGGAATTTGATCCAGAAGCAGTTGATCTCTTGATTGCTGCGGACGGTGAAGAGGTTATAGAAGAACAAAGTCAAAAATTGACCTTTGTTCAAAAACCTGAAGCCATTCGTGCTTACGATTATCGAGAAATGAATGCCAAACTCTATGATTTTTGGATTCATTAACAAATTAAATAAAAAGAAAGGTAGAGCATGTGTTCTAATTTGAACACGAGCGGAAAGCTCTCCTAATTACTCAATAAAAAAGAAAGGATGGGTTTACCGTATTCGCTGAACTGAATACGGGCGGAGAACTGTGTAAAAAGATAAACTGTCTAGTATCTTCGATGCGTCGTCAGTTTCCTATTTTTACTTTGTTCTCTGTCGCCTGTCCTGTATATAAAAAATGAAAGGAAAGGGAGTTCGGGTTTGAAACTGAACCCGGGCTAGAGGCTGTGTAAAAGATAAATCCTCCTAGATGCGATGCATCTTTGTCGGATTTCCTATTTTTACTTTGCCTCTTTAACGCCTATTCTAAAAAATAAAAAGAAAGGTAGAGCATGTGTTCTGATTTGAACACGAGCGGAAAGCTCGGAAAATAGATAATCTGACTGAGAAATCATGATTTCTCGTCAGATTCCTAATTTTCAGTCGCTTTCTGGTCGCTCTTTGTATCATAAACTATGTCTATCCATATTGCTGCTAAGCAGGGTGAAATTGCTGATAAAATTCTTCTTCCTGGAGATCCTCTTCGTGCGAAATTTATTGCTGAAAACTTCCTTGAAGACGCTGTTTGCTTCAACGAAGTCCGTAACATGTTTGGTTACACAGGTACTTATAAAGGTCATCGTGTTTCTGTCATGGGTACTGGAATGGGGATGCCATCGATCTCTATTTATGCGCGTGAGTTGATTGTCGACTACGGCGTGAAGAAATTGATCCGTGTGGGAACGGCTGGTTCTTTGAATGAGGATGTCCATGTTCGTGAATTGGTCTTGGCACAAGCTGCTGCAACCAACTCAAACATCATCCGCAACGACTGGCCTCAATACGATTTCCCACAAATCGCTAGCTTTGATCTTTTAGACAAGGCTTACCATATTGCCAAAGACCTTGGCATGACGACTCACGTCGGTAATGTTTTGTCATCAGATGTTTTCTATTCAAACTATGGTGAAAAGAATATCGAGCTTGGTAAATGGGGTGTGAAAGCTGTAGAAATGGAAGCAGCAGCTCTTTACTATCTTGCTGCTCAACACCATGTTGATGCGCTTGCTATCATGACTATTTCAGACAGTTTGGTCAATCCAGATGAGGACACAACTGCTGAAGAACGTCAAACTACTTTCACAGACATGATGAAAGTCGGTCTTGAGACCTTGATTGCAGACTAATGGCAAAATTCTTTCATGATGAATGGCTCTACGATCTCCAAAATTATCACTACAGCCGGGCTCTGCGCTCTATCAAGCAGCAGGAAGAAGTACCGGATTTGCTTGTGAGTTTACTGCAGTTAATGGCGGAACGTCGAGAGCTCAATATCCAACCCGTCATGAATCAAAAGTTGAGAACCGAGTTGCTAGAGGCGACTGGTTTTCAGCTTTTTGGCATGAGGATCCAGAAGATGAACAGTTGGCCAACTACCTTTATGACTTAGAGGCGAAATTGCGAAATGAACAGATCATTGACTTTGTTCGTGCCGTCAGCCCAGCCATCTATCGGATCTTTATGCGATTGATTCAGTTGAAAATTCCTGATATTACAAACTATATCCATAATTCCAAAGAATCGAGTTATGACCGTTGGAAGTTTGAGAGCCTGCATGCGTCTGATAACCCTATCCTGCAGCAATTCCACAGCGAAAGTGTGGTCAATTCCTCCAGTTTGACGGAGTTGATTGTGCAGTTGGATTTGCCAGATAGCGTCAAAGTTGCGACCCAACAATTGCGGGAGTTAGAAAAATCAGTTCGCAACCCCTTGGCCCACTTGATCAAGCCCTTTGATGAAGAAGAGCTCCATCGGACGACGGGTTTCTCTTCTCAGGATTTTATGAAGAATTTGATTGACCTTGCAAGCTACACAGGCATCCATTATGATCAAGCTAACTTTTATTTTGATCAGGCCAATGCTGTTATGGAAGAGCTACTAAAGGAGAAGTAGATGGATAAGATTGCTCAATTACAGGAGATGATTGATCAGAGTCAACGGATCGTGTTTTTCGGTGGAGCAGGAGTTTCCACGGAGTCAAATATTCCAGATTTTCGAAGTTCAGATGGGGTCTATAGTGTTCAGGTTGGGAGGCATTTGACAGCTGAACAATTGGTCTCCCATACCATGTTTGAGCGCTATCCAGAGGAGTTTTCGACTTTTACAAGAAGTACTTGCTCTACCCAGATGCCAAGCCCAATGCTGCCCATCGCTATTTGGTTCGGCTTGAAGAGACCGGTAAGCTCCAGGCAGTGGTGACACAAAATATCGATAGTCTCCATGAAATGGCTGGGTCTAAAAGGTCCTTAAGCTCCATGGCAGCGCTGACCGCAATTACTGTACGGGTTGCCAGCGATTTTATGATTTGGAAGCCTTTCTAGCTTTGGAAGGTCCCGTTCCACACTGTCTGGACTGTGGCAAGGTGGTCAAGCCTGATGTGACTCTTTATGAGGAACCTCTCGATATGGACGTCTTTAGCAA
This sequence comes from Streptococcus sp. 2A/TPW/M5, assembly GCA_036663675.1. Lineage (GTDB taxonomy): Bacteria > Bacillota > Bacilli > Lactobacillales > Streptococcaceae > Streptococcus. The sequence goes on along the minus strand of JAYXUK010000001.1, from coordinate 1,769,792 downwards.
AGCAGCCCAAGCCATCCAAGAGGCTGATCTGCTGATTATCGGTGGTACCTCTCTTGTGGTCTACCCAGCAGCCAGTTTGATTCAGTATTTCCGAGGGAAGAAGCTGGTTGTCATCAATAAAACCAGTATCCCACAAGACAAGCAAGCAGACCTAGTTATCGAAGGAAAAATTGGCCAAGTATTTTCACAATTAAGACAATAAAGAACACCTGAGAGAAGTGGAAATCCACTTGTTTCAGGTGTTTTTATGTCTACCTTTGACTAGCGCTATATGAATGTATTTGATTATGATATAATGAAATAGATTTTGTCAAGGAGGCGTGCATGAAGAAGTTGAGGATGAAGAGAAAATTTGTATTTCTTGCTTTAGTGAGTCTGTTTATTGGCTACATCGGTCTTCGGTATTATATTAAGCCAGATTGGTTTGATTCAGAGTATACTTATCATAAGGTCTATCAATACAAAGTTAGTAAAATAAAACCACAGAAAAAGATTATCAAAGATATTAACATCGAAATTATCCACGATAAAAATGAGCAAAGGCCTACAGATGGAAAATGGAAAGAGACCATACGAACAGATATTGATAGATATCGTAATGACCCAATATTACATGTGACTTTTACTGATAACAGTAAGGCGGATATTCCCTTAAAAACAGATTCAATTGGTCCGTCATTTAGTTGGAAAAATTTGGATGATGAATTATATAAAAAATTATCGTCTCGTTTCCCGTTAGTAGAACCCATTGATGTTGTTCAATATCATTCTTTAGAATCTGTTCTAATGCTCTATCAGGGAGATACCTTATTTCAAATTCCAGAGAAACAAACAGTGATTCAATTCCAGGTGAAAAATCCAAATAATGGTAAGCTCCAAACTTACTATCAATATGGTTCAGAACCTAAATTTAATTATTTTCGACCAGTATTCTTTTTACAAAACAAAGCACACTTATATAATGAAAAACCAGAATTTTTTAATGCTTATAACCAATCTAGTAAAAAAATTATTGGGATAGAGATTTCGAATTTAGACATGCTAATTTATCAATTTCGCAAGAGTATCGTTACTATCGTTTATTTTATTCCGATCGATTAAGCAATCAGCCGGTTGGAATTAGCCCTACGGGACATACATTTAAAACAACGATTACAGATACCTATATTTTACCAAATGAAGATCAGGATAGCGAGGGTGAAAAAGTTACTTCAAAATCGAAAACTTACACTGATCAAACTGAATACACGTATGAAATTCTTGACAGAAAAAAACCAAAAATCATAGTAGAATAATACAAGCTGGAGTTTAGTTTATTTCAATTCTATAGTGAAACACTTCAACATTTTTATGGATTATATTTATATTAGGACAATAGGTTAGATTGTTCGGGTTTCTTCCTTATGTTATAATGTATTAAATTTTCCTAGGAGGTGAGTATGAAGAAGTTAAAAAGAAATTGCCACTTGTTTTGGTAGCTTTAGGACTACTCTTTTTGGACTTTATCAATATTTTAAAAATTATGTTGATCCTGGTATATTTGATAATGACTATCAATATACCAGAGTTTATAACTACAAAGCAGAGAAGATAAAGCCTAAAAAGCAAAAGTAAAAGAGATCAATCTTGAATTTATTTATTATGAAAAATCAGTGGTTCCTCAAGGGTTAACTTGGTCGGAAGAAACTCGGTCTGATCTTGGCCTTTTTAATGGTGGGGATGTCATTTTACATGCCACGTTAGAAGATGGTTCAAAAATTAGAATTCCCTAGAAAAGACGATTCGAATGGGTCCAACCTTCAGTCGTAAATTACTATATGATAAAAAATTAGAACAAGAAATGCTCCGAAGATTTCCAAATGTGATCACAGAGAAAAATAGTGGTTTCAAAATTGCCTTTTTAGCTGGAATGATGTATGTAGGGGATACTCTCTATCAAGTTCCAGAAATAGAAGCTGTTACGCGTTTTGACCTAAAGAATCCAAAAAATGGAAAGTTACAAACTTATTATGAATATGGAAATTTGCCGGAGAAAACCAATACACCTGTGTTTTTAAAAACTAAAAAGATGTGAATCAAGCAGACATGCAATCTTTTTATGATGATTACCATAACAGTTGGAAGGGTTACTGGGACAGAGGAGCCGATACCATTTCTAAAGAATTGTCAAATACCTATCAATATAAATTTTATTTCGATACTTGGTATTATTCAGATTCTTTATCTAACCTTCCCATTAATATAAATCCTACAGGATCGAAATTTAAATTAACAGTTACCCGTACACAACTGATAAAGCGTGATCAAAATGATCGGATGAAAGTACGGACTACACAAAAGATCTATACAGAAAACAATAAAGAGGAGTATGAAAAAGAAGTCCTCAACGAACTGAGAAATTATTATGATGATAGTGAAAGAGCAAGAAAAAAATATTTCGTAAGTAAGAAACAAGAGGTTTCAATCTTGTTACTAGAGTCCATCTTTAGGAGGTGAAGAAGTTGGAAATTAAGAAGAAACATATCTACCTGGCTTTATTTGGTGTATTCATCGGTTATATTGCCCTACGTTATTATTTAAAACCTGAGTTATTTGAGCCAGGAGCGATTTATTATGATGTGTACAATTACAAAACCAGTAAAATTAAGCCACAGAAAAAGATTATCAAAGACATCAATTTCGAATTTATTCATGATGACATAGAAATGAAACCATCTAATGGACAATGGAAAGAATCTATCCGAACAGACATAGATGAATATGGTAGTCACAGAATATTACATGTGACCTTTACTGATAAAAGTAAAGCGGACATTCTTTTGATGTAGGATCAATTGGTCCTGCATTTAGCGAGAGAATTTTAGATAATGAACTTCTTACGAAACTATCTAACCGTTTTCCAAATCTAAAAAGGTAGAACACAGGTATATTTATAGAACTGATTTAGTTTTAATGCTCTACCAAGGGGATACTTTGGTTCAAATACCAGAATATCCATATGAGATTAGATTTCAAGTTAGAAATCCAAAGAGTGGAAAACTACAAACTTACTACCAATATGGTACGGAACCAGAATTTACTTTTTCCGCCCAGTATTCTTTCGGCAATCTGTTATGAATACAGCAGAAAGGAATCAAAGGTTTTTTGATGCTTATGATCAGTCAAAATCACACAATTATTGGGATACACGGTTTGATCATGGTGGAAATAGTTTAAATATTGGTCAAGAAAAATTTTCTGTTTATTTATTTTATTCTGATCGATTTACTAATCAACCGGTTGGAATTCGTATGACAGGAAATTCATTTAAAACTACTATAACAGATACATATATCATGAAAGACCGAAGCAAGAACATTAAAGGTTTTAGAGTTTTATCACAATCGAAAACATACACAGATAAAAATGAATACACAACTGAAATACTTAGTAAAAATGTTAACTAATTTCAGAAATTATGGATGTTGGAATGATTTTGTGAATACAAGTTGTTGACCCATATTGATTTCTAAATATAGAGATGACCATAAAAAATATCTGAGTGAAGATGAACACTCAGATATTTTTATTTTTCAAACTTCACTTCCTCAAGCAAGTACTCGATGAATTTTTCTCCCATTTTTGAGAGGGCTGTTTTTTCATGTTTGATGTAGACCAGCTCGATCGGGTCTTCGATATCAAGGGAATGGAGACGATGTTATTTCCGTTGAGATTGCTGTTGAGAATCCCGGTCGCAATGGTGTAGCCATCCAGACCAATCAAGAGATTAAAGAGGGTCGCCCGGTCACTGACGACGATGGATTTCTTATGATGCTCTTGAGAGAGGATCTCTTCTGAGAAGTAGAAGGAGTTATGGGTTCCTTGGTCATAGCTAAGGTATGGGAAATCTTCCAGATCAGACAAGTGGACAATCTCTTTCTTGGCAAGAGGATTGGTCTTGCTGACAAAGATATGAGGTTGCGCTGTAAAGAGGTGGGTGGCAATCAGGTGATTATCATCTAGCATCTTAGAGAGGACATCCCGGTTGTAGCTATTCAAAAGAGGACGCCAACTTCGCTTCGGAAATTCTTGACGTCATCGATGATCTCCCAAGTCCGCGTCTCCCGTAGGAAGAGCTCGTATTTTCCATGTCGCTTTTCTTCAATAGTGAAACGAAGGCCTCAACCACGAAGGCGTAGTGCTGTGAAGAGACACTGAAAAGCTCACGAGAACCCACAGGATTTTTATAGCGCTCGGACAAGAGGTCAATCTGCTCCACCACCTGGCGGGCATAAGAGAGGAACTCCATCCCATCGCGGGTCAAAGTGATCCCTTTAGGATTCCGGATAAAGATTTCAATTCCATCTCATTTTCCAAGTCCTTAACGGCATTGGAAAGGCTAGGTTGCGTGATGAAGAGTTGTTTTGCGGCCTCATTCATAGAGCCGGTTTCGACGATTTTGATAATGTATTGTAATTGTTGTATTCTCATGCTTTTATTTTAACATAAAATAGCGCGTTTTTCCCGTAAAATGTGGTCTTTCAAGGACTGTATGAGAGAATAAGACAGGCTGAGGTAGGTAATAGGAAGTAGGCTAGATCGAATAATTAAAAATAGAAAATTGGAAACAAAATCTCCATCTGAGGACTGATTTTGATGGAAAAATACAGTTTTGTCTTGCTTAAGATAAGATCTGATTGATAGAATGGTAAAAAATTGATTGAGGAGATCTTATGAAAAAACTAGTTTCCTGGTATAAGAAAAAGGATAAGGAATTGGAAACCCATTTCACAGCCGGTCTGTTGCAGATCAATTTTGTGACCAATGCACTGATTCTATTAGCCTTTTACATTTATTTTGTTGTTAGTGAGTCGATCTATGCAATAAAGGATCCATTCATTCAATTTAGTTTTCTTGCTATAGTGTCCTTTACGATGGAGGTTTTGCCCTATGGTGTGACCTTAGCCCTTTTTGTTCCCAATATATTTGTCATTATCTATGGGATCGGCCGGTGGTCTAGCCTCCAATTCAAAGAAGCAGAGGAAGAAACTCTCAAAGATCCGGATTTGTTTGAAGATAGAGGGCCAAAGGAAGGAAAAGGGACAAGAGAAGATGACGCATCTCTTATGAAGGAAAAGCAAGAATCACCTAGTCCTAAGCCTGTCAAAAAGAAAAAGCAACAGCCTACAATTGTTCTTTGGTTTGGTCTCTTTGGTTGCTTTCTCGAAGCGATTTTCATTTACATCGTCAAGGAGATGACTTTTTACGATTGGAGTGAGAGTTTGATCAATTCTCAGAAGCATGCTCTGATCTGGTCTGGCGCCTATCCGACCTTCTTCACACTGGCAGCTCTTACTTTACTTGCCTTGATTATCTATTCCTACCGGGATGCGAACTCACTTTCGCCGTTAGCAAATATCTTCTGCATCAGTGGCATTCTAGGTGGAGTGGTTCTTCTCTTAGTTTTTGATAATCAACTGCAGGTAGCAAGTTTTCACACCTTTTTCTTACTGATCTATTCCATCCATCTTTTATGGGTTCGCATCAGGGAGTGGCAGGAAGATCGAACAGAGATAAGCTATGAGAATCGTCTGCTTCAATGGCTCCATCAGCTCTTAAATAAATCACGTAACTGGCCATGGTTAGCGGTCCTTGTCGCTCTTCCGACCCTTGCCCTTGTTGTCCTTGTTCTCATGCTCTTTGGGCAGCAACCGGATTCCATGATCAAGGCCTGGACCAATACAGCTGACTGGGCCTTCTCACAGAAGATCCCCCTCAAAATCTCATCATTGATGAGCATTATCTCTGTACGGTTGCGGCTGGTGGCCATGAAAATGTTGTCAAGCCCCAGCGGTTGGGCGTGCGCCACGGTCATCCAGTCGTTGTCAATCGCCAGCTTTGTATTGCCAATGCCTTTGAGCAGGTGCTAGAAGAAAAGACGCCACGATTCCATCGCTTCTTGCGTCGCAATTATGACCGTTATGGCTATCCCTTTGCCAAACATATCAAGAAGAAATGGGCTATGGACCTGATCTACTACCTGATGAAGCCCTTGGAATGGCTTTTCTACTGGTTCTTTATCTAGTAGATCGTAAGCCCGAGAACCGAATCGCTATGCAATACATCAAGCCGATTCCAGAAGATTTTGATCCCAAGAAAGCTTCCTAAGTCACCGATTTCTACTTGACAAGTGACAAGGAGCGCGATATAATGAGACAAATTTAACCTTTAAGAGGTCCAGAGAGGCCTGCAAGGAAAGACGGAAAAAGATCAGCAGACTGTGTCTAGCTGATCATTTGTAGAGCCTTGCTTTTGCGAGGTCTTTTTGCTGGAAGAAAGAAGAGGAAACCAATGGTCAGTGACAGTTGTAAAAAACGCTTTGGCAAAATCATGATGGAGGAGATGGAGCTGGTCGCTCAAGAAGAGATCGCTCCCGCATCTATTCTATGATCTTGAAGGGGAAATGGTGGCGCAGATGCTGCCAGGTCAATTCCTTCATATCCGCGTCCCTGATGGGTCCAAGCTCCTTCGCCGTCCGATTTCAATTTCTGAGATTGATCCTGAGACACAGACTTGTCGCTTAATCTACCGCATCGAAGGTGGGGGACAGCTATCTTTTCCCAATTGCCAATCGGTAGCAAACTCAGCGTGATGGGACCTCAAGGAAATGGCTTTGATCTCAACAATCTCGGCCAAGGTCAGAAAGCCTTGATCATCGGTGGCGGGATCGGTGTTCCTCCTTTGGTCCAAGTGGCCAAACAACTCCATGAGCAAGGGTAGAAGTTGAAGTGGTTGTCGGATTTTCGACCAAAGAAGCCGTCATTTTGGAAGAAGAGCTTTCTCAGGTGGCTCATGTCACTGTAACGACAGACGATGGGACTTATGGCACTAAGGGCTATGTCTCTACGGTCATTGATCAGATGGACCAGGAGTTTGACGCTATCTATTCTTGTGGAGCACCTGGCATGCTCAAATATGTCAATACCAAATTCCATGATCATCCCCGCGCCTATATTTCTATGGAATCGCGTATGGCTTGTGGGATGGGTGCTTGCTACGCCTGTGTAGTGCATTTGGAAAATGAAAGCCAAGCAGCTAATAAGCGCGTGTGTGAAGACGGACCGGTCTTTGAAACCGGTACGATTGTGATGTAGGAGGACCTTATGACAGCAAATCGACTAGCCGTATCCTTACCTGGTTTAGACTTGAAAAACCCGATTATTCCGGCATCTGGCTGTTTTGGTTTCGGTCAGGAATATGCCAAATACTATGACTTAGACCTGCTTGGATCCATCATGATCAAGGCGACGACTGCTGATGCTCGTTTTGGAAATACGACACCACGTGTCGCCGAGACGCCTGCCGGCATGCTCAATGCCATTGGGCTCCAAAATCCAGGCGTAGAAGTGGTCCTGGCGGAAAAACTTCCTTGGTTGGCTCAACATTATCCAGACCTACCGATTATTGCCAATGTAGCCGGCTTCTCCAACGAAGAGTATGCGACGGTGTCAGGCAAGATCTCGCAAGCCCCAAATGTCATGGCCATTGAACTCAATATCTCTTGTCCAAATGTAGACCATGGGAATAATGGTCTCTTAATCGGACAAGTTCCTGAGTTAGCCTATGCGGCTGTGAAAGCAGCGGTAGAAGCGTCCTCAGTCCCTGTTTATGTCAAGTTAACGCCTAGTGTAGCAGACATCACGCAGGTCGCAAAAGCAGTAGAGGATGCAGGAGCGACTGGCTTAACCATGATCAATACCTTGGTCGGCATGCGCTTTGACCTCAAGACTGGTAAGCCCATCATTGCCAATGGAACCGGAGGTATGTCGGGACCAGCCGTTTTCCCAGTTGCTTTGAAACTCATCCGTCAGGTTGCCCAATCCACTAAACTTCCGATTATCGGAATGGGAGGTGTGGATTCAGCCGAAGCAGCCATTGAAATGATGATTGCAGGGCCTCTGCGATTGGAGTTGGGACCGCTAATTTCACTGATCCTTATGCATGTCCAACCATCATCGAAGATCTGCCACAGGTCATGGATCGCTATGGTATTGACACCCTTGAGAACTTCCGTAAACATGTACGGGAAAATCTACTGTAAATCCTTGACTTTTCCCAAATATCGTACTACAATAAATAAAAACCTTTAAAGCAGTCCAGAGAGGCTCCTAAGGTCTAGACGGTGAATCATGGTAGTTGTTCCTACCTAATTTTCGTGTAACCTTGCCTCGGGCAAGGTTTTTTGTAGACAAAATGATCAATCAAAAAGGAGTAATCCATGCGTGAAGAACGTCCTATTATCGCCCTTGACTTCCCAGCTTTCGAGGATGTCAAACACTTTTTAGAGCATTTTCCAGAAGACGAAAAATTATTTGTAAAAATCGGAATGGAATTTTTCTATGCAGTTGGTCCTGAAATTGTACATTACCTCAAAGGGCTTGGACACAGTATTTTCCTTGATTTGAAATTGCATGATATCCCAAATACAGTCAAATCAGCCATGTCCGTACTGGGGACCTTCGGAGTAGATATGGTGACGGTCCACGCAGCCGGTGGTGTAGAGATGATGCGCGAAGCAAAGGCAGCTCTTGGTGAAGGGGCTAAGTTGGTAGCCGTGACCCAGTTGACTTCTACTAGTGAAGAAGACATGCGTGATTGCCAAAATATCCAAACAACGGTCCAAGAGTCTGTAGTTAATTATGCTCGCAAGGCCCAAGAAGCAGGCTTGGATGGCGTTGTCTGTTCAGCCCATGAAGTAGCCTTGATCAAGGATGCCACTTCATCAGACTTTGTCTGTGTAACACCAGGGATTCGTCCTGCTGGAGCTGAAATCGGCGACCAAAAACGGGTCATGACGCCACAAGAAGCTCATAAAATTGGCTCTGACTATATTGTCGTTGGACGCCCAATCATCCAAGCAGAAAACCCATGGGACGCTTACCATGAAATTAAGAGACAGTGGAATAGTTAAGAACGTCTAAGAAGCTGTGCTTCAAGACGTTCTACAGGAAGCCCGATAGGGCCTTCCTTAAACTATTCACTAGATTTAGAGGATAAAAATAATCGTTTTATCCTTTAAATCGTCGGAACACTTATCGCTACTAAAAGTGAAACTTTTGTAGCTCTACAGGAAGTCCTATGGGACTTCCCTAACGCATTCACTAGATCACAGAAGAGAAAATGATCGTTTCTCTTCTGTGATCGTCGGAAGACTAATCGCCAGTAAAAGTAAAACTTTGTAGCTCTACGGGAAGTCCTACTGGACCTTCCCTGATGCATTCACTAACCTGTAATGTTGTTGTTTAAATCGAAAAATGATTTAATTCGTATATGATTAAAATCGTAAAAGGAGTCGTCATGTCATTAGCTAAAGATATTGCTAGCCATCTTTTGAAAATCGAAGCGGTTTATTTGAAACCAGAAGAACCTTTCACTTGGGCATCTGGGATCAAATCCCCAATTTATACAGATAACCGTGTAACCCTCGCATATCCTGAAACTCGTACCTTGATCGAAAATGGATTTGTAGATAAAATCAAGGAAGCTTTCCTGAAGTAGAAGTGATTGCGGGGACAGCAACTGCAGGGATTCCTCACGGAGCCATTATTGCGGACAAGATGAATTTGCCATTTGCCTACATTCGTAGCAAACCAAAAGACCACGGTGCTGGAAACCAAATCGAAGGCCGTGTACCACAAGGTCAAAAGATGGTCGTAGTGGAAGATTTGATTTCTACCGGTGGATCTGTCTTGGATGCTGTCGCAGCTGCCAAGCGTGAAGGAGCAGATGTCCTTGGTGTGGTGGCTATCTTCACCTACCAATTGGAGAAAGCCGATAAGAAATTTGCGGAAGCTGGGGTTCAACTTGAAACCTTGTCTAACTATACAGAATTGATTCATTTGGCAGAAGAACAAGGTTACATCACTTCTGAAGGTTTAGAGTTGTTGCACCGTTTCAAGGAAAACCAAGAAACTTGGCAAGATAAATAATACAACTGAAGCGTTTCTAACGCTTCTTTTTATACTCTTTTCACTAGTTGGTGGTTAACTTGATTCTCAAAGTAAAATCCGGTATGATAGTAGTAATTGTTTTTATGGATGAAGGAAAACTATTTTTAAGGGAGTATAAGATGACAAAAGAACATTATTTGCAAATGAAGAAGCAGGCTCGGGTCTGGTTTACTGTCAATATCATCATCAGTTTGATGGCTATTGCAGGAGGAATTTTAGTGGTCATTAGTAAATCACGTCATATCCCATTTTTACTTATGGCCTTGGGGCACTGACTTTGATGAACCAAGTCTTGGTTACCCCTGCTTTCAACGCCAAAAAAGATGCTGAGGAAGAACATCCAGAATGGAAGAGTTTGTCTACTAAAGATACTAAACTTCCTGTGGAGAATCTGCAGAAAGGGGTTTTGGTATCAGCTACGGCTCTTCTGATTGTCATTATTGGTTTCTTCATGTTCTATCGTCCTCTTCCGACAACAGACGCAGGAACTGAAGTGATCAATACCTATCGAGAGATCCAGTCTGTACCAGAAAGTTCGACAGAAAAAGAATCTAGCTCGATCTCCAATTTGACTCCGAAAGATGTTCAAACTTTACAAGAATTGAAAGAAGAAATCGAATCCAATGCCCCATCAGATTCAAATTCACTGGATCTTAATAAAGCAAAAGATCTTGCAGAAAAAGCACAGCAACAGAATTGGTTGAAAAGGGGAGAATAAGATGACTTTTCAAGTGGTTTGAAATCAACTAGTTTTTGTGAAAGGGTAAAAACAAATGACAGTAACAACATTCTGGCTTATTTTGGGTATTCTGACCCTTGTTTTCTTGATCATGCTGTCTATCTTTTACACCTTGTATCGTCGTGAAATAAAAGTGAAAACAGAATCTACCGCAAAAGTTATGGGAGAAGTAGTTGCTTTTGATTCCAAAATCAACTGCTTATTTCTCTGCCTGTGGTAGAGTATCAAGTCGAGGGTGAAAGATACCAAAAGACCTTTACCTACGCTTATTTCAGAGAGACTTCTTCTAAGTCAAGACAAACCAATGTTTTCGATAGAACCTATGTTCTTGGAGCAGGTCAAAATCTGGATTTGCGGATGATATTCCCAATTGGCTCTCCTATGACTGTCTTTTATAATCCAAGCAAGCCACAGATTGGTTTTGTCGAACGATATGCCGGCTTAGTCGGTTTCTATAAAATCGGGATGATTCTAACAGTTGGGATTTATCTTTGGTTAGTATGTATTTTAATCCTAGTATTTTAGGTCTGTTAGTTAAGGTTAAGAGTTAAAATTTGCTTCGATAAAATGAGTATGTTTATAAATTACATTTCAGAACAACTTTTCTTTGCACTTTACTGTTGATAGTCAGTCCAAAACAGCAGAAATGCTGTTTTTTTGATATAATGGACCTATGTTATCGAAAAGTAAACGTATTCTATTTGGGATACTTCATGTTGTCATGTTGCTAGTGATGGTCCACTGGTTCTTGATCAGTGTGACCTATCTGAGAGAGATTTCATGGCTAGCCATTTTAGGTGCTGGATTGCTATTTCTGCTAGCCTGGCTGAAACGCGATGGGGTTAAGAGTGCCTTTGCTTGGTTGACTCGGCATAAAAGGCTTCTTGCTTGGAGCCCTTGTCTTTCAGTTGATTGTTATGGTTTGTGCGGAGCTCTTTATCCGTCGGGATGCCGCGGTTGTTTTCAAAGGAGCTTTTGATCTTCTTAAGCAATCCTCTATCACCAACTACCTCAGTCGCAATCCCAATAACATTCCGCTCTTTCTTTACGAGAAGTTTTTCTACGTCTTATTTGGCTCTAGCGGTCTGTGGGTCATGCAGGCTCTCAATATCCTCTATGTCAATCTGGGTGCAGTCCTCTTGTACAAGCTGTCCCAGAAGCATTTCAATCAAAAACGGCTGATCTGGTCTATCTCTTCTATGTGAGCTTGATCTGTTACTCGCCTTATTTCTATTCCATGTATACGGACATTCCGCCACTTCCTTTGATCGCTCTTCAGTTATGGTGGGCTTTGGATCTATTAAAGGAAGATCAAGCAGTCTCCTGGAAGAAGATTGTTGGCTTGGGGATCTTATCTGGCCTATCCATGTTGATCCGTCCAACGACCATTATTGTCATGATTGCCTTTTGGGGTGTGCTTTTCTTCAGAGGAAATTGGAAGGCCTTTGGCAAGATTGCTACGGTGACGGTCATGACGACGGGCTTTGTCTTTGCAGGATTGAATACAGCGGTCAATCATCAAAGAGTTGTACCGATCTTGAAACAAGAAGGGCTGGCAAAAGGACCGCTCTTGTTTATCAATCTGGGCTTGACAGATATGGGGCACAACCAAGAAGATATGAAAGAAGGCTTGTTGGCCTATATCGATGAGGATAAGCGCTCGGATTACAACAATGGTCTCTTTAAAAAGAAAATGTGATCAAAGAAATCAAGCGCCGTCTCAAGGAGTATGGACCGTTCGGTTTGATCGGGCATATCTACTACAAGCAATCCTTGACGGTAGCAGAAGGGACTCTAGGGTGGCTTTACCGAGATGTAGAGTATGAGAAGACGCCTTTTATCAATCCTCTCTATGCACCCCTGACTAAAAATAATGGTCTGGCAAAATGGGTGCGGACCTATCTCCTCAGCATTGATCGACCGCAGTACAAGTATTATGAATTTGTGAAGCAGGTGATCTGGATCATCCTATCGGCTGGTTTGGTTGGAGCTTATCTCAAACGTCGAGATACAGATGAATTTAACTTCCTTTCCTTAGCGGTCTTTGGTGGCTTGCTCTTCTTGACCATCTTTGAAGGCGGGAAGACCCGCTACCTCATCCAATTCTTACCGCAAATTTTACTAGTCGCTTCGATCGGTCTAGCAGGATTTACCAAGAAAGAAAATACCTAAAAGCTCTGGCTTGTTTGACAGGCAGAAATTGAGGTTGGACAAAATTGTCCAGCCTCTTTTTATCCAGTGGATCTGCGCCAAATGTGGTATAATGGAAGGTAAGAATTTATTGGATAGCGGAGAGTTTCCATGCAGCATTCACCCTGGCATGAAGCCATCAAATCCCATCTTCCAGAAGGGTATTTTCACCAGATCAATGACTTTATGAATGAAGTCTATAGCAAAGGAGTGGTTTATCCACCGCGTGACAAGGTCTTTAAGGCCTTGCAGACGACAGAGATGGATCAGGTCAAGGTCTTGATCTTAGGCCAAGATCCCTACCATGGACCGGATCAAGCGCAGGGCTTAAGTTTTCTGTTCCAGATCATGTACCAGCGCCGCCTTCTTTGCAAAATATTCTCAAAGAATTGCGCTCAGATATCGGAGAGAAGCGCTCCCATGATCTGACCTCTTGGGCAGAGCAAGGCGTGCTCTTGCTCAATGCCTGTTTGACAGTGCCAGCTGGTCAGGCCAATGGTCATGCAGGACAAATTTGGGAGCCTTTCACAGATGCTGTGATCAAGGTGGTTAATGAGTTGGAGGAGCCAGTTGTCTTTATCCTCTGGGGATCTTATGCCCGTAAGAAAAAGCCTCTGATTACCCACGATCGACATTTGGTCCTTGAATCAGCTCACCCAAGTCCTTTATCGGCCTACCGAGGATTCTTTGGTTCCCAACCCTTTTCAAAAACCAATCAATTTTTGAAAGAGGCGGGACGCGAGCCGATTGATTGGTTAAGATAGGAGAAAGAAATGCCACAATTAGCAACGATTTGTTACATTGACAATGGGAAAGAATTTCTCATGTTGCATCGCAATAAAAAGCCCAATGATGTCCATGAAGGTAAATGGATCGGAGTTGGTGGAAAATTAGAACGCGGGAAACCCCACAGGAGTGTGCGGCGCGTGAGATTTTTGAGGAGACCGGCCTTAGAGCTAAGCCAGTCTTGAAAGGGATTATTACATTTCCGGAATTTACTCCAGATTTGGACTGGTATACCTATGTCTTCAAGGTAACAGATTTTGAGGAGAACTGATCGAGTGTAACGAAGGAACCTTGGAGTGGGTGCCTTATGATCAAGTCCTCTCAAAACCAACCTGGGAAGGGGACCACACCTTTGTCGAGTGGTTGTTAGAGGATAAACCCTTCTTTTCTGCAATGTTTCGCTATGACGGCGACCGCTTGTTAGAGTCGCATGTTGATTTTTATGAATAAAGGAGAATGCAATGGTTGTCATTAAAAATGGTCGCGTAATGGATCCCAAGACCGGCTTGGATCAAGTCTGTGACCTTCGTATCGAAGGAAAGAAAATTGTAGAGATCGCTGAGAACCTCCCAACGGATGGACAAGAAGTCCTTGATGCTACTGGTCTGGTTGTAGCTCCTGGTTTGATCGATGTACACGTGCATTTCCGTGAACCCGGTCAAACCCATAAAGAAGACATCCATACGGGTGCCTTAGCAGCAGCTGCTGGTGGTTTTACCCGAGTGGTCATGATGGCCAATACCAATCCGACCATTTCAGATATTGCCACCTTAGAGGAAGTCTTAGCTTCTGCAGCCAAGGAAAATCTCCACATTCATACGGTAGCGACGGTGACTAAGAACTTTGACGGTCAACACCTGACAGATTTTGAAGGACTGCTTAAGGCTGGTGCAGTAGGATTTTCAGATGATGGGATTCCCTTCAAAATACCAAGGTTGTCCGCCAAGCCTTGGAAGAAGCTAAGCGTCTAGGAACCTTTATCAGTCTGCATGAAGAAGACCCTGAGTTGAATGGTATTCTTGGTTTGAATGAAAACATTGCCAAGGAACACTTCCATGTCTGTGGTGCGACGGGTGTAGCCGAATATTCAATGGCTGCGCGTGATGCCATGATTGCCCATGCGACAGGTGCTCACCTTCATGTCCAACACCTTTCCAAGGAAGAAAGTGTCAAGGTGGTGGAATTTGCCCAAGGGTTAGGAGCTCATGTGACGGCAGAAGTGGCACCTCAACACTTTTCGAAAACAGAAAGTCTCCTCTTGACTAAAGGAAGCAATGCTAAGATGAATCCACCTCTTCGCTTGGAATCAGACCGTCTAGCAGTGATTGAAGGCTTGAAATCAGGCGTTATCTCTGTGATTGCGACTGACCACGCGCCTCACCATGCGGATGAGAAGAATGTCCCTGATATTACCAAAGCACCATCTGGCATGACTGGGCTTGAAACCTCACTTTCTCTTGGTTTGACCTACTTGGTCCATGCAGGACATTTGAGCCTCATGCAATTGCTTGAAAAGATGTCCTATAATCCAGCACGTCTCTATGATTTTGATGCTGGATATATTGCTGTGGATGGACCAGCAGATTTGACCCTCTTTGATCCGGAAGCAGATCGCCTAGTATCGGATCATTTCGCGTCAAAAGCTGGAAATTCACCATTTGTGGGTGAAACATTAAAAGGGAAAGTTGCTTATACTATCTGTGATGGACAAGTGATTTTTCAAGGATAAGCGATCGTATTCATATGAATCTTAAAAAATGATGCAAGGCTTGGTTTTCTTTTTAACCAGCCTTCTTGTCTTTGTCTTTCTATTTCGTGCTTTGCTACCAACTGCGTCTCCTCGTATGACCAAGCCCAAAACGGCTGCGAAAGAAATCACCTATACTTATGTAGCTCTAGGAGATTCACTGACCGAAGGAGTAGGGGATAGCACCAAGCAAGGAGGCTTCGTGCCTATCCTTGCCCAAAGTCTGTCCAATGAAAATGACTGCCTCTACCAGCCTGTCAACTATGGTGTGGCTGGAAATACAAGTGCTCAGATTTTAGATCGACTCAAGAAGCAAACAGACCTTCAGAAGGATCTCAAGAAGGCGCATGTCATGACCTTAACGGTTGGCGGAAATGATCTACGCAAAGTCGTTGTCGATCATCTGAGTGATTTTTCTCTATCAGATATCCGAAAACCGCTCAAGAATTATACAGCTAACCTCAAAGAAATTATCACCAAGGCAAGAAAGGACAATCCTCATCTTCCTATTTATGTAGTGGGGATCTACAATCCTCTTTACCTGAATTTTCCTGAATTAACTATTATCCAGACGGCTGTAGATCGTTGGAATGAGACGACGGAAGAAACCATCGCGCAATATGATCAAGTCTATTTCGTTCCTATCAATGATCTGCTCTATAAAGGAATTGATGGCAAAATGGGCGTATCAGAAATCAGTGACGGGAAGACAACCGTTATCAATGATGCCCTGTATGAAGAGGATAGTTTCCACCCCAACAATACGGGCTATGAAAAGATGAAACAAGCAATATTGGAGAAAATCAATGCCACGAAGAAAACTTGGAGTCAAAAATAATCCCATCAAAGAGAAGGTCCCTTCCTTCAAAAAATCAATATTTGGAAATGGTTGTTTTTAGGCTTGGTCAGCCTTCTTTTAGCCTTTGCTATAGTCGTGCAAGGACGCTTAGCGACGCCAAGAGAAGATGTTAGTCAGCTTCATCAAACAGTTGGCACCAAAGATGTCAAAGTTGGAACCATGACAACGACTCGTGATCAACTCAATGACACCATCAAATCGCTTCTGAAAAAATATAAGCTGTCCGACTACAAGGTTTATGCAGATAATCAGCAAATCCTATTAGAAGGGCAGTTGAGTCTCTTAGGGAAGGATTATCCCTTATACATTTACTTTCAACCATCCAAATTGGAAAACAGGAACATCCTCTTGACGGTGAAGGATTTTTCAGTTGGAACCTTTCAAATTCCACAAAGGATGGTTTTGCAGCTCTTGAGCAAAAATAAAAATATCCCAGATTTTATCCATATTTCGCCAAAAGAGTCTACCATCACCATTGTATTACCTGAAATTGATAATGACTTTGGAATCTATGTCAAGGCCAATACCATTGATCTCTATAATGACAAGATCGTTTTTGATTTGTATCAGAAGAAGTAGAGTAACAGGCTCTATTCAGATTGATGGAAAATTGTATTTTACATAAAACAACTAGAATGATGCTGAAAATAAAAACAATAGTTACTATTAGGCTTATTCAATAAATATTGAAACTTTCCGCCGTGAGAAAAGTGCTAGAAACACTTTTGTTTCTGGCACTCGGAATTATTGAGAGTAAAACAGTTTGGGGAACTGTTTTAGCCTGAGCCAAGAAATTAAAGAGCGAAGAGGCTCAATACAAATTGAACACGGGCTGCGGATTGTGTCAAAAGATAAGTTTTTCTAGAATCAAAAGATTCTGCGTCAAACTTCCTATTTTGACTTTATCCGCAGACGCCCTTTGTATCTTGATTTAGTCATGGAACTTCTTTGAAGTTCGCTGACGTCCGTCTTCACCTAAGGAAAGTTTCTAAGATGACTTTATCTTCAATCTAACTAGAACTGAAAGCTCTATTTTGTTTCTATTCAAAAAATTCAGAATATTGTAGAAAATTCTTGACATTGCTTTTTCCCTATGCTAAAATACTAAACAAGACATTGAACAAAGGAGAAAGTCAAACATGAAAACAGCTAAGTTTATTCAATTTGCTTTGTTGTTGAGGTATAAGGGCTAGTGCAGAAGCATTAGTCCTGTTTGGCTTACCAAGCGGGCAAAAACATCTCGCTTGGTTAACCGAGTGAGATGTTTTTCTTTATATCCACTACATAGAAATGAGGAGACCCTATGCGTAAAGTTGAATTTTTAGATACCAGCCTTCGGGATGGCGAACAGACTCCAGGAGTTAATTTCTCTATCAAAGAAAAGATTGCCATTGCCAAGCAATTGGAAAAATGGGGCATTTCTGCTATTGAAGCAGGTTTTCCTGCAGCTAGTCCTGATTCCTTCACAGCTGTTCAAGAGATTGCCAAGGTCTTGACCAAGACTGCTGTGACAGGTTTGGCTCGCTCCGTTAAATCCGATATCGATGCTTGTTATGAAGCTTTGAAGGATGCTAAGTATCCACAAATCCACGTCTTTATCGCAACCAGTCCGATTCACCGGGAGTTTAAACTCAACAAGAGCAAGGAAGAAATTCTTGAAACGATTAAAGAGCACGTTTCTTACGCTCGCTCAAAATTTGAGATTGTTGAATTCTCGCCAGAAGATGCGACACGGACCGAATTGGATTTCCTCTTGCAAGTCGTACAGACTGCAGTCGATGCTGGTGCTAGCTACATCAATATTCCTGATACAGTCGGTTTCACGACACCAGCAGAGTACGGAGCTATTTTCAAATACTTGATCGACCATGTCAAGACAGACCGCGAGATTATCTATTCCCCTCATTGCCATGATGACCTAGGAATGGCCGTGGCGAATAGCCTCGCTGCTGTTAAAAATGGTGCCCGTCGTGTCGAAGGAACCATTAATGGGATCGAGGAGCGGGCCGGCAATGCGGCACTTGAAGAAGTAGCGGTTGCTCTCAATATCCGTGAAGACTATTTCCAAGTTGAAAGTCCGATTGTCCTTAATGAAACCATCAACACTTCTGAGTTGGTCTCTCGTTACTCTGGTATTCCAATTCCTAAAAACAAGGCGGTTGTTGGTGGCAATGCCTTCTCACACGAGTCTGGGATTCACCAAGACGGGGTTCTTAAAAATCCTCTTACTTATGAAATCATCACCCCTGAGCTGGTGGGTGTCAAGAGCAATAGCCTCCCTCTTGGAAAATTGTCTGGTCGCCATGCCTTTGTCGAAAAACTGCATGAGTTGGGACTGGAATTTACAGAAGAGGACATCAAGCCGTTGTTTGCGAAGTTCAAATCTCTGGCAGACAAGAAACACGAGATCACAGATGCCGATATCCGCGCCCTTGTAGCCGGTACAGCAGTTGATAATCCAGAAGGATTCCAATTTAACGATCTCCGCTTAACCACCAATGCAGACGAAACGATTACAGCAGCAGTTAGCCTCCGCAATGAAGAAGGGAAGTGCTTGAATTCCTTGCTAATGGTCAAGGGTCAGTTGAAGCGATCTTTAATGCGATTGATAAATTCTTCAACCAAACTGTTCGTTTGACATCTTATAATATCGATGCAGTGACTGATGGGATCGATGCCCAAGCCCGTGTCTTGGTATCCGTGGAAAATGTCGATACAGATACGATTTTCAATGCCTCTGGTTTGGACTTCGACGTATTGAAAGCCTCTGCCATCGCTTATATCAATGCTAATACGCTGGTTCAAAAGAGAATGCGGGTGAGATGGGACGAGCTGTCTCCTACCGTGATCTTCCACAAGCCTAAGAGGAAATGAACATGACAAAGAAAATTGTAACACTTGCAGGAGATGGAATTGGCCCTGAGATCATGGCAGCTGGACTAGAGGTTCTTGCAGCCGTTGCTCCCAAAATCGGCTTTGATTATAGTTTAGAAGACAAACCTTTTGGGGTGCTGGGATTGATGCCGCTGGCCATCCTCTTCCCCAAGATACTCTAAAAGCAGCTAAAGGAGCGGATGCTATTCTTCTCGCAGCCATCGGGAGTCCTGAGTATGACAATGCTCCTGTTCGTCCCGAACAAGGCTTGCTCGCTATTCGCAAGGAATTAAATCTCTTTGCAAATATTCGTCCTGTACGAATTTTTGACGCCTTAAAACATCTGTCTCCTTTGAAACCAGAGCGTATCGAGGGTGTCGACTTTGTAGTCGTGCGAGAATTGACAGGTGGGATTTACTTTGGAGAGCATATCTTGAAAGAAGATACAGCACGCGATATCAATGATTACAGTGCAGAAGAAATCCGTCGGATTATGCGCCAAGCCTTCAAGATCGCCCAAGGACGTGGCAAGAAAGTGACCAGTATCGATAAGCAAAATGTCCTTGCAACTTCTAAATTGTGGCGTCAAGTGGCAGAAGAAGTTGCCAAAGAATTTCCAGATGTGACCTTAGAGCACCAGCTTGTCGATAGTGCGGCCATGATCATGATTACCAATCCAGCCCGCTTTGATGTTGTAGTGACAGAGAATCTATTCGGAGATATCTTATCTGACGAATCGAGCGTCCTTCCTGGAACACTAGGCGTGATGCCGTCTGCCAGTCATTCTGACCAAGGACCAAGCATGTACGAACCGATTCACGGTTCAGCACCTGATATTGCAGGTCAAGGCATTGCCAATCCGATTTCCATGATCCTGTCCGTTGCTATGATGCTCCGAGACAGTTTTGGAGAAACAGCAGGTGCAGAAATGATCGAAGAAGCCGTCAATCAAACCTTGAATCAAGGAATTTTGACACGGGATCTAGGTGGACAGGCTTCGACTGCTGAGATGACTGCAGCCATTATTGGGAATCTCTAAGATGACTTGGAGAGACCGCTGTTTAGTTCTTATTGCTATTTGGAATAGTATCGTATTTCTGACCTATGGTTTAGATAAACGAAAAGCTATCCAAAACAGGTGGCGGATTCCTGAAAAGGTCCTGTTACTCGAGAGCTGGCTACTTGGTGGATTCGGAGCTCTACTAGGTGGATATCTCTTTCACCACAAGGTGCGGAAATGGTATTTTCAAGCTACCTGGTGGGGCAGTAGCCTTCTTTTAGCAGGTGTCCTCTTTCTAATCCTTCAATGGATTTCCTAACAAGAAGATAAATGGAGAAAGACGATGAGTGGAAAATCTATCTTTGATAAACTTTGGGACCGCCACGTGATTACAGGAGTGGAAGGGCAACCCCAACTCATGTATGTGGACCAACACTACATCCACGAAGTGACAAGTCCGCAAGCCTTTCAAGGATTACGGGATGCAGGACGCAAAGTCCGACGACCCGATTTAACCTTTGGAACCTTTGATCACAATGTTCCAACGGTCAATATTTTTGATATTCGTGATGTGATTTCAAAAGCTCAGATTGATAAATTAGCTGAGAATGTGGTGGACTTTGGGATTGATCATGCTGCTCATGGTTCTGCTAAGCAAGGAATCGTTCATATGGTGGGACCTGAAACCGGTCGGACCCAGCCTGGAAAATTTATTGTCTGTGGAGACAGCCATACCGCAACCCACGGAGCCTTTGGTGCCATTGCTTTTGGGATCGGAACCAGTGAAGTGGAGCATGTCTTTGCCACCCAAACCATCTGGCAAGTCAAACCAAAGAAAATGTTGGTTGAATTCACCGGAACCCCACAAAAGGGATCTATTCAAAGGATTACATCCTAGCTTTGATAGCGCGCTACGGTGTTGCTTGTGGAGTTGGCTATGTCGTAGAGTTTCGGGGAGAAGCAATTGATCGCTTGACCATGGAAGAACGGATGACCATCTGCAATATGTCGATCGAGTTTGGATCCAAAATGGGGATCATGAATCCAGATGAGACGACCTTTGACTACCTCCGAGGACGCGAATGTGTGCCAGATGATTTTGAGGCTGCAGTAGCTGATTGGAAGACTCTGGTTAGTGATGACGATGCCGTTTATGACAAGGTCATCCGAATGGACGTATCTGATCTTGCACCGATGGTGACTTGGGGACCAATCCTTCTATGGGAGTGGACTTCGAGACTCCTTTTCCAGAGATTCGCGACATGAATGATGAACGGGCTTATCATTATATGGATCTAGAACCTGGTCAAAAACCAGCAGACATTGAATTAGGCTATATCTTTATCGGTTCTTGTACCAATGCGCGTCTCAGCGATTTGGAGTTGGCAGCCAAGTTTGTGAAAGGCAAAAAATTGCGCCAAACTTAACTGCTATTGTGGTACCTGGCTCTCGTCCGGTTAAGCAAGCTGCCGAAAAATTAGGCTTAGACAAGATCTTCATGGATGCGGGCTTTGAATGGCGTGATCCAGGATGCTCCATGTGTCTAGGAATGAACCCAGACAAGGTTCCAGATGGGGTCCACTGTGCCTCTACTAGCAACCGGAACTTCGAAGACCGCCAAGGATTTGGGGCTAAGACCCATCTCTGTAGCCCAGCAATGGCCGCTGCAGCAGCAATCGCTGGTCGCTTTGTCGATGTGCGCCAAATGCCAGAAGTCGAGTAAAAGGAGGAATCATGGAGAAATTTACCATTTATACAGGAACAACCGTTCCTTTGATGAACGATAATATTGATACCGACCAAATCCTCCCCAAGCAATTCTTAAAGTTAATTGATAAAAAGGTTTTGGGAAATACCTCATGTATGCTTGGCGCTATTTGGATGACCAATATACTGAGGATCCAGATTTTATCTTTAACAAGCCAGAATACCGCAAGGCAACCATTTTGATCACTGGTGACAATTTTGGGGCTGGTTCCTCTCGGGAGCACGCAGCCTGGGCTTTAGCTGATTATGGCTTTAAAGTCGTTATCGCTGGATCTTTCGGAGATATCCATTACAATAATGAGCTCAATAATGGCATGCTGCCGATTGTCCAACCACTAGAGGTTCGTCAAAAATTGGCAAGTTTGAAGCCGACAGATCCAGTGACGGTGGATTTGGAAGAGCAGAAGATCATCTCGCCTGTTGGAGAGTTTCACTTTGAGATCGATCAAGATTGGAAACACAAATTGCTCAACGGCTTGGATGATATCGGGATTACGCTTCAGTACGAAGACTTGATTGCAGCTTATGAGAAGAACCGGCCAGCTTATTGGCAACGATAAAATTGTATACTTAATTACGAATTTTCTGAAAATATATTGAATTTGAGACTGTTTTTGATACAATACTAAAAAGAATAGAAAAGGAAAGAGACTTATGACAAAACACATTCAATGGGACGGACAACTTTCACAAGAAGGATTTGATATTCTTAAAGGAGAGGGTGGCTGTATCGTCTGCCCTACCAAAGTTGGCTATATCATCATGACCAGTGACAAGGCTGGCTTGGAACGTAAATTCGAAGCCAAAGAACGCAACCGCAACAAACCAGGTGTGGTTCTTTGCGGAAGCATGGACGAACTTCGTGCCCTTGCGCAATTGAATCCTGAAATCGAAGCCTTCTACCAAAAACATTGGGATGAAGATATTTTGCTTGGTTGTATCCTTCCATGGCGCGAAGATGCTTATGCAAAATTGCAAGCTTTCGGAGATGGACGTGAAGAACTCATGACAGACGTTCGTGGAACCAGCTGTTTTGTCATCAAATTTGGTAAAGCTGGTGAGCAAATCGCCAAAGAAATGTGGGAAAAAGAAGGCAAGATGGTTTACGCCTCTTCAGCTAACCCATCCGGTAAAGGAAACCGCGGGAAAGTCGAAGGAATCGGTGAGCGCATCGAAGGTGCTGTGGACTTGGTCATCGAAGCCGACGATTATGTAGCTTCTATCCAACCAGACAAAACAATTGAAACGCGCTATGAACAAGGTGTGATGGTTTCTATGGTGGATGCGGAAGGTAAGCTGATCCCAGAACAAGGAGCAGGCAGCCGTTCTGTCAATACTTGTCCAGTCGTGATCCGTAAAGGATTGGATATCGATAAGATCATGATGCACTTATCCGATCATTTCAACTCTTGGAACTTCCGCCAAGGGGAATACTATTAAGAAACAGAAAAATGCATTCCACCTTGGGATGCTTTTTGGTGAAAGTATAAAAGATGGTATAATAGAGACAAACGATGTTCCAATAGAAAGAGAATTGGTATGATCTCTAGAAAAGCATTTATCGATAAAGTAAATCAGGAAGGTTTTTCATTCAACATTCAAATCCCATGGTGGTGGTATAAAGACTTTAAGGCATTGGTTTGGAAAAAAGGATTTCTGAGGAGCAACTCTATCAGCTATTTCTTTCACTTTGTAGGGAGATAGAAGACCGGAGAATGCAAGGTCTAGAGGACGAGAGGAAGTATCAGACTGGATTTTATGTAAGTGAATGCAATGGTCGCGAGTTTCGCTTTGAGTTTATATTCAAAAAGAATCAACAACTAAGAGTTTTTAATCTATTTGAGACAGTCAATGGTCGGAAGAAACTAACCTTGATGGATCTGCTTGATTACATTATGGATTGACGATGTATAGAAATAATAAGGGTTCACTACAGATTGATAAAAGAAAGAGTGGTTCTATGATTTCAAGAGATGAATTTTTAGAAAGAATGAATCGCGAGGGATTTTCATTTAGCATTGAAATCCCGCGCAGAAATTTTTCGGATTTTAAATCATTGGTTCGGAGAAGAAGAATTTCAGAAGAAGACCTTTATCAGCTGTTTTACAACTATTGTCAGGAACTAGAAAACTGTCTGAAAGAAGCAGGAGAGAAACGACGCTTGCTCTTCAATAAATTTCCAGTTAGCCCTGTTCATGATAAATATAAAACAAAATTTGATACAGTGGCACCCAATGGACGCGAATTCCGCTTTGAGTTTGTATTTAGCAATGACAATCGTTTAAAAGTTTATCATCTTATCGAAACGGTTAATGGTCGTAGGAAAAAACTCCTATGGAAATACTGATGGACCTAGTCGATGCTTTATAGTGGATACTGATCTAAGAGAAATCTTATGAGATACCTATTTCTTCTTGATTCCATTGGGCCTAGTAACTATAATGAATGAGTTTAACAAAGTTACAGATAGACTCTTGTTCCTCTGCTTGTTTGCTCTTGCTTTTTTATGTTGGTACTCTTTGTAATCATCACAGCTCCAGTAGTTTTATTAAACCGACCTTTCCTATTTGATCGCCTAATAGCTAGTAGTTATCGAAGTAGGGTTGGAAAATAGACAAAAACAAAAGGACTCTATTTTTACGTTAGAGACCTTTTTGATAAGTAGGGGTTGAACTGTAAAGTTTGTGAATGGTAGTAAGAGTTTTCTAACTGCTTGAAATTTGGTACACTAGAGTTATGAAGATGGAAGATACTATAAAAAAGCAATCATTTTAGGCGCTACAGGAGGGATTGGCCGGCAGCTAGCGAAAGAACTGGCAAGAAGTCTGGATCATCTGATCTTAGTGGGTCGAGATGCTGACAAACTCTCCCAAGTCCAAAAGGAACTAACTGGGAGCAAGGCGCAACTGTCAATCTTAACATTAGATATGCTAGATCAAGTGGCTCTAGAATCTTTTGTAGAGAGTCTAGATGCTGATCTTCTTGTTAATTGTGCAGGTTTAGCTTACTTTTCCCGTGAAAGTGACCTTGATTCAGCCAGTGAGCAAGACCTCTGGCAAGTCAACTACCATAGTCCAGTCCAGCTAATCAAGCAGGTGGTGCAAAAGAATCAGAAGATCAAGCTGGTCCAGCTGTCTTCGTTGGCAGCTCTTTTCCTCATCCCTATCTAGCAGCCTACAGTGCTAGCAAGGCTGCCTTGCAGACCTACACTCTTGCTCTCCAGGAGGAACTGAGGCAATCAGATTCCCAGGTCCAGCTAGGTCTCTATATTCTTGGACCAGTCCAAACAGCTATTTTTCCAACTAAACTAGTAGAAGCATTGGGAGGTAGTCGCTTGCAGATGAAGCCTGAGAAAGTCGCTCAGCAGTTGATCCGATTCATAGAAGGGGATACTTCCTATGCTGTTATCGGCCTTCGCTATCGCTTGCTAGTTTGGCTAGGTCGACTACTTCCCCAAAGGTGGATCATCCGTCTCCTTGCTATATATTTAAAAAGGGACTGAATAGATGAAATTTGTATTTATATTTTTAGCCGTTGCTTATCTTTTCTTATTTCTCATCCGTTGGTTGCTGTCCTTTACTTATTATAAAAGAGGTCAGGCTCATATTGCGGACTTTCCAGAAGAGCTTTTTACAGTGGTTCAACCCATCCTCTCAGGGGATCCTCGTTTAGAAAGTGATTTGCGGGCCAATCTCCAGCAAACTGAAGCAGTAGAATTCTACTGGTTGATTGATCAGTCTGATATAGAAGCCCAGCGAGTAGCAGATCGGATTTGTCAAGACGCATCCTTTGCCCACCGCATTCGAATTTTTCTCATTGAGGACGTCCCTCAGGGATTAATCCCAAGAGTTACAAGATTGAGCAGGTTGTAGAGGAGCTGACCCGGCCTTATCTGATTGTTTTGGACGATGATAGTGTGATTGATTTTTCTAAAATGGGTGAGCTGACCGCCTATTTGGGTCAAGAGGTCATTCTGACAGGTATTCCTTATAACCAGGAGAGAAGCAATTTCTGGTCCAAGCTGGTCGCAGCATTTGTAAATGGCAATTCTTTTATTACCTATTTTACCATGGCAGAAGTTGAGGCGAATCACTCCATCAACGGGATGTTCTATATCCTACCGGTAGAACTTGCAAAAGACCAGGGGCTCTTCACAGCGATTAAGGATTTTCTATGTGATGATTTAGCCGTGGCCGATTTTTAAGGAGTAAAGGAGTATCCATTATCCAAACAAGGGTCACCTGTAATGTTCGAACGACTATCAAGGATGCCAAGCAATATTTGCTCCAGATGAAGCGTTGGCTTCTCTTTAGCTCTATCTACCTCAAAGAACACCTGGATTGGAAGCTGTTTAGTCTCATAGGTTTACCGAGTTTTCTACCTCTTCCAGGTTTGATCCTAAGTCTCATTTTAGGATGGCCTTATCTTCTTCTAGCCTTAAGCTTACTGGTATTCAAGGCAGTATGGATGCTCCTCTATCGGCAAAGCATTCTATCCAATCGCCTACACTTGGATGAAGTCATCTATGAAGTGCTGAATGATCTCCTGCTTCCTTGGTTGTTTGTCTATGTTCTATTGACTCCTCCTGTGATAAACTGGCGGGGACGGAAGATTCGTGTGACGGACGGAAAGATTCGTTATGAGTAAGATGAAGTCCTATCTAGACCGTTTGTCTGACTTATCTCTTGATCAGACCATGCTAGACTCTAATCGCTTGGTTCTCTTTCTCAGTGGGAGCAGTGATGTCACTTGTGCCGGGCTGACAGCTGGGCAGCTAGACCTCCTTCATGCGATTTGTCCATCAGGCTATTCAGTAGTAGCCAGCAATTTTCCCTTCAATCAAGATTTTGAACATATAAAGTTTCCTCAAGTATCCCCTTGTCAGCTTCTGCATCCAATATCATCTACTATTGGCATACGATTTTGAACCCTCGCTTCCAAAAGCTCTTTCAACAACACTTGTCTCCCTTGTTGGAAGCGCAGGAAGTAGTGCTTGTTTGTAAGAGTTCAGGGGTCAATATGCTGACCCAGTGGCTCAGAAATTTAGGGAATCAGGTCACCCTTCCAAAGCTTGCGCGTGATAGCGCTTGGCCCTGTTTCCCAGCTTCTTTTAAGTCAAAAGGAGATAGAGGTATTGGTTATCAAAGGCAAAAAGATCCTTATTCACGAATTTTGGACCGCCATTCAGCGGATATCCAAGTGGATACGAATCATTATAGCTATGAATACAGAGAAGATGTGAAAGGAATCATCTATGACTGGATTAGACAAAGTGATAAAAATCGATGTGATTAGCGTCCCCTTTAGTGGTCATTTATTTCCGACTTTGACTTTGGTCAAGCCCTTGCTGGAGGATCCTCGTTTTCAGGTTCGAGTCATCACAGGTTTTCAGAAAAAGGAATTGGTCGAGCAGATTGGCTTCGACTGCCTTGCCTTGTTTCCTGACCGTCCGACAGTCATGGAAGATATAGCTAATACTGCCAAGCAAGCAAATCTCTTTATCATGTACCAACAATTAGGGGCTAATAGCAAACTGATTCCTGAAGTTTTCAACGAGATAAATCGAATTTGGGACTCTGAAGGACAACCAGACTTGATTATTGCAGATTTTGTAGCCGCTCCTGCTGGAGTTTTAGCAGATCGTTTGGGCATTCCCTGGATTACGACCATTCCAAGTCCAGTAGCGATTGAAAGTCGCACGACTACCCCTGCATATCTAGGAGGCTGGAAACCGCACCAGGGAACTTCTACAAGTGGAGAGATGCTCTGGGTAGGCAAGTCATCCGTCTGGCAAAGAAGGTTGGATTTGCGCTGGTTAAGAAGAATCTTGATACCCTACAGGATTTTAAACTCTACCGTGAAGATGGGACAGAAGGGTCTATTCTCCCTATTCAATCTTGGCTCTAGGCATGAAAGAGTTGGAGTTTCGAGACGATTTTCCTTCCCAGCTTAAATGGGTTGGTTATCGCTGTCTCTCTTTTGATCGACTTCCTCAAGAACAGAAACAGTATTTTACGAGTTCTAAAAAGCGGGTCCTCGTTACCTGTGGCACTCATTTAAAATGGGAAAAAGAGCGGATGGTGGAGTTGGCAAAGCTTTTGAGCCAAGAACATCCTGACTATGTCTTTTACGTAACCCTAGGCGACCCTAGTGGTTTGGAGCATCCACCAAGGATGTTGTCAGATAATCTTCTGATTTTTGATTACCTCCCTTATTCAGATGTTCTGGATCAAATGGACTTTGCCATTCATCATGCAGGTGCTGGGATTTTGATGGGGTGTATCGAAGAGGGATTCCTAGTCTTATTTTGCCCCAGGACTATGACCAGTTTGACAATGCGGTTCGGGCTGAGTTATTCCAAGTAGGATTGGTATCTCGTAAAAGACAGATTCCGAAGTTTTGCGCTTATTTAATGAATTGGTTTCTCGGGAAGATTGGTCGCACCTAAAGGATCTGGCTCAGAAAAGCAAAGCCCACCAGCCAACAAAGATTCTTTATCAAGAAATTGAGAGACTCTTAAAAGTGAAGTTATAGAGGCCTTCTATTATTGAACATAAAAAACTAGAGCGCAGGCTCTAGTTTTTGGTTGTTGATGGGTGATGTTCTTTCCCCAAGGGATGAGATTTTCTTTTTCTCTTTGATCCGTTGGATATTGTCTTTGTGACGAAGAATGATCAAGGTCGCTAAGGCCAAGACAATGACTGTAAAAAGCGGATCATAACCGTGCAAGATCCATCCAGTCAAGGGGAGAAGGAGGACAGATAGAATGGCGAGTAGCGCAACGGTAACACTCGAAAACGAGATCATACTGGTTAAATACAGGCTGGCTACAAAATACACAGCTAAAATTAGTAGTAGGATAGGCGAGAAGCCAAGTAAGACACCAGCACTTGTCGCCACTGCTTTTCCCCTTGAATCCAGCAAAAATTGGAAAAGTGTGACCTAAAACAGCTAAGAGACCAAAGACCATCGGTGAGATCCCTTGAATTCCGAAGAAAGTCGGAAGGAGAACGGCTAAAGTCCTTTTAAGAAATCAATCGCAAAGACGATGATCCCAGCTTTTTCCCTAAAATCCGAAAGGTATTGGTGGTCCCTGTATTTCCAGAACCGTGTTCGCGTAGATTGATCTTAAAGAAGGCTTTCCCAATCCATAATCCCGAAGGAATGGAGCCTAATAGATAGGCTAAAATTAAAACACTTATTTCTTTTATCATACTTTCATTATAACAAAAAGCCATCAATAGAAAAAGCAATTTTTTGAGTTCAAGTGTGACATCTGAAGAAAGTGCTCAGCCAGCATTTTATACTGAGATATAGAAATCTCCATATAAAGAGAAAAAATTTTGCAAAATTTCCTAAAAACTGTAATATAGAAAAGATGAACAAACAGGAGGTTCCTTGTGGCAAAAAGGAAATCAATATTAATAATTATAATGACGATGCCATTCAGGTACTAGAAGGGTTGGATGCAGTCCGTAAACGTCCAGGAATGTATATCGGATCGACCGATGGAAACGGCTTGCATCACATGGTCTGGGAGATCGTGGATAATGCGGTCGATGAAGCCTTGTCTGGCTTTGGCTCACAAATCGATGTCACGATTAATAAAGATGGTTCTCTATCGGTAGAAGACCAGGGACGTGGAATGCCGACAGGGATGCATGCTATGGGCAAACCAACCGTTGAAGTGATTTTTACGGTCCTCCACGCCGGAGGGAAGTTTGGTCAAGGAGGTTATAAGACATCTGGAGGTCTTCACGGAGTGGGATCTTCTGTCGTCAATGCCCTTTCTAGTTGGCTTGAGGTAGAAATTACCCGTGATGGAGCTGTCTACAAGCAACGCTTTGAAGATGGCGGGAAGCCTGTCACTACTCTTGAGAAGATAGGAACGGCTCCCAAGTCTAAGACAGGGACCAAGGTCACCTTCATGCCGGATCCAACCATATTTTCAACGACGGATTTCAAATTTAATACCATTGCTGAGCGGATCAAAGAATCAGCCTTCTTGCTTAAGGACGTGACGCTGACGCTGACCGACCTCCGTAAAGAAGAAGACAACCATGTGGCCTTTCATTATGAAAATGGTGTCCAAGATTTTGTAGAGTACTTGAACGAAGATAAGGAAACTTTGACACCTGTTCTCTACTTTAGTGGCGAATCAGATGGTTTTCAGGTAGAAGTAGCCATGCAATACAATGATGGTTACTCAGATAATATCTTGTCCTTCGTAAATAATGTCCGCACCAAAGATGGGGAACCCACGAGACAGGTCTGAAGACAGCCATTACCAAGGCCATGAATGACTATGCAAGAAAGACAGGACTTCTCAAGGAAAAAGACAAAAATCTGGAAGGATCAGACTACCGCGAAGGTTTGTCGGCTGTTCTTTCGATCTTGGTTCCAGAAGCCCATTTGCAGTTTGAAGGACAAACCAAAGACAAATTAGGAAGTCCCTTGGCTCGTCCAGTCGTTGATAGCATTGTTTCTGATAAATTGACCTTCTTCCTCATGGAAAATGGAGAGTTGGCTTCTAATCTCATTCGTAAGGCTATTAAGGCCCGGGATGCGCGTGAAGCAGCTCGAAAAGCGCGGGATGAAAGCCGAAATGGCAAGAAGAGCAAAAGGACAAAGGACTTTTATCTGGTAAATTGACACCAGCCCAGTCTAAAAATCCTAAGAAAAATGAACTCTATCTAGTCGAAGGAGACTCTGCTGGCGGTTCTGCCAAACAAGGACGGGACCGTAAGTTCCAAGCGATTCTCCCTCTTCGTGGGAAAGTTCTCAATACTGAAAAGGCCAATATGAGTGATATCCTCAAGAACGAGGAAATCAACACCATGATCTACACCATTGGTGCAGGAGTTGGGGCAGATTTCTCAGTGGAAGATGCCAACTACGATAAGATTATTATCATGACCGATGCGGATACGGATGGTGCCCACATTCAGACCTTGCTCCTAACTTTCTTCTATCGCTATATGCGTCCCTTGGTCGAAGCAGGACGTGTCTATATCGCCATGCCTCCTCTTTACAAGATGTCTAAAGGCAAAGGGAAGAAAGAAGAAGTGGCTTATGCCTGGACAGACAGTGAATTGGAAGACCTACGTCGGACCTTTGGTCGTGGGGCAACCCTCCAACGGTACAAAGGGTTGGGGAGATGAATGCGGATCAGCTTTGGGAAACCACCATGAACCCAGAAACCCGCACCTTGATCCGTGTCACCATTGATGATCTAGCTCGTGCAGAACGCCGCGTCTCCGTCCTCATGGGGATAAGGCGGCACCACGTCGTCAATGGATTGAAGACAATGTTAAGTTTACGCTGGAAGAAAATGGGGTGTTTTGATTATGGAAAGATTTAGTAATTCAATAGATAATGTTAAAGATTTTGTTATTAAATTAATTTTAAATGATAGTCAGAGGGAATCGTATCTTTCCTATACAAATAAAAGTTCTCTTAGAATACTTGATAATAATGAATT
The DNA here is from genome assembly GCA_036663675.1 of Streptococcus sp. 2A/TPW/M5. Taxonomy (GTDB): domain Bacteria; phylum Bacillota; class Bacilli; order Lactobacillales; family Streptococcaceae; genus Streptococcus. The sequence continues at coordinate 1,738,360 of JAYXUK010000001.1, read as the reverse complement.
TCTGAAAGATGGTTTACGTTATAAAGTACCTTTATATTTGTATTGTGCAGCGGGAAATTTTTTGTTGCTCTGATATTATTTTTAACTATTCCGATTGGACTAAATAGAATTGATAATGTAAATCATATTCTTAGTGTAATCTTATTTACATTATCACTTTTGTTAATAATTTTTTAATTTTTAATGCCTATATTTTTTTGGAATGATTCCTTGATGTTGGTATAATCAATTACGTATTGTAATTAGTTTTATACTTATTTCTTTAATTTGTTGTAGTTTAGTTTTTGTCCCCTTCCTTTCTACAAATAACTTATTTCAGAATCTTTTTCAAGAATTTGATTTGAATAAATTATTTGATAATAAAATATGGAATTTTTGGTTACTTGCTATCTTACTATTTTTTATTTCTTGTTTATCTTCATATTTATTTTTTAAAAGCAAAACACTTTCGATTTAGAAGATATTAAATCTGAAAATGAAGTATTACTAATAATTCTATCAATTCCTACTTTCATCATTGGAGTTGATATTGAAAAAGTAAGGCCAATCGGATTCATTCTTTTGACACTAGTAATTCACACTGTATTTACCTCGATGTATATTTCTTATCGTCTTTCTAAAAATTATAAAAAGCTGATAAATTATTCCAAAGAGAATTACTTTCAGCTACTCCTAATTATACTAATTTAAAAGATTGCTACTATCACGGTGGTGAAGAATATAAAGATAAACTACTAAGTACTGAAAAATTATTACGGATAATCAAGCAAAATGAAGAATGCTAGGAAGTAATAAAGATATTAATTAATCCAAATACTAATACTAACAGATCATGTATAAACAAGTTTTGGATTTATAGTCTGTATATTATCGAGTAAATGGGCTTAATGACTCAATAATTATTTAATTAACTTTTTAAGACACATCTCTATTTTATTTATATTTTTTCAACGTACAGCATTGTTGGAAGTATATTTTTTCCTAAGTTCCCAATAAATTTTCGCGAAAAGTTGAAAGAACTGAAATAGTTTCAAAGAAATATATAATAAGATGTTACATTATATAACACTCAATATACAGTTCTTTATTTTATAAAACTAAAATTAATACAATTGATTGTATCAAAATGAGAACTGAAAATGAACTGATGAATCTGATTTTGCAAATAGCTGATACTCTTGAAGTAGAAGCAATTGCTTTATCCGGATCACGAACTCATCCTTGGACGCCCAAAGATTAGTTTCAAGATTATGATGTGGTCTATATTGTTGAGAATCTGGAGGACTTGATATCTGATTTATCTTGGCTAGACCAGTTTGGAATACGGCTGATTGAACAGCACAATGTCCTTGAACACCGTCGTCTTTACCTCATGCTCTTTGAAGATGGGAATCGTATTGATTTAACCCTCTCCCCAAGGAGTATATCCAAGAGTGGGTGGACAGCGAAACAAATTTTGAAGTTATAAAAGACGACAATGGCTTGTTTGAAGCGTATCCGCCTAATCCTAAGCGCTATTGGACTGCTCCGCCCTCCGAAGAGGAATTTATAGCATCCTGCAATGAATTTCGGTGGGTGTCAGCCTACGTTGTCAAAGGAATTTGTCGCAAGCAAATCATTTATGCAACGGACCATCTCTACGGTATTTGTCAGCAAGAGTTGTTAAAAGTCTTGGCTTGGCAGGTAGCAAGGAAGCTTACGACAAACTCAGCGAATTTTTCAAAAATTATGCTGGGCTAACGAGTATGAGCTACGAGAAAGAGACAGAAGCTGTTAACCATTTGCTCAAGGAGCTAAAAGATACTGACTACCAAACTGCGCTTGCAACCCTGCATTTGACAACTCATGTAGAAACTTTGACAAAGGCGCAGGCTCAGTTTGAGAAAGCCTATAAGGAGCGCTTGACTGAGCAAAAGGGCAAGGAACCTAGTCAAAACAAGGAAGTCCGAGCGAAACTGCAAGAAATCTATGACTTCCTTGTGGATTTTACTGCAATCAACGCTTATGCTTATCCAGATAAAAAGCAGTATTCCGATCTCCGTGACCATCTCAACGCTATCCGTAGTCGCTATAAAAAACGCAAACCTGATATGAAGGTAACGGAAGCAGTGGGGAGTGTTAATTAAGTCTGACAGATTTGGAGGAATAGAAGATGATTATCAGACCTGCAATCAGAAAAGATTGTCAAGCTATTTATAGCCTTTATCAAAGTGAAAAATGGATTTCTTTTACAGAGGAAAAAGTGACATCTCTATTTTCAACAAATCTGTCTCATTACTTGGTGCTTGAAGAGAACCAGAAAATCCTTGGCTTTGCCCGTTATCTGACGGATGAAGTGCTGACGACCTTTTAGCTGAAATAATTATTGATAAATCCCACCGCAGAAAAGGACTGGGACAGCAGCTGATTGAGGAGATCCACAAAAATATCCTTTGACACGGATTGAATTAATATCTGAAGCAGATGGATTTTATCGGGCAATAAGTTTTAAGCCTGTTGGTACAGGATTTAGAAAATCTGAATGAAAGGAGACAGCCAATGACGCTTGACAACAAACTGGTTTTGACAGATTCGCTTGAACTAGCATTGAAAAAGTTCCAGCAGACAGTCCGCTTTATAGACATGTCCTATACAGAATCAAGAGTTTCCACTAAAAAGCAGGTATTCCCATGAGAACTGAAACTGAGATGTTTGATGTGATTTTGCAAACCGCAAAAGTTCTACAGGTCGATGCAGTCGCCATGTCCGGCTCGCGGACAAACCCAAAGGCTCCCAAGGACGAGTTCCAAGATTATGATGTAGTCTATATAGTCGATAATCTAAAATATTTGCTTTCTAATTTATCTTGGCTGGACCAGTTTGGTAAACGCATCATTGAGCAAGAAGTTGCTCTAGGACACCGTCATCTTTATCTCATGCTCTTTGAAGATGGCAATCGCATCGATTTGACCCTCTGCCCCAAAGAGTACATTCAAGAGTGGGTGGACAGTGAAGCAAATTTTGAAGTTATAAAGGACGACAAAGGCTTGTTTGAAGCCTATCAGCTTAATCTGAAGCGCTACTGGACCGCTCCGCCTACTGAAGAGGAATTTGTAGCCACCTGCAATGAATTTTGGTGGGTATCGGCTTATGTCGTAAAGGCCATTCGAAGAAATCAGCTGATCTATGCGACTGATCACCTCTATGGCATTTGCCAGCAAGAATTGCTCAAGGTCTTAGCTTGGCAGGTGACAAGCGATAGGGGAGTAGTTGATATCGGAAAGAACTACAAGTACCTCTTCCAGTATCTACCAGCTGAGCAAGAGAAGGAGTTCTCAGCTTTGCTTGATTTATCTAGTTTCGATAAAATCACTCAGTCTTTATTTTCTACCATGAAGGGATTCGATCGAGAAGCTCAATTTCTGGCCCAAAAGATGGGATTTACTTACGATATGGAAGTTGCAGAGAAAATAACTTCTTATGCTAAAGAGAAACTTTCGAATCATTAATGAATTTATTTTAAACATCAGAAAGGAACGTTTGGTTACTTGGTGTAACTGAATTCCTCTATATATAAAAGACTACTCAACATTCTTTGAAAGGAGTTGAACACGCCCTAAGCGCTGTGTGAAAAAGATAAATTTTCTATTTTCCTTAGCATTTTACGGGCTTTGTATCTTATGTCTAATATCCAAAATATGTCCTTAGAGGACATCATGGGAGAGCGCTTTGGTCGCTACTCCAAATACATTATTCAAGAACGGGCTCTTCCTGATATTCGGGATGGCTTGAAACCTGTTCAACGGCGGATTCTTTATTCTATGAATAAGGATGGCAATACCCATGACAAGGGTTACCGTAAGTCTGCCAAGTCTGTCGGTAATATCATGGGAATTTCCACCCTCACGGGGATAGTTCGATCTATGATGCCATGGTCCGCATGTCTCAAGACTGGAAGAATCGTGAGATTCTTGTTGAGATGCACGGTAATAATGGTTCTATGGACGGTGATCCACCGGCTGCCATGCGTTATACGGAAGCCCGTCTATCTGAAATTGCTGGTTATCTCCTTCAAGATATCGAAAAGAACACCGTACCATTTGCCTGGAACTTTGACGATACAGAAAAAGAGCCAACTGTTTTGCCGGCAGCCTTTCCAAACCTATTGGTCAATGGAGCTACAGGGATTTCTGCTGGTTATGCGACAGATATTCCTCCCCATAACCTTGCTGAAGTCATCGATGCGGTGGTCTACATGATCGACCATCCTTCTGCTAAGGTAGAAAACTTATGGAGTTTCTACCTGGACCTGATTTCCCAACTGGTGCCATTATCCAAGGTCGCGATGAGATCAAGAAAGCCTATGAAACTGGTAAGGGACGGGTTGCTGTCCGCTCTAAGACAGAGATCGAGCAACTCAAAGGTGGCAAGCAACAAATTGTCGTCACTGAGATTCCTTATGAGATTAATAAGGCTGTCTTGGTCAAGAAAATTGACGATGTTCAGTGTCAACAATAAGGTGGCCGGTATTGCAGAAGTTCGGGATGAGTCTGACCGAGATGGTCTTCGCATTGCCATTGAGCTCAAGAAAGATGCCAATGCAGATTTGATCTTGAATTACTTGTTCAAGTATACAGACTTGCAAGTCAACTACAACTTCAATATGGTGGCGATTGACAATTATACCCCTCGTCAAGTGGGGATTGTGCCGATTCTCTCTAGCTACATTGCTCACCGTCGTGATATCATTGTCGCTCGCTCTCGCTTTGATAAGGAAAAGGCCGAACGACGCCTCCACATTGTAGAGGGATTGATCCGCGTGATTTCCATCCTCGATGAAGTGATTGCCTTGATTCGTGCTTCTGAAAACAAGTCAGATGCTAAGGAAAACCTTAAGATCAGCTATGATTTCACAGAAGAGCAAGCAGAAGCCATTGTCACCTTGCAATTGTACCGTTTGACCAATACAGATATCGTCACCTTGGAAGAAGAGCATGCTAACCTCAAGGAGCAAATCGCGATCTTGGCAGCCATCATTGGGGATGAACGGACCATGTTCAATCTCATGAAGAAGGAATTGCGTGAAGTTAAGAAGCTCTTTGGCAATCCGCGTCGTAGTGAGTTACAAGACACTGCTAAAACAATTGAGATTGATACAGCCAGTCTGATCGTTGAAGAGGAAACCTTCGTCAGCGTGACCCGTGCGGGTTACATTAAACGGACCTCTCCTCGTTCCTTTAATGCGTCGACAGTGGAAGAAGTCGGTAAGCGGGACGACGATGAATTGATTTTCGTAGAGCCTGCTAAGACCACCCGGCATCTTTTACTCTTTACTAACTTGGGAAATGCCATTTATCGACCAATTCATGAATTGACAGATACCAAGTGGAAGGATATTGGGGAGCACTTGAGTCAAACTTTGACCAATTTCGAGCAAGAGGAAGAAATTCTCTTTGCGGAGATTGTGGATCAGTTTGAGGGTGTGACCTATTTTGCAGCAACTCAACAAGGGCAAATCAAGCGTTTTGAACGCAAGGAATTGAGCCCATGGCGGACTTATCGTTCTAAATCGACTAAGTACGCTAAGCTAAAAGACCAAGACGATCGTATCGTAGCTGTTGCGCCAGTTGTCCTTGAAGACATCATGATCATCACCAAAAATGGGTATGGGTTGCGCTTCAATATTGAAGAGGTACCTGTCGTAGGAGCCAAAGCAGCAGGGGTTAAAGCTATTAACCTCAAAGATGGAGATCAAGTCGCTGCTGCCTTTAAGTCGACGACTCAAAGCATGTACATTCTGACCCAGCGAGGCAGTCTGAAACGGATGTCCCAGGACGATATTCCTGTAACTAGCCGTGCTAAACGTGGCCTACAGGTCTTGCGTGAGTTGAAAAATAAACCCCACCGAGTCTTCAAGGCAGGTCCAGTTTTTACGGACCAAGGAGATTTTGATCTCTTTACGAGCCAGGAAGAAGTAGGAGAGCAAGATCAAATTCTTGCCATTACCTCTACCACTGGACAGGTGACCGAGGTTGATTTGACACAATTAAGCATTTCTGAAAGAACAAGCAATGGATCCTTTGTCAATGATACCATTTCGGATCAAGAAGTTTTTTCAGCCACTATCAAATAAAAGAAGCGGTCGGTCCATTCTAGGACTGACTTTCTTTAAAAATAAATTTTCTGAAAATTGAAAATTTCGCTTGAAATTCTCATGAAATGGTGTACAATAGTTTACATAGATTGAGAAACTGAATCGACCTGCATCAGATCTAAAAAGAATAGAAAGAATTAAAAGGAGCACTATCATGACAGTATCACTTGATTGGGAAAACCTTGGCTTTTCATATATGAAATTACCTTATCGCTATTTGGCACATTATCGCAATGGAGCTTGGGAAAAGGGGAATTGACAGAAGATGCGACTTTGCATTTGTCCGAATCTTCTCCAAGTTTGCATTACGGTCAGCAAGCCTTTGAAGGGTTGAAAGCCTACCGTACAAAAGATGGAAGCGTCCAATTGTTCCGTCCAGATCAAAACGCTAAACGTTTGCAACGTACAGCAGATCGGTTGTTGATGCCTCAAGTTCCAACAGATATGTTTGTGAATGCTTGTAAGGCAGTTGTAAAGGCAAATGAAGAGTATGTTCCACCATATGGTACAGGAGCTACCCTTTACCTTCGTCCTCTTTTGATCGGTGTTGGAGATATTATTGGTGTAAAACCTGCAGATGAGTATATCTTTACCATCTTTGCCATGCCTGTCGGTAACTACTTTAAAGGTGGTTTGGTTCCAACTAACTTCTTGATTCAAGATGAGTATGACCGTGCTGCACCACATGGTACAGGGGCAGCTAAAGTTGGTGGAAACTATGCAGCAAGTATGTTGCCAGGTAAGATTGCACATGACCGTAACTTCTCTGATGTTATCTACCTTGATCCAGCAACTCACACTAAGATTGAAGAAGTGGGTTCTGCAAACTTCTTTGGTATCACTGCTAATAACGAATTTGTGACGCCATTGAGCCCTTCTATCTTGCCATCTATTACTAAGTACTCTTTGCTTTACCTAGCAGAACACCGTCTTGGTATGACACCTATTGAAGGGGATGTCTTTATTAATGACTTGGATCGCTTTGTGGAAGCAGGAGCTTGTGGTACCGCAGCTGTGATCTCTCCAATCGGAGGTGTTCAACACGGGGATGACTTCCATGTCTTTTATTCTGAAACAGAAGTAGGTCCTATCACACGTCAACTCTACGACGAGTTGACCGGTATTCAATTTGGCGATATCGAAGCACCAGAAGGATGGATTGTCAAAGTCGATTAAAACGAAGGAGTCTGAGACCAAAATGTCCAGGATTCAATGAGAAATAGCCTTAACGAAGGACGTCGCAGCTAACGTTTCTCCTTATTCGCTTATAGGCTCAAAAGAATGCCGAATGACCTTTTCGGGGTGGGATGAAGAAAGAATTTCTATTTAAATTCTTTCTGTCTCACTCCTTTTCTCTTGCGTCATCAAGAGAATTTTTGTAAAATAGAAAAAGTGAAAAGAGGGTTGAAATGAGTAAAAAGATAAGAAAATTGAGATTCAAATCGTTGATAGTAAAGTAATCGTCGGAAAAGACACTTTTGATGGGTTCACTTTGTCCATCGGTAAGAAAACGATTGGTGAAATTGCAGACATGGCAGGTCAATTTGCCATTATCAAAAATGGAAATGTGGATTCACTTTACAAAAAACTTGAAAAAGCCGTTGAAATTTTAATAGAAAATTATAATTTGAATAAATAAGGGCTTGCAATCATAGTAAATCAATGGTATAATAGACCCTGTTGATTTATATGGAGAGATAGCGAAGAGGCTAAACGCGGCGGACTGTAAATCCGCTCCTTCGGGTTCGGGGTTCGAATCCTCTCTCTCCATTAGCGTTCATTGTGACGATGATAAAGTGACAGATGTCAGCGCTCTTTTTGGGGTATAGCCAAGCGGTAAGGCAAGGGACTTTGACTCCTCATGCGTTGGTTCGAATCCAGCTACCCCAGTTCTTAGGTAATATCAGATAAGTGATAAAATATCTATCCAGGTATTTTATTTCTTTATAGGATGAGTCGTTAAAGATTGTAGTTGATCTCATTGCGAGTGCTTGCTTAGGAAAAATAATTATAAGTATGTCAAGTTTTAGAAAACTTGATTGTTGGAGGATTTTTAGATGAATGAATTTGAAGATTTGCTAAACAGTGTTAGCCAAGTTGAACCAGGTGACGTTGTTACTGCTGAAGTATTGACAGTTGACGCGAACCAAGCTAACGTTGCAATCTCTGGAACTGGTGTCGAAGGTGTCTTGACTCTTCGCGAATTGACAAACGATCGTGATGCTGATATCAACGACTTGGTAAAACCAGGTGAAACACTTGAATTGCTTGTTCTTCGTCAAGTAGTTGGGAAAGATACTGATACAGTAACTTACCTTGTATCTAAAAACGTTTGGAAGCTCGCAAAGCATGGGACAAATTGGTCGGACGTGAAGAAGAAGTTGTTACTGTTAAAGGAACTCGCGCTGTTAAGGGCGGACTTTCAGTAGAATTTGAAGGACTTCGTGGATTTATTCCAGCTTCAATGCTTGATACTCGTTTTGTACGTAACACTGAACGTTTCGTAGGTCAAGAATTTGATGCTAAAATCAAAGAAGTAGATCCGAAAGAAAACCGCTTCATCCTTTCTCGTCGTGAAGTTGTTGAAGCTGAATCAGCTGCAGCACGCGCAGAAGTATTTGGTAAATTGAACGTTGGTGATATCGTAACTGGTAAAGTTGCACGTATCACAAGCTTCGGTGCTTTCATCGACCTTGGTGGTGTTGATGGATTGGTTCACTTGACAGAATTGTCACACGAACGCAATGTATCACCTAAATCAGTAGTAACTGTTGGTGAAGAAATCCAAGTGAAAGTTCTTGACTTGAACGAAGAAGAAGGTCGTGTATCACTTTCATTGAAAGCTACAACACCTGGACCTTGGGATGGCGTAGAACAAAAATTGGCTGCTGGTGATGTTATCGAAGGAACTGTTAAACGTTTGACTGACTTCGGTGCATTCGTTGAAGTATTGCCAGGTATCGACGGACTTGTACACATCTCACAAATTTCACACAAACGTGTTGAAAATCCAAAAGATGTTCTTAAAGTTGGACAAGAAGTAACTGTTAAAGTTCTTGAAGTAAATGCTGCAGATGAACGTGTATCACTTTCTATCAAAGCTCTTGAAGAACGTCCAGCTCAAGAAGAAGGCGAAAAACAAGAAAAACGTCAATCTCGCCCACGTCGTCCAAAACAAGAAAAACGTGACTTTGATCTTCCAGAAACTCAAACTGGATTCTCAATGGCTGATTTGTTTGGCGATATCGAATTGTAATATTCAAAAAGCTTACCTTTCGGTAAGCTTTTTTACTTGTAAAATTCTCGAGAATTTGATATACTATAACAGTTGCCACCCTTAGTGTAATGGATATCACGTAAGATTCCGGTTCTTGAGATGGGGTTCGATTCCCTCAGGGTGGATGATTCATAACGAGGCTCCTCGGAGTCTTTTTGCTCTTTCTTGGAGGAACATGCAATGACAGTAAAATTAATCGCCCATACCTTGATTGAGAAAGACGGGAAGTATCTGCTTATCAAACGCTCGAAAATAAAGCGAGGTCTCCCTAATGTCTATCCATCTAATTGGGATATTCCAGGTGGAAGTGTAGAAGAGAATGAATTGCCCAGAGAGGCTGCTCTACGTGAGGCTATGGAGGAGGTTAATCAAAAGCTTCGGATTAATAAGATTATCCACGAAGATAGTCAATTTGATGCCAGCAAAGATACTGTCTTTACACGCCTAGTTTATGCTGGCGAGATTTTGGAAGAGCGTGATTTTATATTAGATCCAGAAGAGCATACAGACTTTAAATGGATTTCTTCTTTGAAAGACATAGAGAGCAATCTCGTTGTGCCTTATTTGCTTGAAATCCTTGCTGACAAATCCAAATAAAGCAGCTAAAAACATCCCCTTTTAATAAGGAGATGTTTTTTCTTAGTTTTAGAAGCTTCTTGGAATTCAGGGTTTTTCCATGCTTCATCAATGATTGCTTGCAATTCATCAGCAGAAGCTTTCATTTTTTGTTGTTCCGCATCGTTCAATGGGATGTTCACTGGACGTACAATACCGTGTGCACCTACGATGGCAGGTTGACCGATAAAGACGTTGCTAACACCATATTGACCTTCTTGGAATACAGAAAGTGGAAGTACTGCATTTTCGTCATCAAGGATTGCTTTAGTGATACGAGCAAGGGCAACAGCGATACCGTAGTATGTAGCACCTTTTTATTGATGATGGTGTAAGCAGCATCACGAACACCTTCGAACAATTCGATCAATTCAGTTTCTTGAACGTTTTGAGTGTCTTTAAGGAATTCTTCAAGGTTTACACCAGCGATGTTAGCGTGTGACCATACAGCGAATTCTGAGTCCCCGTGTTCACCCATGATGTAGGCGTGCACTGAACGAGCATCAACGTCCAATTTTTCAGCAAGTGCTTGACGGAAACGAGCTGAGTCAAGAGAAGTACCAGAACCGATAACGCGTTCTTTAGGGAATCCTGAGAATTTCCATGTAGAGTATGTCAAAACGTCAACTGGGTTAGCAGCTACAAGGAAGATACCGTTAAATCCTGATTCAATAACTTGTGTTACGATTGATTTGTTAATGGCAAGGTTTTTACCAACAAGATCAAGGCGAGTTTCACCTGGTTTTTGAGGAGCACCTGCAGTAATTACAACAAGGTCAGCATCCGCACAGTCAGCGTACTCAGCCGCATAGATCTTCTTAGGTGAAGTGAAGGCAAGGGCGTGGCTAAGGTCAAGCGCATCTCCAACAGCTTTTTCGTGCAATTGAGGAATTTCGATAATTCCAAGCTCTTGTGCAATTCCTTGGTTGACAAGTGCAAATGCATAAGATGAACCTACGGCACCGTCACCGACAAGGATAACTTTTTGTGTTGTTTAGTCAAATCCATGAGTCTAAACGTCTCCTTCTTATTTTTTTGAGATAGATTCTCATACGATTTCATTCTACCACTTTTGAAAGTCTTTGTCATCTGAAACAGTATGAATCCTTGATGTAAACGTTTTTACGTTTGTGTTCCTAAGAAGAAAAATAGGCTAAAATGTGTTATAATAGTATGGTGAATTAAGTAAAGAGAGGCATTTTTTGAATGCAAGATAATAATCTAATTGATGTGAATTTAACATCAGAAATGAAGACGAGTTTTATCGATTATGCGATGAGTGTTATCGTAGCTCGTGCCCTACCTGATGTTCGGGATGGTTTAAAACCCGTTCACCGTCGTATTTTGTATGGTATGAATGAATTGGGTGTTTCGCCAGATAAACCACATAAGAAGTCAGCCCGTATCACAGGGGATGTTATGGGTAAATACCACCCACACGGTGATTCCTCTATTTATGAAGCCATGGTTCGGATGGCGCAATGGTGGAGTTATCGCTACATGTTAGTGGACGGTCATGGAAACTTTGGTTCCATGGACGGCGATGGTGCCGCTGCACAACGGTATACCGAAGCCCGTATGAGTAAGATCGCTCTTGAAATGTTGCGGGATATCAACAAGAATACAGTTGATTTCACTGATAACTATGATGCTAGCGAGCGCGAACCTTTGGTCTTACCTGCACGTTTCCCTAATCTTCTTGTCAATGGTGCTACTGGGATTGCTGTTGGGATGGCCACAAATATTCCTCCTCACAATTTGGGAGAAACCATTGACGCGGTAAAATTGATGATGGATAATCCTGATGTAACAACCCGTGAACTTATGGAAGTTCTTCCAGGTCCAGATTTTCCGACAGGTGCTCTCGTTATGGGGAAATCAGGTATCCACAAAGCCTATGAAACAGGAAAAGGATCGATCGTCCTTCGCTCTCGTACAGAGATTGAAGTGACTAAAAGTGGTCGTGAACGGATTGTCGTTACCGAGTTCCCTTATATGGTCAACAAAACCAAGGTTCACGAACATATCGTTCGCTTGGTGCAAGAAAAACGAATCGAAGGGATTACAGCTGTACGTGATGAGTTCTAACCGTGAAGGGGTTCGATTTGTGATCGAGGTTCGTAGGGATGCTTCGGCTAATGTCATTTTGAACAACCTCTTTAAGATGACGCAAATGCAAACCAACTTTGGCTTCAATATGTTGGCGATTCAAAACGGTGTTCCAAAGATCCTTTCTCTTCGCCAGATTTTGAGTTCTTATATTGAGCACCAAACAGAAGTGGTGACTCGCCGGACCATCTTTGATAAAGAAAAAGCTGAAGCTCGTGCCCATATTTTAGAAGGCTTGCTTATTGCTTTGGATCACATTGATGAAGTAATCCGAATCATCCGCAATAGCCAGACAGACGCTGAAGCACAAGCTGAGTTGATGTCGAAGTTCAAGCTCTCTGAACGTCAAAGTCAAGCCATTTTGGACATGCGTCTTCGTCGTTTGACCGGTTTGGAACGAGACAAGATCCAGAGTGAATATGACGACTTGGTTGCCCTGATTGCTGATTTGGCTGATATTTTGGCTAAACCAGAGCGTGTGGCGACTATCATCAAGGAAGAATTAGAAGAAGTCAAACGCAAGTTTGGCGATGCTCGTCGAACTGAGTTGATGGTAGGGGAAGTTCTTTCTCTTGAAGATGAGGACTTGATTGAAGAAACAGATGTCTTAATTACCCTTTCTAATAAAGGATACATCAAACGTTTGGACCAAGCTGAATTTACTGCACAAAAACGTGGTGGACGTGGGGTCCAAGGAACCGGTGTGAAGGACGATGACTTTGTTCATGAATTGGTTTCTACGAGCACCCATGATCATTTGCTCTTCTTTACCAATAAGGGGCGTGTCTATCGTCTAAAAGGCTATGAGATTCCAGAATATGGTCGGACAGCTAAGGGATTGCCAATTGTCAACCTCCTAAAATTGGACGAAGGTGAATCGATTCAAACCATTATCAATGTGGAGCAAGATCGCAGTGATGAGGCTTATCTCTTCTTTACGACGCGACAAGGTGTAGTTAAGCGCACTAACGTAGCAGAATTTTCAAATATCCGTCAGAACGGTCTGAAAGCTCTGAACCTACGGGACGAGGATGAATTGATCAATGTCTTCCTTACAGATGGCAATACTGATGTCATTATCGGTACCAAATATGGATATTCAGTCCGCTTTAATGAGGCAGTAGTTCGGAATATGGGACGTTCTGCTACAGGTGTACGTGGTGTGAATCTCCGTGATGGAGACAAGGTTGTTGGGGCAAGTGTTATCACCGACCAGGACGAAGTATTGGTCATTACTGAAAAAGGGTATGGTAAGCGGACAATGGCTGGCGAATACCCAACCAAGGGCCGTGGTGGTAAAGGAATCAAAACAGCCAATATTACAGAGAAAATGGTCCGTTAGCTGGTCTTTTAACCGTTAAAGGGGATGAAGATCTGATGATCATTACCGATACCGGAGTTATGATCCGGACAGGTGTGGCTAACATTTCTCAAACGGGTCGTTCGACTCAGGGTGTGAAAGTCATGAGACTGGATCAGGATGCGAAAATTGTGACCTTTACAACTGTACAAGCTGATGAAAAAGATGAAGAAGTAGTGGAAGAAAACGAATAGATAAGGGGACAGCATGTCACGCAAAAGAAAAAAGAAAAAGAGTTTACGTAATACTCTTATCAACATCGTTGCAACACTTTTGATTATTCTCTCGCTTCTCTTAATTTTCAATGCTCCGATCCGCAATATGATCATGGTTTGGCATACCAACCAATATCAGGTTAGCAAGGTCGATAAAAAGACTATTGATAAAAACAAAGAAGTGAAGACGAGCTTTGATTTCCAACATGTCCAGTCACTCTCGACGGAAGCCGTGATCAATGCCCAATGGCAAGCTCAAAAACTTCCTGTAATTGGGGGATTTCGATTCCTGAATTGAACATGAACCTTCCAATTTTTAAAGGACTTGAAAACGTAGCCCTTTACTATGGAGCAGGGACTATGAAGGAAAACCAAGTCATGGGACAAGGCAATTATTCTCTTGCTAGTCACCACGTATTTGGCCTTACTGGAGCAAATGCCATGCTGTTCTCACCATTAGAGAAAGCCAAGGCTGGTATGAAGATCTACATCACGGACAAAGAAAAATCTATACTTATGTCATCTCGTCTGTTGAGACAGTGACTCCAGACCGTGTAGATGTCATTCAAGATCGTGAAGGTGTCAATGAAATCACCTTGGTGACCTGTGAGGATGCTGCAGCGACTTACCGAACGATTGTAAAAGGAAACTTGGAAACCTCTGTTGACTATGACAAGGCTCCAAAGGACATCCTGGATTCATTTAGCAAGTCTTATAATCAAATGCAACTCTAAGAAAATAAAGCCCGAGACAGATATGTCTGGGCTTTTTCTATGTAGGAAGATAGGAGAAATTCTTGTAAAATTGTAAGAGATTGGTAATATAATGTAAGGAACTTGTCATAATATTGAGGGAAAATCAGTATATAATAGAGGAGAAAGAGTATGATAAGGAGGTAGAATAGTGACAAAAGAGCGAATTTATCATCACTTGCATCATTTCTATAATCTCTTAATAAATGATTTTCCACGAAATGGATTAATTACGAAAGGAATCTACGAAGTAGAGCAAGTCTACCAAACCTTAGAAGCCATTCCTCAGAGTCAGGAGTACTTGATCCGCTGTGAAATTCAACAGTTTTTAAAGGAGCTTGAACAAGTTCAAACAGGTTATCAGATCCGCTTTAATAAAGATGAAGCCTTAGTGTTAGATGATTTGAAGCAAGAAATCGCCTGTAAATAATGAAAGGTCGTTATTTTCTCAATTTATTACGAATTAATAAGTGAGGAGGAAATTATGTACGACATATCATTTATTGAACCATCTTTGCTTCCTAGAGAACGTTTGGTTTCTGAAGGGGTAGATAAGCTGAGTCATCAAGAATTGTTATCCATTCTCTTACGGACAGGCAATAAGCAAAAAGCGTTTATGAGATTGCACAAGGTCTCTTGAGTTCGGTTAATAGTTTAAAGGAGTTAAGTCAATTAACCCTAGAGGAGCTACAGGAAATATCTGGCATTGGCCGGGTGAAGGCCATCGAACTTCAGGCTGTGATTGAGTTTGGACGAAGGATTCATAAAGATGAATTAATGAGTTCTGAACAGATCATGAGCAGCCAGAAATTGGCCCATAAAATACAACAGGAAATCGGCCATAAGAAACAGGAGCACCTAGTTGCCCTCTATTTAAATACGCAGAATGAAATTATTCATCAACAGACCATTTTTATTGGAACCGTGAATAGAAGTATTGCGGAGCCACGTGAAATCCTGCATTATGCCCTAAAACACATGGCAACCTCCATCATCTTGGCTCACAATCATCCATCTGGTGCGGTATTTCCTAGTAAAAATGATGATGAAGTAACGCATCGAGTCTTAGAGGCCTGTGAAGTGATGGGTTTAACCCTATTGGATCACTTGATTGTATCTGAAGAAAACTATTATAGTTACCGTGAAGAAACCGATTATTTGGCATAAAAGAGAGTGGGACAGAAATCGGTAATTCGTTAGAATTCGATTTCGTCGTCCCACCTCCGCACAGTTGAGTAGGGCTGTAAAAGCTGTTAAAATCAGCGTAGTAGAGCCCACTCAATCACTGCGTCTTGCTCGACAATCTAAAAATAATTGAGAGGCTAGGACTTTTGTCCCAGCCTCTTTTCTTGTTAATGTATAAGTCTTTATTCTTCATTTTTACGCATGAAATAAAGAAGTGTCTGTAATTCACTAGTAAGGTCGACATATTGGACGACGACATCCTTAGGGACTGTCAGATGCACTGGTGAGAAGCTAAGGATTCCCTTGACCCCAGCGTCTACCAAAAGGCTAGCCACTTCTTGAGCCTTGACGCTTGGAACAGTTAGGATGGCTGTTTGAATGCCTTCTTGTTTGAGCTTTTCTTTGATGGAGGAAATACCGTAAATAGGAATTCCATCCTTACTTTTGGTATTAATCAGTTCATGATCATCTACATCAAACGCCATGACAATTTTCATCTTATTGCGTTCATGGAAGCGATAGTTGAGAAGCGCACTTCCCATATTTCCGATCCCCACAATAGCGACATTGGTAATGGCATTGTCATTTAAGAGATCCGCAAAGAAGTTCATCAGTTTTTTACGTCATAACCAAATCCCCGTCTTCCTAATTCACCAAAATAAGAGAAATCTCGGCGAACAGTAGCAGAGTCAATCCCAATTGCATCAGCAATTTGCTTGGAATTGGCGCGTTCTATTTTTTCAGAGTTAAAGCGTTTAAAAATGCGGTAGTAGAGCGATAAGCGTTTTGCTGTTGCGCGTGGAATTGGAGTATTTTTATCATGTTTCACAATATCACAACCTTTCCTCTTATTGTATAGGAAGATTGTGAAAAAATCAACTATCTAGAGTGTTTTTTCAAAAATATTTTTGTCTAAAGAAAAAGCTGATGGCGATAGAGAGTTCCATCAGCATCAGCTTAGTTTTCAGCTTGTTCTACCTTTTTCAAAAAAGCATAGAGTCCATCGACTCGCCCTGTATAGGGGAGCTTTTGACCCTTGTATTCAATGGATACGATTGAGTAAGAGTCAGGCAAGGTTACACAGCCTGAAAAAGCTAGAATACAGGCTGCAAGGTCGGGATAAGTAGTCGTTCGTTCTACTTGGTAAGCATCGATATAAGTTAGGGTTACCATATTAGGCCTCTGTTTTGTTGAAAATTTCTCTTTCGACAAGACTATCCATTAAGAAATAGAATTTTTGTTGGATAATGTCATTTTCTGGATTTTTAAAATATTCACCAGACGAAGCCCAGACTTGTCTGTAATATTGATCTTAAAACCTGTCAAATCTTTATTGAAAATGATTTTAAGTAGGAAGCCTTCGCCACTATTTGGAACGGCTTCGAGCAAACGATTTAACTCGTAATTTCCAACTTTTGTAACAGCGAATGTATTGTCACGTAAGGTATATTTTTTAACATTTGGGTGTAGACTATAGGTATATTTGCAGTCTTTCAATGAAACACTTGTTTCAAAAGCCATATTGTTCTCCTATGATATAATTTCTTTAAGTTTTGAGAGGAAGTCTTGAACCTCCTCTACGGTATTGAGTTCTGAAAAACTAATTCGAAGGGATTCTTTTAGGCGTGAGCTATCTTTTCCATATAGCGCCTCAAGGACATGGCTGGGTTGAACTGTACCAGCGGTACAAGCAGAACCTGTAGAGACAGAAATTCCAGCAAGATCGAGTCGCATCAGTAAAACGTCATTTTGGACACCCGGAAAGCCAAGGTTCCAAACAAATGGAATATGGTCGTCATTCGCATTTACGTAGTAGTCGTAGGCTGCTAAACCATTGACTAGCTCTTGGCCGAGTTTTTGAACCTGGTTGAAATTTTCTTCTTGATGAAGTGTAGCTTGCTGAAGCGCGGTTGCCATCCCGACAATAGAAATGAGATTTTCCGTGCTGGCTCTCATCTTACTTTCCTGATCCCCCATGGATGAGATTATCAAAATCTGGGACGGCTGCATAAAGGAAGCCGACTCCTTTGGTCCGTGGAATTTGTGGGCAGAAGCACTGAGAAAATCAATTCCCAACTCTTCGGGATAGACAGGGACCTTTCCGATTGCTTGGACCGCATCAACGTGAAAGGCAGCTGGATGATCTTTAAGAGTTCTCCGATTTCTTTAATCGGTAGAAGATCGCCTGTCTCGTTATTGGCAAACATGGTAGAGACAAGAATGGTATCCGGTCTAAGAGCCGCCTTGATATCACTAGCCTGAATGCGTCCATCTCTTGGTTGGACGATCGTAACTTCAAATCCGAAACGTTCTACAAGATATTCGATGGGTTCAAGAACCGCATGGTGTTCCAAAGCGGTCGTAATGATGTGTTTGCCATCTGCTTGGTGTTTCAAGCAGTAGCCTTTATAACGGTATTATTACTTTCTGATCCACCTGAAGTGAAGAAAATACGATTTGGAAGAGTATGGAGAGACTGAGCAATTTGCTCGCGAGATTCTCGGAGAAGTTTACTAGCCATCCGTCCATGAGCATGAAGGCTCGATGGATTTCCAAAAGTGGTCTTCATAGTTTCAGACATTTTATCAATGACTTCAGGTAGAAGGGGAGTTGTTGCGGCATTATCAAAATATATCACATTAAGACCTTATTTCTTATGGTAGGCAAATAGAGGACTAACAGGTTTTCTTTCTTGAATGCGAACAATAGCTTCAGCGATCAGTTCGCTAGCTGTCAGATAGTTAATATTTTTGGTGTTGGTCCATTTGGAGCAACAGAATCGGTTACTAAGATTTCTTTGATCGGAGCTTGATCTAATAATTCAACAGCACCTTTAACAAATAAGCCGTGGCTTGATACAGCATAAATTTCAGTAGCCCCTTCGCGTTCGACAATTTTCGCAGCTTCTGAGAATGTCTTACCAGTATTGAGGATATCGTCAATCAAGATTGCTTTCTTATCTTTAACATCCCCGATGATATAGCCATAATCACGGTTCGCATCATCTTGCTCGTAATCAATGATGGCAATCGGTGCATCAAGATATTCTGCTAAACTACGAGCCCGTTTGACACCTGAGTTTTTAGGGCTGACGACTACAACATCTGGACCTGTTAGACCTTTGTTGATGTAGTGCTCTGCAAAAAGTGGAATGGTAAAGAGGTTATCCACGGCAATATCAAAGAAACCTTGGACCTGAACAGCATGGAGATCCAGTGTGACGACGCGATCCACCCCAGCTTTGACCAACATGTTTGCGACGAGCTTAGCTGTGATTGGTTCGCGAGGAGCAGCAGTTCGGTCTTGGCGAGCATAGCCAAAATAAGGCATGACCACATTGACGGTGTTTGCGCTAGCCCGTTGGCAAGCATCCACCATGATTAACAATTCCATCAAGTGATTGTTAACAGGAAAACTGGTTGATTGAATGATATAAATATCATATCCACGAACACTTTCCTCAATATTGACTTGGATTTCACCATCTGAAAACTGACGGGATGAAATTTTCCCAAGCGGAACCCCAGCATGATCCGCGATTTTTTGCGCAATCTCTGGGTTTGAATTGAGAGAGAAGAGCTTCATATTTTTTTATCTGACATGTGATTCCAACCTCATTTAGATTTTTGATCTTAGCACTATTTTAGCAAAAATTTGCGATAATTTCAGCTTTTTACAATCTTTCCGCTAATCTAGCGATTTTATTTTTTGCTGCTTTGTAGACGATTCCATGGTCTGAAATGAACTGATGAAAATTTTCTTCCTGTTCAGCAGTTTCCACCTCAATTTCCAACTCATAATCTTCAGTGTCTAGATAGAGACTGTGGTCTAGTGCCACCAAGCCTGCAGCTGTTTCTTTTTCGAATCGTTCTGTTGTCAGGCTTCCCAGACAGCAAGTTGTTCAACTGGGATTCCTTTGACTCCAAGAGGTTTTTGATTTCTCCATCAGGAAACTGTTGTTGTTGAAGAATCTCCTTGGTTTCTTCTGGGCTGAGTGCTTGATTGTACTCGAAATGGCCAACTGTTTCAGGAACTTTGAGGGTCAATTCCGCCTGATCTGTGAAGGTACGCACCCGCAAGGCCATTTTTTCCTTGCGGATGAGCTGGTCGGGTGTATCGATATAGTGGTTGGTTTGGACAACCAATTCTGTATCAGCAAAAAGTGGAAGGAGGGATTGGTATTCCTCCTTATCTAGCAAGGTTTTGTATTCAATTTCTAAATGGTTCATTTTGTAGTCCTTTGCTTTTTTTCGAAAGCGATTCATGATATAATAAGAGATGTGTTTATTGTATACAAAAATGGTTCAGATTACAAGGTGGTAGGATGACAATTGATTGGGAAAACTTCTTAGATCCTTATATCCAAGCAGTTGGGGAATTAAAAATCAAACTGCGTGGGATTCGAAAGCAATATCGTAAGCAACAAAAGCATTCTCCAATCGAGTTTGTGACAGGTCGGGTCAAGCCGATTGAGAGCATCCGAGAAAAGATGATCCGAAGAAATATTTCTGAAGAAAATCTGGCACAGGACATGCAAGATATTGCTGGTCTTCGCATCATGGTCCAGTTCGTAGACGATGTCGAAGAGATCCTAGAGGTTCTGAGACAACGGCAGGATATGCGCGTGGTCCAAGAGCGAGATTACATTCGCCACAAGAAATCAAGTGGCTACCGGAGTTACCACGTCGTGGTGGAGTATCCAGTCGACACCATTGATGGAAATGAAACAATCTTAGCAGAGATTCAAATTCGGACCTTGTCCATGAATTTTTGGGCAACGATTGAACACTCGCTCAATTATAAATATAAAGGAGACTTTCCAGACGAGATCAAAAACGCTTAGAGACGACAGCAAACCTGGCCTATCTCTTGGATGAAGAGATGGGGGCAATTCGGGATGCGATTCAGGAGGCTCAAGCCCTGTTTGATCCACTTCATCGTAAGTTAAATGATGGCGTTGGAAATAGTGATGACACAGATGAAGACTACAGGTAAAAAGTATCCATTATTCGCAATCGCAAGCGTCAAAGTGAAGAGGTTTTTCAGCAGTTGCGCTACAAGCTTAGGAAAAATAATTTTATTTTGACGGAGAAGCATCCGGATATTGTGATTTCAATTGGTGGTGATGGGATGTTGCTATCGGCCTTTCACAAGTATGAACACCAGTTGGATCGGGTACGATTTGTTGGCGTCCATACCGGACACTTAGGATTTTATACAGATTACTTAGACAGTGAAATCGATAAGCTGGTTGAGAACTTAAAATATGATACTGGAGCTAAGGTTTCCTACCCCATTTTGAATGTCAAGATCACTTTCGACAATGGGGAAACCCGTACCATGAGAGCCTTGAACGAAGCGACAATTAAGAGAAGCGACCGGACCATGGTTGCCGATCTTACCATCAATGGGGTTGATTTTGAGCGCTTTAGAGGAGACGGCATTACTGTTTCGACTCCTACAGGAAGTACGGCTTACAACAAATCCTTGGGAGGAGCAGTCCTTCACCCGACTATTGAGGCGCTGCAGATTGCGGAAATTGCTAGTCTCAACAACCGTGTTTATCGTACCTTGGGTTCTTCTGTCATTGTCCCTAAAAGGATAAGATCGAGATTACACCGACGCGTCCTGGCTTCCACATTATCTCTGTCGACAATTCAACCTATTCCTATCGCAACATTGCAAAGGTAGAATACCAGATCGACAACCATAAGATTAATTTCGTGGCAAGCTCCAGTCATACCAGTTTCTGGAATCGGGTCAAGGATGCCTTTATCGGAGATGATAGAGAATGAGATTTGAATTCATTGTCGATGAGCATGTCAAGGTCAAGACCTTTCTGAAAAAACACGAGGTTTCTAAGGGCCTCTTAGCAAAGATTAAGTTTCGTGGTGGCCAAATCCTTGTCAATGGACGTCCGGAGAATGCGATTTATTTGTTGGATATTGGGGATCGCTTGGTCATTGACATTCCAGCAGAAGAAGGGTTCGAAACCCTAAAACCCATGGATCGGCCTTTGGATATTTTGTTTGAAGATGATCATTTTTTGGTCTTAAACAAACCCTTTGGCATTGCCTCGATTCCAAGTGCGATTCATTCTAATACCTTAGCCAATTTTGTAAAAGGCTATTATGTGAAGCAGGGATATGAGAATCAGCAGGTTCACATTGTCACTCGCCTGGACAAGGACACTAGTGGCGTTATGCTCTTTGCCAAACATGGTTATGCTCATGCTCGATTAGATAAGCAATTGCAGTCTAAAACGATTCAAAAACGCTATTATGCCTTGGTCAAGGGATCTGGGAAGCTTGATCCTGTCGGAGAGATTATTGCTCCGATTGCGCGTGATGAAGATTCAATTATCACCCGCAAGGTAGCTAAAGGCGGCAAGTATGCCCATACTAGCTATCAGGTTGTTCAATCTTTTGGTAATATTCACCTAGTGGATATTCAGTTACACACAGGTCGAACCCATCAGATCCGCGTTCATTTTAACCATATTGGTTTTCCGCTCTTGGGAGATGATCTCTATGGCGGAAGTTTAGAAGACGGCATTGAGCGCCAAGCCCTTCATTGTCATCGTCTATCCTATTATCATCCATTTCTAGAGGAAGAATTGGTCATAGAAAGTCCACTGCCTCCAGATTTCCAAGCTGTATTAACACAGCTTCAAACTAGTTATTAATTATTAAAAGGAGTAAAACTCATGGAAGTTTTCGAAAATCTCAAAGCCAACCTCGTTGGTAAGAATGCTCGTATTGTATTACCAGAAGGTGAAGAACCTCGTATCCTCCAAGCGACAAAACGCATTGTGAACGAGACAGAAGTAACCCCTGTCTTGCTTGGTAATCCGGATAAAATTCGGATTTATCTTGAAATCGAAGGGGTTTTGGATGGATATGAAGTCATCGATCCTCATTCTTATCCAGGTTTTGAAGAAATGGTAGCTTCCTTGGTAGAACGTCGTAAGGGCAAAATGACTGAAGAAGAAGCGCGTCAAGTCTTGAAAGACGACGTTAACTATTTTGGTGTCATGTTGGTGCACATGGGAATTGTTGATGGGATGGTTTCTGGTGCGATTCACTCAACAGCCGCAACCGTTCGTCCGGCCTTGCAAATTATCAAAACTCGTCCAAATGTAAAACGGACTTCAGGGGCTTTCCTTATGGTTCGTGGATCTGAACGCTACTTGTTCGGCGACTGTGCCATCAACATCAATCCAGATGCTGAAGGATTAGCCGAAATTGCTATCAATTCAGCTATCACAGCCAAGATGTTTGGTATTGATCCAAAAATTGCTATGTTGAGCTATTCAACAAAAGGATCTGGTTTCGGTGAAAGTGTTGATAAGGTTGTCGAAGCGACTAAGCTTGCCCATGAACTTCGTCCAGACCTTGAAATTGACGGGGAATTGCAATTTGACGCAGCCTTTGTCCCTGCAACTGCAGCCTTGAAAGCTCCAGGAAGCAAGGTGGCAGGACAAGCCAATGTCTTTATCTTCCCAGGTATTGAGGCAGGTAACATTGGATACAAGATGGCAGAACGTCTTGGTGGCTTTGCAGCGGTAGGTCCAGTATTGCAAGGGTTGAACAAACCAGTCAATGACCTCTCTCGTGGATGTAATGCAGATGACGTCTATAAATTAACCTTGATTACGGCTGCTCAAGCTGTAGAGCAATAAGAAATGCATTTAGAGATTGGGACAGAAATCGGTAATTCGTTAGAATTCGATTTCGTCGTCCCACTCTCCGCACAGTTGAGTAGGGCTGTAAAGCTGATGAGATCAGCGTAGTAGAGCCCACTCAACCACTGCGTCTTGCTCGACAATCCAAAATAATTGAGAGGCTAGGACTTTTGTCCCAGCCTCTTTTTCATTATAAAATCAGAATTTCTAAACTCTAACTCATTCTATGGTATACTAGGAATATGTTAGATGTAAAAGATTACGGGATAACCATGTGGGAGGAGGAAAAATTGCTTCCTTTCGAGAAAAGTTATTAGCTTGGTATGATGCCCATAAACGGGATCTCCCTGGAGAAGGACCCAGGATCCTTATAAAATTTGGATCTCAGAGATTATGCTCCAGCAAACACGAGTTGATACAGTGATTCCTTATTATGAGCGTTTTTAGACTGGTTTCCGACGGTTGCAGATTTGGCTCAAGCTCCTGAAGAAAAACTCTTAAAAGCTTGGGAAGGCTTGGGGTATTACTCACGTGTCCGCAATATGCAGAAAGCCGCCCAGCAGATAATGGAAAATCATGGAGGAGTGTTTCCATCAAGTTATGAGGCTATCTCTCAACTGAAGGGAATTGGGCCTTATACAGCCGGTGCCATTGCTAGTATTGCCTTTGGATTACCAGAGCCAGCAGTGGATGGCAATGTCATGCGTGTTCTAGCCCGTTTGTTTGAGGTGGACTACGATATTGGTGTACCGACCAATCGCAAGATTTTTCAAGCCATGATGGAAATTTTGATCGATCCGGCCCGTCCGGGTGATTTCAATCAGGCTTTGATGGATTTGGGATCCGATATTGAATCGCCAGTCAATCCACGGCCAGAAGAGAGTCCTGTTAAGGAATTTAGCGCGGCCTACCAACATGGGACCATGGATCGTTATCCCATCAAGGCTCCTAAGAAGAAACCTGTACCTGTCTATCTAACGGCTTTTATTATCAAGGATAGTCAAGGTCGCTACTTGCTGGAGAAAAATGAGCGAGAGGGGCTTTTATCAGGTTTCTGGCACTTCCCATTGATCGAAGTGGATAGCCTATCTGAGAACCTAGGCCAATTGTCACTACTGGATGTGCAGGGTCATTTAGTAGACAACCCAGATATTCTCTCCTTTGAGCAGGACTATGATTTGGTCATTGATTGGCAGGATAGGTCTTATCCTATCGTTCAGCATATCTTTTCGCATCGCAAGTGGCAGGTTCAACTTCGTTACGGCCTAGTAAAAGAAGGAGAGCAACCAGCAAGCGAATCGACTGTTTGGTTAACACCAGAAGAATTTTCCGATTATCCTTTTGCTAAACCCCAGCAAAAGATTTGGACGACTTTACGGAAAATGAAAAATAGCTAGAGACTGATCTCTAGCTATTTTTTTATAGATGACCGAATGCTTTGATTTCTTCTTCAGACATGGATGAGTCGCAACGAACAGTGACTTCACCAGATTCGACATGTAAAAATCCTGGGACAGTTGGGATGCCGTAAGTTGAGCGGAAGGCTTGTAATGCGTCTAGCTGACTTGGTTCTTCACTATTAATAAAATAGATATGAGCTTTTGTTTCAGCTACGACAGTTGCTAATTTAGCAGCGAACTTCCGGCAGTAAGGGCAAGTCTTGCGTCCGATAAAGAAGGTCGCTGTTTCTTTTTGATCGATCGCTTCTTGCGCACGCGCGACAGTTGTGACTTCAAGATCTTTAATATCTTCTAAAAATTGTTCCATGAGATTACCTCGCTTTCTTCTATGTCTAGTATGCCATATTTTCTATAAAATCGCTGGTATTTGCTACGAAAGAAAGAGAGTGGGACAGAAATCGGTTATCGTTAGAATTCGATTTCGTCGTCCCACCTCCGCACAGTTGAGTAGGGCTGTAAAGCTGATGAAATCAGTGTAGTAGAGCCCACTCAACCACTGCGTCTTGCTCAACAATCAAAAAATAATTGAGAGGCTAGGACTTTTGTCCCAGCCTCATGTTTTAGCCTACAAAAGCATTGATTTCTGCTTCGATATTCGCAATTTTTTCTTTAGCATCTGCTTCAGATTCACCAACTGTGGCGATGTAGAATTTGATTTTTGGTTCTGTACCTGAAGGACGAACGGCAAACCATGAATCATCAGCCAAGATGTATTTCAATACGTTACTTGGAGGAGTTGTTAATTTTTCAACGCCGTCAGCAGTAGTAGCTGTTTGTTCCAAGAAGTCTTCTGTCTTAGCAATGTCTGTGTTGTTGAATTGTTTAGGAGCGTTACCACGGAATTTATCCATGATTTTCTTGATTTCAGCAGCTCCATCCACACCTGAAAGGGTAACAGAGATAGTCTTTTCTGCGAAGTAACCATATTGTTTATAGATTTCTTCGATACCATCTGCCAAAGTCATACCACGTGAGCGGTAGTAAGCTGCGATTTCAGCAACGATAAGAACGGCTTGGATAGCATCTTTGTCACGTACGAATGGTTTGATGAGGTAACCGAAGCTTTCTTCAAAACCAAGCATGTAAGTGTGGTTGTGTTGTGTTTCAAATTCATGAATTTTTTCACCGATAAATTTGAAACCAGTCAAGACGTTAAACATGGTTGCGCCGTAGCTTTCTGCAATCTTAGTCACCAGCTCAGTGGATACGATGGATTTACAAAGAGCAGCATTGGCAGGAAGTGTACCAGCTGTTTTGTGAGCTTCAAGAATGTATTTAGCAATAATCGCTCCGATTTGGTTACCAGAAAGGTTGAGGTAAGAACCATCTGGTTGGCGGATTTCAACACCAAGGCGGTCAGCATCTGGGTCAGTTGCAACCAATACATCAGCGTCTACTTTGCGACCAAGTTCTTCAGCAAGAGCAAAGGCAGCTTGGTTTTCAGGGTTTGGAGATTTAACAGTTGAGAAGTCAGCATCTGGAACGGCTTGAGCCTCAACAACTTGAACAGCTTCAAATCCAGCTTGGGCAAGAGCACGACGAGCCAACATTTCACCAGTACCATGAAGTGGTGTGTAGACAATCTTCATGTCGCGACCGTATTCATTGATCAAGTCTTGGTTGATGTTAACGCCTTTCACTTCTTTCAAGTATTCAGCGTCGACGTTTTCACCGATAACTTCAATCAAGCCACTAGCTTTGCTTTCTTCAAGGTCAGCCAATTGTACAGTGAAAGGATTTTCGATAGCACGGATGTAATCTGTCAAAGCATCGGCATCTGCAGGTGGCATTTGTCCACCGTCTTCACCATATACCTTATATCCATTAAACGGAGCAGGGTTGTGGCTAGCGGTTACCATAATCCCAGCAAATGTGTGGAGATGACGAACAGCAAATGACAATTCAGGTGTTGGACGTAGGCTTTCAAATACATAAGATTTGATTCCGTGTGCAGCCAAAACTTGAGCAGATTCAAAAGCAAACTCAGGAGAGAAGTGACGGCTGTCGTAGGCGATCGCAACACCGCGTTTCTTCGCTTCCTCACCTTTTGAGTCGATTAATTGGGCCAACCCTTCAGTTGCTTGGCGAACAACATAGATATTAATACGGTTGGTACCAGCACCGATTAATCCACGCATACCAGCTGTACCGAATTCAAGGTTGGTATAGAAGGCATCTTCTTTTGTTTTTTCATCCATTGCGACCAACTCATCACGAAGGTAAGCTGGTAATTCAGCAAAGTCGAGCCATTTTTGGTAGTTTTCTTGATAGGTCATGCAAGCGTCTCCTTTTTGCTTATAATTTAATCGCTTACATTATAGCAAATTTTTTCAGAAAATTCTAGCGATAATTGTAAATCTTTTCAAAAAAATAGGGTTAATTCACCATCAAAAAAGCCAAGATAAATTGGTCTTGGCTTTGAAGGTTATTTTAATTTTTCAAGAGATGGAACGACTGCACTGGTAATGAGTACTGTCGCAATGACTTCGATGAGTGAGTTAGTAGACACAATCAACCCAAGGAAATTTTGAATTCCCCTCCAAAACTGTTACCAAAGAAGAAGTAAATCCCACTTAGAACGAAAACAGTATTGGTCATAGAGCCGACAATTCCAGCGATCACAAGTCCAGTACGATTGCGAATCCAGCGATAGACGAAGTATGGGGTTACTCCGATGAGAATCCGAGGGACTATGGCAATGATAAGGGAGTAGAGATTCCCGTGAGGGACAAAGGGACTAAAGAGATAGCTAGCGGGTGTTATAACCAGGGTATTCATAGTGAGGCTAAAGAGTCCCATGAGGAGTCCTAAGATAGCTCCAATCCGTGGACCGTATATGATAGAGGCGATCACGACAGGAATATGAACCAAGGTTGGTTGAATTCCTGATGGAACAAATTGCAGAATGAAGGACGTCACAAAGTGAATGGTGATCATCACCGCAAAAAGATGGCAATTCGTGAAATAGAAGATGATTTTCTCATAAACAATTCTCCTTAACAGTTTCTACAATAGTTTCTACAGGCGCTAGAGCTCCAGCACCTTTGTCCCCACAAGCAAGAACAGCATCACGAGGTTGGATAATCTGGTAACCATAGTCTTGTAAGAGCTTTAGATTTCGTTGGGTAGCGGGATGTTCTAGCATTTTTGTATTCATAGCAGGGGCCAGTAATTTTTAGTCCTTTGAGGCAAGGCTAGAGCTGTGCTTGTGACCATATTATCTGCCAGTCCCATAGCCAATTTAGCAATGGTATTGGCACTGGCTGGCGCGACAAGAAAGAGGTCAGTTTCTTTCCCAATGTCGATGTGCTCGATCCGCTGTGGATTGTCTTCCATCATAACATCTAGCCCTACTTGATTCTTTGAAAGAACTTGCAAGGTTAAAGGGGTGATAAATTTTTGGGCTGAAGGAGTCATGAGGACCTTCACTTCAAATCCCAATTTGGTTAGTTGGCTGGTAATATCAGCAGCCTTATAGGCGGAAATACTACCGGTAACCGCTAAAGTAATGTGTGTCATATGTTCCTTTTTATTTGATATAACGTAGGATAGCCTCTGCGATTTCTGTTTTCGTAGAAGCTTCTAGGACGTGTTCATCTGTCACTAGATAGGCTTGATGCTGGCCGTTTTGAATCTTGGTCAGATCATTGGCAACGATCATGCTGGCATGATTTTTAACGAGGCTTTCACGCGCTACCTGGATCAACTCTTCAGAAGAAACGTCGACTAATAGCTTAAAGCCGATCAGTTGAATAGCAGGGTTCCATTCTTTGACGAGCGAGATAATCTTGGGATTTTTCTTTAGAAAAAGTACCGGTATTCTTCTTTGGAAGAAATTTTCGCTTCCTGATTTTCGCGATGGATAAAGCTATGAAGGTCTTGAGCTTTATCAACTTCATCAAGGCCTGTCATGTAAACAGGTGTGTAGTCTGAAACAGCCATAGCGTGAATCAAAACCTGATGATGAGGGACTTCCGTTTTCATTTGTGCGAGAAGTTCTTCGACATTCTGGATCAATAGAAGTCGAAGCTGTGGGTGAGGATCGGGTTTAAGCGCAGTGGGCGTTGTGATCAAGGTCACCTGATGTCCCTTTGTAAGAGCCATTTCTGCAAGGATTTTCCCTAGGCTCCCGGTGGAATGATTGGTGATCGAACGAACACTATCAATGGCTTCGCTCGTCCCGCCTGATGTAATTAAAATATGCATATGCTTATTTTACACAAAAAGATACATAAGTAAAGTTCTGAAGCTATTAGGATTAGCTATGTGTAGCCATAAAATTTACATAAAAACGAACGTTCGATTCAAAAGGTGGAAAAACCATGTCATTTTCGCTAATTTTAGGTATAATAGACCTATCAAATATAAAGGAGTCCCTTATGAAAACAGATATCGAAATTGCTCAAAGCATTGAACTCCAACCGATTGTGGACGTTGTTAAGAAGATCGGTTTGGTAGACGATGATCTTGAATTGTATGGAAAATACAAGGCGAAATTGAGCTTTGATAAGATTCGTGAAGTTGAGAAAAATCCAGTAGGAAAACTTATCTTAGTCACTGCGATCAACCCAACTCCAGCTGGAGAAGGAAATCAACCATTACCATTGGTCTAGCAGATGCTTTGAATAAAATCGGTAAAAAACCATGATTGCCATTCGCGAACCTTCTTTAGGTCCAGTTATGGGGATTAAAGGTGGTGCTGCTGGTGGTGGCTATGCCCAAGTTCTACCGATGGAAGACATCAACCTTCATTTCACAGGGGATATGCATGCGATCACAACGGCTAATAACGCTCTCTCAGCATTGATTGATAATCATTTGCATCAAGGAAATGAGCTAGGTATTGACCAACGTCGGATTATCTGGAAACGGGTAGTGGACTTGAATGACCGTGCTCTTCGTCATGTCTCTGTCGGTCTTGGCGGTCCTTTAAATGGGATTCCGCGTGAAGACGGATTTGATATTACCGTTGCTTCTGAGATTATGGCCATCCTTTGCTTGGCGACAGATATTGAAGATTTGAAACGTCGTTTGGCCAACATCGTGATTGGTTACCGTTATGATCGTAGCCCGGTCTATGTCCGTGATTTGGAAGTGGAAGGGGCACTTGCCTTGATCCTCAAAGATGCGATCAAGCCAAACTTGGTTCAAACCATCTATGGTACACCTGCCTTTGTTCACGGTGGTCCATTTGCCAATATCGCCCATGGATGTAACTCTGTGTTAGCAACGACGACAGCTCTTCATTTAGCCGACTATACGATTACAGAAGCTGGTTTTGGGGCTGACCTTGGCGCTGAAAAATTCCTTGATATTAAAACTCCAAACTTGCCTACATCACCAGATGCGGTTGTGATTGTAGCGACTCTCCGTGCTCTTAAGATGAACGGTGGAGTGATCAAGGATGCTTTGACTGAAGAGAATGTAGAAGCTGTTCGTGCTGGTTTTGCCAACTTGAAACGTCACGTTGAAAATATCCGTAAGTTTGGCATTCCTGCAGTGGTTGCCATCAATGAATTTAACACTGATACAGAAGCAGAAATTGCTGCTTTGAAAGAATTGTGTGCTGAAATTGATGTGCCAGTTGAACTTGCAAGTGTATGGGCGAATGGTGCGGACGGTGGAGTTGACCTTGCTGAAACCTTGGTTAAAACCATCGAAACAAGTCCAGCTAACTACACACGCTTGTATGATAATAACCTTTCTGTTGAAGAAAAAATTGAAAAGATTGTTACAGAAATTTATCGCGGTACTAAGGTGAATTTTGAGAAGAAAGCCAAGACACAAATTGCCCAAATCGTGAAAAATGGTTGGGATAAGTTGCCAATCTGTATGGCCAAAACACAATATAGCTTCTCTGATAATCCAAATGCCTTGGGAGCTCCTGAAAACTTTGAAATCACTATCCGTGAAGTGGTTCCAAAATTGGGAGCAGGCTTTATTGTCGCTTTGACTGGGGATGTCATGACCATGCCTGGCTACCAAAACGTCCAGCTGCTTTAAATATGGATGTGGCTGCTGATGGAACAGCGATCGGCTTGTTCTAATAGACGCCTGATGACAAAAAATAAACTTCTGTTCAAATGAGCAGAAGTTGTTTTGGTCTTGTTAATCAATCATTATTCAGTAAGGAGTTGGTACCTGATTTTTCGATAGATTATGATGAGCTGTAGGGTCATGGGAATCCAGATAAGGGGTTCGCAGAGAATGACCCCATGTAGCCGGTGTGAGGAATAATCCACAGAACGAAGAAAATTTTTCCAAACAATTCAATAAAACTGGATGTGAGTGGGGTTAATTTTTACCCATTCCCTGTAGGGCATTTCTCAGGATGATGAGACTCGCCAAAATAGGATAAAAGCAAGAGCTGATCTGGAGATAAAGACTGGCATTTGCAATGAGATCAGGATTTGTAGAGCCGGAAATAAAGCTGGTTAAAGACGGACTTGTGAAGAATAGAAGAGCAGCAACCAAGACAGACCAAACCCAAGAAAGAAGGTTGGCAATGGTAACGCCTTTTTTGATCCGCTGGAATTGCTCTGCGCCAAAATTCTGCGAGATAAAGGTTGTGATACTTGAGGCGATAGCTGTAATCGGTAAAACGGCAAAGGACATGATACGACGGGCTGCGACCTGTGCACTGATAATGGTTGTTCCAAGCTGATTAATAGCGGATTGGAGGGTAACCGTTCCAATCGAAACGATGGAAGTCATGAGGCCCATGGCAAGGCCCTGACTTAGCAGATCCTGATAAAGCTCTTTGTCCCAAACAAAATCCTTGCGATGCGGGAGCAGAAAAGGGACCTTCTTACGAATATAGAGAAGACAAAGAAGGGCCGAAATACCCTGGGCAATAATGGTCGCAATTCCAGCGGATTGGACTCCGAGATGGAGTTGGGTAATAAAATAAAGATCGAGAAGAATATTGAGAACGGCAGCGATAATCAGGAAGTAGAGTGCCGCTAAGCTATCGCCAACAGCTCTAAGAAGTCCAGCGCAAAGATTATAGGCAAAGGTCACAGCCACACCATTAACAATAGTAGCGATATAGAGATAAGACTGAGACACAATGGCTGATGGAGTCCCTAAAAACTGGAGCAGGGAAAAAGTCCAACAGCACCAATGAAGACCACGAAAAGACTGAGGATACCTCCAATAATAGCAGTTGCGGCGACTGATTTTCGTAATTGGTCTTCGTTTTTGGCTCCATAATTTCTCGCGATAATAATCCCCATCCCATTGCCAACACCGACGGTAAATCCAACGATCAAATCAAATATAGCAGAGGTTGCTCCAACGGCAGCCAATGACTTTTGACCTAAAAACGCCCTACAATCATAACATCCGAGGTATTGTAGAGTTGTTGAAATATATTGGACAAAAGAATTGGAAAGGCAAAACTCAATAGAGCGGGTAAAATAGGACCATCTATGAGGTCCACACGTTGAATTCTTTTCATAGTGTCATTATACCAACTTCAGGAACCAGCGACAAGCATCGGTAGTTGAATCCCTTACATTTTTGGTATAATCAGGGCAGAAAAGGAGGCTTTTATGAGCTTAACCAGCCAATTAATCACGGAAACGTTCCCAGATCTGGACAAGGTCGAGAGGCTGAATATCGAGGCATTTCCAGAAGAAGAGCGAGTTCCTTTGTCGGAATACCTGCGTTATACGGACAATGACGATGCTAATTTTTTTGCTTTTATAACGAAGAAGAATTTGTAGGATTTGCTTTTTCTATCTATAATCAGAAAGTTTTTTATGTTAGCTTCTTTGCCATTATGCCCCACCTACGTAGCCACGGTTATGGTCAAGAAATCATTGAAAAATTGGTAGAATTTTACCAAAGAACTATGATTCTTGAAGTGGAACGTTTAGATGAAGAATGTGACAATCTAGAGCAACGTCAGTCTCGGATGGATTTCTATAAGCGAAATGGATTTAAAACTGCCAATGCCTTTTTAGAATACGAAGGACTGAGCTTTGAAATTCTCTATCGGGGTGATCGCTTTGATGAAGAGGCTTATCGCGATATTTTCCACAAACTGCAGGAAGAAAATTATTTCGATTTCCGCATTAAATACAGACGCTTTAGTGACCACTAGACAAGAAAGGGAGTGGGAAAGAACTCTGATTAGTTAAAAAGAGTTCGTATTCCCACCCCGCACAGTTGATTAGGTCATCTTTGTAGCTTGAAAAGCGAACAAAGATGCCAATCAACCACTGCGTCATATAGTTACTTCTATCAAGCATAGAAGGCTGGACAGTTTTTGCCCAGCCTCTTTTAGTTTAGATATTTAATGAAGAACTCAATCAGTTTCATGATTTGTGTAAAGAACCAAGGTAGAAACAGAAGAGCTAGGAAGGCAACATGCCATTTCCAATAGAGTGAAACCAAGCCAACGGTTTCTCGAATCCAAGCGGATGGGAGATAGTAAAGGCTGTTCTTGAACCGATACTTCGACCGGGTATTTTTAATCGTCTCATAAAGACACCTGCACGGAGCGCGTGAAAAGAATTGGTCACCACAAAGACTCTCTTGCCAAGCCCCTCTTCTTCAAGGATACGCTTGCTAAAGGTCAGGTTTTCAAAAGTAGTACGAGAGCGATTCTCGATGAGAATGGCGTCTTCTGGCACCCCATGTTCCATCAAGTATCTGGCCATAGCTTCCGCCTCAGCGATCAGCTCATCTGACCCTTGACCACCAGAAACAATCAACTTTGGTCGTTTCTTGAACTGCTCATAGACGGCCTTTCCTTCTCAAGACGCTGGGCCAAGAGTGGGGAACCTTGTCTCCGATCAAACCTGAGCCAAGGATGATGATGGCGTCTGGCTCTTTGCGAACCGGAAAGAGATTGCAAAAGGTCCCATAGGATACATAAGAGAGGTAGAGAAAGGTCATGTAAAACAGGGCAAAGTCAGTCAGATAAATGAGGATGTCATTCCCTGGGAAATAGGGTAGAAAATGAAGTGCCAAAGCTCCGATAATAAACAGCCCATAGAGAAGCGAGAGGAGGTTGGCCAGTCTTTTTCCTTCAAAAGCCATCATTTGACGGCCGTTAAAAAGGAGAAAGATAGATGAGAAAATAATGCTGAGAAAAACGAAGATGGAAATCACAACAAAGACAATAATTGCAATTTGTTGATTAAACCATAGCTCAGTTCGAACGACTAGGAGAAATGCAGAAATCAGTAGAAGAAGTCCTAGGTTTATCGAAAAGAGATAAGCATTGAAAATCCTTCTGCGATCACTCATAAAGAACAATAAAAAAATAAGAGCTGGAAATAACCAGAATAGATATAGATACATGTTTTGCACCTCGTAAAATCTTACATCCATTGTACCATAATGACTGATAGAACTAGCGGATTGTTCATGCAAATAAGTTGCATTCTTCAAATGAATTTGATAAAGTTAAGATTATCGTTTTTTAAGGAGATCGTATGTTACGAAAAGGTTCCCTGACAGGTTTATTACTGTTTGGTATTTTTTTGGTGCTGGAAACCTGATTTTCCCACCGGCTCTTGGTGCTTTATCGGGTAATCAATTTTGGCCAGCTATTGCTGGGTTTGTCCTTTCAGGAGTGGGAATTGCCATTGTGACCTTGATTATCGGGACGCTTAATCCCAAAGGATATATTCATGAGATTTCTCGTAAGATTTCACCTGTTTTCGCGATTGTATACTTAGTTGCGCTTTATCTTTCGATTGGTCCTTTCTTTGCCATTCCAAGAACGGCGACGGTATCTTTCGAAGTGGGGACAGCCCCTTATTAGGTGGAATGAATGCCAGTTTAGCACTTTTCATTTTTACCCTGGTCTATTTTTTGTTAGCCTTTCTGATTGCTTTGAATCCATCTAAGATTCTAGATCGGATCGGTCGTATATTGACTCCAATCTTTGCGATTCTCATTTTGATTTTGGTCGTTCTTGGAGCTTTAAAATACAGTGGACACGCTCCAATGGTGGCCACCAAAGCCTATCAGGCTTCTACCTTTGGGCAAGGATTTTTAGAGGGCTACAATACCTTGGATGCCTTGGCTTCTGTTGCCTTTAGTGTGATCGCAGTGACTACCCTGAATCAACTTGGATTTTCAAGTAAGAAAGAATACATCAAGACCATTTGGTTGGTTGGGATTGTCGTAGCGCTTGGTTTTAGTGTGCTGTATATCGGTTTAGGATATCTGGGGAATCATTTTCCAATTCCGGCTTCTGTTATGGCATCTGATACCAATAAAGGGGTGTATGTATTATCAGAAGCGACCAAAGCGATCTTTGGTCCGACTGCTCAGATTTTCCTAGCAGGAATGGTGACGGTAACTTGCTTTACCACAACAGCTGGTTTGATCGTCTCTACCAGTGAATTCTTCCATAGTACTTTCCCTAAGGTTTCTTACAAGGTCTATGCAAGTGTCTTCACTCTGATTGGTTTTGCGATTGCCAACCTTGGCTTGAATACCATTATTGCTTTCTCATTGCCAGTCTTGATGATTCTTTACCCAATCACCATTACCATTGTATTGATTGTGATAGTGAATAAATTTGTGGCTCTTTCAAAACCAGGAATGCAACTGACTATTTTCTTGGCCAGCTTGGTCTCTCTTGCAAGTGTTCTGGCAAGTACCTTTAAAATTTCTCTAGTAGAAAAGGGGATTGCTTTGCTTCCATTTGCGGCTCAATCTCTTCCATGGTTAGTGCCAGTAGTCATCGGGATTCTTTTATCGCTCGTATTACCAAATAAACAAACGGCAGAAGAATAAGTTATATTAGAAACTCTAAAGTTTCATGCTTTAGAGTTTTTCTTTGAAACTAGTACCTAAATCCAAACTTTAGTAAAAAACGTAGCAGAAATTTTTATTTTTTGTCAGTCAATGTTATACTGAATGTAGCATATCAATATACGGAGTGAACTATGAATCCAATCATTTTTTCATTGACAGTTTTTCTTGCGGGTATTCTGTCTTTCTTTTCTCCCTGTGTCTTTCCTTTGCTGCCGGTTTATATTGGAATCTTGCTAGGAAGTGATCAGGAAAAGGCTATCCGATTGTTCGGGAAAAAAATTCGCTGGCATGGCTTGCTGAAAACCCTTTGTTTTATTGCAGGTATTTCTGTTATTTTCCTCCTCATTGGTTTTGGAGCGGGCTTGCTTGGAAAGATCATGTACACCAATTGGTTCCGTTATCTGATGGGAGCTCTCATCATTATCCTTGGTCTTCATCAAATGGAAGTCTTTCATTTTCATTTCCTTGAAAAGCAAAAATCAGTAGATTTTGGAGCCAACAAACAGAAGAATGAATTGTTTTCAGCTTTTCTCCTTGGTCTTGGCTTTAGTTTTGGTTGGACGCCTTGTATTGGTCCGGTATTAGGATCAGTCCTTGCTTTAGCAGCATCAGATGGACAAGATGCTCTTATGGGAGCTATTTATCTCCTTGTTTATACCTTGGGAATGGCTCTTCCGTTTTTACTGTTGGCCTTAGCATCTAGTCTGGTCCTACCTTACTTTAATCGTCTCAAACCCCATTTGTTGTTGCTGAAGAAAATCGGCGGAGCCATCATTATTCTGATGGGAATTCTCTTACTTTTGGGACAATTGAACAGTTTGTCATCTATCTTTTCATAAAATAATCCGGAGGTTTAACGCATGATGAAAGGTTTTAAATACGCTTGTTTCTCAGTACTTTCTCTAGCTTTGCTGTCAGCTTGTTCCATGGATCAATCCAGCGAGAGTAGTATGGGCAATCAGCCAACAATGAATACAACAACGACTAAGAATCCTTTGGTAGGAAAAGACGCTAGTGACTTTGAACTAAAGGATATGAAGGGGAATACGGTCAAACTTTCAGACTATAGAGGCAAAAAGTCTATTTGAAATTTTGGGCAACCTGGTGTGGACCTTGCCGGCAAAGTATGCCTGAATTAGAGAAATTGGTCAAGGATACGGATAGAGACTTTGAAATTCTGACCATTATGGCACCAGGACTCCAAGGTGAAAAAACTGAGGAAGAATTCGTCAAATGGTTTGATCAACAAGATTACAAGTCCGTTCCGGTCTTGTACAATCCAGACGGTTCTGCATTTGCAGATTATCAGGTTCGGTCTATTCCTACAGAAGTCTTTATAGACAGTCATGGGAAAATTGGACATGTCCAATTAGGGGCTATTTCAAACGACGATGCTAAGAAGATCATTAAAGAGTTACAATAAAAAAATGAAGCACGAAGCTTCATTTTTTCTAGTTTCTTAGTTGCTTGCACCAGAAGTGGCATCGGCATCTCCGTGGCCTCCGTCACCATGTCCTCCAGCATCAGAAGCGCCAGAAGTTGCATCTGCACTACCATGTCCACCAGCAGGAGCAAATGGACCGCTTCCGCCAACTAGACGTTGGCCGGTTGTTTGCAGGTACCAGTCCAACCATGGTTTGAAGTTGAAGACAATCTCATTGATACCAGCGTAAGAACCATCTTCATAGTACATAGCTTGGTAGTTATGAGTGTTAATGACGCCTTCAGGAGATCCTGGAACAATAGTCCGAACATAGTCTTGGTTACCGTTACGAAGGGTACCAATCACCCATTCCACGTTTTTCATACGTGCTGGTGGTAGGGAACCATGAACGGTTGACATCCGACTTCCTGATTGAGGTGGCACGCGTTTGGCAAGCATGGTATCAGGATCTTGATGGGCATTGTTGTAGTAGAGGAATTGGTTGTTATCATCGGCATAGGTCAATTCAAATGGCATAGCCTTTAAGAACATATCAATTTGGTTAACGGTTAGGATACCGTGGTCGAGTTTGACATAGGTATCGCCGGAAACGGCACCAGTGATTTCAGCTACTTTTTCTACCCAATCTGGATCGTCAGGATCGACTTCAGTAACAGTTGTAGCGATTGGATGATTACAATCCAAGTCTTCTGGTTCAATTGGTTTTGGTTTTTTCAATTTAGATACAACCTCAACGTATTTCATAAAATTATCCAAGCAGGTTTCAAGGAATTTGACGGTTCCCTCGTTAATGATATTGCCGTCTTCGTCAAAAGCTTCTTTTGCTTTTCCAAGAAGGAATTCATTTCCTGGAAGGGTATAAGCATTGACACCTGGGGCATCGAGGATCTTACGGAGGTGAACTTGCGCACGTGAAGTCCCTTGATCATAGTAAGAAGCACCGACGATCATAACCGGTTTGTTTTCAAATGGATGCACCTCGAAAGAGAGCCATTCAAGAACAGACTTGAGAGCAGCAGAGATCGTATGGTTGTGCTCTGGAGTGGCAATGATAACACCATCTGCACGAGTGATTTTGTTATATAAGAGACGTAATTGGAAACTTTCGTCCCATTTTTCATCTTGGTTAAACATTGGAACTTCGTCGATTTCAAGAACTTCCAATTCAAATTTGATCTTAAATTGGCGGCGAATGAATTCCAAAAGTTTACGGTTATATGATTGATCGTAGTTCGATCCTACAAGTCCAACAAATTTCATTCTTTTCTGTCTCCTATCTTACAAGTTTTCCCAGTCAAATTCTTCAGCATCTTTGCGAAGCAATTCTTGGGCGTTGCGCAATTTGTCTGTGATTTTCACAAACACACGGAAATCATCAAAGATGGCATCTAATTTTTGAATGACATCTAAATCCACCAAGTCTCCATTTTGATCAAAGGCTTGCAATGAATGAGAGAGCAAGAATTCATCTGGCAAAACAGTCGCTTTAATTTCTGGAGCATTTAAGATTTGGCGAAGTTGGAGTTGGGCGCGTGAAGATCCCAACGTACCGTACGAAGCCCCAGTAATCATGACTGGTTTATTCAACAATGGGAAGACTCCGTATGAGAGCCAAGCGAGTGCACTCATCAAGACTGCTGGAATAGAGTGGTCGTATTCTGGAGTCCCAATAATGACCCCATCAGACTCCTCAATTTTTGCAACAATATCCAAGACAGCTTCAGGTACTTGTTTGTCGGCTGGTTTGTTAAAGACAGGGATATCTTTAATTTCGACCAATTCGATCTCAGCCTTATCAGCAAAATGTTTTTGCATGTATTGAAGCAGTTGACGGTTTGTAGAACGTTTGGAGTTAGTCCCCACAATCGCAATAAGTTTTATCATGGAAAATTCCTTTCTGATAGGAGAATTATAAATAAGATTGAAGCCCACTTGTATAGGCAATCTTGCCTGATTGAGAAACCAATAAGGTATCTATACCAGGAAGTGATTCAACAGTGTTGAGGATAGAAGCAGGAGCTTCCCCGAACAAGCGGGTAGTCCATATCTCCCCGTCTACGGATCGATCAGATATGATGGTGATACTGGCTAAGTCTGTCTCAACCGGATAGCCCGTTGCGCTATCAAAAATGTGGTGAAACGACTGGCCGTCCACTTCTAAATGACGCTCGTAGATGCCAGAGGTGACAATAGATTTATCCTTGACAGAGAGGACCAGTAGGTGCTGACCTCTTTTTCGACTGGATTTTGAATGCCAATCCGCCAAGGCTGTTGTTTGATGGGGTGTTGGCCGACAGTGAGGATATTTCCTCCAAGATCAATCAAGGCATCTGTTACTCCCTGGCTCTTTAAAAAGTCGCAATGCAGTCTGCGCTATAGCCCTTAGCCAAGGCTCCTAAATCAATCTTCATTCCAGGACGCGTCAGAAAGACCGTATGGTTTTCAGGGTCGAGCTGGATTTGGTGAGGATCGATCTTGGTCAGAGCTTGATCAATTTCCCCTTGCTGGGGACGTCTAGCATCTGAAAATCCAATTCGCCAGGTCTGTACAAGAGGACCAATGGCGATGTTTAAATGGCTGTTCTGAGCTTGACTATGCAAGGTTCCTAATGCAATCAGTTCAAAAAGATCTGGATGTACTTGGACAGGAGCAATACCAGCTTGGTGATTGACCTCCATGAGTTCAGAACTTGCATCATTAGCACTGAAGCGATGTTCGTAGGAGCGAAGAAGTTCAAAGCAGCGGGCTAAGAGTTCATTCGCTTGTGGGTGACAGATCGAAACAGTGATGGTCGTACCCATCAAACGTTCGGATCGACTACTTAGGTCCACTAAAAATCTATCCTTTCCTATTTTCACTCACTTACAGTATATCAAAAAGATATCGTTTTCACAATCCTTTCGGAGCATATTGTTTGACATTTTTTGAAACATGTGAAGTGTGATTTTCTGGAAAATTGAAAAAATATCACAAATTCTGAGCAAAATAATTGTAACCGATATCATTTTTGTGATATACTCAAGAAGTAAATTAAATTAAAGGTAGGATTTATTCTATGAGTAAAATCGTTGTTGTAGGGGCTAACCATGCCGGAACAGCTTGTATCAACACTATGTTAGATAATTTCGGAAATGAAAATGAAATTGTAGTTTTTGACCAAAACTCAAACATTTCATTCCTTGGATGTGGGATGGCGCTTTGGATCGGTGAGCAAATCGATGGTCCTGAAGGTCTTTTCTACTCTGACAAAGAAAAATTGGAAGCAAAAGGTGCAAAAGTCTACATGAACTCTCCTGTTCTTTCAATTGACTATGACAACAAAGTGGTGACTGCAGAAGT
Source organism: Streptococcus sp. 2A/TPW/M5 (assembly GCA_036663675.1). Taxonomy (GTDB): domain Bacteria; phylum Bacillota; class Bacilli; order Lactobacillales; family Streptococcaceae; genus Streptococcus. Next base: position 1,698,005 of record JAYXUK010000001.1, on the reverse strand, counting down.
TGATGGAAAAGAACACAAAGAATCTTACGAAAAATTGATCTTTGCGACTGGATCAACACCAATCATTCCTCCAATTAAAGGTGTTGAAATCGTACCTGGTAACCGTGAATTCAAAGCAACTCTTGAAAATCTTCAATTCGTTAAATTGTACCAAAACGCTGAAGAAGTGATCGAAAAATTGAAAGACAACAGCAAACACTTGAATCGTATCGCCGTAGTTGGTGGTGGTTACATCGGTGTCGAACTTGCTGAAGCTTTCGAACGTCTTGGTAAAGATGTTGTCTTGGTGGATATCGTGGACACTGTCTTGAATGGCTACTACGACAAAGACTTCACTGACATCATGGCGAAAAACTTGGAAGACCACAACATCCGTTTGGCACTTGGACAAACAGTTCAAGCGGTTGAAGGAGATGGTAAGGTGGAACGCCTTGTAACCGATAAAGAAACCTTCGATGTAGATATGGTTATCTTGGCTGTTGGTTTCCGTCCTAATACAGCTCTTGCTGATGGTAAGATCGAACTCTTCCGTAACGGTGCCTTCCTTGTTGATAAGAAACAAGAAACTTCACTTCCAGGTGTATACGCAGTTGGTGACTGTGCGACTATCTTCGATAACGCTCGTAACGAAATGAGCTATATCGCTCTTGCATCTAATGCGGTTCGTTCAGGTATTGTCGGTGCCTACAATGCGACTGGTCATGAATTAGAAGGAATCGGTGTTCAAGGTTCTAACGGTATCTCTATCTATGGCCTTCACATGGTTTCAACTGGTTTGACGCTTGAAAAAGCGAAAGCTGCAGGCTTCAATGCCACTGAAACTGGCTTTAACGACCTTCAAAAACCTGAATTTATCAAACACGATAACTATGAAGTTGGTATCAAGATCGTCTACGATAAAGACACTCGTCAAATCCTTGGAGCTCAAATGGTATCCCGTGATAGCGCCATCTCAATGGCTATCCACATGTTCTCACTTGCGATTCAAGAACACGTGACGATTGATAAATTGGCTTTGACAGACTTGTTCTTCTTGCCACACTTCAACAAACCTTACAACTACATCACAATGGCAGCTTTAACTGCTGAATAATAGCTAAAGTTCTATTAAAAACTTTCCTTAGGTGAGTACGGACGTCAGCGAACTTCGTAGAAGTTCCATGACTAATTATTGAGCCTAAGGTCTCAATAATTCCGAGTGCCTAAAACTGTATTGTTTTAGGCACTTTTCTCACAGCGGAAAGTTTTGACTTTTCTCTATTCTTCCATAAATAGAACATATTTATATTTCTTTGTAGAATTTCTTAACTTATTTTACTTGATAAAATGGTTTGCCTACATTCTAAACAAAACTAACAAGGGTAGTTTTGTTTTTTCTGTCTTTCCATGTATTCAGAGGCAGTGAAATAAGGTATAATGAATAGGATAAGAGTTTGAAGGAGTTAGGGAATGTCTGAAAAAGAAGAAGCCTTAAAAAGGAATTTCATTTTGCCTCTAGTTCGATTGTGGCACATATTGTCAGAGGTGTTCTGGTTGGGATTGTTGTAGGCTGCATCGTCTCGAGTTTTCGTTTTTAATCGAACATATTTTTCATTTTGTTCAAGGCGTTTACAAGGAGATGTCTGGTCAACCATTTTATTTGTTTGCGATGCTGTTGGGGTACGGGGTGATCGTACTGATTGCTGGTCGCCTCATTCGCACCAATCGGGATATCAAGGGATCAGGAATTCCTCAAGTCGAAGCAGAGCTCAAGGGACTCTTAGCGGTGAGCTGGTGGGATACCTTGTGGAAGAAGTATATTCTAGGTGTATTAGCCATTGGAAGTGGCTTGATGCTTGGTCGTGAAGGTCCTAGTATTCAATTAGGGGCTATGGGTGGAAAAGGAGTGGCCCATCATTTGAAGGTCAGCCCAGTTGAGGAGCGGTCTTTGATTGCAAGTGGGTCTGCCGCTGGTCTTGCCGCTGCCTTTAATGCACCTATAGCGGGGCTTTTATTTGTGGTTGAAGAGGTCTACCATCATTTTTCACGTTTCTTTTGGATTTCGACCTTGGCTGCTAGTTTGACGGCTAATTTTATTTCACTCAATGTCTTTGGTCAAACACCAGTGCTTCATATGCCACAAAATATTCCACCTCTCCATCTGTCTCAGTACTGGATTTATCTTTTTCTTGGAGTCTTTTTAGGGGCAGCGGGTTATGTCTACGAAATAGTGGTTCTCAATATCGGCCGACTCTATCGTTTGCTAGAGAAGATTTTCCATGTTCCTTCTCATTATTCTTCTTTATTTGCCTTTATCTTGATTCTTCCAATCGGCTATTTTCTTCCTCAAATTCTTGGTGGTGGGAACCAATTGGTCTTGGATTTAGCTCGAGTACCGTATCCAGTGCTGACCATCCTTCTCTATTTTGTGATCCGTTTCATCTGGAGTATGTTGAGCTATGGTAGTGGCTTGCCAGGCGGCATCTTCCTGCCTATACTAGCATTAGGGTCACTTTTAGGGGCCATCGTTGGAACCTTCCTCCAAAACATTGGCTTTATCTCTCAAAATCAGCTGCCTCTCTTCATTATTTTAGGCATGAGTGGGTATTTTGGGGCTATTTCAAAAGCACCTTTAACAGCGATGATCTTGGTGACAGAGATGGTCGGTGATATTCGCAGTTTAATGCCCCTAGGTATGGTGACTTTACTGGCTTATATGATCATGGATCTCTTCCATGGAGCGCCAGTCTATGAAGCCATGCTCGAGCAATTGTTGCCGGATAAGGCGCAAGAAGAAGGAGAGTTGACTTTAATTGAGATCCCTGTATCAGAAAAGATTGCAGGAAAGCAAGTTCATGAACTGCACCTCCCTCAAGATATCTTGATCACTACGCAAATGCGAAGCGGTAAGAGCTATACGGTCAATGGTGCGACCCGCTTGTATCTAGGGGATAGCATCTTTGTGGTGGTTAAAGAATCCGAAATCGGACGGGTCAAAGATATTCTTTTGTAAAAGACTGATTCTCAGAAAAGTTTTCTATTATTAAATTTTCAGACAATTATTGAAAAATGAGAAAATATCTGGTAAAATAAGGGCAAGAACAAATGAGGAGAAGTCTTTCATGAAAAAATATAGTCTACTCTTATTGAGTGTTGCTCTTTTAGCAGGGTGTGCAAATACTACTAGCAAACAGTCCAGTCAAAAGACGCAAACCAGCTCAACGGTGCAGTTGTCAAAGGCTGACCAGAAGACCTTGGACAATGCGACAGCTGAATACAAAGACTTTGTTGAAATGCAAATTGACCAATTGCTCAAGGATACAGAAGGATTCCGAGCTACCCTAAAAGACGGGAATTTGGAAGAAGCTAAAAACAATATCCCTTGATCCGTATGGCCTATGAACGTTCCGAACCGATTGCTGAAACCTTCGGAGAATCGGATGTCAAGATCGACTACCGTTTGGTGGATTATGTGGATGAAAATAAATCAGAAGATGGCTGGTCAGGTTTCCACCGGATTGAGCGTATCCTTTGGGAAAACAATACCACAGATGGAACAGACAAATACGCTGACCAACTGGTGAACGATATCAAGGAGTTGAAAGCTAAAATTGCTACAGTAGAAGTAACACCGGATATCATGTTGACCGGAGCTGTCGATTTGCTCAATGAAGTGGCAACGCAAAAGATTACAGGTGAAGAAGAAGTCTTCTCTCATACAGATCTTTACGACTTCCGTGCCAATATTGAAGGGGCTGAAAAGATCTTCTCTCTCTTTAAACCCTTGATTGAGAAAAAAGATGCTAAATTGGTTAAAACCTTGGAAGCAGAGTTCAAGAATGTTAATGCTTTATTGGACAAACACATGACAGATGATTCAAACTATAAGTCTTACACAGATTTATCCAAGGAAGATACCAAGGAATTGGCTGAAGCTGTGACCAAACTTGGTGAACCTTTGTCTCAAATGGGTGTGATTTTAGATGGGAAATAAGAAAAATGGCTGACGAAAAATTTTTAGATAAAAAAATGGACCGTCGTGAATTTCTTAAAAAGCAGGTATTGGAGGGGCTGGTCTAGCGCTAGGTCTCTCTGGTGCATCTGCTTTTTCGCTAAACAAGAAAGTTCCAGCAAAAAGCTTATGATGGGGATGAAGACATCTCCTTTTATGGCAAGCACCAAGCAGGGATTACGACGGCCATGCAGAAGGCTTGCTACTTGGTGGTGTTAGACCTTCACACGACGGACAAAAGAAGTCATCCAGCTCTTTAAAGACTGGACTGATTATAGTAGTAAATTAGTCGAAGGAGAGTTGGTCAAAAAGATGGGTCCAATGCCCTCTTGCCACCAACAGATACTGGTGAAACAGTAGGACTTAACCCCTATCGCTTGAGCCTGACGTTTGGGGTTTCGGCTTCCTTTCTAAAGAAACTGGGCTTGGAGTCCAAGCGTCCGAAACTCTTTCGTGATTTGCCTCCATTTCCAAAGGAGCAGTTGCAGGACAAATACACTGGTGGTGATATCGTCATTCAAGCCTGTGCAGATGATGAGCAAGTAGCCTTTCATGCGGTGCGAAATCTGATTCGTAAGGGTCGCAATACCATTACCATGAAGTGGAGCAAATCAGGCTTTGCAGCTATTGGTGACCGAAAAGAAACGCCGCGCAACCTCTTTGGTTTCAAGGATGGAACAGCAAATGTCACGACGGAGAAGGAGTTTGACAAGGTCGTCTGGACTGACAGCAAGGACTGGATGAAGGGTGGTTCCTATATGGCTCTTCGCCTAGTGCAAATGCACTTGGAAACTTGGGACCGAACCAATTTGCAGGAGCAGGAAAATACCTTTGGTCGCTACAAGGAGTCCGGTGCTCCCTTTGGTAAAACCAACGAATTTGATGAAGTAGATTTATCTAAACTACCAGTAGATTCACATGTCCGTTTGGCCAAAGAAGTGGATCGACCAATTTTACGGCGGTCTTATTCTTATTCAGATGGTATCAATGAACAGACTGGGCAATTTGATGCCGGCTTGATCTTTATCGCCTTTCAAAAGGATCCGAACAGCTTTGTCAAAATCCAAACCAATTTGGGCGCAGTGGACAAAATGAACGAGTACATCACCCATATCGGAAGTGGACTCTTTGCTTGCTTTGCAGGCGTTGAGAAAGGAGGGTATCTTGGTCAAGCACTCTTTGAATAAATTCTTGATCTTGTTCGGCCTTCTTGCCTTGTTCTGGACTTATCCAGTATCTGCGGAGTCTTATAGCGATCTCTTTATCAAGATCACAGATGCAACAACAGCTGTACAAAATAAGGACCAGGATAAGGCCAAGGCATTAATCGCTGAGATTCAGGCTGCTTTTGAATCCAAAGACCACCATGATTCCAAGGCAGGGAAAAAGTTAGCCAAGCCTTAGCTATAAAAGGGAGGTAACTAAAGACGATCTCACCAAGATCTCATCAGCCTTGCTCGCTTTTGAAAAAGAGCAAAATCCGGTCGATTTAGAGGCGGAAAAAGACAAACTCGTGAGTCGCCTCGCTCCATACTTTAAGAACCTACAAGAGGCCATTGCAGCTAAGGATCTGGATAAAACCCGTCAAACCTATGCAGATCTCAATAACACCTGGACGCGAAACGAAGCGGTGGTAAGAGATCACAGCACAGCCTACTATGGCAAAATCGAGACGGCCATTTCGCTCTTGCGCAGTAGTATTGAAACAGAGCCTACTGATTTCACCAACATCCAGTCCTCTTATAATGACCTCAAAAACGGGATTGATGCCTTTGTAAAAGGAGAAGCCATTAGCAGTGCCAGTACGGATTTGACGTTGAAAGATGGGATCAAGCTTTTGGAGAAGGCGCAAAGCCAATTCCAATCCGGCGATGATAAATCTGCTGCAGCGACTATGAAGCAGTTCATCACGATCTGGCCAACCATCGAGGGGATGTTAGCACGACCAATCCCAGTCTCTACACGCGCGTAGAGAGCGAATCCCCAGTCATTATGGTAAAGGGAAAGAAAAAGCCTATCAAGAGAAATTACAAGCCTTGATCAGGGACCTGTCTGCGATCGATACGACAGCTTCTTACAACGCTTTTGATGCCATGTTGATTCTTCTGCGTGAAGGAGTAGAAGCGCTTCTGATCGTCATGGCGCTTGTGACGACCCTTAAGGCCGCTAAGATGAGGAAAGGCCTCAAATGGGTTTACGGTGGAGCTATTGCTGGTGTTCTTGCCAGTGCAGCGATCGCTCTTGTTTTGCAAGTAGCTTTTCCAGCCGTTACTTCGGGGTCTAACCGGGAAATCATTGAAGGTGGCGTTGGGATTTTCGCTGTAGTCATGATGATTCTCATCGGAATTTGGCTCCACAGCAAGTCCTCTGTCAAACAGTGGAATGCCTTTATGGACCGTCAAATGAAGACCGTAACGGCTACAGGAAGCTTTGTGTCGATGTTTGCTCTCAGTTTCTTAGCAGTCTTTCGTGAAGGGGCTGAGACCATTCTCTTTATGTCGGAATCATTCCGCGGATTACAACTGCGAATTTCTTACTGGGAATCGGGCTTGCTATAGCTGTTCTCATCATCATTGCAGTGGCCATGACCAAGGCCAGTCAAGCTATCCAACCTCACAGAATCTTTTTCATTCTAACTTGGTTGATATACGCCTTGGCCTTCAAGATGCTCGGTGTCAGCATCCACGCCCTTCAGTTGACCAATATCCTACCTAGCCATTTGGTCAATGGGCTTCCAACCATCGATTGGGCGGGCATCTATCCAAGCTGGGAAGTTCTTCTTCCTCAATGTATCTTTGTGGCCTTGATCGCACTCGTTACGGTGAGACAACATGGCAAAGAGTAGAGCAGATGAAATGACCATTGTTGAACATTTGGTCGAATTTCGAAAACGATTGATCGCTGTGGTCTTGTGTTATATTATCGTCTTTCTGGTGGCTTTTGTATTTGGTGGAGAACTCTATCAAGCCTTGACGGCTAGCCTACATCAAAAACTGCTGGTACTGGGACCGAATGATATTCTCTGGATCTATGTTTCGCTGGCCAATCTTACAGCCTTTAGCCTGACCTTGCCCTTTATTGTCTACCAGATCTGGCAATTTGTAAGGCCGGCTCTGAAGGAGAAGGAGGCGCGTGCAATCTTTGCCTACATCCCAGCTAGCTTTATTTGCTTTGTGCTGGGGCTTGCATTTGGTTATTTCTTTGTCAGCCCAGCGATTTTAGAGGTCTTGATGCGTTTAGGAGAAGGGCTGTTTGATACCCAATTAACAGCACAAAATTATTTAACCTTCTTATGGCATACTACCTTGCCTTTAGGGGTCTTGTTCGAGTTACCAGTTTTGGTCGCTTTTCTGACCTCGATTGGGATCTTGACACCACAGTTTTTAATAACCTACCGACGTTACGCTTACTTTGTCCTGCTGGTCTTAGCCGTCGTGCTAACCCTGCAGACTTTATCAGTGACTTGGCCATGACACTCCCTTTGATCCTCTTATTTGAAGTCAGTGTCGCCATCAGTAAAGTCATCTATTCAAGAAAAAGGAGAAACTAATGGGAATTTTACGTGATATTGGAGCACCAGGATTGATCATCATCATCCTGGGCGCCCTCTTGATTTTTGGACCAAAACGCCTGCCAGAGTTGGGTCAGTCCATCGGCAAAATGTTTGCTGAATTTAAGACAGCTCTCAACAAAGGCAGTGAAGAAGCAGACCAAGACGCCAAAGAAGCTAAAGAAGAAAAAGAATAATCAGACAATTTTCAAAATTCTATTGAGTTCGATTGCATAAAAGGTATAATAAGACAAGTACTTGCAATCGACGAAGGAGGAAACCATGATTATTACGATTTTGTCACTCATTTTCTATTTCAGCTATATCGGATTCTTATGCTGGTTAGTCGTAAAATTGTCGAAAAATTGTTCAATTTCTTATTGAACCGTTAATAAAGTAACAATCCATTTCACCCTGTGTGAGTGGATTTTTGTATCCAATTCAGTTAGAAAAATTAAAGTAAAGAAGTCTTAACGGTCTCAGATTGAAGATAAAGTCATTTAAAAAACTTTCCTTAAGTGAGTACGGTCGTCAGTGAACTTCGTAGAAGTTCCTTGACTAAATCAAGATACAAAAGGCGTCTGCGGATAAAGTCAAAGAGGAATTTAGAAAGCAAGTGAAACAACACAACAAAACCATCGTTTTACTGACTGTTTTGTTTATTGCTATGTTTTCCATTTCAATGTTTTTATATCTTTCAACTCCTAGTATCTTCTTGTTGCTAGTGATGGACTATATCGTTTGTTTTTCTTATCTATTTTATAAGAAAGTTAAGCTTAATAGAAATACAGTAATTACAAGATTGTAATATTTTCTGTTATAGCTTTATGTGGCATGGGTATAAATTGATATAACTTTTATTATCTATGGTATAATGAGATAAATTTGGAGTTGTAGAGGTGAGCATTTGGAAGGACATAGACCTGATTTTAGAGATATTAAATCATTTGAAGAATTTAACAGATACTACTGGTATCGAGAAGAGCTTTCACAAATTTGTAAGTACCTTGGATTAGAATACAGATGTACAAAAAAGAATTAAATCATATTATAGAACAATATTTTAAGGAAATAGAGTAGAAAAATTTTTGAGGAAAAGAAACAAAAATCAAACCGAAATAATAACCCTAAATACATCATTACTTGAATGTGGGTTTTCCTTTAATCAGAAATTTCGTGATTATTTTTCAGCTGTAACAGGTGTTAATCCGTTTAAGTTTAATGCTGATATGGCAACTGCTTGGAGAAAAGTAAAACAGGACAACAACATAAATTTTACAATCAAAGATATGATTAAAATATACTATGGAGAGTCAGACTACGCCAAGTATGATAATTCAGCTTGCCAATGGAATCAATTTCTAAAGACTTTTGTGCCGATGAATTTAGCAATCATTACTCCAACAAGTTAAAAGTTGCGGCTATCCTTTGGAATGAAGTTAGAGATTCAAAAATAAAAAAATTTATTCACGGGGACTTCTAAAAGAATATAGCTACAAAATAGAGGAGTACTGTAAGTAAACAACTTCAAGTTTGTCGAACGGAATATAAAGTATTAAAGACGATAGCACTCTGTTTTTGCAGAGTGCTTTTTGTTTTATAGAATATAAGAGAATGTGGGATACTTGCTTTCTCTGCTAGATGATCGAGCAGAGAAAGATTTATTAGATATGACATCAGTCAGCTAAACCCTTTTAGCTGGCTTTTTGTTAACGACTCGGTCATTAACTTGCTTGTCAAAATATAATTCGGTATCATAGATATATAATGTTTGGTAAGTAAGTCCTATTGTCAGTTCGGAACAAGTAGATAGGAGAAGGGGAGAAAAACTAGTGAATAAAGACCAATTGATAGAGAAACCAGAAATAAATATTGTTGGGGTTATTGCAAATCATCAGTTTAACTGGTATATTTGTTCAAACGAAATGTGGACAATGGATATCGATAAATATATTCAGGCATACCAGGAAGCAGGTCTGGATGTTGATTTCTCCTATTTACCTGAGATTCAGCAGAATCTTCATGTGATTACAAAAAGCAATCTTGAGAGCTACTTAGAAATGTATAAAGATGATTGGCTGAAGGTGACGGTTGAAGAATTGATCTCAATGATCAAACGTTCAATGGAAGAGGAGAACTTGAATTCAGAGATTATTCTGGAAGGAAAAGCCCTGCTTCCGGATCTTTTCATCGATTTTGATAAAGAAGAATTTTATTCAAACCATCTGGGGATGAAAAACTACGAAAGATATGTGCCAAACGGATGGAAGTTTTTTCAGGACGTTTTGATCATTTGATCCCCAAAGAGGAGCAATATTGGATTGAAGAGACCAAGAAAACTGAAGGAACTAGTCTTCTATTCATATAAAAATAATACAGTTTAAAAGTATTTCATGAGACTGTGAAATGCTTTAAAATTTCGCCACATTTCAAATCTTTATATTCCGTTTCGTTAGGAATAGCGATGGAAAGCCAACCAAATATGCTATACTGAAGTAGATAGAAGGAGGAGCGACTGATGAGCAGAAAGTGGGTAAAGATCATTGCTATTTTAATTTTCATCCTATCCGGTAGTTACTTTGTCTACAATAAACTAACGAAGCCGAATCTTGGACCGAAAACAACAAAGCTCTATAAGCATGGTTTTCTTTTGCTAGAAGAACAAATCGGAACCTACATCAAAGAACACTATACTGGGATTGAGAAGATTGAGTTCTCCCCAATCTACGTTACTGAAGAAGGGTCAACATTCTCAAATGCCTATGTGCGTCCGACGATCTATGACAAGTATGGAAATAAAGCTACTCTGGGAGATAAAATAAAGAAATTTATTCCATTAAGTTATGGATTGATTTCAGACATTGTTCTTGATTTTGATGGAGGTGGCAATGAAGTCATTGAGTTACTGGACTCAAATGGCAAACCTGTAGACGTTTCAAATGAGGAGCATTTGCCTAAGAGAGCTATACTCACAGAGGCAAGTAGTACAGATGAAAATATTGAATTATTAGTAGAAGATGGTCAGTTAATAGGAGTCGTAAAGGATGATAAAGGAAGCCCTGGTGCAGAAATTGTTTATAATACGGAACTCCATAAAGGAGACGCGAGAGAGTAGCGCTAACCAATGAAATAGAATGAAAAAGAAAGGACAAAACACATGCAGTATTATTTTATTGGTGGCCTAGGTGGTAATAGCTACCATCTGGCTCCACTTATTGAAAAACTAGGCTTTCCTGTGACCTTTCTAGATCCCTATAGGAAGATGATTCAGACAGAAAACGATCTTCGTGCTTGGTTTCAAGAGCAGATCGGCCAGGTGGAAGAGATCTGTTTATTTGGGCATTCCTTGGGTGGAGATTTGGCTCGTTATCTGTCTGCTGAGTTTCCTCAGATCCAGGCTTTGATTCTCCTTGATGGGGGTTATCTGGATATGGAAAAGATCCTGCCTCTTGAAGAAGAGCTAGAAGGAACTTCGTCCTTCATGCAGCAGCAAGTCTTTGCGACTTTAGAAGAAGCTGTGTTAGCAGAATTCGGTGAGGAAGCAGATCCTACGCCTATAGCGCGAAAAGCAGTAGAGGCTAGCTATCGCTGGAATCCAGCGAGTGAACAATATGAATTAAATCTGGATCTCGAAAAGGTCATGGCTTTATTGCGTCTACGGCGTCAGATCAAGACTTACCAGATTCCACTGGCCGACCTGCCTGCCCTTTTATTGGACCTCGGTACCAAGAAGAACCGGAATGGAGAAAAGACGCTCTGAAGCAGATAGATCCCCAGATCGAGCAAGTCTTGCTAGATGGTTTGGGGCACGAACTGTATACAGAGGCGCCTGAAATTGTAGCTAGAGAAGTGAACAATTGGCTCCAAAATGTTCATAAATAAAACCTGTTTCTCTTTTTGAAACGGGTTTTTGTCTTGTAATTTCCGAACGTTATTTCCTATAAAATCATTCCCATTGCATTAGGTCCGTATCTTTGGTATAATCTATCAAGGAAACGTCAAGAGACGTAGCGATGCGCTTGCGCATAGGTAGGTCAGTTTTTAGAAAAGAGATTTTTCAATCTATGTTAAATGAATTTCCTATTTTCGACTATGAAGATATTCAGTTGATTCCCAACAAATGTATCATCAATAGCCGGTCAGAAGCAGATACAACCGTCCAATTTGGAAAGCATACCTTCAAGCTTCCAGTCGTTCCTGCCAATATGCAGACGATTTTAGATGAGAATGTCGCAGAGCAGTTGGCGCGTGGTGGTTACTTCTACATCATGCACCGTTTTGATGAAGCGGGTCGGATTCCTTTTGTCAAACGCATGCATGATCAAGGTTTGATCGCTTCCATTTCGGTTGGTGTTAAGGAATACGAATACGACTTTGTGAGTCAATTAAAGGCAGATGCGCCTGAGTACATCACTATTGATATCGCACACGGTCATGCGGATAGTGTCATTCGGATGATTCAACACATCAAGAAAGAATTACCAGATACCTTTGTCATTGCTGGAAATGTTGGAACTCCTGAAGCTGTTCGTGAATTGGAAAATGCGGGAGCTGATGCGACTAAGGTCGGAATCGGCCCTGGTAAGGTTTGTATCACCAAAGTGAAGACTGGATTTGGTACAGGTGGTTGGCAATTGGCTGCTCTTCGCTGGTGCTCAAAAGCAGCGCGTAAGCCAATCATTGCGGATGGTGGTATTCGGACTCATGGTGATATTGCCAAATCGATTCGTTTCGGGGCATCTATGGTCATGATCGGTTCTCTCTTTGCAGGACATATTGAAAGTCCCGGTAAAACAGTAGAGATTGATGGAGAGTCTTTCAAAGAGTACTATGGATCTGCTTCAGAGTACCAAAAGGTGCTTATAAAAACGTCGAAGGTAAGAAGATTTTATTGCCTGCCAAGGGTCATTTGCAAGATACCTTGACAGAAATGGAACAAGATTTGCAAAGTTCGATCTCTTATGCAGGAGGCCGAAAATTAGCAGATTTGAAACATGTTGACTATGTGATCGTTAAGAATTCTATCTGGAATGGCGATGCACACTAATTGAATTACTTATTTATTTCACGAATAGGCGTGATGTTTCTACAAGGTGCCGGAACACCTAACAATAAGTAAGTCGGGATTATTTCTCTTTCTAGAGAGATTTCAAGGCTTGCTTAGCAGGCCTTTTGTATTTTGTGAATGAAGTAGAGGATTTTTTAAAAAAGTAGGAGGAAGTATGAAATTACTTGAAGAGCGCATCTTAAAAGATGGCAATGTTTTAGGTGAGAATATCCTCAAGGTGGACTCCTTTTGACCCACCAAGTGGATTTCAAATTGATGAAAGAAATTGGTCAGACTTTTGCGGACCGGTTCAAAGATGCTGGCGTGACCAAAGTCGTGACCATTGAAGCATCTGGGATTGCACCTGCCCTTTATGTAGCTGAAGCCTTGGATGTTCCCATGATCTTTGCTAAGAAGGCGAAAAACATCACGATGAATGAAGGCATCTTGACGGCTGAGGTTTATTCCTTTACCAAGCAAGTCACCAGCACCGTTTCGATTGCTGGTAAATTCTTGGATCCATCAGATAAGGTTTTGATCATTGACGATTTCCTCGCAAATGGTCAAGCAGCCAAAGGATTGATTCAAATCATCGAACAAGCCGGGGCTCAAGTCGAAGCGATTGGGATTGTGATTGAAAAATCCTTCCAAGATGGACGAGGATTGTTAGAAGAGTTGGGATATCCAGTTGTATCCCTCGCACGTTTGGACCGTTTTGAAAATGGTCAGGTTGTATTTAAGGAGGCAGACATCTAATGCAAAAACAAGAAAGCCATTCACAGGCGGCCATTCTAGGCTTGCAACATCTTTTGGCCATGTATTCGGGATCTATTTTGGTGCCGATCATGATCGCAGGAGCTTTGGGCTATAACGCTCATCAACTAACCTACCTCATCTCTACAGATATCTTCATGTGTGGGGTCGCAACTTTCCTTCAAGTGCAGCTCAATAAATACTTTGGGATCGGTCTTCCGGTAGTCCTTGGGGTTGCCTTCCAGTCTGTGGCACCTCTCAGCATGATTAGGGCAAGCCATGGTAGTGGTGCCATGTTTGGTGCCTTGATTGTCTCAGGGATTTATGTCATCCTTGTCTCTGGTTTCTTCTCTAAGATTGCCAATCTCTTCCCATCAATTGTAACGGGATCCGTTATTACCACCATTGGTTTGACTTTGATTCCAGTAGCGATTGGAAATATGGGAAATAATGCGCCAAAACCAACCGTTCAAAGCTTGATCTTGGCTGTGGTGACTATTCTCATCATTTTAGTTGTTAATATCTATACGACTGGTTTTATTAAATCCATTTCAATTTTGATTGGTTTGATCACAGGGACTGCCATTGCGGCTTCTATGGGCTTGGTGGACTTCACTCCAGTAGCGCAAGCACCAGTCGTTCACGTTCCAACACCATTCTTCTTTGGAGCTCCTAAGTTTGAAATCACCTCAATCTTAATGATGTGTATCATCGCAACAGTTTCTATGGTGGAATCAACAGGTGTCTATCTCGCACTTTCTGATATTACCAAAGATCCAATTAATAGCACGCGCCTTCGCAATGGGTACCGCGCTGAAGGGTTGGCCGTTCTCCTCGGTGGTATCTTCAACACCTTCCCTTACACCGGATTCTCACAAAACGTCGGCTTGGTGAAATTGTCTGGTATCAAGACTCGTCTTCCAATCTACTACGCGGCTGGTTTCCTTGTTCTTCTTGGTCTCCTTCCTAAGTTTGGAGCTTTGGCACAAATCATTCCAAGTCCAGTTCTTGGGGAGCGATGCTGGTCATGTTTGGTTTTGTATCGATTCAAGGGATGCAGATTCTTGCGCGTGTTGATTTTGAACACAATGAGCACAATTTCTTGATCGCTGCTGTATCGATTGCTGCAGGGGTTGGTTTGAACAACAGCACCCTCTTCAATGGTCTTCCAACAGGATTCCAAATGTTCTTTGCGAACGGAATTGTCGTTGCCAGTGTCTTGGCGATCGTTCTCAACGCTATTTTAAACCGCAACAAACACTAATCTCACATGAACCGGAGGTCCTTGGATCTTCGGTTTTTTTGACTTTAAGGAAACATATAGTAGAGTGGAAGAGGAGAGAATCTTATTTGATGAGAAGAGAGTTAGAATCATGTATTTAACCTATCACTTTAAAGAGCGCTTGCGCTTGTTTTGAGTTTATTTTTGCCGATTTTAATCTACCAATTGGCCAATTATTCAGCCAGCTTCGTCGATACAGCCATGACTGGTCAGTACCGAACCCTTGATTTGGCTGGTGTTTCTACAGCTACCAGTCTGTGGAATCCATTTTTTACTTTCCTGACAGGGATTGTCTCTGCGCTGACACCGATTGTTGGGCATCATTTAGGAAAGGGAAATAAAGAACGGATTGCTGGCGATTTTTACCAATTCCTCTATATGTCATTTGGTATGGCTGTTCTCTTAATAGGCTTTGTTTGGGGATTGCACCCATGATTCTCAAGCAGATCGGCTTAGAAAATGTTGTTGCCCAAATAGCCATTCGCTATTTATATTTCCTTTCTCTGGGAATCTTACCCTTGTTGCTCTTTAGTATCGTGCGGACCTTCCTCGATACCTTGGGCATGACGCGTCTATCCATGTACTTGATGCTTTTGCTCTTGCCTTTGAATGCTTGTTTTAACTATATACTGATCTATGGGGCATTTGGTTTTCCTGAGATGGGAGGAGCAGGAGCAGGCCTTGGAACC
The DNA here is from genome assembly GCA_036663675.1 of Streptococcus sp. 2A/TPW/M5. Classification (GTDB taxonomy): domain Bacteria; phylum Bacillota; class Bacilli; order Lactobacillales; family Streptococcaceae; genus Streptococcus. Next base: position 1,682,693 of record JAYXUK010000001.1, on the reverse strand, counting down.
TCTCTGGCCTACTGGGTCTTGCTGGTTATTGCGGTTTTGATTTTGTGCAAGCACCCTAAGGTAGCACCTTTCCAATTGTGGAATCCACAGCCTTATGATTTTAAAGGGATAAAAGAAGTATTGCGACTTGGGCTTCCAATCGGTGGAATTGTTTTTGCAGAAGTCATCATCTTCTCGCTCGTTGGTTTATTAATGGCAAAATTCCCATCACTCACCATTGCGAGCCACCAATCAGCCATGAATTTTTCTACCCTGATGTATGCTTTCCCGGTTAGTATCTCCAGTACCATGGCTATTATCGTATCTTACGAACTGGGAGCAGGAAGACCAGAAGTGGTCAAACAATATTGTCGTTTGGGACGACTGACAGCCTTTGGGTTTGCCATTGTCACTCTCGTCTTTCTCTATACATTCCGCTTCCAACTAGCAGGGCTATATGGCAAGGATCCAGTCTTTGTGCAGCAAACAGCTATTTTCATGACCTATAGTCTCTTTTTCCAAGTAGCCGATACCTTCGCAGCACCCCTACAAGGGATTTTGCGGGGCTATAAGGATACAACGGTTCCTTTCTTATTAGGAGTCTTTAGTTATTGGTGTATCTCTATCCCACTGGGGATTTTTCTTGACCATGTGACCAACCTTGGTCCCTATGCCTATTGGATTGGCCTCATTTCTAGCCTTGTCGTGAGTGGAATTTGCTACCAACTGCGGCTCTGGCAGATCGAAAAAAGCAAACAAACTAAAAGAAGTCTGGTAAACCAGGCTTTTTGTGTACCGTGAATATTATAAATTTTCTGAAAGTTCTTGACAATTGATGTCAAAGTGGTAAGATTAGGAGGTAGAATTGAAGAACTAGAAGGAGAACAAGATGAGAAGTGATATGATCAAAATGGGGATAGACCGAGCACCAGCGCGTGGTCTCCTCTATGCAACAGGGCAAGTAAAATCAGCAAAGGATATGCAAAAGCCCTTTATTGCCATTTGTAACTCCTATATTGATATCGTTCCGGGCCATGTTCACCTGCGTGAGTTAGCAGATGTTGCCAAGGAAGCTATCCGCGAGGCTGGTGGGATTCCTTTTGAATTTAATACCATCGGGGTCGATGATGGAATTGCGATGGGTCATATCGGGATGCGTTATAGTTTGCCATCTCGCGAGTTGATCGCAGATGCTGCTGAAACAGTCATCAATGCCCACTGGTTTGACGGTGTTTTCTATATTCCTAACTGTGATAAGATTACACCAGGAATGATTTTAGCAGCCATGCGGACCAATGTGCCAGCCGTATTTTGTTCTGGTGGACCCATGAAGGGTGGCGTTGACATGACGGGGCATCAGGCGACTCTCTCAAGTTTGTTTGAAGCTGTAGGTACTTATCAAGCTGGTGATATGGGCATGGATGAGCTGGATTTCTTGGAAAAAATGCCTGCCCAACTTGTGGCTCTTGCTCTGGTATGTTTACTGCCAACTCCATGAACTGTTTGATGGAAGTATTAGGCCTTGCTCTTCCTGGAAATGGTACTATCCTAGCAGTTTCAGATGAACGCCGGGAATTGGTTCGTCAAGCAGCCAAACAATTGGTAGAGAATATTAAAAGGATATCCGCCCACGGGATATTGTGACCAAAGAAGCCATCGACGATGCGTTTGCGCTCGATATGGCCATGGGTGGTTCAACCAATACTGTTCTCCATACCCTTGCTATTGCGCGTGAAGCAGGGATTGACTATGATCTCAAAGATATCAACGAGATTGCCAAGAAGACTCCTTATCTTTCTAAAATTGCCCCTTCAAGTGTTTATACTATGCATGATGTGCATGAAGCTGGTGGTGTACCAGCCATTATCAATCAGTTGATCAAAAAGGTGCCATTAAGGGTGATCGTATCACAGTTACTGGTAAAACCTTGAAAGAAAACGTAGCTGGTGCTGAAATCACAAATGAAGAAATTATCCATCCAATTGAGCATCCTATTTCACCTGTAGGTGGTTTGTCGATCCTTTACGGAAATATTGCTCAGGATGGAGCTGTTATCAAGGTCGGTGGGGTAGATCCATCTGTGACCACTTTCCGTGGTAAAGCTATTTGTTGCGACTCACAAGATCAAGCCCTTGAGTTGATTGACAATGGAACAGTCAAGAAGGGCCATGTTGTTGTCATTCGTTACGAGGGTCCTCAGGGTGGTCCTGGTATGCCAGAGATGTTGGCACCAACTTCTAAGATTGTCGGACGCGGTCTTGGTAAGGATGTGGCACTGATTACGGATGGTCGGTTCTCAGGAGCTACTCGTGGGATTGCTATCGGTCACGTTTCTCCAGAAGCGGCAGAAGGTGGTAATATCGCCCTAATCGAAGATGGGGATGAAATCGTGATTGACCTACCAAATCGTACCCTTGATCTACTTGTCGATGATGCAACTCTTGCTGAACGTCGCAAACATTTGAAACCTTTCAAATCAAAAATCTCCAGCGGTTGGTTGCGTCGCTATACAGCCTTTGCCAAATCAGCCAATGTCGGCGGAACCTTGATGAGGGACGAAGAATTCGAAGAACGGAAAGCAGAACGTCAAGCCCAAGAAAAATAAGAAAAAGCCTTTCCTGCTATGTGATATCACAAGCAAGAAAGGCTTTTTAGTGGAACCATTATTTGGTGCGCATTTCACCTTGAGGGAAGTAGGTTCCTTCAGGCATATCATTAATGATAACGTGAACAGCTGACTGAGGAGCGCCTGTATTGCGGACAACAACTTCGGTTACTTCCTTGGCCAAGGCTTTCTTTTGTTCCAAGGTGCGTCCTTCAAATAGGTCAATTCGTACAAATGGCATATGGCCACCTCCTAAATTTTTATAGGACTATTTTATCACATTTTGGGATACAAAGCTTAGCAAAATTATGGTAAAATGATAATGAAACACATTTTAGAGAGAACAGAAGGAAAATGGCACAATTATATTATAAATATGGGACCATGAACTCGGGGAAAACCATTGAGATTTTGAAGGTGGCCCATAATTATGAAGAGCAAGGCAAGAGCGTCGTCATCATGACCTCGGCAATCGATACACGAGATGGAGTTGGAGTAGTTTCTAGCCGGATCGGTATGAAACGAGAAGCCGTTGCAATTGAAGAGGATACCGATATCTTTGGCTATATTAAAAACCAAGCAATCAAACCTTACTGTGTCTTAATCGATGAAGCTCAATTTTTGAAACGCCACCATGTCTATGACTTGGCAAGAGTCGTGGATGAATTGGATGTGCCGGTCATGGCTTTTGGCCTCAAAAATGATTTCCGAAATGAACTCTTTGAAGGTTCCAAACACCTCCTCTTGTTAGCCGACAAGATCGAGGAGATCAAAACCATCTGCCAATACTGTTCCCGCAAGGCGACCATGGTCTTGCGTACCCAAGCGGGTAAACCTGTCTATGATGGAGAGCAGATCCAGATCGGTGGACACGAGACCTATATCTCCGTTTGCCGCAAACATTATTTTAATCCAGACATACCAACTGAAAGCGTCTAGAACGTTTTAGAGAGGATAATAATGTCTATTTGTTTAAAAGAAATTACAATAGAGAATTATTTTGACGTTTTAAATCTAGAAGTTCATCCAAATCAAAGGAATTTTATTGCATCCAATTCCATTAGTTTAGCTGAAGCCTATGTATATGATAAAAATGGTGATTTTATAGCTCCCTTAGCAGTTTATGATAAGGAAGTATTAGTTGGTTTTGTTATGATTGCCTATGACCAGAAAATTGGGATCAGCAAGGGGAACTACTTGTTATTTCGTTTTATGATCGATAAACGATTTCAAGGTTTAGGCTATTTTAAGCCGACTATGGATGCAGTTATTGACTTTGTTCGAACAGAGCCAGCTGGAAAAGCAACAAGTCTTTGGTTATCTTATGAACCGGAAAATAATCAAGCGAGATCTTGCTATCTCCATTATGGATTTAAAGAAACTGGCGAAGTCATAGAAGACGAAATTGTAGCAATCTATGATCTAACAATCAAGAATTAAGGAGCAAACATGAATATCTATGATCAACTACAAGCTGTAGAAGACCGATACGAAGAGTTAGGAGAATTACTGAGTGACCCAGATGTGGTCTCTGATACCAAACGCTTTATGGAGCTTTCAAAGAAGAAGCTTCCACCCGTGACACGGTGACAGCTTACCGTGAGTACAAGCAAGTCCTTCAAAACATTGTTGACGCTGAGGAAATGATTAAAGAAGCAGGTGGCGATGCGGACTTGGAAGAAATGGCCAAGCAAGAACTTAAGGATGCTAAGGCTGAAAAAGAAGAGTACGAAGAAAAATGAAGATCTTACTTCTTCCAAAAGATCCAAACGATGACAAGAACATTATCTTGGAAATCCGTGGGGCAGCAGGAGGAGACGAAGCCCAATTGTTTGCTGGCGACCTCTTGCAAATGTACCAAAAATACGCGGAAAGCCAAGGCTGGCGTTTTGAAGTCATGGAAGCTTCCTACAATGGCGTTGGTGGAATCAAAGAAGTCGTAGCCATGGTCTCTGGTCAATCGGTTTATTCAAAACTCAAGTATGAATCCGGTGCCCACCGGGTGCAACGGGTTCCTGTGACAGAAAGCCAAGGTCGTGTTCATACCTCTACAGCAACCGTTCTGGTCATGCCAGAAATCGAAGAAGTCGAGTACGACATCGATCCAAAAGACCTTCGGATTGACATCTACCACGCATCTGGTGCGGGTGGACAGAACGTCAACAAGGTCGCTACAGCCGTTCGTATTGTCCACTTGCCAACCAATATCAAGGTCGAGATGCAGGAAGAACGGACCCAACAGAAGAACCGTGAAAAAGCCATGAAGATCATCCGTGCGCGTGTGGCTGACCACTTTGCTCAGATTGCTCAAGACGAGCAAGACGCTGAGCGGAAGTCAACCATCGGTACTGGTGACCGTTCAGAGCGGATCCGGACTTATAACTTCCTCAAAACCGTGTAACCGATCACCGGATTGGCTTGACCCTTCAAAAACTGGACACCATCTTATCTGGTAAATTAGACGAAGTGGTCGATGCTTTGGTCTTGTATGATCAAACTCAAAAACTAGAAGAGTTGAACAAATAATGTTGTTGGGACCATTATTAGCCCAGTATGAAGAAGAATTAATAGCCGTTGGAGAGGAAGCAGAAAGCCTCTCCTTCGCGTATCGTGCTTTAAAAAACTGGACTTTTACAGACTTTGTTCTTGCCTTGCAAAAGAAGTGGAAACAGAGGACCAGGCCTTGCTTCTATCTATATTTGAGCAGCTGAAACATCACGTTCCTGCCCAATATATTATTGGGAGCGCAGAATTTTGTGGTCATGTTTTTACAGTTGATGAGCGCGTGCTGATCCCACGACCTGAAACGGAAGAATTGGTCACTCTTATTCTCGAAGAAAACGATGAGAAAACCTTACGAATTCTGGATATTGGAACAGGAAGTGGGGCCATTGCCATTAGTCTAGCCCTTGCTAGACCTACCTGGCAGGTTCAAGCTAGCGATGTCTCTGAAGAGGCTTTAGCCCTGGCTCAAGAAAATGCTAATCAGTTGGAAGCAGTCCTTGAATTCAAGTCGTCAGATGTACTGGACCACCTAGAAGGTCCCTATGACCTGATTGTGTCCAACCCTCCCTATATCTCTCGGGATGATGTAGAAGAGGTTGGAGCCAATGTTTTAGCCTCTGAACCCCACTTAGCTCTTTTTGCGGATCGTGATGGATATGCCATCTACGAAAAGATTGCCCAGCAAGCACCAAGTGTTTTAACACCAGATGGAAAGATCTATCTAGAAATTGGCTATAAGCAAGGAGCCAAGTAAAAGAGCTCTTTCAAGAAGCGTTTCCTAACAAACGAGTTCGCGTTCTGAAAGACCAATTTGGACAAGATAGAATGGTAGTAGTAGACAATGGATCACATTGAGAAAGAATTAGAAGCTGGCCGTGCGGTTATTCTGCCAACTGAAACAGTCTATGGTATTTTCGCTAAAGCTTTGAACCAAGAGGCGGTTGATTATATTTACGAATTAAAACGTAGACCTAGAGACAAGGCTCTGAATTTAAATGTAGCCGGCGAAGAAGATGTTCGACTTTATTCGAAAAATCAACCTAGTTATTTAACAAAACTGGTTGATTCATTTTTACCAGGGCCTCTGACTATTATTCTTCAGGCAAATGAAAATGTACCTGGCTGGATTCATTCAGGATTGGATACAGTTGGCTTCCGTATTCCGGCTCACCCAAAAACATTGGAATTAATTCGTAAATACGGTCCTTTGGTTGGTCCCTCGGCCAATCTTTCAGGTCATGCAAGTGGAACAAAGTATAAGGCTATTGTAAGCGAATTTGATCAAGTGGTTCCTGGTATAGAGGATGATGACTTTTTGACTGGTCAAGATTCAACTATTTTGGATATCTCTGGTTCCAAGGCCAGGATTTTGCGACAAGGTTCGATTACAAAAGCTGATTTGCTTGCACAAGTGCCAGAGCTTTCCTTTGAGGAAGATGAACTTCCTCATTGATAATGTACATAAATAATTTTTATAAAGGAGTAGACCTATGATTTTTGATAAAGAAGATTACAAAGCCTATGATGCAGACCTATGGAATGCGATCGCTAAAGAAGAAGAGCGTCAACAAAACAATATTGAGTTGATTGCTTCTGAAAATGTCGTCTCTAAGGCAGTGATGGCTGCTCAAGGGTCTATTCTGACAAATAAATATGCCGAAGGCTATCCTGGTCGTCGTTACTATGGCGGGACAGATGTGGTCGATGTGGTCGAAAGTCTCGCGATCGAACGGGCTAAAGAAATCTTTGGTGCTAAATTTGCCAACGTTCAACCACATTCAGGAAGCCAGGCAAACTGTGCTGCCTATATGGCCTTGATTGAGCCTGGTGATACTGTCATGGGGATGGATTTAGCTGCCGGTGGGCATTTGACGCACGGAGCTTCTGTGAGCTTCTCTGGTCAAACCTATAACTTTGTGTCCTATAGTGTAGATCCTGAAACAGAGCTCTTGGATTTTGATGTCATCCTAAAACAAGCCCAAGAAGTGAAGCCAAAACTCATCGTCGCTGGTGCCTCAGCCTACTCTCATATCATTGATTTCTCTAAATTCCGTGAGATTGCGGATGCAGTAGGAGCAAAGCTCATGGTTGACATGGCCCATATTGCTGGTCTCGTGGCAGCGGGTCTTCATCCAAGTCCGGTTCCTTATGCCCATATCACGACTACGACCACTCACAAGACCCTTCGTGGCCCTCGTGGAGGTCTGATCTTGACCAACGATGAAGACTTGGCTAAGAAGATCAATTCAGCTATCTTCCCTGGTATTCAAGGAGGACCGTTGGAGCATGTCGTTGCAGCCAAAGCTGTCGCTTTCAAAGAAGCGCTGGATCCTGCCTTTAAAGAGTATGCAGCTAATGTGATTAAGAACAGTCAGGCCATGGCTGATGTCTTCTTGCAAGATCCTGATTTCCGTGTGATTTCAGGCGGAACAGAGAACCACCTTTTCCTTGTCGACGTCACCAAAGTCGTTGAAAATGGGAAAGTGGCGCAAAACTTGTTAGATGAAGTCAATATCACCCTCAACAAGAACTCTATTCCTTATGAAACCTTGTCTCCATTTAAGACCAGTGGGATTCGGATTGGTGCAGCAGCCATCACCGCTCGTGGTTTTGGTGAAAAAGAAAGTCGCACCGTTGCTGAACTGATGATCAAAGCGCTGAAGAATGCGGACAAGCAAGAAGTATTAGACGAAGTGCGTAGCCAAGTCAAAGCCTTGACAGACGCCTTTCCACTTTACGAGGACTAAACCATCTTATGGATATTTACGTAAAAAAGCCATCATTCATCAATTTAGCCCAGACGATACCGATCTCTATCTGGCAGACAAATTCCTCAATATCACACCTAAAATCGAGGAATACTTGCGTAAGAAGATTGAACGGGTCTATTCTGATGAAGCCAAGACCGGTATTTTCGAAGAGGACAATCCTTTTCTTGAGATGATTTCAGATGACCTATTAGAAACCTCGGTCGCAGTAGCGAATCGTTGGAAGGAAGAATTTGTCGTCTCTGAGAATCAAAAGACCAATGATTTGGTTTTTGTTGAGTTTTCAAAAGAAGGGGTGGACCATTTTGCCTTTCTTCGGATCGCCTTACGGGAAACCCTGACCCATCTTGGTGGTGAAGTGGACAATCCGATTAAGTTGACGCAAAATAATCTACCTGGTTTTGGGACTGGTGCAGATGAAGCTTTGGTCATCAATCTTCAAAGTCGCAAATACCACTTGATTGAAAAACGGATCAAGTACAACGGGACTTTCTTGAACTATTTTTCTGAGAATCTGTTGCAGGCGCAACCCAAGATCTCTCCTAAAAAATCGATCAAGGCACTAGAAAAACAGCCCAGAAGATTGCGGAAAGCTTTAACACAGATGATTTTCAATTTCAATCAAAGGTTAAATCAGCTATTTTTAACCATATTGAGGAAGAAAATAAACTCTCTCCTGAGAAATTAGCGGATGATCTCTTCAACGACAATCTGACAGCTCGCTTGAGTTTTATTGACCAAGTTAAAGAAGCTGTACCAGAGCCTGTCACCTTTGAAGAGATTGATGCAAGTCGCCAGTTGAAGAAGTTCGAAAATCAGAAATTGTCATTGTCAAATGGAATTGAACTGATCGTTCCGAATAATGTCTATGAAGATGCAGAATCTGTTGAATTTATTCTAAACGAGAACGGAACCTATTCTATTTTGATCAAAAATATTGAGGATATACAGAGTAAATAATGATTAAACGTATAGTGAAGATCTTCTTATTCATCTTACTAATATTTGGAATCTACAAGGGAATTCAGATCCACCATGATGTCAAACAAGTCATGCAGTACCGCTCCCTGGTTAGAGAAGTCCTTGCTGAAGAGGACACCACGGCCAATGAAAACCTCATTCTTGCTATGATCTATACTGAGACCAAAGGCAGAGAAGACGATGTCATGCAGGCGAGTGAGAGTGCAAGTGGTGAGACCAATACTATTAGTGATAATAAGGCCAGTATTCGCCAAGGAATTCAAACTCTTTCGGATGAGTTAAAAGAAGCCAAGAAAAAGGCGTTGATAGCTGGACTGCGGTTCAAGCCTATAATTTTGGGAAAGACTACATCGATTACGTCGCAAAACACGGTGGAACAAATTCCTAGAGTTGGCCCGGGCTTATTCACGGGATGTAGTAGCGCCAAGTCTTGGCAATGTAACCGGTGAAACTTATCTTTACCTCCACCCTATCTCTCTTTTAAACGGGATGGAACTCTACATTAATGGGGGTAATATTTATTATTCCCGTTTAGTAGAAACCAATATGACGATTATGAAGTTATTTTCATGGTTTTAATCATTTTCCAGAGAGCCGATTGGCTCTTTTTAAAGTTGATCAATTCTGCCTCCGATTTTTAGGGAAAATAAAAATGTCATGCATTCTTAAAAAAACTGTAAGCTAGTTTTAAGAAATCAACTGTATAATGAAAATCGAAGTGGGTAAACTCTTTATTTACTTCTTTTTCATCCCTAGTGAGGTGAGAAAAGTAATAAGAGATTCCAGATTTGATTTGAATTAGAAAGAAGAAAAAGATGAAATTAAAGAAGATTGCATTGTTTGTAATAACGACTTTGGCCTTGTTTACCGCTGTCCCTCGGGTTTCTGCAGATAGCAATGTGCAGAAAGTCATCGACGAAACCTATGTCAAACCAGACTATGTTTTGGGTTATTCGCTGGACCAAAGTCAAATCGAACAAACCTTGAGTCTCTTGAACTACGATAGTTCAAAAGATAAAGAAGAGTGGAAGACCATGACACCAGAGGTTTATTCTTCGATTATGAACGTTGCGAACGATGATAGTTTGGAACTTTATTCCTCTGTTAAAATTCAAAAATTAGGCAAAAATAAGCCACTAGAAGTGAATATCGTGACACCTCAAAATATCACCAAGGTCACTGCAGATATGTATCGTAATGCAGCCGTTACACTTGGATTGGAGCATGCTCAAATTACAGTAGCTTCCCTATCCAAGTGACCGGAGAAAGTGCCTTGGCTGGGATCTATTACTCGCTTGAGAAAAATGGTGCCAAAGTTTCTCAAGAAAGCAAAGATCTGGCCCAAGAAGAGTTAAAGACTTTATCCGGGATCAATGAAGAAAACGCTGGTAAGAAAAACTTCGATGCGGATAAGTTAAACGTAGCATTGACCGACATAAAACGGCAGTAGCCAATGCCAAACAGAACAATCAGGATTTAAGCAAAGATGATATTCGAAAGATCGTCGAAGAAACCCTGAAAAATTATAAGCTGGATACAACTGTGACAGGTAACCAGATCAATTTGATCGTGAATTTCGCAGTGAATCTTTCAAAGAGTAGCGTCATCAGTAGCAAAAGCTTTACGAAGACCTTGTCGGATCTGAAAGATAGTATCGTAGACAAGGCAGGCGATACCTTTAACAATATCAATCTGAATTTTGATACCAATGCCATTTTAAAAGACAGTGGAAACTTCTTCACAAATGCGTGGAATGCCATTGCCGGCTTCTTCGGCGCCATCTGGAATGCCATTGTCAAATTCTTTAGTGGTTTAGTTGGCTAAAAATAGCAGGAAAGCACTGCTGACAATAAGTCAGAGTGCTTTTTGTGTGTTTAATGATTGTTATATTTTATAAGACATTTTTAGGGTTGCTAAATTCTAATTTTAAGCTAGTGAAAAAAAGGTCCACTGGGGACCTTTTTTATTTCTATCTTTGAAAGTCGGGACTATGACACAATTATTGCTCAGGATGTTCGTTTTCAAAGGAATTATATACTTCGAAAAGTTGATTTCGTTTAGTGATCTCAAGTTTTATAAAAATATTGTGTACATGTGTCTTCACAGTTCCAACTGAAAGAAACAATTGATCCGCAATTTCCTGATTGTTTTTGTGTTCAAGAAGTAGAGGAAGAATTTCTTTTTCACGTTCAGTTAAATGAAGTTTTTCAGAGAATAGATCTAGTGTACTAGGGTTGTCAATTTTTGGGGATTTATCAAATGAACTTAATTGTTCTTCTACATTCGAAATAGCTTTCCAATCAGAAAGAATATATTTGATTATTAAATAACAAACAGCAATAGTAAACATGTCTTCACACATATTTCTATTTTGAATTCGTAGATTCAACAAATCATACGAATCTATATTAAAAATAACAAATAAATCTTCTAAGATAATTAGAATACCAAATAGCACTCCGATATTTGAAATAGTTTTTAAGTAATTTTTATTTCGACTACTAATATTTAAAGATGTTAGATTTCGTCTCGCATATATACCAGTATAAATCAAAAGAAGCTGATTGGGCAAATAGTACATAAAAACTCTTAATGGAGAATTGTTTAGAATTGGGAAAGCCATCCATATGAAAGTAATTGAAATAAAGCAATAGTGGGTTAATAAAGGTGTTTCTTTCCTCAGTCTAGCAACTATCCAAAACTGACAAATATTATTAACAAGATATATGACAGTTTTCACAAAGGAACTCCCATAAAGTGTTGGTTATATGTGTTTCCGAAATCTTTAATTATTTCTGTCATTGAAAGGATCAGATTATCAAAAATAAAAAAACAAGATATAAACCGACTACAAAAAATAAGTATTTTTATCCTTTTCTGAGTTTAAAGAATAGGTCAATACAATACCAAGGGTCAAAGTATACAGTATAATTAAAAATACATTGTATATATAAACTATTTCAATCATATTTAGCCTCCATTTATTCTGTGAAACTAATTAAAACTCTAAACTTTATCTAAAAGGAATAAAATAGAGAGTTTATATTTAAAATAGCATTACATTTTTGAAAGTATAAATACTGGGTTTAGTACTTAAACTTTTAAAAAGAGGGTTTACACCTTTAAGTTTATCGCAAACTAAAAAATTTTGCAATATCATTAAAGCATAACAACACAGGAGGTCTCAATTATGAGCAATAAAATTGATTATATTACAACAGAAGAGTTCTCTAAAGAGCAACTTTTAGAAATGGCTGGGCTATCTCTTAAGATTAAAGCTTGTATTAAAAATGGGTATTACCCACCTTTGTTGAAAAATAAAACTCTAGGTATGATTTTTCAACAATCATCTACAAGAACACGGATTTCTTTTGAAACTGCTATGACTCAACTTGGAGGGCACGCACAATATTTGGCACCCGGTCAAATTCAACTAGGAGGACACGAAACACTAGAAGATACAGCAACCGTGGTTTCTCGCTTAACAGATATTATAATGGCACGTGTTGAGCGTCATAAGAGTGTAGTTGATTTAGCAAAATTTTCTCAAGTACCAGTAATTAATGGTATGAGTGATTATAATCATCCTACACAAGAATTGGGAGATCTGATTACGATTATTGAAAACTTGCCGAAAGGAAAAAATTAGAAGATTGTAAAGTAGTATTTGTAGGAGATGCAACTCAAGTATGCTTCTCTTTAGGATTAATTACATTGAAAATGGGTATGGAATTTGTTCACTTCGGTCCGAAGGGATTCCAATTAAATGATATGCATAAGTCAAAATATGATGAAATTTGTAAACTATCAGGTGGTAAATATTTGGTAACTGATGATATAGATTCAATTACTGGTGCAGATTTCTTATATACTGATGTATGGTATGGCTTATATGAAGCGGAATTATCAGAAGAAGAACGTATGAAGATTTTCTATCCTAAATATCATGTTGATTCAGAGATGATGGCAAAAGCAGGAGAAAATTGCAAATTCATGCACTGTTTACCTGCTACACGTGGCGAAGAAGTGTCTGATGAAGTGATGGATGGCCCAAATTCAGTTTGTTTTGATGAGGCGGAAAATCGTTTAACTTCAATGCGAGGTATCTTAGTTTATCTACTTCGTGATTTTGAAAAACGACATCCATATGACCTTGAAAAACAATCTGTAGCTAAAGCAGAACTGGAATCATTTTTAAATCAATTTGCTTTAAATTGACGATGTTATAACTCTCCTCTTAAAGGAAGGAGAAAAAATGGAAGAAAAGAAAAATTTAGTTTGTTTACTACAGTATTAACTGTAATATGTGTAGTATTTGTTGCAGAAGCTGCAGCTCCAGTTGCAGCGATTGGGAATTCTCAATTCTTTTGGTGGTTATTTTTATTAATTGCCTTTTTGTTACCATACGGATTGATTTCAGCTGAATTAGGTACTACTTATATAGGTGATGGTGGAATTTATGATTGGGTGACGAAGGCGTTTGGACACCGATGGGGCTCAAGGACCTCCTGGTATTATTGGATTAATTTTCCATTGTGGTTAGCATCACTAGCTGTTATGACTCCTGGTTTGTTGACAACGATAACAGGAGTTGAGTTTTCAATGTTCTGGACATTATTAATTGAACTTGTATTTATTTGGTTAATTATATGGATAAGCTTTTATCCTGCAAGTGATAGCGTATGGATCCTCAATGGTGCGGCAATTATAAAAATGATATTAGCTCTATTAGTGGGAGTCTTGGGATTATATATTGCCTTTACAAAAGGAATGGCTAATAAAATTACGTTGGATTCACTTTTACCATCATTTGATTTAAACAGTCTATCATTTATTTCTGTTATTATTTTTAATCTACTTGGCTTTGAGGTTATTTGTACGTGTGCAGATGATATGGAGAATCCTAAAAACAAATACCTCAATCTATAATTGTTGCAGGTTTAGTTATTGCAGCTATTTATATATTTTCTGCATTTGGTATTGGTGTAGCGATTCCTGTTGATAAAATTTCTACTAGTAGTGGTATGATGGACAGCTTTAAACTTTTGACCGGATCAGAAAATGGATGGTTTATAATTTTAATGGCATTTCTATTCTTACTAACTCTTTTTGGAAATATGATTTCATGGTCATTAGGAGTGAATAACACGGCATGTTATGCTGCAGAAAACGGAGATATGCCAAAGTTTTTTGCAAAACGTAGTAAAAAGAATAACATGCCAATTGGATCAGCTTTAGCAAATGGTTTTGTTGCGACATTTGTAGTAGTCATTGCACCAATATTACCAAATCAGGATTTGTTTTGGGCCTTCTTCTCATTAAACCTTGTTATGTTCCTGCTTTCTTATATACCAGTTTTTCCAGCATTTTATAAGTTAAGAAAAATAGATCCAGAAACTCCTCGACCTTTTAAAGTAGGAGGAAGTGATTTTATTTTAAAAATTATGGTTGTAATTCCAATTGTTATGATTTTGATTTCGCTTTTATTTACAGCGTTCCCATTATCTTTTGATGAAGTAACATTAGCTGATAAATTACCTGTAACTATTGGTTCATTAGTTTGTCTTATCTTAGGTGAAGTTATTATTCGTGTGAAAAAATCAAAAAATGATAGTAACTAAATACCAATACAATAAAAGGAGGACTTGAGATGTCTAAACGTATTGTGGGGACAACCCCTAAAGTAGATGGATTTCGAATGCCAGGAGAATTCGAAGAACAAGAACAAATTTGGATGTTATGGCCATGGCGAAATGATAATTGGCGTTTAGGAGCCAAACCTGCTCAAAAAGCATTTTTAGATGTTGCCAAAGCCATTAGTGAATTTGAACCAGTTTCACTTTGTGTACCACCTCTTCAATTTGAAAATGCTATAGCTCGTGTATCTGCTCTTAATTGCGAAAATATCAGAGTAATTGAGATGACAAATGATGATTCGTGGATTCGCGACTGTGGTCCTACATTTCTTATAAATGATAAAGGTGAACGTCGTGCAGTAGATTGGGAATTTAATGCTTGGGGAGGTCTAGTCGATGGACTCTATTTCCCTTGGGATCAAGATGCGCTTGTTGCAAGAAAAGTTTGTGAATTAACAAATACTGATTCTTATAAAACAGATGATTTTGTTTTAGAAGGTGGATCAATTCACGTTGATGGTGAAGGTACAGTGATGGTTACTGAAATGTGTCTTCTTCATCCAAGTCGAAACCCACATTTGTCAAAAGAAGAAATTGAACAAAAATTAAAAGACTATTTGAATTGTGAAAAAGTAATTTGGGTGAAAGATGGTATTGACCCATATGAAACGAATGGTCATATTGATGATGTAGCATGTTTTGTAAAACCTGGTGAAGTTGCATGTATTTACACTGAAGATGAAAGCCATCCTTTCTACAAGGAAGCAAAAGCAGCGTTTGAATTCCTAAGTGAACAAACAGATGCAAAAGGCAGAAAATTAAAAGTACATAAAATGTGCGTTACTAAGAAGCCATGCTATCTAAAAGATGCAGATACGATTGATTTTTCAGAAGGGGCTATTCCAAGAGAGGAAGGAGAAGTTGCAATCGCATCATATTTGAATTTCTTAATAGTGAATGGAGGAATTATTCTCCCTCAATATGGTGATGAGAACGATGCATTAGCGGTTGAACAAGTCCAAGCGATGTTCCCTGATCGTAAAGTTGTTGGAGTTGAAACTACAGAGATTGCATATGGTGGTGGTAATATTCACTGTATTACACAGCAACAACCAGCAACGAAATAACATATGCAGAGTCTGGTAAAGCAGACTC
Organism: Streptococcus sp. 2A/TPW/M5; assembly: GCA_036663675.1. Classification (GTDB taxonomy): domain Bacteria; phylum Bacillota; class Bacilli; order Lactobacillales; family Streptococcaceae; genus Streptococcus. The sequence goes on along the minus strand of JAYXUK010000001.1, from coordinate 1,667,064 downwards.
TGTTTTTTCTAATATATCGCATTAAGTAGACGTAGGAATATGAAGATAAATTACTTTACTAAGAGGTATTAGAGATGAAAAATATTAAAGTAGAATATAGCTGGTTGAAAAATTCTGCTATAACAGGAGTCAATCAATTACCTGAACATTCTGAGCATTATTATTTTGATAAATATGTAGATATAAAACAACTAGACTGTTTTCAAATAGATAAGATGCACTTAAACAGTAATTGGACTTACATGAAATCAGATTTCAATGAAAAAAATGGTGATGACGAATCTACATTGGTAACTTTGTTTAATCATTTTAAAGTTGAAGATAAATTAATTACTAAAAATATTATCTTGAAAATGCAAAGCTTAAATCTTCCCGTGTATATTTGGATGAATGGGCGCTTTGTTGGATTTTCGAAGGGACTTGAACAGTCTATAGAATTTGAAATTACAAATTTGCTTCGTTTGGAGGAAAATGAACTTATAATTAAGGTATGCTCTATTGAAGAAGAAAAACAAAACAATAATGTGATGCTAGATTCAACGTTAGATTCAATCTTACACAAAATTTCGGAGAGCATTATTTATAGTACTCCTAAACTACATGTATATGATTTTAACGCTGTATTAGGAAATAGTCAAAATTTAAATAAAACGACATTAATCATTGATTGCTTATTAAATGGATATTCTAATAGCGCTATAATTAGTATTGATATATATGATAAAGAAAAAAATATTATTTTTAAAGAGAATATAGATTATACTAATAAAATTGAAAAAAGATATGATTTAGATATAAATTATTTAGCGATTTCTTTTGTAGAATTGTTAATAATTGATGATGGAACAATAATAGAAACAGCTATAACAAAAGTTAAGATAGTATAGGAGAAGTTGTGTAAAAACGAAAGAATAAATCCCTTATAGTAGAATTACGAAATACTACTATAAGGGATTTATTTCTATGACACAATTTACTACATTATTGTTTAATATCCCAGCCTCAAAACGAGATACGATGTCTACTTATGTAGAAGAAACTATAATGTGCTTAAAATAAAAATCCCCATCAGATCAGTTTTCTGGTGGGGATTTTGGTGAGGAACCAATCAATTTTGATTGATTTTTAACATTTTATAATAACCTAAAGTGCTGTTAAAACAACCATTTCACTTCAAATCATGTTTATAAATCATTCCCACTCTACAGTTGCAGGTGGTTTACTTGTGATATCGTAGACGATGCGGTTGACGTGGTCAACTTCGTTTACGATACGAACTGAGATTTTTGGAGGACTTCCCATGGAATCTTCGCAAAGTCAGCTGTCATTCCATCGATAGAAGTGATAGCGCGGATGGCGATTGTGTAGTCGTAGGTACGGCCGTCTCCCATAACACCTACTGAACGAACGCCAGTGTTGACTGTGAAGTATTGCCAGATATCGCGGTCAAGACCAGCTTTGGCGATTTCTTCACGAAGGATAGCATCTGATTCACGGACTGTTTCAAGTTTTTCTTCAGTGATTTCACCCATGACACGGATAGCAAGACCTGGTCCTGGGAATGGTTGGCGCCATACGATGTGGTCTGGCATACCAAGTTCAGTACCAAGAGCACGAACCTCATCTTTGTAAAGAGTGTTGAGTGGTTCGATCAGTTCGAACTGCATATCTTCTGGAAGTCCACCCACATTGTGGTGTGACTTGATGGTTTGAGCAGTATCTGTACCTGACTCGATCACGTCAGTGTAGAGTGTTCCTTGTGCCAAGAATTTTACATCTTTGAGTTTACTTGCTTCATCATCAAAGACATAAACAAACTCGTTACCGATGATCTTCCGTTTTTCTCAGGATCAGATACACCAGCTAACTTATCAAGGAAACGTTTTGCAGCATCTGCTTTAACGATGTTCAAACCAAACTTACCACCAAGCATATCCATCACTTGATCGGCTTCGCCTTTACGAAGAAGACCGTGGTCTACAAAGATACAGATCAATTGATCGCCGATAGCTTTTTGAAGGAGAACCCCAACAACGGAAGAGTCAACACCACCTGAAAGACCAAGAAGGACACGTTTGTCTCCGACGGTTTCACGGATTTTTTGATCTGCATGTCAATGAAGTTGTCCATGGTCCAGTCACCTTTAGCCCCACAGATGTTCAAGGCAAAGTTACGCAAGATGTCATAACCGTGAACAGAGTGACGAACCTCAGGGTGGAATTGGATTCCGTAGATTTTCTTGTCTGGATTTTCAATCGATGCAAATGGACAGTCAGCAGAAGTACCAGTGCGGATAAAGTCAGCCGGAATTTCTGTAACAGCATCCCCGTGGCTCATCAAGACCAATTGTTTGTCTGGTGTGCCGGCAAAAGAGCAGAAGATTCTGTCAAAGTCAGTTCAGATTGACCATATTCGCGGTTACCAGCATCACCTGCAGGAACGACCTTCCCACCCAATTTATGGGTTAACAATTGCATCCCGTAACAGATTCCAAGGATTGGAATACCGAGTTCAAAAATTTCAGGATCGATATCAAAAGAACCTTCCTCGTATACAGAGTTTGGTCCACCTGAAAGAACGATCCCAACTGGATTGATTGCACGAACTTCATCAGCAGAAATCTTGTGGCTCTTCAACTCTGAGAAGACTCCAATTTCACGAATCCGACGTGAAATAAGCTGATTGTATTGGCTACCGTAGTCAAGCACGATGATTTTTTCAACATCATGCAAATCAGTTGATAGGTTTGTCATCTTATCCCCTTCTTAAAGAAATTTACTTTCCTCTATTCTAACACAAAAGCCTTGTCTTTACCAATCTCTGATTGAAGAATTAGGAATTTTACGCTACAATAGAGATAACACAGAGAAAGAGCAAGGTTATGATTCCAGCTTACATTCAAATCCATGATCAGATTAAGTCTGAGATTGATCAAAAAATATGGAAAATCGGGGAGCGTCTTCCCAGCGAACGCGATCTAGCTGAGAAATTTCAAGTGAGTCGGATGACGCTTAGGCAAGCTATTACCCTTCTGGTCGAAGAAGGAGTGCTTGAAAGACGGGTAGGAAGTGGTACCTTTATCACTAGCACGCGCGTCCAAGAAAAAATGCGAGGCACAACCAGTTTTACTGAGATTATGAAATCGCAAGGCAAGGAACCTTCTAGTCAAGTGATTTCTTATCGTAAAACCATTCCTAGTCTCCAAGAAGTGGATAAATTAGGCATCGATAAGACAGACACCATCATTCGGATGGAGCGGGTCCGATATGCGGATGGGATCCCTGTCGTTTATGAAGTAGCTTCCATTCCTGAGAAATTTATTAAGAATTTCAATCGCGAAGAGGTCACCAGTCATTTCTTCCAAACCTTGGAGCGTCATGGTTATAAGATCGGAAAGTCGCATCAGACCATCTATGCGCGATTAGCCAAAGATAAGATTGCGGACTACTTACAGATTTCAAAAGGACAGGCTATTTTAGGATTGACACAGGTTTCCTATTTTGAAGACGGGACTGCTTTTGAGTATGTAAAAGTCAGTATGTCGGGGAGCGGTTCGAATTTTATTTGGAAAACAATTAAGCGACCAATGAACAGAAATAGAAAACTCTTCAAATGTCCGAGGCATATTACCGGGGCATTTGGGAGCTTTTTAGTGAGAACTCATTCTTTCTAAATAGTGATAGTATGGTCATAAATAAAAGATTTGAAAAAATTTTAAAAATTTTTATTTTTTCTTCAATTTTTGATTTTTTTACGAATTAATAGATAGAAGCTAGTTTTAGATCTAAAAAAGATATAAGGCAGGAAAAAATGAAAAAAATTAAAATTGATGTGGTAGCTGTTCCCTTGAGTGGGCATCTGTACCCGACTTTAAATCTCGTCAAACCCTTATTGGATGATCCAACCATGGAAATCCGGGTTTTCACAGGTCCTCAGAAAAAGGCCGTTGCAGAAAGTCTCGGCTTCACTGTAGTTCCAATTCTAGAGGACAAAGTAGAAGAATTTGAACGTGCGGCTAATAACGATAAAAACACAATCTATTTTCAGCCTATCGGCAATTATCTAAGAGTCTCGATTTGATTAATCATGTATCGGATCAATTGCTAGAGGAGTGGCGTGTCAATCGTCCAGATATTGTGATTGCTGATTTTATCACTCTATCAGCTGGTTTTGTGGCAGAACAGTTAGAAATTCCTTGGATTACCACAATGGCAACTCAATTTGCGATCGAAACACCTTATGGTCCCCTTGCTTCTTCGGAGGGATGGGAATTGCGCGAACCAAGAAGGAAGAAAAGATACAAGCCCTATGCCGTAAACTCACGCGTATTGGGAAATACTGTGGGGCTTTCCTCTTACGCAAACGCTTAAAACGTTACAATTTCAAGTTGTACAATCAAAATGGAGTGGAGACTATTTACTCTCCTTATGCCATCTTTGGAATTGGGATGATGGAGCTGGAGTTGAAAACACATTTCCCTCATCAATATGCTTGGCTTGGCCCTTTGGGGACTTCTCTTGAAAAAGCAGAAGATTATCCTTTGGATCTCAGCCCTTATGAAGACAAAAGAAAGTTCTCGTGACTTGTGGGACTCAGTTACCGTGGGCAAAAGAAAATTTGCTCCATCAAACCAAGCAGTTAGCCAAAGAGCATCCAGAATGCCACTTTTTTGTCACACTAGGAGATGGAGCAAAAGAATTTTCTGAAGAAGAAGTGGCTTCAAATGTGACTCTCGTAACTTATCTCCCTTACAAAGAATACATACCGCAAATGGACTATGTGGTTCACCATGGAGGGGCTGGAATCTTTTATCAGTGCATAGAATTTAAGAAACCAGCCTTGATCTTGCCGCATGATTATGACCAATTTGACTATGCCATTCGAGGAGTAGAAGCAGGGATTGCTTTTCAAGCTCATCGAAATCGCACTGAAGAAATTCAAGCAGGTTTTAACGCCCTTTTAGAAAAAGAATCTTGGGAAGAGTTAGCGAGACTAAACAAACTATCAAAAACCTACAAACCGTTGGATACCTTAGAGTTTGAAATTCAACGATTATTAAGACGTGGAACGGATGGAAAACTATGAAAATTCTTGTAACAGGCGCGACTGGCTTCCTTGGAAAATATGTGATTAAGGAGTTATTGGATCACGACTATTCCATTGTAGCCTTTGGCCGAAACGAAAAAGTTGGGAAGGTTCTGGAAAGTGAGCGTGTCCAATTTGTTAAAGGAGATTTGAGCTCTATTGAGGAACTAAGACAAGCTTTTCAGGAAATTGATGCTGTTGTTCATGCAGGAGCCTTGTCCACTGCTTGGGGACCTTGGAAGGCTTTCTATCAGGCAAATGTCATCGGCACTCAAAATGTCCTTGACTTGTGCCATGAATATGCAGTAAAACGCTTGGTTTATGTGTCTTCTCCCAGTATTTACGCAGCTGGAAAAGACCAATTCGATATCAAGGAAAGTGATGCTCCCAAAGAAAACCACCTCAATAATTACATCAGAAGCAAATTGGCTTCTGAAAAACTATTTCCTGACTATCCAGATGTGCCAAGTATTATCTTGCGTCCGAGAGGATTATTTGGTGTGGGAGATACCAGTATCTTGCCTCGGGTTTTACGCCTCAGTCGAAAAATTGGGATTCCGTTGATTCGAGGAGGAGAGCAGCTCATGGATATGACCTGTGTGGAAAATGTCGCCCTAGCCATTCGTTTGGCTTTGGAAGCAAAAGAAGCACACGGACAGGTTTATAATATTACAAATGGAGAACCAAAGACCTTTAAGTATTTGATCGAAACAACACTAAAAGGATTAGGAGAACCTATCCACTATCGGAACATTCCAGCAGCTCTAGTAGCAGGTGTGGCGTACAGCCTTGAAGGGGTGTATCGATTATTTCATATAAAGCTGAACCCCCTTGACTCGCTACACCTATTATCTCCTTCGCTATAGCCAAACTCTTGATATTCAAAAGGCCCAAACCGAACTTGGCTATTATCCAAAAATGACCATTGAAGAAGGGATTGACAACTATGTCCAACATGATCGAGCACATTAATTATTTTCCAGCAGGTTTTTGTAGCAGTCATTCTGGACTCTTATTCAAAGGTATTCCGAATGAAAAATGCAATTTCCAGCAGGTGTCTTTTGATTCATCATCGTGAAAAAGGCTATATTTTGTACGATACTGGCTATCATTATGAAATCAAGAAAAAGCACGGTATTTCTGGTACCGTCTAGCAACGCCTATGCAGATGAATAAAGAAGACCAGATTGACTACCTATTGCAAGAGCGTGGAATTGATCCAGCAGACATTTCCTATGTGTTTCTTTCGCATTTTCACCCTGATCATCTCGGCGGAGCAGCACTTTTTCCAAATGCTCATTTCTTTGTAACTCAGGAAGTCTATGAAGTGTACCAGAAGCCGAAATTCAAAGATCTGATTTTTAAAGAGTTTCTTCCAGCTGATTTCAAAGATCGTGTGACTTGTCTCAAAGCAGATCAAACGCATCCTGCTTTCCCTTACCGCCCGACTGCGGACCTATTTGGTGATGGGAGTATTCTCGTATCATCTATCGATGGGCATGCAAGAGGGCAGGGGTGTCTGTATATGGATGAGCTGAAACTCTATATAGGTGCAGATCTATGCTGGGAGTGGATCTCTTGCCTTACACACGAAAAATGCGTCTCATTCCTTCCTTTGTACAGGACAATAAGAAGGCCTATCTCCAGGGGCAGATTTGCTAGAGAAATTATTACAAGAAGGCATTCAAGTTGTGGTCAGCCACGACCCGCAAGAACGGATTGAAAGGATTTTAAATGAAAAAACAGTCTTTCTGAAAACCTTTATTGAAACGAGATGGTGCCATCGATTCCGTTCAAAGGAAACCTTAGAAAAGTACCAAAAAAACAATTGGCTCGCTACCATGCTTTTATCACTTCTCACTCACCCTATTTTCAAAGCCATTCTCCTGAATCCTTTGGGACTATGGATAAGAATTTCATGATGACGCATTTCAATGAACTTAATACCCTGGGTGTGGATCGAGATCAGGCATTAGAGATGGCCATACGTGGGGAACAAACGCGAGATTTTACCGAAATGAATGGAGAAGTCGCAGTAGGCTTGTCCTCTGGAACCTCCGGTCACCGAGGGTCTTTGTCACCACAGAAAAAGAAAGAAGTATGTGGGCTGCAGCAATCTTAGCTAAGATGTTGCCAAAAGGAAACCTGTTTGGTCATCGCATTGCTTTTTCTTACGTGCTGATAACGAACTCTATCAAACCATTAATTCGTCCCTTATTCGATTAGAGTATTTTGATATCTTCAAGGATAGTAAGGAGCATTTAGAGCGTCTCAAAACTATCAACCAACCATTGTAGTGGCACCAGCTTCCACCTTGATTGAGTTAGCTAACTATGTCACTAATCAGCAACTTGCGATCCAACCCGTCAAGGTTGTCTCTGTCGCAGAGATCCTAGAGGATAGAGATGCTCAGACCATCGCCAAAGCCTTTCAACTAGAAAAGGTTGATCAGGTCTACCAAGCGACAGAAGGGTTTATAGCTTGTACTTGTTCAGAAGGTAATCTTCACCTCAACGAAGATATTTTGTATGTCGAAAAAGAGTATCTGGATGATAGCCGCTTTTATCCGATTATTACTGATTTTAAACGAACGAGTCAACCCATCTATCGCTACCGACTTAATGATATTTTAGTAGAAGAAAAGTCTCCCTGTCCTTGTGGATCCGTTTTTACTCAAATCGCGAAAATCGAAGGACGATCGGACGATATCTTCTATTTCAAAAAGTTGATGGAAACAGCCAAACCATCTATCCAGATTTTATTCGCCGGTGCATTTTATTCGTTGAAAATATTCAGGACTATCAAGTGACTCAGCTGACAGATGGATCTATTACGATCGCCTTGAGTCATCGTTCCGACTTTATTGAGAAAGCGATCTTTGCCCAATTTGAACTCTTGGCTCAACAAAAACAATTCATCCTCCCAAGTATTCAATTTATCGATTACCAATGGGACCCAACACGTAAATTAAAACGTGTTCAACGACTTCAATAAAAGGAGAATCCTATGACTACAGTAAAAGACATCTACAAATCAAAGGCTATGGAACAGCGCTTCCAGCTCATACAGTGAACTTCAAAGACCAGACTCGTTACCGGGTGAAAGAAGGAGAAGAAACACAGATTGATCTAGCAGCGCGTGCAATTAAAGCTGCTTTAAAACATGCAGGGCTTGAAATGACAGATATCGACTGCCTGGTTTCGGCTAGTGCGGTTGGCGTTCAGCCTATTCCTTGTATGGCTGCTTTGATCCATGAGCGCGTGGCCAAGGGACTGACGATTCCAGCCATGGATATCAATACTACCTGTACTAGTTTTGTATCAGCCTTAAGCACCATTTCCTATCTGATTGAAGGTGGTGAGTACAAGCGTGTCCTCATTGTTTCAAGTGAAGTAGGAAGTCTTGGCCTTAATCCTAAACAAAAGAGAGTTTTGAATTATTTAGCGATGGAGCAGCTGCCTTTATTTTTGAAGCAACAAGCCAAGACAAAGGAATCATTGCCAGCATGCAACGTACCTGGTCTGAGGGAGCCCATGATACCGAAATTCGGGGTGGTTTGACAGCTTATCATCCAAAATTGTACTCTGAATCAACCAAGACTGATTTTATGTTTGATATGAAAGGGAAGAAAATTCTCTTACTTTCTGCTCGTGTCATTCCAGAAATGTTCCAAGAATTCCAAGAGAAATCAGGCATTTCTAAAGATGCTGTAGACTATATTATTCCCCATCAAGCTAGCCGGGCCCTGCCACTTGTCATGGACAAATTGGGAGTTGGCAAAGATAAATATCTCAATATTGTCAGCGATTATGGAAATATGGTTTCGGTAGCCGTGCCTTTCGGTTTAGCCTATGCGCTTGATCATAGCTATGTGAAAGAGGGAGATACTATCTTCTTGATGGGAACTGCAGCAGGGATGACAGTCAATATGTTAGCACTAAAACTCTAATGATAGATCCTCTTATTTCAAGCTCAAAAGCATCAAGTCCCGCTAGTCTTTAGCGGGCTTTTTTGATATAATGAAAGGTATGGAAATTGAGAAAACCAACCGAATGAATGCGCTCTTTGAGTTTTATGCAGCGCTCTTAACGGACAAGCAAATGAACTACATCGAGCTTTATTACGCCGATGATTACAGCTTGGCTGAGATTGCGGAAGAGTTTGGAGTGAGCCGTCAGGCGGTCTATGACAATATTAAACGTACAGAAAAGATTTTAGAGGACTACGAAATGAAACTCCATATGTATTCCGATTACATTGTTCGTAGTCAGATTTTTGATCAGATTTTAGAACGCTATCCGGAAGATACTTTTCTACAAGAGCAGGTTGAAATTTTATCAAGCATTGACAATCGGGAGTGATTATGGGTAGTCTCGTCATTTATCAAGGAATACCTTGCAAACTATTAGTCGCAGAGGGAGTATTTCCTACTCGACTACAAATTATCTCGCCCAATGATATCTCCAAAGCTATGCAAATAGGTTTTAGCTGTTGGGGATATCCAAATGAAATCATGAAAGAAGTCACACCCGAAGAACTAGAATGTTTGCAACATTTCGGACGATTTCCACTGAATTAAAAAAATAGGAGAAAATAATGGCATTTGAAAGTTTAACCGAACGTTTACAGAACGTCTTTAAAAATCTTCGTAAGAAAGGGAAAATCTCTGAAGCGGATGTCCAAGAAGCAACCAAAGAAATTCGTCTAGCCCTCTTAGAGGCCGACGTGGCCCTTCCTGTTGTAAAAGACTTTATCAAACGCGTCCGCGAGCGGGCCGTTGGGCATGAGGTCATTGAAACCCTTAACCCTGCCCAACAAATCGTGAAGATTGTCGATGAAGAATTGACAGCCATTTTGGGTTCTGAGACAGCAGACATTATCAAATCTCCAAAGATTCCAACCATTATCATGATGGTCGGTCTTCAGGGGCTGGTAAAACAACCTTTGCGGGTAAATTGGCCAACAAATTGGTCAAGGAAGAAAATGCACGTCCTTTGATGATTGCGGCCGATATCTATCGTCCAGCAGCCATTGACCAGTTGAAGACTCTTGGTCAGCAGATTAATGTCCCTGTCTTCTCACTCGGTACAGAAGTCCCTGCAGTAGAGATCGTTCGTCAAGGTTTGGAGCAAGCGAGAGCCAACCACAATGACTATGTCTTGATCGATACGGCGGGTCGTCTGCAAATCGACGAAAAACTCATGGGCGAGTTGCGCGACGTCAAAGCCCTTGCTGAGCCAAACGAAATCCTCTTGGTTGTCGATGCCATGATCGGTCAAGAAGCGGCCAATGTGGCGCGTGAGTTCAATGAACAACTCGAAGTAACCGGGGTCATCTTGACCAAGATCGATGGGGATACCCGTGGTGGTGCAGCCCTTTCTGTTCGTCAGATTACTGGGAAGCCAATCAAGTTCACTGGTACTGGTGAAAAAATCACCGATATCGAAACCTTCCACCCAGACCGTATGTCTGGTCGGATCCTCGGTATGGGGATATGCTGACGCTGATCGAGAAGGCTTCTCAAGAATACGATGAGAAGCGCTCCATTGAACTCGCTGAGAAGATGCGGGAAAATACCTTTGATTTCAACGACTTTATCGACCAGTTAGACCAAGTTCAAAACATGGGACCAATGGAAGACCTACTCAAGATGCTTCCAGGTATGGCCAACAATCCAGCCATGAAGAACCTCAAGGTCGACGAACGAGAAATTGCTCGGAAACGCGCGATTGTATCTTCTATGACTCCAGCTGAACGCGAAAATCCAGATCTCTTGAACCCTAGCCGTCGTCGTCGGATTGCTGCTGGTTCAGGAAATAGCTTTGTCGAAGTCAACAAATTCATCAAGGACTTTAACCAAGCCAAGCAGATGATGCAAGGGTCCTCTCTGGTGATATGAACAAGATGATGAAACAAATGGGGCTTAATCCAAATAATATGCCGAAGAATATGCCTGGTGGCATGCCTGATATGTCCGCCCTCGAAGGGATGATGGGACAAGGCGGGATGCCTGACTTGTCAGCTCTTGGCGGAGGCGCTGGGATGCCTGACATGAGCCAAATGTTCGGTGGTGGTCTCAAAGGGAAAGCCGGCGAATTCATGATGAAACGGGCGATGAACAAGATGGCCAAACAAATGCGCAAGAATAAGAAAAACGGAAATAATCGTTTCTAATAAGGGCCTAGAACTCATTGTTCTGGGTTCTTTTAGAAAATAGTACTAGAGGAAACATGTTAAAAAAACTATTTCAACAACTCATTCGTTTCTTTGGAAGACTCTTTTCTTCGCACAGCAAGCCCTTTGAATTCCCAAAAGGGTCGAAGAAACCACCCATCAGACCAATTATCTTTGTACCTGGAAGTTCAGCTAGTATACAGCGTTTCAATGGAACCATTCGCATGCTCCATCGTTTTTCTAGAAAAAACAAAGTCTTTTAAAAATAAAAGTCAACAAAGATAATTCTATAGAGATGGAAGGAAGACTGAATACGAAAGAGCCGAATCCGATGATTGTGATTGGCTTCGAGAACAATCGAGATGGCTACAGCAATATCAAGCAGCAAATCGAATCCCTTAAGATCGCTCTTACCTACCTTTTGGATCACTATTATTTTACAGAGTTCAAGGCAGTCGGACACTCCAATGGTGGACTAGTTTTGACTGGTTTATTGGAAAGTGGCTTTTTAGAGAAAAAGAAGGTAACCGTAACCAAGTTGGCTATTATTGGAAGTCCTTACCGTTTCAATCAAGAGATGTATGAGGATTTTCAAACATGGAAGCATCGCCTGGGAAAAGAAGTAGCAGTCCTTAATTTTGTCGGAAATTTTGCTGGGAAATCAGACGGGATCGTCCCTCTTTCTAGTGCACAAGCAGCACAATCTATTTTTGACAATCAAACCTATACAGAAGTGAATTTAAACGGTCGCAAGGCTCATCATTCAGCTTTACCCACTAATCCAGATTTAGTGAAACAATTAAGTCTGTTTTTGAATCTATAGTGAAATTACATAATTTTGGTTATGTAATTTTTATTTGTCTCTTGCAATCCTTAGGTAAATATGGTACATTTTTGGTAGCGATTACACATACTTAAGGAGGATTTTATGAAAGATCCCAAATTATTAGAAACAATGAAAGATTACAAGGGACGGGATGAGGTCCCCGCAGATTTTGATGCTTTTTGGGATCAAGCCCTAGCAAAGATGACTGAACTGCCTGAATACAAGCTTGAAGAACGAGATTTCAGCATTCCAAATGTGATTTATTATGAATTAACCTTTAAAGGAACCAGAAATGGCCTTGTCTATTCAAGAATGATCCTCCCAAAAACGGATCAAAAGGTTCCCGTTGTTTTCCATTTTCACGGCTATATGGGCCGTTGTTGGGATTGGTCCGACATGCTGGCTTATACAGTAGCTGGCTATGGTGTTGTATCTATGGACGTAAGAGGGCAATCAGGCTATTCAACGGACGGAGATCGCTCACCACTTGGGAATACGGTAAAAGGACAGATTATCCGTGGAGCCGTGGAAGGTCCGGATCAGCTCTTTTATAAAGATATCTACTTAGACCTTTACCAGTTAATTGAAATTGTAGCCAGCCTTCCTCAAGTCGACGACAGCAAACTTGCTAGCTACGGAGCATCTCAAGGTGGTGCCCTGGCTCTTGTGGCTGCTGGATTGAATCCTCGTATACAACGAACGGTGGCCATTTATCCATTCTTATCGGATTTCAGACGTGTATTAGAGATCGGGAACACCAGTGAGGCCTATGACGAGCTTTTCCGTTATTTCAAGTTCCATGATCCATTCCATGAAACGGAAGATCGTTTGATGCAGACTTTGGCTTATATTGATGTGAAAAACTTTGCGCATCGGATCAAAGGACAAGTTCACATGATTACCGGACTAGATGATGATGTTTGTTATCCTGAAACGCAGTTTGCCATTTATAATCGATTAGAAGGTCCAAAAGAGCATTTAATCATGCCAGAATACGCCCACGAAGCTATGAACGTTCAAGTCAATGATCGAGTCTATAATTGGCTCTGTGGTAGCAAGATTCCATTTGAGTATGTAGAAAAATGAGTTAGAGAAGAAAACAATCAGTAGATCCATGAGATTTGCTGATTTTATTGTGTTTAAAAGGGATCTAGTATAGATAGGGATACAAAAAACTAAAGTTTATGTACAATTGACTTAACATGAGCTAAACAATTGATACAACTGAATTAGAAGCATAAAGTACATTCTTTAAGGAGTGTATTTTATTTTTGTTTTGTACATTATTCTGGAGTGGTATTTTGTATGTTTTCTAGTACATAATATCCTCTAATCTGAGAAATTAATTTGTACATTATTTTCAATGATAATTAATGTATAATAAAAAATTTAAAGTTCAAATTCTGAAACTACTTTCACATATAAATAATTGAATATAAATTGCTGTAGACCTATAATAAAGATAGGGATAATAAGAATTCTTCCTAGAAAGGAGTATACTGTATCCTAAGAGTCAGTATTATTAATAAATCATGAAAAAAATAATTATTTTTATCTTGTTAATTTTCTTAGTCCTTTCTATTATTGCAATTTATACATACTACATGTTCTAAAAAACAAAATAAAGAGATATTTTTGACACATGTAATATAATCAAATTGTTGAATAAATAGCTCAAGAATACACTAAATCCCTAGAAGACAACAGTCCTCTAGGGATTTTTTACGTCGTTTTTGATTAAAGTGTATTTTGGAGCTGAAAATGGTTTATACTTTTTGGATTATTAAACTAAAAGTTTATGTACAATTGACTAAACAAGACTTACACCATTGATACAACTGAATTTGAAGCATAAAGTACATTCTTTAAAAAGTGTACTTTATTTTTGTTTTGTACGTTATTTTAGGGGTGAATAATGTACATTTTGAGTTGTGATTTATGGTGGTTAGGTAGTAGGTTCAATTGTACATTTTTTGAAGCTTATTTAAGTTCCTATTGAACGGAAGATATAGATTTTTATTTTGTTGATGGTATAATGAATAATAGATAGAACAATAATTCTAAATGTAAAATTCCTAATTTTATAATTGAATTTATATGAAGCTAAAGGATTGTTGTAAAAATACTATGTATAGACTTTTAAATGATAGGAGCTACTATGGCTGATAAATTTATGCAGTTTTTTAATGATAATATGGTTTTGCCATAGTAAACAATTTATAATAGAAGGTACGGAAGATATGATACAAGAATATCATAACTATTGGTTTCATATAAAAGGCTCAATTATTGGAGAACTTATTGGACTAATTGTCTGCTTAATTGTTGGCTTAGTTGTATCACTATTATAAAGACAATTTACACTTATTCAACCATTAGTTGATATAAAAAACATCCCACTCAACCAATGGTATGTGTACTTTTTAATAATAATAATTTACACTTAAATTGAAGGAGGTAAAAGTTATGGATCAGATTAAAATTGGAAAATTTATAGCTGAAAGTAGGAAAAAGAATAATTTGACTCAAATGCAACTTGCAGAAAAGTTAAATATTACAGATAGGGCTATATCTAAATGGGAAAATGGAAAAAGCAATGCCTGATTCATCAATTATGCTAGATTTATGTAATGAACTTAAAATAAGTGTAAATGAATTATTAAGTGGGGAGATGATTGATATGAATAATTATAATGAGATAGCAGAAAAAAATTTGTTAGAAATGGCAAAAAGGAAGAAATGCAAAATAAAAAACTAATGATGTATGAAAATGTTATTGGTTTTGGCTCAACAATATCTTTTTAACACTAATTTTTGTTACATCATTTTTAATAGAGAATAATATAGCAAGAATATTGTTGTTTATATTAGCATTCGTTCTTTTAATAATAGGTGTTTCATTTGCATTAAAAATAGAAACAGAAACAGGTTATTATGAATGTCAAAAATGCCATAATAAATATGTGCCAAAATACAGTAAAGTATATTTTGCAATACACTTTGGAACTACAAGATATATGAAATGTCCAAAATGTAATGAGAAAAGTTGGCAAAGAAAAGTTTTAAGTAAATAAAAATTACAAGTTATAGAGATAATTATAAGAGCCCATCGGCTCTTATTTTTTTGCTTTAAATCCTGTTCACTCACAAACTTTTTCTTATTGAAACTATTAAAGCTTGTTCACTATTCGAAGAGAAGTTTCTCAGTGTTGTCCTTACTGTAACAACGATAAGCCTCTGAAGGGGTATAATACATTTGATTATTTGTACCCTGAACTAGCAACATTGTGGGCACCAAATAATAAATTCTCTATAGATAGTTTTGTTCCATTATTAACTGAAAAAGGTTTTATTTATGGCGCTGTAAAGAATGTAATTTCGAATTTCATGAGCGCTTCAGCATTATACTAAATAAGTATTTAAGTTCTGAGACAAAAGATCTTAAAGAAATGTGTCCATTTTGTGCAGAATTAAAAGAAAGACAAGATAATATCTCTTTTGAAGATTTAATGAATGAGTGGGACTACCTTAATAATCTTATTTTAGGAGATCCAGAAAGAATCACAAATAGTACGAAATTAAGATTTTGGTGGATTTGTAAGAACAATCCAGAGCATCGTTATAGAATGGCTATCGTAGATAAGATTGCAAATATAAAACGATCTATCGAGCCATGCACGTTTTGTAAAGGGCGTAGACGAAAAAGAGAACATTTTGTTCCTTATAGGAAAATTTAAAAAACAGGTTCAAATTTGAACTTGTTTTTTTATCATAGATTTTTATAAAGTACATTATTTTAAAAGATTGTATTTTTAGAAAACTAAAAGTTTATGTACAATTGACTTAACAAGAGCTAAACCATTGATACAACTAAATTAGAAGCGTAAAGTACATTCTTTAATTAGTGTACTTTATTTTTATTTTGTACATTATTTTGGAGTAGTATTTTGTATGTTTTATAGTCCATAATATCATCTAATCTAAGGAATTGATTTGTACATTTTTTACTCAAGTATCAGCAGAAGAAGTGGTGGTTCAATTGTACATTTTTTTGAAACTTATTTATGTTCCTACTTAACACAAGATATAGATTTTTATTTTGTTGATGGTATAATAAATAATACATAGTGTTATATTATGAGGTGATAATTTGGCAAATAATAGGCAAATTGAAACGTTAGGCGTTTCATATCTGGCAACATTTATTAACAGAAATAAGTTGCTTCAGACTTATTTCGATAACAATGATAAAACTCCAGCGTGGGATGGAGAAATTCATGTTCTTAAAAATGCTAGTGAGAAAAAGAGCGAAATATTTGGGAGAGTACCTGTCCAAATTAAAGCAACTAAACGTAAGAACAATTCAATGAAATCTTTCCCAGTAGATATGCGTGATTTAGAATTGTATTCAAAAAATGGTGGGGTAGTTTTATTCGTAGTTTGGTTAGACGAGAACAGTAATTTAAGAGATATTTTTATAAGTCACTGCCACCTTTTTCTATAAAGAAGCTAATTAAAATAAGTAAATTAAAAATAAGCCTGCAAATTATAAAACACTTTCGGTACAGATTCATAAACTAGATGAACAAAAAATTTATCCGATGTTAGTTGATTTTGTTACTAATAGCCAGAAACAGCATAGTTTTATAAATATCGATGGGATGTCAATTGAAAACATACCCAATAATAAAGAGATCAAGCTTTACTTTTATGGTCAGGGGCATGAAGGAATATTTAATTACCAGAAGGAACACGACCTCTTTCTTTATCTTAGGGATCCTGAAACTGACATCGAAATTCCACTTGAAAATTCAATAGAGATTGTTGAAACTTTCGAAGCAACAGATTTAATTATTGAGATAGGAGATTATATTTTTGACGATGTAGAGAGACATTATTTTCCTGACGGAGGGGTACAGCTTCATTTTGGTGAAGGTTTTAAAATATCCTTCAACAATGGGAAAGCTCAACCCAAATTTAACTATTCAAGACCTAATATGCTGTCAGATGCTATAAAGTGTACTCAGGCACTTAAAGAACTAGGAAATATAGGATTTTTCACACTCAATGGAACTAGTATAGAACTAGATGAACGGTCTTTATCGGATATTCATTCGCTTGATTTAGATAGTCATATAAAAGAATTGTTGAAAATATCAAATTTCATGAAGAAAATGGGGATAAAAAAGAGCTTGATTTATCCCTCTTTAATGAACAGTCTCAAAGAAATTTAAATATACTTAATTCAGGCCTTGTACTAAAAAAGAAGGTAACGTTAAATTACGAGGAATCGAAACTATTTAATTTGAAGATTGCTAACATACATATTAGCACTCTATATGAATTTCATGGAGACAATAATGGAACTATGATAGATATTTTTTCTGAAACTCCTTGGTGCAGGAGGGGCGAGGATGAGGATATTTCTTTATTTGAAGTTTTTAGGCCAGAAGATTGGTTGACAATTGATAACTGTAACTTTGATTCGGTTATTGCCTCATACCAAAGATTAGTTGATTATAGTGTAGAAAACGTGAGTGCTGACGATACCATAATAAAAATAGTTGCTGCAGCCGATATGACAGAAGAAGTTTCAAAAAGGAGGAGTTGCTTACTTGGGCTCAGCGTCTTTCTGACTGGAACTTAAATCATTTAAAAGGGAATAGCATAAGCATCATAAATGATCTTCAAATCAAATCTAGAAATCGTGAATTAGATAATACTGAAATGGAGAGTCTTACTAAGATTTTATTGAATAATCAAGATAATGATGAAATTTGTTTTGGTGTATCAGTGTTATTAAAATCGAAACCACAAGCTGATTTATTTTGGACTAAGTTAGATAAAGAAACTAAAGAGAGATATCAGGATTACCCTATTTATAATTTATATAAGATGTTATAACTTAAATTCAATCAGAATTTGAATAACTCTCAAATCTAATACGTTCAAAGAGTTTGATGTGACCAAATATAAAGAGCTTAAATAGTTACTTAAAACTTTGCTCTGCCTTAATTTATCCATAAATTTGAACATCCACTTTAATAAGATATCATTAATTAATGATATAATGTAATTAATAAGTTGCGAAAGGAAGTTTTAAATTGAATAATATCAATACTATTCAATAGACGCTATAGCCATTTAAGTCTATTACTATTAAAACTAATGGAATTCAGGAAGGGTGGTGTCTTATGAACAATAATGTATATATGTTATCAAAAAAATTTCGTGAAGCAATTGAAGTGGCAAAAGAAGAAGGTTTACTAGATTCAGACCCAACCTTGAAAAATTTTCCGAGAGGGTGCTGTGGTTCTGGAAGTTCACTATTAGCTAAGTTTTTGTATGAAAACGGCGTGTATACTTATGAAATAAATGCTACAAAATACGGCGAAACTTCTTGGGATAATCAATCTCACACATGGTTAATGTTAGAAAATAATTACATAATTGACATTACTGGAGATCAATTTAGAACAGATGCGGAATTTCTTTATTATTCAGAAAAAGTTTACTATGGAAAAATGGATGACTTTCATTTAATGTTTGATTATGATGAGAATGATATAAATAAATATGATGATTGTACATTACTAAGTGGTAAAGTTGGAGAACAATACTTAAGAATGTTCAAAGCGATAGTAGATTGTATTGAGGATTAGGATTGGATTAGCCGTAAGTATTTAATAACTAAGTTATAGGGTTTCCTCGTTTGGTAGCTTTTAGAAAATTCATGATAATAACTATCTCCTAATTTTCGTCAGAAATCCGAGGCAAGAGTCAATCTTTTAGTCTCATGGTTATGAAGAAGGAATTTTCAACACATTTATTTTCGGAACAGTGTAAAACCCATTCATTATCAAAGAATAGAAAACTAAAGGATTACCAAGAATTATAAAAATTTTATATGAATACTATTTTTAAACTAAATGAAAAATTGGAAAACTCACCCTCTATTTTAAGTATTGAGGATGAATTATTTTTATTGATAGATTACAAACATTATCTATTGATGAAATTAGGGAAAATAAAGAAATATTTAAGAGAATTATCTCAGCTATCCAAGAATCTCACCAAGACAACGGGATATTTGAAATAACAGATACAAATATTAATATTTTCTTTGAATTTGTTATCTGGGTTAGAAATTTAAAAAACTATATCACCTTGATTTTGAGAAATATATAGATGGGTTAGATACAAATTTTGATGGTTCACAACAAATTTGATCCTCAAATGAAAAAATTATACAGCAAGCCGTAGTCTGCATACAAATAGGGTGCATATCTCAAGGCACACACGGTCTCTTGTTCCAATGACTTATCAAGTCGTCTTAAAGAGGAAACTAAGGTAACGGATAGCGCATATCAACCCTTCCGCCTACAGAACCAGTATGCCGACCGTGAAACGGGGCTGCATTACAACTTCTTCAGGTATTACGAGCCTAATGCGGGTCGGTTTGTGAATCAGGATCCGATTGGGTTGTTGAGTGGGGATAACCTTTATTGGTTTGCGCCGAATGCGAAGGCATGGGTGGACCCATTAGGCCTTGCTTCAAAAGCAACTTCAAAAATGCAACCATATAGATTTTCGGATGTTAGTGTAAAAGGACCTCATGCTGATATTTTTGTAGGAAATAAAAAGTAACAGAAGCCCTTTTAACCTTAGATGATAAAGGAGAATTAGTATGGAAATGTTTTGGTGATATGAAAAGTGCTACTTCCAAAAAATTGAAAGTTGCTGACTGATTTTGAAGGTGATTTAAATGACCCAAAAGGTAGCACTAGAAGAAAGGATATAGCTAAAAGAGGAATTGAAAAATTTAGGAAAATGTTAATGAGGTTATTATGGATATCACATCTTTCTTAAAAACAGGCAGATTTGAAGATCTGTTTGTGGGTATGTCATATAGTAGTTTTCAAAAGCGGAAACAATTCAAACATTCGTCTAAATGGTTATACGATAACGATAATATAGAAAGTGGTTTTTCTATTTTTTGGAAGGGATTAGAAATTGGTTTTAGGGATGAAGTTATTTATTTGCTATCAATAGATCCTTATTTCAAAGGTGTAACTATTGCTAAAAAATATAAAATTAATAGGAAATTAACTATTGAAAAATTTGTACAATATTTGTTTTTTGCCGATATTAAATGGAAATTTGTATCAAGGGAGGAGTGGGAACATGAGTGTGAGATAAAAACAGAAGGAGGAGTTTCTATTATTTTCACATTTGAATTAGATGGTTTAAGAATCTCTAAATTTTCGGTCTCATAAAAATAAACGAAATTAGGTCAAGCCTTCCCCACAAGGTCCCCTTTTTAAAATACAAAAAACTCTAAAATATAAATCTTTCAAATATTTAGACGTTTTATATTGCTCATTAATTTATGCAAAATTAACAACAGGCGTAGGTTGGGTCTAGCAAGCCGTGGAACGCACAAAACCTCCAATCCCAACGTAGGGTATGTGTGGAACACTGACAGGAAAAAACTTAAAAAGGTCAGAAAAGTAATTTTAATCCTAAAAAACTAAAACCAGAGGAAATAAATGTCATTCATTTGTTGAGAATAAGACCCGTAATGCTAAAAGACAAAAAGCAATGGTTGCGGGAAGAGACCATATTCTCAAAAATGGTTTTAAAAATCTTCCAATAATTTAACATTCTATGCTACAGAAAAGGAAAAGTATTATGAAAATCTTTAATTGGGAAAAAACAGAACTTTATATAGATATCTTAAGAATGGTGATTTATTTTGTTTTAAAATAGCTGATAAATTATTCGGTTACGGTAGAATAATCGCTAAAAATAAGCTTGGTGCCACTGTAGGAATTTTTGATTTGTTTACTTCAAGCCCAGTTGAGCTATTCGATTATAAAAATGCTGGAAATTACCCAATTTTATTCAAAACCGTTTTAGACTGTCATACCTTATTTGAATCAAAGCTAGAGTCAGACTGGCGGATAATTGCTCAAGATCCCGATTACCAAGATCCAACCCCAAGTGAAATTACTTCCATTAATCCTGCTTTAGGAGTGGCTCACAATGCAGATTTTTCCATTGCACAAAAAATAGATGAAGAGGAAGGTAAACAAAGAATATTCGAGAGAATTGAATTACGTGAAACACCAAGAAGTCATTATCATATCCTAAGTTTGCTTATTCGTTATAAACCAGAAATTTTTAATTTACCTATTGAATCATTTGCAGAATTTGGAGATTTTATTTCGGATGAGTTTCAAAAAATTCACCACCGGAATTTAAAAGCGTGAAAAGCAAGCCGTATCCTGCACCAAACCTCCAGTCCTGACGTAGGGCGTGAGCAGTAAGCACGAACCCCTAGCACAGGTACACAACAGGACCAACATGGTAATAAATACTCTTTAAAGAATGCACATATGGGACATAATCCTGAAAATGCTGTTTCCTATTGGAATCGTTGCGGTTGTTATCATGGAGCTAAATCTCAGACAGTATGCAAATGTATGCTTGATTCTAATAATTATCGATTAGAATATGGACAAGGCAACTGTTCCCGTGGGGCAAAGAGCAAAGAACGTTATAAGAAACTCCGTAAGCCTAAAAACGGTAAGCCACCTAAAGGTTGTTAATGAAGAATTATGAATGAGAGGAAAAACATGTATTTATCTGATATTAATCCTGAGTTAAATAGTGAAATTAATAATATTATATGTGAGTCGAGACAAGCTAAAACTCTTCAGGAAAGGATTGATGAGTTAATGAGGGCTTGGGATTTAATTCCAAAACCTGCTACTCAATTCGTAACCCCAACTAGTGGGCTATGTTCTGAAATTTCTGCCAGATTTAAAGAGTTAAAGGATTATTCTAAGGCACTTGAATGGATAAATATTGCATTAGAGGCGCGAAAAACAGTTCCTGATGGCAGTACATTTCTATGGGCAGGTATTATCTATTACGAATTAGGTGATATGGAAAATGCCTATAAATATTTTGACCTAACTTATAATGAGCTACGTTACACACCTTTCTCTATGGAAGACAAAAAATATTGGCAATTTTATAAGCAACGTAAAGAAGAATTAAATCCTAAGAAAAAACCAAAAAGTAAGATTCGATATTTTCAGACGACCTTTTTGTACCGTACTTAACCGCCGCTACGCCTACGACCCGTTCGGCATCTCAAGAGAGATGACCGACATCCACGGCAACCTCTTGTGGTACGGCGAATACACTGCCTGGGGTCGTCTGAAAAAGGATGAGCGGGTTCATCAATAAAAGCAGCATTATCGCACTTGTCTGATGGTGTTCGAGTAAAATTTAAAATAATCTAACCAATATATGGAGATCTTAAAACTATGAATATAGACTTTAATAAAATTGCTGAATTTTGTGTTACAAAAATCAGAAAAAGAAGATTGCTATTCTTCAAAAGAAATTTTCTTTTAATAATTCCAAGAGTAGAGAAGCGCTTACCGACTTAATTAGTAGTTTATTTGTCAATAAGATATATGAACCTTTCAAAATCATTATTCCTGCTATTTTGCAAGTGAAATTTGAAGAGGATTTTGAAATATGGGGAGATGTAGAATATATACTTGGTCTTTTGAATGCGTCTCCTATTATTTCTAGTGCTCAGAAAAAGCAATCTTTTGAATTACTAAAGTCTGTAACCGAGTATAAAAGTCAAAAAGGTGCTCAAGAAGGATTAGATAATTATTTTGCACGACACCTATCACTATATTTTGTTGAAGAAGGAATGGAAAATGTGAAGGAATCAATTGAAGATGATGATCTTGAACTTGAATACTTTATGAGGTTAGGACTATTATCTTCTGCTTCTGTAGTTAAAATTATCTGCAACTCTACTAATGATTTATTAGAAAAACAAATGAACGAGATTATTTTGAAACAAATTCAAGCATTACATGAAGAAAAATTGTTGAAATATAGTTAAAAACCAGCAAGCCGTAGCCCGCACAAAACCTTCAGTCCCGACGTAGGGTGTGTGCGGCGCGCACGCGTTTTCTGTTTTCGAACAACATAGGAAATAGTATCATGACAACTTTAGAAGATAAGATCTTTACTTTAAAACAGAATCATTTAATGAAAAAATGAACGAAATTCATTTTTTAAATAATTTAATTTCAGATTCTGAAAAAATTATCCCATATCCACTCTCATGTGAAATAATAAATCGTACTTTTACCCCTATAGAAATATAGAATTATCAAAAGAAAATTTTAGTTTATCGATAAAAAATGAATTATTAAATTTTTTTGCACCAGAGGAAAATGATATTGCTTATGTATACTTTTATGGAGGAATAAATGATTCGGCTGAAATACCAATAGAATTATTCCCTTGTTTATTATCAAAATAAAAAATATTAGCAATTGGCTAGAATTAATAAACAAACCTAATTTTTATTGTTTAAAATTCTTTAGTCATAAAATAGATAAAGTTATCGATATATCTCTACTCGGCAATGAGGAAGATGTGTTATCTATTTCTATTGGAGTGAACGCAAATAAATAAACTATTCCAGCAGAAGCACTCCTTTGCTTTGTATAACTTAAAGGTGGTTATCATGAAAGAATTATTAGAAAAACTAGAAAACTTACCTTCTATCTTAAATATTGAATATGAATTATTTTTATTGATAGATTACAAACGTTACCTATTGATGAAATTAGTAAAAACAAGGAAGAAATATAATGAATTTACCTTATAAACCACAAGATATTAGAAATTTTTTTGCTTATTCATATGAGTTTATTGATTGTCTTGATTTTATGAGAAACCCTTATGATATAATAGAAAATTATATAGAGTATGAAAAATTTATTATTGAAAGAATAAAAATATTAGAATATTAGATAATTTTCATTTTGAATTATCTGATACTGACTCCTACGCTATACAAGCAATGTGGATACCACCTTTTGCTATTGTTGGTATTCTAGTAAATGGATTAATTCAGTTTGAAAATAAACAGGAATTTATTTTTCAATTAATGAACAGGAACAGTGTGATTTAGATATTCAAACTGATAAACGCTGGACAATGGGTCTTGTACTGTTTCATGTAAAAAATATTAAAAGCGGAGAGTCTTTAATATTGTCTCCATTTCAATTATCTATTCCTGATTATGGACTTGAATGAAGTAGTCATAGTAGCTATCGCAAGATCGTCTGAAATAACCTTCAGACGACCTTTCCCTATACGCTTACCCTTACCTGCTTCAACCACAACGAAAACGGCCAACTCATCGCCCAGCACCAATGGAAGATGCCGAGCAAGGAAGAGAACGCCCAAAACGGTTTGCCCGAAACCGACTGGCGCGATGCGCAGTACGACATGCTATACCTCAAGGTGCGGGGTTGCCTGGTGGACAAATACAAAAATATATTAATGACTTAGAAAGGTTAATAAGACAATGGATCAGGAGCAATTTATAAAAAAGATTAATATATTTTTAGTCGAAATTGATAAAATGATTAATAATTGTGATGAATATAGTTATACAAATAAACAGCAGTTGATTTCTATAAAAAATGAACTATATGACATGATTAACTATCTAAAATCAGAAAGTATTTTTCAACAAAAAAAGGAAAAGAATTTTTATTGTCTCGGATAGTAATTGATTCTTGGCCATTTAATAATGAAGTTGGTAAACTCCTTGTAGAAATAGAAGAAGATTTCAATTCTTTGACAAGAAAAAATATAAAAATGTCTAAGTTAAAAATTTTGAATGAAACTCCTTTAGATTTTCAAGAAAATTTTTGTTTGACAAATGGGAAGTCAGTTACCTTGATTTGATGGAAGTAAATCAAGGTTCTCCCTAGTTGGAAGTCTGTCCATTAACGGTCAAGTTATTATTAAAGAACAGGGTTTTGGAGGGCCTTTGTTGTATTTCAATAGAAAATATATATTCCAGTTTTCATTAGACGATTTTGGGTTGTTGGATTTAGGCTCGCAATATTAAATTTAGATGATTTATCCATTGAGTATATTGGTGGTATCGAAGACTTGGTTTATCTGAAAGAAATAAGAGGTAATAGAATTTATTTCTATATAGACATATATAAAAGCACAGAAAAGAATTTATCTTTATATGAACAAATATAACTCAAGAATATGCTGTAAACATCATAGCCAAAGGAGGACTTCCATGTTAATTAAAGTCAAAGAATTTATTCAAAAGTACTGGATTAGTATTCTAATTTCATGGATTTGTTTTTGGTTATGGATGGCCTATTATGGAGATAACACGATAGTTAAGTTGGTCGTGTTTCCGATCATCTCTTTCTTTCTAGTTATTTTATTTCATTTGGAATTAGAAAGAAAAATATTAAATATCTATCCGTAATTCAAATGTTAATTGGGATGCTGCTGGGATTAGCTATACAAATCGAAAGTGAGAGTTTTATGCTCCTTGAAGGATTGATATTCGGAGGAATTTGGGGATTAACAACACCCTTTTGGATTAAAATATTTTTATTTTTAAGAAAAAAGATAGGAAATTATGTATAATAAAGCTCAAGCAGATAGATATATGAGCAAGCAATTAACTAGAATTGGTGGTTAGGTTTTTGGAAAATACGGATCACGTAGTAAATGTGCATAGAAACTGATTGATAACAAAAATTTATAAAAGGAAAATAAAAATGAGTATTTTAAGTAATTATATAATTCAAGATTTAATCCAGAATGTATCTAAAGGAGTTACAGAGACATTTAAATTTGTATTAGAAAGATATAATTCTAATGAAGTTTTTGCCTATACATTATATATTGATGACTATTGTTCATATCTGGGTTGGGCTGCTAACACTATTTCTCACTACGAAATAGAAAAAGTAAACTCCCAAAAGAAGATCAGCCTTTTATTAAATGGTATTACCCTCAATTTGCAATAGGACTTGGAGAGGTTCCTGAGAAAATAGATAGTACATTCAATAATGAGATTCAAAATATTCTTAATGATGCAAATACATTAATATCAGAAGATAATTTTGAGCAATATCAGGCGGAAGTATATGATTCAATTATAGAAGGATTTAAAAAAGCGATAGAAAATATAGATAAGAAAAAACAAAGAATGTCATATTTTTTGTTTCTATTGCAGATAGTGATAATGCTGAAATTATGGAAAATTATTCTGCTGAACAACTAAATTCATATGATAAATTTCTTACGTTCAAAAATAGATTTCAAAGCAAGCCGTAGCCCGTATGAAACCTCCAATCTCGATGTAAAGTGTGCGCGGAACGTACGCACGCGGTTTCTGTTTTCAGACGGCCTCTGTAATGAAATAAATTTTAAATTAAATTTTCAATAATTAAGAAAGGACGATTAAGATGCTTGATTCAGATACAAAAATGTGATTTCTGTATGGATAGGAACATCAAATAAGATGTTAGATGAATTTAATAAATATACTGAAGGAATGGAAGATTCAGATTCTCAATGTCCAGCATTTGCAGATTTTGGGGTTTCATTTATTGATTCAGACTTTTTGTAGCTTTTCGTACCAAAACGGAGAGATTGTTCCAATTGAAATTTTAGCTGAAGAAATTGGAACGCATTCGAAAAAAGCCACAGAAGAAATTATAAGAGCATCTAAAGAAAAAGGTGTGAATGAAGGGAATTCTTTGTATTATTATGTAAACGCTACTTTTAAACCCGATGATCCAGAAAAACTTTATAATGACTTAAAATTTATAGGAACGTTTAAAGATCCTAGAAAAAGTTTCGTTAAATTGGTTGCCTAGCAAGCTGTAACTTGCATAAATTTTTAAATTCACAGGTAGAGTGCGTGCCTCAAAGCATGCACGCAGTTTCTGCCTTTCAGACAACCTCAATTCTTTTTCGAGGTCGTCTGAAATATATGTTCTTTAACAATCTCATTACCATTAGCAATGGCATTCTATCTAGAGGTCATTTTTCCTGATGGCTGATAAACTGGAGATAGCGGGAAGCTTAGTAAAGAAGAAATTGATTGGATTAGATCCAAAGCTGACTCGATTGACCCAATAGTTTCTTCAACAGACGAATTACTAGGAATTAGAAATCATGAAAATTCTAGAGAACAAAAAGAACAATATCTGAGTGAGAAAAGGTGCTATTGGTAATTTTGTGTTTTTAGTTTTACAGAGTGTAGTGTTATTGGAGTAAATTATTAACTAATTTAGTAATAAATTAGTTTACCTTTTTAAAATAGGAATTTGGTACAAGACAGTATATTCTTTCGTTCTAAAGTGTTATTTAAATGTTGATTCTATCCCTTTCGTTCTATAATATAGGAGTATACTAGCACCACATGAGGAGAAATCATGAGGGATATTATCAGTTGAATAAGTAAGAGTATAATCTACATCTCCAAAGTAGGAGTGGCTAGTTCCAGCAGAAAGTCCTTCATAGGTTTTATAACTGAATAGATCGACTTACTTTGTTGTCGAATTTTTCCTGTTCTTCAAGTAATTCTAAGGAATAGACGACAACTTTAAAATCAAATAAGCTAAAAACGCTCTAAAATCATTAAATTGACATAAAAGTGTTTTTTATTGTCAAAATATACAATTGAAAAAATTTCCAGTTTTTTTAAAATCACTTTCTTAGATGACAATTTAATCAAAATATGATATAATACAGAAAAAGTAAAAATAACAAAAGTAACTTACAGAAGTAAAAGAAAAAAGTAAATAGATAGCCACGGCGGATATTCCTTTCATCGTTTAGAAGGAGTTGCTGTGGTTATCGTTGTCGCTGAGCTAATTAATTGCTCTTATTACTTAGATGAAGTTACTTTTATTATTGAATTAATTTGAATAATAATAACGATCAATGAAAGTACTCATCGATATTCCCTTTATGCAGTTTAGAGCACAAAGGAAAATAGTACTGATTTGATCGTTTTTTTCTGTATTGACATCATAAAACACAGTAAGAACCTTCAGTCATAATAAACAAGGAGGTAACATGAGATTTGTTGTATATAAACATTCGCTGATTCTAGGTGATAATAATATCGTTACAAAGCAATTGATTGCACTCAAACATGATGATGGCACATTACAATTCACTCATTTTCATAGATATGTAAAATCTTCCGCAAAAATTAAGTCTATCTCAGACGATGCCAACAAACGTTTTTCATACGTTGTTAAGTTTTTGAACTATATATTTGGAACAGTTGGGGTAAATAATCTTGATCAACTAACTTTTGAAATGGTCAAGGAATTTTTACGCTTTATGGTTTAGCACAATTGCCTGAAGATAGAACAAATAGAAAGAAAAGTACAGTCGAAAAATGTGTAAATGCCGTTCTTGATTTTTTAACTCTATACTTGAATGAACGAAAAGGGAAGGCTAAATTGAAGCCAAAAGACCTTTATTCTATCAATACGTTCACTAATAGACGAGGTAGAGTCATCAAAAGAAAAGAGTTGAATTTTGAGGTATTTGTTGATGGAAGCAACACACAGAAGTCAATTTTAGGGATATGCCAAACAGCGCCTTTGAAATGCTTTTTGCTCACATTGCTCAATATCACAAGGATTTACTTATGGTTGTTGCTTTGGGAGCATTTGTTGGTTTAAGACCATCAGAAGCTTGTAATGTAAGGCGTGAAGATAGCCCTTTGGGGGCAGGTATCATATTTCACCAAAGTGATAATCAAGTATTTAAAATTGAGATTGATCTGCGAAAAGAAATGCCCCTTAGAAGCGATTTAAAGCCAACTGGACGAATTAAAAAGGAAAGACTTCAAGCTGTACCTTATATCTTCTTAGAGGTCTTTTAGACACCTACAATGACTATATGAGCTACCTAGAAGGTAAAAGGTATGAGAGTGATTATGGTCCATTAAACCTTAACAAGCAAGGGAAAGCACTGTCATACGATGTGTACTATCAACGATTTCGTAAGATTATTCGCGAAGAAATGATTCCAATATTTCTTAAATCTGATGACCCAGAGGTTGTCTTTTTGGTCAACTCTTGCAAGAAAATAATATTTCACCCCATATCTTTAGGCACTGGTACACTACACAATTGGTTTTGTCAGGTGTTAATGAAGTTAGTGAACTGATGTCTGCTAGAGGGACAATTCACCAGAAAGTGCTTGGGTTTATTTACAAAATAAAGGAGAAATTGCAAAACAATATGGTCAGGTTAATAATGGTGTTTTTGAATATATGAACTGGCAAGCAGAAAAATTGTTTGGAGAAGATTAAAAGGAGTAGCTATTGGTAGTAGATTTAAAAATTATCTTGAAAGAATATTAGTCGAGTTAGGTGCTGCTACAATAAAACACCGTGAGAAAGTCAGTGGATTCTTACTAGACAATGAATGGTTTGGTGTGTCTATAAATCTTGATGATTATACTATTTCTGAAAAAGATGCTGAAGTTCTTAAAAATCACATCAAAGACTATCTAACAACACCTCCTGGAATTAAGAGTATGGAAGGAATCTTTTCAAAAAATTTCCTTCTACAAGTGAATTATTCGTACAATTTGCTGAAGAAGAAAAACTGAGTGAAACAAATCGTTTCTATCTACTTGATTTTTTAGCATACTACTTAACAAAAGATTTGTTTCTATATAGTGATGCTGAAGTAGAGACCTTAGTAGAAGTAGCAACAGAAGTTCTTACGAAGTCACAAGGCAATATCCTCATTCAATTTATTAAATGGCTACTCAATAAAGGAGTTACTCGTTATCGAGTAAGTTTTGAAATGACAAAGCGTTACACGATTGAGAGTGCAAATGGAGCGTATGAATTAGATGAATACCTTGAATTAATGTACTACCTATTCAACGAAAACTACATCATAAAAATGATATGTTGTGTAAAGCAGCAAATTCAAAAACTATGCAGATACATGGTTGTATCTAGGGTTACATTTTATTTGCGCACTAAGATCAACAGACTTAGAAAGATTAGGACATCCTAAATTAACAAGAGAACCATTAGAAGTTTTAGAAGCAGTAGTAGATGGAACTTGGAGTAGTAGTGAAGCTAGAAGGACTTTACTAAGTATTACAACAAGATTGACTTATTTAAACTTAATACCTAATAAAACCAAAAACGCTTCTAATGTTGCTCAGCTAAAGTTTCATGTCCCAGAAAGTTGTCAGGTTCTTATTGGAACGTTATTGGCTATCTGTGAGGCACATTTCCAACTTCAAATACCATACAATTCAGAAAGTCCATTGATCAGAAAAATTAAAACTTATGAAATGATTACTAGTTATATGGGAGAGGAAATCGGAAATTTATTTTTAGAACGTAACTTTAGTAGTCGTTCTGCAAACAAGTCTTACTTACAATCTGTCGCAATGTTAGCAGATGATGTTCTTGAAGAAAAGTCAGAACTGAATATTAAAGGTTATTTTTAGCAGCATTAGCTCGTAGCCATAAAGGGATTTTAATGAATTTGCGCAAACTACAACGACATATTTAAAAGATGCCCAACTTGGTCAACTAAAGCCTGAAATGGTTGCAAAAGAGCTATTTGAACGAGGCGTATTATCCATGATTCCATCTATGCTCTTGACCATTGTAACTAGAGGAAAGTATAAAGAATTAAGTCCAAGCCAACAAACTCAAATGATTAAAAGTTTAGATTTAACGCCTGTTGAAATTGAAAAAACGTTGGAATTGAGTATTAGGGCTGATTCACGTTCGCAACAAGCATTAAAAACTTTAGTTGAAAATAATGTTGATCCTGAACAATTACTGACGATCTGTCATCGAATTGGTAACGGAGAGGCTTTCTCTAAACAGGGAGAGAGTATGTGTCTTTTATCTGCGCTAGGAAAGCTATGTCCCTATGATGACCGTCAGCATTGTGTCGGATGCCAGTATGAATTACAAACAAAATCTACCTTGCTTTTGTTAATTGGTGAGTTTAATCGTCTCAATAAACAATATCAAAAATTAAAAATGAACTAGAACGAGGAAAAGTTCGAGCTATTCTTGAGCAGCAGATTAAACCATGTCTTACAGAAATGTTGCAAGTTTTATCAGAACAGTATGGAGAAGCTGTATTATCTGATTATGAGGATATTATTAAGGAGTTAGTCATTTGAATAATCAATCAAAATTATTTCGCAAAGTAAATGAAATTATCCTGTTTGATGACAATATGATTGAAAGCGCAAAAGAATGTTTTGAAGACTATGTTGAAAAAGGGATTATCCTAACCACCAATTTTGAAGAAAATAAATGGGCAACAACTAATGAATATTCTAACGTTAGCTTCATTTTTAACTTGAATAAATTCCAATATAAAAGGTTTTATGAACAAGTATTTCAATTATCTTTTGATGATTTTGTCACCTACTTAAAGAGTTTTATAGTGCTATCTATGGAACATCATGTTTTAATCACACTCCAAGCCTTTTAAGAGATATAAAGAAATTAGTCAAAGAACTAAAAGTGAACGAAGTCTTCTCGTTATCAAATATGAAGATTTCCAACCCCTCAGTATGTATAGATTTTCTTTCTACACTACCATGTTTAGAGAGTAACGAATTAACACAACTGATTGAGCAACTAGATGAACTTTTAAATGTTAGTTATCAACTGAACACTAAAAAACAGCGAAAGTTAGCCCAATTTCAATCCTATTTTTATTTAATGATATTTTAAACGACTATTGGGTTAAACCATTATCAGATGAAGAAAGATTATTTTACTACCCTCTTTACTTATGGTGGCAAATAACAGCAGTAGTACCGCTTAGACCAAGGGAGTTTTTGCTCACTCAGAGAAATTGTCTCACAGAAAAAACGGAAATTATTACTTAACTCTCAGACGAAATAACTTAAAAGGAAAAGACAAGGGAGTATCCCATAAAATTTCAGAGGATTATTATTTAACAACTTACGAAGTACCATTTAAGCTTGCGAGTGAGATTCTAAATTATTTAGAACTAACCAAAGACTTATCATCTACACAGTTAGATACCCTATTTGTGACAGACTCTCATTATCGGAAATGGAAACGTATTGCTGGTACTAAAAACCGTTTCTTGACGTACAGTAACTTAAATACAATTTTAAAATATTTCTTTAATGAGATTGTATCTCAACAGTATGGGTATTTTGTCCATCATATCAATTCCCAAATCAATTAGAAGATCATGAGATTAATTTCATTCATATTGGAGATACTAGACACATTGCAATGATCAATCTGATAGCAGAAGGAGCTAGTCCAGTAACAGCAATGCTTTTAGCTGGACATGATAGTGTCACAACATCTTCACATTATTTTTCAAATCTGAGTCAGTTTATTGAATGTAGGAGCTATCAGCTTTATCGTAAATTAACAAACTCTCAAACGTCTTACGCTATAAGTAAAACTCAACATAAATACACCATTAATAAAAACTATGTTCCTCTTGATAATAAGGGCAGATGTTATTCACCTCGATTTGCGGAAGGTGATTATTCAGACTGTCTTAAAGTCATTAGCTCACATGCAGAGCTTGGTGCTTGTACTAGTTGTCCATTTTACAGAAAAGCTGGAAAAGATTATTTCTCTATGGATAAATCCTTTAAGAAATCAATCGACGAGGAAGCTTTAATTGTAGATGAGGCTATAAAAAGAGTTCGACAAGGAAAGGGGAATATAGAAGATATTGGTGAGGCATTATTAAAACTTAAAACAGTTAGTCGTTCTTATCAAGAATATCTAACTGAAAAACATTTATCCTTACAGGAGTTCTCAAATGGCTAGAAAGAAGTATATTGATAATCAAGAATTGCTATTATTATTTGAACATTATTTGCTGGAACATTGTTCGAATAATCCTAGACTATTCAAAATTCCACAGTTTGGAAATTACCTTAGAAGCAACGGATTTCCGCAGGTTGCAGACACAACGATTAGAAGAAACAAAGAATTTAGACAAGCCCTTAATGATAGATTGGAACTATTTGAAGACGACACTTATCAAACAGTTATAACGTATAAAACTCTAGATGTAGAACGTTTCTTAATGACCAATAGAACCCCTAAAGCAATCAAATCAGCATTGATGGAACTTAACAATTATTATAAAAGAGTTGTTGATGCAGCAATAGAACATAAGGAAGAAGCCAGTAAGCTCAAAACAAGAGTTTCAGAGTTGAAAAATGAGGTAGCACAACTTAATGAAAAGAATGCTGAAATTAAGGAGCAGACAGCATTAAACAAAGAATTATTAGAGGAAAACAAAAAGTTAAGAAATCTTCTTAAAATCAGTTTGTATCCTGGGATTGCAAATGAATTATTAAAAGAAGAAGGCTTATTAAAATCTGATCAGCAACTTGTAACTAAGAAGTATCTAAGTGAAAATATTATCACCTCAGACACAAAAATATCTTTTGAAAAGCACACTCATAAAGAGAAGAAAGCAGGCAAAAGTAAGATTTTGGAAATCAAAAACTTACTGGATAATAAGACTAAGTATTAGGAGGAAAAAATGTCAGACTTCATCACTGATTTTCCAGCTTTATTGAAATATTGGAACTTTGATAGCAATATTAAATTAGAAATAGAAAACTCCCTATTACTAGTAAAAACACATTAGCTGGAAATGCCCTAACTGTTCGTACGAATGGAAAGCAAGTGTAGCAAAATCTTACAAGCAAGTCCTAAATCATACAAAAATCTGTCCTGTA
Organism: Streptococcus sp. 2A/TPW/M5; assembly: GCA_036663675.1. Classification (GTDB taxonomy): domain Bacteria; phylum Bacillota; class Bacilli; order Lactobacillales; family Streptococcaceae; genus Streptococcus. The sequence goes on along the minus strand of JAYXUK010000001.1, from coordinate 1,633,319 downwards.
TGCGACCTTGGAGAAGTGCTTGTAAAAGGAGAAAACGCAATATCTGATAGGTTTCCCAACTTTCTTGAGTACATAAACTTTCATTATGAGAATATAGAATCGATTCAAAACGAAATTGAAAATTTAACCTTTACTTCAAAGAGATTATTTCATTTTAAATGTCCCACTTGTCATGTTGGTTGGAAAGATGTAGCCAATACTTCTAGATTATTAACAAAAAAATTAAACAAAAAGTTGTTCATGCAGGCTGTAACGAATATAAACATTGTGTACCTTTTATAAAGCATACCCTAACCTCGGAAAAATATATCTTTCAGGCGGTTATAACGAGTTGGAATTTGAAAAATTAACTCTCAGTGATAATGTTACAATTCCCAGAAAATGGAAATGTGATAAATGCAAGCATTTTTTTGATTTATCAATAGATAAGTTGATCTCAAGAATTAAGAGGAATGGATTTTATTGTACTAAATGCGAAGCAACTTTTGACACAGCTATAAAAGTGAATGTAAAGCCTCTTAGCTACACAGATAAGCATCTTCTTGACCAATTGGTTAAAAATCATATTAAAAAAATATGATTGACTGTTTGTCTAATATAGTAGCAACTTGGAAATGTATGAAATGCAATGGAGAATATGAATGCTCAGTTGTAAAAAGACATCAAGAAGGTTGTCCATATTGTAGTGATAAACAAATGTTAAAAGGGTATAATACTTTACAAGAAACTCATCCATATTTAGAGAAATTTTGGGATAAAAGTAATGATAAATCTATTTCTGAATACTGGCATAATTCTTCTGAATGTATAAATTGGAAATGCCCTTGTTGTAATATTCAGTTTCAATGCAGCCCTGTTGAAATGATATCTAGAACCAACTTAGAGAATAGTAATTTTGAAACATGTCCTAACAACTGTGATTGGAATACACTGGTTTTTAATAATGATATTTTCTATAATTCGCCAAGGTTACGGAAAGAATGGAGTAAAAAAATAATATCCCTGTTCACTTAGCTCTAAGTCATATTGAAACAAAAAAATATTGGTGGAAGTGTTCTGTTTGTCAAGGCGAATACCTTTGTTCAATTCCAATAAGAAGAGAAGTAATAGATAGCTGTCCATATTGTAATGATGAACAACCATTAAAGGGATATAATACACTATCTGACATTCACCCTGAACTATCTAGTTATTGGAGTAGCAAAAATATCCAAAAAATTGATAAAATAACTCTATCAGAAGCTAAAAATAAAAAATATATATGGTTGTGCGACTGTTGTAATTTAGAATTTAATGAAAAACTAAGTATTGTTCTAGATAAATTTTCGAATATCAGCAATAAAGAACTCAAGAAAATTTGCCCTTACTGTAATAAAAAATACCTAAACCTGAAGAATCATTGGGTTACAAAAACCATTTTTAAAATCAGAATGGCTGGAAAATATTAATGGGGACATTTATAATGTTTTCTCTAATTCAAACGATATAATTGAATGGATATGTAGAAAATGCCACAGAAACTATAAGGCAAAAATTTCTAATAGAGCTGAAGATGATAAATGTTGCCCTTATTGTTCCAATAGAAAATTAATAAAAGGAATTAATGATCTTGCGACAACTCATCCTCACTTAATAAAAGAATGGTCAAGCTTGAATGACCGACAATTAAGCTGTTTGACCAACAAATCAAGCTATAAAGCATGGTGGAACTGCTCTGTGTGTTCAAATACATACCAGCAGGTTGTTAGGCAAAAGTTCACTAGTAAAATATCTTGTCCGTACTGTAGAAAAGCAAAAATATTAAAAGGGTTTAACGATCTTCCAACAACACACCCATGGTTAATTAAGGAATGGTCATCTTTAAATGATAGAGAATCATGCACAATTATGAGTAATTCAAATTATAGTGCATGGTGGAAATGTTCTGAATGTAGCGGAGAATACCAGCAAACAGTTAAGAAAAAAATTCTAAAGAAAGAATCTTCTTGTCCTTATTGTCAAAACAATGAAGTATTAAAAGGCTTTAACGACCTTGCGACCACACACCCGTGGTTGATTAAGGAATGGTCAACTTTAAATGACATGGACTCTAGTTCTATAATGTGTAATTCAAATTATAAAGCATGGTGGAGATGTTCTGAATGTAGCAGAGAATATCAGCAAATAGTTAAGAAAAAAATTCTAATGAACATATCTTGTTGTCCTTATTGTCAAAACAATGAAGTATTAAAAGGTTTAAACGATCTTGCAACAACTCATGACTATTTGTTAAGCGAATGGGATTATCTGAATAATATTCTTTTAGCAAATCCAACAGAAATTAATGAGAAAAGTAATAAAATTGTGTGGTGGATTTGTAAAGATGAACCAAATCATCGGTATAAGTTTAAAATCAATGAAAAAATCAAATATGAAAAACGTAACTTAATAACGTGTAAAATCTGTAAAGGTTTAAGAAGAAAACAAGAACATTTTGTTCAGTTTGTAAATCAATAAATTAAACAATCTAAAAACACTTTAATATCAATTTAATGGTTTAAAGTGTTTTTTAGTATCAAAATGTACATTTGAAAAATTTTTAGTTTTCACTTAAATAAAGTACATTATACAGAAGATGAATAGTTTTAAAAATTTCCAGTGTTCACTTAAATAAAGTACATAATTGAGTATAATTGGCTTAAAAAAATTTTTGGTTATAAATATTTTTAGAAAGCTCAAAAAAATTTTTGTTAACCTATATAATCCCTATGACATCTTTCCGAAAAACTATAATTTTCTTGAAAAATATATCTGGCTATGCTATACTACTAGTATAGAAAGATTTGGAGAAAAATATGAAACGCGAGATCTTATTAGAACGGATTGATAAACTCAAACAAGTCATGCCCTGGTATGTATTGGAATATTATCAATCAAAATTGGCCGTTCCTACAGTTTTACGACCTTGTACGAATACTTAAAGGAATACGATCGATTTTTCACCTGGGTTTTGGAATCTGGTATATCGGATGCTGACACCATGGCCGAGATCCCTTTAGACGTTCTGGAGCACATGACCAAGAAAGACATGGAATCCTTTATTCTTTACTTACGAGAACGTCCTCTGCTCAATGCCAATACGACAAAAAACGGAGTTTCCCAAACAACCATTAACCGCACCCTTTCTGCACTGTCTAGTCTCTATAAGTATTTGACTGAGGAAGTTGAAAACGAGCAAGGGGAACCGTATTTCTACCGCAATGTCATGAAGAAGGTTGCTACCAAGAAAAAGAAAGAAACCCTGGCGGCTCGAGCTGAAAATATCAAGCAAAAACTCTTTTAGGGGATGAAACAGAAGGTTTTCTTAACTATATCGACCAGGAGTACCCTCAAACACTCTCTAATCGCGCCTTATCCTCCTTTAATAAGAATAAAGAGCGAGATTTAGCCATTATAGCACTTCTTCTTGCCTCTGGTGTCCGTTTATCTGAGGCAGTCAACTTGGACCTTCGTGACCTCAATCTTAAGATGATGGTCATTGACGTCACTCGAAAAGGTGGAAAACGAGACTCTGTTAATGTTGCTGCCTTTGCTAAGCCTTATCTAGAACAATATCTCGCTATTCGAGACAAACGTTACAAGACAGAAAAGACTGATACAGCTCTATTCTTAACTTTGTATCGAGGTGTTCCAAACCGGATCGATGCTTCTAGCGTTGAAAAGATGGTCGCCAAGTATTCAGAAGACTTCAAAGTCCGCGTGACACCCCACAAGCTTCGCCATACATTAGCAACTCGTCTCTATGATGCTACCAAATCACAGGTTTTGGTCAGCCACCAGCTGGGACATGCTAGCACCCAAGTTACAGACTTATATACGCATATCGTTAATGATGAGCAAAAAATGCCTTGGATAGTTTATAAAACTACATAACGTAAATTATGTAATATATTAGTTTTAAAAAGAGCGATAGATTTTTTGAATGTCTACCGCTCTTTTATACTTTCTATAAAAATTCGATCCAATAATTACGGTGTGGCTCAATAATGACTGGTTTTCCCCAAAATGATTTTAGATAGGCCAGATTTGCAGGGGTGACCGGTCTTTTTCACCATTGTACTTCTCTGCACTTTCTTCTGTTAAAAAGCATTTAACAGCTTCATATGGCGTACCATCGCTCGCTATTCGATCAATCCCTAAATAAGCAATTTCATCACCGGCCTTCGGAAAATCTGTAAATAGTTTACCAATAAAATAAACCGTCTTATCTTTCATTAATTCATAAGCTTTACTATTTTCCAATCTGTTATTCGCTGCAGCGTACATAATACAAAAGCTGTCCACGATATCTTTCAAATGCATTAATTCTTCTTTGCTAACGATTATTTCCTCAGGAGCAAGACCTCCAATGATTAAGTTTTCATAATGAGGTTGCTGGATGACGTTATCTAAAGCCATTCCTAATGGTAGTTGGACAGCTTGATAGCCTAATGGTTCTAGCTCCTGTTTTTTCTGGTCAACATGTTCTTGTGTAATACTGACATACAAATCATAAGGACTTGAAGATTGTTGTTTGCTAAAAAAGCCACTACTATACGATCTAACTGTTCAAATAGACCAAGATTTTCAACTGGAATTTTCATCATCGAATATAATCCCCTTTTGTGTTCAGATTTCCTCTATATTGTACTCTCATAGTATTTAAATATCAAGTTTAAGATAAAAGATATCCATGTTAAATGGATATCTTTTACTTTATTCCACCACTGCTTCAGCAATTTCTTCTGCAGTGATACCTGCGAAGTAACGACCTAGGTTAATGGTTTGAAGGGCTTTGAGGACGTCTTCACGTTCGTATTTGACACCACGAAGAACGTCTTCTACTGCTGCAACATCTTCGATACCAAAGAAGTCACCGTAAATCTTGATATCTTGAATTTTTGATTCAATGACGTTAGCGAAGATTTCAACCTTACCGCTTGGGAATTTGGTGCCACGACGGACATTGTATTCAGGAGACTTTCCATAGTTCCAATCCCAGGTACCGAACTTGGTTTCCTTGATACGATTGATTTCAGCCAATTCTTCATCCGAGAAGACATATTCTGTCATCTCAGGGTATTCTTTCTTCATGTAGTCCAAAAGCAAGTCACGGAACTCTTCAACCGTGATTTTTTCTGGCAATTCATCGATGATATTGGTCACGCGAGCACGGACTGATTTAACTCCTTTGGACTCAAACTTGTCTTTAGATACCTTGAGAGCATTGGCAAGGACTGACAAATCAACGTCAAAAGAAGGCAACCATGGTGCATGATTCGGCCATTGATATAAGCTTGGGCATTTCCACAGAATTTCTTGCCATCAATCTCTAGATCATTACGGCCTGTGAATTCAGCTTTAACACCAAGTTGAGCTAAAGTGTTGATCACGGGAGTTGAAAAGCTTTTGAAATCAAAGGCCTTGTTTTCATCTTCTTTTGAAATGATAGTGTAGTTGAGGTTGTTCAAATCGTGATAAACAGCCCCACCACCACTGATCCGACGAACCACTTCAATCCCATGCTCCCGAACATAGTCACGGTTGATTTCTTCGATGGTATTTTGGTGACGACCAACGATAATCGAAGGTTTGTTAATCCAGAGAAGGAAGATTTGATCCTCATCTAAAAGGTGTTTAAAGGCATATTCTTCCAAAGCAATATTAAAAGCAGTATCATTTGAATAATTAATAATGTATTTCATAGTAATTCCAAAAATTCGTTTTATAAATCCTACTCATAGTAAGATGGGCATTAGACAGAAATAGTTGAATTTCACTTGAATTTTCTGAAGTAGTAAAAGAAATGTAACGAGTTATCGTTACATTTCTCGGAAAAATTGAGACAAGTGGCTCAATTTTTAGGCATGTAACTCTAGGAGAGGTCGCTGCCGTCCGTACTACTTAAAGAAAATTTAGTTGAAAGAATAATATTATTTCTTCTTAGGTGAATGAACAGCCAAGCCAAGTACATCCGCAAAAGCTTCGTACATCACTTCTGAGAAGGTTGGATGACCATGAATGGTCTTGAGCATTTCTTCCACAGTGATTTCCATCTCAATGATGGTTGAAGCTTCGTTGATCAATTCAGCAGCTGCTGGACCAATGATGTGAACCCCAAGAACTTCACCGTATTTCTTGTCTGCAATGACTTTAACAAATCCTTGAGCTGCATCTGATGCAATGGCACGACCGTTCGCCGCAAAGTTAAACTTACCGATTTGAACATCATATTTCTCACGAGCTTGTTCTTCGGTCAAACCAACAGCCGCAACTTCTGGAAGTGTGTAGATGGCTGCAGGCGTCAAGTTTAATTTGGCAACAGCGTGATTTCCTTAAGAGCATTTTCAGCCGCTACTTCACCCATACGGAAGGCAGCGTGAGCCAACATCTTGGTACCGTTGATATCGCCTGGCGCATAGATGCCTGGAACAGATGTTTCCATGTATTCATTGACCTTGATCCGTCCACGATCCAATTCAAACTCGACTTCACCGATTCCTTCAAGATCTGGAACACGACCGATTGATAGAAGGGCTTTGTTAGCAATGATATCATCTTTGCCTTCAACCTTGATACGGAGTTTGCCATCTTCCTCAATGATTTCTTGCAATTTAGTATCCGTCAAGATGGTCATACCCTTGCGTTCAAGGATCAAGCGAAGATTCTTAGATACTTCTGCATCCATAGCTGGAACGATGCGGTCCATCATTTCGATAACCGTAACTTTTGAACCGAAGGTCATGAAGGCTTGACCAAGTTCGATACCAACAACCCCACCACCGATGATCACAAGGCTTTCTGGAACTTCATTCATTTCAAGGATGTCGTCACTGGTCATGACAAGAGATGATTCCATACCTGGAACGTTAATCTTGCTAACTTTTGAACCACCAGCAAGGATGATTTTCTTGGTTTCAAGCAATTCAGAACCGTTGACCAAGACATTCTTATCCTTAGTGATAGTACCGATTCCTTTATGAACATCCACTCCGTAGCTACGAAGAAGACCCGCAACACCACCAACAAGGGTATTAACAACTTTAGATTTAGTTTCTAAAAGTTTATCCATATCAACAGTGAAGTTAGGATTTTCAATGATAATACCACGGTTGGCTGCATGTCCGATATTTTCGATAATTTCTGCGTTGTGGAGATATGTCTTGGTTGGGATACATCCGCGGTTCAAGCATGTTCCGCCAAGTTCAGATTTCTCAACAAGAGCAACTTTACCACCCAATTGAGCTGCCTTAATAGCAGATACGTAACCAGCAGGACCACCACCAATCACTACGATATCATAAGCGTCATCGCTCTTATTGTCATCGTTTGAAGCACTTGCTGCAGTTGGTGCTGGACTCGCTTCTGGTGCTGCTCCAGCGGTTGGGATGTTTTCCCTTCTTCACCAAGGTAACCGATTACTTCTGTTACAGGAACAGTTTCTCCATCCCCTTTCAGGATAGCGATCAAGTAGCCGTCTTCTTCCGCTTCCAACTCCATGCTGACTTTGTCTGTCATGATTTCAAGGAGAACTTCTCCTTCTTTTACAAATTCGCCGACTTTCTTATTCCACTGAACGATTTGTCCTTCGGTCATATCTACGCCGGCTTTTGGCATAATTACTTCTAAGGCCATTTTATTTCCCTCTTTTTCTTGTTTCTATTCTCTCTCGTTGATTAGACCAACATTGAAATCGGGTCTTCAATCAAGGCTTTCAAGTCTTTCATGAATTTGGCACCAGCCATTCCATCGACAACGCGGTGGTCAATGGTCAAGCCCAAGCTCATGATTGGACGAATGACAATTTCACCATTCACAACAACTGGTTTTTCAAGAGTTGCGCTAACTCCAAGAATGGCAGAGTTTGGTTGGTTGATTATCGGTCCAAATGATTGAACACCAAACATTCCTAAGTTACTGATAGTAAAGGTTGAATTTTGCAATTCACTTGGAGCAAGCTTACCATCCAAGGTACGTCCGATAACGTCCTTGAAGGCTACGACCAACTCTGACAAAGTCATTTTTTCTGCGTTATAGACAACCGGTGTCATCAGTCCATTGTCCATCCCAACTGCCATCGCTAAGTTAACATAATTATGAGTAATGATGGTTTTGCCATCTTCTGTTAATGACGCATTGATATATGGGTGTTTCATCAAGGTCTTAACCACTGCTAGAGAAAGCAAATCTGTTACAGTGACTTTCTTGCCAGTAGCTTCCATGATTGGATCCAATACTTTCTTACGAAGGGCCAACATTTGAGACATATCAACGTCATAGTTCAAAGTAAAGGTTGGTGCTGTCAAGTAAGATTCCACCATCCGTTGAGCGATTACCTTTCGCATTGGTGTCATTGGAATCCGCTCGATCTCACCATAAGGCGTCACATTATCTGGAGCTTCCTCCACCTTCTCGATCTGAGCAGGTGACTTAATGGTTTCATTCTCGATATTTTCAGGAAGAAAAGCAAGGACGTCCTTCTTCATGATCTTGCCACGATGACCAGTTCCTTGAATCTCTTGCCAAGCAATATTGTGTTCTAAAGCAATTCGTTTTGCAAGTGGTGAAATGCGAACCACATTTGTGTCTTTATATGTTTCCACGTCTTCTTTGTGGACACGACCGTTTGCGCCTGAACCAGAAACATCATAGAGGTTGATCCCAAGATCATCCGCTAATTTTCTAGCCGCAGGAGTCGCTCTTAGCTTATCATCAGCCATGACCTCTCCTATTCTATTATAAGATATTAAGGACGTAGAGGACAAAGAAAAATAGGAGATTGACGCTGTGTTCGATGAACACAAGGAAATCTATCTTTTTTCACGGTCCTCCGTCCGGATTCAGTTACAATGATGCAAGAGCTTTTAGCCCGTGCTCTAATCTAAGATATTAAGGACGCAGAGAACTTTGTACCTAAAAGATACAAAGTTTCCTCGTCTAATCCAAATGATATTACATAATTTATGTTATGTATTATTCTTTGTTATATGTTTTACGAATAGCATCTTTGATGCTTTCAACTGTTGGAATCATTGCATTTTCAAGGTTTTGTGCGTAAGGCATTGGTACATCTTCCCCGCACAACGGCGGATTGGTGCATCCAAGTAATCAAATGCTTCTGATTCAGAAATAATAGCTGAAATTTCACCAATATAGCCACTTGTTTTGTGGGCATCATTGACAAGAACTACTTTTCCTGTCTTCTTAACAGAATTAATAATGATCTCTTTATCGAGTGGGACCAAGGTCCGTGGGTCTACTACTTCTACTGAGATGCCTTCTTCTGCCAATTCTTCAGCAGCTTGCATCACGCGACGAAGCATTTTTCCGTAGGTTACGACAGTGACGTCAGTTCCTTCGCGTTTGATTTCTCCGACACCAAGTGGAATCGTGTAGTCTGGGTCAACAGGCACTTCACCTTTTTGGTTGAATTCTGATTTATACTCAAGAATGATTACTGGGTTGTTATCGCGAATAGAAGACTTGAGAAGTCCCTTCATATCCGCTGGAGTTCCAGGAGCAACAACTTTCAAACCAGGAATATGCGTAAACCATGATTCCAAAGATTGGGAGTGTTGAGCTGCAGATCCAACTCCATTACCAGCAGCACAGCGAATGGTCATCGGTACTTGCCCTTTACCACCAAACATGTAGCGAGTTTTAGCAGCTTGGTTGACAATAGCATCCATGGCAATTACTGAGAAATCCATGAAAGTCATATCAACGATTGGGCGAAGTCCGGTCATGGCTGCACCTGCTGCTGCACCTGAAATCGCAGCCTCAGAAATCGGACAGTCACGGACACGTTCTGGACCGAATTCCTCAAGCATTCCTACTGAAGTTCCGAAGTCTCCACCGAAAACTCCGACATCTTCCCCATCAACAATACATTTTCGTCGCGACGCATTTCCTCAGACATAGCAAGGATAATGGTATCGCGGAAAGACATTAATTTAGTTTCCATAATTCTCTACTCCCCTTAGTCTGCGTAAATATCTTCGAAAGCTGATTCAAGTGGAGGGAATGGGCTTTCTTCCGCAAATTTCACTGAAGCTTCCACTGCTTCTTTTACTTCTTCTTGGATCTGATCCAATTCTTCTGCGCTCGCAATCTCATTTTCAAGGAGATACTTGCGAAGGTTTTCGATTGGATCTTTCTTCTTCCACTCTTCTACTTCTTCACGAGTCCGGTATTTACCAGGGTCAGATGAAGAGTGACCAAGCCAACGATAGGTGACACTTTCAATCAAGACAGGTCCTTTACCAGAGCGAACGTGTTCAACAGCTTTTGGAATCCTTCATAGACATCAATAACATTGTTTCCATCAGGAATAAACATTCCAGGAATGCCGTAAGCAGCACTACGCTCGTGGATATGCTGGATATTGGTCATTTTCTTGATATCGGCAGAGATTCCGTAACCGTTATTGATACAGTAGAAAATTACCGGAAGATTCCAAATAGAAGCCATATTCACCGCTTCGTGGAAAACACCTTCGTTGGTTGCGCCGTCCCCAAAGAAGCAGACGACAATCTTACCAGTCTTTTTCATTTGTTGTGTAAGGGCAGCACCTACTGCAATTCCCATACCACCACCAACGATCCCGTTAGCACCAAGGTTACCAGCATCGAGGTCAGCAATATGCATGGAGCCGCCTTTCCCTTACAAGTACCGGTATACTTACCAAGGATTTCTGCCATCATGCCATTCAAATCGATTCCTTTAGCAATGGCTTGTCCGTGACCACGGTGGTTAGATGTCAGCAAATCATCATCGTTCAAAGCCAACATCGCGCCAACGTTAGCCGCTTCTTCCCCAACAGAAAAGTGCGTCATTCCTGGCACTTTCCCTTTTTTACTAACTGTGCAATTTTTAAGTCCATGCGACGGATTTCTTCCATTTTACGGAACATTTCCAATAAGAGACTTTTATCTAATGTTGCCATCATTTCGCCTTTCTTAGCATTTATTCATTCTCTTTCATTCTAGCCAAAAATGAAAGCACTGTCAAAAAAAATGCTCATATGATTTCACAAACTTTATTCCTTGGAAGGAGGTTTAATAAGCTTTTAAAATCCTAATACAATATTTCACAAACTTATCTCTCATGACTTTGCTATACATATAAAAAAACCGATAGGATCCTATCCTACCGGTTGTTATCTTATGATCGGCGTTGACCAAAGTCATGAATCATTTGTTCCAATACTTCACGACTAGGTGTTGTAAGCATATAGAGGTAATCTCCTGAAGTTCCGCAAAAGCTGCTGGCATGTCTTTCTTGACACGGAATTGATCATGGTATTTAGCCAAAACTTCTTCCTCTGACAGAGCATAGGTTGCATTGGCACGACGAGAAGTTGCCAAGCAATAAAGGGCTCAAACTCAGAAGCTGGGAAAGGTTCTCCTGCTACGATGGCAGCATAGCCACGGTACAAATCAATCGAGTGAGCATAGTTGTAGACATCGATGGTAAAGCCACCTGCAGGGCGATTATTGTACTCGATCGCAATATAGTCATCCCCATCGCGGAAGAACTCAATGTGGAAGAAACGTTCCTTCATGCCAAAGGCTTTGACAATCGCTTCCCCGTATTGACGCAATTTTGGATCCATCTCTTTAAGAACATAATAAGAGTTATCCATCTTGTAGAGCATCAAATCGAGTGGCGTATAGGCATAGTCAAAAGTAGTCGAAAAGACAATATTACCATCGCGATCGACCAGACCATCAAAGGTACAAATCTCGCTAGAAGTAACGAATTTCTCAAAGAAATACTCAGTATGTCCATCCCATTCAGCCTTGAAATGATCCACATCTTCTGGCGTTTCGATCTTAAAGGTCGCTGCTGCTCCCACTCCATTATCAGGCTTAGCAATCAATGGCAACCCAATCTTCTTCACAGCCTTATCAATGTCTTTTTCTGTTTTAACTACAGCACCAGGTACGACTGGGACTCCAGCCTTCTTGAAGAGTTTCTTCATTTCAGATTTGAACTTGGTTTTCTTCAGATCTTTTGGCTTAGCCCCGAAGACATTGAATTGCTCCCGAAGCGCCGCATCCAATTCCAACCAGTACTCATTGTGGGATTCGATACGATCGATTGGACCATGTTTGTATAAGAGAAAGGCTACTGCACGTTTCACTTCGTCCAGATTTTCCAAATTTTCAACACGGAAATATTCTGTTAAGCTGTTGCGCAAAGGCTCATCTAACTGTTCATATGGCTCTTGACCAATTCCCAAAACAGTGATCCCTTTATTAGCTAGTTCGATGGTAAATTGTTGGAAGTTTTGTGGGTAATATGGTGAAATAACGATATAATTCATTGAGGTCTCCTCCCTTTTTACTTATAGATACATTTGGCCTAGGAAATATGGCATTTGTTTGCGCCACCATTCCCAATCGTGGGCGACATCATGTCCCCATTCAGCGAACCATGCAGGAATATTTTTGTGATCAAAGGCTTCTTTCAGTTTGTAGAAAGATGGAAGTCCATCTTGTTCCCAAGCCCCTAAACCAGTACAAACAACGATTTCCGCCTGACGGTAACGATCGATAAACCAGCCATCATTTTGGTTCCAAATATAATCAGATGGCGAGTTTTGATAAATGGCTTCATCGCCTCCAAAATCACCAACAAAGAAACGAGCGTCATAGACACCACTCAAGGCAATCACTTTGTTGAAGACATCTGGATGTTGCAAGAAGAAATTGAGCGCGTGGTAGGCTCCCATTGAGCAACCAGTTGTCATCATTGGATCAAACCAGCCTGTTTTGTGTTTGATAAATGGAATGGCTTCCTCAATCACATAGCGTTCATAAGCTCGGTGCATTTCTGCTCGATCGTGAGGATTCTTCCAATCACAAAGCCAGCTATCACTATCCACACTGGAAAGGGTAAAGAATTGAACCCGTCCTTCTTCGATAAAGTGAGCACAAGCATCAATCATACCAAAGTCATAGTACTCGTTATGGCTTCCACCTGATGAAGCAAAGACCACAACAGGAATACCTGCGTGTCCATAGCGGTTCAAATACATTTCACGGTTGAGTTGGCCACTCCAGTGGCTTAAATGTTCAATATTCATAAGTTTCCTCTTTCCTTTATTTCTTTATTTACAGTCTATTAATCCCAATTTTCTGCCAAAAACGAAGGCATTCTGGTAAATGTTCAGCCCAAGCTTCTTCATGGTGAATAGCGCCGGATTGAATCCGAATGGCAATATGATTGAGATCGACCCCTTGTTGGATGACATCGTGATAATAACGAAGAGATGAATCGATATAGGCTTGCTTGATGTTCCCTGCCATCAAAGTTTTATCTGTATCATCGGCTTCTTCAGTCCCTACATAGATGTAGATCCGTTGGTCTGCGTATAATTTTTTACGTTCAATATAATGATTGAAGGCATCTTGGTGTAGCCAGTTAGCGGATGAAAAGACACCTAAACAACCAATTTGATCTTGGTACTCTAAGCCCAAGAATTGGGTAATATTCCCACCCAAGGAAGATCCAATCATGGCCGTATGTTCTCGATCAGCAAGAGTCCGGTATTCTTGGTCGATAAAAGGTTTCACCACCTCCATGACAAATTCGCCGTACTCAACTCCCTTGCCACCAAATTGCATTCCAGGAATATTAGATTCCTTGTACTTCCAAGCAGAGTATTCGTTCATACGTTGGAAACCATCATTATCGATCGCAACAACAATCATGCGACTAATATCGGGATTCCGCTTAATGGCTGGAATAACTTTCCAGGAATGACCCGCATAAGCTTCCTTGCTGTACAAAACGTTTTGCCCATCGTGGAAATAAACCACAGGGTAACGTCTATCTGTATCCGTTTCATAATTCTTAGGTAATAAGACTCGCACACGACGGAGTTTTCCGGTATAAGGCACTTTCAATTCGTGTGTCTTCATATCTAAATAAAAATAGGATTTGTTCATTGTCAGAAAACTCTCTATATTCTAAATTTTATTCATTATACCATTTTTAGAAGAAAAAGTCTGGATTTTCTCCAAACTTTTTCGTTTCATACACTATTTTTCCATAAACTGAGACAAATCTTGTAAAGAACGTTCGGCAATTTTTTCATAGCGCTCCTTCTTATCACGAATGCGTGGGCCTTCCAGCTCTTTAATAATCCCAAAGTTGACATTCATCGGTTGGAAATGCTTGCTGTCGGCATGGGTGATATAGTGAGCCAGACTACCAATGGCTGTCGTTTCAGGAAAATGGCCGCTTCTTCTCCTTTGAAAAGGCGAGCTGCATTGATTCCAGCTACCAAACCTGAGGCAGCTGATTCGACATAGCCTTCTACACCTGTCATTTGACCTGCAAAGAAGAGATTAGCTTGTTTCTTAGAACGGTAGGTTTGTTCCAGCAGATTTGGAGAATCCATGTAGGAATTGCGGTGCATGACTCCGTATCTCACAAACTCCGCGTTTTCCAAACCTGGAATCATTTGGAAGACCCGTTTTTGTTCGCCCCATTTAAGGTGAGTTTGGAAGCCAACGATATTGTAGAGGCTAGCAGCTGCATTGTCTTGGCGCAATTGGACTACCGCATAAGGGGTCTTAAACTCCCCATCACGTGGCCCTTTGTAATCATCTGGATACTCAAGCCCAACTGGCTTCATAGGACCATAGAGCATGGTTTTGATGCCTCGTTTGGCCATGACTTCAATTGGCATACAACCTTCAAAATACTTTTCTTTTTCAAAAGAGTTGAGCGGGGCTTCTTCCGCATTGACCAAGGCCTCGTGGAAGTCCATAAATTCTTGTTTGGTCATGGGGCAGTTGAGATAGGCTGCTTCTCCCTTGTCATAGCGTGACTTGAGATAGACCTTGTCCATATCGACAGTATTGACATCGATGATTGGAGCTGCTGCATCATAGAAATAGAAACCGTCGCCACCATTGAGGGCATGGATCTTTTCTGCCAAGGCATCGCTAGTTAGAGGCCCCGTTGCGACCACTGTGATGGCATCTGTCGGCAATTCCGTAATTTCATCGCGAATGACTTCAATAAGAGGGTGTTGGGACACCTTCTCCGTCACTCGACTAGCAAAACCTTCTCGGTCCACGGCAAGTGCTCCACCGGCTGGTACACGAGTCGCTTCTGCTGCTTCAAGGATGACAGAACCTAGACGACGCATTTCTTCTTTGAGGAGGCCGACAGCATTGGTGAAAGAATCCCCACGAAGAGAGTTGGAACACACTAACTCAGCAAAGTTGTCTGTTTTATGTTGCGGAGTGGATTTGACCCCACGCATTTCATAAAGCTTGACCGGAATTCCCTGTTGGGCAATCTGGTAAGCTGCTTCCGAGCCTGCAAGGCCCGCACCGATAACATTGATATAAGATTGAGACATGACACTAATACCTCTTTGGGTATCAAAACACCCCACTGGACTGTTTGACACCCACAAATCTTTCTAATTTTCTACTTGGTCCATTATACCAAAAGCTAAGTAAAAAGACAGGGAGGCTTTTCCTTCCTGTCTAGACTTTAACTATTTATTTTCTTATAAACACAACCAAGCTCCTAAGAGGGCTGATAGGATACTGAATAAGGACCCGATCAAGTAATACTCCGCAAAGGCTGGATTTTCCGAAATTTTATTGTAGCGGGCGATGGATTTGGCCGTAAATACTAGGCCGATAGAAGCAAATTGCCCATAGACCAGACAGGCACCGATCACCAAACGCTCTAAAAGCCAATCATGGAACCAGCCCCAGTGATTGTATCCATTTTCTTCTTGCTGGTAGGTTGATACTTAGCAAACAGAATTTTAAAGGCGATATTGCTTGGTTTCCCAACTAGGAGAACATAAAAGATTAGATTTAAAATGTCCAAAGGCAGATAGGTCGAACCATTCTTCGCTCCAAAAAGGACTAGACAGCTAATGATGGCGATATGCAAGACTTGATCCAAGGCAAAGGTCCATGCTTTTGGTAATTTCAATTGCTTCTGCACGATCGGTTTTAAGAAATCTATTCCTGCATGAGTTAGTAAAATGACCAAGCAAATCCACCACAAATCTAGATGACAGAGAGAAACCACGATCAGAGGCAGAGCTACATATAGAATGTGAAGCCCGAGCACCTTCTTATCCTGATCCTTGCGATCCGCCATCTTCTGACTTTGAAAATAATAATCCGATAACAAATGACAAATCAACAAGAGGATCAAGTATGGATTCGTTACGATACTAGACAATCCGCTCATGGGCCTCTCCTTTCTCTAAGCTTTGAATGCTAGCTAGTGCTGCTGCTCGTCCCCGTAAATAAACGCGAATACTGCTACTCTTTAAGCGCTTGGACAGTGCGCTAGGGTTGAGCTCCAGCGATTGGGCCAAATCCTGCTGGCTAAAGCTTTCACTATAGACAGATCTCTTTAGCAGATTGAGCAGGATCTCTTCCTGACTCTCTCTCCAGCCCGAACGTATGGCCTCTCCGGAAGCGATAAGCGCATTCACCACTAAGTCCTGGCTGTCATTACCGCTCAAAAAATAAATCTGGGTGTTGCCATAATCATTTTTCTGATGGACCAAATTAATAGCTGCACGAGCATTCCAATAGGCTGGTCCATCTGCACCGATACTTTGCAGGGGATCGATATCCGTTACAATCTCCCTAGGCCAATACCGAAACGAAGTTGAGTCGGCTTTAGTTCTGAACGCAGGGTATCAATAATTTGAAAAACCGGAGCATCCACTTTTAAAAGGGCCTGAAACTCATCGCCCAAAGTTAAGGTAAAAGCCGATGCTAGGCAGTCTTTAAAAAGCTCATTGATCTTTTGAAGCGTTTTTTCTAACTGTTTTTGCAGGTCAAAACGTTCTTGTACGATTTTGGAATCAATCACATCTGCAATCAAAGCAAGATACATAAGCCCACCTCCTTATGTCTATTATAACGAAAAAACACAAAATGTCTATTATAACAGACAATTGTAAAATTGCCGTTATAATAGACATTGAATTATTTGAAAGCTTATTTCACTTTTTCTTCTTCGTAGTCGCCATTGCTACATACGACTTGTTTGCCGCCACCACGAACTTTTTTCTCAACTAAGTAGTGGCCACATTTTGGACAATCCCGGCCAATCGGCTTATCCCAAGAGGTAAATTCACACTCTGGATAGCGATTGCATCCATAGAAGATACGGTTGCGCTTGGTTTTACGCTCGATGATTTGTCCCTGATGACAGTCAGGACACTCCACGCCGATTTCTTTGACAATGGCCTGGGTATGACGACAATCTGGGAAATTACTACAAGCATAGAACTTACCAAAACGTCCTAATTTAATCACCATCGGGCTACCACAGACTTCACAATCAAAACCAGCTGGTTCGTCTTTAATTTGGATTTTTTCCATCTCTTCTTCAGCCTTTGCGACTTCTTTAGAGAATGGTTTGTAGAAGGCATCGATAACTTTTTGCCACTCTTCTTTTCCAAGTTCGACATCATCAAGTTTCCCTTCCATCTCTGCTGTGAAGGTCACGTTGACAATATCTGGAAAGAATTCAACGATCAGTTTATTAACGATTTCCCTAACTCTGTTGGTTCAAATCGTTTGGCTACCAGCTTCACATAATAGCGTTTTTGAATGGTCTCAATCGTCGGTGCATAGGTTGAAGGACGACCAACACCGTTCTCTTCCAAGGTCTTAATCAAAGTCGCTTCAGAATATCGAGCAGGTGGTTGGGTAAAGTGTTGCTCAGGCTTGCTATTGACTTGCTTAACGATATCGCCTTCTATCATATCCGGCAACATCTTGTTCTTATCTGAGTCGTTATAAATCGCCAAATAACCGTCAAACTTAACCTGGCTCCCGTTTGCCGTATACTGAACCCCATTTTGACCTAAACGAACATTCATGGTATCAAAGACAGCTGCTGTCATTTGACTAGCTACAAAGCGGTTCCAAATCAAGGTGTAGAGTTTTAATTGGTCTTTGTCCAAGTATTTAGCAATGCTCTCAGGAGTATTGAAGACGCTGGATGGACGAATCGCTTCGTGGGCATCTTGGGCACCAGAAGCATTCTTCACACGGCTTCCATGCTTGGAATATTTCTCACCAAAGCGATCCACGATAAAGTTAGCTGCCTCATTTTGCGCAACTGGACTGATCCGTGTAGAATCGGTACGCATATAGGTAATCAAACCTTGAACACCAGAACCAATATTGATTCCTTCGTACAATTGCTGGGCGACCATCATGGTCTTGCGTGTACGGAAGTTGATCTTATTGGCAGCATCCATCTGCATGGAAGAGGTGGTGTATGGAAGTGGCGCATTACGACGACGTTCTTTCTTTTCCACCTTTTCAACGGTAAAATCTTTGCCATCTAAGCGTTCAAGAACAGCTTTCACCTCTTCATTGGTGTTGAGCTTCGTCTTCTTGCCATCAATCCCATAGAAGCTGGCTTGGAATTGCTTGGTCCCTTTTTGAAGACACCATCAATGGTCCAGTATTCTTCCGGCTTAAAATCATTAATTTCGTTTTCACGATCAATGATTAATTTGAGGGCAACTGATTGCACGCGCCCTGCAGAAAGTCCTTTTTGACCTTTTTCCAAAGAATAGGCGAAATCGAATACCCTACAATCCGGTCCAAGACCCGACGGGCTTGTTGGGCATTGACCAAGTCCATATCGATTTGGCGCGGTTCTTTAAAGGCATTTTTAACGGCATCCTTGGTGATTTCGTTAAAGACCACACGGTTTTTTCTTTGGCATCCAAGTTCAAAATATGCGCTAAATGCCAAGAAATAGCTTCTCCCTCGCGGTCCGGGTCACTTGCGAGAAAGACTTGTTTGGCTTTTTAGCTTCTTTTTCAAATCATTGATCAAGGGACCTTTTCCGCGAATATTGATATACTCCGGTTCATAGTTATTGTCGAAATCGATCGACATGGTTGATTTTTTCAGGTCCCGAATATGGCCAACACTAGCCATGACTTTGTAGTTACGACCAAGGTATTTCTCGATTGTTTTGGCCTTAGCAGGAGACTCCACAATCACCAAATTTTTCTTGGTTGTACTGCTTTTCTTTTTTGTTACCACGTTTTATCCCTCTGTATTGTATAAATCTCATTGAGTTTAATACATTTTAAGAAAGATGTCAACTAGGAACTTCTCCTATAGGAAAATCACAATTCGTATTTCAATTCATCAAGAATGTCCTGGCCTGAGGTGACAAGCTTTGCGCCTTCTTGAATCAGGTGATGGCAGCCTGCAGATTTTCCATCTAAAATATTTCCCGGAATAGCAAAAACGTCTCGTCCTTCTTCCATAGCACGCTCACAAGTAATCAAACTCCCTGAACGGAGTCGCGCCTCTGCCACAATCACTGCCTGACAGAGACCTGCAATGATGCGATTTCTCTCAGGAAAATGAAACTTAAGTGGGGCCTGCCCTGGACCATACTCGCTCAAGATCAGATGGTTTTCCCCATATGTGCCTGCAGTCTTTGATTGCTTTTAGGATAAAAGACATCCAGTCCCGTTCCTATCACTCCGATGGTCTTGCCACCATTGCGGATACTGGCATAATGAGCTGTCGCATCAATTCCCTTAGCAAGTCCACTAACGATAACCAACTCATTCCCAAGTTCCTTAATAATCTTCTCTACAGAACGAACCCCTTCTCGCGTCGTTTCTCGAGCTCCAACAACTGCAATCTTCGGTCTGGTTAACAATTCCAAATCTCCCTGGTAAAAAGGAGTACAGGAGGGTTGTAGATCTGTAGCAATTCCTCAGGGTATTCAGGATCAAAAATGGATAGAGATGGGAACCGTTCAAACTCCTTGTGTAAATGCTCTTCATCCAGTTGCCGGTATTTGTCTACAAAATGAATAATACTGCGACAGCGAGCGATCCTTGCTATCTCTTCTAATCTTGGTAAGACTTGGTCTTTCCTACAGTAGTCCAAGACTCTCAAGACTTGCTCATTTGATAAACCGGCTTCTTTTAATTTAAAGATTTCAAATTTCTCCATGGTCACCTTCTACTTCCTCTCACTTATTTATTCGAAAAGAATGGAAAAAAGCTCTATTTCTAGAACTTTTTTGATATGTCGAAGAATAAAAGTAAGATGCGGCACCAATCAAGTTGCTTTCATTGTGGAAGCGAGCCGCTTGGATGGGCAAGGCCTCAAATTGTTTATGCCCTTTTTGAGAGAGTAGCTCATGGTATTGTCGACTGATCTCATCGATCAATAGTGGTTGACTACTAATGCCCCCGCCAATCGTCACTTTTTCAATCAGGAGCAATGATTGAAGATTAAAAATCAAAATTGCAATATCATGACAATATTCTTGAAACAAGGATATCAGCTCCTCATGGCCCCTAGATCAAGAGCTTTGAAAACAGCTATACCATCTGCCTTTTCTAGGTTTAAAATATGACTAGCCTTCTCAACAAATTGAACAGCTGAACCGGTGTTTTCCAAAAGATTGGAAATGCCTTGCAAAAAGAGTTCACGATGAAAGCGGCGATTTTCTGGTGTTCTTTCTGCCTTATCAATAGACCGAATGTATTCTGTCAGTTGCCATCCTCTCAATAGGTCACCATTAGAAAGAAGAGCGAGACCTACTCCTGTCCCCAAGACCAAGGTCGCACCACATGGACAATCTTTTAGATTACCAAGCCTTGCTTCCGCTAGACCAGCGGCTTCTCCATCATTGAGAACAGTGACGGGTACTTGAAATGTTTGTTCGAGTTTACTTGCTAGAGGAATGCTGCGCAAATATGGAATGAGACCACCTCGCAAGACAAAGCCAAGGCTCTTTTGGATCTCACCGGGGCATGAAATGGCGATTCCCTCGATTTCTTCCCTTACGGGTGTAACGATTTCTTCTAATCCTTGCCAAAACTCCTCAATCGTAGGTGGTGTTGGGATCTTGTCTGTATGAACCAATTGATAGTCTGCGTCCATCAGACCGTACTTTATAAAGGTACCACCGATGTCGATAGTGAATAGCATAACCTAATCCTCACACATTGATTTGACGGGTTCAAACGAACGCCGATGGATAGGGTCACTCCCAGCTGGTCGAGGCCAGCCAGATGCTTAGCTGTCCCATAGCCAGCGTTCTGTGCAAAATCATAACCCGGATATTTTCGATCAAACTCTTCCATCATCTGATCCCGAGTCACCTTGGCTACGATGGATGCTGCAGCAATGGATAAGGAGTTGGCATCCCTTTGATGATACTAGTTTGGGAAATAGGAAGATCTAACCTCATGGCATCAATCAAAAGATGCTGGGGTTGAGGCTCTAGCTGACCAATGGCTTCCCTCATGGCTACCTTCGTAGCTTCATAGATATTAACCTGGTCAATCACTTGATTATCCTTGATGCCGATTCCGATCGCAATGGCGTTTTGGAGCACAGCCTCATAGATTTCCTTGTGTTTTGATTTTGGAATCTTTTACTATCGTTGAGTCCTGGAATTTTACAAGCTTTCGGCAAGATCACGGCAGCTGCAACAACTGGTCCCGCTAATGGACCACGTCCCACTTCATCCACTCCTGCAATGAGCTGAATCCCTTGAGTATAAAGTTCTTTTCATAGGCTAGCATTTTTTCCAAACGTTCATCTTCATCTAAACGTTTTTGGATTTCTTTTTTCGCTTTGCGATCGCTTGGATCACACCAGATCGGCTATCCTGTTCCAATTCAGTCAATAAAGGATCGTCTAACCGCTGAATGCTTGCTAATTGTTCTTTAATTTCCTTAATGGTTGCCATCAAATTCCCCTACGCGATCTAGCGTATAGCGTCCCAATTTTCCATCGCGGACGTCTTTAACAAAGAGTTGGTAAAAACGGTCGTAATCTTCACGAAATCCTAATTTCTGGGTCATTTCCATAATGATTTCAGGAGCTTCTTGTTCCAGATCCATTTGTTTAAAACGTTCCTGCAAAACAGCTGGATAATGCTCTTTAAAATAGTTAAGGCCAAAGATGGTCACTTCATCCATTGGAAGCAACTGATCCTTTATCGCTCCTGTTAAGGCGAGCTTTAAAGCCACTTCTTCATCTTCAAACTTTGGCCAGAGAATCCCTGGGGTATCCAAGATTTCAAGGTCTTTATTGGTTTTCAACCATTGTTGCCCCTTGGTCACCCCTGGTTTATTTCCAACAACAGCAATCTTTTTCCCCGCTAAGCGGTTCATCAGAGTTGATTTCCCGGCATTAGGAATCCCGATAATCATGGTCCGAAGGGTTTCAATCTGAATCCCTCGTTCCTTCTGACGAGCAATTTTATCGGCCATCAAGCTCTTAGCAGCATCTGTGACCTTCTTAACCGTAGATTGCTCTTTGGAGTTGATAGCCAAGGTTTTGATGCCTTGAGACTCAAAATAGTCCTGCCATTCTTTTGTTGCCACAGGATCTGCCAAGTCTACCTTGTTCAAAATCATTAATTTAGGCTTATCACCAACAATTTTGGTTAACATAGGATTTTGGCTTGATAGGGGCAAACGAGCATCTACCAGAACCGTCACAAAATCCACAAATTTTAAATTTTCTTGTACTTGTCTTCTAGCTTTGGACATGTGTCCAGGAAACCATTGTATAGTTGCCATGTTCTCCATTCCTTTCCAGTTCAATCTCTTCTATTATACCATGTTTTCTGAAATCACTGTGATTAAGAAAAATACTAAAAAGAAGCTACCGAAGTAACTTCTATTAGTATTCTAGCGAATTTGCTCAAAATGCAAATGCACGGCGATATGATCACCATAGCCACTCCGTTCCAAATCACGTTGCAAGCGATAAGAAATGTAGTGTTCTGCAATGGTAATATAACCTGCTCCCAGCAAGCGTTGTTCCACTAATGATTGGATCATACTGATGGTTGCGCGTTCTACTTGAGCTTCATCCAAATCCATAGCAACTTTCTTGGTCACTTGAGCTAGGTTTTGTCGCAAATCATCTGTCAAAACATAGACAACTTGCGCAGCTTTCAAAATAGCTTGGTAAATTTTATCTGGGTTGAATTCAACCACTTCTCCACTACGTTTAATGACTTCCATCGGAGTCTCCTTTATGTTTAAATTTTCATGAATACTCCATTTCCATTAGAAAGAAATGAAGACCTACTACTTTATTATATAATTTTTTTGCCAAGAATCAAAGCTCTTTTCAGGACTTAGAGTAGATGATTGGATGAAAAAATCTAACGATCACTTTTTTCCATGACCACATCTTCTTTTTTATAGCTGTAGGTCAATCTCCAAAGATGGTCAGAGACATGATCCAAACGGAAGGTCTTCAAAATCTTCTTCAGAGGTAACTTCTCCATCTCTACTTTTCTAATGAGTTCCACTAATAGTTCACCACCAGCATTGACAGCAATCAGCTGATCTTCGTCACTATCATATTGGAGAAGGACTGTTTTAGTCGGTTTATAGAGAACATTATAGAGATTGTAGGCTCTATCAATTTCAAAATGTTTATCCTTGTCGGCTTCTCTTGAGTAGCGGTGAATCGTAAGGGGACCAATTTGAAAAGCTCCTGCTAAACTAAAAATAAATCCTAAAGCTGCTACCGTTTCCCAAAGAAGATTGAGTAGCTTGGAATCGAAATCAAATATGAAATGAACTAGCAATAAAATAATTCCTGTACCAAATCCAATTAAAAGTAAGAGAGCGCCGATGCATCCAGCTTTTTCGCCTGTTTTAATGGTCGGTTTATCATGGATCATCACACCATCTAACTTTTCAAGACCATGACGTTCTTTAAATTTTTCTAGTTCTGATTTTTCTGAATCCGTTTTTCTAACTCTGTTTTTTCTAACTCTGACATACATTCCTCATGACAATTTTATTAATAATCCGGACGAAGGACTCCTGTAATGATCTCTTTAGTAGCATGGTAATCCCCATCTACTACAACCTTGATGATACGTTTCGCTTCTTCTGCCGGTGCTGGCACCAATGGCAAACGAGTTGGCCCTGCTTCAAAGCCCATATAGTTTAAGACAGCTTTGACAGGAGCTGGACTCGGATATGAGAAGAGAGCATTGACTTTAGGGATAAATTGACGTTGGATAGCCGCAGCCTTTTTAATATCATTGTGTTCAATGGCTTGGAACATCTCATGCATTTCATCTCCATTTGTATGAGAAGCCACTGAGATCACTCCATCAGCCCCAAGGTTCATCGCATGGAAAGCATCTCCATCTTCCCTGTATAGACGAGAAATTCTTCTGGCTTGTGTTCAATCAAGTAGGCCATATTAGCCAGGGTTGTACACTCTTTTACCCCAATGATATTTGGGTGTTCTGCCAAACGAAGCATGGTTTCTGGTGTCATTTCGACAACCACTCGCCCTGGAATATTGTAGATAATAATCGGAAGATTAGATGCATCCGCAATCGCTTTAAAGTGTTGATACATTCCTTCTTGGGATGGTTTGTTGTAGTAAGGACGATAGCCAATCCTGCTGCAAAGCCACCAAAAGCATCCACTTCTTTAACGAACTCAATCGAGTCGCGGGTTTCATTGGTTCCGACACCAGCGATCAAAGGAACTCGACCATTGACAATCTTTTGAACAGCCGCAAAGAGTTGCAATTCCTCATCGTGGGTCAGAGTTGGACTTTCCGCAGTCGTTCCAGCTAAGAGAATCCCGTCTGTATGATGAGCCAAGAGGTGCTCGATCAAGTCAGGAAGAGCGTCAAAATTAATGCTCCCATCTTCATGGAAGGGGTGATAAATGCAGTGATGATTTTACAATCTTTTAAATCATTATAAGACATAGAAAAACCTTTCTCTATATAAGAAAGAGGCTGGGGCTTCCTTGCCTTTGCCTCATGATCTGTTTATAAAACAAGTTGATTTGCTAGTTAGCTAAGGAGAAATCAAACTCTTCGAGTTACTGATTTCTGTTTTGCTCCCTATTTCAATTCAAATTTCAATTCAGCTGTTGGACGTACGAGTCCACGTTCGTGAAGAGTTTCTGCGATTTGGACTGAGTTCCAAGCAGCTCCTTTAAGGAGGTTATCTGAAACCACCCACATGTGGATCCCTTTTTCAGCATCCAAGTCTTTACGAATCCGTCCAACGAAAGTATCGCGTGAACCGACCGCATTAACGGCTTGTGGGTAGATTTGGTGAGCAACATCGTCTTCAAGGACTGCACCTGGGAATTCTGCAATTGCAACTTTCACTTCGTCAATTGGTGCCACTTCTTTTGTTTCAATGTAGACTGACTCTGAGTGAGCTGATAAGACTGGAATCCGCACACAAGTTGCTGACACGGCAATGCTATCGTCTTCCATAATTTTCTTAGTCTCGTTTGTCATCTTCATTTCTTCGTAAGTATAGTCATTTTCTGTGAAGACGTCAATTTGTGGAAGAGCGTTGAAAGCAATTGGGTAATGTTTTTATCACCACCTGAAGGCAAGATTTCAGCTTTGACATCGCGTGGGTTGACCCCATCATTCAAGACTTCCTTCAACTCACGTTGGGTTTCAAGAATAGCTCCCATACCAGCACCTGATACAGCTTGGTAAGTAGACACGATGATACGGTCCAAGCCCCATTTTTGACGGACTGGTTCAAGCGCTACCATCATTTGGATGGTTGAACAGTTTGGACAAGAGATGATTCCGTTGTGAGCATCAAGAGCATGTGCATTCGCTTCAGGAACTACCAATGGGACATCCGGATTTTGACGGAAATAAGAAGTGTTATCAACCACTACTGCGCCTGCTTTTACCGCATAAGGTGCATATTTGGCAGATGTTGAACCACCAGCTGAGAAGAGAGCAATATCAACCCCTTCAAAAGCATCTTCAGTCGTTTCCTCGATGGTCACGTCTTGCCCTTTAAATTGCAAGACTTTTCCTGCAGAACGTGCTGACGCAAGGTAGCGAATTTTATCGATTGGAAGAGTAGATTCTTCCAACATTTTGATCATTTGAGCACCAACGGCACCTGTAGCACCGACAACAGCAACTGTGTATCCCATAGTAAATCCTCTTTCAAAATTTTCTAAAAATTGAGTATTTGTACCATTATACAATTTTTTGGCATAAATGAAAAGTACCAACAGTAGGAAAAAATCCCGATTCTAAGACCAGGATTGTTGATGGTTATTTATCATAAATAGCTCGTTAGTTCAGGTCATAGTTCAAGTCACTTAAATCTTTCTTACCTTGTGTTTCTTCAGCAAGAAATGGAACTTGATGGATCCCCTTTACACCTGCTACGATAGACGCCGGAAATGAAACAATTTCTTGATTGATATGGCTGACATTACTGTTGACAATTCGCTTCGCTGCAGCAAGATCTTCATTTTCGTCAGCAATTTCCTTTTGCAAGGCCAAGAATTGGTTAGAAGACAAGAGCTCTGGATAGTTTTCACCGACTGCACGAATTTGTGCCAAGACATCATTTTGATTGGTAATGACTTGGTTGGATTCTTGAATAGTCGCTCCTTGGCGTAAAGCAACTAAATCAGTAAAAATCTCTTGCTCGTGTTTGGCATAGGCTTTGGCTACTTTTAGCATTTCCGAAATGGTATCATAGCGTTTTACGAGGACGATATCAACGGTTCTCTTTGATTCTTCAATGGTCACTAGATAGCGATTGAGGCGATTTCCTACACTAATAAACCAAATAGCCAATAGGGCAACAAATATGATTAAGCCGATAATGAGATTCATGATGCTTCTCCTTCAAAAATTGCTGTTATTTCTTTAATTAAAGCTAGTTCTCTGCATAATTTATGATATTCAGATACCAAAGATAGTTGATCAATATCTTCTGGTTTTTGGGGCGTCGGAAAGATATAGCGATCGGTATACAAAGAAATAAATAGTTTCTTGTCTTTCAAAAATACACACATGGCATTTTGAGAAATTTGTCGATCAAACCATTCCAACATCTTAGGGGTGAGAAATTTACGGGCAGACAGTTCATCCGTGCAGTAGATATTGTAATTTTCGTTATTGCGAATATCCTCGGTTTCAATCTGAACTTCATCTCCTCTGGCTCCAGGATAAACCCCATTCACCTCCCTCTTAAAAGAAATGATTTCTTGGTCGGAACCACCCGAAGATGACCCGAGAAATTGATCGGTAGACATAAAGAGAACACTTGTCCAAGGAAATCTGTAACTTCCACATGTTCCGTCCTCGTATGTCCATTGGACGTCCGGTAACGAGTCTCCGTATGATGGGCATAGAGATTTGACACCGTCAGCTCTTTGTCATCATGAAATGATAGCTCTTTGAAACATAGAAAATCAGTTGACCGAGGACATAAATGCGAAAGAGCTTCAGAAGGGATGGAACCATCCTCTTTGATCGAAGCCTGAGGAAAAACTTCCTTTAATACAGGCGACAAGATATCATCAAGATAGATCTCATCGTTCGAACGAATTCGATCCCCAAACAAGGCTTTTCGTTTTTATATTGTGGCCAATAATACAAACCTACAACTAAAAGTATCAAAGGAATAGCTGCAAAACGCAATAAAATGAGAGACAATATGGCACAAACAATACCAAAAGATCGAAAAACATTCCATTGTAGATTGTTCTTCATTTGTTCTCGGATTAATCCGATTGCATCCTGAAATTGTTTGGAGTTTTCTAGCTCCTCAATTTTATGCGAATAGTCTGTAGATGCTGGATCATTAGAATGATAGAAATCTCCCAATCAACTCAACTCCTTTCTGACATTAGGCACTTTACTATATTATAACACCAACGTAACTTTGTAGCAATTGTATTATAATAGTTTTCAATTCTTTGAAGAAACAAAAAATCCTGATCCGAAGATCAGGATTCGAAGCACCTTTCGGTGAGAGCAGCTGGTTCACACAACTACTCAAGGTCCGCTCCTGCGTTACAATTGAATGTAGACCTCCTCAGCGCAAAAGGCTCCTAAGAGCCAATCGACTCATCGCATGAAACTAGTTTATCATGGAGTTCTTCATCTGTCAAGAAACGGGAGCTTGTTTTCTTACAGGACATTCAAAAACTTTTCATTGCTCTTTCAAAGTTGACACAGGACCATTTAAGGTTTTTTGCATCCAAACGATATCATGCCATTTATTAAACTTATAGCCAATCTTTGGAAAATGAGCCACTTGAACATACCCCGCTTTTTATGCATGGAGATGCTGGCTTCGTTAGGAACTGCAATGCAAGCCAGAAAGCGTAAGTAACCTCGTGCTTCTAACTCTTCTTCTAAGGCAGTATAAAGGGCCGATCCAAACCCTTGTCCACGTGACTCTTTTGCTACATAAATAGATAATTCAGTGGTCCAATCATAGGCAGCGCGTGCATAATAGGTCGAGGCATAGGCATACCCCACAACTTTCCCATCCACTTCTGCGACCAAATAAGGAAATTGGGTCAGCGTTTTTGCGATGCGGCTTTCAAATTCCTGGACAGTCGGCACATCAACCTCAAAGGTAATGGCTGTCTCTGTCACATAAGGTTGGTAAATCGCTCGGATAGCTGCTGCATCGCTGAGCTGAACGGGTCGAATCATCATGGTGGCCTCCTAATTAGATTATACCTAGTATACCGATAAGCCTTCTCACTGTCAATGAAGAGAGGCAATGATCTAATAGTTTCATTTTTTGCAAAAGGATTTATATAGAAAAGAGGTTGAGAAATCCAGTCTCAACCTCTTTAGCTTATTCCGCTTTTTATTTGAAAATTGACTATTGTAGAGCTCATAGTAGAATCCTTTATCTGCTAACAAGGATTGGTGATTTCCTTGCTCGATGATTTGCCCATCTTTGAGGACAAGGATTTTATCTGCTTCTTGAATGGTAGACAGGCGGTGAGCAATGACAAAGCTAGTCCGCCCTTTCATCAAATTCTTCATGGCTTTTTGAATCAAGAGCTCTAAACGCGTATCGACAGAAGACGTCGCTTCATCCAAAATCAAGATTTTAGGATCCGCTAGAGCGCACGCGCAATGGTTAGGAGTTGCTTTTGCCCTAGAGAAATATTGCTAGACTCCTGGTTCATTTCCATATTGTAACCACCAGGAAGCGTCCGGATAAAGTGATCGACATTGGCTGCCTTTGCGGCTTCCACAATTTCTTCATCCGTTGCCTCGAGATTACCAAAGCGAAGGTTTTCTTTGATGGTTCCTTCATATAACCAAGCATCCTGAAGCACCATTCCGAATTGTTTGCGGTAATCTTGGCGAGATAGATGGCGAATATCATGACCATCGACTGTAATCGATCCTGCAGTCACATCATAAAAGCGCATGAGCAAATTAATCAGGGTTGTTTTTCCTGCTCCAGTCGGTCCGACAATGGCCACCATTTCACCTGGCTTGACTTCTAGGTTGAAATCACGAATCAAGGGTTTGTCCGCTACATATTGGAAATCCACGTTTTTAAAGCTGACTTGCCCTGTCAAATTTCCAGAGAGGTTTCTGTC
Source organism: Streptococcus sp. 2A/TPW/M5 (assembly GCA_036663675.1). GTDB lineage: Bacteria > Bacillota > Bacilli > Lactobacillales > Streptococcaceae > Streptococcus. The sequence continues at coordinate 1,603,864 of JAYXUK010000001.1, read as the reverse complement.
ACATCTGATACTTCATCTGGTTCATCCATGACTTGGAAAATCCGATCTAGAGACGACTTAGCACTTTGTAGCTGCCCTGCCAATTGGGTTAAGTTTTGAATCGGTTGGTTGATCTGCCAAACATATTGAACGAAGGCCTGCATGTTCCCGACAGTCAAACGACCTGCTAACACTTGCAAGCCTCCAAACAAAGCGATAATGAGATAAGTCAAATCTGAAATCCCATTTAAAATCGGCATCATTAAGCCAGAAATGAAATTAGCCTTGAATCCTACTTTTTGAAGGTGATGGGTAATATCATGAAACTCTTCCTGGGAAGATTTTTCCCGAACGTAGAGCTTGAGGACATTAAAACCTGTTAGATTTTCTTGCACAAAGCCGTTCATTGCCCCCAAAACATCTGCCTGCTCTTTAAAGTAAGGCTGAGATTTTTTCATGATAAATCGAGCACTGAAATAAGTGATCGGAATGGACAAGATGACCACTAGCCCCAGCTGGATGTTTAAGTATAAAACCATGCTGATGACAAAGAGCAAGGTAAAGATAGCGTTAACGATTTGTAAGAAGGACTGTTGCAAGGCGTTAGAGACGGTTTCGACATCGCTAGTAAAACGTCCTAGTAAATCTCCAAACTGATGCCGGTCAAAATAAGAAACGGGAATGTGGTTGATTTTATGAGACAAATCATTTCGCATGTCCTGAACGGTCTTTTGAACAGCATTGGTCATGAAGTAGTTGGAATAATAAGACCCCAACTCATAGAGGACCCCACGGAATAGATAGAGCGTCATAATGATCGCGATATAGGAGGTATTAAGACCAGCTCCTGCATGTCCTTTTGCCATATCCATGAGATTTTTGTCAACTCAGTAATGGCAAGTCCCAAAACAAAGGGTTCGACAACACTCATGACGACACTCAGGATTTTTAAGAAAATGGACAAGCAAACTTCCAAGCGATAGGCTCTCAAATAAGTCCATAGTCTACTAAAACTGTTTTGTTCTTGTTTCATCTGCTTCTCCTTTCTATTCCTCTGTTAATGATGGACTGTCGAGCTGGGAATTGGCAATTTCACGATAGATCTCATTACTTTCCATCAATTCATCGTGAGTACCTCGACCGACGATTTCCCTTGGTCCAAGACAATAATTTGATCCGCATCCATAATGGTTCCCACACGTTGCGCTACGATCAAGACGGTCGCATCTCCTGTGACTTCTTTGAGACGCTTCCGCAAAGTGGCATCCGTCTTGTAGTCCAAGGCAGAGAAGGAATCATCAAAAATAAAGACATCTGGATCTTTGACAACAGCACGAGCGATAGACAAGCGTTGTTTTTGACCACCTGAAAGGTTGCTACCACCTTCTGCCAAATGCGTATCAAAGCGTTCCTCACGGCTGTCGATAAATTCCTTGGCTTGGGAAATTTCAGCCGCTTGTTCTAGCTCTTGTACAGAGGCATCTTCTTTTCCATAACGAAGGTTCTCAGCAATGGTTCCTGTAAAAGCAATGCCTTTTGCGGAATAAAACCAATCTTTTGGCGAAGGGCTTTCAGATTGTAGTCACGGACATCCACGCCATCCACCAAAATCTTTCCAAGTGTTACATCATAGAATCGAGGAATCAACTGCACAAGTGAAGATTTCCCAGAACCGGTCGAGCCGATAAAGGCAATCGTTTCTCCAGGTTTGGCCCGAAAGGAAATGTTGTGAAGAACTGGACTCTCTGTCTCACCTGGATAAGCAAAGGTAACATTGTCAAATTCCAAATAGCCACGAGATGCTGTTTCTGTTACACCATTCTCATTTGGATCAATCGAAATGGGCATGTCCATGATTTCCTTGAGACGACGGCTAGAAACCGCAGTCCGAGGATACATAGTAAAGAGATTGGCTAAAAATAGGAAAGATAAGAGCGCGTGGAAGCTATACTCAATAAAGGCAACCAGATCCCCAATTTTCAAACTACCGTCATGAAGAGGATCCAAAGCAAACCAGACAATCGCCACAATCATAGCAATGATGATCTGCACAAACAAAGGTTCTGTCAAACCAGTTAGTTTGAACAGTTTATTAGAATTCTCTGCATAAACTTCATTTTCAGCTGCAAATTTGTCCTCTTGAAATTCTTCTCGGGCAAAGGCACGAATCACTCGGAGACCTGTCAAATTTTCACGTGCAAATTGGTTGAGATGGTCGAGGGTCTTTTGTTGCTTCTCAGAAAGTGGACGTGTCTTAACTGCTACATACCAGACGACGACAGCAAGGAATGGTACAGATACCGCTACAATCCACGCTAAAGAAGGACTGGTTGTTAGAATCAAGAGAACACTGGAAACCATCATCAAGGGTGTGATGACCCCATCTTCAACATAGAATCCGCAAACTGCATCAAAACAAAGGCATCCGAAGTCAAACGAGTGACCAATGACGATACCCCGATTTGCTCATACTCGTGATGTGAGTACTCCTGTAACTTAGCATAGAGGTCATTGCGCATATCACGGACCATGGTGGTCGTTAGCTGACCAACCGCGTAAGACAAGATAATCCGTCCCACAATCCCAAGCAAAATGATCGCAAACATAACCCAGCCCCAGAAATACAGCCGATCCACATCACGCGGGTTAATCCCTTCATCAATCGTGTGAGCTAGAATCGTTGGCAAGCCCAAATTGACAATAACAAACAGGACAGCTGAAAATAGATTCAGGGCTAGCCACTTGGGATACTTTTTCAAGTAAGACCAAATATATAGCATATATGATTCTCCTTTTCCATAAATAATAACCTTGATCACACAGAAAAGAGGGAGCGAGACGAAATCATTTTCAAAGAAAATTATTCCAGCCCCAGTCCCATCTGTAGTCTCATTCATTATACCAAACTAGTCATAAAGTAAAGCAAAGAGCAGGTTTCCCCGCTCTTCAGTCGCTTTATTTTGTGCGTTTGAGTTTAGCGTTTTTAAGAATCATAAGATCCCCTTGGTTGCTATTACTTAACTTAGAAAGATCAAATGTCAAATAGTCACCATCGACCTTATATGTAATCTTTTCTCCACTACCATCATTTGACGAGATTGTTTTCTCTTTTGATTGATTTTGACATCATAAGATCGCTCATTCTTTTGACCAGCGACTTCACCCGCGATGCTGAGGGTTCCTTTAGAATCTTTGATCTTAATAGAAACTTCAAAATTAATAACGTCTCCAATAGACTCTAATTGACTACCTGATAAGCCCTGCTCTTCAAGAATCTTCTTGAGTTCAGTTTTTGTTGGTTTGTAGACATAAGTCCTGTTATCACTTTTGGCACCACATGCCACCAAGAGGACTGCTGCAAAAACTACAACGAAAGATAAAAGAATACGTTTAATATTTTTCATAATCAATCTCCTAATGTATTTTATACTCAGATTTTACCACTATTTTCATACTGATTCAAGATATTTTAAAGAAGAAAAAGAGCAGATCCCTCTGCCCTTCTCTTGTATTATTTTGTACGTTTGAATTTAGCGTTTTTGAACATTTCCAAAGCGGCTTCATGACCTGAACTCTTTTCACCAGATAAATCAAAAGTGAACACATCGCCTGAAACTTTGTATTTAACCTTCTCACCTTCACCTGTTTTAGATTGAAGAGTTTTCTTTGTTGGTCAACTTTCATATCAAATGATTGGTCAGTCTTTTGTCCCATCATTTCACCTTTAATTTTAAGGCTACCTGTTTTGTCTTTAATGGTCACTGAAACTTCCAATTTAACATTGTCGATCAATGCATCTACACTTGAACTTGGAGCACCTTGTTCTTCAAGGATTTCCTTAACTTCAGTTTTTGATGGTTTGTAGACATAAGTCCTGTTATCACTTTTGGCACCACATGCCACCAAGAGGACTGCTGCAAAAACAGCTACTACAGCCAAAAGAATACGTTTAAAGTTTTTCATAACTTCTCCTTTTAGTTAGATTCACCCTATTATATCAACAATTCATAAACACGGCAATGAAATATTACAAATGTAATACTCTTGTAATATATTTATCAACCAATATGTAACGATTAAAAAGGCAGGATCCGTACCTACCATTTCTTTTATTTGATCTTTTTAAATTTCGCGTATTTTATGAAATTTATATAGGTGTCGGAATTACTCATGTCAGAATCACTTACATCTTTAATTGTTAATACCCCACCAGAAATTTGATAAGTAATTTTAGTCTTACTATATTCACTTTCCAATATAATTGTTTTAGTTTTTTGATCAACCTTAAAATCATAGGGTAGATTGGTATTTTGAACATTTGATTTTATCTGAACCTTTATGAGGCCTGTTTTGTCCTTAATGATTATCGAAACCTTAAATTTATAATCATCTGAAATGATATAAGCAAGTTGACTTGGTAGCATCTCCCTCACTTCTTCTGTTGAGGGTTCGAATACATAAGTCCCATTATCACTGTTTAGACCACAGGCTACCAAGAGGACTGCTGCAAAACAGCACCTAAAGCCAAAAGAATCTGTTTGAAAATTTTCATACCTTCTCCTTAGTTCATAGAATATCCCTATTATAGCAACAATCTTGTTGTATCTCAATGAAATATTAGATGATACAGAGCTTGTAAAAGTCATAAAAGAAAGAATGCACAAAAAAACCGAGGCCTAAACCTCGGTTTTCATTTTGATTGGAAACTCGATTATTTAAGAGTAACTGAAGCTCCAGCTTCTTCCAATTTACCTTTGATTTCTTCAGCTTCAGCAGCTGCAACACCTTCTTTGATGACACCAGGTGCACCATCAACAAGTTCTTTAGCTTCTTTAAGACCAAGACCAGTGATTTCACGTACAACTTTGATAACGCCGACTTTCTTGTCGCCTGCAGATGTCAATTCGATATCGAATGAATCTTTAGCAGCACCTGCGTCAGCAGCACCAGCTGCAGCAACAGCTACAGGAGCAGCTGCAGTTACACCAAATTCTTCTTCGATAGCTTTTACAAGGTCGTTCAATTCAAGGATTGAAGCTTCTTTAATTTCAGCAATAATGTTTTCAATGTTCAATGCCATTGTTATTTCCTCCAAATAAGTTTTAATTTTATATTTTTATTTTTTTGTAGCTAGGCTACGCTGCGTAGCTTAAGATTAAGCTGCGTCTTCTTTGTTGTCTGCAACCGCTTTGACTGCAAGAGCAACGTTGCGCACTGGCGCTTGAAGTACAGAAAGGAGCATAGAAAGAAGTCCTTCGCGGTTTGGAAGAGTTGCAAGTGCAAGAATCTCTTCTTTAGATGCGACAGCGCCTTCGATTGCACCACCTTTGATTTCAAGTGCTTCAGCGTCTTTTGCAAAATCGTTCAAGATTTTCGCAGGTGCGATAACATCTTCGTTAGAAAATGCTACTGCAGAAGGTCCAACGAATACAGATGCAAGATCTTCAAGACCAGCTTTTTCAGCTGCACGACGCAAGATTGAGTTTTTGATAACTTTAAACTCAACTTCGCTTCCGCGAAGGTTGCGACGGAGAACTGTATCTTGCTCAACTGTCAAACCGCGAGAATCTACAACGACGATTGATGCAGCAGCTTTCATTTTTCAGCTACTACGTCAACAAGTTCCGCTTTTTTAGCAATAATTGCTTCACTCATTAGTGTGTTCACCTCCGTAATTATTTTGCTTGGGGAATTTTTCCAAAAGAAAACGCGCCCAAACCTAGACACGAAAGTACAATACGCTTCTTTTAATTGATACGTTTTGTCCTCGGTAGGATCTTTATGAGTCGAGCTCCCTACTGTCTTAGGCAGTTTTTTCAAACCGTAGATTAGTTTATCATATATAAAAAAGAATGCAAGTACTTTTGCAAACTTTTTTATATTTTTTAATCGTTGTAGAGACTCTTGATATTATTTAACCAAGCATAGGCCAGTCCCATTAGGACTCCTCCTCCTACCCAGTTGGCAAAGAAGGTCACGCTATAATGACGTAAAATATTTAAAAACTCAAAATGTGGCAATTGGCTAGAAACAGAATTAAAGCTCAACAATGAGAAAGAAGCAAAGTTGGCCGCCAAGTGTTCATTGGTCATAAAGACAAACATATAGATAGCAGATAGGGCTAAGAGCACCTTCGCTGTTTCATCTTTGAAATATAGATAAGAAAGAATAGCAATATTTACAAAGATATTGGCAATAACTCCCTCAAAGAAAACCACTTGATTGCTTCGTTGGAGTTTATTTTCTGCTACCGTGGCTAGGAAACCTTTTGGATCGATATGTGCGAAGGCTGTTGTCTGATTGAAAAGAAAAGCCACGATTAAAGCACCAATTAAATTAAAGAAGGTACAATAAAGAAGAATCTCCAACGCTTTCTTCCAGTTAATTTTCTTTAGATAGGTACCCGCCGTTAAATACATCATATTTGAGGTAGTTAATTCCGTATTTAAGAATAAGAGATAAACTAAGCCCCAGGCAAAGATGAATGGAAAAAGAAAACGACCAGATCCAGGTAAGAAGGTATTTAATAAGTCAGCTGCAACTGCTCCGACCGCCGTACTTAAAGTAAGAAATCCTCCAGCAAAAATAGAACGGACTGCATAACGCGTTTTAGATTTCTGATAGAGATCCTCTTTCTTATTACACGCCGCTCCAACTTTTTGAATAAAATTAGATTCAGACATACTATTCTCCTTATATAATGTTTGTGAATAAAATCATTATATCATAGAGAGAAAAGTTTGAAAAGGTTTTCAGGAAGAATTCTTAAATTTTAACTTTATACGTTTTATATCGAATAATACTATGTACTAAAAACAAAAGAAAAAACAGGCAGATGCCTGTTTTAGTTTTAATAATTTAAACGGTTCGCCCAAGCGATATCCAAATTCAAGATTTCTTGTGAAGTGAACTGTTGGCGATATGGATTGTATACCGAACCTGTGATACCACCTTGAACATTTGGTGAATCATATTGAGTCAAATTATAGGTTTCAATGATGTTATTAAGTTTTGCATAGTAGCTTGTGTCTGTCGCATAAACCCCTGTCAAAGCTGCTGTTGCATCTTGGTAACTAGAGGTGTTGCTCTTCCATGCACCTGCAAAATGTCCTTGTTTCAAAACAGCTACATAGTCTTGCAATGATTCATAGTAAGATGGGTAAGAACGAAATGCGTCATTAATCGTATAGGCATTTCCAGCACCGTCATCTTCCCAAGTTTGCATCACTGCAGATTGACCAGCATAACTTCCTTTAATCCCGAAAAGGTTGTAATGCGGATAAGAAGACAAGCCAGACTGACCTGAACCACTTTCAAGGATGGCTTGTGCGATCATAACGGAAGCATAAAGATCATTCTCTTGACCGAGCTGACGAGCTGACTCACCAATTTGTGAGATGAAAGCTTCAGTAGGGTCTGAATAAGCTTGGTAAGTTCCATCATTAGCGCCAACTGATGTGACATGCTCGCTCATAGCAGCAGCAAATGTCCCCACTGCTAATACAGAAACGAACAAACCAAATAATTTCGTTTTATTCCGTATTTTCTTTTTCATAATACAATTTATCTCCAATTAATTTTTATCATCTTTTATCTTTATAGAGATTATACCATATAAATAGAAGAAAACAAAGGCACTTATATTACACTTGTATTACAATTGCGAGATAAATCCAAAACAAAAATGACATTTTCATGTCATTTCAATTTATTTCGTAAAACGCATTTTCTAAAATAGCATCCCATGACTTCTCTAGTCCTTCCCTGGTTACAGAAGAAAAGACAATAAAGGTGTCAGCAGGATCGAAATCTAGTTTTTTCTTGATGATGGATTCATGTTTGTTCCATTTTCCACGTGGAATCTTATCTGCCTTGGTAGCAACTAAGATCACAGGGATCTCATAATATTTTAAGAACTCATACATCTGAACATCATCTGCTGAAGGTTCGTGACGAAAATCGACCAGGCTAACGACCGCTTTTAAGTTCTCCCGGCTAGTGAGGTATTCTTCAATCATCCTTCCCCACTTCTCGCGCTCTTTTTTGAGACACGTGCGTAACCATAACCAGGTACGTCTACCAAACGGAGTTTATCATCGATATTGAAGAAATTGAGCAATTGGGTTTTTCCTGGTTTCCCAGATGTTCTGGCCAGGTTTTTTCGATTTAAGAGAGTATTAATAAAGAAGACTTGCCGACATTGGATCGACCGGCAAGTGCAACTTCTGGAATCTCATCTTGAGGATAATGGCTCTTATTTGCAGCGCTTAAGAGAATATCCGCATTATGTGTGTTAATTTCCATATTTTATCTTTCTAGGCTGTTTCAAGAATTGGTTTTTCAGTTCCATCTACAGCTTCTTTTGTAATTCGAACAAGTTTGACATCTTCTTGACTTGGAATTTCAAACATGACATCCATCATGGTTTCTTCGATAATCGAACGGAGTCCACGAGCTCCTGTTTTTCTTTCGATGGCTTTATTGGCAATCTCTTGAAGGGCTTCATCATCAAATTCCAATTCAACGTTATCATAAGAGAGCAAGGTTTGGTATTGTTTTACCAAGGCATTGCGTGGCTCTTTCAAGATACGGACAAGGTCGTCAACTGTCAATTGCTCAAGAGCAGCAAAGACTGGAAGACGTCCGATCAATTCTGGGATAATCCCGAATTTTTGAATATCTTCTGCCACGATTTCTTGCATGTAAGAGCTTGATTCATCAATAGCTTTATTGTTTTTACCGAAACCGATGACTTTTTCACCGAGACGTTGTTTGACAATTTCTTCGATCCCGTCAAAAGCTCCACCTACGATGAAGAGAATATTCTTGGTATCCACTTGAATCATCTCTTGTTGTGGGTGTTTGCGTCCACCTTGAGGTGGGACACTAGCGACAGTTCCTTCGATGATCTTCAAGAGAGCTTGTTGCACTCCTTCACCAGAAACGTCACGTGTGATAGAGACATTTTCACTTTTCTTAGCGATCTTATCGATTTCATCGACGTAGATAATGCCTCGTTCAGCACGTTCAATATTGAAATCAGCTGCCTGAAGAAGTTTCAAGAGAATGTTTTCAACGTCTTCTCCCACATAACCAGCTTCTGTCAAGGCTGTTGCATCTGCAATGGCAAATGGGACATTCAAGCTACGTGCTAAGGTTTGGGCCAAGAAAGTCTTACCTGAACCAGTAGGGCCAATCATGAGGATGTTTGATTTTTGCAATTCAACATCTGTCTCGTCTTCGCGCGTATCGTGGAAGTTGATGCGTTTGTAGTGGTTGTATACTGCTACAGCAAGAGCACGTTTGGCACGATCTTGACCGATCACATAGTGGTTCAAGATATTGAGCAATTCGATTGGTTTTGGAACTTCACTAAGGTCTGCAAGAACTTCTTCTGCTAGCTCCTCGCGGATAATTTCTTGTGCTAACTCTACACATTCATTACAGATAAACGCGTTGTTTCCTGCAATGATTTTTTGGACTTCATCTTGACTCTTTCCGCAAAATGAACAATAAACCATCATATCATTATTTTGATTCGTTGGCATGTATTTCCTCTTTCTGTCATTTTCTGTTTCTATTTAGTTTAAAATAAGGTCATGTAAAAGGCGTGAATGGAATTCACAAGATTGGTAAAAGCATTTAGTAAGAATAAAATAGCGAGGCCGAACCGTTTTTTACGAAAGGTTTGTAAAGCGCAAATCAAACAGATGACACATAGGACAGCTGTAAAAAACCAAAGACACTTCGCTCCATTAGTCTAAATCCTTTCTCTTATAATAGTTGACCGTAAAATCATATGGGTTCTTCTCATCTTTCGGATGATGGACTTGACGGACTCTTTCATAGCGGTTCTCTTCAAATCTCGGTGCCAATGTATCTCCATCAATCGTTGCATGAATCATGGTCTGGATCAATTCTTCTAACTGGTCAGAAAAGAGCTTTAAAATCTGACTGCCACCGATAATATAAAGATTCTTCTCTTGGTTCTGGTACCACTCCAAGACTTCTTCTTTGCTGTGCATGACAAGTACAGCATCATTTTCAGGATCGTAGGCTTGATCTTGCGTTAAGATAATACTAGTCCGACCTGGTAGAACCCGTTTTTTCATACCATCAAAGGTCACTCTTCCCATGAGAATGGCTTGTCCCATGGTTGTTTCTTTGAAATGCTGAAGCTCAGCTGGCAAATGCCAAGGCATGACTTGGTCCTTTCCAATAATGCCATTTTCAGTTTGAGCCCAGATACCAATTATCTTTTTCATTCTCTCATCCTTTACACTGATACTTCTATTTTATCAAATTTTCTTATAAAGACTGATTTCAACTATCTAGTTTGGAGGATATTTTTTAAATACAAACAGAAAAAACCGCGAGATTTTCGCGGTTTTTCTTAGCCACAAGTTAGCTTAGTCTTCTTTTTTGCGTTTTGCAAATCCGAATAATGAGAGACCTGCTAAAGCGCTAAAGATTGCAAGACCAGCAGTTGAAGATTCTTTTGTTCCTGTGTTTGGAAGTTGTGCAGTAGGATTTTGTGGATCGATATACTTCACTTCTTCTTTCGTTTCTGGAACGACAGGAATCGTTGGTTCTTCTGGTTTTGGTTGTGGAGTAGGTTGTGGTTCTGGTGTTGGTTGCGGTTGTGGAGTAGGCTGTGGCTGTGGCTCTGGTGTCGGAGTTGGATCCGGCATTGGAGTTGGTGTCACAGTCTTCTTGTAGATATGTTGAGTGTTTCCATCTTTATCTACAACAGTCTTCACGAAGTCATAACCTGGGATATCCTTCTTCGGTTGTTCCCCATCTTCTGTTGGGTTACCTGGGATTGGGTCCCCATTTTCGTCTACATATGAAGTCGTAACTTTTTCATAGACGTGTTCTGTATCACCATTAGGCAATTTCTTCGTTTCCACAAAGCGGTAACCTGGAATTTCAGCTTTTGGTTCTTCTCCATCAACTGTAGGATATCCTGGGATTTCCTTACCTTCTTTATCAACAAACTTAGTGATTGGAAGGACAGTTGGTGTGTAAGTTGCAGAAGCTTTTGTTCCGTTCACATCTTCACGAACCACTGTCACTGCTGGTGCAGTTCCTGTGAATTCAGGTTCTGGAGTGAATGTTACTGTTCCGTCTGCTACTACTGTGTAAGTACCAACACCTGGAATTGTCTTCGTAGTTGAACCATCTTCAAAGGTTGCTGGAACCTTGTCATTCATTGGTACACGGCTATCACCTTCTGTGAAGGTTGGTTTGCCTGTTTGGGTTTGACCCTTCTTACCAATTGAAGTAACTGATTCTGCAGTTGGTGTAACTGGTGTTACTGTTGGTGTGTAAGTAGCGGTAATTGATGTACCGTTCTTATCAACACGTTTCACGGTTACGCCTGTACCTGTTCCTGTGAATGATTTTTCTGGTACAAAGGTTACAGTTCCGTCTGGAGAAACGGTGTAAGTTCCTTCTCCTGGAATAACTTTAGTAGTTGATCCATCTTCAAAGGTTGCTGGTACATCATCATCCATTGGTACACTTGGGTTACCAGGCGTGAAGCTTGGTTTACCAGTTTGTGTTTGACCTTGGATATCTGTAGATGTTGCAGGATCAGCTGTTGGAGTCACAGGAGTTACTGTTGGTGTATAAGTTGCGGAAGCTTTGGTTCCGTTCTTATCTTCACGAACCACTGTCACTGCTGGTGCAGTTCCGACAAATGATTTCTCTGGTACAAATGTAACTGTTCCGTCTGGGGCTACAGTATAAGTACCAACACCTTCAACTGTCTTCGTAATTGAACCATCGTCAAATGTTGCTGGAACATCATCGTTCATTGGTACACGGCTGTCACCTTCAGTGAAGATTGGTTTGCCTGTTTGAGTTGCACCTTGCACATCAGTAGATACTGCTGGAGTTGCAGTTGGTGTTACTGGTGTTACAGTTGGTGTGTACTTAGCTGTTACTGGTGTACCGTTCTTATCTACACGTTTAACAGTCACGCCTGTTCCTGTTCCTGTGAATGATTTTTCTGGTACGAAGGTTACTGTTCCGTCTGGAGCAACTGTGTAAGTTCCTTCACCTGGAATGGTCTTCGTAGTTGAACCATCTTCAAAGGTTGCTGGCACATCATCATCCATTGGGATTGCAGGGTTACCAGGTGTGAAGCTTGGTGTACCTGTTTGTGTTTTACCTTGGATATCTGTAGATGTTGCAGGTTCAGCAGTTGGGACAACTGGAGTGATCTTCGGTGTGTAAGTTGTTTCAGCAACTGTTCCGTTTGTATCTTTACCTTGAACCTTAACTGGAACCACATCACCTGAGTAAGATTTATCAGTTGGTGTGAAGGTTACAAGGCCTGTTTCTTTATCAACTGTGAAAGTACCAATTTCTTTACCTTCTGGTGATTTAGCAACTACAGATTCTGCTGGCTGACCATTTTCATCAAGAAGAGTAATGGTATCTTTGTCAATTGGTGCAACTGGGTCACCTTCAGTGAAGGTTACTGTTCCAGTTTGAACCACACCTTGAGGTGCTTCTGATGTAGCTGGAGTTGCTGTTGGTGTTACCGGTGTCACAGTTGGTGTGTACTTAGCAGTAACTGGAGTACCGTTCTTATCGACACGTTTAACTGTTACGCCTGTACCTTCTCCTGTGAATGATTTTTCTGGAACAAAGGTTACGGTTCCGTCTGGAGCAACAGTGTAAGTTCCTTCACCAGGAATAGTCTTGGTTGTTGAGCCATCTTCAAATGTTGCAGGTGTATCATCATCCATTGGAACATTTGGATTACCTGGTGTGAAGGTTGGTGTACCTGTTTGCGTTTGACCTTGTTTGTCAGTAGATGTTGTATCTTCTGCAGTTGGTGTAACTGGTGTTACGGTTGGTGTATAAGTCGCAGAAGCTTTTGTTCCGTTCTTATCTTCACGAACCACTGTTACGGCTGGTGCAGTTCCAACGAATGATTTTTCTGGTACAAAGGTTACTGTACCGTCTGCTGCTACTGTGTATGTACCAACACCATCTACAGTCTTCGTAGTTGATCCATCATCGAAGGTTGCTGGAACATCATCGTTCATAGGTACACGGCTGTCACCTTCGGTGAATTTAGGTTTACCAGTTTGAGTTGCACCTTGGATATCTGTTGATTCAGCTGGTGTTGCTGTTGGTGTTACTGGTGTCACAGTTGGTGTGTACTTAGCTGTGATTTCAGTACCGTTCTTGTCCACGCGTTTCACTGTTACGCCTGTAGCAGTTCCAGTGAATGATTTTTCTGGTACGAAGGTTACGGTTCCATCTGGAGCAACAGTATATGTTCCTTCACCATCTACTGTCTTAGTGGTTGAGCCATCTTCGAAGGTAGCTGGAGTATCTTCATCGATTGGAACATTTGGATTGCCTTCCGTGAAGGTTGGTTTACCAGATTGTGTTTGACCTTGAATATCTGTCGATGTAGCATCTTCAGAAGTTGGAACAACCGGAGTAATCTTCGGTGTATAAGTTGTTTCAACTGTAGTTCCATTTGCATCAGCTGCCTGAACCTTAACTGGAACCACATCACCTGAGTAAGATTTATCTGTTGGTGTGAAAGTAACTACACCTGTGTCTTTATCAACTGTGTATGTACCGATCACATCACCTGCTGGTGATTTCGCTTCTACTGATGCTGCTGGTTGACCATTTTCATCAAGAAGAGTAATCGAATCCTTGTTAATTGGAGCTACTTCATCACCTTCAGTGAAGGTTACAGTGCCAGTTTGAACAAGACCTTGAGGTCCAGTAGATTCAGCTGGTGTTGCAGTTGGAGTTACTGGAGTTACGGTTGGTGTGTAAGTTGCAGAAGCTTTAGTTCCGTTCTTATCTTCACGAACAACTGTTACGGCTGGTGCTTTACCTGTGAATGATTTTTCAGGAACAAAGGTTACAGTTCCGTCTGCTGCTACTGTGTAAGTACCAACGCCATCAACTGTCTTAGTTGTTGAACCATCATCGAAGGTTGCTGGAACATCATCGTTCATTGGCACACGGCTGTTGCCTTCAGTAAATACAGGCTTACCTGTTTGGGTTTGACCTTGCTTACCTGTTGTTTCAACTGGTGTCGCTGTCGGTGTGACAGGAGTTACAGTTGGTGTATAAGTTGCAGAAGCTTTGGTTCCGTTCTTATCTTCACGAACAACCGTTACGGCAGGTGCTTTACCTGTGAATGATTTTTCAGGAACAAAGGTTACAGTTCCGTCTGCTGCTACTGTGTAAGTACCAACGCCATCAACTGTCTTGGTAGTTGAACCATCGTCAAATGTTGCTGGAACATCATCGTTCATTGGCACACGGCTATCGCCTTCAGTAAATACAGGTTTACCAGTTTGTGTAGCACCTTGGATATCTGTAGTTTCAATTGGTGTTGCAGTTGGAGTGACTGGAGTCACAGTTGGTGTATAAGTTGCAGAAGCTTTGGTTCCGTTCTTATCTTCACGAACAACCGTTACGGCTGGTGCTTTACCTGTGAATGATTTTTCAGGGACAAAGGTTACAGTTCCGTCTGCTGCTACTGTGTAGGTACCAACACCGTCTACAGTCTTAGTCGTTGAGCCATCGTCAAATGTTGCTGGAACATCTTCATTGATTTCAACAGTCTTCTCAACGCCATCAACCGTTACAGTTCCACCCTTGAATTCAGGTTTACCTGTTTGAGTAGCACCTTGGATATCTGTTGTTTCAGCTGGTGTTGCTGTTGGAGTTACTGGTAAAACTGTTGGAGTGTAGGTTGCAGAAGCTTTGGTTCCGTTCTTATCTTCGCGAACAACGGTCACGGCTGGTGCAGTTCCGACGAATGATTTTTCTGGTACAAATGTAACAGTACCGTCTGCTGCTACTGTGTATGTACCAACACCGTCTACAGTCTTAGTTGTTGAGCTATCGTCAAATGTCGCTGCAACATCTTCATTGATTTCAACAGTCTTCTCAACGCCATCAACCGTTACAGTTCCACCCTTGAATTCAGGTTTACCTGTTTGAGTAGCACCTTGTATATCTTTTGTTTCAACTGATTTTGCAGTTGGGGTTACTGGAACGATTTCTGGTGTGTAAGTTGTATCCACCTTGATACCGTTTGAGCTTTCAGCTTGAACCTTGGCTGGTGTGACTGCACCAGTGTATGATTTATCAGTCGGTGTGAAAGTTACTTGACCATTTGCTGGGTCGATTGTGAAGTTACCGATCACGGTTGTACCGTCTGCCGCATAAGCTGGTGTCGTTGAAACTTCGTTACCATCTTTATCTAGCAATGTGTAGCTATTGTCTTTTATGGTAATAGCTTTATCTTCACCATTTACTTGAACAGTAGTTCCTGCAAAGGTTGGTGTACCGGTTTGAGTCGCACCTTGGATATCTTTTGAAGTTGCAGGGTTTGCAGTTGGAACTGCTGGCACAACAGTTGGTGTGTAGGTCGCATCTGAAGTAATGGTTGCAGTCTTACCATTAGCATTTGTAATAGTAGCAGTTGCCTGAACAGTTACTCCTTTTGCAGAACCGACAAAGTCTTTTTCTGGCGTAAATGTTACTGCTCCAGTCGTTGGGTCGATAGTATAGCTACCTTCACCTGCTACTGTCACTGTTGTTTCATCAGTCGGTTGACCAGTTGCTGGATCCACCAATTTCTTGCTAGTGATTTCAGCAGTCTTGTCGTTACTCAAATCAAAGGTTGGTGTTTGGGTTTGAGGAACGTTTTGAATGTCCGCAGAAACCTTGTCTGTAGGAGTCACTGTGATTGGAGTGACAGTTGGAGTGTACTTAGCCGTTGCTGTCTTAAGGTATTCATCACGGACGGTACCGTCTTTATCTTTTCCGACAGGTGCTGTTACTGATACGGTAACACCTTGAGCTGTACCTGTGAATCCTGGTTCTGGAACAAAGGTTACTTTACCAGTTGCATCGTCAATGCTGTAAGTTCCTTCACCTGCTACTGTTACAGAGGTTGCATTGGTTACTTGACCAGTCGCTGGGTCCACCAATTTAGCAGGGTATTCCAAGCTTGGAGTGACAGAGATCTTTTCGCCATTAGCATTCGTTGTAGTTGTGTTAAAGGTTGGTGTACCAGTTTGAGTCGCACCTTGGACATCTGTTGAAGCCTTGTCTACCCCTTCAATATCCGTTGGTGTAACAGTTGGGATATAAAGACCATCCATGGTATTCAAAACAGTATCTACATTGGCTTCATCAGCTGGGAATTTTGTTGACCAACCAGTATCGTAGCCATTGCTGTCTGTACGGCGGATAGAGATTCCATCAGCTGTTCCAAGGAAGTGATCTTCTGGGATGAATTCCACATCTACATCTTTACCATTACCAGTAACTTTGTATTTACCTTGACCTGGCACGACATAGTAACCTTCCGCATCCAAAGTAGCTTTGTTACCATTAGAATCAACAATGTAAGGTTCAATTGTTTCGTCAATTTTAGCTGCTTCTGTCAGGCTATACCCTTGTAAACCACGAGCGGTAAAGGCTACAGTAGCGGTTTGTTTTGCACCTTGAGGGCCAGTTGTTTCTTTAAATTCCCCTTTTGGTGGGTGAGTGATTTGAGTCTTAAAGTCTTCAACCTCACCAGAGAAAGCCATACCCGTTGGGCTTTCAATCTCCTTATCATTCTTTGCGATACGGATCCGAACACCCAATTCATTGACACTAGGATCAATATAGGTTTTACTCTTTGTAAAGCTTAACGTAGCCGTCCCATCTTGAGTAATGGTTGTTAAATCAGAACGTTCATCTTCATCGAAGGTTCCGTTTTGGTTGAAATCTATCCAACCATAGATGTTAGCTTTTGCTGCTCCACCCGTATGAGCTTCCACTGAAATGGTGTAATTACCTGGACGTGTCCGGTCCATCTTGATCAGCTCATTAGTTTTTCCTTTGAGATCATTTGGAAGTAATTGGTCGATGCCTTCATCCGCAGTGGTCGCCTTGTCATCACCCGTCCAATCAAGGGTATTGTTTTCATCCATATCAGGACTCAAGTGACCGAGATAAGGTTGGTTCACTTTCTTACCAGTAATTCCATCTACAGTTGCGATCGAATGAATCGCCTTACCGTATGATTCAGGCGCATCTCCTTCATCAAGTGGGAAGAATCCTAGCATAGCAGACTGTTTACCACCTGAAGCGATGTAAAGACCGATTTCAGAAGCTCCCTTTGTCATAACAAGAGGAACATCAACATCATTTGCAGAAATATTTGGTCCGAAGACCCCTGTTCCGAGACCTCCAGTTGTTAAATCAGCACTTCCGAAGTACTTCCAAGCAACCGCTTTTTATCCGGCCCAGCTTGAGTTGAACCTCGAAGTTGGTTAAGATTCAACCCATAGAAATTCATGCCATTTATATTTGTGGTAGGATTTGAACCAAATAAATTGTCTGTATCTTGTGGAATGTAGGTTACATTATATCTTCTAGTCGATTTTTTCCATTCCCTATATGTTTCCATCCTTCTCCATTGGTGGTAAACAGAACCAATTCACCAGGGTTAGCTGACTCACCATCTGCCATGACAATGGCAGGTTTGACAGCTTTGCCACGGAAGGTCGCAGAAACTTCAAACTGGATCCCAATGTTCCCGCCGGTTAATTCTGAACTAATAGTAGTTTTCTTAGTTGTACCAGTATCAATCCCCTCGCTTTTAATTTCAGTCCAACGGTTTTGAGGCTCGGCAATAACCTTAGCTTCTTCACCGGCATTAAATTCCGCCAAGGTAAACGGATTTGCATTTCCATTCACATAACCATTTCTAGCATTGGGGTCATAGGTCGCTTTTTCAGCTTCTGTTGCTCCTCGTTCTTCAAGGCGTTTTTGTATATTTCTGTCGCTTGGAATGGTTTCAAAGACTTGACTTTGATGGTAACCACATAGCCCGGCATAATTTCCTTGGTGTAGGTCGCGCCGACTTGGAGAGCAAGTTCACCTTTTGATGTTGTAGTAGTCCCTGTCCAGTTGGCTGTATCGCCAAAGTCCAACCAAGAGATTTGGCTGGCTATGTCTTTAGCATCGATATTTGTTGTAAGGCCTGGTTTTTCAACTTTTGGTGTTGAAGTTGCATCTTCAACGTCATCCCCGATTAAGCTTGGATCATTGGCATCACCAAGGGCACGACGATTACGTTTTTTACCAGAAGTTTGGGCTGTCTCTTCCGTTGCTACTGTATTGTTTGCTGTTACACCTTGTCCAGCTGAAAGAGTTGGTGTTTCTTTTTATCTGCACTTGTTGCAGTTGCTTCTTCTGCCTTGTTTGCTGGCGTAGTTGCTTCTAATTTTGGTGTTGCAGCGGTTGATGTTCCCGGTGCAGTTGAGGTAGCAGATGTTGCTGAAGCTGCTGTACTTGTGCTACTTACTTCGCTAGTTGAAGCAGGTGCTGTTGAAGTCGCTGCTGCTGTAACAGCTGGATTTGCTTCATAAGTTGTTGGAGCTGTGCTCGTTGTTTCAGCTGTTGATGCTGCTGAAGTAGCTGTTGATGTTGCGGTCGCTTCTGACGCTGTTGCCACTGCTGCTACATTTTCACTTGTCGTATCTGTCTTTTCTTCTGCGGCTGCACTTGCGGCTGTACCAACCATGACAAGTGTTCCCAAAAGTACTGAGCAAACACCCACATTCAATTTACGAATTGAGAATCTGCTAATACGATCATTAAATAAGTCTTTCCCCATCTAATGGACCTCCATATTTATCTATAAATTAACATTCTTTTTTAAATTGTTTAGTTTTTCCAAACCTTATCTATTTTAACAAAACCCGAACGATTTTCAAAATGTTTTGACTCAAAAATGAGTAAAAATTTTTAGCTAAAATTGTTTTAATTCTGAAAGGATTTCACCCATAGATCAGGGCATCAAAAAACCTTGATTTATCACTAAATCGCAAGATCAAACTTCAACTGTGGCTTCACTGGATCATAATCGACCAGTTCAAAATCTTCTGGTTTGATATCAAAGAAATTGGTTCCGTCTGGCACGTTCAAGACCAAGTGCGGTTGGCAATCAGAGGGCTCGCGACGGAGTAATTCTTCTGCTTGTTCAAATTGGTTGTCATAGATATGAAGGTTGTTAATGAAATAAAAGAACTTCCCTACCTTCCAACCAAAGTGTTTGGCAATCATCATCTGAAGGGCTACATATTGCATGGCATTAATATGGTGGGCTACCAACATATCATTAGAACGCTGGGTCAGAGTTGCATCTAGATAGATCTCTCCTTCTACGCGACGCACGTCAAACATGGTCTGAAAAGCACATGGCAAGAGTCCGTCGGTCTCCTCAAAAGCATCATAATCCCAGAGCGAGATGATATTGCGGCGATTCCAAGGATTGGCTTCTAATTGGTTGAGGATTTTATTCGTAATGTCATGCTTTTTGACGACAGCTCCATAGCGCTGACCGATTGTCCGGCTATCTCCCACTTCCCAGTCATTCCAGTAGTGGACATTGTACTTGTCTTCTAAAAGGTCTAAGCTATTCGATTGATCCTGGTAGATCCAGAGCATTTCTTTGATAGCTGATTTAATCGCGATGGGACGAAGGGTGGTGATAGGAAACTCGCCTTTGCGAGGTCGAATTCCATAAAGGCTCCCGTGATGTACTTGGAATTGGCCGTTCTACCATCCTTGTACTTAGGGCGCGCCTGCTCTGACCAGACCCCTTCTTCCATGATCTTTCGAATGCTTTCTTTAAAAATTGTATCTGCTTTTGTCATATACTCTCCTTGAATCCAGTTTTGTCTTCATTATATCACAGGAGACAGAAAAAAGGAGATCCCAGCACGAGCCAGATCTCCATTTCATCTTATTGTAATACAAGGGATGCAGCACCGATAACACCGGCGTCATTTCCCAAAGTAGCAAGTGCCAATTGAGTAGATTCACGCACTTGTGGGAATGAGTTTTCTTCAAAGACCTTGCGCACACCATCCAAGAGGAAGTCTCCAGCAGCAGAAACCCCACCACCGATAACGATCTTAGATGGGTTCAAGGTTGAACCAATGTTAGCAGCAGCAAGTCCAAGGTAACGTGAGAAGTTCT
Organism: Streptococcus sp. 2A/TPW/M5; assembly: GCA_036663675.1. Taxonomy (GTDB): domain Bacteria; phylum Bacillota; class Bacilli; order Lactobacillales; family Streptococcaceae; genus Streptococcus. Next base: position 1,583,842 of record JAYXUK010000001.1, on the reverse strand, counting down.
TGTAGACGATCAAAGCAAGAGCATCGCCTTCTTTTGCCAGGTCAAAGACCGTTTTAGCCGTTACTTCTTCTCCGTTGTCGATCAAGACTTTCAATTGAGAGTCCCCTTCGTACTCATCGGCGTAACGACGAGTCAAGTTGACGATCCCTGTTGCTGACGCAACCGTTTCAAGACAGCCTTTTTACCACAGGTACATTGGATTGGATCATCAAAGTCAACCGTGATGTGACCAAGTTCTCCAGCAGCTCCACGTACACCGTGCAAGAGACGACCTTCAGCGACGATCCCACCGCCGACACCTGTACCAAGTGTCATGAATACGACATCTGGTTGGTTTTCACCAGCCCCTTTCCAACGTTCACCCAAAGCAGCAACGTTGGCATCATTATCGATAAAGAATGGAATATGGAGGGCACTTTCGATCTTTTCTTTGACTGGTTGAAGGGTCTTCCAGTTCAAGTTGTAGGCACCGATAACGGTACCTTTTTCACGGTCAACAACACCAGGTGAACCCATTCCAATTCCTTGGAACTCAGAAGCATCAAGCTCAAGCATCTTCAAACGATGCGCGATGGATTCGATCATATCATCTACGATATGGCTACCTTCATCCAAGATATTTGTTTTAATAGACCATTTTTCTTGAACTTCCCCATCCAAAGTAAGGATGGCAAACTTAATTGAAGTTCCTCCAAGGTCAATCCCAATAATTTTTTTAGACATCTGTAACTCCTTTCAAACTTGTAAACACTTACAGATCTATTATATCAGACTTTTTATCAAACGCAAAGGTTTGCACGTAACTTTTCTTAACTTTTTAACAAGAGACTAAAGGATTGAAATCCTAAAATGAGGAAAATCAAGCCAATAATATTTAATAGAAAGACGCTAATCGAAAGCGGACTAACAATTAAGAATAAACCGATGAAGAGCTGTAGCAAGGCAAAGAAAATATAACGCTTGGACAGTTCCTCAACCTTCCTCGAGTAGAAATTGGCTTTTCGGAAGTTTAGAATCGAACGGTAGATGAGCCAAATTCCTAAAGTGACTGGAAAGACAATCGGCAAAGTCTTGTAACCATAGAGCAGTAAGTAGACCGCAAAAACCAAGGCGACCATACTGTGAAAGAGCTGTTGCTGCTGAATGATACCAGCCTGACGCAATCGGTAATAGCGTGAAAAACGCGAAAGGGAGATTAAAAAGAAGCCACAAGAAATCAACCAGCTAAACGAGCCGATGTGCTCAATCGGATTGATAAATAAGACAATACCGATAATGGTAAAAATAGTGGCTGAAATCCCAAGGGATATCCGGTTCAATTGATTCATAGGGCCTCCTTATTCATCTAATTCGCTCAGGTATTCATAGCGATCGTACTTCTCAAGCAATCGCTCATTTTCCTGATCCAATTCCTTTTGAAGGGCTGACAATTTGCCAAAGTCAGAGCCGTTTTCATTCATCTCCACTTCAATCTCTGCGATCCGATTTTCAATGGCTTCGATATCTGCTTCAATACTCGCCCACTCTTGCTTCTCCATGTAGCTCATGCGCTTCTTCTCTTCTTTTGGCTTGACAGGTTTCTCTTTTTCAACCTTGTGACTGGCCGTTACTTGAGCCGCCTCAAAAGCTTTTTCATCCAGGTAATCCGTATAATTGCCAAAGAACTCACGAATGCCCCCATTTTCAAAAGCAAGGATCTTGCTTGCGACTTTGTCTAGGAAATAGCGGTCGTGGCTGACGGTAATGACTGGCCCACCAAAGTTTTGAAGGAAGTTTTCCAAAACCGTCAAGGTTGCGATATCCAAGTCATTGGTTGGCTCATCGAGGAGAAGCACATTGGGTTTTTCAATCAAGAGTTTTAAAAGAAAGAGGCGTTTCTTCTCCCCACCGGAGAGTTTTTCAATCAAGGTTCCGTGCATGGAACGTGGGAAGAGAAATTGCTCCAAGAGATCTGCGATCGAAGTCGTCCCAACGGTCGTCTTCACTTCCTCGGCAACTTCCTGGAGGAAATTAATCACGCGCTTGCTCTCATCCAAACCATCGATCTGTTGAGAGAAATAAGCCACCCGCACGGTTTCCCCGATAATGACTTGCCCTGACTGAGGCTGGAGTCGCTCAGCGATCAAATTGAGCAGGGTTGATTTTCCGACGCCATTATCCCCGACGATCCCGATGCGGTCCTTGTTTTGCACCAAGAGGTTAAAGTCCTGTAAAATCGGCTTGTTTTCAAAAGCAAAACTCACATCTTTAAACTCGATGACTTTCTTTCCGATTCGGCTAGTCTCAAAGTTCATCTCCAAATCCGTCTGGTTGCTTTGACCAGACAAGTCTTGCTTGAGATCATGGAATCGATTGATCCGCGCCTGTTGCTTGGTCGCACGCGCCTGGGGTTGACGACGCATCCAGGTCAACTCCTGCTTATAGAGTTGCTGCTTCTTATGAAGAAGGGCGGCATCACGCTCATCTTGCTCAGCCTTTAAGCGGACATAATCCTGGTAGTTACCCTGATACTCGATCAAGCTAGCTCGATCCAACTCAAAGATCCGTGTCGAGATATTATCCAAGAAATAGCGATCGTGAGTAATGAAAAGCACAGTTTTCTTAGAGTTCTTTAAGAAATTGGTCAACCATTCGATGGTATCAATGTCTAGGTGGTTGGTCGGCTCATCTAGTAAAAGCAGGTCGTGGTGAGACAGCAAAACCTGTGCCAGTTGCACCCGACGACGTAAGCCCCAGATAGATCCCCAACTTTGGCATTCAAGTCTTCAATCCCAAGTTTGGAAAGGACTGTCTTGACCTGACTCTCGATTTCCCAAGCATTGAGCGAATCCATCTCCGCCATGACCTTTTCAAGACGGGCTTGATTCTCTTCTCGGTAATCCGCCATCAAGTATTCATAATCACGAATGAGCTGCATTTCGCGCAAATCACTAGATAGCACCGTATCCAGAACCGTCTTTTGATCATCAAAGTCTGGTTCCTGAGTCAAATAACCAATCGTATAATCACTCTTAGCAGAAAAAGGACTCACATCTCCATCAAAGCCAGAGCGACCTGACAACACATCTAACAGCGTGGTCTTTCCAGTCCCATTGACCCCGATCAATCCGATCCGATCCAAGTCGTGAATGATAAAGGAAATCTCACGAAAGACGGTCTTATCTCCGACAGATTTGGTTAATTTATCGACAATAAAATCGCTCATTTTTCCTCCTCTTTTGCTTGCTGGATATAGGCAATGATGGCCTCTTTTTCATTGGCCAGCTCCCCATCGACAATGGCATATTCAATTTTTGTCAAAATCTCTCCCAAGGCTGGACCTGGTTGAAAACCATATTCTTTGATCAGCATACCACCATTAACCACCACTTCATGTTTATCATGAATGGTCAAGCTATCATAAACGCGCTCGATGGCCAAATAATCCACACTCAAGGCATACGCTTCCCGAAGCTCTTCAGCCACTAGCAACAAACGCTTCTCATACTTGTAGCAAGCACGCTTGTCTAGGCTTCCATTTTCTCGGAGCTTAAGAATTTCCACGATCTGCTCCACCGTCTTGGCAAACTCTCTAGAAGTCTTCCATTTCTTAAAGAATTTTGGAATATCTTGAATCTCTAGTGCTAAGACCAAAGCAGCCCAGGCTTGCTCAGAAGTTGAAAAGGTATACTCCAACTCTATGTCAAACAAACGCTCGATTGCTTCTTTGCGATCCTTCATCTCTGGCAGATAGTGATAGGCTCCACTTGCCAGCATAGCCTCCAAGCCTTGTCTCCAGTATGGGGAAAGCAAGAGTTTATCAAACTCGATGAAGGTACGCTCTACAGAAATCTTCTCAAGTAAGGGAGCACACTCCTTCATAGCATCGAAGGTTGCGTCTTCTAATTCAAAGCCAAGACTGGCTTGAAAACGAAAGCCTCGCATGATGCGGAGCGCATCTTCATGAAAGCGTTCATCAGGAAGCCCAACCGCCCGAAGAACTTTGTTTTCCAAGTCTTCTAACCCCTGAAAAAGGTCAACAATCTCTCCCTTTTCATTTAAGGCAAAGGCATTGACGGTGAAATCGCGGCGCTTGAGGTCTTCTTCTAGTGAGCGGACAAAAGACACAGAGCTTGGACGGCGATAATCGACATAGACATCCTCCGTCCGGAAGGTCGTAATTTCATATTCTTGACCATTTTCAAGAACCAAGACGGTCCCGTGTTCGATACCGATATCTACTGTTCGGTCAAAAATCGCCTTTGTTTCCTCTGGATAAGAGGAGGAAGCGATATCGACATCGTGAATCGGACGATCCAAGAGAGCATCTCGGACAGATCCTCCCACAAAATAGGCCTCAAAACCAGCTGCTTTAATCTTCTCTAATATTGGTAAAGCCTCCTGAAACTCAGAAGGCATCTTTTTAATCTCATAGTAAGTGTTCCAAACCATAGACAAGCTCATGACGCTTGACAACTTCTTTAATCCCTAGATTTACTCCTGTCATGAAGGAAACACGATCATAGGAATCATGACGGAGAGTCAAGCCTTCGCCTTGGCTACCAAAAATCACCTCTTGGTGAGCCACTAGGCCAGGCAATCGAACCGAATGGATGCGCATCCCTTCAAAATCTGCCCCTCTTGCTCCAGGCATTAACTCTTCTTCATCTGCTGCACCTTGCTGGATTTTCTCGCGCTTCTCCGAGATCAACTCAGCTGTCTTGATCGCTGTTCCACTCGGTGCATCTTTCTTCTTATCATGGTGCAATTCGATGATTTCCACATTTGGGAAATACTTGGCAGCTTGCGCTGCAAATTGCATCAAGAGCACAGCTCCAATAGCAAAGTTCGGAGCAATCAAGCCCCCAAATCCTTTTCACGCGAAAGCTCTGTCAATTCCTGAATCTGCTCAGGTGTAAAGCCAGTTGTCCCTACAACAGGAGCAAAGCCATTTTCAATTGCAAAGCGAGTATTCTCGTAAGCAACCTTTGGCATGGTAAAGTCCACCCAAACATCTGCCTCAAGACCTACGACATCTTCTTTGCGGTTAAAGACAGGGACTCCTGCAACTTCTGTCTCATCAGTAAATGGATCGATCAAGCCGGCTAATTCTAGCTCAGGATCTTCTGAAACCATCTTGTAGGCTGCTTGTCCCATTCTTCCCTTGAAACCCGCGATAATGACTTTAATTGACATAGAATTCTCCTTAAACGATGGGGATATACCCGACTGCTAAGCTATGGTCACCTAAGTGCGTCCCAATCACCCCTCCGAAGGTAGCAAAGGAATATCACCTTCCACTCCTTCTTCAATGAGCAGTTGGCGAAGTGCTTCTGCTTTTTCAGGGACATTGGCATGGATGACAAAGACTTGGTAATGACCATCTGCGATATCTGATACAACAATCTCTACCAAGCGTTTCATGGCTTTCTTTTCCGTCCGGACTTTCTCAAAGACCTCAATCACGCCTTCATCATTAAAATAAAGAATAGGCTTGATGCTTAAGAGGTTCCCAAGAATAGCAGCCCCATTTGACAGACGACCACCTTTGACCAAGTGGTTTAAATCATCCACCATGATATAGGCAGAGGTACCATCAATCTGGTGTTGGACATTGGCAACAATCTCGTCGAAGGAACGGCCTTCACCAGCCCATTTCAAGCAGTCTTCTGTCATCATTCCTAGAGGAGCACTGGTAATTTTTGAGTCCGGAAATTCGACGGTCAAGCCTTCAAATTCGTCCTTCAAATATTGGATATTTTGATAGAAACCAGAAATACCTGATGACAAGAAAAGACCGATAGCATGCGTATAGCCCTTAGCTGTCAAACCAGATAAGACTTCTTCTAACTCTGCAACACTCGGCTGGCTAGTCTTTGGCAATTCCTTAGACGCAGCCATCTTTTGGTAGAACTCATCGTGTGTCAGGTTCTTCCCTTCAACATAAGACTCCCCATCGATATAGATCGGGATCTCTAAAATAAATAAGTCGTCGTGATGAAGCACGTCTTGCGTTAAATAGGCAGACGAATCCGTGATCACTGCTAATTTCATTGATTAAAACTCCAAATTAATACCCGGTAAATCAAGGGCAATTTCTGTGACTTCATAAGTCAAACGGTTGAGCATATTCAAGCAAGGGCGAGCCAATTCTTCCACTTCGTCTTTGCTGAATTCACTTGGTTCATTGACATAACGACCAAACAAGTGGTTGATTTGAGTGATGGTTCCGCTGATCACAAAACCGTCAAAAACGATCATGTAGCTCAAAATGACAATCAAAGAAGTCGTGTTTTGTTCTTGATCACGATTGATCAATTGAAAGTTTACATCTACTTTTGTTTCAGGGATGCCATTTTCTTTTTCCCACTCAAAATTACGAGCATCATAGTGGTATTGGCTGACAAATTCTTTTTCACGTTGAATATCCATTTTTATTCTCCTAAAAATATGCGATAGGCTTATTATATCATAATTCAGCTCAAGATACCAACGTAGAATGAGGTGATTTTTTCGCTAGTACAAGAAGAAAAGGTTGGGCATTCCCAACCTTTTAATCATATTTAGTTTTTAGGTTTGCGAAGCAATCCGAACAAGATACCACTTACAACTGCACCGATCAATACGAACAAGATGTAAAGAAGTGGATTTGATGTAAGGGCGATAACGAAGATTCCTCCGTGAGGAGCCATGAGTTTCAAGCCTGCAAGACCAACAAGGGCACCTGTCAATGCTGAACCTGCAATGAAGCTAGGGATGGCACGGGCTGGGTCAGCTGCACCGAATGGAATGGCACCTTCTGTGATGAAGGAAAGACCCATAACGATGTTTGTCAAACCTGAATCGCGTTCTTCTTGTGTGAATTTATCTTTAAACAATACAGTTGCTACGAATACTGCCAATGGAGGAACCATACCAGCTGCCATAACAGCTGCCATAACAATAGAACCACCTGAAGCAACAGATTCAGCAAGTGTACCTGTAGCGAAGACATAAGCGGCTTTGTTAACTGGTCCACCCATATCGACAGCCATCATACCGCCGACGAGAAGTCCAAGAAGGACAGCTGAGCTACCTGACAAGCTTGAAAGGAAGTTATTAAGACCAGTATTGATAGCAGCCATTGGAATATTGATGAGGAACATCAAGAATCCTGTCAAACCAACACCAAGCAATGGCAAGAGAAGGATTGAACGGATACCATCAAGAGAACGTGGAAGACCTGCAAGAGCTTTACGAAGAACTAGAATCACTCCACCTGCTAGGAAACCACCAACTAAGGCTCCAAGGAAACCAGATGATACGGCTGCTGGTAATTCACCTTTAGCAGCACCGTAGGCGATATTTCCAAATGCTGACCCTGAGCTAGCAATAGATCCAGCGATAAACCCTGCTACAAAACCAGGTTTTTCAGCGATTGAGAATCCAATGTAACCTGCAAGTACAGGAAGCATGAAGCCAAAGGCTACTCCACCAATTGTTTTAAATTGTGCTGCTAATACATGATAAGAACCAAGACTAGACAATTGATCTTGAGGCACACCCATAACTTGGTCAATCAAGAAGGCAAGGGCGATCAAGATACCACCACCGATAACGAATGGAAGCATTTGAGAAACCCCACTCATCAAGTGTTTGTAGAAGGCTCCACCCAAGCTTAATTTTTCTTGGCTTGCGCTAGCTTGTGCAGCATTTTCAGCGTGGAAGACATCTGCTTTGCCATCCAAGATGGTTTGGATCAATTCTTCTGTCTGACGGATACCAGCTGCGACTGGTTTAGAGATCAATTTTTGCCATCGAAACGTGCGGTTTCAACTGCCTTATCTGCAGCAATGATGACCCCTTCAGCTTTTGCGATTTCTTCAGCTGTCAAGCGGTTGCCGACACCAGATGCCCCGTTGGTTTCAACGCGGACCGTAACACCCATTTCTTCCCCTTTTTGATGAGGGCTTCTTCTGCCATGTAAGTGTGGGCGATACCTGTTGTACATGCTGTAACGGCAACGATGAGAGGTTTGTCAGATGAAGCTGCTTCTTTGACAGCTTCTGCTTTTTCGCTTCTTCAGCTGCAGCTTCTTGCTCTTCTGCATCAAAGGCTGCGATCACTTGATCAGGAGTGCTTGCTTGGCGAAGTTTGTCTGCAAAACCTGGTTTCATCAAGTACTTAGACAATTCAGCAAGAGCTGCCAAGTGAGTGTCGTTGGCTCCTTCTGGAGCTGCGATCATGAAGAACAAGTCTGTTGGTTGACCATCAAGCGAAGCATAGTCCACACCCTTGTTTGATTTTGCAAACAAGACTGTAGCTTCTTTAACTGCTTCATTTTTGCTGTGGGGCATGGCAATTCCGTCACCCAAACCAGTTGAAGTTTGTGCTTCACGGTTCATGATTCCAGCCTTGAAGGTGTCAAAATCTGTCACCACACCATTGTCAACGAGCGATTGGACCATCTCATTGATCACGCCCTCTTTATCTGTTGCTTGAAGATCAAACAACATCACGTTTTTATTTAAAACGTCTTGAATTTTCATAGTTTTTCTACCTCTACTTTTTCATAAGTTTCTTTTATATAGTCAGCTGTCGCCAAATCATCTGAGAAGGTGGTCGCTGTTCCACAAGCCACGCCCCATTTGAAGGCTTCGATGACATCTCCCGTCGTTGCGAGCTTCCCAGTGAAACCTGCCACCATGGAATCTCCAGCCCCGACAGAATTCTTCACTTGACCCTTGATTGGTTTTGCGAAGTAAGTGCCGCTTGGACTGACAAGGAGAGCACCATCACCCGCCATGGAAATAATGACGTTTTGTGCTCCTTTGGCTAAAATCTCTTTAGCATAACGTTCAATTTCTGGCAATTCCGTTAAGGTAACGCCAAAAATATCTCCCAACTCATGGTTGTTTGGTTTGACCAACTGGGGATTGAACTCAAGGAATCAATCAAGGTTTGCCCTTCAAAGTCGCAAACGACTTGCGCACCTGTCGCACGTGTTGCTGCGATCAATTGTTTGTAAACGGCATTCCCAAGTGAAGATGGGGCAGACCCTGCAAAGACTACTACATCATCTGCTGTTAAGCTCGATAAGATGTTGAGCAATTCTTGCAGCTGAGCTTCCGTCACTTCTGGGCCATTCCCATTGATCTCTGTTTCCTCATCAGCTTTGATCTTGACATTGATCCGTGTATCTTGGTCCACTGTCACAAAGTTGGTTGAAATAGCTTCGCTAGTCAGTACGTCCTCAATGAAGCGTCCTGTGAAACCACCGATAAATCCCGTCGCTGTGTTCTCGATATCGAGACGTTTCAAGACACGACTTACATTGATTCCCTTACCACCGGCGAATTTATCTTCCGAAGCCATTCGATTGACCGCTCCGGTCTCTACATGATCGAGACGGACAATATAGTCAATTGCTGGATTCAGTGTTACTGTATAAATCAAACTTCTATAACCTCCGTTTTTCTTTTAAAACCTTTAATCGTTGCGGTTCACATTGATTGGTGATAATCATAGCTCGCTTGATAGGAGCCACTTTGACAAAGGATGTCACCCCAATTTTCGAATCATCCGCTAGGATATAGGTCTTTTCGCATTTTCGATAATCGCACGCTTGACAGATCCTTCTTCCAGGTCTGGAGTGCTGTAAAATTCATCATCGATTCCATTCATTCCAAGAAAGGCCTTGTCAAAATTCAACTGACCGATCTGATTGAGCGCGATCCCTCCGATACTAGCATCTGTAGAAGATTTTACCTTCCCACCGATGATGACCGTTGGAACATTTCGCTCGACCAACTTGGTCGCATGGTGAATCGAGTTGGTCACCACAGTTACCGTTGGATTGACAATTTCTTGTACCAAAAGTTCATTGGTCGTCCCGGCATCGATAAAGATCACATCATGATCTTTGATCAATTCCGCCGCTTTTACCGCGATCTTTGACTTAACTTGAATGTTTTTGATAGATTTTTCTTTATTGCTTTCTTCCTCTTGAAGAAAATGCAGGCTTTCCGCACCGCCGTGAACCCGGCGAAGTTTACTTTCAGCTTCTAATTCATCCAAGTCACGTCGAACCGTTGATTCAGACGTCCCTAGCTCTTGTACAAGGGTTTCTAAGGAAACAAATTTTTCCTTCAGTACCTTCTCGAGGATGAATTGTTTTCGTTCAGACTTAAGCATTTCTCCTCCTTTTGCAATCGATTACAAGGACTATTATACTCCATCTCCAAAAATGTCAACACTTTTTATCATTTTCTGTCATTTTCTTTCAAATATTCTAAAAGTATACAAAAAAGAGCAGGAAAGAACTCGTTTGTTAAGCGAGTTCTTTTCCCACACTCATCAATCTTCTTTGAAAAATTTAAGCAATAAAGTGTCTAAGCATCCACTCTATCTTCGTATGTCTTAATCATTTTTTGAAGATTGTTTCTTTTCTTGAAACCAAACAATCCAGCAAGTAGCCCAACGGCAACACCTGTTGTTGCTACTGCATATTTAGAAGAATCTGCACTTGCCACAGCTTGGCTGTTTTCTTTTTAGGTTTGATCTCTTCTACTTTAGCTTCTTGTTTTGGCGCCGGAGTAGCTTTTGGTGCTTGCACTTGTGGACTATTGGTAGTTGTTGGAAGAACAGTTGGTCTATCCGAGAAAGTTGTTGGATTGCTTGAGCGGATATCCATCGGCATATCTGCTGCTTCTAAAATAGCTGGATCCATCCGCGACGCTAGATCTTCATATTGGGAATTCAACAGTTCCACGACACTTTGATAAGATTGAAGAGTTGTGAATTCTGCTTCCAATTTTTCTTTTTATTTTCCAAATTAGCCACCGCAGCAGATAAAACTGATTGGGCTTTGACCAATAATTCTGGAGCGTTTTTAAAGTCAGAAAGACGTTTTTCAGCAGCAACCAGACGTTCTTGCGCCGCCTTCAAGCCCTCATGCGCTTCTTGAACGACTTGGACTTTTTCTGCTTCTTCCGCTTTTAAACGATCTAATTTCTCACGCGCAGCTGCCAACAAATCTTTGGCTTTTTGAAGGGCTGCTTCTTTTGGTTGGATGGTTGCTTCAATCCGACCTCGAGATACATCAAGAGTCGCCTTCGCCTTTTCAACCGCATGGTCCTTGCTAATGAGAAGAATCTTGTAATTTTGGATGGTCTTTTGGACATTGGCCATCTCTACTGCCACATTTGAATTAGCATGGCGGGCATCTTCTAACTTGCCTTGCAAGATAATGATTTGAGACTCTTGATTGGCCTTGTCCAACTTGAGATTAGCGACTTCATCAGATTTTGCTTTCACATCTGATCTTGTCGTCGTAGCTCCAGCTCCCTGACGCAATTGGTAAGCGAGTGCACTGGTTGACACTGCTGAATGGACCGGACTGTGTAAGAAAGCTGCTTCTGACATAGCATTGCTAGGGTCATAAGCGACTGATAAAGCTGTCGCTTTGTTGTCTACCATTTGGAGATAGTGACCAACCTTAGCAAAGGCCTCAGCACCAATCTTCATATAGATATCATTGGCATCGATTTGAGTTTCGTCTGTTGGTAGACCATATTGAGCCGCTACTTCTTGATAAGCCGTTTTTCATTGTACCAAAAGTCAACCGCCCCAGCAGGTGAGAAGCCATATGCAATGTTCTCGTTTGGCAAATACTTAAACATATGCCAGTTGGCTTTTTGAAGTATTCTAACTGCACTTGACTAGCAGGAAGGGAATAAGGATCCAGCTCCAATTCAGGCAAACCTGCATTGCGACGATAGCTATTAATGGCATCTGCGATTTCAAGAGCTCGAAGATTGGCTTGCAAGGATCCAGATTCTCCAACCGTCAAGCCGTCTTCTTCACGACCACGCTTGTAAAGGGCTAAAGCACTTGCTGCAGCTTCATTGCCATTGTCAGCCAAGTGTTGCAAATAACCTTCATAAGTCGCTTGACTCAACTGAACTGGGCTATTAGCCGCTGCTTGTTCTAAGGCTGCCAACTCCGCTTCTTTTGTCGCAATGACCGCCTTTAAGTCTGTGAGTCGCGTTTGAGCCAGTTGAATATCGCTCTCAATTTGAGCCACTGTGTCAGCCCCATTCTGCTGACTCGCTTGCAAAGTCGCGAGATAACTCTGAGATTCTCGAATACTTTGCTCGACTTGGCTTTGCTCCAACAAGGCCTGGTTTAGCACATTCTCATCATTAGAAATTGGCGCTTTGGCTTGGTTCAATTCATTTTGTGCTACATCGACCAAAGATTCCTGAGCTGTAACCTGATTTTCCTGTTGACGAACAGCCTCTACAACTTGATCATGTGCAGCTTCCGCCTCTCGAACCTTATTTTCTTCGATGGTCACATAGGCTTGCGCCACCTTAACGTCATTTTCTGCGTTCTGAATTTGTGCATTCGAAGTCGTTGCGATCAGGTTTTCGGCATCCGTCACTTCTGCTTTCTTTTCTTCCAGTTCTTGTCCAGCCGCCCTGACATCCGTCTGAGCATCGATCACTTTTTGCTCTTGGTAGTGGACATCTTTCACCACTTGCCCTTTTTGAGCTGTAATTTGCTTCAACTCATCGACTGTAATAGGCTTCTCAATCACCTCAGTGCTGTTGGTTTCTGCATTTTCATTTTGCTTCACTTCTTCCGCACTAGCCTTATGATGAAACATTCCAGATAGGACCGTTGTCGCCGCAACTCCTGTCGTGAAAACCGATTTTCCTAATTTCTTTCCCATTAAACTCACCCCAAAACTGAATCATTTTCTTGAAGTTTCTCTACCCCTAGCATACCACATTTTGTTACCAATAACTAGTAGGTTTAAAAAGTTTTTTTCATAAAATTTTAGGCAAAGAAAAACAGCTGACGCTGTTAGTCTTCTTGTTTAATTTGTTCCAACATCTTCACTTCTTCTGCTGTCAACTCATAGTTTTCTAGCAAGTCTGGCCGACGTTCTAAGGTCTTTTTCAAACTCTGATAGAGGCGCCATTGACGGATATTTTCATGATGACCACTCATGAGAACATCTGGAACCGTCATCCCTCTGTATTCATAAGGCCGTGTGTATTGAGGGTATTCTAGAAGTCCAGACGAGAAACTATCATCCTGGTGACTGGACTCTTTGCCGATCACTTCTGGAATCAAGCGGACTGTCGCATCAATCATGGTCATGGCAGCAAGTTCCCCACCTGTCAGGACATAATCTCCCAGTGAAATCTCATCCGTTACCAAGGTCTTGATCCGCTCATCGTAGCCCTCATAGTGACCGCAGATAAAGATCAATTCTTCTTCCTGAGCCAACTCTTCTGCGTAACTTTGGTCAAAGGTCCGACCTGCTGGATCCAGTAAGATCACGCGCGGATTCTTTTTTCGATGGCATCAAAGGTATCGAAAATCGGCTGAGCGCGTAAGAGCATGCCCTGCCCGCCACCATAAGGTTCATCGTCCACATGCCGCGCCTTCTCTGCGTTTTCACGGAAATTATGGTAGTTGATCTCGAGAAGTCCCTTTTCACGCGCCTTTCCGACGATCGAGTGTTCCAAAGGCGAAAACATCTCTGGAAAGAGGGTTAAAATATCAATCTTCATCGTCTAACCCTTCTAAGATGTCTACATCCACCCGTTTGCCTGGAATATCGATATTGAGCACCACTGGCGGGATATAAGGCAAGAGTAGGTCGCGTTTGCCTTTGCGTTTCACGACCCAGACATCATTGGCACCTGGTTGTAGGATCTCCTTGATCTGACCGATCAGTTGGTCATTTTCGTATACATCAAGGCCGATGATCTCATGGTAATAAAACTCGCCATCCTCTAAATCCGTCAAGTCTTCTTCTGCAACCTTGAGGCTAAAGCCTTTGAATTTCTCGATGGCATTGATATGGTACATATCCTTAAACTTGATGATATCAAAGTTCTTGTGCTTGCGGTGACTAGCAATGGTCACTGTTTGGACAAAACAATCCTTTTCATCAAAGAGAGCCAACTCTGCTCCTTTTTTAAAGCGCTCTTCCGCAAAGTCTGTCACAGACAAGACCCGCATCTCACCTTGTAAGCCTTGGGTATTGACAATTTTCCCAACGTTAAAATAATTCATTTTATTCTTTATATTCCTCTTTTAATTAATTTATCTCTACAGTTCTCTAATAAGAGCTGCAATTTTTCCCGATTCTGACCACTGTAGATAGTGGTGGTTTCCACCTAGAATGAGTTTTGTATTAGAATTCCAATATTCTGAATCTCTGTACTCTTTTTCTCTGTACGCCTGACAAAATACGAAAACAGGAATATTATCTGCTAAGGACAAACTATCAAAATCTTCAGAAGTAATATTTACAGATATCTGAAATCCAGGAACTTGCTTTTCCAATTCTAAGCCCTTTTCTTCCATCAATTTCCAAATCAGTCTATCAGTTTCAGGTTCAAATGTTGCTTGAGTTAGTCCCTTAAAATAATTTTCCGGACCACATTCTTCGATCATTCTCATTTGCTCTTCCATTTTTGGATAAGGATTTTTGAAAAATCAGCAAACATTATATTTTTTGTTGTTGGTTCAAGTGCTATCAAGGCTTGACACTTAATTGGTTGACTCATTAACTTTAAAGCCAAAACACCACTTAAACTATGAACACAAAGTATATAATTGGAAATTTCCAATCCTTTCAGGATTTCGTATACCGCTTCAACAAGATTATCCAAATTAATTCCTGTTTGATTATGAATCGGACTCCTACCTGTATTCGGAAAATCAATCGTAAGGTAACCTATTGAGGAAGGAAGTTTTTCAAGTATTGGTAGAAAATTTTCATAACTCGGTATCAAACCAGCACCATTTAAACAAACTAGTACTTTATTTCTCTTTTTATAAGTAACAGAGAAACAACCAATCTTTGTAGTTACTTCAAATCGGTTCATATCAAAACAACTCTTTCTAAACAACAATTCACTCAACAACCTTACGTTTTATTTTATCACGTTCAAGGGATTTTCTCAAATGCTCTTTTTGCTAAAAAACCTTCCAAATCTTGTTCATGCTGATACTTGATGGCTGCCTTCTTGTCTTTTTCAAAAATGGTCTTCGTTAGGTCGATATGGTTAATAGCTGCAATTGCCACTGTGTAGTGAATGATATCTGCCAACTCCTTTGCCAATTCCTCGTTTGAATCTTGGACACCCTCTTTTCTACCTGAACGTCCATTTAAAACCTCAGCGACTTCTCCAACTTCTTCCACTAGTTTGATAAAAAGTCCTTCTTCTGTTCTAGATTGTTGGTAATGATCAAGTAAGTATTCCTCTAGTTGTCTAACTGTTAAATCTCTCATTCCTTCTCCTTGCAAAAAAAGCGAGACCTTGTCCCGCCTTTTTATTTTTCGTCAATAACGATTCTTACTTTTTTATCTTCAGTTGGGACAGAGTAGACAATCGTTCTTATCGCAGAAATGGTGCGACCTTTTCGACCGATTACACGACCAACATCGCTAGGATCAAGGTCAAGGTGGTACTCCAAGAATTCCGGAGTATCTTCGATCTTGATGGTTAAGGCATCCGGTTGTGAAATCAAAGGTTTCACAATTGCAATAATAAGATTTTCAATCGTATCCATACATCAACCTACTTTATGATTATTTTGAGAATTTAGAATCGTGGAATTTCTTCAAGACACCTTCTTTTGAGAGGATGTTGCGAACTGTATCTGAAGGTTGAGCTCCGTCAGCCAACCATGCAAGAACGCGATCTTCTTTCAAAGTTACTTGGTTTTCTTCAACAAGTGGATTGTAAGTTCCAACTGTTTCGATGAAACGTCCATCACGTGGTGAACGTGAATCTGCAACGTTGATACGGTAGTAAGGTTTTTCTTAGAACCCATACGAGTCAAACGAATTTTAACTGCCATTTTTATAAGTCTCTTTTCTATATTTTAATTTTCGGTGAAATAGACAAGCTATTTAGCACATGATCTATTATAACACATTTTATAGACCTGTCAAGAAAAAAACTTGACACTATTAAAATTTTTTTAATTAAGCAGTAAATCGGCGATTTCTTGATAGGTGCTAACTTCATAAGTTGGCACTACTTGGCTGGTATTTTCCTTGTGATCTGGATTATACCAAACGGTAGCAATCCCCGCAGCATTCCCTCCTGCGATATCCGCTGTCAAAGAATCACCGATCATGAGGGTCTCTTCCTTGCTAAACCCTGGAATCAGCTGGCCTACTTTGTCAAAAAATGCAGGTTCTGGTTTCTGAGTATGAAGCTGTTCAGAGATAAAGACCTCTTTAAAATAAGGTGCGATGGTAGAATGAGCTAAGCGTCCTTCTTGAATGGCAGTCACTCCGTTCGTTGCACCATAGAGCTGGTAACCTGCTTTTTCAAGTCGGGCCAGTAAGTCCTCCGCCCTGGGAAAGATTGCCCTTGAAGACTGATGTAATCTTGGTAGCGAAGAGCCATCTCAGCCCCGTCAACCGTGATCCCAAAGTGGGCAAACCCAATCGCAAACCGACTATCCACGAGTTCTTGTTTGGTGAGCTTCTTTTGTTCCAAATCCTTCCAGAGACCTTGGTTCATAGGTTTGTAGTAATCTTTAAAGGCCTCTACATCTGGAAAATTCATGTCTTCTAACATCTGCGTCAAGGCTGTTTCTTCAGCAGATTCAAAGTCCAACAAGGTATGGTCCAAATCAAAAAGTAAAAATTTATATGCCATTACAAACGATCTTTCAATTTTTCTACAAATAAATAAGCTGCTGGGCAAGTGAGGGTATTCTTGATGGTCAGATGATTGATCTGGTAAATCTTCTTGCGATCGGTATGAGGAAATTCCCGACAGGCTTTCGGGCGAACATCGTAGATGGAACAGAGGTTATCTCCACCCAAGAAAGGGCAAGGCATAGCTTTAAAAACCTTGTCGCCATCCTCGTCAACTTGAAGAAATTCCGCTTCAAAAGCAGGCAGTTTCATCTTGAAATACTTAGCGATCCGCGTGATATCTGCTTCCTTAAAATCAGGCCCCAAGGTCTTACAGCAATTGGCACAAGCCGTACAATCGATTTCCTGGAACACTTCATCGTGGATTTCTTGCGCTATTTTATCTAAATTCTTAGGTGGCTTCTTCTTAAGATTCGCCAATACCTTGCGATGCTCCTTTTGCTTTTGGAGAGCTAACTGATGGTATTTTTCAATATCAATTTCCTGTGTCATCCTCTATTTCCTCTTCTAAACAATAGAAAGATTATACCACAAAGGCTCTAAAAAGATAGATCCTGCGATCTATCTCACTTGATTAATCTGTTACAGCGCCTGTTCCATCTAGGCTCCAAGTGTCTTCGACATAAGGAGTAAATTGAGTTATTGTTTTCTCAAATCCTTCAACAACAATCAAATAAACCTTATCATCTTTTTGGAATACCCAACCAGCAACCTGCATGCCTGACTTGAGAAATATATGTATTTTAAGCGATTCATTTCCCCAACAGTCGTCGTAGATTTTGTCATTTTCTCAACTATTTTATAATCATTCCACTTACTCTCCAATCTTTGAGCTATTAGCTCTGCATTAAATTCCACTCCTTCGGCGACATGTGCTTTTTCTCTAGTGGCAGCATTTAAAACAATAATATTGAAGGCGTTTTTATCTGTGTACTGAATGTTATCCCCAACTTGGAGATTGTCATTCTTTTTCCAGTCACTCGGGATATTGACATAGCCATAATCTGCCGAACCAATTCGTTTCGTTTTCACATTCCCCTTATCACTATCTGGAATTTTTTCTCTACATTACTACTTGAATTTGTTGTCTCTTTCACCACATTCGTGGAACTAGATGCTACCGATGATTTACTATACTCTTTCTTTGGACTAGTACAAGCAGAAAGACTAACAACAGACAAAAACGTAACAGACGCGAGTAGGAACTTATTTTTCATATTCTCTCCTCAATGATGTATTTACTTTCCTCTAGTCTACCATGATTTTCTAGGATTTGAAAGTGCGATTTCTATAGCATAAAGAGACTAGAAATGATTCTAGCCTCTCTTCATCAATCCGTCACAGCGCCTGTTCCATCTAGACTCCAAGTGTCTTCAATGTAGGGGATAAAGGTTTTCAAGGTTTCTGCATCCCCTTCAAAAGAAATGGTATAAACTTTTTCACCCTTCTGGAAGATCCAGGTAATCAGGTATTGACCAGATTTCATGACAATTTGAAGCTGGTAGGCGTCCAGACCTGCGACTTTAGTCCGCGCTCCCGTCATCTTATCAACATCCTGGTTATCTTGCCACATTACGGCCAGTTTCTTGGCTAGAAATTCAGCATTAAACTCGATATCCGCAGGAACTTTGGCCTTTTCTTTAGTAAAGCTGTTCAATGTGACAATATTATAGCCACTCCCATCCGTATACTGGACAGCTTCTGTCCCATCGATATCCGTGAACTTGAACCATTTACTTGGAATATCGATGTATCCATAATCTGCATTTCCAATCCGCTTGGTTTCTTGACTGGAAGAATTTTTCTTTGTAGAAGAAGTATCCTTTGACGAAGAGCTACTTGTTTGCTTTTCGACTTTGCTGCTACTCTCTTTGTAGAAGAAGCTGCTGTGTCCTTTTGAGTGGTGTGACTACAAGCCATTAATGTGCAGGCAGAAAGAATCGATAGTGATGCGACCAATAATTTACATTTCATGCTCAACCTCCTTGAGAACGTTTTCTTTCTTCTAGTCTACCATGAAAGTGGGTATTTTAAAATAGGATAAGTGTCACATCTGATGGAACCTTTCTTATTCAGTCTATTTCTTTTGAACCTAAAACAAAAGTGCCCTTTTGAGGCACTTTAAATGTTATTCTTCATCCATTGACAAGACAGATAAGAAGGCTTCCTGTGGTACTTCTACAGATCCAATCGCTTTCATCCGTTTCTTACCAGCTTTTTGTTTTTCAAGAAGCTTGCGTTTCCGTGAGACGTCCCCACCATAACACTTGGCCAAGACGTTCTTACGAAGGGCCTTGATATCTGTACGGGCTACGATCTTATGACCGATCGCTGCTTGGATAGGCACTTCAAACTGTTGACGAGGGATAATCTTCTTGAGTTTCTCAACAATCAACTTACCACGTTCATAGGCAAAGTCCTTGTGAACGATAAAGCTGAGGGCATCGACGGTATCGCCATTGAGAAGGATATCCATTTTAACCAATTTAGAAGGACGGTATTCAGACAACTCGTAATCAAAGCTTGCATAGCCACGAGTAGAGGATTTCAATTTATCAAAGAAATCAAAGACAATTTCCGCTAGTGGGATTTGATAGATGACATTCACCCGATTTTCATCGATGTAGTCCATGGTCACAAAGTCCCCACGTTTGCGTTGGGCCAATTCCATCACAGCACCGACAAACTCTTGTGGCACCATGATTTGTGCTTTGACATACGGTTCTTCGATCGAAGCGATCTTGGTTGGATCTGGAAACTCAGAAGGGTTTGAGACATCCAGTGCTTCTCCATCTGTCAAATTGACCTTGTAGATTACAGACGGCGCTGTCATGATCAAGTCAATATTGAACTCGCGCTCCAAGCGTTCCTGAATAACGTCCATATGAAGGAGACCCAAGAAACCACAACGGAAACCAAAACCAAGGGCCTGAGACGTTTCGGGTTCAAATTGAAGACTGGCGTCATTCAATTGCAATTTTTCCAAAGCTTCACGAAGATCATTGTATTTGTTGGATTCAATCGGGTAAAGACCGGCAAAGACCATTGGATTCATTTGCTTGTATCCATGTAGGGGCTCACTTGCCGGATTAGTCGCTAGGGTCACCGTATCCCCGACACGGGTATCCGCAACGGTCTTGATAGAGGCCGCAATATAGCCAACGTCTCCAGTCGCAAGGAAATCACGTCCAACTGCTTTAGGAGTAAAGATCCCAACTTCTGTGACATCAAAGGTCTTGCCATTGCTCATGAGCTGGATCTTATCGCCTGGTTTGACCATTCCATTAACCACTCGGACCTGAAGGATTACTCCACGATAGGCATCATAAACGGAGTCAAAGATCAAGGCTTGAAGAGGAGCTTCAACATCACCCGTCGGTGCTGGAACTTTCTCAACGATCTGCTCCAAAATTTCTTCAATCCCGATACCAGCCTTGGCAGAGGCTAGGACAGCTTCACTAGCATCCAACCCGATGACATCTTCTACTTCTGTGCGCACACGTTCTGGATCTGCAGCTGGCAAGTCGATTTTATTGATAACTGGCAGGATTTCCAAATCATTGTCCAGTGCTAAGTAAACGTTGGCTAGAGTCTGGGCTTCAATCCCTTGAGCGGCATCCACTACAAGAATGGCTCCTCACAGGCAGCAAGTGACCGCGAAACCTCATAGGTAAAGTCCACGTGTCCTGGTGTGTCAATCAAGTGGAAGATATAGGTTTCCCATCTTTAGCCGTGTAGTTCAATTCGATGGCATTAAGCTTGATGGTAATCCCACGTTCCCGCTCTAGGTCCATGCTATCTAGGAGTTGGGCTTGCATCTCCCGACTAGACACGGTTTCGGTTTTTTCTAAAATTCGATCGGCCAAGGTTGACTTTCCATGGTCAATATGGGCGATGATCGAGAAGTTCCGAATCTTCTCTTGTCGTTTTTTTAATTCTTCAAAATTTGGCATAATCATCTTCCTAGTAAATTTAATCGTACTCTTCATTATAACAAAAAAGATAGGCCTTTGCCTATCTTAATTCATTATTTTCAAAAATCGCTTCTGCGTTTTATTTCCCTCATAGCCAATGCGTTCGTAAAAGAGATGAGCTTCTTTTCGATGAGAGGCAGAATTTAAACGGATAAAAGCATAATGCTTGCTTTTGGCAAGATCTTCTACTCGCTCCATCAATTGGCGACCGATCCCACGTCCTTGAGTAGATGGAAAAACCGCTAGCCCCAAAATATTTAGACCAGCATCACTATAGAGACTTTCATAAACTTCTGCTTCCACATAACCAAGAATATGGCCTGTTTGGTCCTCTTCATAAACAAAGCAAAAGTGACCCGAGTCTGGCAGATTGAATTTTTCGATCTGAGCTGCCACTTTCTCAAGGGTCGAATCATACCCCAATGCTTGGTGACACAAATCTCGAATTTGACCTGCATCTTTGACTTGAACGCTACGAATCATACCACAACCTCCATGAACTCTTTGGTTTTATCTTAGACCTTTTTCCTCAAAAAGTAAAGGAATACCAAATAAAATTTAAAAAGAAAATACGATTCAGATCGAATTCATCTTTTTCGCATTTCTTAGGGATTTCTATTTACTTTTTCGATTTAATTCATTATAATAGTAAGGGTAAATACAAGGAGGTGAGTACGTTGGCCAGAGGTCGTGGAAAAGCAAGCCCTCAAGACAAAGAGGCATTACGGATTATATCGGAAAAGATTAGAGAATTACTGAAAGAACAAGGAAAAAACAGATCGAATTATCTCGTATTACTGGAATCCCTGCGAGCACCTTGACTGGATATGTAAAGGAACTTCTCTTCCCGTTCCTGAAAATTTAGAGAAGATTGCAGCCTTTTTCCAGGTAGAAGTTGCTGAAATTGACCCTCGATTGCGCAATGATTTTGTGGTCATTGATTCAGAGATTGAACGATTGTATAAACAGCTCGATGAAGGAAATCAAGAAAATCTTCTTTCTTATGGAAAGAGTCTCTTGACCCATCAAAAAGAAAGAC
Organism: Streptococcus sp. 2A/TPW/M5; assembly: GCA_036663675.1. Taxonomy (GTDB): domain Bacteria; phylum Bacillota; class Bacilli; order Lactobacillales; family Streptococcaceae; genus Streptococcus. Next base: position 1,562,166 of record JAYXUK010000001.1, on the reverse strand, counting down.
AGAAAATTGAAAAGCAATACCACTCGTATTCTGTCTATGATTCTTTTGCAGCTTACCAAAATCAGAAGCAAGCTGATCTCGTCTGGTTTGATCAAAAGATTCCTTACGATTTGGCTTTTTGGATTCATACAGATTCCCTCGAGCCTAAATACGAAAAAGGGGCTGTTGTGTTAATCAAGCAAACCTATTATGATCAGGCAGGGGCTATTTATGCCATTGATTTTGATGGACAAACGTTGATCAAACGGGTATTTCGTGAGGCCAACGGTATTCGACTGGTTTCCCTCAATAAGAAATATAGTGATCAAATCATTCCACTAGATGAGGAACCTGGGGTGATTGGAAAAGTGATTGATGGCTTTGTTCCTCTTGATTTGGAGGAAATCAAATGATTAAATTAATTGCGATTGACTTGGACGGAACTCTTTTGCATGAGGATAAGACTCTATCTAAAGGCAATATTGAAGCTCTTCACCGAGCCCATGAAGCCGGCTATGACATTGTGATCTGTACGGGGCGCCCTTAGCAGGGGTACGGCCCATCTTTGAAGAGATTGGACTCCTGATGGCAACTACTATATGATTATCAATAACGGGTGTACAACCTTGTCGACTCAGAATTGGGAAATCATTGGCAAGGAAGAATTGAGCCTTGAGGACATGCACCGGTTGCAAGTTTTGACGGAAGATACAGACGTCCAGCTAACCTTATTTGATATGGATCACTACCTAGTGGTTGCACCTGAAGCCAGTGAACTTGTCACGATGGATGCGGGTATTGTTAATAGTAAACCGACACCTGTCTCAGAAGAAGATCTGCCCAACCTTGTTCCTATTTTTCAAGCCATGTATGTAGGAGATCCTTCTGCTATCGATGACTTCCAAGCTCAGAACGAGGCTGTATTAGAGGCCGATTTTAACACTGTACGTTCACAGGATATCTTATTTGAAATCCTTCCAAAAGGAGCGAGCAAGGCTTCTGCTCTTCAAGCATTAAGCCAAACATTAGGCTATAGCAGAGACCAGGTCATGGCTCTTGGAGATGCCAATAATGACCTTGAAATGCTACGTTTTGCTGGTTACAGCGTCGCTATGGGAAATGGTAATGCTGCTGTCAAGGAAATCGCTGACTTCATCACCCTGACTAATGATGAGGATGGCGTGGCCCATGCTATTCACAAATTAATTGAAACTGAAAAAGGAGAATGATCATGAAATACCCAAATTTGTTGGACCGTTTTATTACCTATGTAAAGGTCAACACACGTTCAGACGAAAATTCTACAACTACTCCAAGTACCCAATCACAAGTTGATTTTGCAACAAACGTCTTGATCCCTGAGATGAAACGCGTGGGTCTTCAAAACATCTACTATTTACCAAACGGCTATGCTATTGGAACACTTCCAGCTAATGATCCAAGCTTTACACGCAAGATTGGATTTATCTCTCACATGGATACCGCTGACTTCAATGCCGAAAATGTCAATCCACAAATTGTTGAGAATTATGATGGGGTGTCATTACCCTTGGTGACTCTGGTTTCACACTCGATCCAGCTGATTTTGCTCATTTGAATAACTACAAGGGACAAACCTTGATCACAACGGATGGTACTACTCTTCTGGGTGCAGACGATAAGTCAGGTATCGCTGAAATCATGACAGCTATTGAATACCTGACAGCTCATCCTGAAATCAAACATGGAGAAATCCGTGTCGGCTTTGGTCCAGATGAAGAAATCGGAGTCGGTGCAGATCAATTTGATGCAGAGAATTTTGATGTAGACTTTGCCTATACTGTCGATGGTGGTCCTCTTGGAGAGCTTCAATACGAAACCTTCTCAGCAGCTGGAGCTGAAATTACCTTCAAAGGACGCAATGTCCACCCAGGTACTGCCAAAGGTCAAATGATCAACGCTCTTCAATTGGCCATTGATTTCCATAACAAACTCCCTGAAGGAGCACGTCCAGAATTAACCGAAGGCTATGAAGGCTTCTACCACTTGATGAACATAGATGGAACTGTCGAGGAAGCAAGTGCCAGCTACATCATTCGGGACTTTGAAACTGAAAGCTTTGAGAAACGCAAAGACCTTATGAAATCTATTGCCGATCAGATGAATGCGGAGCTCGGTAGCGAACGCGTTCTCCTCACCCTCAAAGATCAGTACTATAACATGAAGCAAGTGATTGAAAAAGATATGACACCGATTACCCTTGCTAAGGAAGTCATGGAAGATCTTGGAATTACTCCAATCATTGAACCGATCCGTGGTGGTACAGATGGATCTAAAATTTCCTTTATGGGGATTCCAACACCAAACATCTTTGCCGGTGGAGAAAATATGCATGGTCGCTTTGAATACGTAAGTCTCCAAACCATGGAACGCGCAGTTGATACCATTATCGGTATTGTGACCAAAAATAAGAAACAAAAAGGATTCGGATAGTTTGTCCGGATCCTTTATTGTCTATTAGAAAGCTTGACAATATCTTTGACCTGATCAATTGTCTGAATCAGGTGAAGGCTTGTCTTATTGATAGGAAGATAATAGACTTTATCTGCCAATGATTCTGTAAAAGGACGATTCGTGAGTAAGATCACCTGTTGTCCTTTTTCTTTCAGCTCTTTCACCTGCTTTCTCACCTTTTGGTAAAAACGCTCATCACAGATTTCTAGATCATCCACCAAGACACAAGCAGCGTCCAAACCCAATGATTCATTGGTCCCATTCTGGGTCAGATAATAGGCTGCTCCCGCTTTGACCTCATATAAGCCAGCTGATGGCTCAACCGGAAGAAAGGCTGGGCTTGTTGCAACTTCTTCTGTTTTATCCATCGCTACAAGGTTGGCTAGGACCTGCAAATAAACAGGTGCTAATTTACTCAAATCCAAGAGTTCCTCAAACTCAAAACCACGTTTCAAAGCTTCTAAGATATAGAAGAGCCGGTGTGGCATATGACGAGCAATTTTCTGGATTAATTCATCATCGCTCATTTCCTCAGGAAGGATGGTCAGCAAGTTCTTATCTTTAATGGTTTCTAGGGCTTGTTGATAAGCTTCATCGATTCTCTTCCCAAATCCATAAACTGCCCCATAAGAGTGAATTTGGGTATTGAGACGGGCATTTTTAGCAGCATCAGAAAAAATCGGAATCTTAAAGAAGATATAGTCCAAACTCGGTTCATAAACAGCCTTTAGATCCTTTAATAAGGGATGAGGCAAATGCTCGAGAGATCGCCCCAATTGCAGCTCTACTCCTTGCTCAAACAAGGAATAGCCCAAGCCCATAGAGGCCATCGAGATACTGTCTGAAGCAAATGGATTAACTTCTAGGATATAAAAAGCATAGCTCGTCGGATCTAAAGCAAACTTGATCGAAATGGCTCCTGTCAGCTTCAAATAGCGACTGACGTGGATCGCTGCTTCACGAAGATTTTGAAACTCCCGGTCAGTCAGGGTGACAGCTGGCATAAATTGATAAGAGTCACTAGAGTGGATCCCGACAGGATCAATGCTTTCAATAGAGGCTGCCAGGTAGTGATTGTCTTCGCGATCGCGCATGACCACAAAATCCAATTCCTTAAAGCCATAGGTCGAAAATTCTAGCAAACACTGCTGACTTGGAGAGACCGAAAGTCCCGTTTCCACTGCTTCGCACAAGTCATCTAGATTATGAGCAATCTTTCGCCCCTGCCCTTGCTTACTCGCTACCGGCCAGATCATAATGGGAAATTGAATGCCTTCAGAAAACTCAATGGCTTCTCGAACAGAACCAACCAGTGCGGAAGCGGGTACCTGATAGCCCAGCTCTTGAAAAAGGCGTCGTTGGTCCGCCTGCTGATAAAAGGTGCGGTAACGTTGAAGGCTCGGTCCCACAATCCTAATCGATACTTCTTTGAAAAATCCAGTTTCCTCCAAACGAAACAAGAGATTCAAAATCTGTTTATCCGCAAAGGCTAAGAGCAAACGAGATCCAGTATAAGAAAGAAGAATCGTCCTAAAAGCATCCAGCTTGAGCTTACTAACTACAACCATATCTGTAGCTTCTTGGGTAATAGCATTTCCTTCGCCCAAGTAAAGGACAAGAGCATTTCCATTCTTGGCATTGAGTTTTGGGCTTCATTTACCGCAGCCAAAAGGCTAATATCCTGATAAGAATCTCCACATAGGAGAAGCAATTTCTGGTTTTGTTTCATCATTCCTTCTCCCTTCTACTTTCGTGAATTTTGGCATCAATCAACTCTAAAAATTCATCGTAAAAATAGAGATTTTCCCTTGGCCCTGGACTAGCATCCACTTGGAATTGAACCCTAAAATCGGTTGGTAACGATGACGAAAAGCTTCAATACTATGGTCATTGACGTTTTCATGCGTGACCAATAAATCATGGGGCAGGCTATCGCGTGCAATACTATACAAGTGATTTTGACTCGTTATCTCGATTTTTCCTGTCGCAATTTCACGTACAGGAATATTTAAACCGAAATGCCCAACTTCCATGGGAGCTAGTTCAGCCCCGTAAGCTTGTGCCAGCAGCTGAGCCCCCAAGCCCATGCCCCAGATCGGAATCTGACCATTGAGCTTTTTGATCAAGCGACAGAGTTTTTTCACCTGATGGGGATCTCCAGGCCCACTGGATAAAATAACGCCATCGGGCTGCTGTTCCATCAGTTCATCATAAGAGATATCATAGGGATAGACCGTGACATTACAGTCCCTTTGACTCAGTTGGCGTAAGACAGAGTGCTTGACCCCTAGATCAATCAAGGCAATACTCTTCCCAAAACCTGGTACAGCATAGGCCGTTTTTGTCGAGACTTGACGCACTTGGTCTTTGGGAAGCACTGTCGCTCGCAACTGATCCAAGATATGCTCGATCGAATCCCCTTGTTAATGACAGTCGCCTTCATCCGTCCATACTTGCGGACAATTTTTGCCACCTGTCTCGTATCAATCCCTACAATACCAGGGATTTTTTTCGCTTCAAGAATTCATCCAAGGTCATCTGCTGCCGCCAATTGCTTGGCATCTCCACCAGATGCTGAACGACTACTGCTAAACAAGTGGGCGTAATCGATTCAGAATCATCCCGGTTGATCCCTGTTGCACCTATAACTGGAAAGGTAAAAGAGAGTATCTGGCCACTAAAAGCCTGATCTGTGATCAATTCTTGATAGCCTGTCATGGCAGTCGTAAAGACTAATTCACCAGTCACATATAAGTCTGCACCAAAGGCTTCTCCTTCAAATACAGTCCCATCCTCTAGGACCAATAATCGTTTCATCGAACCCCTCCCTTCTTTTACACTAGTCCAATTTTATCACAGTTCCTCAAAAAAGGAAAGTCAGATTCCATGTAGCTATCTACTCTGTCCTCTTTCTTTCCTTTCAATGAATTGTCAGTTATCTTATTTTGCTCCGCGACCTTTAAGGACGGCTTCAATGATGGCCATACGGACAAAGACACCGTTGGTCATTTGTTCTACGATACGTGATTTAGGAGCTTCTACCAAGTGGTCCGCAATTTCAACGTCACGGTTGACTGGTGCTGGGTGCATCAAGATCGCTGTATCTTTCATACGGTCATAACGTTCTTGAGTCAAGCCATGAAGACGGTGGTAGTTTTCTTTAGAGAAGAGTGATTCGTAATCATGACGTTCGTGTTGCACACGCAAGAACATCATCACATCTACTTCTTCAATGACTTCATCGATAGTGACGAAACTTCCATAGTCTTCAAATTCCGCACTTCTCCATTCGTCTGGACCTGCAAAGTAAAGGGTTGCTCCCAAACGTTTCAAGATTTGCATATTTGATTTTGCCACACGTGAGTGATCCAAGTCCCCAGCGATACAAACTTTCAAGCCATCAAAGTGCCCGAATTCTTGGTAGATAGTCATCAAATCAAGCAAGCTTTGGCTTGGGTGTTGACCTGAACCGTCCCCACCATTGACGATAGAGGCTGTGATCGTTGGGCTTTCAACCAATTCTTTGTAGTAGTCCACTTCAGGGTGACGGATGACGCAGACATCTACTCCAAGAGCTGACATGGTCAAGATGGTGTCGTAAAGTGTTTCCCTTTGTTCACAGAGCTTGTCTTCACATCAAAGTCAAGGAGATCACATCCCAATTTCAACTCTGCCACTTCAAAGGCTTTGTGGGTACGAGTTGAAGGTTCAAAGAAAAGGTTTGAGATGATGTGTTGGTCTTCGTAGGATGCTTTAGCTCCGTTTTTGAACTCAATCCCACGTTTGATCAATGCCATTACTTCTTCATTGGTAAGAGTTTCCATTGAGACAAGGTTTTTAAGAGCGATTTGATTTTCAGACATGTTGATTCTCCTTTTATAATGTGAATGCAAATAATTTACAATTTGTTTAAGCTTCTTTGATGAGGACACGGTCTTGACCGTCTAGCTCCACCATCTCGACAATGATTTCCTCTGACTTACTTGTCGGGATATTTTTCCCAACAAAGTCCGGACGAATCGGCAACTCCCGATGCCCACGGTCGACTAGAACCGCAAGACTGACTCGAGCAGGACGACCGTGACTGACCAGATTGTCAATGGCAGCGCGTATCGTGCGACCTGTATAGAGGACATCATCGATCAAGATAACTTCTCTATGAGCGATATCAACTGGTAAGACCGTTGTATCTTCTGTCGCCTTCATGTCATCTCGGAAAGGCTTGGTATCTAGTTCTGCTACAGGGACATCGATTTGTTCCAGCTGAGAGAGGCGTTCTTGGATCCGGCGAGCGATGTAAACACCACGCGTCTTGATCCCCACCAGCACAATCTGGCTCAAATCTTTGTTTCGTTCAATGATTTCGTAGGTGATCCGGGTAATGGCCCGTTTCATCGTCAAATCATCAACGACTTCTTTGGTTTTCATTCAGTCCTCCTTAGTTGTAAAGAAAAACCTCCTTTTTCAAGGAGGTTCAGCAAATGAATGGTCTAAGAGGATAGAGTCTCGCTCTATGGTCCTAGCCATTGTTTTTCACAGTCTCCTTGCCTGCCTCACGGGACAGGATTAAAGGATTTATTTAATTGAGATAACTATATCACAGTTTCAAACGACATGCAAGAAAAAACTCAACATTTTTCAAAAAAATTTAAAAACATGACTTTTCGTCCAAATAATGTTCGGTTTTACTAAGAAACAGCCGATTTTCGCTTGATATTTTTGATCCCATAGAGCACATAGCCAGCTAAGAGGTAAGCGATAAAAATGATCACCACCCATTTGCCGACAAAGGCCCAGCCGTATTTATTCACATTGATAAAGAAATAGGCAAAGGGACTATCTTTGCACCTGGAATTGGCCACTTCAAGACCAAACCATTGAGAAGGGCAAAGAGCATGTAAGCCAGTGGAATCAAGGTCCAAAAGAAAGGATCGAGCTTACGGTATTGCTTGGCTTTATCAATCACTAGGGTATCAAAGAAGAACATCAAAGGAACGATGTAATGACAAAGGAAGTTTTCCAAACGATAAAACTTCTCTGGTGTCGCAAGAGGCGCTAACATAAAGTGGTAGATGACAAAGGTAATCATAATAGCCATAGTCACTGCCCCTTCATGCGAAGGTAGCCTTGGGTCTGGGTCGAACGACCTCGAATCATGCGCCAAACCATGTCTCCCATAAAGAACATGACCAACATGTTGGATAAAATGGTGTAATAGAGCATCATGCCAAAGCCACCATGCTTGGTCAGTTGCAGATAAACGCCGAGTACACTTAAGATAAACAATAGAAAACGATAGCTAAATAATAGTTTGAATTTCATAGTATTCTCCTGAAAGAAAAGGGGCTAGGCCCTTCAGTTTAATCAGGAACTTTCCTTAAGTGAGGACGGACGTCAGCGAACTTCTACGAAGTTCCATGACTTAGTTTTGAACCTAAAGTTTCAAAACTCCCGAGTACTTGAATCAATACTGTTTCAAGTACTTTTCTCACAGCGGAAAGTTCCATTATAAACTTAAACAACTCTATCAATTTGTGTACTGTTCTTTAGATTTTCTTCACAAATTCTGATTTGAGTTTCATTGCGCCAAAGCCATCAATCTTACAATCGATGTTGTGGTCCCCTTCCACGATACGGATATTTTTCACGCGCGTACCTTGTTTCAAATCTTTCGGTGCACCCTTCACTTTCAAATCTTTGATCAAGGTCACCGTATCGCCATCAGCCAATTTATTTCCGTTAGCGTCAATCGCTACGACACCCTCTTCTTCTTCGACCTCAGCTGGGTTCCATTCATACGCACACTCTGGGCATACCAAGAGCGATCCATCTTCATAGACGTATTCAGAGTTACATTTTGGACAGTTTGGTAAGTTATTCATTTTATCTCCTTATTCAAATTAACTTTCATAGTATACCATGAAAGCGAAAATTTGACAAATCCTGCTCGACTGTAGCATTTTCAAGAAAAAAAGAGGCGACTTGGCCTCCCTACATGGATGATATTTTTCACTCTTCCTGCAATTCTTGAATGTCTCGAATCACGCGCACACCTGCTTGATTCTTCTCGCGCAGTTCAGTATCAGAGTAGGGAAGGTATTGATCAAGATACTCTCCATGCCGATACTTTGGGCCACGGCAACATCTGTTGTAAAGTCATTCCCCACCATGACCGTTTTCTCAGGGTTCAACTGGTGTTCTTTCAGCACTTTCAAGAGGAACTCTGGCTGAGGTTTGCGAATACCTGCATCTGATGACAAGTAAATGGCATGGAAAAGTTCTCTCAAACCTACTAAATCAATCTCAGGATGGGTAAATTCTGCTTGGGCATTGGATAAGAGATAGATCCGGCAACCTGCAGCTTTCATATCCTCTAATACTTCTTTCGTGTGAGGATAAAGCTCCAATCGTTTGCGAGAAAGAACACGGAAAGTCCGTGCAATCAAACGTCCCCACTCTTTGAGGTGGGCAACACTGTTTCCACTTGGTTGACGTTCTAAATACAATTGCACAAAAATAACCGTCAGATCAATCTCAGGATGGGCAACTTGTTTTTCCTTGGCCAAGTTTTCTTCAGCTTGTTGCACCAACTCTCTATAACGTAGGCGCAGACCTTCTCCTGTGTAACTTGCCCCGTAGGATTGGTAGATCTGAGCCATAGTATCCCATAAGACTGGACTGTCCTCATCGGTTTCGATGTCGACCAAGGTTCCATAAAAATCAAAAATATAATTTTTAAATGCGTACTTGTGCGGATTCATCTCTCACTCCCGTAACAAACATGGTAAAGGTTGCCTTGCAGACATTGACACCGTCTTGATTGGTAATATCAACATCCACAACTCGAGTCGTCCGTCCACTGTGGACACATTCGCCATGGATCGTGAGGATATCCCCAGACGCCCTGCTTTCAAGTAATTGATCGAGGATTGCAAGGTCACACCATCAACCCCTGAGAAATCACGACCAAACCACTGATCTGGTCACACAGGGTAAAGAGATAACCTCCATGCGCATTTCCATAATAATTGAGAGATGATTCAACGACCTTGGTTGACACCACTACATGGCCATCTCTCATCTTTTCGATTTCGTAATTTTCAAATGCAGCAATTGCATCAAAGTGAAAATCTTTCATATACTTGCCACCTTTTCTAGCATCTTTTCAACTCCTCTATCATACTACAATTAAGGTATAGATACAAGCGAAGGAGCAATTCCTTAGAAACAGAAAAGGAGACTCCAACTAAGTAAGAAGACGATACTAGGAACAATGTATTTTCGTGGGTGCTTCCAACATTCCCTCTTTAAATTCCATTTTCTTAAAGGAAATAGATTTCAATAAGTAAGTGCAAAAAGCTTCCACTACTGCTAGAATTATGACTCCTAGTAAAAATAGAATCCCCAAGTCAGGCATGACCACCATTTTTAATAATAGAGCAACAAATAGATTCACAGCTAAGAAATAAGTCAACAATACACAGTAATACATCAAGTAAAAGAACCGACTCTTAGGAAGGGACTTAACATGATCAATCAAATCTTTATCCGCGGAAATGAGGGTGGTTAATGGCGTATTGACAGAAGCCATCGTTAAAAGAATGATGATTTTTAAAGGAGCATCATAATCCTGTATCAGAATGAGAAGGAGGAAGATGAGGGTAAAGACAAAATTGATGGAAAAATAGCGCTCTTGAAACAAGGAAATCCAAAAATAATTTCCACTTCTTCTCTTTGCGACGAGCAACTGATCATTTTTGAAATCGCGACCAGGTCCTCATTTTTAAAAATTAAGACAGCAAGGAGGGCTGACAGTAAGATCATATAGGACACTTGTTGGAGCCATAAAGAAGAGACTGTAAGAACAGTCGTTACAAAAATGAGCACCTCACCTAGAAAACTGGGCCTTGTATTGAACTGGATAAAGACATAAAACACACTCAATACCACCAGTAAAGATAGGAGGACCAGCTTAAAGGATTGTAGCAGGTCTAACCTGACTCCTAAAAAGAGGATCAATAACAGCACGCGCTCTAACAAATTGAGAAGAAAGGTTACAGTCAGAAAAGAACCTTTGAAACGATTGAGAGACAAAGGAAGCTGGTAATAAGCCTGGACCCTGTCCATCGAAAAATAGGAATAGAGCAATTGAAAGGTTGATAGAGCAGTGACAATAGCCGTATTGATTAATAAGATTTGAAAGCTCGTAGAAAATTTGGCCCCAACAAGATGGTAATAAAGAGCAAAGGCTAAGGAAGTCAAGAACAAGAAGAGCCGATTTTTGGATACCAAATCTCTAAAAATTGCTAGTAGCATGCTCTACCCCTCTGACGATTGACGTCATGAAACCAATCTTCTAAATTCGATTCGATTGCGTCTAGGTGACCATCTTCAATAGTATAAGCTGTATCACAGACCCGAACGATACTCTCTGCGATATGCGAACTCATCAGAATAGCGCCTTCTTCTTTATACTGCAATAGTAAACCATATAGAAATTCTGTCGCATCAAAATCAAGGCCATCAAATGGTTCGTCCAAAATAAGGAGGGAGGTTTGAGATAAAAAGCTGTGATCAAGAAGACTTTCTTCTTATTTCCCGTTGACAAACTACCGATATCGGTGTTGAGAAATTCTTCAAAATGAAAACCTGAGATCAGGTCCTGCAATACCTTTTCATCTCTCTTTCGATGATACAAACGACAGACAAAATTAAAATAATGAACAAAATCCCAGTTTAAAAAACTATTGTTTTCAGTAAAAACTGTATAGGTACGGCTCTTATAGAAATTCGTATGAAAAGATGTCACCTTATCTTCTATAGTAACAGTCTCAACTGCATACTGCCGATGATCAAAAACACTACTTAAAGCTTTTAGCAAGGTTGTCTTCCCAGCTCCATTTCGACCAATCAATCCTACTACAGAATGATTGGGTACAAGCAAATTCACGTCTTTTATAATGGGCTTGTCTTTTTATACCAAACATTTAGCCCCTTGATGTTTAAACACTCAGTCTTCATCGACCCACTCCTTTATAAAGGTAAGAAGCCCCAACTAAAAGCAACAGCAAAGCGTATAACCATTCCTTTTGAAAGGCAAAGACTAAGGCACCGATCAAGAAGCAAATTCCTATAAGGATTCTAAATTGTAATTTCATATCTTGCCTTCTTTCTATTCACAGTATGAAAGATTACAATTGTATTTTATGCTTATACTATAGTACTTTTTAAAGCAGATTCAAGCACGAATGGAACATTCTCAATGTTTTAAGCAACATTTTATCTTTGAAGAGAAAAAAGAACTAGATACCTCTAGTCCCTTTACTTAAAATCTTAATTTTTCCCAGTCGTCGTCTGTCTGTTTGCGATAATAGAACTCAGACAAGTCCGGGTCTTCCATCACTTCCAGCAGAGGAAGCATGTCGTAGGACAAGTCCAACTTTTCTAATTGGTCCTTCTCAACCCAAGAAACTTCTCCTTCTTCAGATGATCTGAGCTGGCCTGTAAATTCTGTCGCTTTGTAGCAAAAGACAATATAGCGGCCTCCCTCATCTGGCTCCCAGTCTTTGACTGCGACCAGTTTTGGATCTGCAATTGTCAGTCCTGTCTCTTCGTAGACTTCACGAATGACGGATTCTACAAGGCTTTCTCCTTCTTCGATATGGCCACCTGGAAAAGCATGGCCAGCCCAGTGAGTCTTTTCAGGTGAGCGGTATTGGAGGACTACTTTCCTATTTTCAAGATCTTCGACCATGCAAAGATTGCACAGTATAGTAGGCGTTGTACGTGACATATATTTCCTTTCTATGATATTGACAATTAATCAATATAAACTTTTTCTTTATCTCTTTTTTCATCACAAAGGGATTTACCAGCTCATGGTATTCATCATAGGCATCCAAAAGAGAGCCTCTCTGAAAGACAATTGACTTCTCTTTTAAATAATATTCTGAGTGAATCGTTACCGGACCATGGCCATCAAAGGTAAAGAACAACTCCATGAAAAATACCAGAATCACCATAGCAAAGAGACTCAAAAGAACACTAATAAGATTCTTCCAATTTGGAGCATATTTTCGATAGAAGCGATACCAGATGTGACAAAAAATCGTCACTGCTCCTAGATACAGCCAGGGATTCCAAAGAAGTGGCGTAAATGCGTAGCCAAACAATCCTAAAAGGAAGTTAGCAAGCACGAAAGTCAGTAAAAGAATATAAACAATTTGAAATACTTTTATGAGTTTAATCATTCCTGCTTTCTCTTCTTTTTCCTCAATTTTATTATGAACAAGATCAAGGCCGCTAGAATGAAGAAGATCGCATAGGTCACGATAGGAAACCAGATGTATTTCAGTTTCAAGGTATAAAGTGCTGGAATATAATCTCCCATACGTCGTCCTTTGATCCCAAACCCAATATGCACAACAGAGGTAATTGCATTGAGGTACAAAAGACGGTTGCGAAATCTTCAATGGAAGCTCGGTCTTCTTTCTGCACTCGAAGGACATTAAAATACAATCCATTCAGCAATAAATATATATTCATGAATAAGGGAAATAGATAATTAAAATCACGGTAAGTCCTTGGGATTAGATCATTGTCAAAAAGAAAGACACCTAGGGTCGCTCCCATTGCTAAAAACATGATAAAATCCAAAAGCATACCAATACCTGAATGCTTTTCAAGCCACAGGTTTAAGCGATCTAACCAGCTTCTTTTACTCTTTATTCTATTTTCATGGTTGACCTTCTTTACAGTATTTTTCTTCTGCTTCATTACCCTCATTTCCTAACGTTAAGGATTTACTCAGAGTTTTTCCACTTCTGCTGCTACCTTTTGAAGATGCTGTTCCCGCATGCTAGCGGTGTTCACATCCCGACCAACTTCTCCTAAAATGCAGACACGCTTGGTTTTAATCCCACAGTGGTTCAAAACTGCATTCTTTAAGACAGAAATACCATAACTATCTGGAATGTTGAGAGGGCCTGAAAAGATTTTGTACCACCAAGTAGGCGCCATGGAGGTTGCGTAAATACTGGCCGTTTTACCTTTGAGCAACTTCTTGAATTGCTTGCCTCTCAGATAATTCCAGATAAAGCTCCCTGATCATTGGCCGAGTAGGCAATCCCAGGTGTGAAGACCCGATCGATCCAACCTTTCATAAGACTCGGCATACTACTCCACCAGATGGGATAGACAAAGATCAGGTGATCCGCCCACTGGATCCATTCTTGAGAACGAAGGATAAAGGAATCTTCCTCCATCCTCTTTCGATAACCATAGCGAAGAACAGGATCAAAGTCCTCTTCATTGAGACTGATCACTTTAAGCTCATGGCGACTTGGATCAATCGTTTCGACAATGGTTTGAAAAATAGCCTGACAGTAACTTTCTGGATCAGGGTGCCCATTGATCACTAAAATCTTCATTCGTCTTCTCCTTCATTTCTTTAGTTCATTCTATCTCTTTTATTTTTTTACTTGATTAATTGATAATGATTCAAAGATTGATAGATACGTTCTTTAAGAATTATTATTTGAAGAACACATCATCCGCAACTCCTTAACAGGTTTTCCAAGTTCAAGTATTTTTTCTTGACCATCAAAAGTAAAACCCATTTTTTGATAGAAAGCAATAGCTCGCTTATTATCTTTCAACACCCATAAATAAATCTCAGAGAAATGATCGAGAGCAGCAAATGCAGCATTCATTAACTGTTTACTCACACCTTTTCCATAGTAATCTTTTAAAACATATAAGGCGATGATTTCACCAGCTTGAATGGCTTCATCACGGTAATTTCCATAGCTGATAAATCCAACGACCTTCTTTCCATCCATCGCAATCAAGGTATTTTCTGGATATTTTTGACTAAAGAATCGACATTTTTCTAATGTCATCGTCTCCTGAAAATCCGCGGGTAAAAGATCGTCATAAGCCTCTCTCCACGTTTGCCAATGAACGAGAGATTTTCCTTCTATCTCTTCAGGAGTTTCCATTGTTTTAATGATAATCTTCAATCGCTATATCCTTTCTAATCCAAGGCCTTCACTTCCAACATCATATCGCGGATTTGGGCTGCCAACTCAAAATCAAGCACTTCGACGGCTTCTTGCATTTGACCTTGCAGTTTCTTGACCAGTTCTTTTCGCTCTTGGCGGTTGAGACTGGTGATATCCACTTCCTTGTCTTCTTCCTTGGCCACAGCCTTGGTAACAGAGATTAGGTCACGGATTTCCTTCTTAATGGTTTGTGGCACAATGCCATGCTCTTCATTATAGGCCATCTGAATCTGACGACGGCGGGCCGTTTCATCGATGGCTTTTTGCATAGACTGGGTCATGGTGTCCGCATACATGATCACGTGACCCTCACTATTACGGGCTGCCCGTCCAATAGTCTGAATGAGTCCACGCTCATTACGAAGGAAACCTTCCTTGTCCGCATCGAGAATGGCAACCAGACTGACTTCTGGTACGTCAATCCCTTCCCGAAGCAGGTTGATTCCGACCAAGACATCAAAACCCCCAAACGCAAATCACGGATGATTTCCGTCCGCTCCAAGGTCTTAATGTCCGAGTGCATGTATTTGACCTTGACACCCATTTCCTTGAAGTAGTCGGTCAAGTCTTCTGCCATCTTCTTGGTCAAAGTGGTGACAAAGGTCCGCTCTCCCCGTTCTACACGCGCATTGATCTCACCCAAGAGATCGTCCATTTGTCCCATAGTCGGACGCACTTCCACCTCGGGATCGAGTAGACCTGTCGGACGAATGATTTGCTCGATGACGGTATCCGTTTGTTCCATCTCATAGTCACCTGGTGTCGCTGACACATAGACAATCTGGTGGACATGGCTTTCAAACTCTTCACGACGCAGTGGCCGGTTGTCCAAGGCAGATGGCAAACGGAAGCCATAGTTGACCAACATCTCCTTGCGTGAGCGGTCTCCATTGTACATACCCTTGATTTGGCCCATGGTCATGTGGCTTTCATCAATCATAATGAGGAAATCTTCAGGGAAGAAGTCAAGAAGGGTGTAAGGTGGTTCTCCTTCACTCCGTCCATCCATGTGACGAGAATAGTTCTCCACCCCGTTGGTGTAGCCCATCTCTCGCAACATTTCAATGTCGTACTCGGTCCGTTGTTTCAAGCGTTGAGCTTCTAAGAGCTTGCCTTCTTTTTCAAAGACTTTCAACTGCTCTTCTAGTTCCGCCTGAATCTTGGCAATGGCCACTTCCATATGGTCGTCATTGGTCACGAAGTGAGTGGCTGGGAAAATGGCTAAGTGGTCCACATCTCCTAGAACCTGGCCGGTCAAAGCTTCAATCTCACGAATCCGCTCAATCTCATCCCCGAAAACTCCACCCGGAAGGCATGTTCATCACGCGAAGCTGGGAAAATCTCGACCACATCCCCACGGACACGGAATTTCCCCGTTGAAAGTCGATGTCATTGCGCTCAAACTGAATGTCCACCAAGTCATTGAGCAAACGATCACGAGAAATCTCGAGACCTGGACGCAGACTGACCACGCTATCGGCATATTCCTTAGGCGAACCCAACCCATAGATACACGAAACAGACGCGACTACAATGACGTCATTTCGTTCTAAAAGAGCAGAGGTTGCTGAGTGACGAAGCTTGTCAATCTCATCATTGACCGAACTATCTTTTTCGATATAGGTATCGCTCGATGGCACATAAGCTTCTGGCTGGTAGTAATCGTAGTAAGAGACGAAATACTCGACCGCATTTTCAGGAAAAATTCCTTGAACTCCCCATAGAGCTGGCCCGCTAGGGTTTTATTGTGGGCGATGACCAGGGTCGGCTTATTGACCTGGGCAATGACCTGGCTCATAGTATAGGTCTTCCCGTACCAGTCGCCCCCATCAAGATTTGGGCCTTCTCGCCACCTTCGATGTTATCCACCAACTGTTCAATGGCCTGCGGTTGGTCCCCAGACGGTTGGTATTTGGATACTAGTTTAAATTTGTTATCTGTTACTCGATTAATCATCTATTTGTCCTCACATATATAGACCTTATTTTACCATAAATCACCAGAATTCTCTGAGATGAGGAATGAAGAGAGAAGACAACATATTACAGAACGATCTATTAAATTGGTACATGAGCGAATTACAATCTAATTAATTGGACACGCATTAGCATAAAAACTAAACAAGACTCTCGCAATTACTTCGAAAGTCTTGTCTTTTATTCTAAAACCATGAAATACGAAACAAGAGGCTGGGACAAAAGTCCTAGCCTCTCAATTGTTTTTGGATTTTCGAGCAAGACGCAGTGGTTGAGTGGACTCTACTACGCTGATTTCATCAGCTTTTACAGCCCTACTCAACTGTGCGGAGGCGGGACGACGAAATCGAATTCTAACGAATGACCGATTTCTGTCCCACTCTCCCAAAATTAGAAAAGTTTGCTCATCAGTATCATTTTTATTTACTACTTAACTTCTTGATTCCTTACCAAGAAGTAGAGAGTTGCTCCAAGTGAACATACAAATCCAATAACGTAAGTACAGAGTTGCAAATAGGAAGCTCTCCCTAAAATGGTATCTGCGACAATATTATAAAATAGGTAACTAGTCAATGGTTCCACTACTCTTTCTATGAATG
Organism: Streptococcus sp. 2A/TPW/M5; assembly: GCA_036663675.1. Classification (GTDB taxonomy): domain Bacteria; phylum Bacillota; class Bacilli; order Lactobacillales; family Streptococcaceae; genus Streptococcus. Next base: position 1,545,057 of record JAYXUK010000001.1, on the reverse strand, counting down.
GTTGCACTAAAATAGGAAACAGCAATAAAATAGCTAAACTCCCCATTGGACTTTTGAAAAAATAACTTAAAAAGTAAGAAATCAAAAAGTATTGGATGGAGCCAATCAAATAAAAGCTGAAAATTTCTAAACCGACACCATTTTCGCTGCTAAAAAAATGAAACCATATAAGCAGTACAATGAAATATAAGGTTGATTGTAGTACTACATCACATAACTCTACAAACAGGATCCTAATTGAACTTAAGATCCTTTTTCCACTTACCAAATAAACTAGTTTTGTTTCGTGTGATTGTAACTCAACAAATGCATTAACACACCCAATACTAACAGAGAGCATTGAGGCAAAAACAAGAGCTTGCTTTATAGATAATTGCACAACAGTATCATTGATTGAAACTGGTAACACACCGAAGAGACACAAAAACCTATCAAAAGTGACTGTATAGCTATCTGGTACTTTACGGGTTTTAAACTATATTTTTAACGATAAGACTAAATAATATTCTTGCCATTCTTCCTCCTCATTCGAATCATTTCTACAACCATTATGGACACCAAGAACAAGATCCCTTCTACTACCAAAAGTGTAAAGCCATACAATTGGCTCGTTTGAGTCCCTTCCATTCGACCAAATGCAAATGACTTTGCTCCAATCAAAGGCAATAGATTTTCTATTTTAGAGGAAATTCCTCTTAGAATACCTGATAAGGTGATTACCAATAATAAAACGTCTGCAATTAATGCAGTCATTGATTTTTTCGTTATGATTACGAAAAGTAAAGCTAATAAAGTAAGAACGATTGCAAATATCATAACTCTTACCGTGACATCTAAAAACAATGTCAATTCTAAAAATTCTTTAGAGTTGAATCTAGAAAAACGAATAAAATAACAGCGTTTACTATAGAAAATATTAAAGTAGAGAGTAACGATAGGACAATCGAACTTGCAATAAACCCAGTAAGACGAACTTTCCAGTTAGGAATCAATAACTGAGTAAAATTATCATCACCAAATTGGTAATGGGTTGAATAAACAAGTGAAACCAAGATTGGCAAGAAAATAACACTTGCTTGGTAGGGGAGGATAAGAGAGCATCCCTGACTGTATAGACTGGATTCGATGATAACATAGACGGATCAAGGTTAACCGCTTGTCCATTTCCTTCTACTAAGGCATTTATCACCTGGATATTTTGAATTGAAAAAATATGCTGACTCCCAAAATAAGAAAAAAGTAACTTTAAAAGTAGGTAAACTACTATATTTATAAAGGTCACTAAAAAGGAACGCTTCAACAAATTATTCACCTTCTTTCCCTTCGAGTGCTTTAAAATATGCTTCCTCAAAAGAGCCAAACTGTTTCAAAATATCTTTTGTAGGAGCATCAATAACAATTTTGCCATTAGAAATACCAACCAAATGATCTACAGTTAATTCTAACTCACTCATATAATGACTTGTCATTAATACAGTTTTACCTTCATTGACAAAAGATTGTAAAAATTACGTACCCAGCGAATTCCTTCTGGATCTAGTCCATTGATTGGTTCATCTAAAATTAAGATGTCAGGATTTGCTAATAGGGCTGTTGCTAACCCAAGACGTTGCTTCATTCCTAATGAATAGTCTTTTACCTTTTATTTTTAGCTTCACTTAACCCCACCAACTCTAAACATTCCTTGCACCTATTTCTATCAACCCCACAAGCCAACCCAATCCACCGAAGATGCTGAAATCCTGTTCTGGTTGGGTAAGGTTGGCAACTGTCAAGGAACGATCCAACAATACAAAAAGGATTATCTCCCAATTGAGAGTATTTTTGCCATCGATCAATGCCATTCCCATTTGACTATTTTCTAAGCCAAGTAAAATTCTGATTAAAGTTGATTTTCCAGATCCATTCGGTCCAATCAATCCAGTAATCTCACCTTTCTTAGCTTTGAAAGACACGTTTTGAAGGACAATTTTATTATTATATTCCTTATGTAGCTTTTGAATTGTTATCATTCATTCTTTTTCCCTTCTGACTTTTAGTGAAATTCCACCTTCACTTGGAGCAAGTATAACAGGAGAAAATCAGGAAATTCTCAGAATAATTATTTTTTCTTTTAAAAATAGTATGAAAATCTAGTTATCCGTATAAACACTGGACTTATCACACTTTATCAAGGTCGAAACCAATCAATTTACTACTAATTTACTACTTATGAATGAGCTTTGATACGACGATTTACCCTTGAAAAGTGAAGAAACAAAGATACTTCCAATAAAAATTGAATAGGCAAAAGGTGGACACTTCAAAAATGAGGTGTCTATTTTTTACCCGATTTGAAAGGACGTGATACTACGAAAATAGAAAAACAAGAGAATAAAGGTCGCTCCCCACCGTGAAAGACCATCAAACAAACGAGATTCATTCAACCATAAAAAGAAAGGATAGGTAAAAATATGGAACTTAAATTTGTGATTCCCAAGATGGAAAAAACATTCGGCAATTTAGAATTTGCTGGCGAGGATAAAGTCGTACAGCGAAGAATCAACGGACATCTAACCGTCTTATCTCGAAGCTATAATCTCTATTCAGACGTTCAAAGAGCAGATGATATTGTGGTCGTACTTCCTGCTGAAGCTGGCGAAAAACATTTCGGCTTTGAGGAACGTGTTAAGTTAGTCAATCCACGTATTACCGCCGAGGGCTATAAAATCGGCACTCGTGGTTTTACAAATTACCTTTACATGCTGACGACATGGTAAAAGAATAAAGAAAGAGAGGAAAAATGATGAGATTAGCAAATGGTATCGTATTAGATAAAGACACGACTTTTGGAGAATTAAAATTCTCTGCTCTACGTCGTGAAGTGAGAATCCAAAATGAAGACGGTACGGTTTCAGAGGAAATCAAAGAACGTACCTATGACTTAAAATCCAAAGGGCAAGGACGCATGATTCAAGTAAGTATTCCTGCCAGCGTGCCTTTGAAAGAGTTTGAATATAACGCACGGGTGGAACTTATCAATCCCATTGCGGATACTGTCGCTACTGCTACCTTTCAAGGAGCAGATGTTGACTGGTACATCAAGGCAGACGATATTGTGCTGACAAAGGATTCTAATTCCTTTAGAAATCAACAGCCACCTAAGAAAGAACCTGCTACGGACAAATAGCCACGTATCTTCCATTAGAGAGAAAGGAGAAAATCAAACATGAAACAGCGTGTCTTTCGTGGTAAAAGGATTCGTCCGAGTGACAAAGATTTAGTCTTTCATTTTACAGTAGCGTCCTTACTGCCTATTTTACTGCTTGTTGTCGGACTGTTTCATGTGAAGACAATCCAGCAGGTCAACTGGCAGGACTTTAACCTATCACAAGCAGATAAGATTGACATTCCGTATTTAAGTATCAGTTTCAGTGTCGCAATTCTTGTCTGCTTGCTGGTGGCGTTTCTATTCAAACGGTATCGCTATGATACGATTAAACAACTCTACCACCGTCAAAAGCTGGCGAAGATGGTTCTTGAAAATAAGTGGTATGAATCAGAACAGGTCAAAACAGATGGCTTCTTCAAGGATTCCCCAGTCGTACCAAAGAAAAGATAACCTACTTCCCTAAAATCTATTATCGCCTTAAAAATGGCTTAATACAGATACAAGTGGAAATCACTCTGGGGAAATATCAAGACCAGCTCCTACACTTGGAAAAGAAATTAGAAAGTGGCTTGTACTGTGAGCTGACGGATAAAGAGTTAAAGGATTCCTACGTGGAATATACCTTGCTCTATGATATGATAGCCCGTCGTATTTCTATTGATGAAGTACAAGCTCATGATGGGAAACTTTGCTTAATGAAAATATGTGGTGGGAATATGACAATCTGCCTCACATGCTCATAGCTGGTGGTACAGGTGGCGGTAAGACCTACTTTATCCTGACACTGATTGAAGCCTTGCTTCATACAGATTCTAAGCTGTATATCTTAGACCCGAAAATGCAGACTTAGCCGATTTAGGCTTCTGTGATGGCAAATGTCCACTACAGAAAAGAAGACTTGCTTTCCTGCATTGATACATTCTATGAAGAAATGATAAAACGCAGTGAGGAAATGAAGCAGATGGAAAATTATAAGACTGGCGAAAATTATGCTTACTTAGGACTTCCAGCACACTTCTTAATCTTTGATGAATATGTCGCTTTCATGGAAATGCTGGGAACAAAAGAAAACACCGCAGTTATAAATAAGTTGAAACAGATTGTCATGTTAGGTCGTCAAGCTGGCTTCTTTCTAATACTGGCTTGTCAGCGTCCAGACGCAAAATATCTAGGCGACGGAATCCATGACCAGTTTAATTTCAGAGTGGCTTTAGGTCGTATGTCTGAAATGGGCTATGGCATGATGTTTGGCAGTGACGTACAAAAGGATTTCTTCTTAAAGCGAATCAAAGGTCGTGGCTATGTTGATGTAGGAACAAGTGTCATATCAGAGTTTTATACTCCCCTTGTACCAAAAGGACATGACTTTTTAGAGGAAATTAAAAAGTTATCCAACAGCAGACAGGACACAAAAAGCCATCATCAGAACAACAAGAAATGGAGAAATAAAAGTAATGGATATTAAAAGATTGGAGATATATCATACACCGACTGAAAAATCTGTCATTTGTCTTTGCTTGAATACAGACCAATTCACGGTAGATTGTGAACAATACATCATTGACCGATACAGGCATTTTACCGTCAATCCAAAAGTACGATTCTATTCCAGAATAGATAAGCTGATTGATGAAATTATCCGTGAAGTGAAGAAACCACCGTTCACATTCAGAATGAGGTTAGAGAAGCGACATAGTATTACCAGCAAAAATATTCTATATGAATTTCAGCTTTTTGATAGAAATTCATTCAAAACGGACGGTCTATCAGAAGTGATTGAACAGGAATATTTAAGACCAGAAGTTGATTTGGTAGTGATTTACACTGGCATACAGGGAGAATCAAAGGCAGATACAGACGACAAAGGCAGGTTTTACGGTCTTAAACCGTAAGTTCTGGCTTTGTCGGGCAGGGCTTGCCCTGCCCATTAACCCCCGTATCTAACAGGGGGTACAAATCGACAGGAAACAGTCAAAAAACATTAGAAAATCCTTTGGTTACAAGGGATTTACAAAATTTCAGCGTATGTCAAATGGGCTTTAAAAGTTGACATACGCCTTTTTGATTGGAGGATTTTTACTGAATGAACAAACTTGGTTACAGCATTTAAAAGAAAAACGCTTGGCTTATGGACTATCTCAAAACCGTTTAGCTGTTGCGACTGGTATTACAAGGCAGTATCTAAGCGATATTGAAACAGGAAAAGTCAAGCCATCAGAGGATTTACAGCAGTCCCTTTGGGAAGCTCTGGAACGCTTCAATCCCGACGCTCCCTTGAAATGCTGTTTGATTATGTAAGAATTCGCTTTCCGACAACAGACGTACAGCAGGTGGTCGAAAACATCTTACAACTGAAACTGTCCTATTTTCTTCATGAGGACTATGGTTTCTATTCTTATTCAGAGCATTATGCTTTAGGCGACATATTCGTCCTTTGCTCCCATGAACTGGACAAAGGAGTTCTGGTGGAATTGAAAGGTCGTAGGTGCAGACAATTTGAAAGCTATCTTCTGGCACAACAAAGAAGCTGGTATGAGTTCTTTATGGACGTTTTGGTGGCTGGCGGTGTGATGAAACGCCTTGACCTTGCCATTAACGATAAGACAGGGATTTTGAATATCCCTGTACTCACTGAAAAGTGCCAACAGGAAGAATGTATCTCCGTCTTCCGCAGTTTTAAAAGCTATCGCAGTGGCGAACTGGTACGCAAAGAGGAAAAGGAATGTATGGGAAACACCCTCTATATCGGTTCATTACAAAGTGAAGTTTATTTCTGTATCTATGAAAAGGACTACGAGCAGTACAAGAAAAATGATATTCCCATTGAAGACGCAGAAGTAAAAACCGTTTTGAGATTCGATTGAAAAATGAGCGTGCCTATTATGCAGTCCGTGATTTACTCGTCTATGACAATCCAGAGCATACCGCCTTTAAAATTATCAATCGGTATATCCGTTTTGTAGATAAAGACGATTCCAAACCTCGTTCTGATTGGAAACTGAATGAAGAATGGGCTTGGTTTATTGGGAACAATCGTGAACGATTAAAACTAACCACAAAACCAGAGCCTTACTCCTTCCAAAGGACGCTGAACTGGCTATCTCATCAAGTTGCCCTGACCTTAAAGGTTGCGATTAAACTTGATGAAATCAACCAGACGCAGGTTGTAAAAGACATTCTCGACCATGCGAAACTGACAGACCGACACAAGCAGATTTTGAAGCAACAGTCAGTAAAAGAACAGGACGTGATAACAACAAAAATAACTCAAATACAAATTCATTGAATATAGAGAGGAGAACATTTTTATGAATTTTGGACAAAACCTTTATAACTGGTTTCTATCAAACGCTCAATCACTGGTGCTTTTAGCAATCGTTGTGATTGGCTTGTATCTTGGCTTCAAGCGTGAGTTTAGCAAACTGATTGGCTTTTTAATTATTGCGATTATTGCGGTTGGCTTAGTCTTCAACGCTGCTGGAGTAAAAGACATTTTACTAGAGCTATTCAATCGCATTATTGGTGCTTAAATAAAACCGTTCTTTTGTGGAATATAAGTGGTTTTCTTATGTTCCGCAAAGGAATGGTACACCAAACGAAGTGCGGTAGGGATTTTTGAATCTCTACAAAGAAAGGACGTGAATATATGGACGATATGCAAGTCTATATTGCGAATTTAGGCAAATACAATGAGGGCGAATTGGTCGGTGCGTGGTTTACCTTTCCCATTGACTTTGAGGAAGTCAAAGAGAAAATCGGCTTGAATGATGAATATGAGGAATACGCCATTCATGACTACGAGTTACCCTTTACGGTTGACGAATACACTTCCATTGGCGAACTCAATCGACTATGGGAAATGGTATCGGAATTACCCGAAGAATTACAATCGGAGCTATCTGCTCTGCTCACTCATTTTTCAAGCATTGAAGAACTAAGCGAACATCAAGAGGATATTATCATTCATTCCGATTGTGATGATATGTATGACGTGGCACGCTACTACATTGAAGAAACGGGTGCTTTAGGCGAAGTACCAGCTAGTCTTCAAAACTATATTGATTATCAAGCCTATGGTCGGGATTTAGACCTTTCAGGAACGTTTATCTCAACCAATCATGGGATTTTTGAAATCGTCTATTAAATCTGTCGGTACATTACTACTGGCAGATTTTCTATTTTACGGGGTGGCTCAATCAGCTACCCCTATTTTTTATGAAAGGATTGATTACATGAAGAAAATACGAAGCTATACCAGTATCTGGTCTGTGGAAAGGTACTGTATTCTATCAATGATTTTAGACTTCCGTTTCCCATAACCTTTACGCAAATGACATGGTTTGTCGTGTCACTCTTTGCAGTGATGATACTTAGCAACTTGCCCCTCTTTCCATGATAGAGGGAGCATTTCTCAAATACTTTGGGATTCCTGTGGCTTTCACATGGTTTATGTCTACAAAAACTTTTGATGGTAAAAAGCCTTATGGATTTTTGAAGTCTGTCATTGCTTATGCACTGCGACCAAAGCTGACCTATGCAGGAAAAAAGTAACGCTTGGCAGAAACCAGCCACAAGAAGCCATTACAGCAGTTAGGAGTGAATTTTATGGCATATCCAATTAAATACATTGAAAACAATCTCGTCTGGAATAAAGACGGGGAATGTTATGCTTACTATGAGCTTGTTCCTTACAATTACTCATTTCTAAGTCCAGAACAGAAAATACAAGTGCATGATTCTTTCAGACAGCTTATCGCACAAAATCGTGATGGCAAAATTCATGCTTTACAAATCAGTACAGAATCCAGCATACGTTCTGCACAAGAGCGTTCCAAAATGAAGTCACTGGCAAGCTCAAAGCGGTTGCCTATGACAAAATCGACCAACAGACAGACGCTTTAATATCCATGATTGGCGAAAATCAAGTGAACTACCGTTTCTTTATCGGCTTTAAGTTGCTTCTCAACGATCAGGAGTTTTCTATGAAAAGTCTTACCGTTGAAGCAAAAAATGCTTTGTCTGATTTTGTCTATGATGTGAACCATAAGCTGATGGGCGATTTTGTTAGTATGAGTAATGATGAAATCCTGCGTTTTCAGAAGATGGAAAAGCTCTTAGAAAATAAAATCTCTCGTCGTTTCAAAATCCGCAGGTTAGATAAGGACGACTTCGGCTATCTGATTGAACACCTTTACGGACAGACAGGCACTGCCTATGAAGAGTATGAGTACCATCTATCAAAGAAAAAGCTGGATAATGAAACGCTGATTAAATACTATGACTTGATTAAGCCTACTCGCTGTTTGGTGGAAGAAAAACAGCGATATTTGAAAATCCAGCAGGAAGATGAAACCGTCTATGTAGCTTACTTTACCATTAACAGCATTGTCGGAGAACTGGACTTCCTGTCCTCTGAAATCTTCTACTACCAGCAACAGCAATTTACATTCCCGATTGATACGTCAATGAATGTGGAAATTGTAGCGAATCGTAAAGCCCTATCTACTGTCCGCAATAAAAAGAAAGAACTGAAAGACTTGGATAACCACGCTTGGCAAAGTGATAATGAAACCAGCTCCAATGTGGCGGAAGCTCTGGAAAGTGTGAATGAGCTGGAAACCAATTTAGACCAAAGCAAGGAATCTATGTACAAGCTGTCTTATGTGGTAAGGGTATCAGCAAATGATCTTGACGAACTCAAACGTCGTTGTAATGAAGTGAAAGATTTTTATGACGATTTAAGCGTAAAACTGGTACGACCATTTGGGGATATGCTCGGCTTACATGAAGAATTTTTACCTGCCAGCAAGCGTTATATGAATGATTATATTCAATACGTGACCTCTGATTTCCTCGCTGGTTTAGGTTTTGGTGCTACTCAAATGCTGGGGGAAAATGAGGGGATTTATGTTGGCTACAGCTTAGATACTGGACGCAATGTCTATCTGAAACCTGCTCTTGCCAGTCAAGGGGTTAAGGGTTCAGTAACCAATGCGTTAGCGTCGGCTTTTGTTGGTTCGCTGGGTGGTGGTAAATCCTTTGCGAATAACCTTATCGTCTATTATGCGGTGCTTTATGGGGCACAAGCAGTGATTGTAGACCCAAAAGCAGAACGTGGCAGATGGAAAGAAACCTTGCCAGAGATTTCCCATGAAATCAATATCGTCACTCTGACTTCTGATGAGAAAAACAAAGGCTTACTTGACCCTTATGTGATTATGAAAAATCCCAAAGATTCTGAATCACTGGCTATTGATATTCTGACATTCCTTACGGGGATTTCCTCTCGTGATGGGGAACGCTTCCCAATCCTTAGAAAAGCCATTCGTGCAGTAACCAATAGTGAAGTACGAGGGTTGATGAAAGTGATTGAGGAATTACGGGTTGAGAATACGCCACTAAGTACCAGTATAGCCGACCATATCGAAAGTTTTACAGACTATGACTTTGCACATTTATTATTCAGTAATGGTTATGTGGAGCAGTCTATCAGCTTAGAAAACAACTGAACATTATACAGGTTGCGGACTTGGTACTTCCTGACAAGGAAACTTCCTTTGAGGAATATACCACTATGGAGCTTTTATCCGTTGCTATGCTGATTGTCATTAGTACCTTTGCTTTAGACTTTATCCATACAGACCGAAGCATTTTCAAGATTGTAGATTTAGACGAAGCATGGAGCTTTTTACAGGTAGCACAAGGAAAACACTATCTATGAAGCTGGTTCGGGCTGGTCGTGCTATGAACGCTGGGGTATATTTCGTGACCCAAAATACAGACGACCTCTTAGATGAAAAACTGAAAAATAACCTCGGCTTAAAATTTGCATTTCGTTCCACTGACCTTAACGAGATTAAAAAGACCTTAGCCTTTTTGGTGTAGACCCAGAGGACGAAAACAATCAGAAGCGATTGCGTGATTTGGAAAACGGGCAATGCCTTATCAGTGATTTATATGGTCGTGTCGGTGTGATACAGTTCCACCCTGTATTTGAAGAACTGCTCCATGCCTTTGATACCAGACCACCTGTGCGAAAAGAGGTGTAAATGTGAAACCATCAATAGTAAACAGAATAAAATCAAACTGGACGCTGAAACGTCTAGGTAAAGTGGCAATGACAGTGGCTTTCACACTTGTGATTGCCATTTTTCTTTAGCCATGCTGGGAACGGTGGTTCAAGCTGCGGGCTTGGTAGATGATACGGTCAATGTGGCAAATGAATACAGCCGATACCCACTTGAAAACTATCAACTGGATTTTTATGTGGATAATAGCTGGGGCTGGCTTCCGTGGAACTGGTCGGACGAGATTGGAAAACAGGTCATGTATGGACTATATGCCATTACCAATTTTATTTGGACAATCAGTTTGTATGTTTCCAATGCGACAGGTTACTTAGTACAGGAAGCCTATTCCTTAGACTTCATTTCCGCTACAGCAGATTCCATTGGTAAGAATATGCAGACCTTAGCTGGTGTGAGTGCAAACGGATTTTCAACAGAGGGTTTCTATGTTGGATTCCTCTTACTCTTGATTTTGGTTCTTGGGGTTTATGTTGCCTATACGGGACTGATAAAGAGAGAAACCACAAAGGCAATTCATGCCATTATGAATTTTGTGCTGGTGTTTATCCTATCGGCTTCCTTTATTGCCTACGCTCCCGACTACATTAAAAAAATCAATGACTTTTCATCAGACATCAGTAATGCCAGTTTATCACTTGGCACGAAGATTGTCATGCCCCATTCCGATAGTCAAGGCAAGGACAGCGTGGACTTAATCAGAGATAGCCTGTTTTCCATACAGGTTCAGCAACCGTGGCTACTGCTTCAATACAACAGTTCAGACATTGAAAGTATCGGTATTGACCGTGTGGAAAGCCTGCTCTCCACCAGCCCAGATTCCAACAATGGCGAAGACAGAGAAAAATTGTTGCGGAAGAAATTGAAGACAGAAGCAATACCAATCTAACCATTACAAAGACCATTAACCGTTTAGGTACAGTCTTCTTCCTATTTGTCTTCAATATTGGGATTTCCATATTTGTATTCCTATTAACAGGAATCATGATTTTCTCGCAGGTACTTTTTATCATCTATGCTATGTTTCTGCCTGTGAGCTTTATTTTAAGCATGATTCCATCATTTGATGGTATGTCAAAACGAGCCATAACAAAGCTCTTTAATACCATTTTGACACGAGCTGGAATCACATTGATTATTACGACAGCATTTAGTATTTCAACCATGCTCTATACCTTATCGGCTGGTTATCCGTTCTTTTTGATTGCTTTTCTACAGATTGTGACCTTTGCAGGAATCTACTTCAAGCTGGGCGATTTAATGAGTATGTTTTCTCTACAGAGTAACGATTCTCAAAGTGTGGGAAGTCGTGTGATGAGAAAACCTCGTATGCTTATGCACGCTCACATGCACCGTCTACAGCGGAAACTTGGACGTTCCATGACTACTCTAGGGGCTGGGTCTGCCATTGTTACAGGTAAAAAGGACAGTCGGGTTCGGGAGTTCTGCAAGGACACAAGCAGATCACTCCCGACCAGACGGAAAGGAAAAATCAACACTTGGAAAACGTATCGGTCAAACCATCGGTACAGTAGCTGATACCAAAGACAGAATGGTAGACACTGCTAGTGGTTTGAAAGAACAGGTTAAAGATTTGCCGACCAATGCAAGATATGCAGTATATCAAGGAAAATCCAAAGTAAAAGAGAATGTCCGTGATTTAACCAGTAGTATTTCTCAAACCAAAGCGGACAGAGCCAGTGGACGCAAGGAACAGCAGGAACAAAGGCGAAAAACCATTGCGAAGCGTCGCTCTGAAATGGAACAGGTCAAACAGAAAAAACAGCCTGCTTCTTCTGTTCATGAAAGACCGACTACAAGACAAGAACAATATCATGATGAACAGACCTCAAAACAGTCTAATATTCAGACTTCATATAAGGAATCTCAACAAGCCAAACAAGAGCGTCCAGCAGTTAAGTCCGATTTTTCAAGTCCAAAAGTGGAACGCCAAGGCAATACCGTTCAAGAAAAAACCGTTCAAAAGCCAGCAACTTCAACCACTACAGCAGATAGAACTTCACAACGTCCAATCACAAAAGAACGTCCGTCTACTGTTCAAAGAGTACCACTACAAAATACAAGAAGTAGACCACCAATCAAAACCGCCACCATTAAGAAAGTCGGTAAGAAACCATGAAGTTGAAAACTTTAGTGATTGGTGGTTCTGGATTATTCTTGATGGTCTTCTCACTGCTTCTGTTTGTTGCCATTTTATTTTCAGATGAACAGGACAGCGGAATTTCCAATATTCATTATGGAGGTGTGAATGTTTCCGCAGAAGTGCTGGCTCATAAGCCTATGGTAGAAAAATATGCCAAAGAATATGGCGTTGAAGAATATGTCAACATACTTCTTGCGATTATACAGGTGGAATCGGGCGGTACTGCGGAAGATGTTATGCAGTCCTCGGAATCCCTCGGTCTTCCACCTAATTCATTGAGTACAGAAGAATCCATTAAGCAAGGTGTGAAGTATTTCAGTGAATTATTAGCCAGTAGCGAAAGGCTCAGTGTAGATTTAGAATCGGTTATCCAGTCCTACAATTATGGTGGTGGTTTCTTAGGGTATGTGGCTAATCGTGGAAATAAATATACCTTTGAACTGGCTCAAAGTTTCTCAAAAGAGTATTCAGGTGGCGAAAAAGTGTCTTACCCCAATCCCATAGCCATACCTATCAATGGGGGCTGGCGATACAACTATGGCAATATGTTTTATGTGCAACTGGTAACGCAGTATCTTGTCACAACAGAGTTTGATGATGATACGGTACAAGCCATCATGGACGAAGCACTGAAATATGAGGGCTGGCGATACGTTTACGGTGGAGCTTCCCGACTACTTCTTTTGATTGTAGCGGACTGACACAATGGACGTATGGAAAAGCTGGAATTAACTTACCACGAACCGCACAACAGCAATATGATGTGACCCAGCATATCCCACTATCGGAAGCACAAGCTGGCGATTTGGTTTTCTTTCATTCTACCTATAACGCTGGCTCTTATATTACTCATGTTGGGATATACCTTGGCAATAACCGTATGTTTCATGCAGGCGACCCAATCGGTTATGCCGACTTAACAAGCCCCTACTGGCAACAGCATTTAGTGGGAGCAGGACGAATCAAACAATGAGAAAGGAAGATTTAATGATGAAATTTAGAAAAAATCAGAATAAAGAAAAACAGATACCAAAGGAAAAGAAACCTCGTGTCTACTATAAGGTCAATCCTCATAAAAAGGTTGTGATTGCCTTGTGGGTACTTTTAGGGCTTAGTTTCAGCTTTGCGATATTCAAGCACTTTACAGCTATAGATACTCATACTATTCACGAAACAACTATCATAGAAAAGGAATACGTTGATACTCATCATGTAGAAAATTTTGTAGAGAACTTTGCGAAAGTCTACTATTCATGGGAGCAATCCGATAAGTCCATTGATAATCGAATGGAAAGTCTAAAAGGCTATCTGACAGATGAACTTCAAGCTCTCAATGTTGATACAGTACGCAAAGATATTCCTGTATCGTCTTCTGTAAGAGGATTTCAGATATGGACGGTAGAGCCAACTGGCGACAATGAGTTTAATGTAACCTACAGTGTAGACCAGCTCATTACAGAGGGAGAAAATACAAAGACCGTCCACTCTGCTTATATAGTGAGTGTCTATGTAGATGGTTCTGGAAATATGGTACTGGTTAAGAATCCAACCATTACCAACATACCTAAGAAATCAAGTTATAAACCAAAAGCCATTGAAAGTGAGGGGACGGTTGATTCCATTACAACCAATGAAATCAATGAGTTTTTAACGACGTTCTTCAAGCTCTATCCTACAGCGACAGCCAGTGAACTTTCCTACTATGTGAATGACGGGATATTAAAACCAATCGGAAAAGAGTACATCTTTCAAGAACTGGTAAATCCTATTCACAATCGTAAGGATAATCAAGTCACGGTATCGCTGACAGTGGAGTATATCGACCAGCAGACCAAAGCAACGCAGGTATCTCAATTTGATTTGGTACTTGAAAAGAACGGGAGTAATTGGAAGATTATAGAATAACAAATATTGGTACATTATTACAGCTATTTTGTAATCACGTACTCTCTTTGATAAAAATTGGAGATTCCTTTACAAATATGCTCTTACGTGCTATTATTTAAGTATCTATTTAAAAGGAGTTAATAAATATGCGGCAAGGTATTCTTAAATAAACTGTCAATTTGATAGTGGGAACAAATAATTGGATGTCCTTTTTAGGAGGGCTTAGTTTTTTGTACCCAGTTTAAGAATACCTTTATCATGTGATTCTAAAGTATCCAGAGAATATCTGTATGCTTTGTATACCTATGGTTATGCATAAAAATCCCAGTGATAAAAGTATTTATCACTGGGATTTTTATGCCCTTTGGGTTTTTGAATGGAGGAAAATCACATGAAAATTATTAATATTGGAGTTTTAGCTCATGTTGATGCAGGAAAAACTACCTTAACAGAAAGCTTATTATATAACAGTGGAGCGATTACAGAATTAGGAAGCGTGGACAAAGGTACAACGAGGACGGATAATACGCTTTTAGAACGTCAGAGAGGAATTACAATTCAGACAGGAATAACCTCTTTTCAGTGGGAAAATACGAAGGTGAACATCATAGACACGCCAGGACATATGGATTTCTTAGCAGAAGTATATCGTTCATTATCAGTTTTAGATGGGGCAATTCTACTGATTTCTGCAAAAGATGGCGTACAAGCACAAACTCGTATATTATTTCATGCACTTAGGAAAATGGGGATTCCCACAATCTTTTTATCAATAAGATTGACCAAAATGGAATTGATTTATCAACGGTTTATCAGGATATTAAAGAGAAACTTTCTGCCGAAATTGTAATCAAACAGAAGGTAGAACTGTATCCTAATATGTGTGTGACGAACTTTACCGAATCTGAACAATGGGATACGGTAATAGAGGGAAACGATGACCTTTTAGAGAAATATATGTCCGGTAAATCATTAGAAGCATTGGAACTCGAACAAGAGGAAAGCATAAGATTTCAGAATTGTTCTCTGTTCCTCTTTATCATGGAAGTGCAAAAAGTAATATAGGGATTGATAACCTTATAGAAGTTATTACTAATAAATTTTATTCATCAACACATCGAGGTCCGTCTGAACTTTGCGGAAATGTTTTCAAAATTGAATATACAAAAAAGACAACGTCTTGCATATATACGCCTTTATAGTGGAGTACTACATTTACGAGATTCGGTTAGAGTATCAGAAAAAGAAAAAATAAAAGTTACAGAAATGTATACTTCAATAAATGGTGAATTATGTAAGATTGATAGAGCTTATTCTGGAGAAATTGTTATTTTGCAAAATGAGTTTTTGAAGTTAAATAGTGTTCTTGGAGATACAAAACTATTGCCACAGAGAAAAAGATTGAAAATCCGCACCCTCTACTGCAAACAACTGTTGAACCGAGTAAACCTGAACAGAGAGAAATGTTGCTTGATGCCCTTTTGGAAATCTCAGATAGTGATCCGCTTCTACGATATTACGTGGATTCTACGACACATGAAATTATACTTTCTTTCTTAGGGAAAGTACAAATGGAAGTGATTAGTGCACTGTTGCAAGAAAAGTATCATGTGGAGATAGAACTAAAAGAGCCTACAGTCATTTATATGGAGAGACCGTTAAAAATGCAGAATATACCATTCACATCGAAGTGCCGCCAAATCCTTTCTGGGCTTCCATTGGTTTATCTGTATCACCGCTTCCGTTGGGAAGTGGAATGCAGTATGAGAGCTCGGTTTCTCTTGGATACTTAAATCAATCATTTCAAAATGCAGTTATGGAAGGGATACGCTATGGTTGCGAACAAGGATTATATGGTTGGAATGTGACGGACTGTAAAATCTGTTTTAAGTATGGCTTATACTATAGCCCTGTTAGTACCCCAGCAGATTTTCGGATGCTTGCTCCTATTGTATTGGAACAAGTCTTAAAAAAGCTGGAACAGAATTGTTAGAGCCATATCTTAGTTTTAAAATTTATGCGCCACAGGAATATCTTTCACGAGCATACAACGATGCTCCTAAATATTGTGCGAACATCGTAGACACTCAATTGAAAAATAATGAGGTCATTCTTAGTGGAGAAATCCCTGCTCGGTGTATTCAAGAATATCGTAGTGATTTAACTTTCTTTACAAATGGACGTAGTGTTTGTTTAACAGAGTTAAAAGGGTACCATGTTACTACCGGTGAACCTGTTTGCCAGCCCTGTCGTCCAAATAGTCGGATAGATAAAGTACGATATATGTTCAATAAAATAACTTAGTGTATTTTATGTTGTTATATAAATATGGTTTCTTGTTAAATAAGATGAAATATTTTTTAATAAAGATTTGAATTAAAGTGTAAAGGAGGAGATAGTTATTATAAACTACAAGTGGATATTGTGTCCTGTATGTGGAAATAAAACACGATTAAAGATAAGGGAAGATACTGAATTAAAAAATTCCCCTCTATTGTCCGAAATGCAGACAAGAAAATTTAATTGAAATAAAGCAGTTCAAAGTAACTGTGATTACAGAGCCAGACGCAAAGACGCAGAGCCGATAAAATGAGATTAATACAATCTCATTTTATCGGCTCTTTCCGTTATGTATGGATTCTTTTAATTAGTCTTCGATGTTTCTTGCTTCGTTGATACCGCTGGCTAAAGATTCCATTAAGGATAGTTCTTTGTCTGTAAAGCTATCCATGTATTTCTCTATCTGTAATCGTCGGGTGCTTTTTACCAAGTTATTAGCAGGTAAGAAAAATTCATCAACGGAAACATGAAGTAACGATACAAGGTCATAAAGAACTTGTATGCTGGGGTGTTGCCCTTTATTTTCAATATTAGTTAAGTACCGTGGGTCAATTTCAATCAATGCTCCCACTTGTTCACGAGTTAAACCTCGTTTCAATCGAGCTTCTTTAATGGCTAAACCAAAGGCTCTAAAATCATATTTATCTTCTTTTTACGCATAGTAGACCACCTCTATACATTTTATTGTTCCTACTGAATTAAAAACAGGTATAGAAAAACGTGTTATATGGTTTATAGGTTTATATTTAATAAAAAGCACTACTAAACGCCAATAAAAAAACCGTTATATGGTAGTGCTATTTACGCTGTTAAAATATTGTATATTACTTCCAAATGGCGGTTTGTTGGAGGTCAACGTCGCCATGAAGTACATCATATACAATAAATTTCCTTACATTGGGTTCTTGTCAAAAAAGTCGTCTATCTGCAATAGATAAGTACGTCCACCAATGTGGTTTTATAAATCATATAGATAGAATAACAGAAGCATGTAAACAGAGAAATAAATCTGTTTATATGCTTTTTGGCTATTCAGAACTTTTTTACAAAGTTTATTTATCAGTAATGCAACAAATCCCCTTTCACATTGGGACTAAGAGTGAAAGGAGATAAACGAGCAAGGCTCACTTCCTTTCCTAGACAGAAAGGGGTGAGAAACATGAAACCATCTTCTTTTCAGACCACAATAGAAAATCAGTTTGACTATATCTGTAAACGTGCTATGGAAGACGAGCGAAAGAATTATATGCTTTATCTTTCAAGGATTGCAAAGCGTGAGGTGTCCTTTTCGGATGTTGGCGATTATCTTGTTAGCCAGTTTGCGACAACAGATAACTATTCAACTGACTTTCAGATTTTTACACTCAATGGGTTATCAGTAGGCGTTGAAAATGATTTGTTGAGTGAAGCATTACGTGAGTTGCCAGACAAGAAACGTGAAATTCTACTGCTGTTTTACTTTATGGACATGAGCGATTCAGAAATTGCAGACCTGTTGAAATTGAACCGTTCTACTGTCTATCGGCATAGAACCAGTGGACTAGCCTTAATTAAAAAGTTTATGGAGGAATTTGAAGAATGAAAACACAATATCCTATGATTCCCTTTCCTCTCATTGTAAAGGCAACAGATGGCGATACCGAAGCGATTAACCAGATTCTACATCATTACAGAGGGTACATAACGAAGCGTTCCCTACGACTTATGAAAGATGAATATGGCAATCAAAGTATGGTCGTTGATGAAGTCTTACGTGGAAGAATGGAAACCAGACTGATTACAAAGATTTTGTCATTTGAAATTAAGTAATATCCTCTCTCCTTTCGTGGAAGCGTGCTAAACCATTCCACGCTTCCCGAACAGGGAGGTTTGTTATTCCACCAAAGCATATTGAGCTTTCAATGTGTTTTGATAGGCTAACGAGCCATTGTTCTTTGAAAACTGAATAAAAGTAATCGAATACGTTTCGATAAGAAAAGAGCCAACGGAACTAACCGCCATGACCTATCTTATAAAGATAGCGAGCGATTCATGTTAGTGATCCGAGAAGCAATCTTTAGCAGGATTGCCTGCAACGACATTCTTATCGTGATAATGATACTCCCATACAGTCAATAGTCCGAGCGTGATAAAACCGTCGCAGGCAATGAGTATGGCTACATGAGAACCATGCAGGGTGGAACTCCCGTGAGCTTTGCTAAAGCTGTTCGATTGCTGGTAAAACAACTTTTATGAAATCCAAATAAGTGATTTGGAAAGGAGGATTTTATGAAGCAGACTGACATTCCTATTTGGGAACGTTATACCCTAACCATTGAAGAAGCGTCAAAATATTTTCGTATTGGCGAAAACAAGCTACGACGCTTGGCAGAGGAAAATAAAAATGCAAATTGGCTGATTATGAATGGCAATCGTATTCAGATTAAACGAAAACAATTTGAAAAAATTATAGATACATTGGACGCAATCTAGCGTCGCCAAAGGGTCTTGTATATGATAAAATAGTATTAAGTCGTATCAAGGCTCTTTCCATAAAGGAAAGGAGCAAATGCCATGTCAGAAAAAAGACGTGACAATAAAGGTCGAATCTTAAAGACTGGAGAGAGCCAACGAAAAGACGGAAGATACTTATACAAATATATAGATTCATTTGGAGAACCGCAATTTGTTTACTCGTGGAAACTTGTGGCTACAGACCGAGTACCAGCAGGAAAGCGTGATTGTATCTCACTTAGAGAGAAAATCGCAGAGTTACAGAAAGACATTCATGATGGTATTGATGTTGTAGGAAAGAAAATGACACTCTGCCAGCTTTACGCAAAACAGAACGCTCAAAGACCAAAGGTTAGAAAAAACACTGAAACTGGACGCAAATATCTTATGGATATTTTGAAGAAAGACAAGTTAGGTGTAAGAAGTATTGACAGTATTAAGCCATCAGACGCTAAAGAATGGGCTATTAGAATGAGTGAAAATGGTTATGCTTATCAAACCATCAATAACTACAAACGTTCTTTAAAGGCTTCATTCTATATTGCTATACAAGATGATTGTGTTCGGAAGAATCCATTTGACTTTCAACTGAAAGCAGTTCTTGATGATGATACTGTCCCTAAGACCGTACTAACAGAAGAACAGGAAGAAAAACTGTTAGCCTTTGCAAAAGCTGATAAAACCTACAGCAAAAATTATGATGAAATTCTGATACTCTTAAAAACAGGTCTTCGTATTTCAGAGTTTGGTGGTTTGACACTTCCAGATTTAGATTTTGAGAATCGTCTTGTCAATATAGACCATCAGCTATTGAGAGATACTGAAATTGGGTACTACATTGAAACACCAAAGACTAAAAGTGGCGAACGTCAAGTTCCTATGGTTGAAGAAGCCTATCAAGCATTTAAGCGAGTGTTAGCGAATCGAAAGAATGATAAGCGTGTTGAGATTGATGGATATAGTGATTTCCTCTTTCTTAATAGAAAGAACTATCCAAAAGTGGCAAGTGATTACAACGGCATGATGAAAGGTCTTGTTAAGAAATACAATAAGTATAACGAGGATAAATTGCCACACATCACTCCACATAGTTTGCGACATACATTCTGTACCAACTATGCAAATGCAGGAATGAATCCAAAGGCATTACAGTACATTATGGGACATGCTAATATAGCCATGACGCTGAACTATTACGCACATGCAACATTCGATTCTGCAATGGCAGAAATGAAACGCTTGAATAAAGAGAAGCAACAGGAGCGTCTTGTTGCTTAGTAGTACAAATGAATTTACTACTTATTTACCACTTCTGACAGCTAAGACATGAGGAAATATGCAAAGAAACGTGAAGTATCTTCCTACAGTAAAAATACTCGAAAGCACATAGAATAAGGCTTTACGAGCATTTAAGAAAATATAAAAAGATAATTAGAAATTTATACTTTGTTTATTTTAAACAAATTACATTCTATATTTGCTATAATATGCTCATATAATTGGAGGAACTATGAAGTATAAAATTTTAGCCATTGACGATGATGAAAAAATCTTACGATTAATAGGGAATGCATTAGAGGCAAACAACTTTCACGTGGAAACTCGTAAAAATATAGAGGAGATCAATATCTGTGACTTTACTGGATTTGATCTAATTTTACTTGACGTCATGATGCCTATTTCTGGTTTAGAAATTTGTCGTTCCATTCGTCCACAAATTGCTACTCCAATCTTATTTCTAACCGCTAAAGATTTTGAAGAAGATTTACTAAAAGGAATACAAGCCGGAGCCGATGATTACATCACAAAACCATTCAGCATTAAAGAATTGATTGCAAGAATTCAAATGCATCTTCGTAGAGAAGAAAGATCTCATCCTGCCTCTAAAGAAGAAATGAATTCAGATATTACTTTTTATCGAGATCGTCAAGAAGTTTATTATCAATCAAAGAGAATATCACTAACTAAGCGAGAGTTTGATTTACTTTATCTTTTAGCCAAAAATGAAAACCGAATATTTAGCATAGAAGAACTTTACAATTATCTTTATCCTGTAAGCTCTGATGCTCAACTACGGTCAATCACCGAATACATCTATCAAATTAGACAAAAATTTAAAACTCATCAAATTGATCCAATCAAAACAGTATGGGGAGGAGGATACAAATGGAAAAAGAATTGACGATCAAGCGACTCATTAAGCGTACCTACCTTACAATTATTTGGCAATTTCTTCTATGTCTTATACTTTTTACATAGTTCCAGCTCTTCTATCTTCTGTGTCTGGAATTAATGAGAAAAATGCCAATCACTTTGCTTTATTTTTTAGCGTCAGTTCTTGGATTTATCTTTGCATCATTTTAATTGTTATCATTGTAATAAATATTAGACGGTTATTAACCAAGATTCAAAAAGAAATGAACATGGTTTATCATAGTGGTCTATATTTCACCAAAAATGAACATCACCATTTGCAGATTAAAGAATTCATTGAAACAAACGATCTGATCGAAAAAATGCAATCTGATATAAAAAATAGGATTGAACATGAAAAAGAACAAAAAAGAACTCATGTTTCAAGTATCTAGCGCTGCACATGATCTTCGAACTCCTCTAACTGTCATCAGAGGAAATGCTGAATTCTTACAATCCACCGAGCAAACACCTCAAGTAATGGAATGTCTAAAAGATCTTGAGCAAGCAAGTATTCAATTAAACGATTATTTTAACGACTTCATCCAATACTCCAAAACCTTTTACGACCATGATATTCAACTTGAAAAGATATCAATTAAACAAGTAACTTATCAATTGAAAGAACACATCACTCCCTTACTCCCTAGATATACACAATTTGTTTTTTCAAATACAGTAACTCCATCGACACATATTGCAATTCATTCCAATCTATTTTTCCGAGCAATCACAAATATTATTAATAATGCAATACAACATCAAAAAGAAAATGATGCACAAATCAACCTAACAATTTCACAAGAAAATAGTCAATTAGTTCTAACTATATGGAATAACCAATCTAGTTTTTCAAAAATATATTACAGAATGCTGGAAATCTTTTCTATAAAGATGACCAAGCAAGAACACCCTCTCAAGAAAGTCACTATGGACTTGGTTTATCTTTCGTAAAACGCGTCATGAAACTTCATAATGGAACGATGCATTTAGAAAATATTAATCATGGTGCCCAAGTCAAGCTAATTATTCCTATTATTATATAGAAAAAGCCGAACCCATCTATATGTGTTCGACTCAGAACTCAGACAAACGTCATTTTTGGTGTTTGTCTTTTTCTTATATGACTATCAGACATGACACACTTGTTCATTATCAACTCTTTCTTTCCTTTCCCTATACGATAAACAATCACTAGTGATACAAGAAGAACCAAAGTGGTAATGATTGATCCTTCTGCTCCAAATTCCCTCCGGTCAACCAGTCAGGTCCTGATCCCATGGTAAAGCTAAAGATAGAGGCATTTGCCCCCGTTCCACTGACTTGAAAACCAAGGAGATTTCCTTGTACATAGTTCCAAGTCCCGTGTTGGGCGACCACTAGCCAGATACTATCGGTATAGATAAAAAGCAGACCAGCTAGCACCCCATCAAGGATGATATTCAGAACGGATAAGAAGGTCACTCCTGCATTTCCCAGATGAAGAATGCCAAAGAGACTACTAGAAATCCCGATTGCTAAGGGAAGATTGGTTCTGGCAGCAATCCGAGTCAGGAGCCAACCCCGCGTCGCTACTTCTTCAGTCCCTCCTTGAAGGAGCCAAAATGGAAATAAACCTAGAATAAAGAGAATGGGTTCTAAACTTAATTCATTTAGCTCAAAAGTCCTGATTCCGCTCACTTGGTAGACAAGGGCAATAACTCCCATTTGAAGAAGGGAAAGCAAGATTCCCCAACCTAGATACTTGAGCCAGTTCTTTTTACAAAGCCTAAGCTTGATAAAGCATTCTTCTCTATGACCTTCACCCAAAAAATAAAGAGAAATAGTATGATTACAAAACTGAAAAGCTCATAATAGAGAAGATAATGGTAGAAAAATTCTTGAATACTTGCTATCCCATTTCCTGGCGAAAAGAACTCCACTAGAAAACCTATCACTAAGGAAAATGGCCCCACAAGTTCACTACCAATCCAAAGACCTCCTTCTATAAAGAGAGATGCTAATAATACATAAAATAGTGTAGAAATAAGAACTGGCCATGAGGTGTTAGTTTTTATATCCTGAATCATCTTTCCTTTCTTCATGATCAACCTCCATTTATCTGATAGGTCCATTGTAGCAAAGAAAATCTAGAGCCGCAATATCGTTTCATGTTAGAAAACCTAACATGAAAACTCGATTTTCTTGCAAAGCAAAGTCTTTTATGATATAATAGCTTTTGTAGAAAAACATAAGACCATTCATACTCGTTTTGGTATGAATGATTTGTTTTTTAAGGCCATCCTTTGGTCAATGTGCTCATGGGTCAAATCCCTAAGAGAAAGAATTAGAAGGAGACAGAAATGAAGAAAAATTACTAGCATGTTTGCTTTTCTTATTTCCAATCGTTGCATTCGCTGGTCATGCTCATGCTGAAACGATCAAGGTCGTTTTCGACACAGCATATGCACCGTTTGAATTTAAGGATTCAGATCAAACCTATAAAGGAATTGACGTAGAGATCTTGGACAAGGTCGCTGAAATCAATGGCTGGGATTTGGACAAATCCTTCCCTGGATTTGATGCAGCGGTCAACGCAGTTCAAGCTGGTCAAGCGGATGCCATCATGGCCGGAATGACCAAAACAACCGAGCGTGAAAAAGTCTTCACCATGTCTGATACTTACTATGATACAAAAGTTGTCATTGCGACTACGAAAGCTGACAAAATCACGAAGTACAGCCAATTAAAAGGGAAGACAGTCGGTGTTAAAAACGGAACTGCAGCCCAACGCTT
The DNA here is from genome assembly GCA_036663675.1 of Streptococcus sp. 2A/TPW/M5. Classification (GTDB taxonomy): domain Bacteria; phylum Bacillota; class Bacilli; order Lactobacillales; family Streptococcaceae; genus Streptococcus. The sequence goes on along the minus strand of JAYXUK010000001.1, from coordinate 1,520,969 downwards.
CCTCGATAAAAACAAGGACAAATATGGCTACAAGATCAAGACTTTTGATACGGGTGATCTCATGTACAACAGTTTATCAGCTGGTGCGGTCGATGCGGTGATGGATGACCAACCCGTTATTCAATACGCCATCCAAAAGGGTCAGGACCTAGCTATCAATATGGATGGAGAAGCAGTCGGTGGCTTTGCCTTTGGTGTTAAAAAAGGTGGAAATCATGAAAAGTTGATCACTGAATTTAACAAGGCCCTCGCTCAAATGAAAGCTGATGGAACACTTGATGAGATCATCAAGAAATGGACCGGTGAAAGCCAATCAACTGCTAACAGTGCTGTTCCAACAACAACTACTCCTGCCGGTCAAAAAGCAACTCCTAAAAATCAAAATATAGCATTTCAAGTGATTCTTCCTTTGCACCATTTGTCTTCCAAAATGGAAAAAACAAATACACAGGAATTGATATGGACTTGATCAAAGCGATTGCTAAAGACCAAGGATTTACCATCGAGATTGACAATCCTGGATTTGACGCGGCGGTAAGTGATGTCCAATCTGGTCATGCGCAAGGAATGATCGCAGGGATGACTGTGACAGATGCTCGGAAAGAAACATTTGATTTTTCTGAACCATACTACACGGCCAATTCTATTCTAGCTGTTCAAGAAAGCAGCAAGATTGATTCATATGATGACCTAAAAGGAAAGACAGTCGGAGTTAAAAACGGCACTTCCTCACAAAACTTCCTTGAAGAGAACCAAAAGAAATATGGTTACAAGATCAAAACGTTCTCTGACGGAGCTTCTATGTATGACAGTTTGAATTCTGGTTCTGTTGCAGCGATCATGGATGACGAACCTGTTATCAAATACGCCATTAAACAAGGACGTAAATTCAAAACACCTATCAAAGGTACTCCAAGTGGTCAACTAGCATTTGCCGTTAAAAAGGAGAAAATCCTGAATTGATCGAAATGTTCAATAACGGTCTTGCAAACTTGAAGAAAAGTGGCCAATACCAAAAGATTCTTGATAAATACCTTAAAGCAGATAGCAAATCAAGTACTTCAAGTACAGCCGTAGATGAAACAACAATCTGGGGCTTGCTCCAAAACAACTACAAACAATTGCTAAGTGGTTTGGGTGTAACCCTTGCCCTTGCACTTCTCTCTTTCGCGATTGCTATGGTGATCGGTGTTATCTTTGGGATGTTCAGTGTTAGCCCTTATAAATGGCTCCGCTGGACAGCAGAAATCTTTGTCGATGTTATTCGTGGGATCCCACTCATGATCCTTGCTGCCTTCATCTTCTGGGGAATTCCAAACTTGATTGAATCTGTCACAGGTCATCAATCCCCAATCAACGACTTTGTGGCAGGTACCATCGCCCTCTCCCTCAATGCAGCTGCTTATATCGCGGAAATTGTCCGTGGGGGAATTCAAGCGGTACCGATTGGACAGATGGAAGCCAGCCGAAGCCTTGGGATCTCTTATGGCAAGACCATGCGTAAGATCATCTTGCCACAAGCAACCAAACTCATGCTTCCAAACTTTGTTAACCAATTCGTCATTGCCCTGAAAGATACGACTATCGTTTCTGCGATCGGATTGGTAGAACTCTTCCAAACTGGTAAGATCATCATTGCTCGAAACTACCAAAGTTTCAAGATGTATGCGATCCTTGCCGTCTTCTACCTCGTGATTATCACCTTGCTAACACGATTTGCAAAAAAATTAGAAAAGAAGGTTAACTAATGGCTAAATTAAAAATTGATGTCCATGACCTCCACAAATACTATGGTGAAAATGAGGTCTTAAAAGGAATCTCAACAAAATTCTACGAAGGGGATGTGGTCTGTATTATCGGACCATCGGGTTCTGGTAAATCGACCTTCCTTCGTAGTCTCAATCTCCTCGAAGAAGTTACAAAAGGTCAAATTACCGTAAATGGATATGATCTAACCGATCCAAAAACCAATGTTGATTTGGTCCGTGAAAATATCGGGATGGTTTTCCAACACTTCAACCTCTTCCCTCACATGAGCGTCCTTGAAAACATTATGTTTGCGCCAGTAGAGCACAAACTAATGACCCGTGAAGAAGCTCAAAAGTCGGTATGGAATTGTTGGAAAAAGTTGGTCTCGCAGATAAAGCCGATGCCAATCCAAACAGCCTTTCCGGTGGTCAAAAACAACGTGTGGCTATCGCACGTGGACTTGCAATGAATCCAGATATTATGCTCTTTGACGAACCGACTTCTGCCCTTGACCCTGAGATGGTTGGAGATGTATTGAACGTTATGAAAGAGTTGGCAGAGCAAGGCATGACCATGATCATCGTTACCCACGAGATGGGATTTGCCCGCCAAGTAGCCAACCGCGTCATCTTCACCGCAGATGGTGAATTCCTCGAAGACGGCAAACCAGACCAAATCTTCGACAACCCACAACATCCACGTTTGAAAGAATTCTTGGATAAGGTTCTAAACGTTTAAAATGATAAAATAACGAGTAGTTTCTGAAGCATCTAACAATTTTGCTAGATGTTTTTAGACGAAAAAAGGCTGGGACAAAAGTCCTAGCCTCTTAATTATCTTTGGATTGTCGAGCAAGACGCAGTGGTTGAGTGGGCTCTACTACGCTGATTTCATCATCTTTACAGCCCTACTCAACTGTGCGGAGGTGGGACGACGAAATCGAATTCTAACGAATTACCGATTTCTGTCCCACTCTCTTTTCATTTTAACTAATCTGTTGCTGAGCTGTCTGCATCTTGTAGTAAACACCTTGCGCTTCCATTAGCTCTTCATGAGTGCCATGCTCAACAATATCGCCATCGACCATGACAAGGATCATATCAGCATTTTGAATGGTCGACAAGCGGTGAGCAATGATAAAGCTGGTCCGTCCTTTCATGAGTTGATTAAAGGCATCTTGAATCAAGACCTCAGTCCTAGTATCGATAGATGATGTCGCCTCATCCAAGATCAAAATCTTAGGAACTGAAAGGAAAACCCGCGCAATCGTTAAGAGTTGGCGTTGTCCTTGAGACAAAGACTCTCCAGCATCTGAAAGATACGTATCGTACCCTTGTGGCAACTGCCGAATGAAGAAATCTGCATTGGCTGCTTTGGCTGCTTCTATGACTTCTTCTCTAGTTGCATCGGGACGAGAAAAGGCGATATTTTCATGAATCGTCCCGACCTTAAGCCAAGTTTCTTGCAGGACCATACCAAACTGTTGGCGGTAAGAAGCACGGGTGTAGTCCGTAATTGGTACCCCATCAATCGTGATCTCTCCTGAGTTAACAGGGTAGAAACGCATGAGCAAATTAATCAAGGTCGATTTTCCTGCTCCAGTAGGCCCTACAATGGCAACTTTACTGGCAGCTGGAACCTGAATGGTTAAATCTTTGATCAAGGTCCGCCCCAAATCATAGCCAAATGTGACGTGTTCAAAACCAATCGCACCTTTAACATCCTGACTTTCCAGAACCCGTTGCCCCGTCTCTTCGACCTCAGCTTGATCCAAGACGCTGTACAAGCGCTCTGCGCAGGCAAGGGCACTTTGGAGTTCTGACAAGACAGAGGAGATATCATTAAAGGGTTTGGTATATTGGTTGACATAATTGAGGAAGGTAACCAATTGACCAACAGTAAAGTGCGATCCCGAAATAATGCGTACAGCACCAAATCCAGCCACTACTGCATAAATCAAGGCATTCACAAAGCGAGTGGCTGGGTTGACAGTTGAAGAATAAAAGACAGCGGATTGGGAATAACTGGCATAGTTTTCATTCGTCCCTTTAAAAGCCTTACGAAATTGATCCTGAGCGTTAAAGGACTGGATCAAGTTTTCCTGTGTCAAAGACTCTTCGATCAACTGAGTTTGAAGACCACGCGCCTTGGTCTGCTTTTGGAAAAGCGTATAAGAACGCTTGGCAATAAAACGAGCAATCAAGAGGGATAAAGGGGTCAGGACCAGAACCGCCACCATCATAAAGAAATCCAATTCTGCCATGGTTACGATGGTGACAAGAATGGTTAAGAGGCCAACAAAGAACTGGTTAAAGACCATCAGAAGACCGCTATTAAGTTGTTCTACATCGGTCGTGAGACGACTGACGAAGTCCCCGCTCCCTTGTTTATCTAGATAAGACAAGGGCAATCGGTGTACTTTTTCCATCACTTCTGCTCTCAGGCTTTGGCTAAACCGATAGATCAATTGATTGTAGACAAGAGGATTAATCCATTGGATCAAGGTATTGGCCACAATGACCAGAACCATTTGGATCAAAACAGGCCTTAAGACTTTCATCCCTTGAGGATTAATGACCAAGTCAACCGCATGTCCAATCAGGATCGGTAACCAGACTGTTAAGGCCACTTGAGCGATGGTTCCGAGACTAGCTAGAATCAGGAGCCCGGGATGGTGAGCAAAATCTCTAAACAGACGTTTTACATAACTAGAACGTTTTTGACTCATGCTTCCTCCCTCCCGTGTTGTGAATAATGAATTTCTTGATAAATCTCATTGGTAGACAAAAGGAAATCGTGATTTCCCAGTCCTACTTGATGTCCCTTGTTCAAGACTAAAATCTGATCAGCAGACTTGAGACTATTGGTTCGTTGAGATACTAAGATCAAACTCGTATCACTCAATTCTTCTTTTATCGATTTTAAGAGACGTGCTTCCGTCAAATAATCCAAGGCAGAAGTTGAATCATCCAGAATCAAGAAAGGAGCCTTCTTCAAAAGGGCACGCGCAATGGTCAACCGCTGACGTTGGCCACCTGAGAAATTTCGACCAAAGGCTTCCACTGGCTCATCGAGTTGTCCTTCTTTTTCACGGACAAAATCAGCCGCCTGAGCTGTTTCTAGGGCCCACCACAAATCTTCATCCGATAGATTTTCTTCCATCCCTAGTAAGAGATTCGAGCGGATAGTCCCTCTAAAGAGCTCTGCCTTCTGTGGGACAACAGCTACCCACTCCCGCCACTCCTTGAGGGTTTGAGGAGAGCGACCTTGATGATAGAGGGCTAATTTTCCCTGACTCACGGCATACAAATGACTCAATAACTGAACCAGAGTAGACTTCCCAGATCCTGTACCACCGATAATTCCCAACATCTGTCCATGATCCAGATCAAAGGAAATATTTTCTAGAGCTGGGCTTGAAGCCGTTGGATAAGTGAACGAAACTTTCTGGACGCTGATCGCTTCTTGCTCTCTTGCAGTTTCTACTGGCAAAGCTTCTAAGAGGTCTTCTTCCTTCAAATCGAAAATCTCTTGCACTCGCTTGGCAGAAATATAGCTGACATTTAAAGACGTGACCAGCATAGCCAGCTTGATCAATTCTGTTAAAATTTGCAATAAATAATTGACCAGAGCGACCAACATCCCTTGGGTTAGAAGACCAGCAGAGATATTCAACTGTCCCTGCCAAATGACACAAACCAAGGTCGTATTGACCACAAGGAAGGTCAAGGGACTCACCAAACTAGACCAGATACCAGCACGAATTTGCCAGATCTTGTAGTCCTGATTAACCTCTCTAAAATCTTCTAATTCACTAGCATCTTGTCCAAAGGCCCGAATCACCCGCATTCCTTGAAATTGCTGACGCGTCACCGTGACCATTCGGTCTGTGATTTTCCGAATCTTAGCAAAAGAGGATTGACAATCCGAGACATGATCACAATAATCAAGGTTAAAATCGCCACCATCCCCAAGAACCAAAGAGTAAGATTAGGACTGATGGTGAAGGCCATAATGATAGATCCAAAGACAATAATGGGTGCCCTCAAAAAGAGACGCAAGAATTGGTTGATCCCAACCTGGATTTGATAGGTATCAGAAGTGAGACGGGTTACCAAACTAGAAGTACCGATCCTATCTCGCTTGTCCTTTGGAAGTGATAAGATCTTCTCATACAAATCCTTGGTCATCTCGCGGGTAAAGCCGACAGCTGCTTTAGAAGAAAAATACTGGGCCGTAATAGCTACGACGACACCAAAGCTCGCAAATAAAAACAAAACACCGACCGTTAACACCACTGCGCTCGTTTCTTTTTCGGAATGACCTGATCGACTAAGTGGGCGATGATTAAGGGGACACACAATTCAAAAATAGCTTCTAAAGCTTAAACACGGGCCCTAGAAAAGTTTCCCATAGATAGCCCTTAAAATACTTCAATAATGATTTCATACTACTCGATCTTTTCTAAATAGGATATACCTATTTTACCACAATTTTAACTGACAAAAAACTCTCCCTGCAAAGCAGAGAAAGTAAGAACGTAGACAAACAGCTCTTTAATATAAATCTATTAACTTCTATAAGTAGAAAATAATTTAATTTGGTAGAGATATTTAATCATCTACTGAAACTTTCCGCAGTGAGAAAATGCTAGAAACACTATTGTTTCTAGCACTCGGAATTATTGAGACCTTAGGCTCAATAATTAGTCATGGAACTTCTTTGAAGTTCGCTGACGTCCGTCCTCACTTAAGGAAAGTTTCTAAGATGACTTTTTCTCCAATCTCACCCCTCTTACACAGCATAGAAAGTTCGTTCAGTTCTTGTTCTATTTAACCTTGTTAAACTACTGAACCTAAGGAGTTTTATTCAGTCTTTGTCACCTTGCTTAAGGTCTTACCCATTTTCCCCAATCCAAACATCAAGAGAGGGAAAGAGAATAGCGTTATAAGGCCTAATACAAGAAAGACTGCTACAAATCCACAAGTATCAATCAACCAACCGGTCATTGGGAAGATCACGATCATGGAAAGACTAAACATCATTGAATTGATACTCAGCATGGTTGCTCGCACACTGGAAGGTAGATAGGCTTGTAAATCATTGTAGTAGATGGGTTGATAAACGGCATAAAGGGCATTGGTCAAGAGATAGACACTCAGATAGGCAAATGGAGTCTTGAAAGCTACCAAAAGCAAGGCCAACCCTGTCAGTGCAACTAGAATCGGAAAGACTTGATTACTATTCCATTTTTTCCCGATTTGACTGGCCAGATAAACCGCTAGGAGATTGAATCCACTACCAATTAACATGATGAGCGAAACTTGCCAACTAGCTAAGTCACTGATTTTCTGTTGGTAGTAAAAATAAAACATACACATGATGGTCCCTACCAACTGATAGGTGAGCATCCAGTAAAACAAGACTGGTTTTTCCTGCCATTCTTGTTTCACTACCTCCAATATCCGCTTTAAGGTCAAGTGACTTCTTTCATCACTCTTGCTCTCTGGCTCTTTCATTAGAAAGATCAAAAGAATGGAAAGCAAGGAAAGCCCAATAGCAATATAATAGGTCCAAGCCAATGCTCCGTGAATAAAGAAGCCTGCCACCACTGTACCTAAAGTTCAGGTGACTTCGGCCACACCAGATAAGAAGCTAGAAATCTGAAGATAACGGTCTTTTGACCTGCTTCCACAGCTGAATCAAATAAGAAAGCTGTACTGGTCCCCGAGTCAAAATTATAAGACCAAGCATTGACCATCATAGCAATGGTATAGATCCAAAAATTCCCTGACCAAATAAAATCAAGATCGAGGATCCAATATTGCACAAGCGAGCCAAATAGAGATTGGTCTTGTAGCTAAATCGATCGGCTAACATACCAGACGGGATCTCACACAAGAGACTCGTCCCATGAAAGATACTCTCTAATAAACCAATCTGAAGTAAAGAAAGACCATTCTGAATAAAAAGAGAATCCAAAACTGGTGATTCCAAAATAAGATGTAAATTCCAGACCTGCTAGGAGTGAAATATTGCGTTTGTAAGTTCTTTTAAACATTGTTTTTCCTCTTTCAATAGATTATATAAGTGTTTCTAAAAGACTTACTTAGATTTGCCTACATCTTCTCCACCTCCTTCATTTTTCTTGATTCATTTCTTGACGCAGCTGGGCCACTTGATTAGACAAGGACACCAACAATTCGGTTTGCAACTTTTGAATTTCCAGTAAATCTGTCTGGTCTTGCTGCACCATATGATCAATCTTCGTATGCAGTAAGCGAATTTCTCTTTCCGACTCCATATTGACGTTAAAGTCATTTCGCGCTTGCAGGCGATCATAATCTGCTGCCCTGTTTTGGCTCATCATGATCAAAGGAGCTTGAATCGCCGCAATCGTAGAAAGTGCTAGATTGAGCAAGATGAAAGGATAAGGGTCAAAATTCCAGCCAAAGGGATGCAAGACATTGATCAACATCCAGATAGCCATCATCAGGATAAAACTAATAATAAAGGTCCAAGAACCACCGAAGCGTGCAACAGAATCAGCCACCCGCTGACCAAAAGTATAGCTGGCTGTCAAGCGGTCTTCAACGTTAAAGGGACGCTCGCTTTCAGGCATGACAGCTGTCACCTGCTGTTTAATGGCTTCGTTTTTATCATTGGCACGCTCAATAATCTGACCTAGATAATCCATACAATATTGGCTCAAATTTTTATAGGTGATAAAATCATTCATTTGACTTTCCGGGTAGGATGTCTTGAGCATTTGTTGAATGCTATGGTCTAGATCTGCGATCAAAGCCCCTGACCATCCTCGTATTCTTTCCCATCTATGATATCTATTTTCAGCATTGAGTTTCCTTTCATAGTTTTTGGAGCAGATAAAGTGAAAAACGCCTAATGGCGTTTTTACGTCTATTAAGGTTTGATACGATGCAACATACGTGGGAATGGAATGGCTTCACGGATATGTTTTGTACCAGCTGCGAAGGTTACCATACGCTCGATACCGATACCAAATCCACCGTGTGGAACTGTACCATATTTACGAAGATCAAGGTAGAATTCATACTCTGTAAGATCCATGCCAAGAGATTCCATCTTCGCAACAAGGGCGTCGTAGTCTTCCTCACGCATAGATCCACCGATGATTTCTCCGTACCCTTCTGGTGCGAGCAAGTCTGCACAAAGCACGCGGTCTGGGTTACCAGGAACTGGCTTCATGTAGAAGGCTTTGATATCTGATGGATAGTTGATCACGAAGGTTGGTACACCAAAGTGGTTTGAAATCCATGTTTCATGTGGTGAACCGAAGTCATCTCCATGTTCCAAATGCTCGTAATCCGCATCTTCATCGTTTTCATGTTCTTGCAAGAGATCAATCGCTTCATCGTAAGTGATGCGTTTGAATGGCTCAGCAATGTAGCGTTTCAAGAGCTCAGTATCACGCTCCAATGTTTCCAAGGCTTGAGGAGCACGATCTAGAACACCTTGAAGAAGAGCTTTGACATAAGCTTCTTGCAAGTCAAGTGATTCATCGTGTGTCAAGTAAGAGTACTCAGCGTCCATCATCCAGAACTCAGTCAAGTGACGACGAGTTTTTGATTTTTCAGCACGGAATACTGGACCAAAGTCAAAGACGCGACCAAGGGCCATAGCACCAGCTTCAAGGTAAAGCTGACCTGATTGACTCAAGTAGGCTGGTGTTCCAAAGTAGTCTGTTTCGAAAAGTTCTGTAGAATCTTCTGCAGCATTTCCTGAAAGAATTGGACTATCAAACTTCATGAAGCCATTCTTATCAAAGAACTCATAAGTTGCATAGATGATAGCATTACGGATTTGCATTACAGCAACTTGTTTGCGGGAACGCAACCACAAGTGACGGTTGTCCATCAAGAAGTCTGTTCCGTGTTCTTTTGGAGTGATTGGGTAATCTTGAGACTCACCGATCACTTCAATATCTGTGATATCGAGCTCATAACCAAATTTTGAGCGTTCGTCTTCTTTGACAATACCAGTCACAAATACTGATGTTTCTTGGCTCAAGCGTTTGATGGTGTCAAATTTTTCAAGCCCCACTTCTTCGCCGAATTTTTCGATAAAGTTTGGTTTAAAAGCCACACCTTGGAAAAAGGCAGTCCCGTCACGCAATTGCAAGAAAGCAATTTTTCCTTTACCTGATTTGTTGGCCACCCAAGCACCGATGGTCACTTCTTGACCAACATAGTCTTTACTTCGATGATAGTAATCCGTTTTGTCATCATTCATCTTCCTTTTCTCGTTAAACTTGTCCGAAGACATTATCTTCTTAATTGTATCATAAAAGGCTTTCAGTGCTAGGTTCTACCTGTGAAAACCAAATTTTTTAAAGAAAAAGATCCTCAGCTCATTACTAAGGATCTTGTAATTTTATTTTTCCATAAAGGCCTTGAGTCGGCGAACAGCTTCTTTCAAGGTATCCAAATCTGTCGCATAAGACAAGCGAACATTTTCAGGGCACCAAAGCCAGCTCCCGTTACTAAAGCAACCTCTGCTTCTTCTAAAATTGCTGTGGTAAATTCCGTCACATCTGTATAGCCCTTCATCTCCATGGCCTTCTTGACATTTGGGAAGAGATAGAAGGCTCCTTGAGGTTTGATGGCTTCAAAACCAGGTACTTCATTCAACAAAGGATAAATAGTATTCAAGCGTTCTTCAAAAGCTTGACGCATGATCTCAATAGAAGATTGGTCTCCTGTGAGGGCTTCGATTGCAGCATATTGGGAAACGGTTGTTAAGTTGGAAGTTGTTTGGCTGATCACCTTGGCCATGGCTCCAATAATCTCAGGATCTCCTACAGCAAACCCAACACGCCATCCAGTCATGGCATAGGTTTTAGAAACTCCATTAATCACGATCGTTTGCTTGCGAATCGCTTCTGATAAGCTAGAAATAGGCGTAAAGGTATTGCCATTATAGACCAATCGCCCATAGATATCGTCTGCCAAAATCAAGATGTCATGTTCGACAGCCCAATTTCCGATTGCTTGGAGTTCTTCTTTACTGTAGATCATTCCTGTTGGATTGGATGGCGAATTCAGCAAGACCACCTTGGTCTTGTCTGTCCGTGCTGCTTCCAATTGCTCTACCGTTGCCTTGAAGTGATTTTCTTCTGTTGTTTGGAAAGTAACAGGTGTTCCTTCTACCATCTTGACCTGGTCTACATAAGAAACCCAGCAAGGTGTTGGAATGATGACTTCATCACCTGGATTGATAACAGATGTAAAGAAAGCATAAAGAATAAACTTGGCTCCAGTACCAACCACTACTTCATTGCGGTTCACAGCATAGCCATAAAACTCCTTCATGTAGTCGCTAATGGCATCCTTCAATTCTGGAAGTCCAGATGCTACCGTATAAAAGCTAGCGCGACCATCCTCGATCGATGCGACTGCTGCTTCTTGAATATTTTTGGAGTCGCAAAGTCAGGTTGACCCAGGGTCAAACTTAAGATATCACGACCTTCTGCTGCCAAAGCTTTGGCACGCGCATTTGCAGCCAAGGTCACACTTTCTTCCATTTCCAATACACGATTTGATAATTTCATATTTCCTCCTCAAATCTTAAAAACACCGGTGACTTTTCCAGTCTTGAAATCCACCACATAATAGGAGCTCCCGGCCTTGACTTCCCAGATCGGTTTGCCTTTAAAGCGTCCAAAAGTTACCCGATCAATCGCGTCCTGACTCTTCTCTTTGACGACGGAAGCTGCCTCTTTGGAACCAACTCCTTCTTTCAAAGGGTAGGTATAGACTGCATCATCCGCCTGCGCCACCAAAACCGCTAGTTCTTGCCCCTCTTGGTCCTTGCCAATAAAGGAAAGATAGGCTTCTTTGCCATGAAAGAAACTCTCCGTCTCAATGCTAGCAATCGAAGAATGAGACAGGGCTATTTTTCTTGCTTGTGCCATTTGATCCTCCAAGCGATCAGAAGTTTTTTCAGCAAGAAATAGCCAAGAAAAAAGGACCGTCAACACTAAGATACAGATTCCTATTATATGTTGCCATACTATAAAAAGATTATTTTTCTGTTTCACTCCCCATTATACACCAAAGCCACCTAGAATTCTATAGATTTTCAAGAAAGAATTGTTACTAATATTTCATACCTGTTACAATGTTTTAGTATAAAATTGTTTGATAAACAAACTAAAATTAACACCTTTGCTATCATTTGTTCATAGTTTAATAAATTTGTCACAATTTTGTAACTAATTTGAAAATAAAATTAAACGACAGAAATACTATTTATTGATAAAATATAGATATGGAAAATTTAAAGAGATTATTCAAAGAAGCAAACGTAGATTTAAAAACCATGATCGTCTTCCACAAGGCAGAACGATTGATCCGTGCCTCTGAGGCTCATATCTTTAAAAAGCACCAGTTGACACCAACTCAATTCTCTGTTCTTGAGACCTTGTACAGCAAGGGCGATCTCCGCATTCAAGATCTGATTGATAGCATTCTTGCGACCTCTGGAAATATGACTGTGGTTATTCGCAATATGGTCCGCGATGGTTGGATTACACGCGAAACCGATCCAGAAGACCGCCGTGCTTATCTTGTATCTATTACAGATGCCGGTCGTAAAAGATCGAAGAAGCTCTTCCAGATCATATCAAAAATATTCAACGCTTGATGCAAGTCTTTAATAGTGGCGAGCAAGCTGAGTTGACAGAACTCTTAAAGAAATTCAAACATATCGCCTAAGCCTACTGCTCAAGACGATTCTGACTCCAAAATCCTCTATTTTGGAGTTTTCATCGTGCATTCTCTTTATCTAACAGATCAAAAAAATATTCCTGACGCTTCTCAGGAATATTTTTATTTATTCTTTCACAAAGACCCATTCTTTCTCTTGCGATAGATCCTCACGATAAGAGAAAGCTGCTACTTCTAATGATTTCAAATCTTCTAGATGGCTGATTTCTCCCTTCATCATAGCTGTCACCATGGCCCCACGTGCTTTCTTTGAAATCGTTGAGTGAATCTTTAGTGTTCCACCACGATTCTCCATGAATTTGATCCGAATCATTCGCTCGCGAATGTCTTTTGAAAAGACCTGTTCAAACTCAGAGGACAAAAGGGATAAGATCTGCTCCTCTCCTTCTACTGCCCGATCATAGTCCTCTTTCCAGAGTACCTTGAGGGACTTTCCAGCCGGTTTTAGCTTCATCATAAAATCCAAGCGATGGGGAGCAATCCCTTCATAGGCAGGTAGCACACCGTATAAAGCAGTCATGATCAACAAATGCTCCTGCAGATAAGCCTGCTCTTTTTCAGATAAGTCTTGACGATCGATACTCCGGTACATGAGGCCGTCAAATAGCTCCAAAGCAGGATAGGTCTTGGCAGTCCCATCTATCAAAGCCTCAATTCTTTCTTTTTCGATAAGGGCTCTTTCCTCTGAGATCCCGTAAAAGGCCGCTAATTCTTCTAGCGAGAATGCCTTCAAAGCTTGGAGGATGGTTTTTGTGTTCTCTGACAAGGGTTGGGGCTCGACGATACGAGCCTGTTCGTTCAGTTCTTTGGCGGATGGAATTAATAGTTTCATAGGTCTATTGTACCATATTTTTCAAATTTTCTTGACAGGAGTTTTTATAAATGTTATTATCTAGTTATGAAAACTAGATTAAAGAAAGGTGAAGATTTCGTGTCCACTTTTTCCTATCCAACGTGGGAGCAACTACCTGAGCTAGACCTCTATCTTGATCAGGTCCTACTTTATGTCAATAAAACCTGTGCACCTGTTCTCTCTTCTTCTGACAAGGGTTTGACAGCTTCTATGATTAATAATTATGTCAAGCATGGATATATTGAAAAGCCTGATAAGAAGAAATACCAGCGTAGACAGGTGGCTCGTTTGATCGCTATTACAACCTTAAAAACGGTTTTTTCTATTCAGGAGATCGCTTCTACCTTAAATTTCCTGCAGGACCAGGCGAGTTCAGATCTTCTCTATAATAGCTTTGTCGCTTATCTCAATGAGCAAAAGAGCCGATCGCTCCCATCATTCGCTCTGCCTGTCAGACGGTTCAACTTTATCTTGAAACCCTATCTTATATTCAACCAGCAAAAACGGAGGAAGAAACTAATGAACTACACCATGAAACTAAGTAAAAATTATCCTTTGGAGAAGAGATCGCTAATAGCGTAACCCACGCTGTGGGCGCCCTACTCATGCTGATCTTGCTTCCGATCTCAGCAGTCTATAGCTTTGAGCAACACGGTCTTCTCAGTGCTTTTGGGACTTCTATTTTTGTTATTAGCCTCTTTTTGATGTTTCTATCTTCGACTGTCTACCATGCCATGTCTTACGATTCGCCTCAAAAGTATGTACTTCGCATTATCGACCATTCCATGATCTACATTGCGATCGCAGGTAGTTACACACCGGTTGTCCTCACCTTGATGAACAACTGGATGGGTTACAGCATTATCTTGATCCAATGGGGACCACCATCTTTGGTATCCTCTACAAAATCTTTGCCAAAAAGTCAATGAAAAGTTCAGTCTCGCTCTTTACTTGATCATGGGCTGGTTGGTCATCTTTATTATTCCCCAAATCATTAGCCAAACCAATCCGATCTTCTGGGGTCTCATGCTTATGGGCGGTCTGTGCTACACGGTTGGAGCTGGCTTTTATGCTAAGAAAAACCTTACTTCCACATGATTTGGCACCTCTTCATCCTGGCAGCTTCTGCTCTTCAGTATTTAGCGATTGTTTACTTTATGTAATACGCTCACCACTCTTATGAGTGGTTTTTGTGATTTTTTCTGTACAATAGAAAAAACTGTATGGGGACAGTCAGGATGAAGACGAGCAAATACCAACAAATTATCGATTTCTTAAAAAAGCTATTCAACAGGGCAAACTCGAAACCGGAGAGAAAATTCCTTCTGTTCGCCAGTTAGCTAGTCAATTTTCTTGTAGTAAAGACACGGTGCAACGAGCCTTGCTGGACTTGACTTACCAGCACTTCCTCTATGCTAAGCCTCAAAGTGGCTACTATGTTTTGGAGCAAGAACCTAATCGACATGAGGATCTTCCACTAAAATTAGAGAAAGACCGCAACCAGGCTTTCGAGGACTTCCGGACCTGTATCAACGAAACCTTGATTGGACGGGAGAATTATCTCTTCAATAACTTTTCGGACCAAGCAGGCTTACTCGAAGTACGCCAATCCATTCAAAGCTTATTAAAGGAAGAAAGTATTTATACGACTGCGGATCAGATTGTTTTGACTGCTGGTACCCAGCAGGCCCTTAATATCCTCAGCCAGATTGACTTTCCCAATAAAAAGTCGCAGATCTTGATCGAGCAACCGACTTATCACCGGATGAACCAACTCTTAGATTCGCAGCAACTTGCCTACCGTACCATTCAACGTAATTTAACGGGGATTGATCTCGAGGAACTTGAAAAGATTTTCAAAAGTGGCCATATCAAATTCTTCTACACGATCCCTCGTTTTCACTATCCGCTTGGTCATAGCTATTCGACCAAGCAGAAAGAAGCGATCTTGCAACTAGCTGACCAATATGATGTCTACCTTGTTGAGGATGACTATTTGGGAGATCTTGATGGCAGCAATGCTCCATCTTTTCATTATTTGGATCAAAAGGACCGAGTCATCTATATTAAATCTTTTTCGACCAATCTCTTTTCTGCTCTTCGCATCACTTCCATGATCCTTCCCCAAGCCCTTCTTAAGCCGGTCTTGACCTATAAGACGATTCTGGACTATGATAGCAATCTGATCATGCAAAAGGCCTTGAGTCTCTACATTGATAACGGTATGTATCTGACCAATAAAAAGCGACTCCTAGCCAGAAAAAAAGAGGAAGAAGCCAATCTAAAGACCTTGATGACCCAGTCTCCTCTTCTACCCCATCTGACCCTGACCCACGATGGGCTCCTACTAGATCTTCATCAGGTCAAATCTCTTGCTGCCTTAAAACACAGTGGACTCCCGCTTGATTTCTTTGAAGCAGCCTACATCACTTCTTGTCCTTATCAACTCGCCAAGATCAAATCAGCAGATGTGGCCAATGTTTTACCAAAACTTACGCCTTTTTTGAAAGAGAAACCTCGTATAGACTATACGAGGGTCTTTCTTATTTCTTTAATTGCTCATAGATAAGTTTGGCATTTTGAAGGCCGATCCGATAATCGAGGCGAATCAGGCGAATCGCTTCCATCTCTGATTCTTTGAGGTATTTCTCTCTTTGTTCCTTAGAAATACTACCAGGTTTTAGAAGATAGTGAGTGAATTGATTTCTGACTTTATTGAGCTCAACTTGAAGGGTGAAATAAAGTCCAAATAAGACAATGACAACTCCCATCAGGATCAGATCGTTTGACATGGTGTATGCTCCCTTTTTCTGTTCTTTTCTTTATTTTACAGCTTTCAAAGAAGAAAAACAAGAGAGTGGGACAGAAATCGGTAATTCGTTAGAATTCGATTTCTTCGTCCCACCTCCGCACAGTTGAGTAGGGCTGTAAAAGCTGATGAAATCAGCGTAGTAGAGCCCACTCAACCACTGCGTCTTGCTCGACAATCCAAAAATAATTGAGAGGCTAGGACTTTTGTCCCAGCCTCCTTGTTTGTCCTTATTTCATCATACCGGCTTGGAGGTCATACATTTTCTTATACGTTCCTCCTAGAGCAATGAGTTGGTCGTGATTGCCCGATTCTATGATTTTTCCTTTATCGAGAACATAGATGCAATCGGCATCTTGGATGGTAGAAAGGCGATGGGCAATGGCAATGGTTGTCCGCCCTTGGCGCATCTTCTTCAGAGAGTTTTGGATCATTTCTTCCGTCTCTTGGTCGATATTGGCAGTGGCCTCATCCAAAATGAGGATCTTAGGCTGGGCAGCAATGGTCCGGGCAAAGCCAGAAGCTGACGCTGACCGGTCGATAAGGTAGAACCCCGCTCTGTTACCGGATGATCATAGCCACCAGGTAGACTCTCAATAAAGTCTGCTACATCCACAAATGCAGCTGCTTGTCGGATTTCCTCATCTGTCAGTTCTTCATGATACATTCGGATATTAGAAGCAATGGTTCCATGATAGAGGAAAGGCTCTTGCAACACTAGACCAATGGACTTGCGCAAGGCTTCCTGGCTGTAGTTCTTGATATCCTGTCCATCAATCAAGATCTGGCCACGATCAAATTCATAAAAGCGCATGAAGAGATTGATAATAGAGGATTTACCAGAACCAGTATGACCAACAAAAGCGATGGTTTGTCCATTTTTGACCTCAAAGGAGATATCTTTTAGGACATCCCGTTTACCATCATAAGAAAAAGATACATGCTCAAAACGAATATCTCCCCGCTCAATTTCTTTCAGGCTACCAGCTTGCTTAGGCTCATAGTCGTCTCGATCCATCATCTCAAAGACACGCCCTGCAGAAATGGTCGAGGTCTGCAAGGTCGCAAAATTTTGGGTGACATCAATCAAAGGCTGGAAAAGCTGGCTAACATACTGGATAAAGGCATAGATAAGACCGGCTGTAAATCCAGAGGACTGCCAATTTAGGCCGAAAAAGGTTAGAATAACCGCATAAGCCAGGACCTGTAACAAGGTCATAGCTGGCCTCAAAAGAGGGAATTAACATCTACAGATCGGTTGGCATAATCCAAATGTTCCCCATTAATCTGTTCGAATTCATCCGTCAAACGCTTTTCTTGACGAAAGGCCTGCACGATCCGCATTCCTTCAATGGATTCCGATAATTTCACATTGATATCTGATAATTTTGTCGGGTCATCTTGACCAAGCGATTGGATAACTTGCGATAGAGACGAATAGAAAACCAAATGATGGGAAGAAAGGAAGGATCCAAATGGTCAAATGCCAGTCCAAGCTAAACATGGTTACTAGAGTGACTAAAAAGAGTAAAAAGGATGAAACCAGGCTTGAAAAGACCGTAGAAAACATATCTGCGACTGCCTGGGTATCATTGGTCACCCGAGAAACAATCGAACCTGCTGCTGTCTGGTCATAAAGGACATGCCCAGCCTTTGAAGATTTTGGAAAATATCTAGACGGATGTCTCTTACGATAGAATTGGATACACGCGCAAAGGTTAATTGACTCAGGTAAGTTGCCAGCACGCGCCCAATGAATAACCCATAGTAGAGAATCAAAAACTGAAAAGCTGTCAGTACTGGAGAGCCGGTTTCTGTTGGATCCACTAGGTGGTCAATATACCAGCGTGCTGCAAGAGGGATAGCCGTCAGTAACAGACTAGTCAGGAAGGTAAAGGCTAAGGCTAGGTCCGTTAACAATTTATAACGCCACATGTAAGTCAAGAGCCGCTTCATCACATGAGCTTCAGATGTTTTCATTCAGCTTTCCCTCCATTTCTTCTGATAATTGTTGGGCTTGGTAGGTTTCATAGTACCAACCTTTTTGAGCCATTAATTCCTCGTGATTGCCTCGCTCCTTGATCTGTCCATTCTCCATTACCAGAATCAAATCCGCATGAACGATCGCTGATAGGCGGTGGGCTGTAATGATCGTTGTTTTTCCCTTACGTTCCTGCTTCATATTTTCAATGATTTGGTGCTCCGTTTTAGCATCTACTGCAGACAGGGAATCATCCAAGATCAAGATCTCAGGATTCATGACCAAAGCACGACTCATGGCAATCCGTTGCTTTTGTCCGCCAGAAGAGAGACCCTCTCTCTCCCAGCACTGTCTCCATCTGGTCTGGCATGGCCAGAATATCTTCATAGACTCCACAAGTTCTCAGAGCCTTCATCACCTCTTCTTCCTTGATCTGTGGATCTGAAAAAGCGACATTCTCGCGAATGGTCATGGCGAAGAGAATCTGATCTTGAGGGACGTAGCCGATCAAGCTTCGAAGATCTTCTAAGCGATAATGTTTGATGGAGATCCCATTTAGCAAGATAGCTCCCTGCTCCAAGTCATGCTCTCTAAGCAAGAGACGCAACAAGGTGGTCTTTCCAGATCCAGTTGGACCTACAATTCCAAGGGTTTGCCCTTTTTCTAAATGAAAGGCAACCTTCTCAAGGACAGGCTCTTTCTCATAGGCAAATTCTTTAATGTCATATTCCAGATCTCCGTTTTGGATTTCTCTGACTGGTTGACTTGGATCTTGGATATCAGGTGTTTCTGCTAAAAGTGTCTCAATCCGATCATAAGAGACGCTAGCCCGCTGACTAATATTAAACAAGAAGCCCATGGCTTGAAGGGGCCAGACGAGCATATTGAGATAGGTAATAAAGGTTACGATTTGTCCAACCGTCAGGCTCCTTCCTGAACAAATAGCCCCCGAAGTAGAGCGTCAAAACATAGGAGAGACCTACAAAAGAAGAGTGGTCGGATCAAACAAAGCATTGTAACCGGCGGAACTCATATTTTTCGAAAGACCATTTGATTGGTTTTTTCAAAAGCCTGAATCTCATCTGCCTGAAAGCCAAAGGATTTGGTCACCTTGACTCCTGATACTGATTCCTGAACAAAGTTGTTCAGCTCTGAAAATCCTTCTTGGGCCTCTTTGAAGGCTTTGTGGTTTTTGCGGCCAATAGCTGAAGTCACTACCACCATAACCGGTAGAGGCAAAATAGCCAAGAGGGTTAAGCGCCAATCAATCATGAAAAACATGCTGACCAGGGTCACCAAGGCTGTCACAGAAGCATCTACAGCAGACATAACCCCACCACCAGCAAACATGGTTACCGCATTGATATCATTAGTAGCATGGGCCATGAGATCCCCTGTCCGATAACGCTGATAAAAAGACGGAGACATGAGCGTAAATTGCTTAAACAAACGGTAACGCAAGATCCGAGCCAACTTATTGGCCGTTCCAAAAATATAGCGTCTCCATACAAAACGAAGGCCATACATGGCAAGAGCTGCGAGGACCAAAAGGGCAATATCCACAACTAACTGCCCCAGTGTCAGCCTTCTTTTATCGATCAAATCGATTACAAGTCCCATGATTCTTGGAGGAATGAGATTTAAAAAGCTAACCAAGATCAAGGACCCTATCCCGATCAAGTATCGCTTCTTCTCTAAATTAAAAAACCAAGATAATTTCCTCAACAGATTCATCTTATTTCCCTTTTGGTGAGGTGCCAACTACTATCCACTAGAGCAAACAAGTCCTCATCAGCAATTGTTCCATCTAAGGGGATACTCACCCAATATTTTTTATTCATATGAAAAGCTGGATAAATCCCCTTCTGCTGGATGAAATGGGCTACTTGATCAGACTTGACATTCAAAACTTCTATTTTCCCAGACTTGCCAGCATCCAGTTTTTTCCAATCAATGGTCATAAAGACACCATACCACTTGAGGGTGTCTCGGTGGCGAATGGCACCGGATTCCGGAGATCTCTCCCACAAATACTCAATCGTTCCCTGATAGTGCAGGGAGATATAGGCCATGAGACGCTTGGCTTGAGGATAGAGAAATTTCTCTACCTCAAAACAAGCTTGCCGGATCCTTTCAAGACTTTCCTGACAGGCTTCCCTGACTTGGCCGACGAAATTTCCTTGTAGCTGTTCCAGATGGATCTGGATATACTCGTCCCCTGTATCCTGATCATAGACCTGAAAAGAAATCTTCTGGTCGCAGACTCTGACTTTTAAGAGAAAAGTTTCCGATAAGACGGGGCACTGGTACTCATAACCTGCTTCTCTCTTTTCAAATCCAAAAGCCAATCCCTTTTCTGGCTGAAAGGTGTATCGGTCAAAATAATGCTCTAAAAACATTTTCTCTCCCTTATTCATTTTTGCACTAGAAGAGGCTGGAAACAACGTCTCCAACCTTGATAACGGATCTTCAAAACTACTTCAGGCAGTGAGCGTTTCTTTTTAAAACACGATGCGCGTGCCATGCAGTTGACAAACACCCAATTTCTCCAAAAAGAGCTGACGATTATCAAGTGTCACACCCCACCTGGCAGGATCTGTATCTTTCCTCTAGCCGCATCTAATAAACGATGATAGTGTGCAAAACGTTGCTCTAGTGGGTCACCTGGACTTCCAGCTCGTGTTAAAATGCGGGCTACACCCTGATCAGAGAGCCACTCAATCGCTTCTAGCTGATCTGTGTGAGTTAACCCATCAAAGGCCATATGAAAGACAACCTCTGCTTCTCCACAGGCTGCTAGTAAAAGCTGCATGACCCTCTGGTCCAACTTTCGATCACTCGTCAGCGCACCCAGCACAAAACAAGTAACCCCTATTTCTTTCGCAGCACGAATATCCGTCAGCATAGCTTCGACTTCCAGATCAGTATAGACAAAATCGCCACCTCGGGGTCGGATAATGACACATAGATCCACGGACTTCTCTCTTGTCAGTTTGATTGCTTCATTGATCACACCTATACTAGGTGTGGTCCCTCCTACTGCCAGGTTATCGCACAGTTCAATGCGACCTGCCCCAGCAGCAATCGCCTTATCAATATAAGTTAAATTCTCTGCACAAAATTCAAAGACAAGCATGACAACTCCAATTACAAAGACTTAAAACAAGGATATACTAACGGTTACCTTCGCATTGCCATTTTCCACTCTCGCTTTTGAGATACTATAGCCTGCTTGAGGAATTTCAAGGGTGATTTGATCACCATTCACTGTGAAGCCGCCTCCATTTTGATTGGATTGATCCTTCAAATAGTTGAGAACCAAGAATTTTGGAATGGGCATTTTCCCTAATTTAGCACCGGTAACGGTCAAATTCATGACATTGTTTTCAACTTGGCCGGTCATAGTTAAATCTAAATAGCTATCAACTGGTCCTAAGGAAACAGGAACTTTGACGTGAAGGTCATTGCCATCCATTCCTAGTGCCATCTTTTGATAGTCAGAATTGTCAAGGGCAGAACCAGCACTTGTTTTTACGACCTGACTCAATTGCACAGAATTGAGACTCAGCTCAGTTGAGAGTCCTTCAGTGCTCACAGAGGCGTTTGAAACAGCATTTTGAGCCAGCTCAATCAAAGAACTCCCTGCCTGCACATTTCTCAGTTGCTCCCTTCAGGAATAGATCCAGGGACCAACAAGATCACTAATAAAATAAATAAAACGATCACCATGCCAACCAGGCGTTTCATCCACTTAAACATCTGCTCCTCCAATACGTGAAAAGTTGTACTCCTATTGTACATTAATTCAAAAGAAATTGCGACTAAGAGGGGCCTTTAGAAAGCAAAGAGAGCGTGGGACAGAAATCGGTAATTCGTTAGAATTCGATTTCGTCGTCCCACCTCCGCACAGTTGAGTAGGGCTGTAAAAGCTGATGAAATCAGCGTAGTAGAGCCCACTCAACCACTGCGTCTTGCTCGACAATCCAAAAATAATTGAGAGGCTAGGACTTTTGTCCCAGCCTCCTGTGCATTATTTCGATTTAATGTAGTTAACACCATCTGCTTTTGGCGCAACTGCTTGTCCGAAGAAAGCTGCCAAGACAACCATGGTCAAGACGTAAGGCGCAATTTGCAAGTAGATGGATGGGATACCTTTAAGCAAAGGCAATTGATTCCCGATAACAGCCAAACTTTGAGAAGCTCCAAAGAAGAGACTAGCAAGCATGGCCCCGATTGGGTTCCATTTCCCGAAAATCATAGCCGCAAGGGCGATAAATCCAGGACCTACAATAGTAGTTACCGCGAAGTTAACAGAAACTGACTGAGCGTAAATGGCTCCTCCGATTCCTGCAAGGGCACCTGAGATCATCACTCCTAAGTAGCGCATTCTATATACATTGATTCCCAATGTATCTGCTGCTTGTGGGTGTTCCCCACTGAACGAAGACGCAATCCAAATTTCGTCTTGAACATGATAAACCAAGCAAAGAATGAGAAGAGAATCGCAACCCAACCAATGATGCTGGCATTGTTGAAGAAAATATCCCCAATCACCGGAATTTTAGATAAGAGTGGAATGGATGTTTTCCCGAAGGCAACTTTGATATTATCAGTTTGCCCCTTGTTGTACATCGCTTTAACAAGGAAGACCGCAAGTGGTGGTGCCATCAAGTTCAATACTGTACCTGAAACGATATGGTCAGCACGGAAATGAATGGTTGCCACCGCGTGGATCAAGGAGAAGAGTACTCCAATCCCTGCAGCAACGATCAAGGACAACCATGGTGTCAAACTTCCTAACTCAGGCTCAAAAGTCAAGTTAAAGATAATACCTGAGAAGGCTCCCATAACCATGATTCCTTCCAGACCAACGTTAACAACCCCAGCGTGTTCTGAGTATGCTCCTCCGATACTTGTGAAGATCAGCGGCGCTGCATACACAATCATAGAGGAAACAAGAATACTTAAAATTGTTACAATACTCATTAGTTTGCTCCTCCTTTTTAGCTGAACGCATCGAGATCATCTTTTCAATAATGTAGTGGGCACATACGAAGAAGATAATGGATGCTGTCACAATTTGAACGACTTCTTCAGGGATGGCAGCTGGCTTCATACCAACTCCCCAATTTGAAGTGCTCCAAACAAGAAGGCAGCAAATGGAATACCAATTGGTGAATTCATCGCAAGAAGGGCAACGGCCATACCGTTAAATCCAACACTCATCGAGCTGGTTTGAACGTAGACATTTGAGTAAATCCCCAGACCTTCTGCTACCCCACCGATACCAGCAAGAGCACCAGAAATGATCATAGAAAGGATAATGGTCCGTTTTGCAGACATCCCTGCATATTCCGCCGCATTCGCATTGAGACCAACGGCACGGATTTCAAAACCAAGTGTTGTTTTCTTCATCAAGAACCAGATGACCACCACTGCGATGATGGCAAAGAAGATCCCGATGTTCATTTGTGATTTGTCCGTCAAATTACGCAACCACTCAGTCTGGTAGACAGCATTGGCTCCCACATCAATGGTTGAGTCCTTGTTTTTCATCAAGGAAGCTGGGAAGCTATGAATCAAGGCATTCCCACCATAGAGAACAATGTAGTTCATCATAATGGTAATGATGACCTCACTGGTTCCAAGATAAGCACGAAGGAAACCAGGAATCGCTCCAATAAATCCACCTGCGATCGCCGCAATCAAAACGGTCATCGGAATCATCAGTAAGCGAGGCATATTTGGGAAGGAAAGGGCAAACCAAGTCGCCATGATCCATCCTGCAAAAGCCTGACCAGGAAGTCCAACGTTAAAGAAGCCGGCCCGGCTGGCTACTGAAAACCAAGAGCAACTAAAATCAGTGGCCCCATGGCACGGGAAATATTTCCCAACTCTTAATCGAACCAAAGGCTTTCTTAAACAGCAATTCGTATCCCCAAAGGGCATCATAGCTGAAGGCCCACATAATAATGGCACCCAAGACCAATCCTAAAAGGACAGACACCAATGGAACGGCAATTTGTTTTAAATTCTTATTCATTTGATGCTCCCTCCTTTACTTGTCCTCCTGCCATGAGGATTCCAAGTTCTTGCTTATTCGTTGTTTCAGGGGTTACGATCCCTTGGATCTTCCCATCATGAATAACCGCAATACGGTCAGAAACATTCAAAATTTCATCCAATTCAAAGCTGACAACCAGAACGGCTTTTCCATTATCCCGTTCTTGAATCAAACGTTTGTGGATATATTCGATCGCTCCAACGTCCAATCCACGAGTTGGTTGGCTGACGATTAAGAGATCTGGATCGCGATCGATTTCGCGAGCGATAATAGCTTTTGCTGGTTCCCTCCAGAGAGAGCCTTAGCAGGTACCACTTCACTGGCTGCACGAACGTCAAACTCTTCCATCAACTTCTTGGCATAAGAGGTAATATTTGGATAATTCAAAATACCATTCTTGCTAAGAGGTTCTTTATAGTAGGTTTGAAGGGCAATGTTTTCAGAGATCATCATATCAAGGACTAATCCATCACGATGACGGTCTTCAGGGACGTGCCCTACCTTCATTTCTGTGATTTGACGTGGGCGAAGTCCTACAACGTCCTTGCCTTTAATCTTGATTGAACCGGATTTTACCTTCCGTAGACCTGTAATCGCTTGGATCAACTCAGACTGACCGTTTCCGTCAATCCCTGCAATCCCCACGACTTCACCAGCACGAAGTTCCAGTGAAAGATTCTTAACAGCTGGGACACCCCGGTTTTCGTTTACAACCAAGTTTTCGATCGACAAGACGACTTCTTTTGGTTGAGAAGGACCTTTCTCCGTTTTAAAGGAAACAGAACGACCGACCATCATTTCGGCCAAGTCTTGGTTGGTAGCTCCACCAATCTCGACTGTCTCAATCGATTTACCACGACGGATAACTGTGACGCGGTCAGAAACAGCACGGATTTCATCCAACTTGTGCGTAATCAAGATGATCGATTTTCCTTCATTCGCCAAGTTCTTCATGATTGTCATCAATTCTTCGATTTCAGCTGGTGTCAACACCGCAGTTGGTTCATCGAAGATTAGGATGTCGGCTCCACGATAAAGCGTCTTTAAGATTTCCACACGTTGCTGCGCACCAACGGAAATATCCTCAACTTTAGCATTTGGATCTACTGCCAAGCCATATTTTTTAGACAAGTCAAGGATATCTTGACTGGCTTTCTTAAGGTCCAAAACACCGTGTTTAGTGGTTTCAGAACCAAGGATGATATTTTCAGCAACAGTGAAAGCTTCAACCAACATAAAGTGTTGGTGCACCATTCCAATTCCTAAAGAAGCTGCTTTTGAAGGTGAGTCTAGGTTAACAGTTTTTCCATTTACCACGATGTCTCCGCTAGTTGGTTCCAACAAACCAGCCAGCATATTCATCAGGGTAGATTTCCCTGCACCATTTTCTCCAAGAAGTGCATGGATTTCACCTTTGCGCAACTGAAGATTAATCTTGTCATTTGCTACAAAGTCACCAAATTTTTGGTAATCTCACGCATTTCGATGACATATTCATGTGTCATGGGGTGTTTCCTTTCAAATCTATTTTTATTTCAATAAAATCTACTAGGGTTGCTAATAGATTTTACTGAGACAAAAATGTCTCAATTTATTAAAAGGAACGGCCCTTGAAGGTCGGGCCGATCCAATCAAATATTATTTTTCAGGAACTTTAAGTGACCCGTCAAGGATCTTAGCTTTAGCGTCTTCGACAGCTTTTTAGCTTCTGCAGAAAGATTGTCAGTTGTCAAGTCAACTCCACCATCTTTCAAGCTATAAGTAATCACTTTACCGCCAGGAATTTACCATCAGCAGTTTTCTTAGCCAAGTCTTTTACAGATTCTCCGACTTTCTTCAAGCTTGAAGCCAATACAAAGTTAGATTTTTACCATCTTTAGAAGTGTATTCACCTTCAGCTTTTTGGTCACGGTCAACACCAAGAACCCAAACTTTTTCGTCTTCATTTTTCTTCTCGTTCAAGTCTTTAGCTTCAGAGAAGACACCTGCACCAGTACCACCAGCTACTTGGTAGATAACGTCTGCACCTGCAGCATATTGTGCAGCAGCAATTGTTTTACCTTTCGCAGAGTCACCGAATGAACCAGCGTAGTCTACTTGAACTTTGATAGATGGGTCAACAGATTTAACACCAGCTTCAAATCCAGCGCGGAAACGAGTGATAACTTCACTTTCCATACCACCTACAAAACCAACTTGTTTAGTTTTTGTAGTTTTCGCAGCAGCGATACCAGCAAGGTAACCAGCTTCGTTATCGGCATAAACAGCAGATGCTACGTTCTTTTGTCCTTCAATACGGTCATCGATGATGACATAGTTCACATCTTCGTTGTCTTTTGCAGCTTTTTTAACAGAGTCGCTCAAGGCAAAACCAACACCAAAGATCAATTTGTAGTCGTTAGAAACAGCTTCATCAAGGTTTGTCGCATATTGAGATTCATCTGTTGATTGGAAGTAGTCAAATCCGTTCCCTTTAGAAAGACCGTTTTCTTTACCCCAAGCTTGCAAACCTTCCCAAGCAGATTGGTTGAATGATTTGTCATCCACACCACCAGTATCGGTAATGATAGCAGCTTTCAAATCTGTTTTAGATTCTGAGTTTGCGCTATCTTTTTTAGACGCACGATTTCCACATGCTGCAAGTCCGATAGCAGCGACAGTTACTAGACCAAGGCCTAGCCATTGTTTCTTGTTCATTACTGAACCTCCTAAATTATTGTGCAACATTGTTGCGAAGTATTGAAAGGGTCAAAAGACCGCCTCACAGACCTATTAAGTCAGGTCTGTAAAGGAATATGGAAGTAATTCCTTGACCGTCATCACGACCGTCGATTTATCTTTAGATACTAAGGTTACAGGAAGGTCTGGCTCAAAAAATTCAGCCATGACCTGGCGACAAGCACCACATGGAGAGATGGGCTTTTCTGTTTGCCCGTAGATAATGAGCTCTTGAAACTCACGAGCTCCTTCAGAAACAGCTTTAAAAATGGCTGTCCGTTCTCCACAGTTGGTTAATCCAAAACTAGCATTTTCGATATTGACACCTGTATAGATTTCTCCATCCTTCGTTAGCAGTACAGCTCCAATTGGGAAATGAGAGTAAGGCACATAGGCTTGTTGACTCACTTCAACTGCTAAGTCAATCAACTCAGTAGTCGCCATGAGCCACCTTACCTTCCATGATGGCTACACCAGAAGAAGTCCCGATACGGGTCGCACCAGCTTCGATAAAAGCAAGAGCATCTTCATAAGAGCGAGCACCACCAGAAGCCTTAACACCCATGTCGGGTCCAACAGTTTGACGCATTAAGTCCACATCTTCTACCGTTGCTCCTCCAGTTGAGAAGCCAGTTGAAGTCTTCACAAAGTCTGCGCCAGCTAACTTAGCAATTTGACAAGCAACGATCTTTTCATCATCGGTTAAGAGACAAGTCTCAATGATGACTTTGACGAGCTTATCACCGCTCGCTTCGACTACAGCTTGGATATCTTCCTCAACTAGTGCTAAATTCTTAGACTTAAGAGCCCCGATATTAATGACCATATCAATCTCATCGGCACCATTTTGAATCGCATTTTTTGTTTCACACGCTTTGACAAATGGTGTATTTGCTCCTAAAGGAAAACCAATGACGGTACAAACTTTAACGTCTGAATCGCGCAAGCCCTCAGCCGCAAAATTCACCCATGTCGGGTTCACACAGACACTCGCAAAATCATAAGCCTTGGCTTCTTCGATCAGCTTTTCGATCTGTTCTTGTTGCGCATCTGGTTTTAAAAGAGTGTGATCGATATATTTATTTAACTTCATACAATCTCCTGAGCTGCTTAAGATATTATTTCAATAATTTCTTTAACGCTTTCAGCCCTTTCTAGTATTTTAACATTTTTTTGAATTCTGTAACTCTTTCTTGTGAATTTTTTCATTCATGAAAATACGGGCAATGCGTTCCCTTTTTGACGTGCTCTCCCACTTTTTGTCAAATACAATCCCTGTTTCGTAATCGAGGGGATCTGATTTGACAGCACGGCCAGCACCCAAGCGCATGGCAAACAAGCCAAACTCCATGGCAGGTAAAGCAGCAATGACGCCATCTTGGTCCGCTGTTACTTCAAGGACCTGATCCACTTTGACGGGACGATGCAAATCTTCTAAGTCTCCACCTTGAGCCACAACCATTTCTTCAAACTTCGCTAAAGCCTGACCATTGCTCAAGTGTTCATGGATGGCTTCAATCGATTGATCTACATTGGCCAATTTCAACATGATTTGCGCTAATTCACAAATAAACTCTGTGACATCTGCACGCCCCTGCCCTTTCAGAATATCCAGGGCTTCTAAAATTTCTAAACGATTGCCAATACTGGTTCCCAAAGGTTGGCTCATATCTGTAATGACAGCGATGGTTTTCCGACCCACTGCATTTCCAAGATCCACCATGGTACGTGCTAAGCGACGAGCATCCTCAATATTCTTCATGAAGGCACCCTCGCCTACCGTCACGTCCAAAAGAATAGCATCCGCACCAGCAGCAATTTTCTTACTCATGACCGAGCTAGCAATCAAAGGAATGGTGTCCACTGTCGCTGTCACATCACGCAGAGCATACAAGAGTTTGTCTGCTTTTACGAGTTGGTCGGATTGACCAATGACCGATAAGCCGATCTCCTGCACCTGCTGGATAAATTCCTCTTGGGTCCGTTCAATCTGGAAACCTTTAATGGATTCCAACTTATCGATGGTTCCACCTGTGTGTCCTAAGCCACGACCGCTCATTTTGGCAACCGGCACTCCGAAACTTGCAACCAAAGGCACCAAGACCAAGGTTACCTTGTCTCCCACACCACCAGTCGAATGTTTGTCCACCTTGATCCCTGGAATAGCTGACAGATCAAACTGTTGCCCCGTTTGGACCATCTTCATGGTCATATGAGAAATTTCTTCCGTCGTCATCCCTTTAAAATAAACGGCCATAGCAAAAGCAGACATTTGGTAATCTGGTACTGTTCCAGCCACATAGCCCTCAAGCAGCCATTCAATTTCTTCCTTGTTTAAGGCAAGACCATCTCTTTTTTCTGAATGATATCTACTGCTCTCATGATTCTTTCTCACTTCTTAAAATATAATAGCCTTTGTCTTTTTTACGATTTCACAATTGCCAAAGGTCTCTTCCATCTTGGCCTTAGCACTTGGAGCCCCTTGTTTTTCTGAATGACAATGGTCAAGTCTCCACCTGGTTTCAAATGTTCAAAACTACCAGTGATCACTTGGTGAACGACTTTCTTACCAGCTCGGATCGGCGGATTACTGATCACATGGTCAAAGACCCCTTCTACTGCTTCATAGACATCCGAAGAAAAGATCTGAGCTTCCACACCATTTCGGCTGGCATTTTTCTTAGCCAAGTCCAGCGCCCGCTCATTAACATCAACCATAGTCACTGCAACTCCTTGCGCTTTAGCGAGAGAGACCGATTGGACCATAGCCACAGCCAACATCAAGGACACTTTCTCCTTCTTGAAAATCCAGGGTTGATAAGAGCACCTGGCTTCCATAGTCAATCATTTTTTACTAAAGACGCCGGCGTCCGTATAAAAATTCATCTTTTTCCCCAATAAAACAACAGCCAGATCATGAATATCATGGGCTGCATCTGGGTTTACATCAAAATACATTTTACTCATAAGGTTATTTTATCATAATTCACTCCTTTTTTAAATCGTTTACATGACCTCTAAAAATTGGTATACTAAAGACTACAATAGGAGTGACATATGGACAAAGAATTTCTACATTTTGAAAAAATTAATCGGGAAACGTGGCAAAATTTGCACCGCAAAACCACCCCACCTCTCTCTCAAACAGAGCTCAATTCTATTAAAAGTTTTAACGACCGCATCAACCTCCAGGATGTACGTGACGTCTACCTGCCTTTGACAAACCTGATAGGCATCTACAAGCGTTCCAAAGAAGATTTGGCCTTCTCAAAAGGTATTTTCCTTCAAAAACGAGTGAACGCCAACCCTTTATCATTGGGGTTTCAGGGAGTGTTGCGGTTGGAAAATCCACCACTAGCCGTTTACTTCAAATCCTGCTGTCTCGAACCTTTGAAGGCTCGACGGTGGAGTTGGTGACAACGGATGGCTTTCTCTATCCAAATGCTATCTTAAAAGAACAAGAGATTCTCAATCGAAAAGGATTTCCAGAAAGCTATGATATGGAATTGCTCCTTGATTTTCTGAATCAGATCAAAAACAACAAGAGCGTAGAAATTCCTGTCTATTCCCACGAAATATACGATATTGTCCCAGATGAGAAGCAAACGATTTTACCTGCTGATTTTGTTATTGTCGAAGGGATCAATGTCTTTCAAAATCCGCAAAATGACAGTCTCTATATGACCGATTTCTTTGATTTTTCAATCTATGTGGATGCCGCAGTCGATGATATCGAATCTTGGTATATCGATCGCTTCCAAAAACTCCTTGCATTAGCTCAGAATGATCCCAATAACTACTACTATCGATTTACGGAGCAACCCCTAGAAGAAGTTTTAAGCATGGCCCATCAGGTCTGGGAATCCATTAATTTAATCAACTTGCAACATTACATCCAACCAACCAGAAACCGAGCTGATCTGATTCTCCATAAGGCAACCAACCATGAAATCGATGAAATTTATCTCAAACGCTAGAGAAAATGGCCTGTTAACGGTACTTTTTAAGGAAAAGCTATTTTAGGCTTGTCAAATCTTAACTTTTCATATATAATGAGATAGTTAGATTATCAATGGAGGTGAATAACTTGGCAAACATTAAATCAGCTATCAAACGCGCTGAATTGAACGTTAAACAAAACGAAAAAACTCAGCTCAAAAATCAGCTATGCGTACTGCAATCAAAGCTTTTGAAGCAAACCCATCTGAAGAACTTTACCGCGCTGCTAGCTCAGCTATCGATAAAGCAGAAACTAAAGGTTTGATCCACAAGAACAAAGCTAGCCGTGATAAAGCACGTCTTGCAGCGAAACTTGGTTAATCAAGAACAGCATAAAAATCAAGCTCTCCGGAGCTTTTTTGTGCCTATTTTTGAGAGGTGCTTATGAAAATTGTTATTATCGGCTATTCTGGATCTGGAAAGTCTACTTTGGCTGAAAACTTAGCCCGCCACTACTGCATTCCCAAGCTACATATGGACACCCTTCAATTTCAACCCGGTTGGATAGACAGTGACCGGGATTGGATGGAAGGTGAGATGAGACAGTTTCTCAGCGATCATAAAGACTGGGTCATTGATGGTAATTACTCTTGGTGCTGCTATGAGGAGAGAATGGAGCAAGCCGACCAGATTATCTTTCTCAACTTCTCTCGTTGGAACTGCCTCTTTAGAGCCTGGAAACGATACCGCCGTTATAAAGGCCACGTCCGTGAGAGTATGGCGGCAGGTTGCCCCGAACGCTTTGACTGGGAATTCATCCGTTGGATTCTCTGGGATGGACGAACAAAAACTGCCAGAGAAAGGTATCAAAACATCCACTCCACCTACCCCGAAAAATTTATCTCTCTCAAGAACCAAAAAGAGCTGGATGAGTTTCTAAAAACATACAATAAAAAGGTTGGGATATCTATCCCAACCTTAAAATGTAGACAAACTTTTTAAAGTAAAATAAATTAAGCGATTCTGATAAGAAATAAAATTGAGTTCCATTTTTAGATGAAGCAAGAAAATACCAAAACTTTCCGCTGTGAGTAAAGTGCCTGAAACAATAACGATTCAGGCACTCGGAATTATTGAGACCTTAGGCTCAATAATTAGTCATGGAACTTCGTAGAAGTTCGCTGACGTCCGTACTCACCTAAGGAAAGTTTTTATATGACTTTGTCTTCAATCTGAGGTTGGGGTTAAAATCCCCAACCTTTTCTTATTTATCAACGTAATCGCCACCAGTGAAGCCATAGTATTCTTCCAGACTCAAACCTGAGTCCGCGATATCTTGCGCTTCTTTTCCGATATAGCGGAGATGCCAGCTTTCTGGCATGTAGCCTGTTACTTTTTCTTTTCCTTCTTGGTAACGAACCACAAAGCCATATTTAGCGGCGTTCTTGAGCAACCACTTACTTGGTCCAGGTTCTGTCACCAGATTACCACTGGTATCGATTAAATCAAAGGTCAAACCTGTCTGATGTTCACTATAACCCGGTCTTGCAGAATAACGATCGGCGGCTTCCTGACCATCTTGATTGACATAGTTTTGGTAGAGGCCAACTTGGGTGTCGTAGCTACGAAAACCACTATATTGATCACTGATCGGATAACCTTCTGCCTGCATAGCCGCAATCAATTCATGAAGGGCTGAAACAGCTTCAGGATCTTCACCTGGGTTAAAGTCAGGCGACAAGGGATAATGTTTGTTGGCGATCATCACCTCACCATATTTCCCTTTGACACTATAGTAGGAACCATTATAGCTCACGCCAGAGTCCACTTTCACATCTGACTTACCAGCTTTTGACGACTCTTCTTTTCCTGTCTCTTTTGACGTATCCTTTGCAGAAGACATTTCTTTGGAAGACTTGGTTTGCGTTTGCTTGGTCTCTTCTTTTGCAGAAGATTTAGAACTAGTGGATTGAGATTGGGAGCAAGCTGTCAGGGTTAACAAGGCAACTGTCACCAAAGTTAATTTGGAAAATCTTGCTTTCATGGGGAATCTCCTATGATTCTTTTGTTACGACAATATCCGTAATCACATAACTTGCACCTACTTTTTCAAGGTGTAAGTCTTGTACTTGCGGTTTTGTGAATCCGGATGGCTATCTGTATAATGCACGGTAAAGTCTTCATAAGTCTTAATCGTCACCACACCATTTTCTTCAGTGACACTTTGAATGTCCAAAGCTCCTGGAGTATAGTAGTCAATTTTAGCCTTTCGAACACCATCACCAGTTGTGAACTCAACCATGTCTTTGTAGGCTTGACTTTGTGTGTCATAGTATTTAGAGTAGGTGTTATTTCGATTTGAAACTGAGCTAAAGACAGCGTCGCGGTACTCTTTCAAGAATTCTTCTGCCAAGGTCCGATTTTGTTCCTCTTTGGCTACTTGCGCTTTCTTAGCATCTTGCGCACTCTTGATGCGTTTTAGGGTATCTTTGGCTAGTTTAAGTTCGATCGGATCGTTCTCACCCTCTTCAATCGTCACCTTAGCCTTCTCAGTTGTATAGGTTTCCCATTCATGTTGAAGACAGCATGTACTTCAATTTCTTGATAAGGGATGCTGTCTACTTCAAAGGTCGTGCTGGTTCCGACTTCTTTGCCGTTGACCACAACCTTCACATCCGTTGGGTTTTCAACCTCATCTGGGAACTTAACTTCTAAATTGCGTTTTTCAGAATTCAACTTCAATTCTAAGTTATTCTTGGTTGCTTTTTTAGGATTGAGATGGATCTTAGAAGTAACATTTCCGACCTCTGTTTTAGCAGTCAATTCCATTTCTTTTGTATTGTAATGGAAAGAACCAAGATCTGTCACTGCATCTTTTTTCAAGGTTACCGTTTTATTGGCACCCACTTTGAGTTTGGCTTGGTCCAAATTGGTCTTGACCTTCACTTGTACTGGATAGCTGGCTACACGGTATTCTTGGAAGATCCCAAATTTCTTGTCCGCTTTTTCCAAACCAAAGATCTTGTTTCCGGATTTATCCGTATAGCTGCCTTCTCCACCATTATCAATGATCTTATTCAACTCTGTGCCGATATCGACCCCTTGATCTTCCATGCTGGTAATAAAGCTTTCGGCTTCATCCTTCGTCCATTTATCGTTATCAGTTGAAAGCAGATCTGCTGCTTCGCGATAATCCTTGGTGTCCAATGCCTTAATAAATTTATCTGCAGTCACTTCGACACGTGTTGTAGACTGGAAGTAAAAGAAGGCTGCCACCAAAGCGATCACAAGGACTGCGATAGCAGAAATAATCCCAATTTTCTTCTTGGAAAGTTTCTTTCCACCCTTCGTTTTCGGAGCCTTTTGTTTTTTCTGAACTGGACCTGCTTCTGTGACATTTGGACCAGCAAAGACCTGCGTTTGCTCAGCAGCAAGTGGAGTCGTATACGCTTGAGTCGGCTGTTGAGGTACATATTCCTGTGTTTCTTCTGTTGAATCTGGGTTCGCAAATTCTGCTTCAGGCACAGGTCCTACAAAAAACTCAAAGTTTTGACTTTTAGCCGCGGTAAATTCTTCTGCACTTGGCTTGCGACCATAGGTTTCTTCAAAATGTTGCAACCAAGCCTGACGAGCTGCTAGAAGTGGATCAACATTCTTCACTTCTTCACCTGGTTCAACCACTGGTTCCTCAACAGGAGCGACTTCCTCTGCTGGGGCATTGCCTGCGATAGACTGAATTTGTTTCAAATCAAATCCACAAGCTTTCCCAGCCATAAACTCTTCTGGTGACGGTTTGCGACCGATCACTTTTTCAAATAATTCAACCCATTTCTTTTGCATGGATCTCTTCTCCCTCATTATAAAATAGGAAAGTGGGTTCCCCACCTTCCGTTTTGTGATATTGTTAGAATCCAAAGTTAGAGAAATTTGGAGCACTTGGAATAAATCCAATAGCTACTTGTTCTAAAATACGAGCATTCACATAAATGACAAAGATGGCAATGAGAAGCAAGACAACAGATGATGCTACTAGAAGCAAGAATTTATCTGCTTTAAAGCTTGTCTTGTTCAATCCTTGATGAACGACATAGCATGTTCCAACAAAGAACAAGAAGAAAATAAGGAAGTTTACAAAGCCATAAAATTCATAAACTTTTACAAGACCTACTAAGAAAGCAAGAAGGGCAAGTGGCAAAGTGTAAACAGACAAACGTCCAAACTCTTCAAATGAACGACCGTAACTATATTCCTTGTCTTGAAGAACCACACGACGAACAAAGAATCCAGCTACTTGGAAGGCGTAAACGCTAAAGAATAGGGAAATCAATGTCAACATAAAGGCACGGAAATCCATTCCATAACCACCTGTAGCTCCACTAGCTGTGAAGAAAGTTGATAGGGTCAAGACAAAGGCAGTCAAGACATACTGTAAAATTCCGTTAAGAGCTTTTGGATTTTCTACAGCTGTTGGACGTTTCAAAGCTGAAAGGAACCAATTCCAGTAACCCCCAACGGCTACACCAAATTGACTTGGTTGGGCGGGATAAGGTTGTCCTGGTTGACCTTGATAAGGAGCTTGTTGATAAGCTGCTTGAGTCGGTTGTTGGTAGGCTTGCTGTGGAGCTTGAGGGGCAGGCTCTTTAACTGGCGCTGCTGGTGCTGCTGGCGCTGCTGGTGCTGCTGGTGCTGCTGGTGCTGCTGGTGCTGCTGGTGCTGCTGGTGCTGCTGGCGCTGCTGGTGCTGCAACAAACTCTGGAGCTTGAGGAGCTGCCACTGGTTCTTCTACAGGGGCAGTTGGTGCTGCAACAAACTCTGGGGCTTGTGGGGTTTCTGGAACCACTACTTCTTCTTGAAATTCTCCTGCAGCCAGTGCTTGAGCAATTTCTTCTGCACTAGCAGAACGACCATTTACGGCTTCGAAATAATCCAGCCAATCTTGTTTTGACATAATGAATCTCCTTAACTATTGTTTATACTAGGGTATTATACAAAATTTCTGAACCATTTTCAATGAAAGACTGGAAAATCCCTGTAATATCTTTTGAAAAACATACAAATTCTACTCATTTTTAGAAATTAGTAAAGAAAAAGAGGCTGGGCAAAAACTGTCCAACCTTTGATGTTTGATGGGAATAAGTGCAAGACGCAGTGGTTGAGTGGGCTCTACTACGCTGATTTCATCAGCTTTTACAGCCCTACTCAACTGTGCGGAAGTGGGACGACGAAATCGAATTCTTAATGAATTACCGATTTCTGTCCCACTCTCTTTAGGATTCAAATGCATCCATGCCACCTTGGACGTTGGTCACATCGTAGCCTTGCTCTTCCAGAAATTGGCAAGCACGCGCTGAGCGTCGACCAGACTTGCAGATGACATAATAGGGATGATCCTTCTCTAATTCCTGGTAGCGATCTGCTAACTCAGATAAGGGAAGAAGACGAACCCCATCTAAGTGAAGGGCATTATACTCTTCCTGCTCGCGTACATCAAGAACGTGTATGTTTCCTTTTGATAAGCTTGGTAAAAGCTTGAAAATGGAATTTCTTTCATGATTTCTCCTTTGTTATGGAAGGGTTAGGATTTCATAGTTAAAGCCAATAGACTCTAAAAATCGGAACAAGTCTTGGGTTTTAATAAAGATCGTCTTTTCATTGGTATTGGGATGGAAGGTCATGATTTCCTCTGACACAATGTCTTTATCGAAATAGACTCGAATATCTTTTTCTTCATTGTTCAATAAACCAAATGGAGAAACCGTGCCTGGCGGTAATTGCATTTTTTCAGCTAAAGAATCTGCTGAAGCCATGCGGATCCGGTTGGCTTCCACTTGCTCTTTGAAATCATCCATATCCAATGGTTTCTTGTCATCCATGATGAGCAGATAGAATTGGGTTTTCTTCTTGTTGGTCAAAAACATGGACTTGGTCCGGACACCTTCTAAGCCTTCAATATAAGAATCCGCCTGCTCAGTCGTGAATGCAGGTGGGTGTTCCACCACGTCAAATGAAATGCCTAACTCGTCTAATTTCTCTTTAACTTGTTGATAAGGATCCATCGTCGCTCTCCTTTATTTTTGAATGATCTCTTGTACTAAGGTTTGCAATTCTGGGACCACTTCTGCCTCAAACCAAGGATTCTTTGCCATCCAAATCTGATTGCGAGGGGAAGGGTGAACAAGTGGAAAATAGGTTGGCAAATAGTCTTTAAAATGGTGGACCCGTTCGGTTACTTTGCCACTAACCTTTTCATGAAGGTAATAAGCTTGAGCATATTGTCCAATTAAGAGGGTTAACTCAATATCCGGACACTCCTTGAGAAGTTGAGGGTGCCACTTTTCCGCAAATCCTTTGCGAGGTGGAAGGTCACCAGATTTTCCATGCCCTGGGAAATAAAAGTCCATAGGAATGACCGCAAACAAACCAGAATTATAAAAGGTGTCTTCGTCAACTCCTAACCATTCGCGCAGGCGGTCACCACTCTTATCCTTCCAGTAAATACCAGCTTCTTCCGTCTTCATCCCTGGAGCTTGTCCGATAATATTGATACGAGCTGTCTTTGGGGCTGCAAAGAGTGGCTCGATCCCTTTATCCGTATATGCTTTATTTTGAGGATCTGCCATAATGGCTTGTTTAATGCTTTCAATCGTTGACATAAGTCCTCCTTCTATGGAAAAACTCAGCCAGAAAAACTGGCCGAGTAGTGGATTATTTGATTAGTTCATAGATAGCTTCTGCGTAAATAGCAGCTGCACGATAGAGATCTTCGACATCTGCGAACTCATTAGCTTGGTGCATAGTATTGACATAGTCTGGGAACATAGCACCAAAGGCAACTCCACGTTTCAAGAGACGACCAAAGGTACCACCACCGATCACTTGTTCGTGTCCTTGGAGGCCAGTTTGTTTTTCGTAAACACGCAAGAGGGTGGATACCAATTCATCATCCATCGGAACATAGTGAGGTGTGTGACCGTGGGCTGACAAGCTTACTGTAGCCACTCCTTCGATCTTTTCAAGGGTGGATTTGATGGTTTCAGGATCTGTACCTTGAGGGTAACGGATATTGAGGGCAATAGTGTTGTCTGCTTGGCTTTCATCAAAATGGAAGACACCTGCATTCATGCTCAATGGTCCCATTTTGGCATCTGTATGGGCAATACCTAATTTTTCACCAGCAAAATCTTCGTGAAGAAGTGAGGCTGTCACATGAAGATAAGCCTTAGCAGCACCACCAAAATCAAATTGGTTCAACAAGAGAGCTAAGTAGGTTGCACCATTAATTCCATCTTCAGGAGTTGATCCATGAGCAGATTTCCCGACAATCGTAACGGTATAGGTTTCTTCATCAACAGTTGAGATTTCATACTTGAGTTGGTGTTCCTTGGCAAAGGCATCTAAGAGGCCAGCAAGATCTGGAAGTTGTCCAGAAACGACTGCAGTCGCTGACTCTGGTACCATGTTTTCACGAAGGCCGCCTGTAAAGCTATGAAGATGGGCACTTCCTGTGTTGTCATTTCCAAAATGAATGTACTCAGTGATGTTTCCTTTTTCCCCATTGATGATTGGGAATTCCGCATCTGGTGAGAAGCCAAAATCTGGCTCAGGAAGTCCGACATGTTTGAAATAGTAATCCATATCGCCCCAGCCTGATTCTTCATCCGTACCGACAACAAAGCGCACGCGCTTAGAAACAGGGAGTCCTAGGTCTTTGATGATCTTCAAACCATAGTAGCAGGCCATTGTAGGCCCTTTATCATCAGACGAACCACGCGCATAGAGCTTGCCATCGATAATTTCTGGTTTGTATGGATCCGTCTTCCAGCCACTACCTGCAGGCACGACGTCCATATGGGCAAAGATTCCAAGCTCTTCTTCTCCTTCACCAAAGGTAAAGTGACCGGCATAATTGTCGACATTCTTGGTTTCATAGCCATCACGTTTGGCAATTTCCAAGAATTTTTCAAGAGCTTTACAGGACCAGATCCAAAAGGATGCTCTGCATCTGCCTTGCTGTCATCGCGTTCAGAATTGATTTCCAAGAGGCTGTATAAGTCAGCCATCATCTCATCGCGACGTTTTTCTACTTCTGCTTTAAAGTCAACTGTTGTCATGAATTCCTCCTCAATCTTCTATTTGCTAATTGGCTTAACGTTTGTCAATGATTTCGTCCACTGGTAAGCGATAGCTTGGCTCTACTTTTTCAGCGGCATAGCCAACCGTAATCAAGACTTCCGGACGGAAACGCTCTTCGATGTCCAATACTTCATTGATTTTTGATTTATCAAATCCCAAGATAATATTGGTTCCAATGCCTTGGTCCGTCAAAGCAAGTACCAAGTTCATGGCCACAAGACCAGCATTCAAAGCCAAGTAATCACTTGTTTGTTGGGCATCATAGCGTGCAAATTCAGCAGGAAGATTTTGCATAAAGTATTGCAACTGCTCGTCTGTGAAGTTTTTCACCCCACCGACACGTGCAATCTTACGAGCACGTTTTTGCAAATCAGTATCTGTAAAGAGGGCGATGGTCACAGGTGCTTCCATGACTTGATCGTAGTTTGCACCATAGGCTAATTTTGCCAATTCCGCGTTTTTTGACGAACGACCACAAATTTCCAAGGCTGGCTATTGTGGGCGCTAGGGGCCAAGGTTGCGATCTCAATGGCAGTTCGTACATCCTTTGGATCGACCGGTTGGTCAGTGAAATGCTTGATCGCATGGCGTTTTTTATTGAGCTCTAGAAATTTCATAAGCTTCTTCCTTTTCTATTTCTGTTACTCCTATTTTAACACAAAATGAAAGAGCTTGCAGGGTTTTACAGCCTAAGATTGTGAAAAAGAAGCGGACATTTTGAAGATCCGCTTCTTTTTATAGATTGAATACACAAGAGATCCACCTATGATTCATTGGAAAGATTGAAATAGGCAGCTACTTCTTTGGCATAACCGTATTTCTCAATTAAGCTAGTTAGAAGCTCGATGTTATGGCCCCGATAGTTATCCTCGCGTCTTAATTCTTCGTACATCTCAATAAAGGGAAGGCCTTTGTCCTTGGCATCTTGGAGCTCTGCTTCATAGTCATAGGCCACCTTACGAAATTGAAGGTTGGTCACCCCATCTTCTTCGACATCAATCAGAGCATACTGGGCTCTGTGGTTTTGAATTGGTTCCCAGTCAAAATAAGGCATACCAACAGTTCCTGGATTGAGGATCTGTTGGCCCTGACTGCCATAGCGAAGCAACTGCTTGTGGACATGACCGTAGATCGCCATATCCGTCTGATCAACCAGCAATTGGTCAAAGTTCTCCGTCGCATTAGCTGGACGCAAATCTCCACCATAATTCTTTTCTGGTAAATTATGGGTCAATGAGAAGCGAATACCATTGACCTCCTTCTTCTCTACCAATGGAAGGGAGCGAAGCCAATCGATCCGCTTAGGATCTAGTCCTTCCATGAGGTACTGAGTAAGACGGAGAAGCTGAATCTCCTGCGGATCCTCAAGTTCGTACTCGCCATCCAAGGCCTCTAGGACACAATCATCCCAATTTCCTCGAACAGCCGCTGTAATCGGAATAGCATCCAGCAACTCAAAAGGTCCTCTCTTCCAGGCCCCGGAAGCAAAATGTCCCCTAAAAGCCAGTATTCCGTTGCGCCTAGAGCACGCGCATCCACAATCACTGCCTCCAGGGCTGTTGTATCTCCGTGAATATCAGATAAAATAGCGATTCTATGATTCATTATAAACTCCTTATGATTGGTATGATTCAGAATCCTCCGCAACTTCCATCAAGGAACTTGCTTCTTCTTGCTTTCCTTGATGGAGCTTGGCTTGCACCGCCTCCGCGACTGCTCGTGGGATGCCGACTGTGACGATCTCATCTACAGTAGCTTCTTTGATCTTGGTCAGTGACTTGAAGTGCTTCATCAGCAATTGCTTGCGTTTTGGTCCCAAGCCTTCGATGCCGTCCAACTGAGAGGAGAAGGAATTCTTAGACCTTAGCTGGCGGTGGAAGGTGATGGCGAAACGGTGGACTTCATCCTGGATCCGTTGGAGGAGGAAAAATTCCTGTGAAGTCCGAGAGAGTTCGATGACTTGAAGGGGATCACCAAAGAGTAATTCATGGGTTTGGTGCTTGTCATTCTTTTGCAGACCTGCAATGGGAATGTCCAGACCCAACTCTTCTTGGATGACTTGCTTAGCGATATTAACCTGGCCCTGACCCCCATCGATAACGATCAGATCTGGTGGCGTCAAGCCATCTCTCATGACGCGGCTGTAGCGTCTGCGAATGACCTCCCGCATGCTGGCATAGTCATCTGGTCCGACAACGGTCTTGATCTTGTACTTGCGATAGTCCTTTTTGCTTGGCTTCCCATTGACAAAGACCACCATGGCTGAGACCGGACTGGTCCCCATGATGTTGGAGTTGTCAAAGGACTCAATGCGCACAGGGGTTGGAATTTGCAGGAGTTTTCCAAGGTTTTCAATAGCACCTTGGGTCTTCTCCATCGATTTTTCAAGGAGATTGAACTTCTGCTCCAGACTGACACGCGCATTCTTGGTGGCCAGATTGACCAACTGCTTCTTCTCCCCACGCTGGGGCTTGAGGACCTTGGTATCCACTAGGGCCTTGACCGCTTCCTCATCGATATCCTGAGGGATCAGGATTTCATTGGGGATCAGGTGGGATTTCTCCTGATAAAACTGCCCCACATAGGTCAAGAAATCCTCGTCCGGATCATTGTAGTAGGGAAAGAGGTTGACATCACGCTCGATCAGCTTGCCCTGACGGACAAAGAAGACCTGCACACACATCCAGCCCTTGTCCACGTAGTAGCCAAAGACATCCCGGTTCTGCAAATCCTTGGCCATGACTCGCTGTTTGGTCCGCAGGGTCCCGATGGCCTGGATCAGATCCCTATACTCGGCTGCCCGCTCAAATTCCATGTTTTGCGCAGCGGTAGTCATCTTGAGCTTGAGCTCATCGATAATCTTGTCATCCTGCCCCTTAAGGAAATCAGAAACCTCCTGCGCCATACCCTTGAAATAGGCCTCGTCCTTGTGGCAGACTGTATGAGCCATACACTGCCCTAAATGGTAGTAAAGCAGACCTTGGAAGGCGGATTGGTACACTTGCGGAATGGGAAAATCCGATCCAAAAGTCGCTTGATCTCATTGGCCGCTCCCACATCCGGATAGGGACCGAAATAGAGACCACCATCCTTTTTGACCTGGCGCGTGATGATGAGGCGCGGATAGCGCTCATTGGTAATCTTGATGAAGGGATAGGACTTATCGTCCTTGAGCATGATATTGTACTTGGGCTTGTTCTCCTTTATGAGGTTGATCTCAAGAAGCAAGGCCTCAATATTGGACTCGGTGACGATAAATTCAAAATCCACAATCTCAGATACCAGGGCTTCCGTCTTGGTATCGTGGCTCCCTCTAAAATAGGACCGCACCCGAT
This sequence comes from Streptococcus sp. 2A/TPW/M5, assembly GCA_036663675.1. Classification (GTDB taxonomy): domain Bacteria; phylum Bacillota; class Bacilli; order Lactobacillales; family Streptococcaceae; genus Streptococcus. The sequence goes on along the minus strand of JAYXUK010000001.1, from coordinate 1,478,622 downwards.
TGCGTAGATTCTTGGCCTTCCCCACATAGATGATGGTACCGTTCTTATCTTTGTGAATGTAACAGCCCGGACTCGTCGGCAAGAGCTCGAGCTTGGATTTAATCAAGTTATTCATACTCTCTATTATATCAAAAAGAGAGGCGCTTACCTCTCAATTGTATGTATCCAACTTTACATCCTCAGCCTTTGAGATTAGCCATCTGGAAGATCGGAATCACATAAGGAACAATAGACATCAGGATAGTGAATAGCACGAAGAACCAGAACCAGAAGGAAGCGAGGGCACGCTGGAAAACTCCTGGCTGTGGTTTATTGGCCTGAATATAAGCCTTGATAGCTGGCCATTTGGTCGCAAGAACCACTATCATGACAATGGAACCAATGGCTAAAACACCGATTTGGAGCCAATTCGCTAGTCCCTCGTCCACATGATAAGCTACATAATGCAAACCTTGGGAAATGACAAAGTTATTGAAAATGTGATAGAAAATCGCCCACCAGATATTGTATTCAAAGGCAATGTAGCCGAATCCTAGACCAATGATACCCGCGAAAAAGAGCTGGTCAAAATTGGCATGGAAGAGGCCGAATAAAATAGCCGTCATGACAATGGCAAAGATTTTGCCATACCGTTCCAAGCCTCGCAAGCCTGCCCCACGGAAGAAGAATTCCTCTGTGATAGGACCAAAAAGCCAGCATACAAGAGCATAGTCCAAGATCGCTCAATCGTATCTCCTAGATCTGGTGTTGGAGAATGAAGGCCAATGGTCTCAAACATGCGCTCAATCACTTGTGTCATTACAGATGAAAAGACTTGAGAAAAGCCAAGAAAGGCGAGAAGAATAAAGAAGACTGAAAGTGTCATCTTACGTCCCTTATGCTTAAGATCATATTTATAAAGGGCCTTCTTGCGATAGGCATTAAAAAGAAAGAGTCCAATGGAAATAGAGATGAGGTAGGGAATACCAGCCCAAACATTCAGGGCGTTTAGTTTCTCCGTTACTTGACTTGGATCTTTTCTGAGCGAACCTGAAAGGATCATGCCCAGGAGCACTTCCCACAGCACGGTCACCAAGGTCATCACCAAGAGATAAATGGCAAGCGTCCCAGAATACCTTCCTATATCTTTTTAGGGTCTAATAATCGGTTATATTGGTTCATTTCTTCCTCCTAGAAAATAGATAAAAACTCGCACAGACTCCTTCGTATAAGACAAAGAAAATCAAAAAGGCATGCATAAAGTAGACTTCTGGTAATGCAAGAATAATCGAATCCACGCGCGGATCAAAGAGCCAAGTATTGTCCCCAGCAAATAAGACCTGATGAAAGAGCGTAAAGAATTGATCAAAGCCAATGATGACAGCCATCACCGCAACCATTACCGGTAGGAGCATCATCCAAAAAAGAGACTACGGTACAGGGCCAGGTAGCCTTTTTGACGACTGTCCGCAAAAACTGGATAAAACCAGGTAGAGTGACCAAGAAAACGACCGTCACCAAATGAAATAGGTACTTGACGGCCTCAAAATGGTGCAGCCCATTTTTTGAAGAGGGGAATTGAGGCATCTTCAACACCCATTGAAAAGGATTGGTCAAGTAGTTCATCAAGACATTAAAATTCTTCATGATGACTGAAGCCGAAAAACCAGTTCGGCTTTGAATCTCCAACCAATGAATCTCCATGGGATAGAGGGTCCAAGCCAGAGCAATGGTGAGAAGGATCGTAGCTGACAAGATAAAGAAAAATTGGTTGATTGATTTTAAACTTTTAAGCATCAAAATCCCACTCCGCTAAACTGGAAACAACATGTGTCGGTGCAATTGGTAAGGTCGGCACTTCTTCTGGTTTGGTAAAACCCGTCGTCACCAAAAGAGTTGGAATCCCATTGTCAATACCTGCACGAATATCTGTTAGATAATTATCCCCGACCATGACCACTTCTTCTCTTTCAAGACCCAAGTGTTCAATAGCTTTATCCATGATGATGGCCTTTGGTTTTCCAATGATCACAGGCTCGACCCGTGTCGCTGCTTCGACAAGGGCAATCAGGGATCCTGCTCCTGGCATCAAGCCACGCTCTGTTGGAATGTTCAGGTCCGGATTGGTCCCAATAAAGTGAGCTCCTTTTGAATCGCCAAGGTCGCAATAGCAAACTTCTCATAATCCACTTGCCAATCCAGGCCAATCACCACATAATCAGGCGCTTCTTCATCGATGATATAGCCAGCTTCTTCAATAGCATCTTTGAGCCCCGCTTCTCCGATCACATAGACCTTTTTGCCCAAATTTTGGTCATTCATATAGTCAATGGTCGCAAGGGTAGCTGTATAGATAGTCGAAACTGGGGTTTCAATATTGAAATGAGTAGCCAGCATATCCCGAACAGTCTCTGGTGTGCGGGTTGTATTGTTGGTCACAAAGAGATAGGGAATCTCACGCGCCTGCAGTTCATGAACAAAAGCTTCTCCTGCAGGAATTCGTGATTTTCCTTTGTAAATAGTGCCATCCAAATCAATCAAATAGCCCTTATAGTGCATTTATTCTTCCTTTTCTGTTTCCGTTTCGTCATGTAACTTCTCTGCATCGACTCGTCCACCAGAACCATATAAAAGCAATGCTCCAGCATAGAGGACAAATTGTAACACCAAACCTGTAAAATTAATCCCTTGACTTCCCGATTGGGTGAACAAGAAGGATGCTACCATGAGGATCACAATGGTCAATAACAAGCCTATCACGGTTGCCTGATCCACACTGATTTGATAAACCGTGCGTTTAGTGCTCCGATTTTTCCCGTCAGACTTAGTTTCTGGTTGCAAATTCTCCACAAAATCCGTCACCAAGGTCGCAGCGAGGCTGACTGTTGTGCTAAAGAGCACGCCTTGGGACAAGCGGTGATAGAAATTGGACCAGAAGGATCCTGATTGGCTAGTAATCCCAATCGAGAAGATCATGACCGGTAAAAGAAAGGCCAAGGTGAAATGGATCCAGACCCGATACCAGCGTATATCTTCTCTTAAAAAGCGATTAAAACTCTCTAAATTCAAGCGATAGCGGAAAAATTTATAAATTTCCTCTACCAGGATGATGCCCAAAGCACAAAGAGTCAAGAGCCAATCTCCCAACATGTACAAAGGGTTCTTTTGACGCTTGGCATAGGCCACAACCCGTTTTTGATAGCTTTCAAGTTCCTGTTTTTATTTTTTAATCTTCTACTTTCCATAAGTCCAACCCTTTTCTTCTACTTCTTCCCACTCAATTTCAGCTTGGGCATTGATCTGACCATCTGAGCTAATTTGGTGCTGAGTTTTCAAGCCCTCTTGTTCATATTGAGAGGTGATGAGACCTCCTGCTAGCACTTCTTTGACATATTTTAGATGAACTTTTTAGGGACATGATGGGTCAAGAAGTCTGCTCCCATCACCTCAAAAACCCAGTCCAAGTACTTGCTATTGTTGACATGTCCGTTCATATCCAAGTCGTAAAACCGAACCCGGTATTCTTGTTCGACGCCCCCTCTAATTCCTTAAAACGGGGACCGCGGAGCATGGTTTTTGAAAATTCAGAGTCAAAGGCATCCGTGATTTCACTCATAACAGGATGAACCTTGCGTGTATCCCGATCCATCAAGACAAAGGTCGCGACCATCTCAATGATAGTATTTCCTGCTTCATCCTTGATATTAAAGGCCCGGTAGCAGAAAAGTCGATTGTGACTCTTGGCATAGGTTTCGATAGTGATTTTCTCATCAAAAACAGGGAGACGCTCGGTCTTCATATTGTAATCCGTGATAATCCAGACTAGATTGTAGTTCTCTAAAATGTACATATCACTCATACCCAGCTCAATCGATTGCATGCCCGATACCTGTAAAGACAGCAAGATCAATTGGGGAATCTTAATATAACCATTGACATCGCTCATATCAAACGGAATTTTCATGCTGTATTCAAATGTTTTTGCCATTTTCTACTCCAAAATAAACTTCTCTGCTACAGTGTCTCCTAAAAGAGACCTTTCTTGGTCATTCGTACAATGTCCTTGTCAGGTACCAAAGGCCCTGCTGGATCAATTCCTCAACCACTGATCCATATTGTTGGTCAAAATTCACACCAAACTTTTCTTCGAAACGCTTCTTGGAAACGCCTGTTTTCTTACGCAGTCCCAGAAACATCTCTTCTTCCATCATTTCAGTCTGACTCAAATGTTCTTCTTGGACACGCGCATTGCCCTCGTCAACAGCCTGCATATAGTGACGGATAGGCCCATGATTCTTGTAGCGGATCCCATTGACGTAGCCGGATGCACCAGCTCCCAAGCCATAATACTCCGCATTATCCCAATACATGAGGTTGTGGCGACTTTCAAAACCAGGTTTGGAGAAATTGGAAATTTCGTAATGCTCAAAGCCCGCACGCTCCAACTCCTGAATGATGTATTCAAACATCTCCGCTTCTAACTCCTCTTTAGGTAGAGGAAGCTTGCCCCGTCTCATGCGATTCATAAAGACCGTGTGATTCTCCAGAATCAAGCTATAGAGACTCATATGGGGAATATCAAGGGCAAGAGCCTTAGCGACATTTTCCTGGACCTGCTCCATGGTTTGCGTCGGAAGGGCATAGATGAGGTCGATCGAAATATTGTCAAAACCAGCCAGCTTCAGACGATCGATATTGTCATAGATATCCTGCTCTTGATGGCTCCGACCAATCTTTTGAGCAAGCGATTATCAAAGGTCTGTACACCCAAAGAAACCCGATTGACCGGTGAATCCTTCAAAACAGCGATCTTATCCGGATCCAAATCACCAGGATTGGCCTCGATGGTCAACTCCTCCATCTGAGAAAGATCAAGTGACTTGGTCAGCTCCTTGAGCAGATACTCTAGCTGATCCGCAGTTAAGGCTGTCGGTGTCCCACCCCGATATAGAGAGTCCGTAAATTTGTGATTTCTTCCCGATGAAATTCTTGGATCAAATGATATAGATAAGCATCGACCGGTTGGTTCTTAATAAAGACCTTCGAAAAATCACAATAAAAACAAATCTGGGTACAAAATGGGATGTGGACATAAGCGGACGTTGGTTTTGTATGCATACTTTTAATTATACCATAAATTCCCCTAAGTCCGAGAAGAAAAGGGTGGATGAAGCAAGGTTTTCCTTGACAAGAAGGAATGAAAGGAATAGAATAAAGCAAATTACATTCGGAGGTAAGGAGATATGAACAACTAAGTTTCGTTAAATAAGATACTTTATTTAGTGGACTGCTTGTTCTATCTCTTTTGTGTACCCTCTCGCCTCTTCTCCAACTATTTGTTGGCTAAATTAGGTCTTTTTCTGTTTGGGTCCACTTGAATACAGCTCTACTAAATAGGTAGAGCTGTTTTTTTGTCCCAGTAGAAAGGAATCTTATGCTAAAACTATCCCACCTCACCATCCGCCATACAAAAGATTTACGCGATCTGGTTCGTGATCTGTCCCTAACCATTCATGAAGGAGAAAAAGTTGCCATTATTGGCGAAGAAGGAAATGGAAAGTCTTCTTTGCTTCATGTCCTCATGTCCCCAAAATCCCTACCAGATTATCTGACAATAGAAGGCGAAATCACCACTTTCTTTCACTCCTATGCCTATATTCCCCAGTCTTTGCCGGAAGCATTGAAGGGAAAAACATTGGAAGAATATTTTTTGGAGAAGACGAGCTAGACTATGCCACCCTCTACAGACTGGCTGATCAATTGCAATTTGATAGCGACCGCTTTGCGAGCGACCAAGCTATTGGAAGTCTATCTGGAGGAGAAGCCCTCAAAGTCCAACTGCTTCACTGAACTTTGTCGTCCTCATGAATTACTATTTTTAGATGAACCTTCGAACGATCTGGATTTGGAAACCCTGGACTGGCTCCAGCAGATGATCCAAACAAGTCCCCAAACCATCCTATTTATTTCCCATCATGAGGATTTTTTGACTCAGACAGCGGATACGATCATCCACCTAAGACAGATCAAACACCGCAAGGAGGCTGAGACCATTGTAGAGCACCTAGGGTATCAAGACTACAGTAGCCAAAGGGAGCAACAATTCAAGCAGCAGTCCCAGCAAGCTGCCAACGATCAACGAACCTACCGAAAAACAATGGAGAAGCATCGCCGCGTCCGTCAGCAAGTCGAAACTTCCTTACGAAACACCAAGGATAGCACTACTGGACGTCTCCTGGCAAAGAAAATGAAGTCTCTCCTCTCACAAGAAAAGCGCTACGAGCGAGAATTCCAATCCATGACTCCCCAACCCTATGATGAGGAAGTCATCAATCTGCATTTTCCTCCCCTTACTCCCTTGTCTCCTCAAAAACGGGTCCTTCTCTTAAATCAGGAAGAACTCGCCATTGGTGACCGAGTCCTGGTCAAGAACCTCTCCCTTACTCTTCTAGGACAGGATAAAATAGGGATTATCGGTTCCAACGGTGTGGGAAATCCACTTTCCTAAAAATGATATGGAAAAGTCTACAGAAGAATGAAAGTATCCGCACTTCCTATATGCCTCAAGATTACACTGAAGGCCTCCTCTGACTCAGACACCCGTTCAATTCTTACAGCATTCAGGCGATCGCGAAGAAATCAACACCATTCAATTGCATTTAGCCTCCCTCAACTTTACCTATTCTGAAATGCACCATCCGATCTCTGAACTTTCTGGTGGCCAGCAAGGAAAACTCTATCTCCTTCAACTAGTGCTCACAACTCCCCAATTTCTACTCTTGGACGAGCCTACTCGCAATTTTTCCCCACTTCTCAACCAGAGATTCGACGCCTATTCGCAGACTACCCAGGCGGACTAGTCACGGTCTCTCACGACCGGACCTTCCTCAAAGAAGTCTGCCAAAAGATCTATCGTCTGACCGAAAATGGTTTGGTAGAAATAGAGTCGCTCTAACGTAAAAAAGATTGGCCAAAACCAATCTTTTTTCTATTTCTTCGCTGCCTCTTGTCCCATTTCTTGGGTGCGTTTGTAGGCTGCTTCCACTCCAGCAATGATGTCGCCCCGTAGGCCGACTTGTTCTAAGCGGTTGACTCCTGCGATGGTAGAGCCACCTGGGCTACAAACTGCATCTCGCAAGCGGGCTGGGTGCTCACCTGTCTCTAGGACCATTTGACTAGCGCCTTGGAAGGTCTGTGCAGCCATCTGCAAGGCTTGCTCTCGTGTAAGTCCTAATCCTACTCCTGCATCTGCCATGGCTTCAATCATCTGATAGACAAAGGCTGGCCCACAGCCTGCGACAGCCGTTGCAGGATCCATCAATTTTTCTTCGATTTCATAGAGAGCTCCAGCTCCTGCTAAAAGCTGGTTGACTTTGGCTACTTGCTGGTCTGTCACTGCTTGGGAGCGGGCCAGACTGATGACACCCTGACCGATCGCTACAGGCGTATTGGGCATGATGCGAATTAGCCCTAGCTGGTCGTTCTGGACCATGTCAGCCATCTTTTCAAGTTCCAGGCCAGCAGCCATAGAAACCAGCAAGAGATTGGAGCGTTGGGCTAAGATGCCCTGGTACTCTTCTAAAAGAGGGCAGATCTGATAGGGTTTGACCCCTAAAAGATTACTTCAGCTTCTTTAAAGACTTGTTCAAGATCAGACGCCGTTCCCCATACTGGCTGATAAACTCTTGCACCTTTTGAGGAGAACGATTGACCAAGAGCAGGTCTTGCGCGTCCACTTCTTTTGCGACTGCTTTGGCTAGACTAGCACCCATGTTTCCAAGACCGATAAATGCTACTTTCATGACTTACCTCACTTGACCATTTCCACTGACGATATACTTGTAACTGGTCATTTCCCGGAGTCCCATCGGTCCACGCGCATGGAGTTTTTGGGTTGAGATCCCCATTTCACAACCTAGGCCAAATTGTCCCCCGTCTGTAAAGCGTGTAGAAGCATTGACATAAACCGCTGCTGAATCTACTTGCTGGGTGAAATAAGCGGCTGTCTCAGGATTTTCAGTCACAATAGCATCCGAATGATGGGTGCTATGAGCTTCAATGTGGTCCACCGCTTCCTCGACTCCATCAACGACCTTGACTGCTAAAATATAATCTAAAAATTCGGTATCAAAATCCTGTTCCTGTGCCGCTGTCCCAGAAATGATTGCTTGTGCTTGCTCATCTAGGCGCAACTCAACGGATCTTTCCCGATCATCCACTAAACGGTCTTTGACCAAAGGCAAGAAATCAGACGCGATCGCTCGATCCACCAACAAGACCTCCATGGCATTGCAGACAGACGGCCGACTAGTCTTGGCATTTTCGATAATGGCGAGGGCTTTCTGGAAATCAGCCTCCTTATCCACATAGACATGGACGATGCCAGTTCCTGTCTCGATCACGGGGACAATGGCATTTTCAACCACCGCCTGGATCAGGCCAGCACCACCACGTGGAATTAGCAAATCTAGATAGCCCTTAGCCTTCATCATAGCAAGGCTAGAAGCTCGACTCGTATCTTGGATCAGTTGGAGAAGATCTGGATTCAGTCCAGCTTCTTCCAATCCAGCCTTGAGGGCTGTCACGATCGCTTGTGCAGAATGAAAAGCATCCTTTCCAGTACGAAGGACCACTGCGTTTCCACTCTTGATGGCAAGCGCTGCAGCATCAGACGTTACATTTGGACGGCTTTCATAAATAATGCCAATAACACCCATGGCGACTCGAACTTTCTGGATTTCAAGGCCATTTTCCAAGACTTCAGTATCCAGCACTTCCCCAATCGGATCTGGCAGGTCTATTAAAGCACGAATTCCTTGTGCCATCCCTGCAATCCGCTCTTGATCAAGAAAGAGGCGATCCAGCATGACTTCAGAGATCTTCCTCGTGCCGCTTCCATATCGATCTGATTGGCTACTAAAATGGCTTCCGTCGCTTTCAAAAGCTGGCTAGCCATGGCATCCAAGGCCTGATTTTTAAGAGCTGTACTGGCTGTATTGATGCTTTTCTTAGCTGATCTCGCTAAAGCTAATTGTTCTTGTGTCGTTCCCATACGTTTTCCTCTAGAATTCTGTAAAGAGTAGGTCAATCTCGGGAGTTACCGAGATCCAATCATCCCGGTGAATAAGGATTCCCTTAGCTTTTTTAGACTGGAGCATATCTCGCACAGCTGATTGGCCGAGACGGACCTTGCCTTTTCCTAGTAATTGACCAGTCTCTTGATGATAGACGCTGACGATGTCGTGATAAGAAAAATCCCCTTCTGCCTTGGTCACACCAGAAATTAATAAGCTCTTTCCATGATCCAACAGGGCTTGCGCTGCTCCAGCATCCACCCAAACGGCTCCTTTGCTTTCTGCATAAAAGGCCAGCCATTGCTTCTGGGTTTTTAAGCCCTTATCCTCTGCAAGGAAGTAACTGCCATCTGCTTGCTCTTCTGCTGCTTCGATCAAGGCATCAGACTTGAGAGACGAGCAAATATAGACAGGAACCCCTGACTCGGTCGCAAGGGTGGCTGCCTTGAGTTTGGTCAGCATACCGCCAGTCCCATTGCTACTGCCAGCACCACCAGCCATCTCGATCATCTCGCGAGAAATGTGTTCGATTCGATCCAAGCGCTTAGCTGTTGGATCCTGAGAAGGATTGGCTGTATAGAGGCCATCGACATCTGTTAAAAGTACCAAAAGATCAGCTTGAACCATGGCTGCAACCTGCGCACTCAATGTATCATTGTCACCAACTTTTAGCTCGGCAATAGAGACCGTATCGTTTTCATTGATAATCGGAAGAGCCCCACGATTAAGCAAGACAGAAAGAGCCTGATGAGCATTTTTATAGCGGCGCTGATCTGCAAAGTCGTCCTGGGTCAACAAAATCTGCGCAGAAACAATGTTGCGTAAGAGCAGGTTGGCTGTATATTCTTCCATCAGTAAGCCTTGCCCAACTGCCGCAGAAGCTTGCTTGTCTGCCACCTTGGTCGGCCGTTTCTTAAAACCAAGGGCACCAAATCCAGCAGCAACTGCCCCTGATGAGACCAAGATCAACTCATGACCTGATTCATGTAAGAGAGCCAACTGCTGGGTAATGACCTTGACCTTCTGTCTGGAGAGACTCCCATCGGGATTGGTCAAAGACGAGGTCCCTACTTTAAAGACAATTCGTTTTGCTTTCATCGCTATGATTCTTTCTAATACTATTTATTTCGTATGTAATGAAAGTGACTGAATCTCCATTCAGCCATCTTCCTTATCCTTTTCGAAGGTCTTCCAGCGTTTTTCAAAGATCGCTGGTACTTCTGCTGTAAATTCCAAGGTCTCTCCTGTACGGGGTGGGTAAAGCCGAGTGTCCGCGCATGAAGAAACTGTCCTTGTCCTTTAAGTGTCTTCTTAGGGCCATAGGCAGGATCTCCAGCCACTGGATGGCCTATATAGGCCATGTGCACCCGAATTTGGTGGGTCCGACCAGTCTCCAGTTGCAACTCTACCAAGGTGTAATTTCCAAAGCGTTCCAAAACCTGAAAACGGGTCACTGCTGGTTTTCCTTTAGCCGTCACCGCCTGTTTTTTCCGATCCTTTTCACTGCGACCAATTGGTGCTTCGATCATCCCACGATCGTTCGGAAGGTTGCCATGAACAATGGCCCAATACTTCCGTAGAGATTTTTGTCTTTTAGTTCTTCTGCTAAGGCGACGTGGGCTTGGTCATTTTTGCGACCATCAGGAGACCTGACGTGTCTTTATCGATCCGATGAACGATCCCTGGACGCAATTCTCCATTGATCCCTGAAAGGTCCTTGACATGGTATAACAGCGCATTGACCAAGGTCCCACTGGTATGACCCGCACTTGGGTGAACAACCATGCCTTGAGGTTTATTGACGACGACTACATCCTGGTCCTCATAGACGATGTCTAAGGGCAGATCTTCTGCTTCATAGCTGACCTCTTCCACTTCTGGGACTTCATACTGGATGATGTCCCCTTCTTTAACCGTGTACTTGGCTTTTTCACAGTCCCATTGACCAGAACTTTTCCTTCTTTGATCTGCTCATTGGCCACAGCTCGTGACAAGGGAGTCAAATCCGCCAAAGCCTTATCCAGTCGCGCACCGGCTACTTCAATTTTAATTTCCATGCGTTTCCTCTTTCAACATCAGGATCAGGAGCAAGAAAACTCCAACTGTCAAATAGCTATCTGCTACATTAAAAATGGCAAAATTCATAAAGTCCAGGTGGAACATATCGACCACGAAGCCCTGACGCAGGCGATCGATAAAATTCCCAAGCCGCCTGCAATAACCAAGGTCAAACCTGTCACCATCCAAAGCGACCCCTTGAGATGCTTATAGAGATAGTAAAGGCCCCTACCATCACGACTAGAGTGATGAGGGTAAAGAACCATTGCTGATTTTCAAGAAGCGAAAAAGCTGCACCTGTGTTTTGAAGATAAGTCAGGCTGACCACATGGGGAATAAAAGACTTGACGACACCCAGTGGAATGTTCTTCACCACATACCATTTGACCAGCTGATCCAGTAGGACCAATAGGACGATCGCTACTGGGACCATTGTTTTTCTCTTCATTTCTTACCTCTTTTGATCAAAATATTCTACCATGACCTCGACAAACTTCTCTGCTACAGGAGAGAGATCCATCTCTTCGCGTTTGACATAGACCATTTTATTGTCTAAATTATCTTCCAAAGGAATCACGGTAATGCCATTCACGGACTGGCTATCCAAAAGCCTGATCCCGTCGCATAAGCATCCGTCCGCTCCAAGATTCCATTCAAGGTTGCCCGGTCGGTCACATTGAACATTTGTGAGCTAGAGCTGGTATCGACAAAGTTCTCTGAATAATAGAGGTACTCATCTTTTTCTTGGGTAAAACGAACAGTTGGCAACTGAGCTAGATCTTCCATAACCAGTTTTTTCTTCTTAGCCAAAGGATGTCCTTTGCGAAGGTAAATATGGGTCTGAAAAGGAATCAAATCCACCACTTCAAGCCCTAATTTATCAACCCGTTGCATAATCCCTTGGTATTTTGACGGTTGAGATAAATAATCCCCAACTCACTATGCCCTTGAGCCACTTCGTCCAAAATTTGAACCGTTGTTGATTCAAAGATGCGGAAGTTTTTATTTTCCGGATAGCGGATTGAGAATTCCGTCATCAAAGGTGGCAAGAAGTCATAGTGCTGACTAGAAATTGAGAATTCTTTCTTCTCTTCTTCAGGACTGGCATATTGATTTTGAAAAACATCAAACCCTTTGACCACGTCCTGCGCTTTTTCATAAAATTCCATTCCCCGACGGGTCAAAAAGTCCCAGAACTGGTCCGACGAAAAATCTTGAAGCCCAGTTCTTTTTCCAGATCTCTGACGGAGATGGACAAGCTAGGCTGACTCACATACATTTTTTCAGCAGCTTCACGAAAAGTACCACTATTGGCAATCGCCACTACATATCGTAATTGTTGTATATTCATTCTATTTTCCTTATTACAGTATCGATCTATTATACCATAAATTAGGGGCTGAAAGAAGAGATCCGTTTAAGAGACCCTCTTCTAGTAGAATAAAAAAACTGGAACTAAAACAGTTCCAGTTGATACTTATTCAATCACTTGGCTTTCGGCTACTTTCTTGTACCAATGAGCCGATTTCTTTGGATAGCGCTCTTGGGTTTCAAAGTCTACATAGAAGAGACCATAGCGTTTTTCGTAACCATTAGACCAAGAGAAGACGTCCATGAGAGACCAGATGAAGTAACCTTTGACGTTTGCACCATCGGCAATCGCATCAGACAATACTTCCAAGTGTTGCTTCACATAATCGATCCGGCCATCATCATAAACCGTATTGTCCACAAATTCATCTTTATAGCCAAGACCATTTTCTGTGATATAGATCTTCTTGTAGTTTGGATAATCTTTCTTAACACGCATGATTTGGTCATACAAACCTTGCGGATAGATGATCCAGTCCCAGTCCGTACGAGGTACATAGTCAGGTGCTACACGACGTCCAACTCCTTTGATTTGGTATTTAGAGCTTCCTTTCTCCCCTTTACCGTTGTGGATGATTTCAGTTTCACCATCAAAGGCTTCCATCCAGTCACTCATGTAGTAATTGATCCCAAGAAAGTCATTCAGGTCTTTTGCTGCTTCAAGCGCTGCAAAGTCTTCGTCACGAAGATCCAAGCTACCACCATTGACAGATAATATGTGGTTTACACCTTCCATGGTTGCATCTGAATAGTGTCCAAGGTAAGTAGCATCCAAGATAAATTTGTTATGGATGATATCTTCCAACTCAGCAGCCCGAACATCTGCTGGATTTTCTGGATCCAAAGGATATTTAGTAGGAAGAGCGTGAACAACCCCGATTTCACCTGTATAGCCTTTGTCTTTGTACAATTTCACAGCACGTGCATGAGAAACCATCATATTGTGGTGAGATTGGAAGACTTTTGCAAGATCATACTGAATCCCTGGAGGGAATTTCCTACTAAGTACTGACCATCACCGATTGGGCCAATTTCATTGAAGGTTGTCCAGTAGTTGACTTCTGGGAATTCTTCAAAACAGAAGGCCGTATAATCTACAAAATGTTCGATGTTTTCACGGTTCAAGAAGTCTCCATTGGAGTGAAGAGCCTCAGGGGTATCAAAGTGATGGAGGGTTACAAACGGCTCCACATGGCGTTTGTGGCATTCTGCAAATAAGTTATGGTAGAACTCCACCCCTTTTGGATTCACTTCACCATATCCAGTTGGGAAAATACGAGACCAGGCAATGGAAATCCGAATACCATTGACACCGTATTCTTCAGCTAATTGAAGGTCTACTGGATATTTGTGGTAGAAATCACTAGCCGGTTCAGCGGTGTACCAATAGTTGTCAGCCAAGTATTTGTCCCATGCAACAGGGCCTTTCCCATCTGTATGAGTAGCCCCTCTGCTTGATAGGCGGCTGTAGCGCCACCAAAAATAAAATCTTTAGGAAGTGTTTTTGTCATTTTTCACCTTTTTCTTGATTGGATCAAAGGAAAAGTGAGTGGAGAAGGAGTTAGTGAGCCATCCATCTCCATCTCACTTATTCGTTCTTATTCTTCAAACTGCGCTTGAACAAAGGCTAGGGCACCTTGTCCATCGCGGGTCAATTTAATGTATTGAGCACCTTCTGTCTTAGCCAATTTGATGCCTAGTTTATCTGTTTCTGCCTTCATGTCTTCATAGTTAGAAGCTACTTGAGGGGCTAGGATAACAAGGTCAAATTCTGGCAACATTTCACGGTGAGCACCATAGCCACCTGCTGCTGCTTTTACAGGAACCTTGTATTCTGCTGCCGCCTTGTTCAAGGCATTGGCAAGGAGTCCACTGGTACCACCACCGGCACAAAGAACCAATACGTTTGTTTCTTTTGTGATATTGTTTTGAACTGGTTCACCTTCAACACCAGCTTTTTCAAGAATCGCATCAGCTTTAGCAGTGTTAAAGTTTGCAGCAACTTTTTCTTTCAAGCTATCGTTTGCTTTACCTGAACGTTCTTCTTCAAGAATTTGTTCATCATAAACCTTCACGAATGGATAGTAAATGATTACGTCCACAACCACTAGAAGAGCAGCAAGGATGAAGGAAAGAACTTGGAAGTTCGTACCAAGGACAATTCCTAGAGGTCCAGGTGTTACCCATGGAAGGTTGGCTGAGAAGGAGTTCATTCCTAAGGTATCAACAAAGAATTTGAAGATCCAGACGTTTGCGATTGGCGCAAAGATAAATGGAATGAAGAAGGTTGGGTTCAATACGATTGGAGCCCCGAAGAGAATTGGTTCATTGACCCCGAAGAAGGTTGGAACGACTGAAGCACGTCCAATCGCACGGTTTCGTTCAGACTTACACAACCACATGAAGAGGAATGGAACAATCAAGGTTGCACCAGTACCACCCATGGTAACGATAAACATTTGAGTCCCAGAAGTGATGACTTTATCTGCGTGTTGGCCTGCTTGAAGCAAGTGTAAGTTGTTATCAATATTTGCATAAGTGATCGCTGCAATCGCTGGTTCTACGATAGAAGGACCGTGGATACCAACAAACCAGAAGAAGGCATAAGCACCAAAGATAAGGGTAATTCCAAGATAACCATCTGCCGCAGAGAACAATGGAGCTAGAAGTGTTCCGATTGATTCCGCAACGGTTACACCGATAGCACCTTTAACAATCAATTCAAATGCATACAAGAGAACAATTGAAACTGTGAATGGAATCAAGTCTTTGAAAACTTGTGAAATATTCGGTGGAACCTCGTCTGGCATGCGAATCGTCACATTATTTTTCACACAGACCTTATAAACATTAACTGTAACAAAGGCTGCAATGAAGGCTGTCAACAGACCTTTTGTACCCATGAAGGCTGTAAGAATGCCACCATCTTTACCAGGTTCTGCTGCCATGAGTAGGAAACCAACCATAGAAGCGAGCATGGTAGAAAGGTAGTTAATTTGATTGGTTGCTGGAAGGTCGCGGTTCATTGAATCGGTCAACGCTTTAGCAGTTGTACCACCAACAAAGAAGGCTAAGATCCCCATTGAGTAGTTGTATGGAGTCATCAAGAAAGTTTCAATATCTTTAGACCAGTGGAATCCCCAAGCGTTTGGTACATACGCAATTAGGATGAAGATAGATGAGAATAAGATTACAGGCATCCCTGCAATGAAACCATCCCGAATTGCTCGCAAATATTTGTTTCGAGAAATCTTTTCAAAGAATGGTTTTCCTTTTTCAATAAGCTCAATGAGTTTGTTCATTATTTCGCTCCTCTTTTATATAGTTCAATCAGATGGTGAATCACGTCTTTTAATAGGATCGTTGTCATGAGATGGTCTTGACCATGCATCATGGTAATGCTATAGGGATTTCTTCTCCTGCTGCTTCATGCGCTAGCATGGTCGTTTGAGATTTATGAGCCTCAGCGATACAGGACCCTGCTTCTTCTACTAAGGATTCGGCTTTAGCAAAATCACCATTTTCAGCAGCTTTTAAGGCTTCCACTAATTTTGATCGAGCGTCACCGGCATAAGCGACAATTTCAAACCCAAGTAATTGGACTTCTTCTTTATTCATGTTGGTTCCTCCTTATGATACCTTTTGAAAATTTTTATAATAGACGTTGAATATGAAGGGCTAAATAGACTTTTTCATTAGGAGATATCTTGGCTCCTGTCTGTTCAGCGATAGTTTGGTAGATTTGATGACTAATCTCATAAGCCTTTGGATAACTTAGCTGGATCAGTTGTTCCATCTCGCTCAAGCCTTCAGGATCCTCTCTTCCCTTATCTAGGAGTCAAGGAAATAATTGAGATGGATCATAAAGCGATCATAGAAATGACTGTTTTCTTCTTTCCGTTTCAATCCATTTTGAGCTAGTTTTTCTTCTACAGCTTTCAAAATAACTTGTCGGTCCTGAACATCTGGATCTTGCTCATGAATCATTTCCCCTTGTGCATTAATGAAATGATAAGCGATGCGATTCACTTCATCGTCAGGAAATTGATCCAAGAGCCGCTTTCGAAAGATCTCAATCGCTTCTTTTGCGATTTTATAGGGAATCGGATGCATAGCAGACACATCAGGAAGGTCACTGTATTTATATCTTCCCTGTTGAACTGCCTGGTAAGAACAAAAGATGTGATCTGTTAATGTCACATAGATATATTCTTGAACAGGATAGGCATATTTCTTAGACAAGGTATCAATCACTTCATAAGTGGTTGTAATGAAATCAAGAGGAACATTCTTTAGAAGGGCCATAAAGTTTTCTCTTGACTCATCCGTGTTTAAACGAAATACTTTTTCGACCTTATCATCAGCTACTAGATCATTTTTCTTTTTCCCAAATGCAATCCCACTCCCAATAACAATCAACTCTTGTTGTAGTTCATTTTGAACCAAAGCAACATTATTGTTCATTGGATGGATAATACGATACATGAGGCTCTCCTTTGTAAAATTTGTTAAAAGCAAATAAAAATGACCACGAAGCAACTGAAAAAACTAGCATACACTAATTGTTCAGTCTACTTGTGGTCACGCCTAATCTAACTTAGTAACGCTCACTGCTATTCAACTTATAAACTTATTCTATCATAAACTTTTTGTTTTGTAAACCCTTACAGCGAAAATTTTTAAACATTTTTTATAAAAAATAAACAAGACCTTGAAATAATGAAGAGGCTGGGATAAAAGTCCTAGCCTCTCAATCATCTTTGGATTGTCGAGCAAGACGCAGTGGTTGAGTGGGCTCTACTACGCTGATTTCATCAGCTTTTACAGCTCTACTCAACTGTGCGGAGGTGGGACGACGAAATCGAATTCTACCGAATGACCGATTACTGTCCCACTCTCTAACTGTTGCTTTAGGAGGCAATCATCATTGAATCTTATACGCGTTCTGTCCAAGGTGTTGCTACTTTATCCAAGACTGCGTTCAATTCTTCAATATTTTGACGCCCTTCTGTACGAAGCCATTCACGAGCAGCTGCTTCTCCATCTTTGATGTAGCTTCTACTGAACCTGCCCATGTCGCACGTCCACAAAGAACGCCGTTGAAGTTTGCACCAGATGCATGAGCAAATTCCAAAGTTTCTTGGAAGAGTTTTGCTGATACACCAGCACTGAGGTAGATGTATGGAAGGTTGGTTGCTTCTTCTTGTTCTTTAAAGAAGGCAGCCGCTTCTTCACGACTATAGACTACTTCACCTTCTCCAAATCCTTCCACGTAGTTGACATTGACTGGAACTTCTACTTTCAATACATCGATATTGAAACGAGGATCTGAGAAGACTTTCATCGCTTCAATGACTTTACGAGGTTTCACTTTTGCATATTCAGCAGAGGTTGCATCTGCAATTCCTTCATCATAAGCTAAGATTTCAAGGAAAAATGGAATGTCTTCTGCCACACATTCTGAACCGATGCGTTCGATGTAAGCTTGTTTTTCTTGGTTGAGTTCTTCTGCACTATCTACATCATAGTAGAGCAAGAATTTCACAGCATCTGCACCTTGTTCTTTAATGCGTTTTGCTGACCAAAGGTTCAAGCAGTCAGGCAAGCGTTTGGTGCTAGATGTATCGTAACCTGTCTTTTCGTATGCGAGCAAGAGACCAGCATCTTTGTCCAAGGCTTTTGTAGCAGGCAAACCATATTCTGGGTCCAACAACATAGAGGAAGCATATTTTGTCAATTCATCAGCTACAAGAACTTTCAATTCTTCCATTTGTGCTACAGTTGGCTCAGTGTCTTGGTATTTGGCCATCAAGCGTTTCAAAGCCCCACGTTGGTCGAAGGCCAAAGCTGAAATAACACCGTCTTTTGTACTAAGACGTTCCAAATAGTTGCGTTTTTGTTCTGTTAATACCATTTTATACCTCTTTTACGATTAATTGTTGATACAAGGCATCATAGTGCCCCATGTTGACATGTCCTGTTTGTGCTTCTTGCGCATTTAACATTCCAAGAACATTTGCTTTCTTGAGCAAGTCTGCGTCACTCTCATGATGATAGAGACCAGATGCAATCCCTGCAACAGTCGAATCACCAGATCCGACTGGATTGACGACATCAATCTTAGGAATATCTACCTTATAGAAGACGTCGCCGTGCTTTGCAAAAGCGCCATTTGCTCCAAGGAGACAATCACCCATTCTATGCCATCAAAGAGAGCATCCTGAAGAACTTCTTTTAAGTCTTCCACATTCTTACTCACTTCTTTTCCTAACAATTGAGACAACTCTTCATTGTTGGGCTTAATGACTGTAGGCTTGACATCTGCTTGAATGGCAGCTTCTAAAGAAGCTCCCGAGCAGTCGAGCACGACTGATTTTCCAGCTTCCCTTGCAATCTTGACAAGGCTAGCATAATAATCCACTGGTAAACCAGCAGGAAGACTACCTGAGATAGCAACCACTTCCACTTGATCGATCAAGTGACGATAATGTTGAAGGAAACCTTGCCCTTCTTTCTCAGAAATGGTTGGGCCTTTTTCTAATATTTCTGTTTGCTTGCCTTCGTGAAGGATGGCGATACAATTACGTGTATCACCAGCAATCTCAAAGAAACGTTCCTCTATTCCTTCTCCTAAATGATCGAGAATGAATTGGCCCGTTCGACCACCAAGTAGGCCGGTCGCTGCTACTGGATCCTTGATCTCAGAAAGTACACGAGTGACATTGAGACCCTTCCCACCAGCTGTCTTACTCACCTCAGCCACTCGATTGACTGTATCCAACTGGAGTACATCCAAAGGATAAGAGATATCAATCGAAGGGTTCATCGTGACCGTTAATATCATATGTCACCTCTTAGTCGTGGTATTCACCACGGTCCCATTTTTCAAGGAATTCTGTAAAGAAATCAGCATCCGCTTGATGGGCATTATGGGTTTCCACATGTTGGATCTTAGCGATCAATTTTTATTTTCTTCAGTCGGTTTGTATTCAGCGTGAATAAATGCTTCAATGATATCGCACATGAGCAATTCACCAGTGATTTTACCACCAAACCCGATCACATTCGCGTTCAATTCTTCTTTAGCATACAGAGCAGTTGTCATATCGCGTACCAAGGCAGAACGGATACCAGGTACTTTGTTAACAGCATTGTTGATCCCAACACCTGTACCACAGATACAAACACCAAGATCTGCTTGGCCACTTGCTACGGCTTCACCGACTTTTTTACCAAAGATTGGATAGTGGGTACGTGTATGGTCATAAGTCCCAAAGTCGAGCACTTCATATCCTTTTGATTTCAAAAAATCAGAAACAGCCATTTTTTCATTTGTCACAATGTGATCACAACCAATTGCAATTCTCATTTGAATTCTCCTCTCATTAGCACATCTTATTCAACATATCGACACGGATTTGGTGACGGCCACCGTCGTATTTACCATTGACGAAGCCTTTGGCAATGTTCTTGGCCAATTCATCCCCAACAATTTCGGCACCCATGGTAATCATTCGAGAATTGTTGTGTCCACGTGTCATATAAGCAGAACGTTCATCTGAAACTTCTGCTGCCACCATTCCTTTGATTTTAGTTGCAACCATAAATGGACCAGCACCGTATGCATCAATCACGATTCCAAGATTTTGATCGTTTTTGTTCACTTCGCTTGCAACTGCAAGTGTCACATCTACAAAATCTTGACCTTCAGCAGTTACATCCACAACATCGAAGTTTTCTTTTACAAGAAACTCTTTCACGAGATCTTTTAATCTTAATCCTGCAGCATCTGCACCAATTACAATAGACATGTCCTGTCCTCCTTTTGTTCGTTTCAGCAAATATCCCTGTTGTTAATTTTTCACAAAGGAACATTTTCTTACTTTTGATATTATATTACACCTATTTTGAACGAAAGTCAACATTAAATTGTTTATTTTCGAACATTTTTTAAAATAAAAACACCATATCCACAAAAGATATGGTGTCAGTTTTCAAATTACATATGACGATTATTTTGCATTTGCAGCATATTCTTCGTTACGTTTGATCATTTGTTTTCTGTACCAAGCGAAGATTCCGATATAGAATGCCAAGAAGACAACTACACCAAGGATAGCTTTGATATCTCCAGTTGTAGCGTTACCGATTGTCCAACCGAGCAATTTTTCAACTGGGCCTTCAAGAGTTGAGTGAGTGATCAATTGAGTAGAAGCTACCCCTTTAGGGAAGGCATCAACACTCTTAGCCAATTGAGTTGCAAATGGTGCAATCAATGTTCCTGAAAGAAGGAAGAGTGGCAAGAGAAGGCTTCCAAAGATGATCATACGGATCAATTTACCGCGTGTTACAACCAACAAGGCTGGAGTCACACCCATAGCGATGATACCTGCAAGTGGCAAGATACCATTTCCGACTTTAGAAAGAAGCACTGCTTCGATCAACATGATTGGTGCAAGTACGTTCGCACAAGCCCAGATTTCAGCACGACCAGCGATAAATGGCCAGTCCAAACCGATGTTGAATTTACGTCCTTGAAGACGTTTAGTAGCAACGTTTGTAATACCTTGTGACAATGGTTCTACCGCTGCGATGAACCAAGAACCGATCAATGAGAACAATTCCAAGCAGACACCGGCAGTCAAACCAAGGCTCAACCAACCTTTAATAACCAATTCCCATTTGTCCGCATCTGCGACACCAGCAACTGGATGTGGAGTACCCATGATACCGATGACGATACCAAGAAGGAAACCGATAAAGAATTTAGATCCCCAGAAACCGATCTTCTTGTTCAATTTAGCAGCGTCGAAGTCGTATTTATCAAGACCTGGGAAGAATTTGTCAAAGATTTTATCCAAGACCATGATGATTGGGTTCATCATGTAGTTCATGTGAGTTGAAGTCATAGGTGATGAACTTGGTGCATTTAAAAGATCATCAAATGTTGGTTTCATCAAGTCAGAGTTGATGATTTTCATAATCCCTACAAGGACAACTGCAAGAGTTGCAACGAAAAGTGAAACTCCTTGGCTGACACCGTTGTTGTCTGCATACCATTTGATCAAAAGACCAGTGATAGACAAGTGCCAGATATCGAAGATATCGACGTCAAGTGTATCAGTTTTCTTGATCGCAAGCATGATAACGTTGACGATCAACATAATCAACAAGAAGTAAAGTGTCCAGGCAGACCCCAAGTAATGGTCGCAAGAGGTGCCCAACCAACGTCAGTGATATTCAATTGAATACCAGTGTTCTCAACGAATTTTGCAAGAGACGCTGAGAAAGCTCCATTCAACATACCGATGATAGCACCGATACCAGTAAGGGCGATGGCAAGTTTAATACCACCTTCAAGGGCTTTAGAGAATTTCACTCCAAACAAGAGAGCCAATAAAGTCAAGACGATCAACATGATGATCGGAGCACCCATGTCTAGGATGGGTTTGAAAAACTTATTGGCAAAATCAATAATGCCATTCATAATAAATCCTCCCGATTTATAATTTTTTTGTAATTTACGGCATAAAGTGTTCCCAATTTTATCATTGGATAACGCTTACAAACTTGTTTAAAAAAATATTAACTTAATCCATGTTCTTTAATGGCAACTTCGATGTTATCAAAGACTGGCGCACTCATCGCTGGAATACGGAATAAAATTGGTCCTGCTTCTACCACTGGAATACCAGGATCGAATCCCAAATCAGTTGCAGCAATTGGAGTAAAGATATCATAACCTGAAATCAAATCTTCATTGACATCTTTGACCATGACAGCGTCACAACGCACATCATAACCACGGTTTGACAACTCTTCTTCCAAGGCATTCTTAATTTGGTGGCTAGAGTTAACACCTGCACCACAGGCAGCTAAAATTTTAATCATTTGGATGTCCTCCATTATAAATATTTACGAATGTTTTAGGAAATAGTTTCCGTAATGTATTGATAAAGCTTATCTTCACTATCTAATTTTGATAGAGCTTCGAGATTTCCATTGGATGTAAAGAAATCCATCAGCTGGGCCAAAATATTGGTTTGGCTAGAGCTTAAATTGTTGATAATGAAGAATAAAAGTGAAACTTGAACTTCCTTATCTGGAGCAATCATATTATGGAAGGTTACGGGTTTATCCAAACGAACCACGACCACATTCTCAGTGAGATTATGGACAATGTCTGTGTGCGGGATCGCCACATTTGGTAAGTCCTTACCAAGAAATTCCATGTCTAATCCAGTCGGGAAAGACTTTTCACGCTCAATCAAAGCGGAACGATAGGTTGGTGTCACAATCTGTCGCTCTTCAAGTAAGCTTGCTACCTGCTCAAAGAGATCTGTTTGATCCTTGGCATGTAGGCAAAATACAAGATTTTTGTTAAAGAGTTGATTTAATCCCATTGTTGCCACCTCCTTATCTAACTATTTATTTTATGGTTAGAGTATATCACTATATTGATTGATTGTCAATCATTTTTTGTCGTATTTTGTTTATTTTTGTTTATATTCCTCTTTAAAGCGCTTTCTAACCGTCATTTTCTAACATTATTAAAAAGTAAAAGAGAGTGGGACAGAAATCGGTAATTCGTTAGAATTCGATTTCGTCGTCCCACCTCCGCACAGTTGAGTAGGGCTGTAAAAGCTGATGAAATCAGCGTAGTAGAGCCCACTCAACCACTGCGTCTTGCTCGACAATCCAAAATAATCGAGAGGCTAGGACTTTTGTCCCAGCCTCTTGATCTTAAATGATTTTCGTATAAAAGCCGTATTTGTCTTTGATCTTCTTTGGAATACTATCATCGGTAATAATGGCATTTAGATCTTCCACACGATAGAAACTGTAGAAGGAATAACTATCAAACTTGCTGTTATCGGCTACCACATATTTCTCTATTGCATTGTTCAGAATAATGGCATTGCCATTTCCTTCTTCTTCATTAGCTGTAGAGACACTATGGCCATCGATTCCATTGACCCCGATAAAGGCTTTAGAAACCTTGATTTCTTTCAAGAGTTTATTAGCAAATTGACCGACAAAAGTTTGCGTCTTCACCCGGTAACGACCACCAACTAAGATCAGGTCATAATTTGGGAAATCCTTGAGCTTCTCAAAAATCGGCAGGGAATTAGTGACGATGCTAATTTCTTTCCCTTCCAAATAATCTCCGATAAAGTCTGTTGTTGTACCAGAGCCAATAAAGACGGTATCCCCATTTTCGATCAAGTCTGCACATTTTTTGGCAATGCTTCGTTTCTCATCAATATTGATCAGATTTTTTTCACTGTGAGAAGCTTCTAATAAGCTATCTTTGACTTTTTGTGGGCCCCACCATGTACACGAACTAAAAGACCTTGTTTTTCAAGATCGATCAGATCGCGACGAATGGTCATGTCTGTCACCCCAAAGAGTTCCTTAAGCTCTTTGACCGATACCACACTTTTTCGATCCAGTTCCTGAAGAATTTCAACATGTCTGCTATCTTTCATGGTACTACTTCCATTCCTACTATATTTGTCTCTATTATACTACTTTTTTCAAAAAACACAAATTCAAACATTATATTAACAAGAGTAAACATGATATTTTTAAATAAATAAAGAAAAAAAGCCTTCCGTTAATCCGGAAAGCTTTGATTTATGCTATTTCTAGCTTCCTCACCTTAATATTTCAAGGCTCGGGATAAAAGGTTAAGGAAACCTTTTATTTTGCGATTGGGTAAACAGAAACTTGTTTTTATCGCGACCTTTACGTTCGAAGCGTACTACGCCTTCAACTTTTGCGAACAAAGTATCGTCTCCACCACGTCCAACGTTCACACCTGGGTAGATGTGAGTACCGCGTTGACGGTAAAGGATAGATCCACCTGTTACAGTTTGTCCATCAGCTGCTTTAGCTCCAAGACGTTTTGCTTGTGAATCACGTCCGTTTGATGTAGAACCTCCACCTTTTTGTGGGCGAAAAGTTGCAAGTTAGCAAGATTCAATTTCAACATAATTGTTTTCCTCCATGTTAGTTTTCTGTGATAACTCTTGTTTGGACGAACTCCGATGAGTTCTCCGATAAGTTTGCCATCCCTAAGAAAAATGATTCAAAGAATAGTTGGGTCATTTCTCTTTGATGTGGTGGAATATCTGTCGGGATCGTCACCCGAAGGAAGCCACCTTCTTCTTCGTTTAATTCTAGATCCGGTTCGTAGCCTGCAAATTTCTCAACAGAGTTGACAAAGTTAATGGCTAGAGTCGAAACCGATGCACACACGACATCAAAGCCGTATTCACCGCTTCCAGCGTGCCCAGTGATTTCTGCACTCCTCAGCTCGCCATCTTCGGCTCGTTCAAAGACTGCTTGTATCATGTGTTCTCCTAAAATTAAGCGTTGATAGCGTTGATGACAACTTTAGTGTAAGGTTGACGGTGACCTTGTTTACGGTGGCTACCTTTTTAGGTTTGTACTTGTAAGTAACAACTTTCTTTTGTTTTCCTTGTTTTTCAACAGTTCCAACAACAGTAGCTCCTGAAACAAGTGGAGTTCCGACAACAGTGTTTTCACCACCAACAAGAACAACTTCGTTAAATGTAACTTCTTGACCAGCTTCAACGTTCAATTTTTCAACGTAGATAGCTTGACCAACTTCAACTTTAACTTGTTTTCCGCCAGTTTTAATGATTGCGTATGTGCTCATTATGCACCTCCTATGTATTTTTGGGTTTCCCGTATTTTTGTGAAGACTCGCCTAGCATCGTGGGACGAACCACTTACTCTCATGGAAATGAGCGACGATGTTCGAGCGGTTGCACAGGCATGTGCATAGTCAACTCTCTTAGTATATCACTTCTATCAGACAAAGACAAGTATTTTTGCGCTTTGAAAACGAATTTCTTTTATAAAATGGATTATTTTGTATCTTTTATGTTAAGATCGCTTGTCAGTCCGACTTCTTCATCTACTTATCCTTAAATTTAAAGTCATTGAAGCTCATTTTTGCTTTAGACGAATCGTTCATGCTCTTCATCTTTTCTTCTTGTTCCTTGGTGATTTTGATAGGAATGGCTGCAGCCGTATTGGGTTTCAACACCCCTGATTCGCTCACTTCATAGTCAACCGTGACATCTTTGAAAAGTGGCTCCCCATCATATTCCAAATTCAGGACAAAGGATCCATCACGATCGATGGTTGTGGTGGTACGATTCACAATAAAGAACAAGGCGAAGCGGTTTTCCTCATTTCCAAAGGTATAACCTGGGAAAAAGACAAATAATTTTCCAGCTTCTCCAAGCGTTGGATGTTCCTTGATAAATTTCTCAGATGCTTCCAAGACTTCGTTGTCCTGATCTTTGTACTGGTCGGCTCTGACAAATGTGAGGGTTCTTTTTACTGCTGGTTGACTGGCTGGTCTTTTCTTCTTTTTCGGGCCAGTAAACGATACTTTGACACAGCCTGTCAACAGAAGCAAACTTGTCATTAAAACGATAACTTTTTTCATCTTGTCTCCTTTAAGTTGGTTAGAAAAAGAGGCTGGATACTCCCAGTCTCTCCTATAGCAAATCCTCAATCAGGTCATCAACCTCATCTTTTTCTGCTTTCGGTGTGATCTCTGTTACGATGATACCTGCTACCGCACGCTCCACCAAAGCTTCCACATCCATCCGTTGCTCATACTGCTCCGCATTTTTGAGTTTCGGATTGGTCTTTGGACGATCCGGTGCAAAGATGGTACAACAATCTTCGAATGGCTGGATAGAGATTTCAAAGGTATCAATCTCTTGGGCAATATCGATGATTTCCAATTTGTCCATGGTGACCACCGGACGGATAACCGGCGTATTGGTCACTGCATTGATGGCCTGCATACTCTCTAAGGTTTGGCTAGCCACTTGTCCCAAGCTTTCACCATTGATAATGACCAAACCACCGCGAACCTCGCGAATGCGATCTGTAATGCGCATCATAAAGCGACGGGTCAAAGTCATGAGGTAAGCTTCTGGCGCTTTAGCCTTGATTTCCTCTTGGATCTCCGTGAAGGGCACCTCGATAAATTGGATATTGCCCCAAACTTGGTCAACTTCCGTGTTAGATCATGAGCTTTTTAAGAGCTCCTGGGCTGGTATAAGGTGGGCTAGCAAAGTGAACCGCCTCAATGTCCACACCCCGCTTCAAGGCGAGGTAGCCAGCTACTGGAGAGTCGATCCCACCAGAAAGCATGAGCATGCCCTTGCCAGACGTACCAACAGGAAGGCCACCTGCTCCCTTAATGGTTTCATAAGAAATATAGGCTGCTTCTTCTCGAATTTCAACTTGCAAGTTGATATCTGGTTTTTTCATCTGAGCTTGGATGGTTGGAATCGCTTCAAAGACAGCACCTCCCAAGGTTTGGTTGAGCTCGCGACTATCGAGTTCAAAGGTATGGTCACTGCGTTTACTTGAGATTTTAAAGGTCAAGCCTTCCTTGTAAATCTCCTTCATGATCTCTTGCACTGCCGCTTTTAAGGCTGGAACAGATTTTTCAATCTTGTAAACGGGTGAAAAATTTTGGATTCCAAAAACCTGTTTGAGGGATTCTGCTACTGGCTCATAGTCCGTCCCATGCAGATAAGCATGCGCCCGATCGCGGTCGGCTGTCACTTTGACAGCTGGATAGATAGATAAAACATCTTGGATATTATTTCGAAGTTTATTGATGAAACGCATGCGGTTCTTTCCTTTAGTAGAAAGCTCTCCATAGCGAATCATAATTTCTGAATAGGTTAAGGTCATGTTGATTTCCTTCTAAAATTAACGTACTTTTCGTGTTTGTTCGTAAATCAGTTTGAACTTGGTCAAGAATTGCTCGACTTGGCTCATATCATTTTCAAGGTCGAGACTCAAGCGAACAGCTGTCTGGGCGATACTCTTGTCCACTCCCATAGCAATCAAGGTTCCAGCTGGCTTACCAGCTTTGGACGAGCAAGCACTGGTTGTCGAAATGTAAATATCAAACTCTTCAAAGGCATGGACCACTACTTCTCCACGAACTCCCTTGATCCCGAAAGTCAAGATGTGAGGCGCAAAGTGATCCTCACCAGAAAAGATAGTGACATCTGGATAGTTAGCCAATTCTTTGCGGATGACTTCTTTCATCTGCTGGGTCTTGCTGGCAAAAGCTTCTTGGTTTTCCATGGCTAAGCGTAGGGCTTTTGCTGTTGCTGCGATGCCTGCCACGTTCTCGGTTGTCGAGCGCATTTCTTTTTCTTGACCACCTCCGGTTAAGAGAGGGGTGATCTTTTGCCTTCTTTGATGTAGACAAAGCCGACTCCGCGAAGTCCATGGAATTTGTGACTAGAGAAGGTTGCGAAGTCCACGCGCTCTGGTAGATAAACTTCTGTTGCTACCTTTGCCAAAGCTTGAACCGCATCGACATGAAAACTAATCGTTGGGCGATCTTCCAGAAGAGCCGCGATGTCATGGATGGGCTGGATGGAGCCAATCTCATTGTTGACGGCCATGACAGAGACCAAGGTCGTATCCGGACGGAGAAGACTAGCCAAGGCATCCACCTTGACAAAGCCACGCGCATCCACAGGAGCGTAATCCACTTCGAATCCCTGCGTCTTTAACCAAGCAGCCGATTCCTTGATGGCAGGATGCTCGATGTCAGAGACAATGATATGCTTGCCATAAGGAGCTTTCTCAAAGGCGACACCCTTGAGGATCCAGTTGTCCCCTTCTGTCCCACCAGACGTGAAGTAAATTTCCTCAGCTTTCTTGCCAATTAGCTCCGCAATTTGTTTCCGAGAAGCTTCCAAAATACGAGTAGCTTGACTACCTAGATTGTGCAAACTAGAAGGGTTGCCCCAGATCCGAGTCGCTACTTCTGTATAAGTCGCAAGGGCTTCTGGATAGGGTTTAGTCGTTGCTGAATTGTCAAAATAGATCATGTCCTACGCATCCATCACTTTCTTTTTACGTAACTTCTATTTTATCATTTCTAAGCGCTTGGGACAAGGATTTGATAAAGAGAGATGCGGCAAAATCACTCTATAAAATTCAGTTCTTTTAGACATTTTTCAGAAAATGACTTATAATAGGAAAGTGTTAAAAACAATTTTTGATAGAAAGAGAATGAACATGTCACAATATTCAAGAAGTAACAAAAACCAAAAACCTGAGGAAAAAGTTGATACAAGACCATCTCGCGGTGAGAAAGTCAAACAAGGTTTGTCCGTATTTCAAACGGTTGTAGCTACGATTGCCAGTCTCCTAGGGATTATCGTCACTTCCTTTACCATTATGAGCCTGCTCAATAAAGACAATCAAAAGACAGAAGACAAACCATCTAGTAGCACCAGCGTCGTCGTGGTCCACGATAAGGGCTCTGATTCAAGCGCTACCAATACAGATACTAACACCAATACACAAACCAATTCAAGCAATACAGAAACAAGTTCACAAAAAGAAACCGATAGCTCATCTGCTACAGAAACCAGTTCATCTGCCGCACAAGACCAAGGCTCCACAGCAACAGACAGTGGCGCAGATACAGCATCATCTGGAACCAACTAAAAATCAGTAAGGACAACCTTACTGATTTTTTTGGCTTTCGATGCCAGCTTTTTCTGATTTTTATAGAAAGCATCTATCTCGTTGTCATACTCCCATTTGAGCTTTGAACGCTCTTCCTGGATTTGATCCAATTACTCAAGTAATCTCCCCTATGTTAATGTCGGATCCTATATACATCTCATCTAGATTCAATGTATTGTCCTCATTAATTGGGATATCTACTCCCCAACCCGATTCTTCAATATTATTTATACGTCCATAAACACTCATATAATATTCAGGAGTTGTCAGTCCACCATCACCCCACTGCGTCTGATCCCAATCAATCTGAACGGATTCAACTTTTGAATTTTGTGCTTTGACTAAATCAATAACCTTCTGTTCGTGTTCTTTTAGGTAGTCCAGTTGTTCTTTTTATGTCTTCATCTGGTTTTTGTACGACTTTCTTTGAAGATGAGGTCGTTATCTTCTGTTCGGGGCTTTTGGTCAGGGTCATAATTTTTCTTCCAAGAAAAACCAGTCCTAGGATCGGTAACAAAATGATCAAAAATAGTTCCATTTGTCTCTTCATTCAATTCTCTCCAATCTACTCACTTCGAATTGATCTATCAACTTATTTATTCGAAAATTCTTCCACCTATCCTTAAGGATTGGCCCAAAAACATCATTTTTAAATTAATTTTTCCATCTTCCACGACTACATCAACTCGCCAACTCGATTCAGGATTTTGATTAAATCCACCAAAAATGAGAATCATTTCGTCACCACCTTGAGGTGTTCCATTCCCTGCTACTCCCCACTGAGTTTCATCCCAATTAATCTGCACGGATTCGACTTTTGAATTTTGTGCTTTCACAAAATCGACGATCTCTTGCTCGTGTTCTTTGAGAAAAGCGAGCTGTTTTTTCTTTATAGTTTCTTCATCTTCTTTTAGGTCTTTCGTTGATGAAGCAGCAATCGTTTTTCCTTGTTTTGTATCACCTTTATGCTTCACGGTACATCCTCCTATACTTAGGAGCGCTACAATTGAAGCAACTATCATCATGATTTTTCGACTTTTCATAAGTCCCCTATCATTCTGTACAGATTATTCTCTAAAATTTCCACCTGTCATTTCTGGAGCTATTTCGAACTCATAGCTCAAGTATTTTTGGTTTCCTTTCCTCTTAATAGGAAGAATGATCTGTTGATTTAATTAAGGAAAATTCGAACCAGAGATTGAATCAATTGAAGTTGGATTCTCAGCATTTGGTTTTGGTACAATAAAAATGAATAGCCATTGAGTTCCTTATCATTTGCCCCATAGACCTTTAAACGAATGTCAAATCCAGATTCCGTAAAAGCACCACTATCTCCTACTTTCACACTATCCCAGTCATACTTGACTCGAACAACTTCTGGATCATTCGACTTTATGTAGTTCGTAATTTCGGACTCGTGTTTTTTAAAAAGTCGACTTGCCTTTGAGTAACAGTTGCTGTATCTTCTTTAGTGGAGGAAGAGGTTGCAGTTTGTGCTTGTTTCGTATGAGCTTTTTGCTTTACACTACAACCTCCAATAATTGTGAAAATTAGCATTAAAGATATTAACTTAAGTGTACATTTCATTTTACTTTTCATGCTTCCTCCTAACACTAATCCTTCTATTTACTTAGGAAAAAATTTTCCAGCCACCATTTTCCTCGATATAAATATCATTTAGCATCCCCATTTTTTTGATAGTTGGTATGCTATTTTGATCTTCTAGGTAAAAATCAACGGAGAATTTTGTGTTTTTTAATTGATTAATTTGACCAGAAATAGATAAATTGTATCCACCACCCTGAGGCGTTCCATTCCCAGACTCTTCAATTTGCATACTGTTCCAATCAATCTGAACGGATTCAACTTTCGGATTTTGGGCTTTCACAAAATCGACGATTTCTTGCTCATGTTCCTTGAGAATAGCGAGCTGTTTTTGTTTAATGGCTTCTTTGTCTTCTTTGGTTGATGAAGAGGTGACAGTTTGCGTTTGTTTGCTCTTATCACGTTCTTGCTTCACACATCCTACTAGACATCCAAGTGTTGAAATGAAAGCAAGTGCGATCATCAGATTATTTATTTGTTTTTTCATAATTTTATTTCGTTCAAAGGTGATTCCTCTATTGCATCTCTCATTGTCTAACGGACGGATCATTTCTTTTCTACCCGATACAAACTATCAGAACCAATTGAATCTATTTTAGGCATCTTATTTTCGTCTAACGTAAAATTCAGGCTAAAATTTGTTAGATCACTTCCATTGGCATAACCATAAACTAATAGTATTTCGTCACCTCCCTGAGGTGTTCCATTACCTCCTACAACTGTTTTAATACTGTCCCAGTCATAAGACACCTGATGAATATTGGCATTATGTGCTTTCACATAGGCCGTCATTTCTTGCTCGTGTTCTTTCAGATAGGCGAGCTGTTTTTGTTTAATGGCTTTTTATCTTCTTTGGTTGATGAAGAAGCGATGTGATTTATTGGTTTCGTCTGTTCTTTTGGCTTTCCAACACACCCTCCAAAACTTAAAAATCCCACAATGGCAGCAACTGTTACCATGATTTGTCTTGTTTCTAATCTCATAGCTTTTCCTTGTCCCAATTACTCAAATACTTCTCCTCCAACACCAAAACCATTGCTTAACATCATAGTTTTTAGATCAGGCATTTCATTATGAATCTCAATTGTGACATTCCAACCAGAATTTTCAATATGATTAAAGCCACCATACAACTCGATGATCTCGCCACCTTCTTGAGGAGTTCCGTTGCCTGCTTCGCCCCATCGAATATCACTCCAATTAACCTGAATGGATGCTATTTTAGAATTTTTTGACTTTACAAAATCAACAATTTCTTTTTCATGTTCTTTCAAATAGGCAATTTGTTTTTGCTTCGTCGCTTCTTTATCTTCCTTGGTTGTCGAAGGGGTTACAATGGGTGCTTGTTTCGTTTGCTCTTTTGATTTTATGGTACATCCTCCTATACTTGCAAGGAGAGCTAATGTAGTGATTAATTTAAACGCCGTTTGTTTTATCATGTGCTATCTTTTTCTAAAACAGTTCTTTTTCAAAATGCATTGTACTTACTTAGGAAATAGGCTTTCCGTCAATCGTAGGTTCATGAAGCATAAACATTTCTCGCAGGTTAATTGACTGATCATCATTAATTGGAATATCCACTCCCCATCCTGAGTTCTCAATATGATTAATGCGCCCAAAAACATTCATATAATATTCGGGAGTTGTAAGTCCACCATCACTCTTCTGACTTTCATCCCAATCAATCTGAACGGATTCGACTTTTGGATTTTGAGCCTTCACAAAATCGATGATTTCTTGCTCGTGTTCCTTGAGAAAAGCGATTTGTTCTTTTTGATTACTTCTTCTGATTTCTGTACGACTTTCTTTGAAGATGGGGTCGTTATCTTCTGTTCGGGTCTTTTGGTCAGGGTCATGATTTTTCCTCCAAGAAAAACCAGTCCTAGGATCGGTAACAGAATAATCAAAAATAGTTCCAGTCGTCTCTTCATCTCTTCTTCTCCAATCCTTCCTTTCATGACTGGATGGGCCAGTCACTTTCCTTACTATTATAGCATCTTTCATTTGAATCTCAATCTAACTCACTAGTTAGAGACTATATGCAGCAATCATAAAAGAACTTTCGGGGTTCTTCTAGAATATAGGTAATCCTTTTTACAAATAACAACCTAAGTGATGCTAAGAATTCAAATGTTGCATTTATGTAGAGTATCTAAATATATAATGAAACTTTCCGCTGTGAGAAAAGTGCTAGAAACACCATTGTTTCTAGCACTCGGGAGTTTTGAAACTTTAGGTTCAAAACTAAGTCATGGAACTTCCTGGATTGCTGAAATCATCCACTGGATAATTTCACCTAACGTCCGTACTCACTTAAGGAAAGTTTCTAAGAGGAGTTTATCTTCAATCAAAAAGGAACCCGAAGGTTCCTTTTGTGTTATTTTCGATACATCTTGACCTGAAGGTAAAGATCGTTATAGACTCCAAGCAATTTCTTGCCTAATTGTTGATAGACTTCCAAATGGTCCAGTGTTTCATCGCTTGGATAGAAGGCTTGGTCATCTTGGATTTCTTTTGGCAACATGGCTTTGGCTTTTTATTTGGCGTTGAGTAGCCGACATAAAGAGCATTTTTCAAAGCATTTTTAGGACGAAGCATGAAGTTAATAAAGGCATATGCTGCTTCTTTATTTTTCACGGTTTTTGGAATGACAATGTTATCAAACCAAAGGTTGCTGGCTTCAGTTGGGACGACATAGCGAAGATCCTTATTGGCTTCGAGCATTTGGCTGGCTTCTCCTGAGAAGGTAACCCCAATAGCCGCATTGTTTTGGATCATATAGCCTTTCATCTCATCAGCAACCAAAGCTTTGATGTTTGGCGTCAAGGTGTAGAGTTTATCTACTGCCTCTTGCAATTTCTTTGGATCCTTTTCATTGAGGCTATAGCCCAAGGTATTGAGACCAATTCCCATGACCTCACGCGCACCATCGTACATCATGATGTCATTTCTGTACTCTTCACGCCAGAGATCTGACCAATGTTCAGGAGCATTTTTGACCATCTTGGTATTGTAGATAATCCCCAAGGTACCCCAGAAGTAAGGGACTGAATATTGGTTGCCCGGATCAAACGATTGGTTCAAGAGTTTTGGATCGATATTTTCCATCCCTTTGATCTTTGATTGGTCCAACTTTTCAACCAGATGCTCATCCATCATCTTAGCAATCATGTATTCACTAGGAATCGCAATATCATAGGTGGTTCCCCCTTGCTTGATCTTAGTATACATGGCTTCGTTGGAATCAAAGGTATCATATTGCACCTGAATCCCTGTCTCTTTTGTGAATTCCGTTAGCAATTCTGGATCGATATAATCTCCCCAGTTGTAGATGACCAACTTGTCACTATTCTTGGTATTCATGCTCGCTTCGATCTGGTGGCTAATTCCCCAGAGGACCAGAATGACAAGGACAATCCCAGTTAGGAATGAATAAAGTTTTTTCATGCTGCTTCCTCCTTTTCACGGGTAATAAAGTAATAACCGATGACCAAGAGCACACTAAAGAGAAAGACAAGGGCGGACAAGGCATTGATACTGAGAGAAATCCCTTGACGCGCACGTGAGTAGATCTCTACAGACAAGGTTGTAAAGCCATTTCCGGTTACAAAGAAGGTCACGGCAAAGTCATCAAGCGAATAGGTAAAGGCCATAAAGTAGCCAGCAATAATGGCTGGTGTCAGATAAGGCAACATGATCTCTTTGAGCATTTGCACTTGGGTAGCTCCCAAGTCATAGGCCGCATTGACCATATCCCGGTTCATTTCCTTGAGTCGTGGCAAGACCATCAAGACCACAATGGGAATCGAGAAGGCCACGTGACTAGCCAGAACAGATAAGAAACCTAGCTGGTACTTCACCGTCGTAAAGAGAATCAAGAAGCTGGCCCCGATCATAACATCTGGCGCTACCATGAGAATATTATTAATGGAGAGCAAAGGACCTTCTAACTTCTTCTTCGATTGGTAGATATAAATGGCTCCAAAGGTTCCAATCACTGTCGCAATCAAGGCTGACAAGAAGGCCAAGAGGAAGGTCTCTGATAAGATCAGCATCAGGCGACTATCTGCGAACAATTCATTGAAATGCTCAAGCGTGAAGCCTGTGAAGGCATTCATATCTCCCCTTTATTGAAGGCATAAAAGATCAAATAGAAGATGGGAAGATAGAGAATCAGAAAGACGAAACCTAGATAGAAATGAGATACTTTTTTCATCGTTCTCTCCTTTCTCTCGTTGCCCACATGGTAAAGAGCATAGCAAGGATCAGAACAACTCCGATGGTAGAACCCATTCCCCAGTTTTGTGTTGTCAAGAAGTGCTGTTCAATCGCAGTCCCTAAGGTAATGACGCGGTTTCCACCGATCATCCGTGTCAACATGAAGAGGCTCAGACTAGGAATAAAGACAGACTGCACACCTGAGCGGACTCCATTCATGGACAAGGGAAGACCACATGACGGAAGGTATCCCAACGATTGGCTCCCAAATCATAGCTAGCATTGATCAAGTTTGGATCTAAGTCATCTAAGACATTAAAGATCGGCAAAATCATAAATGGCAACTCGATGTAGCTGGCTACAAAGATAAAGGAGAAATCGGTAAAGAGGATCTGCTGGGAGCGACTCCGAGAAAGCTTAAAAAGCTATTGATGGAGCCGTTTTGCCCAAAGATTCCGATAAAGGCATAGGCCTTGAGCAAGAGATTGACCCAGGTTGGCAAGACGATCAACATCAACCACAACTGCCGGTGTTTGAGCAGCGTCAAAAAGTAAGCAGTCGGGTAGGAGATCAAGAGCGTCACCAGGGTGACAATTCCAGCATAAAGGACCGAATTAAAACTCATCTTTAAATAGGTCAGGTTTTGCGAAGTGAAGAATTCTTTGTAGTTTTCAAGTGAAAACTGCCCTTCAACGTTGAAAAACGATTGAAAGATGATCATGACTACAGGAGCTAAGACAAAGAGAAAATCCACAAGAAATAGGGGAGGATAAATAGATTAGAGGTTGTTTTCTTCATCTCTTTCCTCCTCAATGGCATTAATCAAACCAGCTTCTTGCTCTTCCACTTCCACGTACTCTTCGATCCGCGCATCGAATTCTTCTTCGGTTTCATTGAGACGCATGACGTGGATATCTTCTGGTTCAAAGTCTAGCCCGATGACTTCTCCCACAATGGCCTTACGTGTGGAGTGGATCATCCACTCATTTCCCAAATCATCATAGGCGATGATCTCGTAATGCACACCACGGAAGAGCTGGGTGTCCACCTTCACTTGGAGCTTGCCTTCTTCAGGAAGGGTGATTTGCAAGTCTTCAGGACGAATGACGACTTCAACTGGTTCGTTTGGACGCATTCCCCCATCGACGGCTTCAAAGCGTTTGCCATTGAACTCAACCAAGTAGTCCTCGATCATACGACCATCCAGAATGTTGGACTCCCCGATAAAGGTGGCTACAAAGTGGTTGATCGGTTCATCATAGATATCCACCGGTGTACCAGATTGAACGATCTCTCCTTCATTCATGACAAAGATCCAGTCACTCATGGCGAGGGCTTCTTCTTGGTCGTGGGTAACAAAGACAAAGGTAATCCCCAAGCGTTGTTGCAATTCCCGCAACTCATACTGCATGTCTGTCCGAAGTTTCAAGTCAAGTGCAGACAAGGGCTCATCTAAAAGGACCACTCGTGGTTCATTGATAATAGCCCGGGCAATGGCTACCCGCTGGCGTTGACCACCGGATAATTTTTGGATCGAACGTTTTTCAAATCCCGCTAACTGGACCATTTTCAAGACTTCTGAAACCCGACGTTCGATCTCAGCCTTGTCCACCTTTTTCAAACGAAGGGAAAAGCCACATTTTCAAAGACCGTCATATGTGGAAACAGGGCATAGGACTGAAAGACGGTGTGGACATCCCGTTTGTTGGTAGGGACATCATTGATCCGTTCCCCATCAAGGTAGACATCTCCAGTCGTCGCATCCAAAAGACCGGCAATGATATTAAGGATGGTCGATTTTCCTGATCCAGATGCACCGAGCAGGGTATAGAACTTCCCTTCTTCCAATTCAAAATTGATATCCTTTAGGACAACGGTTCCGCTATCTTCAAAGACCTTTGAAACATTTTTAAACTCAATAATTGGTTTTTCAATTCACATAAATTCCTTCTTTACTGCAATTACCAAACTGCTTTTCAAACGAAAATGCAGCGGCTGACAGGAAGACCTGTCAGACCACCAATACCTCTCGGGGACTTACTAGACTGCCCCACCTATTTACGGTATCGATAGGCACTCACCCCTCTCCGACTGATGCTATCGATGGTTCAATATCAATTGTTCTTCAATACTTAAGCTCTTAGGCTTGGCCGATAATACGAACTTCTGGTTCTAAACGGACGCCTGAATGAGCTTCTACTGCCTCAATGACATGGGCGATCAAATCTTCGTAGTCCTTAGCTGTTCCATTATCGACATTGACCATAAAGCCGGCATGCTTTTCAGAAACTTCCACACCACCGATTCGATAGCCTTTCAGACCTGCTTCGCTGATCAATTGACCTGCAAAATGACCGACAGGACGCTTAAAGACGGATCCACAAGAAGGGTATTCAAGGGTTGTTTCAACTGACGAAGATGGGTCAACCGATCCATCTCCTGCTTGATCGCCTCGTGATTGCCTGGTGACAAAGCAAATTTGGCAGAGATGACGACAGCACCTGTCTCTTGAATCTTAGAATGACGGTAGCCAAAAGCTAGTTCACCCGCTGACAGAGTTTCGATCTCCCCATCTTTGGTCAAGACCTTACAGGATACGAGGACATGCGCGATCTCTCCCCATAGGCTCCCGCATTCATAAAGACTGCGCCACCGACACTGCCTGGAATGCCACTAGCAAACTCGAAGCCTTTCAAACTATGGTGCAAGGCCACATGGGTGGTGTCGATGAGTTTAGCTCCTGCCTCTGCTTCGATCACATAACCATCCACACTGATGTCACGCAAGCGATCAAACATAATGACAAATCCCGGAATGCCCCCATCTCGGACAATGATATTGGACGCATTGCCCAGGACCATCCATGGGATTTGCTCTTGGTTGGCAAATTGGACGATGCGTTTTAATTCGTATTGGTTGCGAGGAAAAGCTAAAAATTCAGCATTCCCACCTACCTTTGTGAAGGTATAATGTTTTAAAGGTTCTTGAAAACGGATATCAATCCCTTCAAGAATTTGATTCATTTTTTCATTCATCTTTCTGTCTGTTCTCTCTCTATAAAAATACAAACTATTATACCAAATTTTTGACTATTTTTCGACTCTAAAAAACAAAAGAAGACCTATAATATTCAGGCCTTCCTTTTATCATTCATTATGCAATTTTACGAGCGATGGCACGATTCTTTTGTCCATCCAGAGCTGATTTGACCGAAATCCAAGCACCACCAAGAGTGAAGACAGCTAGCAATCCTAGATTCAAGTAAAATTTATCTGGGACGTCCCTGAGAATGTTGCTTCATTGAGAAGCGTCCAGCTCATACCAAATGGCAAATCCAGTTCACTCATGAGCGCCAAAGTATAATCTAATTGGTTGACCAAAAGACCGTCAAGACCATCAAAATAGCTGAAACTACCACACCTTTTTAGTCAATTTCTTACCAAGGATCTCATAACCTTTGATAGTACAATAACCGAGGGCAGCCCCTGCTAAAACAGATACATAGCCCAGACGCGCTACCAAGAGGGCCACTGCTCCTCCGATGATCACACCGATCACAGCCCCTACAATCCCTAAAAGGAAGTTTTCTTCCCGCGCTTCATAAGCCTCCACCGTGTCTTGCACTTCGGCTTGGTAAGCTCTAAAGGTTGCATCGTCGATTAAAAGATCGCATCTCCAATTTGATACAGACCGATTGGTCCTTCCTCACCCGTTTCCGCATTCACTTGCACAAATTGGTGGTTGAGTAAGAAATCAACAATATCTTGGATAGCTGTCCATAAGGTTTCGACAGCCTTCCCTTTGGTCATTCCACCTTTGACAACGATCGAGGTCAAGTAACCATCAGAAGAGATAGCATTAATGGCTTTTGATTGTTCTTTTAATTCATTCCAAAGAATTTCACTATCTTCGATCAAGTCTCCTTCGGAACCTTGTTTCACACTGAGTGAAATGGTAAATACATTCTTGGTTTGAGCGCCTTCAATGACCAACAAGAAGCCTTCACGCTCTCCATACATCACACGAGCTTCGCCATCAAATTGCAGACCAAGATCGGTAGCAATACTATATAAATATTCTGGTTTCATGTTTCCCCTAGATTTTCAGGAAAGCTTGAGCTTTTCCCCATACTGTTCCCATTCTACCATAGGAGAAGCAAAAGGACATATACATTCGTATACATCCTTCTTTCATTTGTGTTACATTCGGGTTTAATTCTCAACACGAACGCCAAATGTGTCAATTTTAAGTTGGAAAATCTGACCATCTAGCCCGAGTTTTTCGAGAGCTGCAACAAAGGCTGCTGTATGCTCTGGCGCTAAGAGGTTCATGATCGTTGGGCCTGCTCCCGACAGATAGGTGGCGTAGGCAGCATGTGCATGCGCGACTTCTTTGACCTGAGGAAACTCTTTGACAAGAGATTGACGGTAGCGTTCGTGGAAATGATCAGACTCGATGGAGCGACCAGCCGTCAGCAAATCTCCCTTGAGGAGAGCTGCGATAGCGACATTGGCTACGCTACTAGCTGCAACAGCTTCCTTATAAGACCATTCTTTCGGTAGGACATTCCGACTATCACTGGTCTTCAATTGGTAGCTCGGTACAAAAGCGACAAGGTCACAGCTTGGGAAGTCAGCCGTGACATATTGGACATCTTCACCGATGTAGCTCGCAATGACCATATTCCCAAAGATAGCTGGAGCTACATTATCCGGATGACCTTCGATCTCGGTCGCGATGCGTAATTTCTCAGCGTCTGATAGCTGGAGGTTGGCTAATTGGTTGGCCAATTCAATCCCTGCGACAATGACCGAGCTAGAAGATCCAAGACCACGCGCCAAAGGCACTTGACTGGTCATCTTGATTCGATGGGGCTGCATATCCGTTGAGATAGAAAGAGCTGTTGAGAGCAAGAGGTTTTCTCATCTGTCGGAATCCCTGCTCCTAGATCATGCTCAATAAACCAAGCATCAGCTGATTCAAGGACTTCAATAGTCAAATAGCGAGTCACGGCAATCCCAACAGAATCAAACCCTGGCCCTACATTGGCACTGGTTGCTGGAACAATAATTTTCATGCTTATTCTCCCAAGACTTTAAAGGTATTCAAAAGTTCGAAATTCGCCTCTGAATCCAATTTTTCAACCAAGTTCTTGAATTGTGTTTGGTTGACTTGGTGGGTAATGATGACGACACTTGCAAATTGACCATCTGAGTCTTCTTGGAGGATTTGCTTGAAGGAAGCTCCTTCTGCATTAAAGATTTCCGCAAGACGCAAGATTTGACCAGTCGCATCTGGTGCCTTGATTGAGAAATAATAGTTATTTTTCACGTCTTCTGGCTTAGCCAATTGAAGAGGGCGGCTGTATTCATTGAAGGCTTTACCGATCGTTCCTTCTTTTAGACGACGGACAATGCGCACAATATCAGCTACGACACTTGTCGCTGTTGGTTTTTGGCCAGCACCTGGTCCGTAGTACATAGACTCACCAATACCGATGGATTCCACATAGACCGCATTCATAACGTCGTTCACTCCTGCGAGTGGATGTTGTTTTGGAAGGAAGGTTGGTGTCACTTCTGCTGCGATCCCTGACTCTGTTTCAACGATGGAACCGACCAGCTTAATAACATAACCAAGGCTTTGAGCAACCGATACATCTTGAGGAGTGATCTGGCTGATACCTTTGTGACCTACTTGGTTAAATTGGATATTCATCCCAAAGGCAAATTGGCTCAAGATCACCATCTTGTAGGCAGCATCGATTCCTTCAACGTCGTTGGTTGGATCACTTTCAGCGTAACCAAGGCGTTGCGCTTCTGCTAAAGCATCCTCATAAGTCCAGCCTTCTTCGACCATTTTGGTCATCATGAAGTTGGAGGTTCCATTGACCACACCGAGCACTTTAGTCACCTTGTCAGAAGCCAAAGAATTCACCAAGGTCCGAAGGATTGGGATCCCACCAGCTACGGCAGCTTCATAATAAAGGGCCACTTTGTGTTTTTGAGCAATCTCTAGCAACTCGCTTCCATGAACGGCAAGAAGGTCTTTGTTAGCAGAGACCACATGCTTACCCGCTTCAAGAGCACGGGTGATAAAGGTTTTCGCTGGCTCGATACGGCCCATCAATTCCACAACGATGGCAATGTCCTTGTCTTCAATGATCTCATCGACATTGGTCACAAAGTTGTAGTCGTGACCCGCCGCTTGCAAACTTTCCTTCTCCGCATCATCACGAACCAAGACCTTGGCAATCTCAATCTCATCTTGAGCTGCCTGGGTGATTTTTTCATGGTTTTCTTTTAATAAAAATGGTACGCCACTAGCAACAGTACCAAATCCTAGTAAGGCAATCTTAACAGACATCCTATTAACTCCTTGAATTTTCTATAGTAGCTCCATTATAACAAAAACTTATGCGTTTGACAGCCAATTGCCTTAAAAATTCTGAATTTTCATGACAGGATCTGCCTGTAGCAAGTTCTGGAAAAGAACATAGAATTTGTGGTACAATAAAGAAAAAGATGAAAACGGTGACACTATGAGTAAACGAAGAGTACCTAAAAAATCAAAGTCCTACTTGGAATCAATGCCCTCCTCCTGGTCTGTATCTTTATTTGTAGCTTTCTTCTGATCAAACGAATCACTCAGCCGAGTGAAGGGAATACCAGTGGCACTGCCATGACGCGTTCTCTCGAGGAAGGTAGCTCCTCTATCGAGTGGACCCGAGTGAAAAAGCCGGTCAAACTGCCCATCCTCATGTACCACTCTGTACACAATATGGCTGAGTCCGAAGCTGCCAATGCAAATCTGATTGTCGATCCAGAGACCTTTGAAAGCCAACTAAAGGCTCTCAAAAAAGCGGGTTACTATACATTGACACCTGAGGAAGCCTATCGTATCCTCGCTAAAAATGAAGTCCCAAAAGGAAAGAAATTTGTCTGGCTCACGTTTGATGATGGCGTCGAGGATTTCTATACTATCGTCTATCCGCTTCTCAAAAAATATAAGATGACCGCCACCAACAATATCATCACAGACTTTACCCAAAAGGAAAAAGAAAATGTCCTGACCTTTGACCAAATCAAAGAGATGAAAAATGATGGCTTGACCTTTGAAAGCCATACGGTCAATCATCCAGACCTAGCCAATTCCAGTCTCGAGACCCAAAAGAATGAGCTGGTCGCTTCTAAACACCTGCTGGATAAGGTGCTGGATCAAAATACCAGCGTTATCGTCTACCCATCTGGTCGCTACAGCCAGGTCACAATCGACCAAGCTAAGAAAGCCGACTACAAACTAGGCCTCACCACTAAAAATGGACTCGCCAGCTCCGCTGATGGCCTCTATTCCCTCAAACGAGTTCGGATCCTTCCAACCACTACAGGAGAGGACCTCCTAGCCATGATCCAAGAATAAAGAAAGACCCCTGTCTGAGATAGGGGTCTTTTGTTAGAGTTACTTATAAAAAATTTTTTATCGTTGATTCATAAACTGTAATAGGATTCAATAATTCTTAAAAGAGCTTCAACATTGATTTGCTATAGTCTTTGACTTTCTTTTATAAATGCTCAAAACAATTGCAAATGACAACAACTGCCAAAGAATAATTCTCACTATCTGCAAGCTATCTGATTCAGAATTTGAGACAACATGAACCAGATTTGAAGCAAGATTGTTGAAAAGATGATCTCCAAGTCCTAGCCACAAGGAACCTGTCATTTTGTAAAGTAAAGACCATTTGATGCTCATCATTCCTGCTAGGATAACATAGCCAATCCCCATGGTAATAAGACTTATGAGTGACGATTCTCCTTGAAGATAATCTCTTAAGGGCATTGCCAAATGCCATATTCCAAATAGGAAGGCTATAAAGAATAGACTCTTACGGTAAGAAATCCCTTCAAGAATTTTTGTGAAAAGGCCACGAAAAACTCCTTCTTCCATCCACACGTTTATCAGGTTAAACAACACACTTGAGAGAATAAATAAGATTCCTGCATATGATCCTTTTTCATTGGTTAAGGAAAACCACTGGCGTAAAACGATAAGTAAACATTTCCATGAAGAAAAAAGAGGGTAAGACATTCAACTACATATGAAAAGATTGCGCACACTAAACCAAAGAGCAGGCCATTTCCTATACCTCTTATAATTCCATTAGGTGTAAAACCAATATCTATCCATCTTAATTTGCTAATTGAAAGAATTCCCCACAATAAAAGTATTCCAAAAAGCTTATGTAGAAAATTCTCCGATAAAAAAGTTTCATCTGTCCTCATATAGAAGTATTCGAATAGCCTTGCTGCTGAGCAGATAACAAATATAATTGAACAACTTAAAATGGGGGTTTTCAATAGTTTATTTAGCATATCTTCCTTTCAAATGAGTCTTTTATAAAAGTTAATTTCAATATTTTACTCAGTCCAATTATCTATTTTTCAAATTTCGAGAGAACGAATGACCCTATTTTTTTGACGACGGCTATTACAACTAAAACCATCGCATACAATAAAAACGGCGGGATTAACAGTAAAGCGATTTTCCAACCTTTGAAAAAAGCAAGTCCTTTTGTGGATTTAGTTGATTTAGCTGGTTTGACTTCTATCAGCTTCATTCGCAATAATTTCAAGGTGACTTCTTCTTGTCTTTCATCAAGTGAAACACTCTTTTCTCCCGAGTTTTCACTATCTAGATAGGCTTGAGCCATTCGGACCAGATACAATCCCTCATCTTCTTTCGCAATGGTACGAAATAGCTCCATTGCCTCATTTCTATTTCCTTTGAGGGACTCATTGACTGCCTTCAGATACATAGATTCCAATTGTGAGAACTTGTTGTTCGTCCCTTCCTTTAAGACGGCATCATTGGGCTCTTTTTGACCAGTATATCATAGCGAGCTCTGTATGCCATCTTGAGTGGTTCAACATCTGCCAAATAGTTAGCTAGTAACTCCTCAAACTCATCTTCCTTCAAATCAGGTCTAGAAAATAAGTTTGCATTCAATAGAATTTCGTTTAATTTTACTTGTTCAACATCTGTAAACTTTTGAATCTTTTTGAGTTCGTCTACAACTGCTTCAATGGATCCAAAGTCACCAATCCTATAGAAATAGAAAATAGTGGCAACCTGTACACGCGCTTTAATAGTTTTGATACTCTTTCTTTTTGGTTCAGAATATAGCTTGCCATCAAGTCAAGATTTATGTCCTTATAGATAAGACTATTCAACTTCTTAATTAAAAGAGTATCTTTAATGATAACTAGAACCATCTCAAATGGTAAGTAAATCAAAAAACAAATGAGAGCAATTTTTTTACTTTGAGTCACTTGCACGATATATAAAAATGGTAAGGCTAGAATGACCAATAGGACTATCACTGGAATATTGTATCGTTTCCTTAGTTCTTTATAATC
Organism: Streptococcus sp. 2A/TPW/M5; assembly: GCA_036663675.1. Lineage (GTDB taxonomy): Bacteria > Bacillota > Bacilli > Lactobacillales > Streptococcaceae > Streptococcus. The sequence continues at coordinate 1,434,338 of JAYXUK010000001.1, read as the reverse complement.
TTTAACCATAAATCTCCTTAATTGTTAGATTGTTGTGAATTGACGTTTCTTTGCTCTGTCTTTTAAAAAATCACTTAAAAATCCCAACTTAATGGTTTAATTCTAAAAGTTAACTCCTACCATGATACCGAAATTTTGCGACTGGGGCAACTTCCTCACTAGTTGGAAATAGTTGCAAGAAAAAACCACCTCTCGGTGGTGTTTACTTTTCTTTTGTGGAAAGAGGGGCAGACCAAGGGTCGCGATCTTCTCAGCGGGGATCTTCATGCCATCCTTGATCCATTTGGAGATGACAGAGACAATGGCTGAGCTCCAGAAGGAATTGAGGTAGCTGCCAGCGCCATTCGAGGAGCTGCCATTTCGTTTTTCTAAAAAGTCATAGACTGCCTTGGTCAAGAGCCGCTCGAAATTATAATCAATGGCTAGGCTAATGATCTTGGCTTCTTTCTTGACTTCCTTAAAGAGATAGACCCAGACTTGGTAGAGGTCTGTCTTGAGGTTGTAGCCATCTAAAGACTTGGTAATCTTTGCGATACTAGATTGAAAGATGGACTCTAGAATCTCTTCTTTGGAGTCATAATTACGGTAAAGGCTGCGCGAGAGACACCCGCACGCTGAACCAGCTCAGAGATGGTGATCTTTTTCAGATCTTTTTCTCCAACAATTGCAGGAGAGAGATTTCGATGGATTCTCGCGTAATCGCATTGTTTTCTCGGTTAAATCGTTTGAGATTTTCCAAGGATTTCTCGGATATTTTTCTTTCTGCCATAACATTTACTTTCTATCTGTCTCACCTGATGATATCTACTTGGATAGCATTGTACTTCATGATATAATTGTAAAGAAGACATACTACTTGTCAATGTACATTTTTATACAACTATGAGGTATGAACTGATGAAATGGAAAATTATTGCGGATTCAGGCTGTGACTACCGCTCTTTGGACAATCTGGCACCGGATACGGAGTTTGTCAGTGTCCCCTTGACCATCCAAGTGGGAGAAACTATCTACACAGATGATGCCCAACTCAATATCGATCAGATGATGGAAGAGATGTATGCGACTACGACTGCTTCTAAGTCTGCCTGTCCGAGTCCTGATGACTACATGAAGTCTTTTGAAGGGGCTGAAAATATTGTCGTTGTGACCATCACTGGAACCCTTTCAGGTAGCTACAATAGTGCTGAGGTAGCTAAGAAGATTTATCTGGAAGAGCATCCGAATACCAATATCCACGTCATTAACAGCTTATCAGCTGGGGGTGAGGTGGACCTAATCGTTCGCAAGCTCAATCAGTTGGTCGCTGAAGGCCTCGATTTTGATCAAGTGGTCGATGTGATCACGACCTACCAGTCTAAGACGAAGTTGCTCTTTGTTTTGGCCAAGGTTGATAATCTAGTCAAAAATGGGCGTCTCAGCAAATTGCTCGGAACTGTTGTCGGGCTCCTCAATATCCGTATGGTCGGCGAAGCTAGTAAGACCGGTACCCTTGAGTTGCTTCAAAAAGCACGGGGCCAAAAGAAAGCGATCAAGGCAGCTTTTGATGAATTAATCAAGGCAGGCTATAATGGCGGACATATTACCATTGCCCACCGCAACAATGAAAAATTTATCGAGCAGTTCTCTGCATTGGTCCTTGAAAAATTTGCCCGTGCAAACATCGAAGTCCTTCCTACTTCCGGACTATGTAGTTTCTACGCCGAAGAAGGCGGGCTCCTCATGGGCTATGAAATTTAATCACCACTAAAAAGAGGCTAGGACAAAAGTCCTAGCCTCTCAATTGTTTTTGGATTGTCGAGCAAGACGCAGTGGTTGAGTGGGCTCTACTACGCTGATTTCATCAGCTTTACAGCCCTACTCAACTGTGCGGAGGTGGGACGACGAAATCGAATTCTAACGAATGACCGATTTCTGTCCCACTCTCTCTTTTATTCTCCGATCTCTTGGTAGAGGGTACGGATTTTTTGCGATAGATAGTATAGCTGATTCCCGCTCCAATTAGCAGTATGACACTATAAAGGATCACAGCTAGCAGGGTGCTGACGGAATGATAGGTCCAAATGAAGCTGACAATGATCAAGAGAAACATCACAAAGAGAAAGACAATCAAGAGAATAGACTGAAGAACTGCATTTCCACGATGGCGGGTCATCAACTCCGTGATATTGGTCCAATTGGTGCTAAAGTTCTGAAAATCTTTGACATAGTCTCGAATGCAGATCGGAATGGTGGTTACGACCCAGATCAGCAACATGGCTAGGATAGCCAAGGGATGGACGCCAAAATAGAGACAAACGCCAACTAGAAGAATGACAGGAAGGATGGATTGCACCAGATAGAGCAACCAAAACTTCATGAAGAGATAGCGTTTGAAATCAACAGGGAGGGATCTCAAGTACTCAAAGTTTTCGCGCTCTAGCGAAATACCGATACTGGTCAAGCCTCCAAAGCTATTGAAAACACCGATCAAGATGGCAACAAGAGTCAGTGGCACCAGATACTGGGGCGTCAGGTAAGGACTGAGGCCTCCTATATTTTTCGATGCTCCTGCTGCTCCACTGAGGAGGAAAATATATGGCAGAATGCTCATCATCAAAAGGACTTGTACCATAAGGGTTCCATCACTCAGGACTCTGCGATGATACTGAATGACAAATCGTCTAAAGGAGTCTTTCTGACCCACATGGAGCACTCTCACGCGCTCCTTAACGGTTTGGTTGGTTGCAACCGCAAGGGCTGCATCATAGAACTGCGGGATCACAATTTTACGAACCAGGACGATCAAGATCAGAAGGACCAGGATCCATCCTAAGAGGCCTAGGATCGCTTCTCCATCAAAAGGATGGAGAATGAACTGATGAAAGGACGTAAAAGGTGGAAATAGAATGGGAATATCAGCGCCACCCGTCACTTCTACCCGATGGGTTTGGACTAGATTCAGATAAAGATAAGCTCCTAGACTCAGAAGAGATCCAATTCCGACCATGATGTTAGAGAGCAGGGTCGTATGTTTTTGAAAAACAAGGTCTTGGTGATCGAATGAGCTAGTAAGATCGTCGCTAAAAGAGAACGCCTAAGAGAATTAAGGCACAAAAGAGGCCTAGCAGGATCCCTAACGGATTGAAGCCGCCTGCTTGGACAGGCAGGATCAGAAAATAGCTGACCAAGGGAAGGATAGCCATGAGAAGGGTCAGGATGACCGAGATACTCTTTCCAGCAATGACTTCCGCATCTGAGAAGGCATAGGGCCGGTAAAACTGGAGGTCCTTGCTTTCATAAAAGACATTGTAAAAACTCATAAATCCTTGGGAAATGGTCATCAAGGAAAAGAGGGCGACCATATTGACAAAGAAGGCTGGCTGATGGACAAAATCATAGATACTAAAGAGCAAGCCAAATATGAGGAAATAGACCAATCCTAAAAGAGGTAGTTGAGCACTGATTTACGGGCAACATTGAGTTTGACGTCCGGTTTTTTGCCTGTTTGGCACGTAATTTTGCGATCTGAGCGGGCTGGCTGGCATAGATGATATTGACATTGACCAGTTGCTGGATAATCTTAAGACGCATGATCGCCACCTTCTTCCTTCCGACCCGCTAGACTGAGATAGATACTTTCCAGACTTTGTTCGGGGTGCTGGCCCTTTAATTCCTCGATCGTCCCATAGAAAATGAGATTTCCCTTTTTGAGAATGGCGATTTTATCACAGAGTTGTTCGGCCACTTCTAAGACGTGAGTTGAGAAAATGACCGTCTTGCCACGATCCGCATGCTGGCGCATCATTTGTTTTAAATCGTAAGAAGCTTGTGGATCCAAACCGGTCATGGGTTCGTCCAAGACCCAGATATCTGGATCTGACAAGAGGGCTGCAATGACGAAGACCTTCTGGCGCATCCCATGTGAAAAGGATTCAATCACTTCATAGCGGTGGCTCTGAAAATCAAAGATCTTAAGAAGCTCCTCTAAGCGTTGATCACAGTCTTTCTGACTCATATCATAAGAGGTCGCAACCAACTCCCAGAATTCATTAGCTGTGAGACGCAAGAAAAGATCTGGCGAATCCGCCACATAACCGATCTTCTTTTTGATCGCCAGACGATGGCTATAGAGGTCCTGACCATCCACTTCAATGGATCCAGTGGTTGGGGTGATGACACTGACCAGGCTCTTAATCGTCGTTGACTTTCCGGCTCCGTTGTGGCCAATCAGGCCGACAATTTGCCCATCCTCGATGGTCAGATCCAAGTGGTTGAGGGCAATGTGCCCATCGTAATCTTTGGTAACTCCGTGAAATGTAATCATTTTAACTCCCTAATTGATCCTCATTGGGACCGTTTTTCTTATTCTGTTGATAAGCGATCATCGAAATGGTAGAGCAATTCTAGCAGATAGTTTGGAATGGTCTCCAAGAAGTCTTCTTTGTAGACCCGCTCTCCTCGCTTGTGCAATTCTTTACCCCATGGTCCTAGATTGACCGCTGGAACCTGAATTTGGGCAATTTTTTCCAGATCCAGATCATAGACCTGGGCTGGTGTGGCTAGGCTATCCAAGACGACTTGATAAGAGGCCACATCCTTTTCCAAGGCACAATAACTGGTGTCGTTAATCCCCATAAAGTATTCTTCGACTTTTAAGAGGTAACCTCTTGTGTCTAGATACTCGCGGTAATCCTCGATCAAGGACTCGATTTTGAGTTCTGTATTGTCCAAAAGCGACAATTCATAGAAGGATAATATGGGGCGCAAAACCAATGACCACCATGGGATCCTTATCTCCGAGAAACTCAAGGAGTCGCTGGATTTGTTGGATTGCAAGGCTCTGGTAGCTGGTCCCATTACGAAAATCGTGTTCCGCTTTTTGGTTAGAAGCTTCCTAAAAGCTTGGTAACCTTCTATGGCTTGGCATCGTTCCTCTAGTTCTTGATAGGTGATGACTTTTGGCCTTGCAATCATATGGTCTTGGCCAGCCTTATCCTGCAAGTGCTCATACTTCTTGTAAAAGGCATCCAAGGCCTCCTGACTAAGCTCATAGATTCGTTGCAAGAGCTCTTGAGGTGTTTTCTTCAAATGCAATACACTGAAATAACCAGCCGCATACAGCACGGTCGATACATCGTACTGCTCCTTCAAATCTCTGAGATAGGACCAAGAAGGAAGGGAGACGTTTCTCCCAACGCCTGATCTGCCAGATCGGGATGAAGATCTAGCTGACTTGCGATGGCTACTAAGAGCGACAAGGCATTGATCCCTTTAAGGGCTCCTTCATATGGGACAAGACGCCTTGCGCCACAACGACTGGCATGAGTTTGCCGACTGTGCCAATGTGAAGGACCTTTCTTTTCCTACTTCCGATTCAAAGGGCTCTGAATCCACTGCCAATACATAATTCAGATCAAACTTTTCCTGCAAATCTGTGAGGAGGCCCAAAGCTCCCCGCATCCCACGTGAATAGGATTCCTCGTCTCCAACAGAGAGATAGAGCAGATTGACCTGACCTTCTGTGGGGTCTGCTGCATAGGCTTCCAGAACCCCCAATTGCAGGGCTAGGGCTGCTTTCATATCGCAAGACCCTCTGCCAAATTTCCACTCCCCAGAAGCTAAATCTTCCTGCATATCAGGTCGCATATCCAGTGTTTTCAAGGCTTCTGCTACTTTATCAGAATCGAGCGCGATCTCTGCCAAATTTCCATAGTCTTCTAGATCGACTGTATCATGGTGGTGGAAAAGGATAACTGTTTTTTCTTGCCCTTATCAACCAAGGCCCAATTGACCGACCGACGCAAGTGATCCTGTGGCACCTGATAGCGCCCAAAATGGTCCAGATGTTCCTTGAAATAGGGATTTGTCCAATCCGTTGATCCAGGTAGGCTTCGATTCCTTGTTCGGTCTCAGTATTGGTAAAGCTTGGAATCGCTAAGGCTTCGGTAAAAATCTTTTCGATGCTCTCTCTATTGGTGGTTTTCACTTTCTCTCTATCCTTCTTTTCTACTATTAATCTTTGTGAGCTTTGCCAAGTGACAAAAGGCTAGTGAGCATGAGTCCTAGGAAGCCAAAGAGAGTCCAAGGGCTTGTTGCTTGACCTGTTTTTGGAAGGCTTGGTTGGCTTGACGCTTCGATCTTATCTTTATCAGCTCTTTGAGCCAATTCTTGTGCAGTTTCTTCTTTTTGTTCCTTACGGAAGTCCATCGGATCCCGACCGTGGCTTGGTTTTTGAGGAATTTCAGAAGCAACTGGGTTGGTTGGAGTCATTGGATTACTTGGAACAATTGGTTTTTCTGCTTGATCTACTGGACTTGGGTCTTGTTCAGGATCTACTTTTGGTTGAATGGTTGCAATTGGCAAGATCCGATCTGCCAATGACGCATACTCTGTATCTTTTTCACTTGGTTGATAACGGAACAAGAGAGACCGACTGTCTTCTACGATTGGAATCGTTGCAGAAATAGAATCTGTCTTGAAGGTCACTTCATAAGGATCTGCAAAATAAATATAATCCGGATCGTAGGTGTGCAAACTCAAAACCAGTCGATGGCCTTTTTTCACTGTATAGAGATTTGGTTGCAGATACATGGTGTAATCATGATATTCATTTTCTTTCAGATCAATAGAATGACTAGAACTTGCTGAGTCATAGCGAGATGCTGGATTGGCCAGATTCATCCAACCACGCGCAATCACCACACTCTTAACCTTGTGGGTCTTGTAACGTTTGAGAGGCAAGGTTTCAAGGTTGCTACCATTCCAGTAGCCTGTCTCGTCGATCGTTTCCTTGTCTAATGTGCGCGTGCTATAACCGTCTTTATCATAGGTGATTTCTTCTTTGACCACATCAAAGTCTTCGTCTGAAACATCCATCAGGGTCGCACTGACATGGGCATGGTTTTTGTCTCCCTTGACAAATGCGGCGCTAAAATGCACCGGAATATGACCTTTGATGGTGACATCTTGATCAACTGGTGCTGCATAGGAAGCCGCTACTTCTGAGGAATGGAAGGCCGCATCTTGGTTACGTGTAGTCCAGTTATTTCCTGTACCATAGTAATCACCAGTTACTGTCACATCCTCCCGTTTGGAGTAGATTCGAGAGGAGATGGCATTGTTGGTATCCCATTTATCAAAACGACGCCATTTACTTGGATCTAGATTGTCCTGAGCTGTTACTTGTGGAAGGTTTTCAATCCCATTTTCAATACCGTAGAGGTAATGACTATACCAGAGATTCATCAGGTCATTAAAGGCTTGGCCTGCGACTTCGGTTCCTGACCAACGCGTAGATGGATAAATGTGATTTCCCTGGTGGAGCAAGACCTTGGCATCGATCCCCGCCTTTTTATAGGCTTCTAACATGAGTTCAAAATGTTTGGGTTTGACATTGTCATCATTGAGCCCTTGAATAATGAGAGGGGCCGCTTTCAGGTTGGCTGCATTGAGCGTGTAGTCGCGTTTAGCATATTCTTCGTTGTAATTATGACCATCCTTGTGTTGGAGCTCATTGAGCTTGGTGATATAGGCTGCATAGTAATCCTTGATCTTGTCCCAATCTTCCTTATCAAGGATTCGGCCTGAGGTATAGACAGACAGCCAAGATAGGTCATTGGAAGCTCCGGTATCAAGAGGAGATCCTTGGCTGTTGAAATGGTCATACCAACTAGCAATCCCTGCAGCTGGCACAATGGTCTTTAGGCCTTCCACACCAGTAGAAGCTACACCAAATGTTGTCGTACCTGCCCAAGACAAACCAGTCATAGCGACGTTTCCGTTGGACCAGTCTGCCTTGACTTCATGGTTGCTAGTCTTATCAGAGTAGGCTTTGCGTTTGCCATTGAGCCATTCAACGATATTTTTATAAGCAGCTACTTCAAGGTCAGAGCCGGTCGTATTGATCCCGTCTGATCCTTTAGAGCCCAAACCACTACTGGTCACCACTGCATAACCACGAACTAAGAAATAATTGTACCAGTTGAGATTTTCGTAATCATAATGCGTATAATCTTCAGAACTTTCACGCGGATTGACGTAGTACCAATCCTTTGGATCAGTCGCTTTGGCTACTTCTTCTGTCGTAACAGTCTTGGTTGCTTGGCGTTTGGCAGGTTTTTCATAGAGCTTGGCCATATCGAAGTTTCCACCTTCTTTGAGACCAATTCCCTCTAAGGTACGCTCTTCTGTTGTTCCTGTTACATAAGGACTAGCTTCAAAGATGGACGCAGCTTTATAGTCCCCATTGACAGCAGCTTTTGGCACCTGTACAAAGGTCTTGACCAAGTCAGGCTTGCCGTCTCCATCCGTATCATAATCAGTTTCCACATAGACAATATAGCGGACGATGTCACTCTTGTCATAGGAGTAATGCTCCGGATCGTCCCTGGCGTAAATGGGAAAATAGGTTGTGCTTTGCCATTCAAAAAGAGAGGGTCTTCTTATCCGCGCGGTAAGCTGCTCGAAGCTGTTTGGCTACATCAACCATTGAAGTGAGATTGGTGACCGGAGCAGATCCCTCCACTCCTTCCTTGACCATCCCTAGGCTCTTGGCAAAAGCTAATCGGTCTTTATCAGTAGATCCGACTTGATTTTCCTTGGTTGAAGCCCAGTTCAATAGTTGATTGACTGCCTCCGTCACAGTGACTTCTTTTTCACGATCCTGGTCGGTTACTGTTGCACCAGTAATTTCAGCCAAGTCTCCTTGGGTTACTTTTGGAATCGCGCGCTCCTCTTGACTGCCAACGGTAGGCGTCGCAGGCACAGGGCTTGGCTGATTGGCTAGAGTGGGCTCAACAGTTGGGGCGCTCACTACCGCTGGACTTGACGCAGGTTCTTCATGTAGCTCAGTCGTCGGAGTAGTTGTCGGAGCGGTTAGTGAAGTGGTTGGTCGGTTAGTTTCTGAAACCTCTTCCACTTTTTCAGGCTGTACGGTTTCTTTAGTGTCTCCTTGTGTTGAGCTCACTGTTTCAGTAACTTCAGGACTTGCCGTAGAAGGAGTCACCGTCTCCTCAGTAGTTGTGCTACTTACTTGGTCTGCTTGCACATGCTGGGCGAGTACAGCAGGACTAATCAGTAAACCTGCAACGAGTAGAGAAACAAGAGTTGTTTTTTCATAAAATGGTCTCCTTTCACCATTTTCAAAGTCAGTCCTAGCGGAACCCGACTCTATTTTTTTATATTCTCACTTCATTTCTTTCATGTATGCGATTTCTTTTCTAGAAAGGGCTTGCTTCCAGCGCAAAAGTTTGTCGCATCCAACTATTTTTGGTAAAATAGGAACATTCACATGAAAGAAGAAATAAAAATGGAAAATCAAACCTTAATGCAATATTTTGAGTGGTATTTGCCCGCTGATGGGAACCACTGGACGCGTCTTGCTGAAGATGCGCAACACTTAGCAGACTTGGGTATTCGTAAAGTCTGGATGCCACCTGCCTTTAAAGCTACATCTAACAATGACGTTGGGTACGGAGTCTATGACCTCTTTGATTTGGGCGAGTTCGATCAAAAGGAACGGTTCGTACCAAATACGGTTTCAAAGACGATTATCTTCAAGCCATTCAAGCCCTCAAAGATGCAGGGATTCAACCAATGGCCGATGTCGTTCTTAACCACAAAGCTGCTGCAGATGGTTTAGAAGAATTCGAGGTCGTTGAGGTCGATCCGATGGATCGAAACAAGATCCTTACCGAACCTTTCACCATTCAAGGATGGACCAAATTCACCTTTGATGGCCGAAATGGCGCCTATAATGACTTCCACTGGCATTGGTACCATTTCACCGGTACGGACTACGATGCTTCACGTAATAAAAGTGGGATCTACCAAATCCAAGGGGACAACAAAGGTTGGGCCCATGGAGATCTGGTTGACAAGGAAAACGGAAACTACGATTACCTCATGTACGCCGATATCGATTTCAAACATCCCGAGGTTGTAGAAAATCTCGACCAATGGGCTGAATGGTTTATCGAAACAACAGGGGTTGAGGGATTCCGTCTGGATGCAGTCAAACACATTGACTCCTTCTTTATGAAGAATTTCATCCACAATATCACCAAAAATATGGTGAAGATTTCTACGTCTTTGGTGAATTTTGGAATGGGGACACAGAAACCAACGATGAGTACTTGGAAAGCATTGACTACTTATACGACTTGATCGATGTGGCCCTCCACCAAAATCTCTTCCGAGCTAGTCAAGAAGGTGAAAATTTCGACCTTCGAACTATTTTTGACGGAACACTAGCACTCAATCATCCTGAACAGGCCGTAACCTTTGTGGACAACCATGATACCCAACGAGGGCAAGCCTTGGAATCTACCATTGAAGAATGGTTTAAGCCTGCAGCCTATGCCTTGATCTTACTTCGTGAAGCTGGTTTGCCTTGTGTCTTCTATGGAGACTACTACGGTATCGAGGGCCAATTTGCGCAAGAAAGTTTCCAAGGGGTCCTCGATCGACTCTTATGGGTTCGTAAAGATCTGGCCTATGGGGAAGAAACGGACTACTTCGATGATCCTAATTGCATCGGTTGGACACGTTCAGGTTCAGAAGAATCAGCACCAATCGCCTGCTTGATTTCCAATAACCAAGCTGCTACAAAAGTCATGGAGATCGGCTCATCCTACGCAGGCCTCACCTACTATGATGTACTAGAAAATTGTAGCGAAACCGTCCAAGTCCAAGAAGACGGTACTGCTGAATTCCCAGTGGCAGAACGTTCCGTCAGTGTCTGGGTAGCCCAAGATACAGAGGGGCAATAACCTTTATATGTAATTTTCTCCTAGGATCTACACCTTCCTAAGAGAATTTTTTCCTGTAAAAATTTTATAGGAAATACAGCTTCATTTTAGCACTATAAGAAAGCGCTGTCAATGGGTATCGCGTCTATTTGAAAGAAATAAAGAGCATCAAAAAAGCTGGAAAAAATTATCCAGCCTTCGATGTTTGATAGAAATAACTGTATGACGCAGTGGTTGATTGGTATCTTCGTTCGCTTATTAAGCTCCGAAGATAACCTAATCAACTTTGCGGGGTGGGAAAACGAACTCTTTTAACTAGTCGGAGTTCTTTCCCACTCCCTTCTTTAGCTCAATTCTGCAATGATTTCTTTCAATTGGGCTTTCGTATGAACTCCAGCCACTTGTTTGACAACTTGTCCATCTTTTTAAAGAGAAGAGTTGGAATCGACATGATACCGAATTGACGCGCTGTATTTGGATTTTCATCGACATCCATCTTACAGATTTTCAAATCATCTTCATGTACTTCTTCTGCCAACTGATCCAAGATTGGAGCTTGCATGCGGCATGGACCGCACCAAGTTGCCCAAAAGTCAATCAAGACAAGGCCTTGGCTGGTTTCTTGTTCAAAAGTTGCATCTGTGATTATGTGTGCCATATTTCCTCCTTTTTCAGTAGTGACTACTGATTCTGCATTTCTACTTTTATTTTACACTAAAAGATGCCATTTTAGAAATATTTGCTACAGGGAGTCCTTAGGCATCTTCTCTCTTTTGCGCCAAAAGATGAGGCTAGAAGCTGTTAGGCTAATCACCCTAAGAGACCCAGAGAATGGTCTTTGCTCCCTGTTTGAGGAAGCGTATGATCTGCTTTCTCTCCTCCCACTACAAGAGTTGCAGCTTGAGGATCTTCTGCCAATCCTTGTGAAACAAATTGAGGTCCATAAGATACAGCTAGTGTATGAAGAGAGTGCTCTTGTCTTGCTGATCCTATTTGCATCTGCTCTGCTTTTTCAGGAAGAGTTTGGCTTGGTTGGACAAAGGATTCTGGGCTTGGAAGCCTATATTCTTCCTTGTAGTGCACTTCTGGAGCGACTAGAGCAGCACCTTCAACTTCTGGTAAATTCGCATAGTCTGTATCTGTTGCACTTGGTACATAAGCTGCCTTTTGGGCGCGGGTCTTTTCAACAATTGGAATCGCCGCCTGGATAGAATCTGTCTTAAAGGTCACTTCATATGGATGCTCCACCGTTAAATCAGATGGGTCATAGGTGTTGAAAACAAGTGCTAACTTGTGACCTTTCTTAACCGTATAGAGATTTGGTTGGAGATAGACCGTATAATCGTGGTATTCTCCCACTTTTGGCTCGATGCTAGCTCGTGAGCTTGCTGAATCGTAGCCAGACTCAGGGTTCGCAAGGTTGATCCAGCCTTTCGCAATCACCTTGTACTTGGTCTTGATGGTTTCGTATTCGGCAACAGATAGGTTGCTTAAATTGCTTCCCATCCAGAAAGCGTCTGCCGTTTTATCTTGCTTGACGCTACCATTTCCTACCACGTCAAAGTCCTCATCTGCCACATCTACCAAGAGGGCGTTGATTTGGAAATTCTTTCCTTGACCCTTGGCAAGAGCTGCCTTGAAATGAACAGGGATGTGGCCCTTGATCGTAGTGTCCTCAGTAACATCAGAAACGAAGGTCAGATTGGCCTTAGAGGAGGCTTTGCTGACAGTTTCATTACGGTTAGCGATCTCAACACCTGCAGCCGCATAATCACTAGAAATGGTTTCTTCTAGACGTTTCGAGCTTGCATTCAAGAAGAGACGTTGACTGCTCTTCCAGTTATCATAGCTGGTCCACTTGCTTGGATCATAGTTGTTTTGAGCTAGGACCGCTGGCAAGCTTTCGACGTGATTGTCCACTCCGTAGAGGTAATGGGTCAGCCAGGTATTGAGCAGGTCATAAAAGTCCTGACCATTGGCGGTGATGCCGTATCCCCGTGACATAGCCGCTGGATAGACGTGATCTCCTTGGTGGAGATAGAGCTTGACATCTTGGCCTGCTTTCTTGAGGGCATCGTACATGAGTTCAAAGTGTTTGGTCTTGACATTGTCATCATTCAAGCCATGGACGATCAGGGCGCTGGTCTTGAGATTTTCCGGATGAAGGGTATAATCCCGCTCCTTCCAGACATCACTGTAGTTACGATCATGGGCGTACTGGTCCTTGTTCAATTGGTTGATGTAGTTGGAATAGTTTTGCCAAATCCCTGCCCAGTCGTCTTGGTCCAGCATCCGCGTGCTAACGTAGAGGGATAGCCATGAAAGATCACTATAAGGCGCATTGCCAAACTGGGTTCCTTGGCTATTGAAATAATCATACCAAGAGGCAATCCCTGCTGCTGGAACGATGGTCTTTAGGCCTTCTACGCCTGTCGCTGCCACACCAAAGGTCGTGGTTCCAGCCCAGGAGAGACCGGTCATAGCGACATTGCCTGTTGCCCAGTCTGCCTTGATTTCAACATTGCTAGTCTTATCGGTGTAGGCCTTGCGTTTGCCATTGACCCACTCGATGATATTCTTGAAGGCATTGATTTCGAGATCAGAACCTGTGGTGTTAAATCCTTCTGATCCCTTGGTACCAAGTCCCGCACTCGAGATAAAGGCATAGCCTCTGACCAAGAAATAGTCGTACCAGTTCAGATCTTCGTAGTCATAGATATACTCGTAGGGACTGTAGTAATACCAATCCGATGCCTTGGCTTTTTGGCTGCTTCTACTGTTGTTTCACTGCTTACTGGCTGTCTCTTTGCAGGTTGGCTGTGCAGTTTCTTCATGTCATAGCTACCGTCCGTTGGAAGCCCCAAACTTTCGAGGGTCACGTAGTTTTCATCAAGCGTCCCCGCTACGTAAGGGCGCGCTTCCAGAATAGTGGCTGCCTTAAAATCACCTTGCGCTACTGCTTTTGGTAGTTGAACAATGGCTTTGACTAAGTCAGGCTTGCCATCTGCGTCGGTGTCGTAGTCCGTTTCGACATAGACAGGGAAGCGTACAATTTGACTGTCTTCATATTTGTAGTCTTGGTCTGCTTTTTCTCCCGTCGTATAAGGGAAAATCGGCTGGGCACGACCATTTAAAAAGAGCGGGCTTTTCTTTTCAGCCCGGTAGGCATCGTAGAGTTTCTTAGCTGTTTCATACATCTTGGCCAATTCTGGCTGACTAACCTTACGAGTCAAATCTTCTGATTTTTCAATCAAGCCTAAACTCTTGGCAAAGCGTTCGCGATCTGCTTGGCTTTGGCCCAATTGGCTAGGATCTGTTGCTGCCCATTGAAGCAAGCCATTAACAGCATCTTGGACCGTCAACTCTTTAGGGGCCTGATCAGCTGCAAGGGTGCTACCTGTAACCTTTGCTAAATCATTACTTGTTGCCGGAGCTTCTGAACTGGGAGCAGATTGAGGTGCAGCTTCCTGTTGGTTGTTGCTGGACTTGCTACTGGGACCGTAGGCTCACTTTGTCTTGTGTGTTCTTCTGTAGCAGGGGCTACTTGATTTGCAACTGCCGTCCGATCCAGCGATGCCTCACTCAAGCTCGCTCCTTCTTCACTAGAGCTAGTACTTGTGTCACGTGCTGTCGGTGTTGCTTCAGTAGATGGAGCATGGACCACTTCTGTCGATGGAGCTAACTCTTCTGTCTGCTCATCTGCTGCTGCTACTTGATGCAAGACCATCGGTGCGATCAATAAACTTGATGCGACAATGGAAACCATTGTTTTCTTTTTCATGTCAGTCTCCTAACTTTTTGTAATCAACACTCCCATTATACTATGTAAGCGTTTTAAGATCAAACAGATATTCATCTGATCCACAAAAAACCGAGGCATCAGCCTCGGTTATCGATCCTTATTTAACGTGTTTCTTAAGATCTTCTTGTGCTTTTTATTTGACTCTGCTTGTTCTTTTGCCATTTTTCAAGGGCTTTGTTGTAATCAGCACTTGTCACAGCTTTGTCTTGGAGTTTCATTCCTTTGTAGATCACGTGGTCTTTTCCTTTACCACCAGTCCATGCAAATGGAGCTGAGAATGGTTCGATACGTGTCAAGAATGGACGTCCAGTTGATGAAGAAGTTGGCATAACAAGGGCGCTATCAGTCAACCAAGCTTGCGCAGCCGCATATTTTCATAGCGTTTGTTGACGTCTTGTGTTTCTGCACCAGCATCTTTGATCATCTTTTCAAAGTCGTACAGACCAACTTTTTAGCTGCTTCATTGTTTTCACTTGGGTCAAATCCAAGGAAAGTCTTAGTATTTTCACCAGATGAAGCTTTCAAGATATCCATGTAAGTTGATGGGTCTTGGTAGTCAGGGCTCCATCCAACATTATCAGAGAGATCCCAGTCTTCGCCAGCCGCATTTGGTGCAAAGAGGGTCACATTTTGAAGGTCTTCTTTCGAAAGCATTTGGATATCGATGACGACATTTTCTTTACCAAGCGCTTCTTCAACTGATTGTTTGAAAGATTGCACCCGTTGAACTCTTGATGGAGTGGTTTGGTCCACAGGCATATCGATGTGAATTGGGAATTTCACACCATCTGCTTCCAAGGCAGTCTTCGCTTTTGCAAACTCTTCCTTCGCTTTCTTCGCATCGAAGAGACCGTTTTGACCATCATCTAGTTTAGTAGATTTCCACTCATCTCCATAGGTATCCAATTGTGTTTTCACCATTTCACCGAAGGTCTTGCCATCAGCTTGGACAAATGTTGGTGGAATGTAGAGGTTACGGATGATCTTGCTTGCTCCGTCTTTTCCGTTCAATTGAGCAGCATAAGCTTCACGATTGAAGGCAAAGCTGATCGCTTGACGGAAGTCCTTGTTCAAGAGGGCTTTCTTAGTAGATTGTTTTTCTTCATCGGTCTTCTTAGCTGTGTGTTTGTAAGATTGACGGTCGATGTTGGTACCAATGACATAAGAAGCAGCATCTTGAGGAGTGTAGGTGATTTCGTCTTTAAATTCTTTGGCTTGCTCTGAGTAACCAGATCCAGTTGGGAAAAGTTTTGCCAAGCTAAGAGCATTTTCACCGAATGATTTGGCCAATTTACTTTGGTCTTGTCCATCGTAGAATTCCAATTTTACATCTGAGACGTAGACCTTGTCTTTATCCCAGTAGTTTTCATTCTTAGTCATTTCGATAGAAGATTTTGAAGTAAAGCTCTTCAAGATGTAAGGACCATTGTAAAGAAGGGAGCTAGTATCACTTGCTTGAGCGAATTTATCCCCTTTTGATTTTACGAATTTTTCGTTGACAGGAAAGTGATCCCAAGTGTCAATTTAGAGTTCCAGTAAGATTCTGGTTGGTTCAAAGTGATTTGAAGGGTATGATCATCAACTGCTTTTACTCCTACAGCTGAGAAATCTTTATTTTTGCCACTGACGTAGTCATTCAAGCCTTTGATAGAATCTTGGATGATGTAGAGCATTTCTGATTTGTTATCAGCCGCATATTTGATTCCTGTGACGAAATCTTTAGCTGTTACATCTGCATACTCTTCGCCTTCTGAATCATACCATTTGGCATCATCACGAAGTTTATAAGTATAAGTCAAGCCATCTTGCGAAACTGTCCAATCTTTTGCAAGAGATGGAATCAAGTTCCCGTATTTATCATTTTCAAACAAACCATCAATCAAGTTTCCAGTGATATCGTGGGTTGCTGCTTTACCAGATGTGATATAGTTTAGGTTTTCTGGCTCAGTCTCATAGACATATGAGAATTTTTGACCGTTGCTTGAGCTAGATGATTTAGAACCACCCGAACAAGCTGCTAGGATACCTGCTGATACCTGCTGAAAGGAGGGCAACTCCCGCAAGTGCAATGACATTTCTTTTTTCATGTAAAACTCCTTAAGAAATTTTAAGTTTATTTTAAGATTATACCACAAAGATTTTCAGAAGAAAAGAATTTTCAGAAAATTTTAGTTTATAAAAAACTACTCCGGAGAGTAGTTATCAATTTAACTTTAAGACTTATTTGAGACTTTCCTTAGGTGAGTACGGACGTTAGGTGAAATTATCCAGTGGATGATTTCAGCAATCCAGGAAGTTCCATGACTTATCCAAGATACAAAGGGTGTCTGCGGATAAAGTCAAAATAGGAAGTTTGACGAAGAATCTTTCGATTCTAGGAGAACTTATCTTTTGACACAATCCGCAACCCGTGTTCAATTAGTTTTGAACCCCTTCGCTTTTTTATTTCAATGCTCAGGCTAAAACAGTTCCCCGAACTGTTTTACTCTCAAAACTCCCGAGTGCTTGAAATGATTCTATTTCAAGCACTTTTCTCACAGCAGAAAGTCTCAGTTTTGATTTGAAAAACTATAAGGACTAGATATTTTATAAAAAATTTCTTATGTTATTTTCTAAGAAAAACATTGTTTTCTTTCTAAAAATAGTTCACAAAAGTAGATCCAATTTTTAATCTACCAAGTCGCTCTTGAGGTAGGCATCGACCATGCGCTCTGTTGCGACTACAGAATCCAAGTGGGTCCGCTCATATGAGTGGCTAGATTCGATTCCTGCCCCGAGAAGAGCGTGTTTGACTTCTGCTCCAGCACTCATGGCTGCAGAGGCATCTGATCCATAGAAAGGATAGATATCCAACTTATAAGGGATTTCTTGGGCTTTTGCAAGAGCTACCAAATGCTGACGGAATTCGTAGTGATACGGTCCAGAAGCGTCTTTGACACAGATGGATACCGTGTATTCATCTGTCGCTTGGTCATCTCCCATAGCTCCCATGTCCACTGCCAAGTATTCGACCACTTCAGCTGGAATACTAGAATTAGCCCCATGCCCCACTTCTTCAAAGACTGAAAAGGCAAAGGTGGTCGTTACTGGCAGTTGGATCTGCTCTTCCTTGTACACGCGCAGAAGATTCAAGAGAATCGCTGCACTCACCTTGTCATCTAAGTGACGAGATTTGATAAAGCCGGTGTCTGTTACAATTGTCCGTGGATCAAAGCTGACAAAGTCCCCACTTCAATACCAAGGGCACGGGTTTCTTTTTCGTTGGTCACTTTTTCATCCAAACGGACTTCCATATTATCCTGGGTCCGCTCGACAGTTCCCGCATCCTTGTAGACGTGGCAAGAAGTCTGATGGACCAAAATTGTCCCCGAATGGGTCTTTCCTGTATTGGCTACATGGACTGTACAATTTTCCCCTTCAATCATATTCCAAGGAAACCACCGATACGGTCTAGCTTGAGCCGACCATCTGCTTTCACAGCGCGGACAATAGCCCCAAGGTGTCCACATGGGCTGTGACGTAGCGTTGCTTGTCTGTGATCACACCAGGAACGGTCACATTCACGCCTCCCTTAGCAGTCCGAGTTACCTCATACCCAAAGCCTTCAATGGTTTTGACCAAATAGTCTGCGATCTCACGTGTAAAACCGGTCGGTGAAGGAATGGCTGTCAATTCCTGCAAATAAGTCACTGTCTGATTCATAATGCCTCCAAATGTGTTTTTCTTTATTCTAGCATGAAATAGGTGGAATAGCTAGAGGAGAGATTACAGGTTAGCGTTTTTCAACTCTTCCCGTACTTGCATTAGGAGAAAGCCAGAGTTCTATTTATATTTTCAACACATTTTGGGAGAGATTCATCTAGTGCACCTAAAGAAACTTGTCCACAACTAACGGTGTCTAAACAAGTTCCACGCAGGCTATTTCAATGGTGAAACATAATTATCAGGATAAAATATGATGTAATTTTTGACAATATCTGTTAGACTATCTTCAGTTATGTTTCTCCACTTATGGAGATAGAAGGTTTCAGACTTGAGAACAGAGTGAAACCATTCGATACAGCCATTATCTGCTATTTCGCCTCTTTTCTGAGAATTCTTACACTCCTGTTTCCAGCGATAAAGGTGGAGCGTTTGACGCCGAAACATTCTAAAATAATAGATACAGCGCACGTTTTCTTATACTCTTCTACTAGCTTGATAAGACTTACTTTGTCGATTCTCTTATCAAGCTCTGATACTTTTTAGTAATTCTACCTGCAAACGTAACTGTTCCACTTCAGATAACTGTTTCATCCCATTACCATAAGTATATTGTTTCCCACGGGTTGGTGGAAACGGTACAATTCATCATTCTGATACCATCGCAACCAGTTCTTGGCCTGACTAGCATTTTTGATACTGAGGGTATCCATGATAACTTTATTTGATTTGCCTGCCTTCTTCATTTCGATACAGGCTAACTTAGTTTCTACCGAATATGCTTTTTGACCATAACAAAACACTCCTGTTTCTAGTTTACCAGATTTCAACAGGAGTGTTTTCTTGTGTCTCATTTTATGGGTGCAGTGCCGACCCTAGGGATTCTTTCGTTCTCATATATACGTCATTAGTATAGGCTAATTTGATTTAAATTCCAAGAGAAATAACATTTTACATAAAAATCAGTGGGTATTTTACAATTTTTCCATATAATATAGCTAAAAAACAACTGGTTTTAAGAATTCTTATCTGAAACATTCGGAAATTTCCCTTAACCGTAGCGGAAAGTTGTTTTCTTCTCCTATTTATAATAGACTATCACTAACATTAGATGAAAAGGTGACTCTATGACTATAAATCAACTGCTTCAAAAGCTGGAGCCTACTAGCCCTATCCTTCAAGCTAACTTTGGAATTGAACGCGAAAGTCTTCGTGTCGATAGACAGGGAAAATTAGCACATACGCCTCACCCTTCCTGCCTAGGAGCTCGAAGTTTCCACCCTTATATTCAAACAGATTTTTGTGAGTTTCAGATGGAACTCATCACACCAGTTGCTAAATCTACCACTGAGGCTCGTCGATTTCTTGGAGCCATTACCGATGTAGCTGGACGTTCCATCAGTAAAGATGAACTTCTCTGGCCCTTGTCCATGCCTCCTCGTATCAACGCCCAAGAAATCCAAGTTGCCCAACTGGAAAATGAATTTGAACGCCATTATCGTAACTACCTGGCCGAAAAATACGGAACTAAACTACAAGCTATCTCAGGTATCCACTATAATATGGAACTAGGGAAAGATTTGGTTGAAGCCCTATTCCAAGAAAGTGACCAGATTGATATAATTGCTTTCAAAAACGCCCTCTATCTTAAGCTGGCTCAAAACTACTTGCGCTACCGTTGGGTGATTACCTATCTTTTGGGGCTGCACCTATTGCTGAGCAAGGATTCTTCGACCAAGAAGTTCCAGAACCTGTGCGTTCCTTCCGTAACAGTGACCACGGCTATGTCAATAAGGAAGAAATACAAGTATCTTTTGCAAGCCTAGAAGACTATGTCTCTGCCATCGAAAACTATATCGAACAAGGTGATTTGATTGCGGAAAAGGAATTTTACTCGGCTGTTCGTTTCCGTGGACAAAAGGTTAATCGCTCCTTCCTTGACAAGGGAATCACCTACCTAGAATTCCGTAACTTCGACCTCAACCCCTTTGAGCGTATCGGTATTAGCCAAACTACCATGGATACCGTACACCTACTCCTTCTAGCCTTCCTCTGGCTGGATGCCCCTGAAAATGTTGATCAGGCTCTGGCTCAAGGTCACGCGCTGAATGAAAAAATTGCCCTCTCTCATCCTTTAGAACCTCTACCTTCTGAAGCTGAAACTCAGAACATTACGACAGCTCTAGACCAACTGGTGCAACATTTTGGGCTTGGTGACTATCATCAAGGGCTGGTCAAACAAGTTAAAGATGCCTTTGCAGATTCCAGTCAGACACTAGCTGCTCAACTTCTTCCTCATATCAAAGACAAGTCCCTTTCTGACTTTGCCCTTGACAAGGCGCTTGCCTATCATGATTACGACTGGACTGCCCACTATGCCCTTAAGGGTTATGAGGAGATGGAACTTTCTACCCAGATGCTGCTCTTTGATGCCATTCAAAAGGGCTTCATTTTGAAATCCTAGATGAGCAGGATCAATTCCTTAAACTCTGGCATAAAGATCATGTTGAGTACGTCAAAAATGGTAACATGACCTCAAAAGACAACTATGTAGTTCCTCTTGCCATGGCTAATAAAACCGTGACCAAAAAATCCTGGCTGATGCTGGCTTCCCTGTCCCCGCCGGCGACGAATTTACCAGTCTAGAACAAGGTCTAGCCTACTATCCTCTTATCAAGGGCAAGCAAATTGTGGTTAAACCAAAATCAACCAACTTCGGTCTGGGCATTTCCATTTTCCAAGAGCCTGCCAGCCTTGATAACTATAAGAAAGCTCTCGAGATTGCCTTTGCAGAAGATACAGCTGTTCTTGTTGAAGAATTTATCCCAGGAACCGAATACCGTTTCTTCATTCTGGACGGGCGTTGTGAGTCTGTCCTCCTTCGTGTCGCTGCTAATGTTGTCGGTGATGGCAAACACACCATTCGTGAATTAGTCGCTCAGAAAAATGCCAATCCATTGCGAGGCCGTGACCACCGCTCACCTCTGGAAATCATTAAGCTAGGAGACATCGAACAATTGATGTTGACTCAGCAAGGTTATGCACCTGATGATATTCTCCCAGAAGGGAAAAAGGTCAATCTCCGCCGTAACTCCAACATTTCTACGGGTGGTGACTCTATTGATGTCACTGAGACAATAGATTCCTCTTACCAAGAATTGGCAGCAGCTATGGCAACTAGCATGGGGGCCTGGGCTTGCGGGGTTGACCTCATCATTCCAGATAAAACTCAGCCTGCTAGCAAGGAAAAACCTCATTTCACTTGTATCGAGCTCAACTTCAATCCCGCTATGTATATTCACACCTATTGTGCTGAAGGTCCTGGACAAGCTATCACTCCAAAAATTCTAGACAAGCTTTTTCCAGAAGTTGCCACAAGTCAAACCTAAAACCTAATTCTTAGGAACAAACAAATCACCTTTATCTCGATGATATGATACCTCTTAAGTAGACAAGGTAAATACCTAAAATCTACAGCTCTTTGTCAACTTTAGTGGGTTGAAGAAAAGCTAAGCTCGAGAAAGGACAAATTTCGTCCTTTCTTTTTTGATATTCAGAGCGATGAAAATTCGCTTCTTGAAGTTTTCAAAGTTCCGAAAACCAAAGGCATTGCGTTTGATAAGTTTGATGAGATTATTAGTCGCTTCCAATTTTGCGTTGGAATAGGATAACTGAAGGTCATTGATGATTTTCCCTTTGTCCTTTAGAAATGTTTTAAAGACAGTCTGAAAAAGAGAATGAACCTTCTTTATATTGTCTTCAATGAGTCCAAAAAATTTCTCTGGTTCCTTATTCTGAAGGTGAAAAAGCAAGAGCTGATAGAGATTATAGTGGTATTTCAAGTCTTCTGAATAGCTCAAAAGCTTGTCTAGGATTTCTTTATTGCCTAAATTGTCAAATTAAGTTAGACTTTTCAAGTAACTCAGAAAAACTTGGTAGGGTGATTGAAATAGTTCTAATGGTAATTCATAGACTACCCTCTGTTCAGCTATTCCTCCTTCATCTGTAACAAAAAATATTTCTCATGATGTCGCCAAACATGTTGTCCATAACCTTTTATTTCTTCAAACTTACTAACGTCTTCCCAAGTTAATTTACTATGTTCCATGTGTGTTCTCCTCTTTGGGTACTAATATCTTTCATGATGCCTTCTGGCATATTTCCTGGGAAGGTTTGTCCTCCTGGTTTCCAAAAATCTTCAAAAGCAGATGCTTCATTTCCGCTTGGAATTCTTGTATGAGATTGATGAAATGCTTCTAATTTTAAAATTTGATGCATTTACTATGATTCCAAGTTTTCTATTTGATTTAAAAGCTCCCATAATCTATTATTGTAGGCTTCAATTTCTTCATTAATTTTTAGTCGTTCCAAATAATCATTCTTCCAAACAAAAAGTCTGATAGACCTCCTCTTGGAGGATAAAGGATATCTTTAATTTCTCTTATTGTAGGGAGTGAGTCACCATTTTCCAATGCACATTCTAATCCTTGTAAAAATGAAATTTGTACATGAATTGTCCCATCATTGTACTGATTTAATAGTGGTAATATTAATTTGATATTATCTAATAATTCTTTTCGTTTCATTTCTTTCCTCACTAATTTAATGGTTTTGAGCTAATAACCTCTACACCTTCTATTTTCCACGGAGTTTCAATAAAAATTTGTTCATATTCCAAACCACCTTGATAGATGCCTCCTTGACTCGCAACAGGTCCTCTATATATTGTTGTGCCAGCTGGTATTTTTATTTCGTAAACTGTATTTAAAGGAGAACTGCCAGTGTAGTTTCCTGAACGATCTGTCCAAATTGGTTTTACTGCCGTATTTATTCTAACTTCTATCTCAGAATGTGGGGCTGATTCTGTAAACCATTGCCCTAGCGGATTGCTTTGGTCGCCAGCTCGATATAATATTTTGGGAGACTTCAAAACTTCAACATCATACCGTCCCCCATAAAAATTAACATTAGGCTGACCTCTTAAATCATTTAGTGGACCAGGATTTGTATATGAATTATATTCATAAGTTTGCAAATCGGGATATTTAGATTGAATATTATTTACTACTGGTCCCTCAACATCTAAATTCTTAGGTGCAGGCTGAGGCTTGACTACCGGCTGAAGCCTCGTGGTTGAAAAGTCTTTAAACCCTGAATTCTCCCTCGCAAGCCTGCTTTCTTCTATATTTCGTAAAATATGTTCGCGATCATAAGGTTTTGTGGTTTCTGTTATAGTTTTACCATTGATATCTACCTTAAGGTTAACCTCAGGAATTACTGGATTCCTATTGAAGAATGGAATCTTCCTTTTACCTTACTATATACATCCAAGAACGTTGTATAGGGTTTATTGTAGTACTGATTATATCCAACATAAGTGGTTACCTTAAGGTAGCTCCTTAAAACTTTGTCCTATTTTTAATTTTCTACTATGTAAACTTGAAAACTCTTGACCTTACTGCCAACAACATGCTTTTCAACATCGCATTCCCACCAAGGAAGAATATCTTCTTCCAAAATTTCTAAAAATAAGTCTTTAGATGATAAGTCATCTTTTAAGAAGCTATCATAATTTTCAAGAATAAAGTTGTATTCTTCAGCTTTTATCCATGATAAGTCTGTCAGCCAATCTGTAATAGATGACCAATTATTGGCATCAGGAAGTCCGACATTTTTTCAAGAAAACGAAATAGTTCTTCTTTGTTTTGGATCTGCTTCCCATCAAAATTTGCTACAAAGCCACTGAAAGGCAATCGATCTTGCATTTCAAGTTTCGTAATGTAATGAATTCTATTTTTCAGGATTTCAAACCTCTATTCTATTTTTTTAAAATGTTTTATAATGGTCTTCTGTTTTGAGTAAAATCTATTTTTGAATATCGATTTGAAAAAATAGGTTGATTCAAACTAAACTTGCTGGTTGCTGAGGAGGCCACATAACCTCCTACGATGTTCCCGATAAAGTTTGCAGTTTGAGCATCTTCTTCACTTCCACCTAGGAGTTTGGTCCCATGATAGACAACCTGACCACTTGTATAGAGATTTATTTCTCTTAGAATACAATATAATTATACAAAGTCTAATTGAATAGTTTGATTGCTCTCCATTTTTTTAGCTGTATTAATAATATTTTCTATTTCTCTTTGAGTTATCGGAAGATTCTCATGAGGAGGCTCCCATTGTGTCATACTATCTTTATAAACAACAAATTTTTTATTGATCAGCAATTCTCCTTGTGCTTTTATGAGGAAACCATTCTCTAAATCAAAAGTAATTGTTGATCTTGTTCCTGTAATTTTCATTTCTACCTCTCGAATATAATTTTTTCTACCCCTGTTTTAGGATCTATTGTTGTAACCTTAGTAACATTTGGATTGGCCTTCAATCTTGGTAGTTCGATGTTTTCCCAAATATTTCCTGGTCGTAGTTCGCTACCAACTACAGCTCTTATTTCACCAGATACTTGCTCTGCGTAAACATTCGAAGCTTCCTCCCAAGCTGTTACACTTGAAGGAGTATTAAAATCCCATTCAGGCATTACAATGTTCGTATCATCAATCGTAGATTCTAATGTAACTCCTCCTTTATTTTTTGCTATTTTTTTCGCAACATCCATTCCTCCAATGCCATCTGTTCGTCCTGACCAGAAAAAAGCCGTATCTGGATCAGTTTTCAATCTACCTCTTATTAACTCAACATCAAAGTCAGTTTGAGTAAAATCTATTTTTGAATATCTATTTGAAAAAACAGGAATTACTGGTTTCCTATTGAAGACAGGAATCTTCCCTTTACCTTACTAAATACATCCGAGAACGTTGTATAGGGTTTATTGTAGTACTGATTGTATCCTACATAAGAGGTATACAGGGTACTTGCCAGTTGGAAGCTCTCAGTAACAGTTCTCACCTTTTGATATTTTTGCCCGATTGATTTCTTCCTGTGTAGCAGGTTTGCCTGTAAAAGGATCAATACCTTCTTCAATTATATAATAATCATATTTAGTTTGAAAAGCAGGATCTCGCCAACTAAGCATTTTTGACTATCTAAAAGGAAATAGCGGTCTAGTAGGTAATCATAATTAGCTCGTTCTGTTTCAGATTTAAATAGTTGTGCATATGGATTCACATGAGCCATGGAGATCAATGTTTTAAGTTCTGGGTAGGCCTCTTCTAACGCTTCTTGATCCATTGCATCGATACGTTTCTTAAATTTCGGGTCCACCTTGGCTAATTCTGAAGGTAATAATCCTAAGTGATCATCCTTTACTTCATTATACCGCTTCCATAACAATTTGAGATCGTTCATATCCCATTTGGCAAGGATCGCATCACCTTGCCCCATATTCGTATACCTTTTATAGGCTTGAATCACATCTCCATACTCTTCCTCCAGTTCAGCACGTGACATTTTTGAGAGTTTTTCTTCTAATGTTTCAACTTTCGGATTCTTCACTTTGTTCAGAATGGCTTGACGTTTTTGCCATCCTAAAGAGGTTGTTTGCTTCCACGATAGATCAGATCCACTACTTGGAGGCAAGTAGGTTCCACTCGCAGCATCTTCTATCGCTAGCAATTCTTTTGTTTAAATTAACACGCCTACAGAATCATCCTAATATCAAATTTTTTTGAGAAATACATGGACAAACTTCTTTCAAATTAATAAACTGACTTCATCATATGCTATAATTTAGTTATATTTTACAAAAATGAAAGTTTCTAACTAATGCCCCTATTTGCTCATTAATGTAACTGGGCTGTTATGTCATTATCAGTTTTATGTTATAGCTTTATCAAGGAGTTTCGTCTATGTTTCAATACCTTAAGCCTTTGCGCTGGTATCTTTTCTTTAATTTTCTCTTTAGTGGACTGTCCAATATTTGTACGGCTCTTCTTCCATACTTTACACAAGAATTAATTCGTGGCCACTATCAAATAGCTTTGTCAGGTTATTGTATCGCAGTTATAGGTTACTTGACTTGCAACTACATCCAAATGCGACTTGACTGGAAACAGGCCATTCTCTTTTCGACAAATCTAAAGAACGATTGGTTTCAATCTCTTTTAGGACTTGCCCACCATGATTTCAAGCAGAAAACAGTCGCAGAATACATTTCTTATCAATCTAATGATCTTGATTCACTGGAAAAAGATTATCTACCTCCACTGATGAGTTTTTTTAAGCAGATTCTACGAATTTTGATTTATACCATCATTATTACCAGAACGATCAATCCTATAGTGGCACTGATCCTACTGATTTCAACAGCCATCAGTATTCAAATTCCAAAGATCGTTGGTCAATTGACTGCGAAGCGTAGACAAACCTATCTTGAAAAGCAAGGTGATTATTATCGGACCTTGGAGGATCTATTCCGAGGACATCACCTAGTTAACAAACTTACTCTACCTCATTTTATAGAGCAACAAAGAAGTTCTCTCAAAAATTTGCAGGATAAGTATCTTGGGTATGGTTTGACTAAAATTACAGGTATTCTCTTGACGGGTATTTCTTTTGAATTCATTAGCCTTATTCTCTTTTCCTATCTAGCTTACTCTCTATATCATCATCAAATTGGTATCCCTGAGGTGGTTGCAAGTTTTGGTTATATTACAGCCTTCTCAGAACCAATTCAAGAAATCCTTTACGATCTGCAAATGTTAGAGTCGGTAAAACCTGTAATTAAAAGCTTTCAAACTATCGTTAAACATCCATCTTCAATTCAGGCACCACAGCATTCTTTTGAAACGATCACATTGAAAAATCTTTCTAAACAACTTGGGAATCAACATTGAAGATTTCTTTGCCACCATTCACAAAGGAGATAAGATTGCCCTCATAGGAGAGAACGGATCAGGTAAGAGTAGCCTGCTCAATATTTTAAATGGTACGGATGAGGATTTCCAAGGCGAGATCTTGCTGAACGATCTTCCCTAAATCAGCTTTGGGGAGATTTGGCCTGATCTTGCAACAAGAGCATATCTTCATCTCTAGTTATGAAAATAATGTTACGCTATTCAATACTTTCCCGCAGAGTTTAAGGATGAGGAATTTGAAGCAACACCTCCTCAATCCCTGTCAGCTGGACAACAACAACGCATGTACCTCAATCGAGAAAAAACCGCCAGAGTCCATTAGTTATTATGGATGAACCTTTTTCAGCCTTGGATGCTCATCAGTTCGAGGCAGAATTGAAAAAGTACTAGACTTACCGTGTGCTGTCATCATTACTTTACACCGACAGAATGAAGCACTGAAGAACTTTGACCAAGTCTGGGAAATTAGATCTGGAGAACTAATCATTCAAAAAAATGAGTAGACTTGCTTTCTCACGAAGATTTGTTTTACCATGATCAATACATCATCAGGCACAGATAGATTGAGGTCATCTTAACCTCAAAGAGAGTGGGACAGAAATCGGTAATTCGTTAGAATTCGATTTCGTCGTCCCACCTACTCACAGTTGAGTAGGGCTGTAAAAGCTGATGAAATCAGCGTAGTAGAGCCCACTCAACCACTGCGTCTTGCTCGACAATCCAAAACAATTGAGAGGCTAGGACTTTTGTCCCAGCCTCTTTTTATATTTAATTGTATTTCTTCCAACCCCTTCTATTACATCTTTAATTTCAAAAGAGATGAATCGTTTGATCAGTGCATAAGTATACTGGATTGATCTTCTCAATACTTCCTACTCGTCAGTGGACTTCTTAACTGTAATCACTCAACTAAGGATTTTATTCATACAAATGCAAATCATGATTTGCACTCTCTAAAAGATATCACTCATTTAAATACTCTTTTCCTTAAATCCTATTCTACCAAAATATGCCCATGAATTCATACCAAAACAAAAAAAGAGCAGCAAACTGAGCTGCTCTCCATTTGGTTTATTTTTCGACCATTCCGCCCTTGATAAGACTGTCTTTCGTTACTGAATAACTGACTGTTTTGTCATCTAGGGGATTAAAGCCTGGGACGATTTCTTTTAATTTATTAAAATCGATTTTTGTGTAATCAATGGTATTGCGGATATAAAAGATTCCGTCTTTGTATTCTGATGTTAGTTCAAATCCATGGCCCATCAGATCTTTGAATTTTTCTTGGCTCTTGGCCACGGCTTCTTTCATGGTTTCAAGAGGGTTCTCACCAGGCACTTTTGAGACGTCGTAATCATCAACTTTTTCTTGTAATAACAAGGTATCTCCTTGTAATACAAGGTGATAGTTGACTTACCTGCTTCATCACTCGTTTCGAGAACGGTTTTTGTGCACCTGCTAGTGCATCTTCTTTTTGCTTTCATCAGTTGATGACTCTTTTGTCTTTTCTTTAGCGGATGATTTGCTTGTTGCTTTACTGGTCGCCTTAGTAGACGATGGACTAGTAGATTTTGTACTCTCTTTTGTGCGCAACCAGCTAAAAGAAGACCTGCTGTCAAGAAGACGGCTAACATTTTTGTGGTTTTATTCATTTTGAATACCTCACTTTTTATGATGGTTAAGGAAATGACTGACGTTTGAAACGAGTCATTTAGCAAGATCAACTGTCATTTTAAATGTTATTAGAAAAGTCTCAAAAATGATGTCCGCAGTCCCTCCTTATCGATCATTGTAGCCATCTGGGTGGCTGGAATGCCAAGCCCAGGCTGTTTGGATAATGGTTTCGATATTGTCAAATTTAGGTTGCCAACCGAGGATGGCACGCGCCTTCTCAGAGGATGCGATCAGGGTATCTGGATCTCCTGGTCTGCGATCGGCCAGCTCAAGTGGGATCGGATGTCCTGTCACCTTGCGGGCTGCTTCAACGATTTGAAGATTGGAGAATCCTGTCGATGAGCCCAGATTAAAGGCAGTGGATGGGTTGCCATTTCGGAGATATTCCACTGCTAAAAGATGGGCATCTGCCAAGTCAAATGGATGGACGTAGTCCCGAACATTGGTGCCATCTGGTGTCTTGTAGTCATCTCCAAAAATAGAGATCTTCTCGCGTTTGCCTTGGGCCACTTGCAAGACGATTGGCAGGAGATGGGTCTCTGGTCCATGGTCTTCTCCGATGGATCCATCTGGCTTAGCACCTGCTACATTAAAGTAACGAAGGGGCACATACTTGATCCCGTAGGCTTGATCAGCCCAGCGCATAATGGTTTCCATCATGAGCTTGCTTTCCCGTATGGATTGATTGGTTTTTGTGGAGTGGTTTCAAGAATCGGAATTTCTTCTGGAATGCCGTAAGTGGCAGCAGTTGAAGAAAAGACGATGTAGTGCACCCCACATTCATGCATGACTTCCAAGAGTTTGACCATGCCTGCTGTATTGTTGTCAAAATATTTTAATGGATCTGCCATGGACTCAGCGACCAGTGAATAGGCCGCAAAGTGGATGACCGCATCGATATCTGCGTGTTCTTTAAACACAGTGCGCATAAAGTCTTTGTCCGCCAGGTCTCCTTGGTAAAAGACGGCATCTGGATGCACCGCTGCACGGTGGCCTGTGACCAGACTATCGACCACGACGACTTTTTCCTGTCCTTCATTGACCAAACGGTCCACCATGTGGGAACCGATGTAACCAGCTCCTCCGAGTACGAGTATTGCCATTTGTTTTCCTTTCGCTTCTTGTCTTCTCTCTTATTGTACCAAATTTCTGCCACTTCTCCACACTTAAAGTGTCGCAACAAAGCGGCTAAAGGCAGCTTGTCCTTCTGCTGTTCGCTTGTAGACTCCGGCATCTTCCAGCACGCGCGCAAAGATCTGGCCGACTGATTCACGGACAATGGCCTCTGCCTCTGCTTCTTCTGTGATAGCTGGTTGAGCGGCTTTCAAATCATCTGCCCAAGGCTGGTGGTAGGTCGCCACAGTATTCTCACGTCCAAGCAAATAGTTTTGAACCTGCTTGAGCTCTTCCTTGAGGCGAGGTGGCAAAATGGCCAAGCCCATGACTTCGATCAGGCCGATATTTTCTTTTTAATGTGTTGCACATCTGCATGTGGGTGATAGATACCATCTGGATGCTCTGGTGAGGTTTGGTTGTCACGGAGCACCAAATCCAGTTCATAATGCCCATCACGAATCCGTGCAATGGGGGTAATGGTATGGTGGGGCTGACCGTCGGATGCCGCTAAGACCTGAACGGCTGGATCCGAGTAGCCTCGCCAGGCTGTTAGGATATGGTCTGCCAGGTCAATCAATTGCGCCTTGTCATCTGATTGCAAACGGAGAACCGACATGGGCCAGTTAACAATTCCTACCGATACAGCCTCAAAGCCCTCAACTCTAAAGCTTTCCTCAACAGGAGCTAGCTCCATAGGGAAGGTGTGACGTCCGCCTTGGTAATGGTCATGAGTCAGGATGGATCCCCTACAATGGGCAGATCTGCATTGGACCCTGCAAAATAGCCTGGAAAAGTCTCGACAATGGTCAAGAGTCGCTCAAAGGTCTTGCGGCTAATGGCCATGGGAACATGCTGGCTATCGAGGAAAATGCAGTGTTCATTGAAGTAGGCATAAGGGGAATATTGAAAGCCCCAATCATGACCGTCCATATCAAAGCGAATAATCCTGTGATTAGCCCGGGCTGGATGGTCTAGGCGACCTTGATAGCCTTCATTTTCAAAACACAATTGGCAGGCTGGATAATGACTAGCTTTGGCAAGCTTGGCCGCCGCAATGTCTTTAGGATCTTTTTCAGGTTTTGACAGATTAATGGTGATTTCAAGAGAACCGTAGGGAGTTTCTGCCTCAAAGGCAATGTTTTGCGCAATGGCTTTGACTTTGATGTAATCATTGCGCTTAGAGAGGGCATAGAAATCTGCAATCGCGTCTTCTTTGGACTGACGGTAGGTCTCCCAAAAGCGATGGTTGACCTGACTAGGGCTAGGGGTGATCCAATCCATCAACTCCGCACCCAAACTGTCTTTTGCGGCCATACCATCCTGGATCTTGCTATTTGCAACAGCGATCTCTACCAGCTGATCTTTGAGTGCGATCAACTCTTCTTTTTGGGCTGGAGCATCTAGCCCTTCTTCTCCAACGCGACTCATGATGCGATTTTTTAGATAAATTCGATCCATCTCTTCGTAGTCACTCGCCGCAATGACGGCTGTGACAAATGCATCTAATACCTGTTCTGTCATCCTATCTCCTTTTAATCAAGCACCCGTGTTCCTGCCGCAACCTCTGCAATATAGAAGCTTGGCGCATAGCCAACGACTTCTTCATAGCGTTTGCCGACAGCTTCTTTAAATGCTTCAACCTTATCTTTGTTTACGAGGGCAATGGCACAACCACCAAAGCCTGCTCCAGTCATACGAGCGCCCAAGACGCCTTCTTGTTCCCAGGCTGTATGCACCAAGGTATCCAATTCTAGACCTGTCACTTCGTAGTCATGCTCCAAGGATACGTGGGAAGCGTTCATGAGACGGCCAAAGCCTTCCAAATCACCCGCTTCAAGTGCCTTACGAGCTTGGAGGGTCCGTTGGTTTTCAAGTACAGCATGGCGAGCTCGTTTGATGCGATTTTCATCCTTGATCAAGTAGCTGTAGGCATCAAAGCCCAGAGATCCAATTCCCTAAGGTTTGGATATCCAATTTTTCTTGGAGTTCAGAGACGGCAGTTTCACATTCCGCACGGCGTTCATTGTATTTTGAATCCGCTAATTCCCGGCGTTTGTTGGTATTCATGATGACCACGACATTGTCTTTGAGGTCCAGCGGTACCAGATCATACTCTAGGGTGTTGGTATCGAGATAAATAGCCCGTTGATCAGCTCCCATACCGATGGCAAATTGGTCCATGATCCCAGAGTTAACTCCGATGAAGTGATTTTCGGTTTGTTTCCCGATCTTGACCAGATCTAGACGATCTAACTGAAGATCATATAGTTTCTCAGCGATGACGCCAATCAAGAGCTCAAGCGATGCTGAAGAAGAAAGACCGGATCCGTTTGGAATATTGCCGTAGACATAGACATCCATACCGCTATCAATGACATGACCAGCTTCTTGCAAGAAGTGGAGCACGCCTTTTGGATAGTTGGTCCAGTTGTGCTCTTTTTCAAAGTGGAGATTTTCAAGTGGAACTTCAATGATCCCCTTGTCTTCAAAGTTTCCTGAGAAGAAACGCAAGACCTTATCCTCACGCTTTCTTGCAGCTCCGTAGGTACCAAGTGTGATGGCTGCTGGGAAAACATGACCACCATTATAGTCCGTGTGTTCACCGATCAGATTGATCCGTCCTGGTGAGAAGAAAGTGTGGTCAGCCTTTTCCCCAAAGACAGCCTGGAATTTTGCTTGTAAATCTTGAGATGTGATTGTTGTCGTCATGAGAAACTCCTTTAGTTTTGTAAACGTTTTTATACTTGTATTATATCTGATCAGAAGTAAAAGTTCAAGTATTTTTAGTAAAATTTTATTTAATTTTTATTTTGTGTCCAAAAGGCTATAACAAAGGGTTTTTCTCCGATTTCAACTTCTATCCTATTATTGCTATTTCGAGTTAATTTTAGTAAACTTTTACTAAAAAATCTCAATTGGGAGATTACCCAATTGAGATTCTTCATTTCTTAGTGTTTCTTTCTTGGATAGACGAAAGATCCAAGGAAGGTTAAGAGGCTGACACCCATGAGGGCTAGGAGATTCTCTGTTTGACCAGTTTTTGGCAATACCGATGATGCAGGACTGGCTGACACGCTGACAGGAGCCTGATCAGTGGCTTGTTTCACAGCGATCGGAGTAACTTGTGGACGATCAAGAGGGCTAGCTTTTTCTTGCTTGCTAACAAGGATCTGTGTTCCTGTGTTACCAACCTCTACTGGTTGTGTCTGATGGGTTGGATCTTGGACTGGTGAAGTTGGATCTTGGGTTTCTGGTGTTGGCAATGGTGCAGGTGCTGGATAGAAGAGACCATGACCAATGCGGTAGGCGTACTCTGTTTCCGACATTTTGCCGTCTACAATTTTTGGAATATCAACCGGCAAGGTACCTAGATGTTCCTTGCCATTGAAGATGACTTCCACTCCTGCAGGAATATTAGGACCAAATGCATTGTCTGGTTTGAGAGATTCCGTTGGATCCATTCCCTTATTTCCATAGACTGCCAAAATGGCTTTGGCTGCTGGATAGTTGGCTACATCATAAGGTTTAGAGATAGAAAGGACAGCTGCCTTCTTATGGTTGGTATTGGCATAATTGACGATTTCTGTTGGGATCTTGGTCCGCCAGAAATCTTTATCCAGTTGCCCTTCATAACCGATCTCTGAAATCACTACGATGTGAGTTGCTTTCTCTAGGTCTTCTTTTAGACTATCAAGGGTAGATTCTTTAGTGAAGTTCTTGGCCACAAAGGAGGTATCTTTTGGAAGCACTCCGTCAGCAATTAAGCGACGCATGCCTAAATCGAGTCCAGGAACTTCGTTTTCAAAAGCTCCTAAGAGTAAGACATGGTCCCCTGTTTGCACCTTAAATGGCAAAGTATTGTCTTCATTTTTACAACCGTCACCGCTGCCGCTGCAATCTTGCGTTCCAAGTCACGATTGAGGCTAGATCCGACTGCTTCTTCTGCTTTTTCAGCCGTCCGAGCACTTGGATCGAAATTCAGGACCCCACGTTTTTCTTTGAGGGTCAGGATCCGACGAACCGACTCATTTAAGCGATCTTCTGAAATATCACCGGTTTGCACCGCGTCTACCACTGCATTGACAATGGTATCAATCTTGGTCAAATCGGCTTTACTGCGAAGGATCGTTGGCATCAAGACTAGGTCAACCCCTGCCTTGATGGCCATTTTTACAGCCTCGACTTCACCAAAGTTCTTAGCGATAGCATCCATTCCCATGGCATCAGAAACAATTACGCCCTTATAGCCGTATTTCTTCCGTACCAAGCCCGTTAAAATATCATCTGAAAGTGTCGCTGGGACATAGATTTTCTCACCAGTTTCTTTTGACACGACTTGATCTTTTTCAATTTGTGGGTATTGGATATGGGCCGTCATCAAGAGGTCTACGCCAGCATCCATGGCTTTTTTGAATGGAAGGAGTTCCAATTTTTCAAGTTCGGCAAGAGATTTATCCACCAAGGGAGACCTGTATGGGAATCGACCGCTGTATCTCCATGACCTGGGAAATGCTTAGCTGCAACAGCGACATTGTAGTCTTGAATCCCTTTCATCATCGGAATACCTAAGTAAGCAACCCGGTTTGGATCAGATGAGAAGGAACGAAGCCCAATGACAGGGTTTTGAGGATTGTTATTGGTATCTAGCACCGGAGCGAAATCCACATTCAAACCTAGTGCAGAAAGCTCTCGACCGATAATTTGACCAGCTTCTGTCGATAACTTGGGATCATTGGTCGCTCCAATGGCCATATTTCCGGGGAGAGCTGTACCACTACCCAATCGATAGACGATGCCCCTTCTTGGTCAATCGCTAACAATAGCGGAATCTTCCCGTTATTGGCCTTGTTTTCAATAGCTGCCTTTTGCATATCTTGTGTCAGAGCCAGTGTTTGCTTGGTTTCTTTCACATTCTCAGCAAACAAAATGACGCCACCAAAATCATATTTATCAATAGCTTCTGCCACTTCCGCATTGACCTTGGTGAGATCTTGTGGCGACTCCTGACCTGCCTCCTGCCACTTACGGAAGTCCGGCATGATCATTTGAGTAACCTTTTGCTTGAGAGGCATATCTTCAAGCAGTTTTTCCACTTCAGGAGATGCCGTCTCCGTTGTTGTTAGCGTTGGCGAGGTAGCAGGGACTGCTTCACGGTCAGTCGCAGCCGGTGTTTCAGTTCCCCTCCCTGATTTTCTGTAGAGGTTTCTGGAGCTGGAGATGCCACAACCTCCTCTACTGTTGCTGCCGGTTCATTGCCTTGATCCGGTGTTTGAACTGTGTCTGCCTTTGCTGTTTGGACCGATAATAGAGCAAAAGCCGTTAATAGGGCCGCAGATGGATAAATGATTTTTTTCATAAAGCGACCTCCTTTCTTCATGGATATTGTACCATGATTTTATAGTTTTGTAAACGGTTGCAATGCCTGGACTAAAAAATAGGATAAGCGCTTTTTCACTTATCCTTTAGTTCATTCATATTTTTTAAAACACAATGTCTTGACCATTTTCTGTCACTTGGTAAGTCCCGTCAGCAAGATTGATTCGGGCTACTGCTGTGGCGGTCTGGTCTTTGTTTTGGCGCGTGATGACAATGGTATGTTCATCTGGTGTTTCCACTTCAATGCTTCCTTCTAAGTCAAAAGCTTGCGAGTTGTTCCGGAAACTAAAGAGCTTGAGAAGGGATTTCACAACTGGACGCTCTACTTCTTGAACGATTTCTTCATTGCTGTAGTAATGACGGTTGATATTGCGGCCTTCTTTGGTGTTTTCTAAGAGTTCCAAATCATTCTTCCCAGCTAGGAATCCAACATAATAAACTTGTGGAATGCCTGGTGCAAAGGCTTGAATCAAACGGGCTAGGAAGTACTTGCGATCGTCATCTCCAAGTGCTGAATAGTAGGTCGAATTGATTTGGTAGATGTCCAAGTTGTTGTATTCTGCTGTTGAATATTTGCGTTTCACATTTGCTCCTACCTTGTAGAGCTCATTTGATGCATAGTCAATTTCTTCATCTGTCAAGATATCCTTGACATCAACCACCCCAATCCCATCATGGGTGTCGAGTGTCGTGAATTGCTTCATCGGACTCATCTTCAACCACTTAGCAAGGCGCTCCACTTTTGAGCTATAGAGGGTATAGAGGGTCACCATTGGAAGGGCAAAGTCATAGACATAATAGTCGTGATCGGCAATCTTAAATTGGATGGAATAGTGTTCATGAATCTCTGGCAAGAGCTCAGCACCGTAGCTGGCTGCCATATCGCGCACCTTATCCAACAAATCCCAAATGTCTGGCTCCACGAAGAAATCATTGGTGTCCAACTTCTTGACTGCATAGGCAAAAGCATCTAAACGAATGAGGTCACAACCATTGCTCGCCAAATGTTCGATGGTCTTGCGAATAAAGTCCATGGTCACTTCCTTGGTCACGTCCAGGTCAATCTGCTCTTCCCCGAAGGTATTCCAGAGATGCTCAGTTGTCCCATCCGCAAAGGTAATTTCTTGCTTGGGAGCTCGATCCTTGCGCTTATAAATCAAGTCCACATCCGCTTGAGTTGGACGATTCTCCGGCCAGAACTTGTCCCAGTTTAGGAAAAGATCCTTGTATGCACTTTGGTCGTGCTTCTCTTGATAATCTTTGTAGTATTTAGACTGACGGGAAATGTGATTGATCATAAAGTCAAACATGAGATAGTACTTTTCGCCCAGGCGTTTGACATCTTCCCAATCTCCAAAGGCTGGATCTACTTGATCATAGTCCACAGGCGCAAAGCCACGGTCACCGGTTGATGGGAAAATGGCAAGAGGTGAACACCACCTACTGCATCTCCAAAATATTTCTCCAGATTTTCATAGAGGTCCTTGAGGTTATTTCCTAAGCTATCTGAGTAAGTAATTAACATGGTTTTGTTTTGAATTGG
Source organism: Streptococcus sp. 2A/TPW/M5 (assembly GCA_036663675.1). GTDB lineage: Bacteria > Bacillota > Bacilli > Lactobacillales > Streptococcaceae > Streptococcus. The sequence goes on along the minus strand of JAYXUK010000001.1, from coordinate 1,397,583 downwards.
CATAATGGTTCCTTTCTTTTGAAAGCCAAGTCTTAGGAGACTTGGCTTTCATGAGTTTTTCTATTTTAGAATTTCTTCCTAGGATACGATTGAAATCAGCAAGCTGAATCGTCCCTTTGTATACGGAATTGAACACGGGACTAATTTCTTAGGAAAAAGATAAATCTCCTTGTGTGCAAGCACACTACGTCGATTTCCTATTTTTCTACAGAAATTTTCAGCAAGCTGAATCGTCCCTTTGTATCTTGTTATTTCACTGCGCCGTTGCTCATTCCTGCGATGATATGGCGTTGGAAGAAGAGATAGACAATGGTGATACTGATAATGCCGACAACGTAGGAAGCAAAGCTTGGTCCGTAGTCGTTGAAATATTGGCCTGCGTAGTTGTATTGGAACAAAGGCAGGGTCCACATTTTGGAATCGCGGTTCAAGACAAGGAGTGGCAACATGAAGTCATTCCAGAACCAAAGGGCATTGATGATCATGGTTGTCGCATGCATGGGTTTCATCATTGGGAAGATGATACGGAAATAAGTTGTAAACTTATTAGCCCCATCGATCTCTGCTGCTTCATCCAGACTTTCTGGGATAGAGATTTTGATATACCCTACATAGAGGAAGAGGGTCTGCGGAATCGCATAGGTCAAGTAGAGCAAGATCAAACCAAAGGTGTTAGCCAAACCGAGTTTACTCATCATAACCGTAATCGGAATCATGATGACTTGGAAAGGTACGAAAATTCCAAGAATCAAGAGGGTGTACATGATGGTAAAGGCTTTTCTCTTACTCATATTGCGAGCGATGGAGTAGGCCGCCATAGGGATAAAGATCATCACAGCAAGTAAAGACAAGACAGTGATGACAACAGAGTTCCAATAATATCCTCCGATTCCATCAGCCAAGAGACGGCTAAAGTTGTCCCATGTGAAATTCGTCGGGAATCCAAAGAAATTGTCTACGATATCCTTGGTGGGTTTGAAGGAACTAAAGAGGGTGGCAAGGAGCGGCACTAAAATCAGAACCGATCCCAGAATCAATAGAATATATTTGCCAATCAAGGCTTTTCTTTCATCTTGTTTCATCGTGCTTCTCCTCTTAAATTTCAAATTTCTTAGATACTCTCAATTGGATGATCGAAATCACTACAATCAAGAAGAACAAGATTACGGCAATGGCATTGGCATAACCGAATTGGTTGTTTTTAAAGGCGTAGTTATAAACCAAGAGCCCAAGTGAGGTTGTGGCATTGTTTGGTCCCCACCAGTCATGGCAAAGACTTGGTCAAAGGCAGTAAGCCCACCTTTTAGGGCTAGGATAAAGACCATAGAGACACTTGGTAGCAAGTAAGGCAATTCAATATTCCAGAAGACTTGCTTGCTAGTTGCACCATCGATTCTGGCTGCTTCTGTAATCTCAGTTGGAATGGATTGCAGACCAGCTAGGAAAATGATGATGGGCATGGCCACCCCTTGCCATAGAAGGACAAAGACAGCCGCAAAGATCGCTCCCCACTTAGTCCCTAAAAGACTGGTTTGGAGAAACTCGATATGAAGGGCATTCCCGATCGCTGGTAGACCGTAGTTGAAGACTTGTTTGAAGATCAAAGCCACTGTCAAACCAGACAAAACAGCTGGGAAGAAGAACCAAGCACGGAAGAAGGTTTGGCCTTTGATCTTAGAGTTCAAGACACGCGCAATAAAGATCCCAAGAGCAATCTCACCAACTACCATGGCAATCGTGATGATCGCAGTAAAGCCAATAGCATTCATGAATTTTGGATCCATAAAGAGGAGCTTAAAGTTGTTCAAGCCGACAAACTTGTAGTTATAGGTCAAACCTGTCCAGTTGGTAAAACTGTAAAAGGCTCCTTGGAACATTGGCACATAGAAGAAAATTGCTTGTAATAAGAGGGAATGACCACAAAAGCCCATGCCCAATATTTTTGTAATACTTTTTCATCGTCTCTCTACTCCTAATCCACATCCGCTTTCATCGGGTTAAAGAAGGCATTCAAATCATTGACCATTCCTTGTTTATCACCTGTCAAGACATAGTTCATCGTCAAGGTATGGAAGTCTGCTTCACTGGTCCAGTATTGTTGCAACCACACCAAGTGACGATCCGTAAAGGCATATTTGGTCATCCCAGCAAGCGGTGAATCCTCTCCTGCTTGTTTGACCCCTTCGATCGCTGTTGGAGATCCGTCCACATCATAGTACTTTTGCATGACTTCCGGACGGGTCATGTATTCCACAAAGGCATTGGCTTCTTTTGGATGTTTGGTAGTAGCTGAGATAGACCATGCTAAGTCTCCCGCACCAACGGTTAAGCTTTGTCCTTTTTCTTTCCCTGGAATCATGAAGGTCCCAACCTTAAATTTCGGTTTTTGTTCATTGATAGCGGTAATGGCCCAAGACCCATTTGGTGTCATAAGGACATCCCCACGCGCAAAGGCTCCGATAACGTCTGTATAACCTGCACCTTCCCAGTTCTTTTGCTTAGATCCTTTAATGCGAAGGATATCCATGACCTTGATGTCATCCTTCATAATCGGATCAGACAATTTAATGGAATTTGGCTGAGAATAACGAAGGTATTGGTTGGCTTCTTTTCCTCCACCTGCTGCTGTCGCAAAGGCCAATTGATTGTAACCATTGAGGGTCCAAGCTTCTGCACCTGCAATCCCAAATGGGGTTTGTCCTTTGGCAACGATGTCTTTTACCAACTGTTCAAATTCGTCCCAAGTTTCAGGAACCTTCAAGCCCAATTCTTCGAATTTATCTTTGTTGTAGTAGATTCCGTAAGCATTGGCTGTGAAAGGAACGTTGTAGACTTTTCCGTTTACAGCATATTTTTCAGCATAGCCATTTTTCACGCGTTTGAGATAATCTTTATTGGTCAAATCTTCGAAGACACCCGCTTTTGCCCATTCTTGCAATTCGATGGACTGTGGGTAAATGTTGACCACATCTGGCACATCTCCTGCGAGGACACGTGTTTTTAATACTTCACCAGCGTTTGGTACATTGACAACTTTGACCTTGACCTTTGGGTTTTCTTTTTCAAAATCACGCGCGATTTCTTCCAAGGTTTTGGTCATTTCTTTTTCTGGTTGAAATACTCGATGGTCACTGTACCATCCGCAGATGTTCCATCGTTAGAGCAAGCACCGAGCCCAAACAAGGCTAAGCCCGTAGTCGCAAGAAGTCCGATTTTTTTATACCATTTCATTTGGCTGTCTCCTTTTATTTTTTGACAAAAACATATTGTTTAGTGAGGAAATCTCCCTGAGGAAGAACGACGGTTAAGCCGGAGTACATGAGCTCAGCTCCTGAATAGACTTGGTCCGTCCCTTTTAAGCTATAGAGCGCATCTTCTTCCAATCCTTTGAGTTTCAGGGTCGGCTCGATCTCCTCAACCGTTGATAAGACCCGTACATAAGTTACAACCGTGCGGTCTTGATAAGTGAACTGGACGGCTGCTTGATTGCTACCTTGGCTTGGATTGATCAAGCGGTAGTGTTTTCCGAACTGAACAAGTGGTCGAATCGTTTTGTAATGAGCGACTTGGGCTGCGATCCGATCCAACTCTTCTTGCGGAAGACTGGTTAAATCCAATTCATAGCCCAGATTTCCCATCATGGCTACATGACCTCGCGTTTCAAGTGGTGTCATCCGTCCCATCTGGTGATTTGGCACTGCTGATACGTGAGCCCCCATAGAAATGGTTGGATAGAGATAGCTAGATCCATACTGGATTGGAAGTCTAGCAATGGCATCCGTATTGTCACTTGCCCATACCTGAGGGAAGTAGCGCATCATACCAAGGTCATTGCGGCCACCACCACCGGAGCAGGACTCAAATAGGATGTTCTCATACTTCTCTGTTAAGTAAGAAACCACTTCATAGAGACCCAAGATATACGCATGGGATTGCATCTTGGTTTCAAGGTAGGTTTTACCATTCCCAAGCTTAGTGATATTGCGGTTCATATCCCATTTGATGTAGTCGATCTCATGGTTTCCAAGTAAGTCATCCAAGACCTGCTTGATATAAGCAACCACTTCTTTATTTGCGAAATCGAGTACTAGTTGATTCCGTGAATAGGTGTGTTCATAGCCTGGGACTTGAATAGCCCAGTCCGGATGAGCCCGGTAGAGGTCGCTATCAACAGAAATCATTTCTGGCTCCACCCAAAGGCCAAATTGAAGTCCCTTGCCGTGGATGCCCTGGATCAGTTCTGCTAGGCTTCCTCCTAATTTTTCTTCATTGACAGTCCAGTCACCGAGGGCCCGATTGTCATCATAGCGATTGCCAAACCAGCCATCATCAAGAACGAAGAGTTCGATTCCCACTTTTGAGCCTCATCCGCTAGCTCCAATAATTTGTCTTTCTTAAAGTCAAAGTAGGTTGCTTCCCAGTTGTTGATGAGAATTGGACGTTCTTTATGGGCAAACTGGCTAGAAATGATATGGTTTTGGACAAAAGCTTGACTCTCTTGACTGAGTCCGGTCAATCCCTTATGGGAGTAGCTAATCATGGCTACCGGCGTATCAAAACTCTGATTCGGTGCCAACTCCCAGGAGAAGTTTTCTGGATTGATTCCCAATCCAACGCGAACTTCATTGAGTTGATTCTTTTGAACAAATCCTTCAAAATTTCCACTGTAGAGCAGTTGGAAGGCAAGAGCAGAACCGGCATCTTCTGTCACTTCATGGTCAGCAAGGATAAGAGCTGGGGTCTGGGCATGTCCAGAAGCACCACGGTTGGAGCTGATGGAGAAGATTCCTTGCTCTACTTGCTGGCGGCGGACTGTTTTTTCTCTCGCATAGGCCCCTTGAAGGGTGATGACATCGTAGTCACCTGCTGGGACATCGGCCAACACACTGAAGGCCTTGTGGATCACGACGATTTCATCACTGCAGTTTTCAATCTTTGAAAAGCTAGTGATGGTTGCTCGATCCTCGTAAGCCGTGTAATAGAGGGTCAAACGCAGGGCCGCTTGATCATCTTCAAAGACCAAGGCCAAGGTTTCAGCACTATCTACTGTATGTGGATTGGGAAGACCAGTTGCCCCGACACTGCCAGAGTAGATATTGGCTCCGACATAGAGGAAATCCGTCACCTCTGTGGCGCCGTGCTGGATTTGAATAGACGGCTTTCGGAAATCTCCAAGCCCGTGCTGTCCTAGGATCTGACGCTGGGTATCCAAGCTGAAGGTTCGATTGTCAGGTGTTGGATTTCCAGAGAAAGCATGATCCTTCTCATGCACCGTATTGGAAAAATGATAAGACGGGATCGGACGTCCCAGATGCTTAAGCATCAGGTAGCCATCTCGATTTTCAAGGATCAGGCTCAGTCCCTTACTTTCTACATAGAACAAATTTTGTTCAATACGAATTGCCATATCTTCCTCCATTGGACCCGAAAAATATCACTATGTATTTTTAATTTCAGTTCCAATAACTTTCTTTTTAGCATGTCTTTATTTTACTTGATGTAAACGCTTTCGAAAATAGAATTTTGTTGGACTTATATGGTAAAATGTTAGGTAGGAGGTTTCCCTATGTTAGTCTTTTCTGAATACCAAACCGATACCATTGACCTAGCCCTTGATTTTTATGGCTATGAAGATTGTCCAAAAACTATGAATTTGGCCCTAGCGTCCGAGATAATTTTGTCTTGCATTTTATTACAGAAGGAAAGGGAGTCTTCCACTTCAATAAAAAAGAAATCCACCTAGAGGCCGGGGATCTCTTTCTTCTTCCCAAAAATAAGGTGACCTACTACAAGGCCGATGCAGAAGAACCTTGGTCCTACTACTGGATTGGCATCAGTGGCACCAAGGTGAGTGATTTCATGCGTTTTTCAACCCTGCATGAAAAAGGCTTTTTAAAGAAAACAGAGGTGGAAACAGAAAAGATCGGCCAGTTTATGGAGCGACTCGTCCACAAAGCAGAGGCTTCAAAAATGACTTCTCACTACCAACTCCACCTTCTCTCGCAGATCTATGAACTGCTATTTCTTATCAGTGAAGTGGCTCCCGATATCCATCGGAGCCATCCATCTCCAACCTATCAACTCTACCTGACCTGCAAGCATGTGATTGAGACGCATTACAATAAAGAGCACTTGAGTATTCAAGAGATCGCTGATGACCTCAATGTCCATCGCTCCTATCTGACAACTGTCTTTAAGGAGTTTCACCAGATCTCTCCCAAGGAATTCTTACACTCGGTCCGAATGCAGCGTGCCCAGCAGTTACTGACCAACACAGACGAGAGCATCAAGATTGTAGCTTACTCAGTGGGCTTTTCAGATCCCCTCTATTTTTCAAAGGCTTTTAAGGCCTATAGCCAGCTGACTCCTAGCCAATATCGCAATAAACATAAAATTTAGTAAAATTTTATTTCTTTTACTAGTTTTTAGAGTATACTGGAAGTAGAAATCAATAAAGGATGAACTATGACAACGATTAAAGACATTGCGGAAAAAGCAGGCGTTTCTCAGGCAACGGTCTCTCGCGTCCTCAACCAGGATGCGACCTTATCTGTTGGGGAAGACACGCGCAGTCGGATTCTTCGCATCGCTGAAGACTTGCATTACCAAAAGAAAAACCGCAAAACAGGGCCTCAACCAGTTGAGGATTTTCATAAAATCGTCATCTTTGAATGGTACACGCGTGAAGAAGAATTAGATGACCTCTACTACTATGCCATTCGGATGGGGTTGGAAAAACAAGCCCAGGAATTAGGCTATGAGATCTTTCGTATCTTCAATAATGACGATTGGTCCTTGATTCAAGAGGCAGACGGCATTATCGCTCTTGGGAAATTCAGTCCCAAGACCATTCGAGATCTAGAAAGCTACGGCAAACCCCTGATCTTTGTCGATAGCAATACCCTCTATTTAGGGCATTCCTGTGTGACGACCGATCTAGAAGATTCTGTCATCACCGCTCTCGAGTATTTCCTTGAGCATGGCCACAAGGAGATCGGGCTCTTGGTCGGGCAGGAAGAGACGGCAGATGCGACACCGTTACAGATGGATCCCCGTCAACGGACCTTTCAACAGTTTCTCACGGAAAAAGGACTTTATGAGGAGCGCTTTGTCTCTGTTGGGCAATTCTCGACCGAGTCGGGTTATCAGATGATGGAGCAACTGATTCAAGCATTGGGCGACGACTTACCAACTGCCTTTTTCATGGCCAGTGATGCCTTAGCTGTCGGAGCTCTTCGGTCCCTTCAGGAGCATCAAATCGCAGTTCCTGAGCGCGTCAGCCTCATTTCCTTCAATGATACTTCCATCGCCAAGTACGTCTTTCCTGCTCTCTCTACAGTGACCGTCTACACAGAAGAAATGGGTAAGCAAGCCATTCAAATGTTGCGGCAGACCTTTCAAGGGAGTCAACCAAGTGTTCCCTATATGGTCAAATTAGCTACCAAACTCACGATTCGAGACAGCAGTCGCTAGGAGGTCTTATGAAAACACACGAAATCCTCTTTCAAACCCTTTCTCAGGCAGATGATTATGTCAACGGGGAGCAGCTGGCAAAAGAATTAGGCGTTTCCCGCACCTCCATCTGGAAGGCTATTCAGCGCCTGGAAAAAGATGGGGTCGTCATCGAATCCCTCAAAAGAAGGGTTATAGACTAGTCTCAGGCGATATTCTGCTTCCTGAAGTCATCGCAAGCAATACCCAGTTGACCGTTACTTTGAATGAAGACTGTCATTCTACCCAATTGGACGCAAAATTAGGCATGGAAGCCCATAAAGAGGGTAATGCTCTCTATCTGGCCAATTCGCAATCCGCAGGAAAGGGCCGCTTTGGTCGTGACTACTACTGCCCTGATCAAGGGGCATCTACATGTCCCTTCATCTCAAGCCACAATTACCCCTGCGGAGCTCCCCATATACCCTCATGGTAGCTGGAGCCATCTACAAGGCCATTAAAAACCTGACCCTGATCGATATTGATATCAAGTGGGTCAATGATATTTACTACCGTCATAAAAAATTGGGGGAATCCTTACCGAAGCTATCACGTCCATCGAGACTGGTCTCGTCACGGATGTCATTATCGGAGTCGGTCTCAATTTAGCCATCCCTACTTTCCCAGAAGAGCTAGAAAGTAAGGCTGGTTCCTTATTTGAAGGGCCTTGTCCCATCACCCGCAATGACCTCATCAGTGAGATCTGGAAGGAATTCTTCCAAACGGATGTCGATGAACTGGTCTACCTCTACAAAGAACGCTCCCTGGTCTTAGGCCGAACCGTTACCTTTGAGCAGAACCAGCAAACCTATCAAGGCCTCGCCAAAGATATCTCTGATACCGGCCAACTCTTGGTCCAATTAGACAAGCAAGAAGAAATCTGGCTTAATAGCGGAGAAATCTCCCTTAAGCAGTGGAATCTATAAAACAGAGATCACAACTCACAAAAGAGTCTGGGACAAAACGCTGTCTCAGACTCTTTTGTATGAAGAAATATCAAAAATTTTTAAACCAATTCTTGATAAATTCTAAGCATATATCTAGTAGGAATTTGATAAATAATAATACAATTCCAATCTTCACAAACATGTAATATTTAAATGTGGTGTCATCAAATTCACTCACAAAAATCGGAAAGGTGAGAATATTAGACGGATTGATAAGAAAATAAAGTGAGATACAAATAGATAAAACCAACGCCACTATAAAAAATTTTTATGTATTTGCATTTTTTACCCTACCCTTTCTTGTTTTACAACATTAAATACCAATCACCAATTTTATATAGCCTGATTCATTCTTTTCCTCCTCTTTCTAACAGGCTATTTTCTAGTTCTTACACCTTCATCATATACAAATTTCAAAATAATACAAGTCTGTTTTTCTAATTATTTTTATGGTATAATAATAAAGTTGGAGTGATAAATAAAAGCTCAGCAACTATCTTAGTAAACTCTATAAAATTAACTTTTTAGATAACAGCGTGATATATTTAAGCTACTAAACAGTTCAATTCAGTATGTTTTTGCCTTACTTTTAAATCATGATATTGAAAATACCAAAAGCGCCTTCCGAAATTCAATTAAATTTCAACATTTTTAATTACTCTCAATATGAAAGTCCTTTCCAAATCCATGCAGGGGCATCTAAATCAACAGGAAAAGCCTTGAAATCAAGGCTTTTTTTCTTGTCTATAGCAGATTTATTTTTGTATTCATTAACAATTAATAATTGAGAATCAAATTGAACACAGTAAACAAATCCGATTCTTTCATACTCTACCAAACACCATCCCCATATTATCCCTCCACTTGTGGTATGATGGTAGAGTATGTTTAGGTGCCAAACTACTTGAGCACCTCCGTGCTAAAAGGAGAACGAATATGAAAATCGCATGGAATGAAATGAAATACCAACCCAAGAAGTTTATCCTGATTGAACTCCTCATTACCATCCTCATGTTTATGGTGGTGTTCTTGTCCGGTCTGACAAATGGACTGGGGCGTTCAGTATCGGCCCAAATCGATAACTATGGGGCCCTGCACTACATCCTTTCGACGGATTCAGAAGGGATTATCCCCTTTTCAACTATTACGGCGAAGGATTTAGATGAGGTCCAAAGATAGAGGGGATGGACTATTCGGGCTTGTCCATCCAGCGAGCAACCGTCTCAAAAACAGAGGATTCCAATACTCTGGATATCACCTACTTCGCGACCGATCACAACGAAGAAGAAATCCTCAATCCAATCATGGAAGATACAGACCTCAAGATCTCCGACTTAAAGAAAAACGAGGTCATTTTGGACAGTTCTTTCAAAGAGGATGAGGGGATCCAAGTCGGCGATCAAGTGATCGACAAAACTTCTAAGCAAAAACTCAAGGTCGTGGCCTTCGCGAAAAATGCCAAATACGGCTACAGCGAGATTGGTTTTATCAGCTCGGATACCTACACAGGCATGCGACAAAAAACAGATCCAAGCTATCAATGGCAAGCCCAAACCCTTGTGACCAAGAAAAGCATCCCTTCTAGCGATCTAGCCAGCAACTTGATGGTGGCGGATAAGAAGCAAGTAATCGATAAAATCCCTGGCTACAAGGCTCAAAACCTGACGCTACGGATGATCACGTGGGTGCTCTTACTCGCTTCTTCTGCTATCCTTGGGGTTTTCTTCTATATCCTCACCTTGCAGAAGTTGAAACAGTTCGGCGTCTTGAAGGCTATTGGCATGTCCATGAGCCAGATTACCTATGTCCAACTATCCCAGCTCACCATTATCTCCCTCATCGGAGTGCTGCTGGGACTTGGCTTAGCAACCATAATGGCGCCATTTTTACCCAATAGCGTCCCTTCCTTTATGACCCTGAACGACAATCTCACCATCTCGGTTAGCTTTATCCTGACCTCTATTTTGTGTGGTGCCTTGTCCCTTATCAAAATCAAAAAGTAGATCCAATCGAAGTCATTGGTGGAAATGGAGAATAAGATGGCCATTATCGAATTAGAAAATATCAGAAAATCCTACGCCGATGGTAGCCAGATGCACCATGTCCTCAACCAGCTTAATTTAAGCGTCGAACCCAACGAATTCGTCGCCATCTTGGGCCCTTCAGGATCTGGTAAGTCCACGCTTTTAGCCATCGCTGGTTTACTCTTATCAGCGGACGAGGGGCGGATTTCTATCGCAGGCCAAGACTTGACTGGTCTCAACCAAAGTCAGTGGACGCAAAAACGGCTGGAATTGCTCGGCTTTATCTTTCAAGACCACCAGCTCCTCTCCTATATGAAAATCGGTGACCAGTTAGAACTGGTGGCCAAATTAAAAGGGGAAAAGGACAAGAAAAAATGCCAAGAGGAAGTCAAAGCCTTGTTGACAGATCTTGGCATCGAAGCTTGTTACCACCAATACCCGAATCAGATGTCCGGTGGACAAAAGCAACGGGCAGCCATTGCTCGAGCCTTTATCGGAAATCCGCAGGTCATCTTGGCCGATGAACCAACGGCTAGCCTAGACCCGGATCGGGGACAAGAAATCGCCCAGTTGATCCAAAAGAAGTCAAATCTAAAAACAAGAGCGCCATCATGGTGACCCATGACCGCTCCATCCTGACCTATGTAGATACCATTTATGAATTAAAACATGGCCAATTGCATAAGGTAGAAAATGTTGATTAAATACAAAAGAGGCTGGGACAAAAGTCCTAGCCTCTCAATTGTCTTTGGATTGTAGAGCAAGACGCAGTGGTTGAGTGGGCTCTACTACGCTGATTTCATCAGCTTTTATAGCCCTACTCAACTGTGCGGAGGTGGGACGACGAAATCGAATTCTAACGAATTACCGATTTCTGTCCCACTCTCTATTTTTATTCTTGTGGCTCCTTGGGCAGCTCCATACGGAAGCGCAAGCCCATAGCCGTTTTATCAAATTGGTAGGCCAGTTCTTCATGGTCTAGCAAGTGTTGGACCACAAAGAGTCCCAAGCCGCCTTCCTTCTTCTGACGGCTAGCGGTCATTGGCATTTCAGCGGTCTCTACCATTTCCTGGCTGGTATTTTCAATCGCCAAGTGCGTCCCTTCCTCTTCGAGACGGAGCTGGATCTCTCCACCGGCATCCGAATGTTTGACGGCATTACTGATAACATTTGAGAGGACCAATTTCAGAATCGCTGGGTTCATATAGACTGGTTTGACTGGGATCTGATTGTCAATCATGAGCGAGCGAGATTGAGCCAAGACCTTGTACTGGTCGAGGATCTGCTCTACGACCTGATCCAACTGGATCCACTCCTTGTCTCCGGCCAATTCTTGGACAGAGGACAGGGACAGGATTTCTAAGACGATCTGGTTCATCTCATCGACGATATCGAGGGAGACCGACAGGTAGTGGTCCCGATCCTTGTAGCGGCCGATCTTATCCCTCATATTTTCTAAGATAATCTTCAAGCTAGCTAGCGGCGTCTTGAGCTCATGTGAGGCCCCTCGTAGGAATTCGACCTTCATCTGCTCCAACTTCAGATTTTCTTGTTTTTGCTGCTCTAGATTGTCGATCACTTCTAGGAGATGGTGATAGAGGTCGTTGATCTGTTGCTTGAGAACGCCGATCTCATCCTGCGAATGAATGGGAAGACTGGCTGTCCGATCCAAGCGCTTCATCCGCTTGGTCATCTGCTTGATCTCAAGGATCGGAGCAGAAATCATGCGGGCATAGAGATAGGAGGCAATCAGTGACAGAACAAAGGAAGCGAGGAGACTATAGGGAAGGAAGCCCAGACTGATGTCCCGCGCTTCCTTTTGCGAATCGACGGTTGCTAAGAATTGCAAGGTCAAGTCTTTTCCCTCTTTGGTCTGGATCTTTCGCTCCTCAATGACCAGGGAATTGTTCTGACTGTTAGGGTTCAGGAGCAGGTCATCCTTGACCTCTAGGGCATTCTGTTTTTCCTTGCCCTTGATCGAGACCTTGATATCGTTGGTCTTGGAATAAAGGTCAATGACCGACTCAATGGTTCCTTCTTCCTGGCCTTGGAAACTCTTGGCCAGGGCCTGGGATTTCTTCAAAATCGTCTGGCGCTGGGACTCGATATAGGTTGATGGGAAAATAAAGTAAACCGAAGCATGTAGAAGGATGACTAAGCCACTAAATAGGGCAAAGGTGATCAGAAAGATCTTTGCAAAGATACTTCGTTTGGTCATGGTCTCTCCAATTTATAGCCGACATTGCGTACCGTTACGATACAGTCCAGCTCTAGTTTTTTCGTAGTTCCTTGATATAGACATCGATCACCCGGTCAAAGGAATCTCCTCTGTCTCCTTCCAGACGGCATCGAGGATCTGAGAGCGGGTCCGGGCCTTGCCCTCATGCTGGAGCAAGTATTCCAAGATCTCCAACTCCTTGGCATTCATGGAGATAGGTTGACCAGCTAGGCTGGCTGTGTAGCTCTCAAAATCCACCCGTGCCTCTCCATAGGTGAATACCCGGGAAGGCTGGAGCTTTTAAAAATAGCTTCGATACGGACCTTCAAGAGGGACAAGGAGAAGGGTTTTTCTAGGTAGCCATCTGCCAACTCTCCAAAGGCCGTCAACTTATAGTCTTCGTCATGGAAGGCCGTCAGCATGAGGACAGGAACTGAGCTGGTCTTCCGGATGGTCTTGAGCACTTCCAAACCATTGAGGATAGGGAGCTGGATATCCAGCAAGACCAGATCAGGCGCTTCTCTGTGAAAGAGGTCCAGGGCCTCCTGCCCATCGCCTGCTTCAAAGACCTCATAGCCACATTCCATGAGATAGTCGCTCATCCCTTCGCGAATCAGGACTTCATCTTCTACAATTAGTATCTTCATACACTTTCCTTTTATCTAAGAAACTTCTTCTACCTCCTATTATACCCTATTTCTATTTTAGGAAACAATCTCTTATTCGACATCCACCAAGAGATCTTTTGGTTTCTTATGCAAGAGCCATTGAGAAGAAAGGATGGATACCAGAATCAAGAGGAGGCCGCCAACCAAAACAATCACCAACAATTGGCTCGGTTGGATGTCCATATGGAGGTCTGTCAGGGTCTTACTAAAGCTTTCTGCCTCAGCTCCCCACCAAGGTTGGCTGCAGAAGATTCTTGAGCCATTTGTTTGGCAATGCCACTGGTTACGTTTTTGAGTACGGTATCTCCCACTGCTTTGGCAAGAAGTCCTGCGACTCCATAGGAAAGGAGGAAGGCTGGGATAGAAATCATGACCAATTCTGCCACGAATTGTCCCGCAATCTGCACCTTAGAGAGTCCCAAAGCCAGCAAGATTCCCACTTCTCTGCGACGGGCATTGAGCCACAAGACAAGGAGAAGGGTGAGAAGCAAGCTAGCAAATACGAGGCTACCGATAAACAAGTAGTCCGCCACTTGGAACATGCTGCTGATGGATTTTTGCAAGGCCGGGTAGTTGGAAGAGCTCTTAACCAAGTCAAAGTAATTCCATGGGATATCCAAGGCTTTGATTTTTTCGATCAAGGCATCCAGGTCCTGATCCCCTTTGGCAAAGAAGGTCGCATCCTCATAGGTAGCTGTTTGGACAGTATTACCATAGAGCTTGGCAGCTGTATCTAGGTCAGAGATGAGGGTATCTTCATACAACTCTTGGGCGTAAGTTAGAGGAGCTTGGTTCTTCCCTGAGAACAGACCTTTAATGGTCACTTCGACAGTTTCATTGGCTCCTTTTTCATTGTCAGCATCGTAGAGATTGGACTTGAGACGCACCTTATCGCCTACCTTGAGGCCATTCTTTTTCGCCAAATCTTCGTGCATGAGGATTTGATTTTTGTCCTTATCCGTCAGGTGCTCTCCTTGGACCAGCTTGTAGGCCCCAGAGACAAACTTATCTTCTTTTGAAGAATCATTGACTCCTGTCACCATCAAGGTATTCTTGAAGTGCTTGGCCCGCTCTGGAGATTGATTTTGCAGGGTTTCTTCAGTCTCAATGATCTCGTGGTCTAGGATATCCGCGATGGCATTGATCCGCTTGATAGAGGAGGTGATCCCCTCTACCTGGCTGATTTTTCGATATCTTCTCCTCTGAGATTCCCTGCTCCCCGAGGGGTTCCTGGATTGGTCCTGCGGTTGATCTGCATGGAGAAGCTATTAGTGATGGATCCCAGGCTTTCCGATGAAGCTTTTGGGTCGCTCCTTCATGGAGAGTCCGATCAAGCTCAAGGTCCCCATGAGGAGAATGATGGCAAAGAGCAAGAGGGACTTGGGCCATTTACGTGTGATATAAGCAAAAGCATTGCGCAACATAACATTCCCTCCTTACTTACTCTTCTCAACGAGGCTACGGCGACTCAATTCCAAGATAACATCGGAGGCCTCTGCCACTTCCTTACTGTGGGTGACAACGATGACACATTTTTGGCGTTCCTTGGCCAACTTCTTCAAAATGGCAATAATGTCACCCGCTGTCTGTTCGTCTAGGTTTCCTGTTGGCTCATCTGCCAAGATGACAGGTGCTTCTGAAACGAGCGCACGCGCAATGGCCACCCGCTGTTGCTGCCCTCCAGATAGTTGAAGGACGTTGCGTTTGATTTGCGTTTCGTCCAATCCCAATTCCAAGAGAATTTCTTTTCCAGCTTGTTTGTTGACCAGGCGGACATTTTCCAGTGGCGTCAAATAATCAATCAGATTGTAATTCTGAAAGACAAGGGAAACATGGTGCTTGCGGTGGTAGCTAGACCCTTTGGTTTGGATGTCCTCCCCATCAAAGAGAACCTGCCCCTTCTTGGGATTGTCCAGACCAGCCAAGAGGGAGAGGAGGGTCGATTTCCTGCTCCAGACTGACCGATAATGCTGTAAAATGTCCCATTTGCGAACTGATAGTTCACGTCTGAGAAGATCTCTTCTTGGTAGCTTTGGTAACTATAGGATACATGTTTGAGTTCTAACATAGGTGTCATTTCTCCTTAACTCATTTTTGTTAATATTTCTTTTGGACTCTTGCGCCAGATCATGCTGGTAGTTACACCGAGCGACAAAAGGATCAAGCACAAGAGGCTAGCATAGGCGATTCCTAAGGAAAGGCCTTGAGGGACTTGGTTGAGCAAGTCTAGGGTCTGCTGTTGACCCGTCTGTCCGACAAACTGCTCTAAGAAACGATGGCTGACCATCCGCCCGATGAGAAAGGCTGGGATCACCGCTAGTAAAGATACCAGCACCACTTCCAAGAGGAACTGTCTAAAGATCCGTCCCTTGCTTTTCCCAATGGATAAGAGCACCCTGATTTCATGAATCCGCTCCCGTGTCCAGAGACTCAGTAAGAGCGATAGAGCACCGGCTCCTGTCACTAGGAGGACGATCATCATGATCCGCACCAGGCCTTCTAGGGTCTGAGAGGATTCTTTCATCTGGTCAAAAGCCTTGCGATCTTCGACCACGCGCAGAGACTGCCAATCCAGATCCAAGTTTTTGACTTGCTTCAAGAGGGCATCGATTTTCTCAGGATCTTTGACCCCAAAGGTGACCTGGGTCACTTCTTGCTGACTGAGACCAAGAAGCTTAGTCGCATCCTCATAAGGGAGGTAGACTTGATTCTCACTCAGATCAGAGGTCATCCCAGTGAATTTTTCCTGTTTCTTACCTGAAAAGATCCCTACGATTTTAAAAGTTTGCTCTTTGGCAGGAGTCTCTCCCATCTGAAAGCTGGATAAGGTCAAGGAATCTCCGACCTTTAGCTTGTTCTTCTTAGCCAACTCCTCGTGAATCAAGATCTGGCCACGAGCCTTGTCGGATAAGTGTTTGCCTTGCACCAGTTGGAAACTGCTACTGCGGAAATCCAGGTGCTGGTCTGTCTTCTGGGTAAAGACAGCACCTAACGCTTGCTTGGCTTCCTGACCCAGATCATCCCGTTCCACCGACTGCTGCCCCGTCACCGCCTCTTTACCAAGAATGCGAACGGGACTTTCATATTGAGGAACCATAGCTCCTACCCCAGAAAGCTCTCGCACCTTTTCAGCTTCCTTTAGAGCAAAGGGCGTATCCCCTGCTTACTGGTCAGGGCAAAACTGGTCCCAGCCGACTGCTTGATATGGTCCTCCAACCTTTCTCCCACTTGCATCAGTGAAAAACAGAAATACAAGCAAGAGAGGATCAAGAGGAGAATCAGAAAAGGACCAGATTCCTCGTTCTTTTTCGAGAAATATAGGCGATTGCCTGTTGTAAGAGCATGATCTTACCCTCCATTTCAAAGCCCACGATAATACAATGTGGACGCTTTCATCATTTGTTATAGTTATTATAGAAAAGAAATGTGAAATGTTTATGAAATAGAAAAAGTTTCCTAGATTTTCTAGGAAACTTTATTCGATTTAAATAATATCAGTAACACATATGTCCCACTTGCTTGACCTTATTTTTCAAAGATTTCTCCTTCTTGGATCCTTGAAAAGATCTGATCGGTCAGTCGGACATTCAAAAAGCTCCAAAGAGCGAAACCTCCAAAGGTAAAGAGATAAATAGCTGTCAGTAACCGTTCAGGACTACTAAGACTGATATAAACTACTGCTAGATTGAAGAAGACAAGAAAGATGGTTTGAATAGGATTTAAGAGAGCAATGAGGAAACTATTCAGACAGACCTTTCTTGTAGGGTCTTCAAAGAGGCCGATATAAGGGAAGATCAAGGTCATCCCTCCACATAGAAGGACGATAAAGGGAAGCAAGATCCAAATCCCATACTCACTTAAGAAGGCCGTATTTGAAAAAAGACAGTAATCCAGATAAAGAAGGGCTGATAGTCCTAGACAAGTCAGCCAAATCACCGTCGCTTGCTTGAAATTGGTGCGAAAGAGACGGAAAAAATGAAAGACGAGATCCGTATCTTCCCCTTTCAACAAGCGGTGCCACATGGTTGCTAAAGCCGTAAGCGATGCACCGATCGTGAGAACCGGAAGGCAGCAAACGATAAACAAGGTGTTCAAGATAATGATGTCTGTCAACCGGGTCAAAGTCTTGACCAAGCGTCCATCCAATGAAAATAATTTTTGCATCTTCGTCTCCTTGTTTCTTTATCTCAATTTCTGCTAGTTCCTCTAAGGAAGCACTCAGGGCTCTACGCCCCTGAGTTACTTACTTGAATCCATTTAGACCCCTGTTACTTCACTTCTTTTTGGTAACGATCATAGGCATCCTGTTGAATCTTCATAAAGTCATCAATGCCCATCTTCTTCAAGGTTGCTTTGTAATCGTCCCAATCCTTTTCGACTCCCCTTCGACTACCCATTTAGAAGCTTGTTGGGTAACATAAGAGTTGATATCGACATAAATAGAGGACAATTTGTTCAATTCTTCTTGAGAGTAGATGACATTTGGATATGCTGGCAAAGCGTATTGTTTCAATTCTTTGTCCATCTTCAATTTGAGGCCATCACCCTGTGTTTGGTCAATGTCGACATGACTATTGATATCATCTGACACATATTTTGGTCCAAAGTCACGAAGGGAATTGATCCAAGCCCATTCATCGGCAGATTTACCATCTTTTGGAGCCAAGACCTTGTACTTGTCGCCATCTTTTTCAGTCGCAATGTCAAAGGAGCCATAGAAGTTTTGGATGCTGGCATCATCCGTGTAGAATTTATCCAACCATTTGAGCAATTTTGCAGGGTCCTTGCACTTGTTCGTGATCAAGATTTCATTGCGTCCATAGTTCAAATGATCTGGGTCAGAAACGACATATTGTTTGCCATCAGGACCTTTCAACGCTGGGAGAGGAGCATATTCGCTGGCATGTTGGCCAAAGGTTGCATCTGCTGTCCAACCACTTGACACACCGACACGCGCTACACCCTTGTCCATCCGTTTGGCAACAGACATGGAGGTATCTTCTGTAAAGAGTTCAGGGTCGATCAAGCCTTTCTTGTAGGCTTCATGCATAGCCGCTATCCCTTGTTTATAACTTTCTTCCGTCCGGAGGTAGACCGGTTTGCCATCTTTGACGGACATTTCATAGGTATTGTCTCCGCCCAGACGGTTGTTGAATGGCAAGATATAAGAGAAGGTCGGATCAAAGTTACCAGAGCCAAATGGAATTTCATCATTGACATCGCCATTGCCATTGGCATCCTTATCCTTGAAGGCTTGTAAAACAGTCACTAATTCATCATAGGTTTCCGGCATCTTCAAGCCAAGGTTGTCCAACCATTTCTTATTAATAAAGAGCTGGTTGCCGACGATTGGCCGCATTGGCAATTTCTTAGGCAGACTGTAAATATGACCATCTGGGTTGGTCACCATGGCTTTTAATTTTGGTTCTTTTTCAAAAGCCTTGTTTAAGTTTGGCATATTGTCCTTTATCAAATCTTCCAATGGAATGAACATATTTTGGTTCTGAGCGATTTCAGAATCCGTGAAGGCATTGGATCCCAAGAAAGCGTCTGGTAAATCTCCACTGGCAACAAGAACGGATTTCTTATCAGACCAGTCTGCCGCTACCATGGTATCCCATTTGATCTTGATACCTGATTCCTTGGCTGAATCATCTAGAAAACCTTTGTGATAGTCTTCTCCCCAATCCGACCAACGAACGGTCGTGATCTTGAAGGTATTTCCATCATTCTTGTCAGTGCTTGATTTATTTGTGGAAGCTCCACAAGCCGTCAAGCCAGCTAAAGCAGCTGCTCCAAGGAGCAGATAGGCAAATTTCCTGTTTTTCATGATCTTCTCCTATTCTTTCAAGGCCCCTATCATGACACCTTGATTAAAGTATTTTTGGACGAATGGATACAACATCATAATCGGTGCTGTTGAGATAACGATGGCTGCATATTTCATCATATCAGCCTTAATACGAAGGTCAGAAGCTACCTCCCCTGTTGCTTGCGATTGCAACATTTGATTACTAATTAAGAGACGGCGCAGGATCAGTTGTAGGGGTTGGAGATTTTCATTGGTCAAATAAATCAAGGCATTGAACCAAGAATTCCAGATCCCTACTGCTGTCCAAAGTCCAATAACGGCAATAATAGCCTTGGACAAGGGGAGCACGATCTTTCTAAAGTAATAAATGGTTCCGCACCCATCGATCTGGGCGGCTTCCCACATCCCTTCTGGAATACTATTGTTAAAGAAAGTCCGAGCTACAACGATATTGTAAGGAGATACTGCAAACGGTACAACCATTACCCAGAAGGTGTCGACCAATCCCATTTGTTTCACTGTCAAATAAATGGGAATCAAGCCCCAGAGACAAACATGGGAACGATAAAGAAGACACTGACCCATTTCTTAGCAAAGAGGTCCTTTCGCGACAAGGCGTAACCAGCCGGGATATTAATGACCAGGGCAACGATGGTCCCTACAACCGTGTAGAGGATGGTGTTGAGATAGCTCTTTAGAAACAAAGGTTGCTCAATCAAGCGTTGATAGCCATCTAGTCGCCATTCCCTCGGGATAAACCAAACCTTACCAGTTGCCACATCAGACGGATTACTGAAGGAGGCAATAATGACAAACCACAAAGGGTAGACAATCAAGAGAATCAAGCAAATCGCTAGACCATAGATAAAAATATCGAAGAGAATTTCTGACTTGGTCTTTCTCGCATGTTGAAACAATTTCACAATTTCTCCTCCTTTCTAGAACAATCCTGTCTTGGTATAGCGTTTCGCAAACCAGTTGACCGACAGTAAGATGATCAAGTTGACCAAGGTATTAAAGAGACCGATCGCTGTCGAATAACTATATTGAAAATTAATCATCCCCACTTTGTAGACATAGGTCGAAATGATTTCACTTCCTGCCAGATTGAGTGGATTTTGCAAGAGCAAGACCTTTTCAAAACCAACACTGAGTAAGCTTCCTGCTCTGAGAATCAAGAGAATCATGGCCGTTGGTAACAGTAAGGGTAAGTCAATATGACGGATTTTTTGCAATCGACTCGCCCCGTCCATAGTCGCTGCTTCATAAAAGGTCGGATCAATGGCCGATAGAGCGGCTAGATAGATGATACTATCCCAACCGATATGTTGCCAGACATCGCTCCAGACATAGACACCCGCAAAGCTACCTGGTTTAGATAAGAGGGCAGGCATCTTTAAGCCGACCAATTTGAGGACATTGGCTAACAGTCCACTACTTGGAGAGAGAAAGAGAATAATCATCCCACACATGACCATGGTCGAGATAAAATGAGGCAAATAAGTTGTTACTTGAAAGATTTTTTGAACTTGCCTACACGAATCTGGTTGCAAATAATGGCTAGAACAATCGGCAAGGGAAAACCAACCAGAATACTGTAAATAGAAATTTTCAAGGTATTCTTCATGGTTGTTGCAAATTGGAAGGATGAGAAGAACTGGTTAAAATACTTGAGACCAGCCCAAGGACTTCCAAATATCCCAGTAGCGGGAGAGTAATCTTTAAAAGCGATGACTAGACCCGCCATAGGGATATAGGCAAATAAAATCAATAAAATAATCGATGGCAGGAGCAGCACATATAAAGGAATATTTTTCTTACATTTGCTCTGCTTCGCATTAACTTCGCTTTTCATAAGGCCCTCCTTTTCTTTCTCCTTTATTTTATAGGAATCTTTTCCATCTTTATAGAACTTTTTCGTGCATCTTCATTCACTTTTCCGTTTTCTCCACACAAAAACATGCACTTTCCCGATTTTTTTACTTTAATATCGGTTTTGTTCATGAATCCGTTTTCAAATAGTGCTATAATATATGTGAGGTGCTCATTATGAAAGCTATTCACAGAAGTACACGAGATCACTCGATTCAATTTTTTTCGCGCCTACTCTTTCTCCTCTTAGTCGTCAATACCTTGATCAACCTTTTGATTGGTGGGATTAGCCGAAATTTTATTAAACACCAAAATATGCTCCATTTAGAGGACTCGATTCATATCTATGCGGATTCCTTAAATACAGAGCTTCATTCCGTTGAGCGTTTTATGTACAGTACCATTAGTCACAACGACTATTTGACAGAGCTCAATACACCGCTTGATTTCACGGATTTTCATGAAAATCTAAAAAATTGCGGATCGATTTCACGGAGTTTCAATACCAGATGGATAGCCCCATTACCTTTTTCATAGAGACAAGAGATATCCCCATTTTTTCAATGCCTCCAGTCTTCAACTACCCTACCTAGATTATGTACAATTGAAAGATCATCTTAAGACCTATGACAAAGAAACAGACAAGACCAATCAAAAATGGCAACGAATCAGCCTGAACCAGCATGATTACCTCTTGAAATCCCTTCATTACAAGGGTAAGGCTATCTATGCCATCATTTCTACCCAGGATATTTTAAGACCCTTGCAAAAGCTCAATATTGGAAAAAAGGGCGCTTATCCATCGAACGCCCCAATCAGATCCATGCTACAGATTCCGTCATTCAAGCCGGTAGCAATCAAACCCATCTGCCTTTTGATCTGTATGTGACGGTCGATTACGGAGACGTTTTCCGTACAAATATCGTACTGGAAACCCTTCTTTCTTTGGTTCCTTTGATCATCGCGGTTCTCTCTACCATTCTGATCCTTTATATTCGTCAACGGATGATCCAACCGATCAAACGACTCACCCAGCGTCTTTCTCAGCTAGATGCCGCCTCTACCAAGCTAGATGTGATCGAAGACCAAGGAATCTTAGAGATCGACCAGGCCAATCACAAACTCAATCAGGTACTGATCCATATGAAAGACCTCCAAATTCGAGCCTACCACGCGCAACTCAATCTCAAAAAGTCGAACTCAATTACCTCAAAAATCAAGTCCGACCCCACTTTTACCTCAACATGCTTTCCATGATTCACAGCATGCTGCAGACCAAGGACTATAAGGAAATCGAGGAATTGACCAAGGTGACTTCCAACTACTTGCGCCACCTCTTTCAAGCCAATCAAGATTTCAATCGCTTAGCAGATGAAATCCAACATATCCGAAATTACCTAGAAATCCAGAAAATCCGCTACGGGGACAGCATCCACTTTGACCTGGACTGGGATCCTGGTCTGAAAGATGCGGCTATTCCCCTCTGCTTTTACAAACCTTTGTGGAAAATGCCATCAAACACGGCTTTTCTTTCCAAGATTCCTTCTACGTCCAGCTTTCCATTCATGAAGAAGCAAACCAACACCTTGCCATTTCCCTTCAGGATAATGGTCCTGGTTTTAGCTCCGCTATCTTACAAGATCTAGCAGAGAAAAAATCCTTAGTCACAGAAGATGGCCACCACATTGGTTTGACCAATGCACGGGAGCGACTAGATCTCCTCTATACAGATCACTACACCCTTCAATTTTCAAATGGATCCCAAGGAGGGGCCCGCATCCAACTGAGCCTTCCTTACGAACCCTACAAAGGAGACACACATGAATATCCTACTCGTTGACGATGATCGTTTTATCATTAAAGCCCTACAGGAAACCATCCATTGGGAAGCCTTGGGCATTGAGCAGGTATATACTGCCTCCAGTCTGAGCCAAGCCCAAGCCATCATTCAAAGTCACCCGATTGCCCTCATGATCAGTGATATCGAGATGCCACAAGGCAGTGGGTTAGATCTCCTAGCCTGGGTCCGGTCAGAAAAATATGACATTCAAACGATCTTCCTCACCAATTATGCTGATTTCAATTATGCCCAAAAAGCCATTGAACTCCAAAGTTTTGAATACTACCTCAAGCCGATTGACCCAGATCGCTTAGAATTTATCATTCAAAAAGCCCTCAATAAGATCAAGCGCCACAAGAGTGCGGCCCAATTAGCCCAGCAAGGACAAAAGAAGCTGAATTTTGGCATGACTACTTGCGAAAACCACGTCCATCTCAAGCAGAACAGCTCCTTCAAGAAGTGACAAAACGGGGTTATAGCCCCAAACCACATGAAGACTACCTCTTAGTCCTCATCACTCTCCACTTAGTTGAAGAAGACTTTCACCCCAGCGTCCCTTCTTGGCGCTTGCAGCTCCGCCATTGTATCAAGGATCTCTCCTGGATTTCCCTGTCCACTACTGCGCCCTCAGTAAAATCGAAAGCCAGACCGATCGCTACCTCTGCCTCTTCAAAAAGAATCAGACTACAGAGTGTGTAGACTTCCTAGGGGCTATCCAGCAGAAGATCCAGCAAGACTTAGACCGATCCTCTATCCTTCTCTATTCAGATGCTATTTCCCTTGAGACGCTCTTGATGAAGGCTCTGCAACTCTGCCAATACAGTGAAGAACAAGTCTTCCATTGGAACAGTATCCACCCCTATGCTTCTTTGGGTCCAGCACTTCAAAAGCCTGCTCATCGGACATCGCTCACTTTTACAAATCAACTAGAGACAGAACAGCTCCTCCAAATTATCCATAGCTTAGAGACTCAAGACCGCATCCCGCTTTCAGCTCTGAGTGAACTCCAGCTAGACTGGACCCAGCAAATTGGGATTTATCTGGACAAGAACGGCATTCTCGCCCACAAGTTATTTCAAAACAAACACCATCAATTTCTCTTCGAACGGCGTTTTCATGCCATCGAAGCTTTTGAAGCCTATATTGGGGATTACTGGAGCTCTGCTCGCCATTATGTGATCGATCTAGAACACCAATCCAATCTCATCCAGCGGATCACCGACTACATCGACCACCATTACAAGGAGGATATCAGTCGCACCAAGCTGGCCGAAATGGTTTTTCTTAGTCCAGATCATCTAGCACGGATGTTTAAGCGCGACACCGGCGAAACCCTGGTGAAATACATCACCGATAAACGGATGGCCGCTGCAAAGAGATGCTATCGCAAAGCGATACCCCATTTACCAAGTCGCTCTCCAGGTGGGCTATGACAACTACTCCTACTTTACAAAGGCTTTTAAACAAAGGTCGGCCTCTCCCCAGGAGATTACCGCAAACAATGCCAAGAAGCCTTTTAAAACAAGAAAAAACCTTTGAAAAAGGATTCCTTTTCAAAGGTTTTATTTTCTTCTCTTCTTAATTTCTTTTTCAATGGCACTAGCAATTTTCTCCACCATATAGGCCGTCTGGAGATTGCGCAAGATCAAGAGGGCCCAAAAACATGCAAAGAGCATTTGACCCGCCATAGTCGCTTCATTGAAAAAATAAGTCTCCATAGCAGTAAAGACTGCTATCACTGCAAATTGTTTTCTATTCATAAAATTATTTTACCATGATTCAGTAAAAAATTCATGTATTAATCGTCTTGCAGGGTGATTTTATCGGATAAAAAGTGAAATTCCTCAGGGATGACGCTTTCCTCTTCTTCCACCACTTCCGCTTTTTGCCCACGCGCCTTAGCCGAAAACTCTGCCCGAATTTGGGTCCATTCTTCCATCGAAACCGCTAAAATCTCTGGTGAGAAGCCAGCAGCATTGCTGAGGATATTTCCAAACATGGTATTGAGGTTGTCCCGCTTCATGGTCTGTTCGGCATTAAAGGCAGACTCAAAGGCTAAAATCGCATGGTTCTCATTGGCAGCGACCGGCTGGGATCCGATTAAGAGGGCCTTATCCGCACCTGCCAAGCTCTCGATGATTTCCCCCAAGCATTCTGAAGACGGATCAAGTTGGTCCGTGCCAACTCTGGGTTTTCAACCGCCTCTTGCAAGATCGCGTTGACCTTGTTTCGATCTGCACGGTAGCCCTTGCTCGACTTGGTTGGGCGAGCTACTGCTGGTTTTGAAGCAGGAAGACTGCTACCTGATTGCGCTAACTGTTGCTTGAGCTGTGCGACTTCCTTTTTAAGTCTTCCAGCTGAGCTAGCACATTGGAAGGAACCTCCAGAGCAGCTGAGTTAGAAACTTGGCCCGTGCTTTCAGCCAATTTAATGGTCATCATTTCAGTATAGATACGCGGTTGCAGGCTATTTTTGATATCCGCTAGACTAGTCGTCGCCTGGTCAATCAGGGCAAAAGACGGGCTTGATCGGCTTCAAGATTCGCCGCAAATAAGTCACTAGCGTGAGTGTTTTCTCCGCCTGTCTGGACAATCAAGAGATCTCTCAGATATTGAAGTAAGTCCGTAACAAAGCGGGCCATATTCTTCCCATTATCAAAGATAATCGCTAGCTGATCCAGCGCCGCTGTCGCATCATGAGCCAGGATGGCAGCCACGTACTGATCGAGCGCAGCTAGACTGATGGAGCCAGTAATCTCTTCAGCGATTGCTGTCGTCAACTCACTACCCGCAGTCAGACTCAGGGCTTGGTCCAAAATGGACAAGGCATCCCGCATCCCACCTTCAGCGCGCCGAGCAATGATCTGGACAGCATCTGCTTCATAGGCAATGCCTTCTGTAGCTAAGATGCTTTCCAAATGGTGAACGATATCCGGTAGTTTGATGGATTTGAATTCAAAGCGTTGCACCCGTGACAGAATAGTGGCTGGAATTTTGTGCAATTCCGTTGTTGCAAGGATAAAGACCACATTTTCCGTCGGCTCTTCCAGCGTCTTCAACAAGGCATTAAAGGCCCCTGTTGAGAGCATATGGACCTCATCGATAATGTAGACCTTGTGCTTGGCTAGACTTGGAGCATAGGTCGACTTGTCGCGAATATCGCGAATTTCATCGACCCCATTGTTGGAAGCCGCGTCGATCTCGATGACATCTTCTAGGCTCCCATTGGTAATGGATTCACAGATATAGCAGTCGTTACAAGGCTCCCCATTGACTTGATTAGGACAGTTCATAGCCTTAGCAAAGATCTTGGCCACACTGGTTTTCCCAGTTCCACGAGGACCCGAAAAGAGATAGGCATGGCTGATCTTCTCCTGCTCAACGGCCTGTCTCAATGTTCGTGCCACCACTTGCTGGCCGACCAATTGGCCAAAGGTCTGGCTACGGTATTTCCGATATAAAGCTTGATACATTAGTTCTTAACCCCAAACATCTTAAAGTCCCAGTTTGTCTTATCGATCAAGAGAGCGACAAACTTTTCCAAATACTCTTGATCCAGCTGATCATAGTCAGAGACACATTCTGAGTCCAAATCTAAAACCCCAAGGAGCTGACCGTCCTTGACCATAGGCACCACAATCTCACTCATAGCCCGACTATCACAGGAAATATAGTTGGCATGCTGGCGCACATCATCGACAATCATGGTTTCCTGCTTTTGAGCTGCTTCTCCACAGACACCCTTTCCAAGAGCGATATGGACACAAGAAACACCTCCCTGAAAAGGTCCCAAGATCAATTCCGTTTGGTCATACAAATAAAAACCTGCAAAGACCGAACGAGGCAGGGCTTGATTTAAAAGAGCACTGGCATTGGACAGATTAGCCAAGGCATTGGTTTCTCCTGTTAAGAGAGCGTCTAACTGAGCCAGCAAGAGCTGGTATTGTGATTCTTTTTCCGAATGTTTCATACCTTCCATTATACCAAATCTTTGCCCAAAAATTAAGCTTCAAACAGCGAAAGAAAAGAGAGTGGGACAGAAATCGGTAATTCGTTAGAATTCGATTTCGTCGTCCCACCTCCGCACAGTTGAGTAGGGCTGTAAAAGCTGATGAAATCAGCGTAGTAGAGCCCACTCAACCACTGCGTCTTGCTCAACAATTGAGAGGCTAGGACTTTTGTCCCAGCCTCTGGAATATAGATAAACTAATTTTTAGTAAAATAAGTTAAGCGATTCTGTAAAGAGATAAAAACGAGATCTCATTAATTTAAATTGATCAAGAATTACTAAACTTTCCGATGTGAGAAAAGTGCCTGAAGCTTAACTGCTTCAGGCACACGGAATTATTGAGAGTAAAACAGTTTGGGAAACTGTTTTAGCCTGAGCCCAGAAATTGAAGAGCGAAGGGGCTCAATATGAATTGAACACGGGCTGCGGATTGTGTCAAAAGATAAGTTCTCCTAGAATCGAAAGATTCTGCGTCAAACTTCCTATTTTGACTTTATCCGCAGACACCCTTTGTATCTTGATTTAGTCATGGAACTTCTTCGAAGAAGTTCGCTGACGTCCGCACTCACCTAAGGAAAGTTTTTTATGATACCTTTATCTATTCATGTCTCCAATTGAAGTGAAAGACTTCAAAATATTGAATGGCACGATAGATTAAAAAGATAGTCAAGATGATGGACACCAGCCAAATGGTCTCTAATCCATAAAACTGAATCAAGTAGGTCGAAAAAATGGCCCCAAAGACGAAACTCCCGATCAAGCAGGTCATAAAGATAGCTTCCCAAAGGAATTTCTTCTCCTTTTCTCTGACAAAATTCCCATAAGCCACCATGGTTTTCTTGAGATTTCCCGTCATAAAGGAATGATTATAGGCATAGCCATCCACTTCTCCAAAAGAGGTCGCTACGATTCCCAAACTCAGTCCAAAAAAGGCACGATGAAGACATTTTTTACCGATGCTGGCAAAAATCCCGTCACCAAAGTTGTGAGGATAAAGGGCACCAAGGTACTGAGGCGCCAAACTGAGTTGTCAATCAAGCGACGCAAGACCGTCATCAAAAAGATTCCCAGCATAAAGGCCAGCATGGTCGCTAACTTTACTTCTACATCTGAGATCTGATGACCAATCAAGCCGACCGATAGAAAGACCACATTCCCCGTCTGGCCTGCCGCCAAGGTCCCACCCCGACAGATAAAGGTATAGGCATCT
Source organism: Streptococcus sp. 2A/TPW/M5 (assembly GCA_036663675.1). Lineage (GTDB taxonomy): Bacteria > Bacillota > Bacilli > Lactobacillales > Streptococcaceae > Streptococcus. Next base: position 1,369,493 of record JAYXUK010000001.1, on the reverse strand, counting down.
GAAAAACCAGCGCACATGGTCAATAAACAAGCGAACGCCTTGGTCCGCGAATGAAACTCCTTTTCATTTCCACTCTCCCTAGGAAAAGAGGGAGTGGTACAGAACGTCACATAACGTTTCCCGTACCACCCCGCAAAGTTGATTGAGAACTCTTTCGAGTCTTTTAGCGAATGAAGAGTCTCACCAACTACTGCGACATTCAATTATTCAACTAATGTGAAAGGATTGGAGAGCGATTGCCCTCTTTCTCCCTATCTTTATTTTCCTTCACGCGCCTCGTTGAGGATTTTCTCAATCTTGGTTGTGATCAAGTCAATCGCAACCGTATTCGTTACGCCCTCAGGAATGATCACGTCCGCATAACGCTTGGTTGGCTCGATGAACTGGTGATACATCGGTTTTACTACACCAAGGTATTGCTCAATGACACTATCCAGACTCCGCCCGCGTTCTTCCATATCGCGCTTGATCCGGCGAATGATCCGTACATCATCATCCGTATCAACGAAAATCTTGATGTCCATCAAGTCCCGAAGGCGCTTGTCTTCAGGACCAAGATCCCTTCCACGATGAAAACATCTTGTGGTTCCTGACGATAGGTCTTGCTGCTGCGCGTATGTTCCGCATAGTCATAAGTTGGGATATCCACTGGACGACCTGCCAAGAGTTCATTGATCTGCGCAATCATCAAATCCGTATCAAAGGCAAAAGGATGGTCATAGTTGGTCTTGATCCGCTCCTCAAAGGTCAAATGACTTTGGTCCTTGTAATAAGAATCATGCTCAATCATGGCAATCTTTTCATTCGGAAAATTAGCCAAAATGGCACGAGACACACTGGTCTTTCCACCACCAGAACCACCAGTAACACCAATAATAATAGGTCTATTTTGCATTTTCTACTCCATTACCTGTAGTCGCCTGAGATATAATAGACATCTCAGACACATCTTATCCATTTTACCATATTTTTGCCTAGACATGAATAGTTTTTCAGTCAGAAGTTTGAAAACAAAAAGGACCTTGCGGTCCTTTGATTATTTCACTTTTTCTAATTTTGCGGCAAATTCATTACCACCACGTAAGACGAGTATATTTTTCCCACCGTTGACAGGTACGAAACAATAATTTGAATTAGCTTGTATATAGACTTCCTTAGCGCTCTTCACTTGATAGCCTTGTGATTTCACCGCTTCCTGAATTACTTCAAATGTGTGTTCGATCTCTTCTTTAGAAGTCGTGTCTCCATCATACTTTTCTGAATCAGCTAGAGAATAGAATGCGTAAGCCTTGCTATCGTAATACTTATCACTAATAATTCCGTGATCTGAAATCTGAACAGTTGTATTATCTCCTTCTGTCACATTCTTCCATTTTCCAACCATGGCCTTTGGTGTTTCAACCTTGCGATAGACCAAATTTTCTTCAAAGTTTCCTTCGTATGATTTATAAGTTTTCAAGTCGAATAAATCATTTCTTAAAATAATATTGCTTCCGTCTTTTTGGAGCAAGTTATAGCGTGTGTTCCCATCAGACTTAATAACAACTATTTCTGTCGTCTTCAGGTTAAATTTCTTATCGACATCCGCAAGTGAATGCAAGTCCGTCGCATTTAACAAAGAAAGTGCTGTATTAAATTCTTTTTCGCTTCATTGCCTTTGAGAACCTTTTTGATGGTCTCGCCACCATTGACTTTTGTTTCTTTCCACTTAGTTCATAAGTGACCGGACTTGAATCCGTATTTCTCAACCAAACCCCATCTAGACTTGGTCCACCTGAAAAGAAAAAGAACCAAGCAAAGGAAATCACTGCGACAAGTCCCGCAATTGCGGCCCCAATTTGGGTTTGTTTATTGAAAGAAAATGTCAATTTTTTCGGTCTTGGAACAGGTTGTAAGGTTTTCGCCGATGGCTGCGGTTGGACAAAAGTTGGCTGCTCTTGTGAGAGAGGCGCACTAGGTGCAACAGATGCTTCTTGAGCTGGAGCCTGCGCTTCAGTTGCTGGAGCTGGTGCCTCAGTTGTTGGAGCTGGCGCTTCTTTTCGCTCTACGACAAACTCCCTTTTTCACGCGCTTCTTGAAATTCTTGCATACTTGGCTTGCGACCATTGACCGCTTCAAAGTATTCAACCCAATCTTTTTGATTCATCATATCCCCTTATTGATTTATCATAAAAACTAACCATATTATACCACAAATCAATGGTTAATTTTTTGATTTTCAGAAAAATATCTGAAAAAGTCCAAGCGATTTCCCACTTGGACCTTCTTCATTATTTCAAAACTTTTTGTGTTTTCGCGTAGTTGGCTTCTACAGCTTCTTTTTCAGCTTTCCACCAATCTTGGTGGTCTGTGTACCACTTGATGGTGTCTTCCAAACCTGCTTCGAAGTTTGTGAATTGTGGTTCCCAACCCAATTCTTCACGCAATTTTGTTGAATCGATGGCATAGCGCAGATCGTGACCAGCACGGTCTGTTACACGGTCGTAAGCGTCTTTTGGTTGACCCATTTTTTCAAGGATGAGCTCAAGCACTTCCTTGTTGTTCTTTTCACCATCAGCACCGATCAGGTAAGTTTCACCGATACGGCCTTTGGTAAGAATCGCCCAAACACCAGTTGAGTGGTCGTTGGTGTGGATCCAGTCACGAACGTTCTTCCCTTCACCATAAAGTTTTGGCTTGATGCCAGACAAGATATTGGTGATTTGACGTGGGATGAATTTTTCGATATGTTGGTATGGCCCGTAGTTGTTTGAACAGTTAGAAATCGTTGCTTTAACACCAAAGGAACGTACCCAAGCTTTCACAATCAAGTCAGAAGCAGCCTTGGTTGATGAATAAGGTGATGATGGGTTGTATTTGGTTTCAGCAGTGAATTTTTCACCAGGACCTTCCCCATGTCCAGGAAGATCTTCGCGCAATGGAAGGTCTCCATACACTTCGTCTGTTGACACGTGGTGGAAACGAATGTCGTATTTACGAGCAGCTTCCAACAGTGTATAAGTTCCAACAAAGTTTGTGTAGATAAATGGAGATGGATCTTTGAGGGAGTTATCATTGTGGCTTTCAGCCGCATAGTGAACAATAGCATCAGCCTTAGCAGCCAATTTGTCAACTAATTCAGCATCAGCAATATCACCAACAACCAATTCAACACGGTCACCAAGGATTTCTTCAATGTTGGCACGGTTACCAGCGTAAGTGAGTTTGTCAAGGACAGTCACATGTACGTCTGGATGGTTGTTGTAGACATAGTGTACGAAGTTTGAACCGATGAAACCAGCTCCACCAGTTACGATGATATGTTTATATTCTGACATTTTTTCTCCAAATAATTTTTAGTTTTGATTGTTCCTTAAATCAATCTTTTTTAGCTTTCCTTAGGTGAGTACGGAAGTTAGGTGAAATTATCCAGTGGATGATTTCAGCAATCCAGGAAGTTCCATGACTAAATTAAGATACAAAGGGCGTTTGCGGATAAAGTCAAAATAGGAAGTTTGACGCAGAATTTTTCGATTCTAGGAAAACTTATCTTTTGACACAATCCGTAGCCCGTGTTCAATTAGTTTTGAGCCTAATGTCTCAAAACTTCCGAGCACCTGAAACAAAAATAGTTCAGGTGCTTTTCTCACGGCGGAAAGCTAAGTATATAACTCGCTTCGCTCGTTTATAGCAAAGCTAAAAACTATAGAATGCTTTCTTTGATTGTTTAAAGAGCTATTCTTACAAATCTTCTGCTTTTAGGGGTTTGACGTCTTTGAGCAATGGGTGGTTCTTGTCTGCTTCTGAGACTTCAGCTTCTTCCAAGTTTTCCCATTGGATGTCTAGACTTGGGTCTGCATAGTTGACAAAAGCATATTTTGGTTTGAGTTCCAGTGCCCAGTAATCATTGACTAAGTATGTATAGGCAACTTTGTCTGTCAAAACTTGGAACCCATTGGCAACACCACGAGGGACGAAGATGCCTTTTGAAGCATCGATCACGGTTTGGTAGGTGTTCCCAAAGCTATCGCCTTCACGAAGGTCTACCCAAGTTCCAAGAACCTTGCCTTCATCTGCTACAGAGATGTACTTGTCCCAAGGCTCTGCATGCAAGCCACGCAAAACATTCTTACGAGAGAATGAAATATTGTTTTGCAACTTGCCTTCCGCAAAGAAGCTTTCAGGGAATCCAAGAGGAAGCATTTTCTCTTTTGGAAGTTTTCTTTAAACCAACCACGGTTATCTCCGCGCACAGGAATATCAAACTCCATCAAGCCTGGGATGGCTTCAATTTTGCGGGCTGCTAATTCTTTATCAAAAAATAGTTCCGTCATTATGCTTCTCCAATCAAACGGAGCAAATATTGTCCGTATTCGTTTTTCTTCAGTGATTGCGCTAATTCATGGACTTGTTCTTTGGTGATATAACCCATGCGATAAGCAATTTCCTCAAGGTTAGCCACTTGGACATTTTGCAAGCGTTGAACAGTTTCGATATATTGAGATGCCTGCAAGAGACTTTCGTGAGTTCCAGTATCCAACCAGGCAAAACCACGGCCCATGAGCTCAACAGAGAGATCTCCACGCTCCAAATAAGCCTTGTTAACATCGGTGATTTCAAGCTCACCACGAGGGCTTGGTTTGATGTTTTTGGCAATTTCTACCACATCATTGTCATAGAAGTAAAGTCCGGTCACTGCAAAGTTGGATTTTGGATGTTCTGGTTTTTCTTCGATAGAGATGGCATTCATATCCGCGTCAAACTCTACCACACCAAAGCGTTCCGGATCTTTGACTTGGTAACCAAAGACAGTCGCTCCTGTTTCCTTCGCTTCTGCCCGTTGCAACATCTTGGTTAAGCCGTTTCCGTGGAAGATATTGTCCCCAAGGATGAGGGCAACATGATCGTCACCGATAAAGTCTTCCCCGATGATGAAGGCTTGCGCCAAACCATCTGGACTTGGTTGCTCTGCATAAGAGAGAAATTCCTAGCTCAGAGCCATCTCCAAGAAGCTCTTCAAAACGAGGAAGGTCTTGAGGAGTCGAGATGATCAGGATATCTTTAATCCCTGCCAACATAAGAGTTGACAATGGGTAGTAAATCATTGGCTTGTCGTAAATGGGCATCAACTGTTTGGAAGCGGCACGAGTCAAAGGATACAAACGAGTACCCGAACCACCAGCTAAAATAATACCTTTCATAATGTTAGGCCTTTCTACGTATTCATTACCCCTATTTTATCATGTTTATATAAAAAGTCACCTTGCATTTGTGTTGCAAGGTGATGACCGGAGATGAGAGTTGTAGAATTGTTAGCATTGGTCTTACTCATGATTCAAATAGATTACTGCTCCTTGACTGAGCCGTCTGAAAACCTTACCTTTACTCCAGATTTGGTCGTACCTTTCTTAGAATCCATAAACCTTTGAAATCCCTCATCTTGGCCATCATAGATCCCAATCCTAATCTTATTCGCCTTTTTATCATAAGCCAATTCATGTTTCTTGCAAGTCCCATCAACAAATGTAATTTTGACATCAGCTCCCCATGCTTCTGAAGGAATGGAGCTATAGGATGGATTTAGAATCTCAATCTCCTCAATACCCTCGTAAGAATTCTTCAAGGTATTTACAAGGCTGACTTCATACTCTCTATTGCGTTGCTTTTCCTCTAATTTTTTATTCACATAAAACAAAGAAATCTCAATTACCATAAGGAGAGCCAAGTCGATGACCACCATCCTTTTGCTTTTCTTTATAAACTTGATGTTTACCATAAGACGATTCTCCTTACTAATGAAGATCCCTTTGAGCTATATCTGACTTTCTTTTTCTCAAAGACAATAACAGCAATCAAAAAGAGAGCTTGTCCTGATGCTCTCCTTTTCAGTTCCTTATCCCAAAGCGACGTCTAGGATCATCATAATGACAAAGCCAACCATGAGGCCGAGGGTCGCAACATCTGTATTGCCGTTGGTCTGCGAGTCTGGTATCAACTCTTCGACCACCACAAAGATCATAGCCCCTGCCGCAAAGCCCATCATGATGTCCAGTAACTTGCGACTAATATGTTTGAAGAAAAAGACGATGGCTGACCCGACAATGGTACATCCCCATGTAAACAATCCAGCGAGAAAGGCCTGCATGACCACGGATTGCGATTGAAACTAATTCATAACAACTCCCATTTTATTGATGACTCACTTCTTCTATTCTACTATTTTTAGCCCAATTAAGGAAGATCTTTCGAAAAAAGAGAGTGGGACAGAAATCGGTAATTCGTTAGAATTCGATTTCGTCGTCCCACCTCCGCACAGTTGAGTAGGGCTGTAAAAGCTGATGAAATCAGCGTAGTAGAGACCCACTCAACCACTGCGTCTTGCTCGACAATCCAAAGACAATTGAGAGGCTAGGACTTTTGTCCCAGCCTACTTCTTCACATATTGTTCAACTGGATAATCCGCTGGATCTAAGCGCAGGTTCCCTCCTACCACTAGTTGAGCTAGGTGCCAACCAATGAGGGGACCTGTGGTGAGGCCAGACGAACCAAGTCCACTGGCGACATAGAGGCCTGCTTGATCAGGAACAGCTCCCAAAAGGGTGAAAAGTCACTGGTGTAGGCCCGTGTTCCCACGCGCTCCCCGACGACTTCCGCTTGAGCTAGTTCTGGATAGTAGGCCAAAGCTTCTGTTTCCATCTGATTCAACAAAGCCTGATCCACTGTCAGGTCAAAGCCCATCTCATTTTCATGTGTGGCTCCCATACTGATCTTACCTTGCTGGAAGGGAATGATATCCAGCTCTCCTTCCGGCATGACCACAGGATAATCAGCAGTATCTAGGTCTAGCTGATAATCCCGCAGTTGCCCCTTTGCGGACGGACATCAACTTGGTAGCCAAGTGGCTCAAGGATTTGCCCCAACCAGGCTCCTGTTGCTAGGATAACTTGGTCATAGCTTTCTCCTGCAATCTGATAGCCATCATCTGAGACTGAGAGAGCAACCTCTTTCTTGATCACTCTTGCCCCACTGGCTTTAAGAAGCGTTTCCGTTAGAAGGGCTCCCTCCACATGAGCACCACCTGATGCATAGACCAGCTTCTCAAAACCTTGCAGCCCTGGGAATTGCTGGGCCACTTCTACCTTGGTCAAGATCGCCAAGTCTCCAATCAAGGAGATTCTTCCCTACGACTCAGCGCCAACTGATAGAGGTCGTCTAATTTTTCTTCCTTTTTCTTGAGGAGATAGACGCCGGTCTGCTGGTAAAAATCTGTATTAATTCCGTCCTTGGCCAGGTCTTCTACCAATTCTTGGTAGAAATCAGCCCCCAGACGAGCCAGGCGATACCAAGCCTTATTACGCCGTTTGGAAAACCAAGGGCTAATAATGCCTGCCGCCGCCTTGGTTGCTTGGCCGACTCCATGGTCATAGACAGTCACATCCACTTGTGCTTCTTTGGATAAATAATAGGCTGCAGTGGATCCCACGATCCCTGCACCAATAATCGCAACTTTCATCATGACCCCTTAGATATGGTAAAAGGATTGGTGCTGGCTTGACTGCCAATCACTTCAATCTCCCAGGCTTCCTCAGCCTTCCACTGATTGAGCTTTTCTACTAGTTTTGACACAAAGAGAACCTCGATATGGTGCCCGGGATCTAAGGCCAAGAGGCCATCGCTCAGCATGTCCTGAGCCGTGTGGTAGTAGATATCTCCTGTGATATAAACATCTGCTCCCTTGGCGAGAGCATCCTTGTAAAAGGACTGGCCACTTCCTCCACAAATGGCGACATGCTTGATAACCCGATCCAAATCCGCCTGATCATAACTGACTATGCGCAAAGCATCTAAGCCAAAGGTTTCTTTAACCTTGCTAGTCAACTGTCCAAAGGTTTGAGTAGCTACCCGACCGATGCGACCAATTCCGAGCCCTTCTCCCGTCATACTGAGGGGTTCTGTATCTTCAATGTCCAAGAGCTGGCAGAACCAATCGTTGAGACCATCTGGAACAATGTCAATATTGGTATGGCTGACGTAGACTGCGATATCATGCTTGATCAAATTGATATAGATCTGATTTTGAGCCCGATCAGCTACCAAATCCTTGATGGGACGGAAAATCGGCGCGTGCTTGACGATGATCAAGTCCACCCCATGGACAATGGCTTCTGCCACCGTCTGCTCCCGGATATCCAAGGCTACCATGACCTTATGGATATCTTTTGTAGCAGTACCAACCTGTAGCCCACGGACATCTCCCTCCATGGAAAGTTCTTGAGGACAGTAAGCTTCATAGCGTTTGATGACTTCACTTGCTAACATGTAGAACCTCCTTGATGTGAGCAATGCGCTCTTCTAACGATGCTCTGGCAGATTGATTTTCAACTGGGACCTGTTTCAAGGCAAAGGCTAATTTCTCCACTTCCTTGGACCACTTTTGGACGAAGGCTGGAGCTTGTTCCTGCATCAAATAGGGACCAAAACGCAGTTCCTTGGCTGACAACTCTTGAGAACCGTGTTCGACCACAAGGATCTCATAGAACTTCTCATTTTCTTCCAAGATCGCTTCATCAACAATGCGGAAATCATGGTCTACTAACCAAGCCCGCAGTTCATCTTCCCGATTATTGGGTTGGAGGACCAAGCGAGAGACATTGGCTAATTTCTCAAGACCCGCCGCTAGGATATCCGCAATCAAACGTCCTCCCATACCAGTAATGGTGATACAGGAAATGCAGTCTACTGGTTCAAAGGCAGCCAAACCATTGGCCAGACGGACCTCAATCTTGTCCTCCAAGCCATTATCTGCGACATTTTGGAGGGCAGACTGATATGGTCCCTCAACCACTTCACCAGCAATAGCAGCCTCAATCTTGCCTTCTTGTAAGAGGGCGATTGGCAGATAAGCATGGTCACTCCCCACGTCCAACAGACGCGCACCAGCTGGGACGAAGCTAGCCACCAAGTCCAAGCGATTTGATAATTTTGTAAATTCCATGTGCTACTTTCTAAACTTTTATTCCACCCTTTAGTATACCATGTTTGCACCATTAAAAAAGGCGCAACGGCGCCTTTTCATTATGCATCAATTTCCTTATAGTCTACTTCCAAGCCACGTTTCACAGCTGGGCGATTGGCGATTTTCTCTGTCCAAGCTTGCAGATGCTTGTATTCCTTCACATTTAGGAAAATCCCTGCACGGTCCCAAACCTTGTCTTGGGCTAGACGACCATACCAAGACCAGATGGCAATATCTGCAATGGTATAGTCATCCCCTGCGATATAAGGTTTGGTGGCCAGTTCCTTGTCCAGCAGGTCCAATTGACGTTTGGCTTCCATGGCAAAGCGATTGATGGCATACTCGATTTTCTCAGGTGCATAGTGGAAGAAATGACCAAAGCCCCTCCTAAAAATGGCGCCGCACCCGTCTGCCAGAAGAGCCAGTTGAGCACTTCTGTCCGTTTAGCCGGATCAGTCGGGATTAATTTGCCAAATTTCTCTGCTAGATACAGGAGGATATTGGCCGATTCAAAGACACGAATGGCTTGATCGCCTGATTGATCCAACATAGCTGGAATTTTCGAGTTTGGATTGATGGCTACAAAGTCACTACCAAACTGATCCCCTCGCCAATCTTGATCCGATAAGCGTCATAGCCTGCATCCACTCCCAGCTCTTTGAGTTCTTCAAGCATAATGGTGGCCTTGATCCCATTGGGTGTTGGAAGGGCATAGAGTTGGAAAGGTTGGTCGCCTTTTGGAAGAGTTTGTTCAAAGCGGGCACCTGCTGTTGGTTGGTTCAAGCCACCCTAGGCTCCTCCCATTTGGCTCGGTGCTTTCCATACTTCTGGTAATTGATAGTCTGACATCTTTCTTCTCCTTTAATTCGCTACTCCTAGCATATCAAATATCGAGCTCCCTTTCAAAGATCTGCTACGCGAAGGCTACTTGACTTTTTTGTCAAAATGATAGTATAGAAAAATACAATTTTAAGGAGAAAACCATGTCCACGATCGATTTTCATAGTTTGGCAAAGACAGAACTTCACTGTCACTTAGACGGTTCCTTGTCGCTTCCAATCATTCGCCAGTTGGCAGCTATGGCCAATATTGACCTACCTGCTAGCGATGAGGAGCTCAAGCACCATGTCACTGCGCCTGCCCACTGTGAGAATCTCTTGGACTATTTAGAGGCATTTAACTACATTCGGCCCCTCCTTCAAACCAAGGAAGCCTTGACCCTTGCTGCTTACGATGTTGCCAAGCAAGCTGCTCTCGAAAATGTCCTTTATATTGAGGTTCGTTTTGCCCCAGAATTGTCCATGGACCAAGGCATCACCGTTCCAGAAACCATCGATGCTGTCTGCGATGGTCTACGCCAAGCCAAGGAGGAATTTGGCATTGTTGCAAAAGCCTTAGTCTGTGGCATGCGCCAGTCAGATCAAGAAGTCACCTCTCGCATTCTTGCAGAAGCCAACCAAGTTAGTGATCAAGATTTTGTCGGTTTTGACTTTGCCGGGGATGAGCACAACTACTCTCCAGAAGATATTCGACCTTTAATCGAGCAAGTCAAGAGTTACCATCGGCCTATGACGCTTCATGCAGGTGAGTGTCATTGCCCACACTTTGTTGCCCAATCGATTGCATTTGGCATCAAACGCAATGGCCACGTGACGGCTCTATCTCATGAACCAGCTTTACTTCAATCCTTTATTGACAATGGGGTCACTGGTGAACTCTGCTTGACCAGCAACTTACAGACAAAAGCAGCGCCGACTATAGAAGATTTCCCTTATCTGAAGATGAAGGCAGCCGGAGCTCGGATCAGTATCAACACCGATAACCGGACTGTATCTGATACCGACCTCACCAAGGAATACGCCCTCTATCATCAGCACTTCCAAACCAAGGAAACTGACTTTTACCAACACAATGTCGATGCCATCCAGGCTTCCTTTGCTAGTGAGGATGAAAAACAAGAACTCCTTACCAAACTAAAAGAAACCTACTCGGACTATCTATAAACGAAAAATGCTAGCAATATATGACTGCTAGCTTTTTGAATGGTTAAAAATATTTTTTCAATTAAGAACCTATTTGTTTCAGTAAAAGTAATGTCTTATTTTTATATTATTCAAGTATAAACTAAAAACTTTCCGCCGTGAGAAAAGTGCCTGAAACGTAATTGTTTCAGGCACTCGGGAGTTTGAGAGTAAAACAGTTTGGGAAACTGTTTTAGCCTGAGCCCAGAAATTAAAGAGCGAAGGGGCTCAATAATTAGTCATGGAACTTCTTCGAAGTTCGCTGACGTCCGTACTCACATAAGGAAAGTTTCTAGGAAGACTTAACCTTCCATCTGCAGCTAGCACTCAAATAAGTGCTAGTTTTTTAATCCTTCCACAAATCCATGGCCTTCAAGAAATCGTCTGAAACGGTCACATTGCGTGGGTTGGCTTGTTCGCGTTCTTGTAGTTTCGCCTCTACTTGGGCTAGACTGTTGATGCCTTCACTGCGCCAGTTGCGTAAAATGGCTTGGATATATTTCCAGTGAGGCTTGCCGTTAAAGACAGCTTCTCGTAAGGCTGCCTTGATCACATCTGGATCTGTCTGATCTTCGCGCACGGTCTTGGTCAGGTCTTCAATCTCAAAAGGCGTCAAGAGTCGTCCCAGTTCTTGTTGGAAGGTTTCCACCAAGTCCTTGATGACATTTCCCTTAGCAGGCGCGCTTTGTGCCTTCCCTTGTGATTGTGCTTCTAAAATCTCATCCAAGCGCTCCAGGGCAATGGTCGCATCAAAGATGGCTTCAATCTCGCCATTGAGCTCAATAGTCCGGTATTGAAGAAGTCCCTTGGTGGTCAAATTGGACATAATCCGATTGACCTCTGTCACTGTTTTTCCTAGATGACTAGCAATCTGATTAGGTGTCAAAGCCTCTTGGCCAGTCGTATTTTGAAGGAAGAAAAACTGCCAAACCAAGTAGTCATCTGCTTGGTCAAACAATTCATGATAATGAAAAAGCAAGGCACTTGGAAGAACCAAGTTGCCATACTTAAATGCTTGTGAATATGTCATAATTCCCCTTTATAGGTAACCATAAAATGAAATATCTTTTTCTAATTCTTCCAAGCGGTAAGGTGTTTCTTGATAAACCGCATAGTTGATCCAATTACTAAAGAAGGTCGTCGCAGCTAGATTCCAACGAATGCGAGGCTCTGTATTAGCGTCATCCCCATCAAAATAATTCTTAGGGACGTCTGGATCCAAGCCTGCCTTGACATCTCGGTGGTATTCTTTTGCCAGCGTATCGCGATCATACTCCAGATGGCCAAAGCTATAGACCTCACGCATGTCTGGACTGGCAATGATGGAAAGGCCAACTTCATTCCCTTGAGCGATCACTTGAAGATTGCTCTTTTCAAGGACTTCCTTCAAAGGAATATCTGTATAGCGAGAATGAGGGGCAAGGAAGCGATCGTCAAAGCCTCTCATGAGCAGACTCTCAGGACGCACCACTACCTGGTCATAGATGCCAGATAATTTGTCACAGAGCTCAACTTTTTGAATCCCGTAACGGTGGTACAGACCAGCCTGGGCTCCCCAACAGAGGTGCAGGGTAGAAAAACATGACGCTTGGCCCATTCAAAGACCTGGGTCAACTCTTCCCAGTAGTCCACTTCCTCAAAGTCCATCTTTTCGACAGGCGCCCCCGTCACAATCAAGCCGTCATAGTAATTATCCTTGATATCCTCAAAAGTCTTGTAAAAACTCTCCATATGCTCGGCCGCTGTATTTTTAGACTTATGGCTCGCCATATAGAGGAAATCTACATTGATCTGCAAGGGCGTATTGGCCAGGAGGCGTAGCAGTTGAGTCTCAGTTGCTTCCTTAGTCGGCATGAGATTCAAAATCAGAACATTTATAGGACGAATATCCTGGTGAGTTGCTCGAACATCATCCATGACAAAAATATTTTCTGAACGAAGGATATCGACTGCTGGTAATTTTTATCTAGAGTAATTGGCATAAAAAGCTCCCATCTTACAAGTTCTTAACTAACATTATATGATAGGAGCTTATAGTTTTCAATTATGGTTTTTCTGTAGCCAGTTATAGTATTAGACTATATTAGTAATGCATCAAGACTTTGTAGTCGTAATCTCCGATCGCTTCGCGACCTTTCAATTCATCCAACTCGATCAAGAAGGCACACCCTGCAACGACGCCACCGAGTTTTTCGATCATTTCGATGGTTGCTTTAACGGTACCACCCGTAGCCAAAAGGTCATCAACGATGAGGACGCGTTGGCCTGGTTTGATGGCATCTGCGTGCATGCAGAGGGTATCCACACCGTATTCTTTTTCGTAGTCAGCAGAAATAACTTCACGTGGCAATTTACCAGGCTTACGAACAGGCGCAAAACCAATACCGAGCTCAAAAGCTACCGGACATCCAACGATGAACCCACGCGCTTCAGGGCCAACGATCATATCGATCTTCTTATCCGTTGCGTATTGAACGATTTCACGAATCGCATAACTATAAGCATTGCCATCTGCCATCAAAGGGCTGATATCACGGAAGGTAATTCCTTCTTGTGGATAGTTTTCAATGCTTGCAATGTAATCTTTTAAATTCATGGTTAACTTTCTTTCATAAAAAATTTTTACATTCCATTATACCATGAATTCTACTAACTTGCATCATTTTTGCCAAATCATTTTCCCAAGCTCCCGAGTCAAAGTAAAAATCCCACATCCGAAAAATGATGTGGGATTGGAATTGGAGACATGCTTACTATTCATCTAATACTTTATTGTACTCGATTTTCATATCCCCAAGTTTTTCAGGGAATAACGGGAACTTCCATTCTTAAACCAGGCACCAAGAATGTATTGTTCAGCGACCTTCTTACTTTGCTTTTTCAACCAAGCACGGTCTTTGCCATAGGTGGCAAGTTTCTTTAGAAAATCACTACCCTCTACTTCTTGATCATCCGCATAAAGATAGACTTCTTCTTGAATCAATGCTCTTTTTTAGAATTGTATTTGAACATCATACGAACCGATACATTTTCTTTTATCTGATATTTATACCTATAAACCCACTCGGAACTGTCCCTGAACATCATGACGGACAGGTGTTCTTGTCCCCCAACGATTTTGTCTGAATAGGGATACATTTGAAATCCTTCATCTTCCTTCCAGATGCGATCACTTCCGATCGTTTCTGTAAATGGCTTAAACATCACATAGCGCATCCATCCACCATTTTCGGAGTAGTTGATTTCCTCCATGGGGTTCTTGAGACTCAGGTAGATTCCCAACCAATAAAGAGCTAAAAGCAGGAAGGGACTGAGCCAGAGAAATTTTTTAGGTGTTTTTTCATGAGGCCTGTCCTGTTAGATAGTCGTAGATTTCGCGAACCGTTCCAAGAGCCATCAACTCCTGCTCTTTCACCGTTTGTTTGAGGTTTTGGTAGATGCTGCTTTCTGCGATTTCGCGTTTTTCTGCTTCTTTATTGACTTTCATGATGCCATTTTCAATGGTCACGAAGCCCAGCTCTTGAAAGATCTGAATCATTTTGACCAAGAGGATCTGCTGGATCTTGAGATAGGCCGCTAGGTCTTTGAGTTTGTAGCGGACATCAAACTCTGGGTACTGATAGATGGTTTTATAGAGTTTGGCATACTGGTCCCTGCTACCGTATCCTGTCAGATAGTAGGCTTTGGCGATCTCATTTTTGAAATAAACGGCCTGGAAATCATGCTCTTGGAAGATTTGCCGTAGTTGTTCTAAATCCTCAGGGATATTTCCAACGACAACAGCGGGCTCGCCTGTCAGATCTGGCAGTTCTTGGGTAAAATCAAGAACAGGAACACCTGCGGGGAGGCTAGCATTTTTGGACCGGATATTAAAGAGCTGCACACCGTCCACACGCGCATCAACCAGCATGAGCTGCAAGGTTGTTTGGCCATTCCATTGGTTGACCGACAACTGCACAGCTAGCTCTAGGTCTTGCGCCTGTGCAAACTCTGCCTCTAAGCTTCCCAAGCCAAAGGCAACCACCTCAAAGGTCGCATCTTCTTGAGAAATTTTGAGTTTTAAGTGGGTATTGCCAGCTCCCATCGAGCGTGCCCTTCTACCTTGAAATTACGGATTAGAAAGACTGGTTTTTTATTGTCCATGCCAAAAGGACTCAAGCGATCAAAGCTTTTCAAGGTCTCAAGCGTTAGTTCTGTTAGATGCAGTTCCTCGTCGATCGCTAGGGTGGATTTGCTGCTGAGATCAATCTCTTGTTCTGCAATGTAATCCGTAAGAGCCTGAGACAAGGCAGGAGTTGGTCCACCTCGAGCGTCATCCCTGCTGCTCCGGCATGTCCTCCAAAGGCGACAAAGAGCGACCGGTAGGGATCGAGGGCTTCAAAGATATTGACCGACTCAGGACTCCGAGCGCTCCCTTAGCTCGTCCATCTTCGATGCTTAAAACAACGACCGGCTGATGAAGCTCTTCCAACAAACGACCAGCGACAATACCAAGGACCCCTGGATTCCAGCCTTCTTTGGCCAAGACCTGGGCTGACAAACTTGGATCCACCATGGTTTTAGCTTCGTCATAGATAGCTTGGACAATTTCTTTACGTTCTTCATTCTTCTGATGAATCATGAGGGCAATCTCGTGCGCCTCTTCATCGTCAAAACCTGTCAGGAGTTCAATGGCCGGATTGGGATCATCAAGGCGGCCAAGGGCATTGAGACGAGGAGCAATCTGAAAACCAACTGTTTCTTCATTGACATCCTCCGGACGAATCCCCGCGATCTCCAAGAGCTCCTGCAAGCCCATGCGCTGGGTATGTTGGAGAACACCCAGACCGTATTTGACCAGGATCCGATTCTCATCTGTCAGGCTGACCATGTCAGCAATGGTCCCAATTGCTACCAAGTCTAAGAGATCGACTGGTACTTCCTCTAAGAGGGCACAGGCCAACTTAAAGGCCACACCACATCCTGCTAGATAATGGAAGGGATAATCCGCATCTGGATGCTCTGGATGAATGATCGCATATGCATCCGGTAAAACCTCTGGCATAGAGTGGTGGTCGGTCACGATAACATCGACTCCCATCGCTTGGGCCATGGCAATGGCTTGATTGCCCGCGACCCCATTGTCCACCGTGACAATCAGGGAAATGCCTTGCTGCTCGATAAAGTATTTGTAGACACTCTCATTGGGACCGTAGCCGTCTGTAAAGCGGTTAGGTAAGTAGACTTGCACCTCTGCACCCATCTGCTCCAAGGTTTCCTTCATAATAGAGGCCGAGGTCATCCTGTCCGCGTCATAGTCTCCGTAGATGAGGATCTGCTCATAATCTTCGATGGCCCGTCGGATGCGCTCCACTGCCTTGTCCATATCATGGAGCAAATAAGGGTCGTGTAGCTTCTCCAGCTTGGGTTCTAAAAGTCTTCTAAATCCTCTTTGGTCTGAATGCCACGCTCATACAGCAAGGTTGCTACGGACGCTTCCAGGCCTGCTTTTTGGCAAGGGCTAAAAGGCCTCATCTGCACTTGGCGAAGCTAACTGCCAATCGTATTTTGAAGTGATCATCTAGCTTTTGGTCTCCTCTTTTTCTTATCTGAATATTATAACATGAAAGGCTAAAATGGCGGGAAATAAAAGGTCGACTTATACAAAAACCAAAATCAACATTTTTCGTTATTTTTGTTGCATTTAACTTGACTTATCATACTAAAAGAATATAATAATGATGATAATAATCTTTTAAATATGCAATGGGATGATTATTCTGTTAAAATTTGCAACGTTTATTATCACTTTAACATTATGACGCTTGTCATTTCCCTTGTTTTTCTATCTAAACAAACGTAGTTAGAGGGTTTGAGCTGATTTTGTCGGTGGGTTTGTTTTCTTTTAATGCATAAAGAGGAGCATATAATTCATCGATCTATCCTAAACTGAGGCAGCTGGTTTCATGGAGTAGAAATTAGAAGCCTTTCTATTTTGGGATATATCACTATATAGAAAAGCCTCGGAAAGGGCAGGCCGAAGAAAGGAAATGAGGCCAATTGAAATCTCTTTATAAAAAGATAGTTGCATTTGTAGCTATCATCGGCGTGGTAGCCTTGGGCTTGTCTGTGATCAAACCCGTAAGCGCGGCCACTGTTTCACCAACCGTCACCAACTTAAAGGCCCAAGCAAGTGGACAAAAAGTTATCTTTTCATTTGACTGGGATTTAACTGGTAAATCAGTTAAAGACGGTGATACGTTTACCATTGATGCTCCAGAAGGTGTCAATATCACTGAAGTTGCAACTCAATCACTCCAAGCAAATGGAGCTGAAGTCGCAACCATTTCAATGACAAACAAAAGATTACTTTTACCTTTAAAAAGCAATCGAATCCATGAACCAAAACGTTAAGGGTGGTTTCTCATACAAAGCAGAATGGGATAGCACACCAGGAAATCCTGGAAATAAAACTGCAACTTCTAAGGTTGGATCTGAATCCGTTGTTATCACTCGTCCTGACGGACCTGGAGTATTTGAATCTGTGTTGAACAAGTACAACCTTACTGGTGACTATGTAACTAAGCAATTCAAATTAGACGCATCTGAAAACTATGCATGGTTGAATGTTGGAGATGACTACTATCTGACAAAATGGTTCATCCGTATCAATGGAGATGGTAAGAAACAAGCTTTGACAAACCCTGTTGTATCAGATAAAATCCAAGCTCCAGCAGTCGATTACTCAAAAATCACTTTTGCTCCTGCTGCTAACCACGCTGCAAATGAATTCTTTGTGGGAACTTACTTGAAACCATCCTTTACATTAAGAAAAGGTGGACAAGTGGTGGCTTCTGGTTGGGACTTTTGGAAACATGTGAAATTCGATGCTGACGGCAATGGATTTACCGTGAATTTATCAGACGTCAGTGATGTCTTTAAAACAGCTTCTAGCGATGAATTGATCGTTGAATACTGGACATTAATTCCTAAGACAACCATTCGCGTTGACAACAATGCTACATTGACAGCTGATGAAATCACAACACCTCAAACTGACCCAGCATTCTGGAACAACACTGAATTGAAATTCTGGGTGAGCGGTAATAAAACTGTCACTGTTCAAAAAGAATGGGTTGGTGATGAGGAAGCTGACCGTAAAGATATTACTGTTCAATTGTATGCGGACGGCAAAGCCTTGGATGGGTTAACACAAACCCTAACAAAAGCTTCTGGCTGGAAAGCAGAATTTACGAAATTGCCAGGTATCAAAGACGGTAAGAAGATTGAGTACTCAGTAGTGGAAACCAACACTCCAGAAGGTTACACTTCTAAAGTTGAGAAAATTGATGATGACAACGTGATTAAAGTGGTCAACACATCAAATAAACCAACTACAACAACAACCACTACGACTACAACCACTACGACTCAAGAGCCTACAACCACAACTACTACGACTCAAGAGCCTACAACTACAACTACTACGACTCAAGAGCCTACAACTACAACTACTACGACTCAAGAGCCTACAACTACAACTACTACGACTCAAGAGCCTACAACTACAACTACTACGACTCAAGAGCCTACAACTACAACTACTACGACTCAAGAGCCTACAACCACAACCACTACGACTCAAGAGCCTACAACCACAACCACTACGACTCAAGAGCCTACAACTACAACTACTACGACTCAAGAGCCTACAACCACAACTACTACGACTCAAGAGGCTACAACCACAACCACTACGACTCAAGAGCCTACAACTACGGTAACAACTACTGATGAACCTTCGACTACTTCAACTACAACTGATGAGCCTAAGACCACAGTAACGACTACCGATGAACCTAAGACTACTTCAACTACTTCTGAAGAGCCTAAGACTACGGTAACTACTACCGCTGAGCCTACAACTACTTCAACTACAACACCAGAAGTACCAGAAAACCACAATAGTAGTGAAGAAGATACAACGTCAACAACAACTACTACAACGGTAGAACCTAAGACTACTACAAAAATCCAAATAAACCTGATCATTCTGGTACCACAACGACACCAAGTGCGCCAGGTTCAAATGGTGGAAACAATGGTGGACGTCGCAAACCGCTTCTTCCAAATACAGGTGAAGTTGTTGCATCTGGACTTGTCCTCTCAGGAATTCTTGTCTTAGCAGGTGCTGTTGGAATCAAACGGAAATTGACTGATAACTAATCGTATCATTAGGAACAGTCTTTACTTCTATCAACCCCTAACGAAGAAACTTCTACTCTCATTTATAGAAGTTGAAACAAATAGAGAGAACCGAAAGGTTCTCTTTTTATCCTGTTCTTCCTGTAAATAGACTTCAGAGCTAATTTCCTTGTAAAATCTCAATCAAATATAAAGGAGCCAGACGTTAAGTCCTGGCTCCCTATAAAATACTGAATAATTAGATTGACCAACGTTCTAATCAGATACGTAGGATCTTTCTTTAGTTTTGGCCTTCTACTCTCTCTTTTGATCTTCATAAAAACAACTTTCCCATCTTTAACCTTGAATGAGTAACTAATGGAATCGGCGTAACTGCCTTTGGAATAGTAGAAATCATAGGCACCATCCGGTAGTTTGCTAGCGTCTAATTTTTTGGCTGCTGCTTTTAAGTCTTGTTCCTTAACGGATACACCATCCTTTATATAAATAGTCATACGGATTAACTCTTGATCGATTAAGGTCTGAAAAGGGATTTGATAGTAACCAGCAAAGTCCTTTTTCCCTTCTTTGAGATTTTGACTTGCGATACTATCTAGAATTTGCTCCTTCTCATCACGGTTGGAGTTAGATAAAAACCAAAGAAACTAATAGGAAGACCTAGAGATTGCTTCTTTAATTGTCCCTCAATTTTCTTCTCCTTCTTTTGGACAGATTGCTGCTTCAAGTACGCTTCCTTATACTCTGGAAGATGGTTATTATATGAATCTGACCAGTCACCCGCAAAAGTTGTTTTCTGTTCTAATGACACCGTTTGATCATCGTAGGTTTTTTCAGAGTAGGTGTAGCTTACATGATAAGTTGGGAATTCCAAAGCAGTCCAATCCAGTTTGTTTATGGCCACATCCCCATGCAGACCAACCTTAGCAAGCTCACTGCTGACAACTTCCTTCGCTTTTTTATAATCACTCGGTTTCATGATCTTACAACTGGAAAGAAACAGGCAACAAAGAATAAGTGGAATTCCTGCGAATAGTTTGAAATAGTTGGGCTTCATAGCCTGACCTCCTTGCTAAATTCGACCTAATCGATTAATTTTTACAGCAGTCATATCTGAACCACCTATGAACCGATTGAAAATTCTAATGATAATTGAGAAGTTCCTATTATATGACATGACTATTTTTGAACGACCCATTTTGCATCACCATAAACGATCGTAAATGGTCCATCCCCATCTGTTAAATAGTTAATTTTATATATACCAGATTCTCCTGCTTCAAGGACTGTTGGCTGTTTGTAATTTAAAGTATTATTCAGCATATAAGCAGATTTTGCATGTCCATCATAGAGATCTACATTTGTATAATCTGGAGTATTTTCAATACGGAGAGGTGTTGTATTCGATAGGGTGAATTCGACGATCAATCGATGTTGTTTTTTCCTTGTATCGATACGGTCTTGATCATCCTGAACATCCAAATTTGGATCGTCTGTTACACTATTCAGTGTAACTTCTAAGCCATTAGCAAATAGAACTGGCTCTCCAATCGCATAGCTTTTAACAGGATTTTTGGGTTAAAATTCTTTAATTTTTCTTTTACCTTTTGTCCATCACTATTATTTCCAGATGGGATGGTCCAAAAGATATTATTCTCATCTTGCTTACCATACTGATTATCCCCTTCATTTGTTGAGGGATTTGTAAGAGAATAGCCAAGTTTTTTAAATCAATTCGAACATCACCTTGATTTGTCACTTCCATTTCAACCGTGAATTCCGTAGGCGAAGTTTTACTATCAGCATAACCGGATAATGAGGTTGCCTCGAAATTTTGTTAACTAACTGTTGTAAAACTGTTGAAAGCATGATATAGGAAATATGATCATCACGATTTGTTTCTTTTTCAGCATACCTTTGATGGAATTCATCGAGCCAATCATAGAAGGCTTGATTGAAATCTGACTCATTAGGATTTTTATAATATTTATTCCCTCTCGATAAAAGCTCTGGGAAGTAAGTTGGTACCTGAATGCGAATGAATACTTTGTTTCCTTAACTGCATAGCCCTTTAACTCATATTTTTTTCCAAAGCTCAATGCATTCGTCATGAGCTTCAAATACATCGGACCATATATTTTGAGGGGTACTTCTCACCAAGATATTCCACATAAGTATTTGGATCAAAAGTACTACTGTTTTTTTCAATTTTAGGGATAATATAATCGTTCCAGAGTCGAGTATACATATCTTCTTGATTTTTTGCCCCATTGGCCTTGATTACTGTGTCTATTCTACTTTGATCTACATAGACTCCTTCAACGACCTGCAAAGCTTTTTGAACCCTTCCTTCCTCAGATAGAGAGGCTTCATTCGGTTGCTGTCCATATATTGAAATACCATCGCTATCATCTGACCTCATATATTGTGGAAGTTTTTCAAACGTTATGTATCTGATACTGTTCTTTGCATCCCAATCAAATGTTGCTGCAGGTCCTGTCTTGTCAAAATGAATGTTTTTTCGATCGATTTTCTTCTGTACTTCTTTATTCGAAGAACCTTGTTTTTCTACAGTTCCCTGTTTGCAGGCACTCAAACATACTGGTATAAGTACCGAACATAAGACAAGGCCCCATTTTATTTTCTTCTTCATTTCATCTCCTCCTAATCTCTTCCTCATTTTACCATCAATCACCCCTTTTGTCAGTCAAATAGATAAGAGGCTGGGACAAAAGTCCTAGCCTCTCAATTGTCTTTGGATTGTCGAGCAAGACGCAGTGGTTGAGTGGGCTCTACTACGCTGATTTCATCAGCTTTACAGCCCTACTCAACTGTGCGGAGGTGGGACGACGAAATCGAATTCTAACGAATTACCGATTTCTGTCCCACTCTCTTTATTTCATATAGATCATCCCTGTACAGGCTTGCTCTGAAAGTTCAACAAAGCCCAGGGATTGGTAAAGGCTAGATTTTTCTCGCTACGTTCAGTGGCAAGGAGACGTTGATAGACATTTGGGAAGGTCGCTAAAGCCTCTTTTAAGAGTTTCTTTCCAATGCCTTGGCGCTGGTGATCTGGTCTTACCAAAAGGTCCTGCACAAAAATAACCGAGTGGCCATCACCTACCAAGCGAATGTAGGCGACGAGCTCTTTCTCATCATAGACGGCCAACTGCCAGAGACTGGCTTTGACAGCTTCTTCTAGCATGGTTGGGTTGTTGGTATAATTGGTCCAACCGACCGAGCTGTAGAGTGCGAGTAGGTCTGTCATCGCTGGAATTTCTTTTTAAAATCTAACATCTTAACTCCTTTTTAACCGATAGTGCTGGAAGAAGGCGATATCTCGGTAAGGGGACTCTTGGCAAACAGATAGCTCCATCTTGAGCATAGACTCTCGCCAGCCTTCTTGGCCCTTGAAGCGATTGTCCTGCAAGGCATAAAAGACTCGGATCCCTTGATAGTCCTGAACTTCGAGAGATAGATCGTCTACTGCTCTATCTAGATCATAGGCCTGAGCCAAGCCCATGGAGTGGGTTTCCAGGTCTTGGCCGGCTAGTAAATCGAGGGCCTTTTGAGTATCATTTTCAAAGACGACGGTCTGCAGAACGCGGCCAACCTCATTGTGCTTGACGATAGAGAGCAGGCCTCCTGGTTTCAAGAGACGAGTGAATGCCTTGAGAACCACCTTGCGATCCTCTACATACTCCAAGACATTGTGGCAGAGAATGACATCAAAGCTAGCATCTTCAAGACTTGCTAACTGGTCCAGACTTCCGACGAATTGCTGGTAGGGATGGTCCTGGGCCCGCAAGGCCACCATTTCCTCATTAGGCTCCACAGCTAGGACCTCATTGTCTTGTGCCAGGTGGTTGGCTACCAGGCCGAAACCACTGCCGAAATCAAGCACCCGTTTACCTTTTATGTCTTTTAATTGATCAAAAAGGATATCATAATAGATCTGTCCCCAGGGTTGCCGGAGGTTTTCTAAATAAGCTTGAATATTCGCGGCCATCGATCTCCTCCTATTTGAAATTGAACATCTTGCTGGCTAGCTTGTCTGAGATGCGTGGGAAAAGGGTATAGAGCTTGTGGGTCAGGTTCAAAAGCCAAGGCAGATTGAGTTCGCGTTTTGGTTTTCCAAAGTTTTTGACAATTTTCTTGGCCACAAAGTCAGGCTCCAAAATATAGCGGTCCACAGCTTTGACATAGCTTCCGTCTGGGTCTGCCTGGTCAAAGAAAGTGGTCCGAATGGGGCCTGGATTGACCGTTGTCACATGGACACCAAAGGGCATCAGTTCCAAACGCAGGGCATTGGAGAAACCAATGGCCGCAAACTTGGTAGCCGAATAAAGGCTGGATTTGGCAGTTGCGACGAGACCCGCCATACTGACAATGTTGACGATGTGCCCCTTGCCTGCTTCCTTCATGTGCGCACCCATCAAGCGTGAGAGCTGCATGAGGGCAAAGATATTGACCTCAAACATCTCCTGCACCTGCTGG
Organism: Streptococcus sp. 2A/TPW/M5; assembly: GCA_036663675.1. Classification (GTDB taxonomy): domain Bacteria; phylum Bacillota; class Bacilli; order Lactobacillales; family Streptococcaceae; genus Streptococcus. Next base: position 1,345,799 of record JAYXUK010000001.1, on the reverse strand, counting down.
TCAGAAATGCGATCAAAGGCCTCAAAAATCCCATAGCCTGCATTGTTGACCAAGATATCGATCTGTCCATAGCGCTGATAGAGCTCTTCTACCAAATCTTGGACGGCTGAGGAATCCGTGATATCGATCCCGATGCATTCAGCTTGAGGATGACTGGCATAGAGCTTTTCCAATTTTTCTTGATTTCTACCTAGGAGAATCAGCCGATCTTCAGGGAGGAGCTTGACCATTTCCTGTGCCAAGCCTCCACTTGCTCCTGTTATGAGAATGGTTCGCATCTTAGATCTCCACTTCTTCCAAATCTTTGACGACATAGACATTTTCAAAAATGCTGGATGCATCCTTGCGCAATTGGCTGATGTCTTTTGATAAGAAGCGAGCACTGATGTGGTTCAAAAGAAGGCGCTTAGCTCCAGCTTCACGCGCTACTTCTGCTGCCTGCATATTGGTCGAGTGACCGTGTTTCTTAGCAATCTTCTCATCGCCCTTGCCATAGGTAGACTCATGGACCAAGACATCCGCATTGACTCCAAGGCGGACGCTGGCATCAGTCTTTCTGGTATCTCCAAGGATCGTGATAATCTTACCAGGTCGAGGGGCTGAAATATAATCCGCAGCAATGATCTTAGTTCCATCCTCCAGGGTGACGTCTTGTCCATTTTTGACCTGGCCAAAGAGCGGTCCAAATGGAACCCCTGCTGCCTTGAGCTTGTCTGCGTCGAGCGTCCCTTCAAGGTCCTTCTGCATGATCCGATAACCTACGCAGAAAATGGTGTGGTCCAAAGCTTCCGCGTAAACCGTGAATTTATCTGTTTCTAAAATCTTGCCCAGAGAATGCTCATCGAATTCATGAAAATGGATGCGGTAAGGCAGGCGAGAGCCTGATACGCGAAGACTAGTCATCACAAAGGATTTGATCCCTACTGGTCCATAGATATCCAGATCCGTCTGCTCTTCATTGGCCTGAAAGGCCCGACTAGATAGGAAACCTGGTAAACCAAAAATATGGTCTCCGTGTAGGTGAGTGATAAAGATCTTGCTAACCTTTCGCGGACGAATGGTCGTTTCTAAAATTTGATTCTGTGTCGCTTCGCCACAATCAAAGAGCCAGACTTCATTGATCTCGTCCAGCAATTTGAGCGCTAGGCTCGATACATTACGGGCTTTTGAGGGTTGCCCAGCTCCCGTTCCTAAAAATTGAATGTCCATTGTCTACTTTCTATCTATATAAATCATGGCCGTCCGGTTCTCTGAACGGAAAGAAAGGTTGCCTGGGTAGGCTTGCGCTAGCTCGAGAAGCTCCTCTTGGTTATATCCTGACAGTTTCAAGCGTCCATCTTCCAAGGTCATCAAGTCAGTTAGGGCTGAGAGGGCTTCTGTTTTAGTGACCCCTTCTGGTTCAGCCTCTTGCAAGCAGATCTTGCCATCTTTTTCAAAGACCAAACAATGTGGAAAGATCTCTGCAATTTCGAATAAAATGGCAGGGGTGATATCCTCTGTTGGATGTTCAGCAAAGACACAGGCTAGCTCTTCATTTGCGTAGGCCAAGCCATAAGACTTACCTGATAAATTGAGGCGGATAAAGGGCTTTCGTTCATCAAAGGTTTGCTGAACTGTGAATAAGTCAAATGCCCGGCTCAGGTCCAAGAAATAATCCATGGCCCCTTGGGGCTCTTTTTTGATAGAGCTCTGCGAAATAGGCGTTGATCACACTTGGGGAGGCGTAATCACACGGAGACGCAATTCCTCAGAGATCGTGCTTAAAAGATTGGTCAGGTAGACCCGATCGAGGCTGGTATAGCCTCCATATTTTATTGCTAAATCAACGTAATCCGTCATAAAATTCTTCCAACTTCCACTTATTTTTCTCTGCGATATAGCCTTGAATGACCTCGACATCCTCTTCAAATTCGCGCTGGTCAATGATTGCAACCGTTTCTAAATCATGTGTCCGATAAGATTTTGAAAAAGGAACGCGAATGGTAAAGGGAACAAAGAGTTCTCTCAGTTTTTCTAGAAGCAAAGCCTGGAGATCTTCACGGGCTGTCTCAGAGCGTGCTGAAATCAAGCTAAAAGGTGTCTGAGTTGGTGTAAAGTCTGCTACTTTGTCTGCTTTGTTGTAAAGCGTCAAGCGAGGGATCTCCAGCATATCCAGGTCCTTCATGATCGAAAGCACGGTCTTTTCATGCTCTTCATGATTGGGGTCAGAAGCATCTATGACATGGACCAGGAGGTCTACATTCTTACTTTCTTCCAGGGTCGACTTAAAGCTCGAAACCAACTCTGTCGGCAAGTCCTGAATAAAGCCAACCGTATCGGTCAGGGTCACTTGCAGATTGCCTGTTAGGTGGATGCTCTTGGTTGTGGCATCCAAAGTCGCAAAGAGTTCATCGGCTTCATACTGGCTCTTACTAGTCATTTGATTCATAATGGTCGACTTTCCTGCATTGGTATAGCCGATCAAACCAATCTTGAAGACAGGTGATTCCAAGCGTTTTTCACGAAGGGTTTCCCGGTTCTTTTCAACAGCCTTGAGCTGGCGCTCGATATCGGTAATTTGATTGCGAACACTCCGGCGGTTCAACTCCAACTGACTTTCCCTGGACCACGAGAACCAATTCCCCAGCCTGACGGCTGAGCATGATCCCTTGACCGACAAGGCGTGGCAAGAGGTATTTGAGCTGGGCCAAGTGCACCTGCAACTTCCCTTCATGACTCCTAGCCCTCATGGCAAAGATATCTAGAATCAGCTGCATCCGGTCAATGACTTTAACCCCTAGGATTTCTTCTAAATTGACATTTTGCCGGGGGTCAGGCGGTTATTGACCACTACCGTTGTAATCTCATCTGCTTCGACCATTTGTGCGATTTCTTCTAGTTTTCCTGAGCCGACAAAGGTCTTGGTGTCGTATTTCTCCCGTTTTTGTGTATAGGAGCCCCGGACATCTCCACCTGCTGTTTTAGCCAGGCTGGCCAACTCCTCCATCGACATATCAAAATTGTCCATGCCTTGAAGTTCCACACCGACCAAAAGGATGCGTTCTTGTTTTTTTCTGTTTCAATCATGCTGTAAAAACTCCTTTACATCTGCAAGAACCTGCTCCTTGAAGTGGGGGCAGAAATGGCGTAAAAGGTCACTTCCATTCGATTTCGAAACCAGGTCAGCTGGCGTTTGGCAAAGCGCCGCGTATTGCGCTTGAGGATCTCACTGGCTTCCTCAAGGCTCTGCTCTCCCTTAAAGTAAGGAAAGAGTTCCTTGTAACCAATGCCTTTAGCTGCCTGAACCTCCGGATGGTCATCATAGAGCCACCGGGCTTCATCCAGCAAGCCTTCCTCTAGCATGCGATCTACTCGACGATTGATGCGATCATAGATCAAGGACCGTTCATCATCTAGACAGATGAGATAGGGTTCATAATCGGTCTCTTCGTTTGCGAGGTCCTGCCCAAAATGCGCAATTTCCAGAGCTCGCATGGACCGACGGCGATTGATCTGAGGAATCACAAGTCCTTGCTCCGCTACCCTTTGGTACAAGTCTTCATCCGACAACAAATCCAATTGAGCGCGATAGGCCAGAATCTCTTCATGAGGAACTTCACCACCTAGATGATAACCTTCGAGCAAACTTTGGATGTAAAGGCCCGTCCCACCTGCAATGATAGGAAGCTTGCCTCGAGCTGTGATCTCTTCAATCGCAGTCTTAGCTTCTCTTACAAAATCAAAAGCTGAGTAAGACTCGGTCACCTCCCGCACATCGATCAAATGATGGGGAGCTGCAGCTTGCTCTTCTGGTGTCGCCTTAGCTGTTCCTATATCTAGCTTACGATAGACTTGTTGACTATCGCCACTGATAATTTCACCATTGAGGGCTTGAGCTAAATCGATCGCAAGAGCTGTTTTTCCAACAGCAGTCGGTCCCACAATCACAATTATCTTGGTTTTCATCGTTTTTCCTTGCAAAATTCACGTTTTTTCGTTACCATATATTATAACATAAATATTTAAAGTTCAGAAAAGGAGAAATTCTCATGGCTAAAGGATTTGGTAAAGGTTTTGTTACTGGTGTTGCTGGTACAGTTGCTGCTGTCGCAGGTGCAGTTTACACATTCAAGAAAAAAGTAATCGAACCAGAAGAACAAAAAGCAGCTTTCATCGAAGAAAACCGCAAAAAGCAGCACGTCGCCGTGTCTCACACTAATCATTCAAAAGCTCCGGGAAACCGGAGCTTTTTTGCTGAAGAAAAAGTCCATTTTGGAAAATTTTCTCTTATTGGTAGGGTTTGTCACGATATGCTAACACAAGTAATGCGAAAAGAATTAGATGATATATATTATGTTTATTCAAACATATACTGAAACTTTCCGTCGTGAGAAAAGTGCTAGAAACACTTTTGTTTCTAGCACTCGGTAGTTTTGAGAGTAAAACAGTTCGGGGAACTGTTTTAGCCTGAGCCCAGAAATTAAAGAGCGAAGAGGTTCAAAACTAAGTCATGGAACTTCGTAGAAGTTCGCTGACGTCCGTACTCACCTGAGGAAAGTTTCTTTGTTGATGTTTATCTTCAATTTGAAAGCCCTGGGAAACCGGAGCTTTTTCGTGTTTGTTTCAAAAGGTGAAGAGATCATTCACCGTTCTTTGATCATTTTCGTTGCGATCTCCAAGAGCTCCACTCCCATCTGAAAATGCTCGTCTAACAAATCATAGACGGCATCTTCGGACAAGACACCACAAGGAAGATCTGCTGGAAAGTCAGCTTGATTGGACAAGTCCAAATCATCAAAATAGGCCTGACTACTATAATAATCGCGCAGTTGGATATAGCTTTCTTGATGCTCTCTTAGCTGATCCACTGCTTTTTGGTTTCTTCCAAAGTTTTGGCATAGTCATTCAAATAACCTTCCATTCTTTGGATCCGTTCGATGTTTTCCTGTGCAATTGCCATGATTTACTCCACTTTCACCACTTCTAGATGGGGGCCACCTAGAAGCACGAGGTATTTTTCTACTTGCTCTTTGCCATAAGAACGACGAAGAGCTTCTGCATAGAGATCGAGCTGATCCCGGTAGCGTTCGACCAATTGGCTAGGAATCTTGTAGTGATCCGTCTTGTAATCAAAGAGCAGGATCCGGTCTTCTAGCACCAAGTAACCATCCAGGATCCCCGCACGACGAAGTCCTCTCCACTGGCTGGATCTTTCTTCAGCATGGCAAAGGGAGCTTCGCGACGGACTCGAGAGGCCTCTTTTGAAGCAAGGTCCCCAAAGGCGTCTCATAGAAAGCAAGGATGGCCTCTAGCTTGATGCGGGCCTTGACCGCTGGCTCTGCTTGAACTTGCTCCAAGGCTTGATGCAGCGTATCCAGCGTGATTTCTTCTCCAAGAGGCACGCGCTGCATGAGTTCATGGACAGCACTACCGACTTGGGCTCCTGTCACAGCTTTTTCTTGACCAAAAGTTGGAAGCTCAAACTCAGGCGTCACAGTCTTTGCATCCATGATCTGGACGCCATTGGCATCCATGACTGGCTCGTAGAATTTCTTGATCTGACTAGGAGTACGTACACTTGGTAAATGAATGGCCGGAGCATAGAGCTGATTGAGCCGATCAACATTTTCCAAGATATCCAAGGCCCGACGAATATCCTCGGACTGACGGACATCCTTGAGCTGATCCAGGCGGGAATCCTTCTCCTTCTCTAGCGGTTCCAGCTGGTCTGGTGTCAGGTCTTCGTCTGTCACAAAACGCGTGTCATAGGCCAGGGTATTCTTGGTAAACACATCTTGAATAGCAAAGAGCCAGTCCTGATATGAGGTCCATTCTTTTCGTTTTTCAGGATCCAATTTGCCATTGCGACTGGTCCCCCAATCGGTATCGCGCAGTTTGTCCTCCCGGCCTTTTCCGACCAGATAGAGCTTGAGCTCAGCCCGTGTCATGGCGACATAAAGAAGACGCATCTGCTCAGAAATTGTGGCCAATTTTGTTTCTTCCACATTGCGTTGGTAGCAAGGCGTTTCGATCTGCAGACGAATAGTCTCTGGAGCAGCTGGATTCTCTGTCTCAACCGGCAGGTTCGCAACAAATTTAAAGCCAATCCCTTTTTGACGACTGAGAATGATTGGCCCCGATTGATCCTTACGGTTAAAGGCCTTGTCCATATTGAGAATAAAGACATACTTGAATTCCAGCCCCTTACTCTTATGGACGGTCATGAGCTGGACGGCATCTTTGGAGCCGCAAGAGGTACGCTAGCCAAATCGTGTTCATTTTCGATCACCTTGTCGATCATGGCAATGAAGCGCGACAAGCCCTTAAAGCTGGCCTTCTCATAATCATTGGCCCGAAGCGTCAAGGCATAGAGATTGGCCTGGCGCTGGGCCCCATTTGGAAGGGCGCCGACATAGTCATAGTAATAGCGATCCTCATAGATTTTCCACAGCAAATCATAGAGCGAATGGGTCTTGGCAGCAGCTCTCCAAGTAGATAAAACCTTGAGGAAGTTCTCGATTTTAGCTGAGAGCTTGGCATCAATCAGATTTGCATGCTCTGCAGTCTTTTCAAGGGCTAACTGGACCTTGTGGTAGAAGGCCACTTGCTTTTGCTCTGGAAGGGTCTGCAAGGAAATCCGTGCCAATTCATCTTCATCAAAGTCAAACATGGGTGATTTCATGAGAGCAACCAAGGGATAATCATGCAAGGGATTGTTAATGGTCCGCAAGGTATCCAACATGACCATCACTTCCAGTGACTCAAGATAATGCGCCTGTCCGCTATCTGCCACAATCGGAATATGGTACTGGTCAAAAGCTTCCAGAATCGCATCATTTCGCGTTCGAGTCGCAGTCAAGAGCGTGATCTCTTTAAAGGGCACTTTTTCTACCCGATGGAGACGTAAAATTTCTTTGATGACCAGGAGAATTTCTCCTTGAAATCGTCTCTACTCCAAGAGGAGCTTCCTCGTCTTCGGTCTTTTCTTCCTGGTCTTGGGAGCCATCATAAAGCAAAAATTCTGCCCGATGTTGTGGCAAGGCCATCCGCTGCTTGTCGCTTCCTGCGACCAGATAGTGGGTTTGATTGTAGTCAATCTCGCCCACCTCTTCGTCCATCAAATGGCGAAAGACATCATTGGTCGCGTCCAATACTTCCACATGACTCCGGAAATTTTCCTTGAGGAGGATCAACCTCCCTTTCGCCCCTTCTTCTTGGTAGGCTTTAAATTTATCATTGAAAATCTGTGGATCTGCCTGACGGAAGCGATAAATCGATTGCTTGATATCCCCACCATGAAGCGATTGTGGCCATTTGACAGCAAGTCCAACATCCGCTCTTGGGTGTGATTGGTATCCTGATACTCATCGACCATGACCTCATGATAACGCTCTTGAAAGGCTTGTCTCACCTCTGGGAATTGCTCTAAAATTTGAATCGCAAAATGACTGATATCCCCAAATTCATAAGCTTTTTCTTGGATTTTTCGCTCTAGATAAGCGCGAGCGAAGTCTCTGATAAAGTCCCGCAACAAGGAGAGCATGGGGCCTTCTTCTTGGTGGAAGGTTTGTTGAAATTCCAGCTGATAGAGCTGATTTTCCAAGTCTCTGAGGCGATTGATATGTATGGTTTTGTCTTGGTTATAGGCTGTGACTAGGTCTTTTAGCTCTTCTTTTCGGGCTCTGTTGGTCAAGGCTCCCCATTTGAAGCCCGACTAATCGCCACGACCGCCTTTAGGACAGAGGTCAATTGCTCTTTATTGGTGCGACCTGTCAGGCTTCCAATCTGATCGAGCACCTCTTCTACAGCTTCCAAATATTTAGCCTTACCAAATGCTTGGCCTTCATTGGACAAATGAAAGGCAAAAAGCTTTCTGCCTCATAAAGGGCCTGCTGGATGCTCTCCATCAGATCGCCTTCAACCTGGTCAAAATCAGTCTCCTCATAGCCTTTTAGGAAATGCTCCTCCAGCCATTTCTCCGGATCACTGGTCGACTGAAGAAAGTCATAGATCTGATAGACCTGTTCTTTAAACAAGGTCAAATTTTTGCGCTGCCCCGTAAAATTCTTGACCATCTGCACAAAGGCTTCTTGGTTTTCCCCTGGTAATAGCGGTCAAAAACAGCTTGAAAGACTTCATTTTGTAAGAGGCGTTGCTCACTGGCGTTTTGTAAAATGCGAAACTGGGGTGCCAACCCAAGCAAATAGCCATAGCGCGTTAGGACCTTTTGGGTAAAGGAGTCCATGGTTCCGATATCGCTGGTGGCGACATCTGCGATTTGACGGGCCAGGTGTTGCTTGAGCTCTGGATCATCGCTCGCTTGCAGGGCTTTTCCAAGTTCACTTTCCAAACGATCCTTGAGCTCTCCTGCTGCCTTGACCGTAAAGGTCGAGATAAAGAGTTCCTTAATCGAGATGCCTCGCTGGATCTGATCCAAAATCCTTTGCACCATGACAAAGGTCTTTCCTGAGCCAGCAGAGGCTGACACCAGGATATTGGTCCCCGAACTATAGATGGCATCGATCTGTTCTGGTGTTCGCTTTTGCTCTTTGGTAGAAGCTGCCTCTTGGGCCTGAAGGGCCTTGATTTCTTCTCTTGTCAAAAATGCTTGTTTGATCATTTGTTCAAGACCTCCTTCATCTTCTCGATCCAAGCGGCTTTCACCTTTTCACCGCGTATTCCTTTTTGGTCTAGTTTGGTCAAGAACCGTGCCTGACCTAGGTGACGATTGGCTTCAAATCCCGTGATGGATTTAAACTGCTCCACAAATGGTGCGATATTGCGCCCATTTTCACTATAGGGATTGATGGCAAATTGCCCCTTGAGGATCCCTTCTGCTGCTGTTTTATAGAGATATGCGTTGTACAAGAGGAGCAAGTCCAGTTCTTCCTTACTCAGCATCATAGCCTTATTCTTATCATAGGCCTCGCCCAGATAAGGCGCCTGATCTGCCATAAAGAGCCCCTTGTACTGTTGACTTTTCATGGTTTGGTTGATGGCATCCTCTACTGTTTTAGTCTTTTTCAGATCCACCACAGGATCTCCCATTTCCAAATACATGGCTCCAAAATCCCCTGCTCCTCTTGGTATTCCTTCAAATCCTGAATGGCAGAAAGATAGGTCGGCAATTGAGAATTCAGTCCATTAAAGAACTTGTCATAGTGGAACTGCGTCAGACTGGACTTGTAGTCCACGACGCCAAGAGCTCCCGATCCCTCAATTGATCAATGCGGTCCACCTTGCCTCGTAGCTGCAGGAGACGGCCATCGGACAATGGATAAGAGGTGTGGGTACTTCCACCAAAGAGGGTCTCCTCACCGATGGTCTCGATGCCATTTTGCTGGGCGAGGACACGCCCTGTTGTTTTCGCGGTATCAAGAAGCAAGTTGCGAATAAACTCGGTCTCTCCACTTTCTCCATACAATTGCTGGAACTCTGCTTCTTGGCTGGTCTCTCGAATCGCCTCGTTTAAACGCCGATCAAACGCTTGATCGGAGCCATCTTTAAGACTCGTTCAAAGATCCGGTGCAAGAAATTCCCATGACTGCGAGCGTCTGGCCGGATCGTTTCATCCTCTTGTAAGCCCAAGACATAGCGCAGATAAAAGGCATACTGGTGCTTGTAGTATTCATTCAAGGCAGAAGCGGATAAGGTCAAGGCTTTTCCCTCTGGATAGAGCGCTTGAAGCGTATCCGACTGAAGCTGACGGCTCTTTAATTCCGTTGAAATCTGAGGAATCTGGATGCCTTCAGCGGCTAATTTCTTGCGCAAGACCCGTACCGCCACACCCCAAAAGCTGACTTCTTCAGGAGACAACTCACTCGTAATTTCTTCTTGATGGAGTTCGATCACGCGCGCTAGGAGGGCCCGGTAGGTCCCGATATCATCACTCGAGGCTTGGGTTTGTTTGGTCGTCCACTCGATGGCAATAGGTTTCTTGGTCAATTCGACAAGGTAATGAGAGACACTATCTTCCATTTCATTGACCAAGCTAGGGGCCGATAGGACCAGTTGGTTGGTCGCAGCATTGAGAAGCGAAACTGCCACAAAGCGATTTTTCTTGAGATTTTCACTGGTCACCACCTGGAGCTCTGCTCCTTCTTGGGTGGCCTCATTGAGCTGCTGGCGCTCTTCTTCACTGAGCAGAGAGCTGTTCTGAGCGATCTTTGGAAAACGCTCCTGGGTCAGCCCGATTGCGTAGACATAAGGCGCTGTCAAGGGTTCAATCAAGTCATAGGACTGAACGGTCACCACATCTACCGTAGCAGGAACTGTCCGGTATTGAGACAATTGCATCCCCGATAAGAAGAGGGCCAAAAAGTCATCCACTGTCAGCTCTTGGTCCTCAAAGACCACGTTCAACTCCTCTAAGACGTGGAGGAAGGCCTTCCAAACCTGATCATAGCGCTCCTGCTCCTCCAAGGCTAGATCCTTGATCAAAGCTTGTAGATTCTGAGAAAGCTGGGCCTCTTGCAGAAACTCTGTAAAGGTGGTTAAGAATTGGGTCACCTTTTGTTTGCGCTGTGAAAAGAAAGGGACTAGAGGTTCTACGACGCGTTCTCGGAGAGTATTGAGCTCTTCCAAATTAAACTTCCCTGACGATTGCTAGTAAAAGGCTTATGAAATTTTGTAGTACCTTTAATTTCCGAAAAGCGAAGGTATTGCTCAAAAGCATCGACTTCTTCTTGCGTCAGATCACTATACAGACCCGTTTTTAACAAGTTGATGACGTCTTCTGTCTGGTAATTGAACTGCTTGATCCGCCCTAGCGATTCAATGACCTGAATCAAGGGATGGTGGACCATGGCTTCACTTCGTCCCAAATAAAAGGGGATCTGATACTGGTCAAAAATGGTCTTGAGTTGCAGTTGATAAGCTTCTACATCGCCTAGCAAGACCCGAATATCCCGATAACGGGCCCCATCATGAAGACGCTGACGGATGGATTTAGCAACAAATTCCAACTCTTCTTTTTGCGTATTGGTTTGCCAGAGTTGGATAGCTGTTCGATCTTGGTCCTCCAGCTCATTTTCCACTTGTGAAAAATCGTAGCGTGCTTCTAACATGCGGGTAATACGACTAAAAGAGTCTTCGATCGCTTGCCCACAATACTGAGGCTGTACCTCAAAAGTCTTTGCCAGCTGAAGGAGAAAGTCAACACTGGCTTGGTAAAGATTTCCCTCTCTAAAGCTTGCCCGATAAGCTTTTTCACTGGCATAGACCCCGATGACAATCTCCACTCCTTTTCGGTGAAGGAGACTGATCAAGGCCTCTTCTTCTGCAGAAAAACGCGTGAAGCCATCGACGACGATCGCCACATCCTTTAATTGCTCTTCCAGTTGCCCTTCTTCAACCTGATTGAGGAAAAAGGCCATCTTGGACTGGGATTCATACCGGTGCTGGACCAGCATCTCAGAGACCGCTTCAAAAATCGCCAAGAGGTCCTCTCTTTTTCAGCTTCCTCGAGCAACTCTAAATCTGTAAAATCCATCTGGGCCGTCTGCAATTCATGATAGAGCTGGACCAGTTGCTGGATAAACTGAGGATCCTTACGCAGGGCCCCGTAAACTTTGAGATCCTGCTCCTTCATCTGGGAAAGAGCTTTAAAAACAGCATGCCGAGACCGATATCATCCAAGGGTTGCTCCTCAAAAACCTGATTCAGGATGAAATAACGAGCCATTTGAGCAAAGCGCGTGACGGTAATGGCAAAAGAAGCCTGACCTTCTAAATAGGACAAGACCTTGGCTTCTTTTTCAAAGGAAAGAGAGTTGGGCGCAATGTAAAACACACGCTTGCCCTGTTCTACTAACCCTACGGCTTCTTGTGTCAGGACCTGGGTCAAGGGGGTCCGAACATCCGTATAGAGTAATTTCATCCGATCCGTTCTCCTTTTGGCATTTTCTTGAGAGCTTGTTATCTTCTTATTATATCATTTTCACAGGAGGGACTAAAGCAAGAAGTCATGCTCCTCTAGGCCCAATATTAGGAGATTTGTGCTACAATAAAAGCTGAAGAGACAGAAAGGATACCACCTATGACCAGCATTTATGATTTTTCTTTAGAAAACCAACAAGGAGAGGAGATTCCCTTTCCCACTACCAAGGCAAGGTCCTCATCGTGGTCAATACAGCAACAGGCTGTGGCTTGACCCCGCAATACCAAGGACTGCAAGATCTCTACCATCGCTACCAAGAAAAGGGGCTGGAAATCCTAGACATCCCTTGTAACCAATTTATGGGGCAGGCACCAGGAACTGCAGAAGAAATCAATAGCTTCTGCAGCCTCAACTACCAGACCACCTTCCCACGATTCGCTAAAGCCAAGGTCAATGGTAAAGAAGCCCTTCCTCTCTATGACTGGCTTAAAAGCCAAGCAGCCGGGCCACTGGGCAAACGCATCGAATGGAACTTCGCAAAATTTGTCATCGACCGACAAGGCCAAGTCGCCCAACGCTTCTCCTCCAAAACAGAGCCAGCTGCCATGGAAGACTTGATCCAAGAATTGCTTGAAAAATAAGCAAAAATCCTGAAAGTGTAGTCAGGATTTTTGATGAATGGCTATTTATTTCCGAGACTTTCCGCTGTGAGAAAGTGCCTGAAACAATAACGTTTCAGGCACTCGGAATTATTGAGACCTTAGGCTCAATAATTAGTCATGGAACTTCGCAGAAGTTCGCTGACGTCCGTACTCACCTAAGGAAAGTTTCTAAGAAGTCATTATCCATAAGCCAAAAAAGCCTGAGCCAACGCTCAAGCTTTTCTTTAATCAATCTCAAGTCCACCGGTGTACAAGCGGTAATAGGTGCCACGTTCTGCCATCAAGGAAGCATGATTGCCTCGCTCGATGATGCGTCCGTGGTCCATCACCATGATGACATCGGAATTGACAATTGTCGATAGACGGTGGGCGATAACAAAGACTGTCCGACCTTCCATCAGGCGATCCATCCCTTCTTGCACCATCTTCTCTGTCCGTGAGTCAATAGAAGACGTCGCTTCGTCCAGAATCAAAACAGGTGCATTGGCTAGGGCTGCACGGGCAATGGCGATCAATTGTCGTTGACCATTAGATAGGCCAGCCCCATCATCTGTCAAGACTGTCTCATAGCCTTGATCCAAGTGCTTGACAAAGGAATCCACATTGGCAATCCGAGCCGCTTCAAGGATTTCTTCCCGTGTTGCATCAGCACGTCCGTATGCGATGTTTTCCGCAATCGTACCAGTAAATAAGTGGGTATCTTGAAGAACGATTCCGAGGGAACGACGAAGAGAATCTTTCTCAATTAATTTAATATCGATTCCATCATAGGTGATCATTCCTGACTGGATGTCATAGAAGCGGTTGATCAAGTTGGTGATAGTTGTCTTTCCTGCACCAGTCGCTCCGACAAAGGCCACTTTTTGACCCTTATCCGCGTACAAGTTGATGCCATGAAGGATTTGTTTCTTCCCATCATAAGAGAAATCAACATCATCAAAGACAACATTTCCGACCATCTTGACAAGCTCGTAATCCCCATTTGGACGTGGGTGTTTCCAAGCCCATTTGTTGGTTTTCTGATCGGTTTCGACCATTTCTCCATCGACCAGTTCATAATTGACCAACGTCACTTTTCCTTGGTCGACTTCTTCTTCTTCATCCAAGAGATCAAAGACACGATCTCCACCAGCCAAGGCCATGAGGACAAAGTTCAATTGTTGAGAGACCTGGGCAATCGGACCTGTGAAGGAACGGTTCAATTGCAGAAAGGCCATAAGACCACCAATGGTTAAACCACCGACGCCGTTTAGCGCAAAGAGTCCACCGATCAAGGCTGTCAGAACAAAGGAAACATTTCCCAAGTTCCCAAGAATCGGCATGAGGACATTGGCATAGCGGTTGGCCTGGTAGGAAGATTCAAAGAGTTGATCATTGATGCGGTCAAAATCCTCAATGCTTTCTCTTTCATGCACAAAGGCCTTGACCACTTTTTGACCAGACATCATTTCTTCAATAAAGCCGTTCTCAATCCCCAAGTTCTTTTGTTGGGCCCCGAAGTAACGACCTGACTTGCCAGAAACATCCTTGATGATAAAGACCATGACGATAACCATGAAGAGAACAATCAAGAACAAGAGTGGACTAACCGTCAGCATGGTAATCGTTACCCCAAGGATGGTAATTGCTGAGGATAAAAGTTGAGGAATGGATTGTTCAATCGCTTGGCGAAGAGCATCAATATCATTGGTATAGATAGACATGATGTCCCCGTGTTGGTGGGTATCAAAGTAACGAACGGGCAGTTTTTGCATGCGAGCAAACAACTGATTTCGAAGACTTCTAAGTGAGTCTTGTGAAACAGTCGCCATGATCAAGGTAAAGCCATAGTTGGCAAGTACCCCGATCAAACAGATCAAACCAACTCGTGTCAAGAAAGACAAGAGCGGTCCAAAATCATGGCTATTACTTGTCAGCATGGGCTCCACATAGACGTCGACCAAGGACTGAATCGAAGCTGTTACATTGACCGTCGCAAGAGACGATAGAATAATTAAGATAAAGGAAACAATCAAGGATACCTTGTAGTTTTTCCAAAGGAAGTCGAGCAGGCGAAGGATAGAGCCTAGATTTGCTTTTTCTTAGTTTTCATCTGCTTCTCCTTTCCCTTGTGTTTGCATTTCATATACTTCTTGGTAGATGGCATTGGTCGCAAGCAATTCTTCGTGGTTACCGATCGCATCGATTTGGCCATCATTCATCACGATAATACGATCTGCATCTTGAATAGAGGAAATCCGTTGACCAATGATGATTTTGGTAGTCTCTTTCAAGCTGGTTGCCAATCCTTGACGAATCAAACTATCTGTCTTGGTATCGACCGCTGAAGTCGAATCATCCAAGATCAAGATCTTCGGATTCATAAGAAGGGCACGCGCGATACAGAGACGCTGGCGTTGGCCACCAGAGACGTTGGATCCCCACGCTCAATCATGGTGTCATAACCCTCTTTGAAATCTTGAATAAATTCATCGGCTTGGGCAATCTTACAAGCTGCGATGATCTCTTCATCTGTCGCATCCTTATTTCCCCAGCGCATATTTTCTTTAATCGTACCAGAGAAAAGGACATTGGTCTGAAGAACCATGGCCACTTGCTTACGAAGGGAATCAAGATCGTATTCTTTGACATCGTGGCCTGCTACTGTCACCCGACCAGACTCAACATCATAGAGACGAGGAATCAACTGAACCAAGCTTGATTTCCTGATCCTGTTCCTCCCAAGATCCCAATCACTTCCCTGAACGAATGGAAAGATTAATCCCTTGTAAGACATGGGTCTTGTCGCCATTTTCATCGGTATAAGCAAAGGTCACATCCTCAAAGTTGATCGAGCCATCTGCGACTTCTTTGATCCCATTTTCTGGAGAGTCAATCGTCGTTTTGGTCGTCAAGACTTCATTGATCCGCTCGACAGAGGCCATAGAAATCGACAACATGACAAAGATCATCATAAACATCATGAGCGACATGAGAATGGTCATGGTGTAGCTAAACATAGAGGTCAAATTCCCAGTGGAGAGTTGACCACCAACGATCAGATGAGCTCCAATCCAAGAAATCAAAAGGAAAGAAGCATACATGGAAAGCATCATAGCTGGGCTACTCAAGACAACGACACGGATAGCCTTCATAAACATGTTGTAAATCAAACGCGAAGCCTTCTTGAATTTAACCGTTTCATCTGCTTCCTTAACGTAGGACTTCACCACCCGCATATTGGTGATGTTTTCTTGAATGCTGTTGTTGAGATTATCATAAGCTTCAAATACTTCTGTGAAGAGTGGATAAACAATCTTCATGATGATGCTTAAGACAGCTGCCAAAAAGATGGTCACATAGACAAAGATCATGGCCATTTCTGGATTGATCAAGAAACAAGCCACAATGGCAAAGATCAAATTGAGCGGTGCCCGTACACAGATCCGAATGACCATTTGATAGGCATTTTGCACATTGGTCACATCCGTCATCATCCGAGTGACTAACCCACCTGATGAGAACTGATCAATATTCTCAAATGAGAAGGTTTGAACCTTTTTGAAAATGGCCCGACGAAGGTTTTTAGCAAAACCAGCCGATGCATAGGCGCCATAACGGGCAGACTGCATCCCACAAAAGAGGGAGAGAAAGGCACAGACCAGCATGAGCCCACCGTAAAACAAAATATTGTTCATGTTTCTTTGTTGAACACCTTGGTCCAAAAGACTCGCCATGACAAAGGGAATCGAAATCTCAAACATGACTTCAAAGACCATGAACAAGGAAGCCAAAATCGAGGGCTTCTTGAATTCTTTGATCTCGGAAATTAAGGATCGAATCATTATTACCTCCAATGTTATTCATACTTTTTCTGCGGTAGAAGCAAAGCTTCTTTCCATCGAAAATAGGTCAAAACACACAAAATTCCCTGAGGGAAAGACCCTAGGGATTACGCGTTTTTATAGTCTTCATTGTAACCTAAATTGCAAAAAAATGCAAGATTTTTAGACAGCATCCGTTTTTCTGTTGATCTAGTACAAAAGAGGCCGGGACAAAAGTCCTAGCCTCTCAATTGTTTTTGGATTATCGAGCAAGACGCAGTGGCTGAGTGGGCTATACTACGCTGATTTTATCAGCTTTACAGCCCTACTCAACTGTGCGGAGGTGGGACGACGAAATCGAATTCTAACGAATGACCGATTTCTGTCCCACTCTCTCTAAGCGTATCCTGTCTTATTCTTCCTTAGACGTAGCGACGAGATTCAAGAAGCGATCAAAGTAGGACTTGTTTTGTTTCAAATCCTTTTTCAGCCTTTTTGCCTCTGTCAATTCATCCGTAATCAAGCCATCAATGGGTTGTTGCAAATACTTGGTCAACTTTTGCTTGTCATTGATAGTCCAGACATAGAGCTCTTTTTTCATCTCATGGGCCTGTGTCACCAAAGCCTCCTGATAAGAAAAGTCTTCAATCGCAAAGAAGTCAACCGAATCCTTTTCAAAGCGACCGAATTGAATGGGAATAACATAGCCGGTCTTGATCTCAGGGGCTTTCTTCTCGACCTTTTCCATGACCGATAGATCCAAAGACATGGCCGGATAGTCCTTTTCAACTCCTAAGTCCCGCATTTTCTGCACGAAGAGATCCACATAGTTGGCAGGTTCTCCACCATGGGGTTTGAGCTCGACCAAGAGCTTCATCTTCAATTCTTTGGCCCGTTTGACATATTCCTCAAATGAAGGGATATGACTCGTGTGACCATCCTGTTGAATCTTGAGGCCTTGCACCTCTGCTAGGGTCATGTCTTTCACATCCTTGTCTACCCCAGCAAGGCGCTTGAGATTGTAGTCATGCATGACAACAAATTGATGGTCCTTGGTAAGAAGGATATCCATCTCCGCATAAGCTGCCTTTCCCTTGGCAGCTGCTTCTAAGGCTTCCAGGAATTTTCTACCCCTTTAGAGACATCCCTCGATGGGCGATGAGCTTGATCTGGTCATTCACCTTTAAGGTTGCCAGTTCAAAGGCTGAGATCCCCGATTGGACCATGAGAAAGACCACTGTCAGAGCAAAGAGCCCCTTCATCTTTCGACTGCCTTTGGAGCGCATGACTGACCGGCTCGGTACCTCCCATGCAGAATCCAAGATGATGCCGAGCGACCCCACCTTTGTCAAGACTGTGAAAATAAATAGGAAGGTCCGAATCAAGACCAAAAGATGGTCTCCACCCAGAAATACTGGCCTTCTTTATCGATCACGGTCAAGGTAAAGACCAAACCCAAGATCAATAAAATCCCTAGAAAGGTTAAGAGAAACTCAAAGGACAGAATTCTCCATAAGAGTCGAAATCCCCTCTTTGGTCATGGACCAGCTTTTTTCAAGGCACGACCAAATGGCAACTCCTCTACCACGAGGTTAGGGACCGTATAGATGAGGCGAAGATTGAGATAGATAAAGGTCAGCTGCACCACTAAGAGTCCGATGGAGCCAATCGTGGTCTTTTCAAACTCTCCAGTGATAAAGGTTGGAATAGAAAGCCCATCTGTCAGGGTCGATCCAATCAAGACCCCTGCGACAGGCAAGGTCAAAAGGAGATAGAGCAGAAAGTAAAGCAGGTTTCTACCCGCTAGATCCTTCAAGTGACCAAATGATTGGCCTAGCACCTTTTTAAAGGACAAGTGCCGATCAGTTCGCGACAGGTAAATGACCGAAATCAGGGTCCGCATCTCCAGCATAAATAAGAAAGCAAAGACCATGATAAAGACCAAAAGAGGCAGCAAGCTCAAGGGATGGCTCATGACAGAGACAAGGTTGTTCTTATCAATATTGGCCTGACCCGAAAGTAAAACAGCCAGTTGAAAGACCCAGCTCAAGGCGGCAGCCCCAACCCCACGACAAATTGTAGAAAAATCCCAATCGCAATAAAGGACCATTTGTTGCGCCAGATTAAGTAAAGGCCCTTTCAGGTCCTGCCAGTAACTCCGTTTCATCTCAATCCCTTTCCTTTCTTTCATTCCCTAGAATAGCGGAAAAGCCTCTCTCTGTCAATCATTTATCACAAGCAAAAAGGCTGAGAGAGCCAACCTTTTCTGATCATTCTGCTAAAAGCACTTCTTTGATGGTTTGCTTTTGAAGTTTTCTGTTGGATAGATAAAAGAGGCTTTCGTAAACTACAGCAAAACCGATCAAAGTCCAAAACACACATTCCCATCAAAGTGATGCTCAATCTTTTCAGGAACTGTGTCTTTGATTACACCAATCAAGATTTCCATGATGCCATACTGATAAACCGTCCCAAGAACAAATCCTAGATAAGCCCAAAAACGATAGGGAGCGAGAATATGACTTTGGCATTCACGATCGGTGTAGCCAAAAGCCTTCATAAGAGCCAAGGTTTCCCGACTTTCAGAGACAACAATCCCCAATGACAAAAAGAGAATCGAGAAAGAAAGGATCAAGCCAATCATGATCATCATGGTTTGGATGATATCATCTGTGTAATCCCTGAGGCCAAAGGACAATTGAACCATGGCCGCAAAACACATGGAGCCAAAGACTACAAAAAACAGTATAGATTTTCTCCCCAAATCAGCGATGAGGACAGCTCTTTTAGGAAGTCTTTCTCTTTCTTAGGAGCCCTCTTTTCCTTTTGACCTTGATCGGACTTGGAGATTTTTTCAATAAGCGAAGTGCCGGCGTTTGTATTTGTCTTCTAGCATAGCCAATCGCGAGAACCATAAAGAAGGTCGTTGGTAGCATCACCAAAGCAAGCAAAAGCTGCCAGTGAAAGTGAATGGTAATTTCTGGCAGGATTCCCTTCTCATTACGGAAGTCATAAAAATGTCCCATCATGAGAAATGAAGCGAAATAGCCAAGAAGAGCCCCAACTCCAAAACTGAGTCCAAAAGCCCAAAATCGTTTCGCCAACTGGCCATTGCTATAGCCCAAAGCCTTTAAAATTCCTAATTGTTCCTTGTGGTCATCGACAAATTGTTTGATATAAAAACACATGAGAAGGATCGACGTCAAGGACAAGACGACCCCACTGACCATGGCCACCATCCAAGATAGCGAAACCTGGGCATCATAATAGGCCATAATCATCGGATTGGTTTTAGAAATCTCCAACTGCTCGATATCCAGGTAAAAATTCAAGAAGAGATTGGCTACAAAGACCGCACAGGCTCCAATGATACTGACGACAACTAATTTTCGAATATCTTTTACTGAAAACATGGCTTACCATCCAATCTCATAGGCAGTCTGAGGCTGATCGTTGATCACAACTTGGGTAATCTTGCCACTATTGACGCGAATGATGGTTCTGGCCATATCCGCAATATTTTGGTTGTGCGTTACCATAATTAAGGTAAAGCCCAACTTTTCCTTCAACTTCCAGATATAGTCGAGAATCTTGCGCCCTGTTTCTTCATCCAGGGCTCCCGTCGGCTCATCTAAGAAAAGAATCTCTGGCTTTTTGGCCAAGGCTCGGGCAATAGACACTCTCTGTTGTTCCCCACCCGACAATTCACTCGGATACTTGTCCAGCTTATCGCCAAGCCCCAAATCCTCGATGATCTGCAAAAATCATGATTGTTTGCCAGGTCAGCTCCCATTTTTACATTTTGTCTGACCGTGAGATTTGGTAATAAATAATACTGCTGGAAAATAAAGGCAATCTTTTCACGTCTAAAGGCTGTCAATTGAGCATCCGAGAGTTGTGATAAATCTTGTCCTTGAATGAGGATATGCCCCTCATCTACCTTTTCTAAGCCTGATAACACATTTAAGAGAGTTGATTTCCCTGATCCAGAAGGACCGAGGATAACCACATCATCCTGGTCTTGAATCTGCAAATCAATCCCTTTTAAAACCTTAGTTTGGCCGTAACTTTTGTGCACATTTTCTAGTTGAATCATTTCTTTCCTACCATTTCTTTGATGAGAGATTGACAAACCTCTGTCAGTAATCCAATCACTTCTTCCATGCCGAACTGATAAATACCAGAAGCAACCATAGAGGCCATCCCGTGTGAGTAGATAAATAGATGCTGGTACAGGCGACTAGCCTCCTCTAACGTCAACGGATAGTCTGCGACAATCGAATCCAGAACCAATTGGTAACTATAATCCTTCATGGGAAGAAAATCTTGAAAGCGACGAATCGGATCTTTGCTAGGATTTTGGAAAAGCAATTGAAAAAGTTGGGGCTCCTTTGAGGCAAAAAGGATATAAGCAACCCCGACAGATCGAAAAGGCTTCTCATCTTCTAAGGCTTTGCGAATATACTCCACCACTACCATTTCCGCAGCAACAATAACTTCTGCTTGTAACTCAGCCATATTAGCAAATTGCCCAAAAATGACTCTCGGTGTGGCTCCTAGTTTCTCCGCTAATGCTCGAGCCGTCAAACTAGCCATTCCCTCTTCTCTCACCAATTGTAAAGCTGTCCCAATGATAGCCTCTTTACTAAATTTAACCTTGGGTGGCATAAGACTCCTTTCACGCAACAAACGTTGCGCAACACTTGTTGCATAAAAGGATATCATAAAAGATATAGGCTTGTCAAGAAAAATCTGAAAACCACAAAACAAAAAACCAGACCACCGATAAGAGTGAAATCTGGTTTACTATCAAGATTCTAAGGCAAATCATTTCCCGCCGCCAGGTAGATTTGGTACCATTCCTTGCGCGTTAGGGTAACTTCTGCTGCTTTTCCTGCTTCAAGGACATGCTGTGGCTTGGTTGTTCCGATGACCGCCTGCATCTTACCAGGATAGCGGAGGACCCAGGCAAGGGCGATAGCTGTAGGTGTGACCTGGTATTTTTTCGCTAAGTCATTGAGGACATGATTGAGAGCTGCAAACTCTTCCTTGCCGACAAAATTCCCCTTGAAATAGCCATGCTGGAGGACAGACCAAGCTTGAATCACCGTATCAGTTAAACGACAATACTCAAAGACGCTGACATCTCGCACGGCTGCTTTTGGCCCTTCCATGTTGACATGAAAACCAGCTTCAAAGCTCGGTGTAAAGGCTGCACTCAACTGCAGCTGGTTGACCTTGAGAGGTTGTTTGACAGCCGTCTTAACCAATTCCATCATCATGGGATTTTGATTGGACACCCCAAAATGACGGACCTTGCCCGCTTGCTCCAAGTGATCAAAAGCTTCCGCCACTTCTTCCGGTTCCATGAGGGCATCCGGTCGGTGAAGGAGGAGGCTATCTAAGCGCTCGATCTGCAGACGCTCGAGAATGCCATCGACAGAGCCCAAAATATAGTCCTTGGAAAAATCAAAATAGGTAAAGCCGTCTTTGCGAATCCCACACTTGGACTGGATCCACATCTGGTCCCGAAGATCCGGACGACGCTTGAGAACCTTACCCAGCAGGACCTCACACTGGCCATCGCCATAGATATCCGCTAGGTCAAAGGTGTTGATGCCAATCGACAAGGCTGCCTCCACCAAGGCCTCCACCTCATCTTCACTCAACTGACTGATCCGCATCATCCCAAGGACAATCGTGGACAGATGCTCATTTTCAGCAAACTCAATATAGTTCATGTCCGCCTCCTTTTCTGTAATTCTATTGTAGTGAAAAGGCTTGCAAAAGTCAATTTGAATTCAAAAAGCCCTCAGCAGTAACTGAGAGCTTGTTTGATTAGCGATAGCTAAGAGCACGTTTGATGGTCTTCCATGGTCCGAGGTCATCGGTCTGAAGGATAAGGCTCGCATAGATACGAGCAATGAGCACTGTTCCCACAATAGTAAAGAGAACCGCAATTGCCAATGAACCCCAAGATTCAAGACCAGTCGCATAGCCATTAATGGTACGGAAAGGCATGAAGAAGGTTGAGAAGAAAGGAATGTACGAACCGATCTTCAATAAGAAGACATCACCGGCACTTCCCAAGGTGGTTACCCCAAGGAAGCTAAAGATAACTAACATCATTAGTGGCGAAATCGCTTTTCCTGAATCTTCTGGTCGTGCAACTGTGGAACCTAAGAAGGCAGAGAGCACCACATACATAAAGATTCCAAGGATAATGAAGAAGACGGTATTGAGCGAGATCGCTTCTGCTAGGTGTTGGGTAATTGGAGAGTTTGGAGCGAGAAAATCCTTGACAACTGGGATATCTGCTCTAAAGATCCAAACGGCTATCAAACCAACTACATAGACAAAAATATGGGTAAAGATCACTCCGAAGAGTCCGAGCATGCGTGCGAAGAAATAGTCGGTTGCTTTGATACTAGAGAAAACCACTTCCATGATCTTAGTTCCCTTTTCACTGGCTACTTCTTGGGCTGTGATACTAGAGTAGAAGATCAATATCATATAAAGCAACATTCCCAGACCACCTGCAACCATGGTTTGCACCATTTTCAAGCCTTCTTTTTCTCATCAATTTTTTCTTTGAGAGAAACCTGTTGAGACAAGGCTGTCAGTTGCTCTTTGCTTAGATTAGCACGCGCTAGATTGATTCCTTGTTGGACTTGGCTTAATTTCGCAGTGACAAGCGATTTCAAATCTGTTTTCATGGCTTGGTCGCCCACATAAGTGGCTTCTAGCTGGCCATCTTTTTCATCGACCGTTAGGTAAGCAGCTGCTTTCTCATCCTTGATGGCTTTTTTAGCTGCAGCTTCATCTTTGTAGTCTAAGGTCAAGCCATCGGTTCCTTTTAGGCTTTCTTTAACAGCTGGCACTTCTGTCACCAAGGCCACCTGGTTTTTGGCATCTGTAGAAGAACCTGTCAGATAACCGATTCCAATGCTCAATCCTAAAAGAGGAAGGGACCGAAGACCATGAAGAGGAAACTCCATGATTTCACTTGTCTGATATAGGTTTCTTTCATTACGACAAACATCTGTTTCATACTTCTACTCCTGATTCAAGTTTAAAGATCTCATCAATAGTTGGGGCTTGGTGGTCAAAGGTTGCTAGGTAGTGGCCCTTGGTCAAGCGATCAAATAATTCTGGACCAGCTGATGCATCATCCAAGATTAGCTTCCAAGTCCCTTGCTTGGTCATGCTGACCTTGGTCACGTGTGGCAGAGCTTCTAGCTCTTCTTTACTAAAGTCGTTAGAGACAAAGAGGCGAGTCTTGCCATAGCTATTCCGGACCTCTTGGACTGGCCCTGAAAGGACAACCGAACCATCACGGATCATTAGAATATCATCGCACAACTCTTCGACATTGGTCATGACGTGGTCAGAAAAGATAATGGTTGCCCCACGCTCTTTTTCTTCAAAGATGACCTGCTTGAGCACTTCTGTATTGACCGGATCCAATCCGCTAAATGGTTCATCTAAAATGATCAATTTAGGCTCATGGATCAAAGTGATGATCAGTTGCACCTTCTGTTGGTTCCCTTTGAGAGGCTCTTGATTTTATCGGTTAATTTCCCTTTTACTTGGAGTTTTTCCATCCAAATCGGTAATTTTTCCTTGACCTCGGCAGTGCTCATTCCTTTTAAGGCAGCCAAATAGCGGACCTGCTCAAAAATCGTGAGTTTTGGCATGAGACTACGTTCTTCAGGCAAATAGCCAATCTCCTTGTAGGTCTCTTGCGTAATCGCTTTACCACCTAGGCGAATCTCGCCGCTGTAGTCCAAAAAGCGCAAGATACTGTGGAAAATAGTTGTTTTCCCGGCACCATTTTTCCCAACTAAGCCAAGGATATGCCCTTGTTGAGCTGTCAGATCTACTCCGAAGAGAACCTGCTTATTCCCAAAGCTTTTTCTAAATTTCTGATTTCTAACATAGAAAACTCCTCTACTCTTTATAGTAACGTTTGGTAATCTTGTACTGAGAGACCAAGATATAGACATAAATCAGTGATACAACTACTAATGCTAACAAGATATCTGTATGGAAAGCAATGCCAACTAAGAATATCGCAATTAAGGAAATCGGTAAGATATAATTGCTTAACTTAATGATAATTTCATAGTTTTCCTCGTAGCAAATCTGCTTTTCTGCTTCATCCATCATACTCATCATAAATTCACGCACTTCCTTGGCATTGGCATTGCGGGGAATCGGTTTTCCATAAATCAGATGGAAGGTCTTGCGAAAGAAGATATCCGATAGGAAAAATAGGGCAATCAAGACAAGAAAGAGATAGAGCATGGTAAAGTCTCCAAAGATAAAAGCCATGTCCCCAGCGCCAGGTCTATCTAAGTAAACCAATTGACTATAAAAAATGACGAATAAAAAGTAGGGCAAGATCATGATGCCTTTAAAAATGGTCGCTAAGCCATATAGTTTTTCTTCTGGATGTCATAGTGATAGGCTTCATCATCGTCTTCTATTTGGAGCATTTTTTGATGGACTTTTCTCGCGCACATCAGTAAGGTTATCGTGAGTATAAATGCGACCAGGAATAAAACTGCTGAGCCCAAAGGAGTACTTCTTTACTAAAGAAGAATTGGATTTCCAGGGGCTTTTCGGATCCGAACATGACTGTCAAAAATCCGATAACTCCTCCGATCAAACCAGAAACTGTAATGATCCCGACATTTCTCCAAAACCGATAACGAGCGGGTCGTTCTTGTTGTTGCTTTTTCATATTATTCCTCTCCCTCTACTAGACTAAAGACATTCTCCACCGGCTCCTTGAAAATTTGGGCGATGGTAATGGCAATGATAACCGAGGGTGTATTCCCCCGTTCCAAGAGACTGATGGACTGGCGCGAGACCCCTGCTAGCTTGGCTAGCTCGGATTGGTTGAGACCATCACGCGCCCTCAGCTCTTTCAATCGATTTTTTAAGATCATGGCTTTCGCCCCTTATAGTTGAATATCCTGAATATCTTCGATGCGGACTAATTTTGTCTCTCTTTGTTGTTTATTATTCACACGAGTCAGTTTGACCCAATCTTCGTCGATATCCAAAATTTCCCACTCGAATCCAACACCACTCACTGTAACAGTGGCCGTTTGGCCTTTCAATTCTTCTAAAATTCTAGACATGTCTTGATTTCCTTTCACTTGTTTTTCTAATCGTCTAATGCGTTTGTTCAACCTTTTAATCTTCTTTTCTGAGCTAGTATAAATGATAACCAGAAAAGGGATAAATAGAATCCATATAGCTCCCATAAGAAACCTCCCTTCTTTCAACTAAAATCATTGTAACACTTCTTTTTCTTTTCGACAAGTATATTTGTCAAAAAAATAAAAATATTTGTCAAAAATAAAAATATGATTGGCAAAATTATTTGAGGTAAGAAATAAAAGGCCCGCATTTGCGCACCTTTTAAAGATTCTTTTCTCCCTGCTATGAATCTGAAAAGACTTCAATAGTAAGAATTATAACTTTGGTCGCTACAAGATAATCTTACACGTGTTTAATCTTGATGAAGTCTAAACTAGTAGGACTGGGCTAGCTCTGATCATTTTCATCATCCTTGTTCCCTGCATCTTCCTCAAGCCACAGCAAAGTAATGATTAACTCATCAGCTTAAAAACTTATCCCCACTCATATCTAGGAGGTTACCATGTCAACTCTTCTTATTACCGTCCTTATTTTTTAGCTGGACTAGGTCTCCGCTCCTGCCTCAAGGGAAAAGGTTCTTGTGGCGATTGTAAGTGTTCCTGTCTTATTAAAGAAGAGATGCACAAATCTCATCTACGTACATAACTAAACGACAAGAAGCAGATATCAGAAAAGCAAAAACCATTGGTCAATTGAACCAATGGTTTTTATTATGTGACTTTCAGTCCGTCTCACTCCGTTAGGTGCGAAACAAAAAACTCCAAACGCGATACAATAAAGGTGTTCAAGCCAATTGTAAATCGAAAGGAGAAAAATATGGCTCAAAAAGCACATAGTTTATCACACACAAAGTGGATGTGTAAATATCACATTGTGTTCACCCTTAAGTATAGACGAAAAGTGATCTATAATCAATATCGAAGTAGCTTAGGCGAAATATTCCGCCGATTATGTAGTTATAAAGGTGTTGAGATTATCGAAGGTCACTTAATGCCAGACCATGTACATATGTTAGTCAGTATTCCACCGAGAATAAGTGTTTCAAGTTTCATCGGGTATTTAAAAGGTAAAAGTGCACTCATGATGTTTGACAAACACGCAAACCTCAAGTACAAGTTTGGGAATCGGCATTTCTGGGCAGAAGGTTATTATGTGAGCATAGTAGGGCTCAATGAAGCCATAATTAAGAAATATATTCAAGAACAGGAAAAGCATGATTTAGCACTAGATAAATTGAGTGTAAAAGAATATGAAGATCCCTTTAGGTATAGTGGCAAGTAATACTAAAGCCTCTTTAAGAGGCAAGTGACGAATCAATAGCAATGAGGCTTGAACAAAGTGAAAGCCAGCGTCTTTAGGCGCTGGCTAGTTATCTGGGCTCACAGCCTGGTACAAACCACCCGTTTGACGGGTGGTCATGATTACTCATTACTCTTGAATCGCATTCATATCCAATTGATGAGGTGGCTTTATTTCCTGTACCTTATTAAAATCACGGTATCCAAACTCAAAATGGTCCTCATTAGTAATACTTTGGTCTTTTTAGAATCCTTTATTTTCGTATAAATAACAATTCTTGCTTCGCTTGGAGTCACTTCAACTTTAGTTTCTGACTTTTCCTTCTTAGCGACAAGCTCGATTTCTAGTTTGATTGATTGAATATCATTATTTTCATTTGAGTACAACTTACTTTCAATCATCGTCTGGATTAACTCATTGAATAAAGGAATATTCTTTTTAGCATCACCTTTATATTTTAGATATAGATAACCATTATCTTCAGTCATACTAAATTTATCCTTATAAGCCTCGTAGAGTTTCAGATAAACATCACTTCTACCAATCTCAGGTTCTTTGTAATCAGTTGCTTTTTCCATTTCCATTTCCAAGGTCCCTTTTGAAAAAGATCCTGTGAATACTCTCCCAAGTATACCGTCCCTCTCCCAGGTGAATAAACGACATAATCACTTGGAACTACAAATGGTTTTCCAATTCTAAGTTCATTTTCTTTGACTTTTTCAGGATCCTCCTCGTCATTCTTTCCTGTAGCGTATATTTCACGCAATGTCAGAGTATCAAATTGAATTTTACCTTCACGATACACAATTTCATTGCGGGATTGGTCTGCTGGCTTAGAAATAGAACCAGCAATATACTTTCTATAGAATCCACTAGAATATTCTGTACTCTTTGCTTCTCGCAAACTCTGGATATATTGGTCTACTACAGAGCTTGCTTCTCCCTCATTTGTTTTTGACGGCCCCTGTTGTGGATGATTACTTGCTACAGCTCTTGCTTGCTCTTCCTTTAGACTTGAAGCTGTTTTCTGTTGACAGGCAACAAGGGGCAAGCAAAGAGCTATCGCACATATCATCAGAAATGTTTTTCTTTTATTTTGCATGATTATGATCCTTTTTCATTGTTTAAATCGAAATGTTCAGTATTTTGTTCAAAATCTTCAGGTTCTTCTACCCTCACACCAGTGTTTTGGTTAGAATAGGTGATCTTACTCTTTAAATCCATGGTTTTCTTTGCAGTTTCGCCATGAGAGGTGTAAGTGATTGATAAGGGTTTAAAACTATCCTTAGAAACTGAAAGAGCAACCTTGAAATATCCTTTACCTTTGTGTCGGCAAACCCATAAAAAGCTGTAGTTCCTCCTAGGAAAATTGGTCTACTGATACTAATCATATTTTTTACATCATCTGTTTGATAATAAAGTACATAAGCATCCTTTTTTTCCGTAACCGTCATTTTCTTTTTATTCTTTTGATAGTATCGAATTGCATCTTGGAAGATTCCTATACCTGCATCATATTCACGAATACTATATCCAGTCCTCCATATTGAATCACCTGCTTTTTATAAAAGGGAACCGAAGATTGCCAATATATTTCTTGTGTACCCTCTGCTGAAGTATAAATTCCACGGACATAATCCGGCCTCAATTCAAATGAACCATCAAAGCTTGTCTTAACAGTGGCATTTTCTCCTCTCCCTCTTCCGGCTCATTTACAACCTTTACTACTTCATCTTCCATATGGATTTTGCCATTTTTCAAGTGTTCAAAAGCCTGAAGCCCCTTGTCGATGATTTGTTCTTGACTTAGTTCCTTTGAATCTCCCTTCTTTCCACTTTCCTGCTGACATCCGACTAGACTAGCCACTGCCAACAAACCAACAAGTGACAAGATAGGTTTTCTCATATTTAACATCCCCATTCTCCTTCCTCTCTTTCAGTAAGTCTACTGAATCTTTACTCTTCAATTATAATTTACTTTATAGCATTTGTAAATGTTTTCACAAATTTGTAAGAAGATTGTAATTTTTAAATACAACAAAAACAGCTGAGAGCATGTCTTAGCTGTTTTCATCTAATTTTTAACGCACTTCTGCGTCTACTTTTTCTTCTAGTGAAGCTTGGATTTTTTCCATGTAGCGAGCGACTTCTTCGTCTGTCAAGCTATCTTCTGGATTTTGGAAGGTCAAACTGTAAGCCATAGACTTCATGCCAAGTCCTAGTTTTTCACCTGAGAAGACGTCAAAGAGTTTGATGTCTGTCAAGCGTTTTACGCCAGCTGCTTGAATCGCTTCAACCACTTCTTGGTGAGTCACTTCTGCTTTAAGGAGAAGGGCGATATCACGGCTCACAGCTGGGAATTTGGTGATTTCCACAAAGGCTGCGGCTGGTTGAAGAGCTGCTTCAATAGCAGATAAGTTCAATTCTGCCACATAGGTTTCTGGAATGTCATAAGCCTTAGCTGTTACAGGGTGGACTTGTCCCAAGACCCCAATCACCTGGTCACCAAGTGAGAGCAAGGCTGTCCGACCTGGGTGGAGACTCTTGATTTCTTGTGTTGCTGTATAAGTCACTTCAAGACCCAAGCGAGCAAAGAGGGCTTCCAAGATTCCCTTAGCATAGAAGAAGTCAACTGGAACAGCTGGAGTTTGGAAGTCTTTTTCAGCAACTAAGCCAGTCAAAGCAAAGGCAAAGCTATTGATTTCGTTTGGCAAGTCTTCTTTGGATTGCCTGTCTGTTCAAAGACTTTTCCGATCTCATAGAGAGCCAAATCTTTGTTCTTACGAGCGACATTATAAGCTACAGTATCCAAGATTCCTGAGATCATATTTTGACGAAGGACTGAACGATCCACAGTCATTGGCCACATGAGCTCTGTTAAATTGCTTGGCGCAGTTGTGAACTCCACTGCTTTTTCAGGAGTTGTCAGAGCATAGGTGATGATTTCTGTCAATCCAGCACCTTCAGCAATGGTCCGAACTTGGCGACGCAATTTTTGAGTCGCTGTCAATTCACCGGCTGTCCCATCATCTTTTGGAAGGGTTGCTGGTAATTTGTCATAACCATAAATCCGAGCAATTTCTTCAAAGAGGTCCGCTTCGATAGTGATGTCCCAACGGCGACGAGGAACGCTCACTGTGAAGCTTTCTGCATTTCCAGAAAGGCCAAAACCAAGACGACGGAAAACATCCTCTACATCCGCGTAGGAAAGCTCAGTACCAAGGACACGGTTAACGTCTGCAAGAGTAGAAGAAACTTCTACATCAGAAGTGTCCAACTGTCCTGCTGAAACGATGCCCTTACGCACGGTTGCACCAGCCAATTCAGCAATCATGCTTGCTGCCGCATCAAGGGCTTCATTAACGGTTGCCACGTTGATCCCTTTTTCAAAGCGTGAAGATGATTCAGAGCGTAGGTTGAGACGACCACTTGTCTTACGGATCGATTTACCATTGAAGACAGCTGCTTCAAGGACGACACGACTAGACTTTTCAGAGATTTCTGTAGCCTCTCCCCCATGACACCTGCAAGGGCAACAGGTTTATCAGCAACCGTAATCACGAGGTCACTTGTTTCCAACTCACGCTCTTCCCCGTCCAAGGTCACTAATTTCTCACCTGCACGCGCTTCACGTACTCGGATATCATTTCCTTCAAAGGTATCCAAGTCAAAGGCATGCATGGGCTGACCAAAGTAAAGCAAGATATAGTTGGTCACGTCGACCACATTATTGATGGGACGGATACCTTCATTCATGAGGAGGTTTTGCAACCATTGTGGACTTGGTGCAATGGTCACATTGTCCAAAATACGAGCTGCATAGTAAGGAGCCTTGTCTGTATCAATGCTGACAGAAAGAGCATCT
This sequence comes from Streptococcus sp. 2A/TPW/M5, assembly GCA_036663675.1. GTDB lineage: Bacteria > Bacillota > Bacilli > Lactobacillales > Streptococcaceae > Streptococcus. The sequence continues at coordinate 1,315,144 of JAYXUK010000001.1, read as the reverse complement.
GCTGCAGCTTGGTCAGTTTCGGTCAAGGTAAATTCTTTGAAGTTCACAGCCTTGTCATAGATAGCTGCTACTTCATGTGCTACCCCACGCATCGAAAGAGCATCTGCACGGTTTGGAGTGATAGAAAGCTCGATGATTTCATCATCCAAGTCTAGGTAAGAGAAGACTTCTTCTCCTGGAACAGCATCCTCTGGCAAGATTTGGATCCCATCTGCAAATTCTTTCGGTACAACAGAATCAGAAATGCCCAACTCACCAAGTGAACAGATCATCCCAAGGGATTCTAAACCACGGATTTTCCCTTTTTAATCTTGTAGTTGTCCGCAATGCGAGCACCTGGAAGAGCCACCATAACCTTGATGCCTGCTCGCACATTTGGTGCTCCACAGACGATTTGACGCGCTTCTTCTTCCCCACATTGACTTGGCAGACATGAAGGTGTGTCTCTGGCACATCTTCACAAGACAAGACTTCTCCGACGACAATTTTTGAGAGACCAGCAGCAGGTGATTCCACACCTTCTACTTCGATCCCTGTAGTTGACATTTTTTCAGCCAACTCTTCTGATGGCACATCCACGTCCACCAATTGTTTTAACCATTTATAACTAACTAACATATGTAAGATACCAAGGGCAAGGCTGAAATCTAGATGACTTTCCTAGATCTCTATCCACCCTCGTTTTGATCCTTTCATTTTGTGTTTTCCAGCTCGAGGCTAGCATAGGTAGGTCTCATAACCTCCCATTCTCTAGAATAGAAGTTTCTTGTTCCTTCTAGATCAATTTCTTTCTCAACAACCAGTCTGTATCCACGGTATCTCCGGTGATATACTGGTGTTCACTAAATCGTTCAAATCCAAAGCGGTAGTAAAAATCTTGCGCCTTAAAATTGCGTTCCCATACACCTAACCAGGCCCACTCAAAGCCACGGCTCTTGGCTTGATCCAGCGCAAAGGTAAACATTTCCTTGCCATAGCCCTTGCCATGATGTTCTTTTTGACATAGATGCGCTGGATTTCAAAAGCATTGTCCATTTCTACTGGCTCCGTTTGTGCCTTGCCCCAGTTAAACTTGAGAAAACCACAAATTTCCTGATGGTGATCAAGGACAAAATAGGTCTCTGATTCCGGGTCTGCCAAATCCTTTTGGATCTGCTCTAGCGATAAAACCGTCTGGTAGTAATCTTCCATATCGGCATCCGAGATGTAGGGACCAAAGGTATCCCCGTAGGTTTCCACCTCTAATTCCCTTAAAATTTGAAATTCATTTGGCTTAACTTTTACTAACATAATTATTTAAATTGTTCTGAAAAACGGATATCCCCTTGATAGAAGCCACGGATATCATTGATTCCGTAACGAAGCATAGCTACACGCTCTTGACCAAGTCCAAAGGCAAATCCTGAATAGACTGTTGGGTCAATACCACTCATCTCAAGGACGCGTGGGTGAACCATACCGGCTCCCATGATTTCAATCCAACCAGTTTTCTTACATACGTTACATCCAGCTCCACCACATTTGAAGCAAGAAACATCCACCTCAACCGATGGCTCGGTAAATGGGAAGTAAGAAGGACGCAGACGGATTTGACGTTCTGCACCAAACATCTTTTGCACGATCAATTGAAGCGTTCCTTGAAGGTCTGCCATTGAGATGTTCTTCCCAACGACCAAGCCTTCGATCTGATGGAATTGGTGGCTGTGGGTCGCATCATCTGTATCCCGACGGAAAACACGCCCTGGAGAGATCATCTTCAATGGTCCCTTGCTAAAGTCATGCGCATCCATCGCCCGCGCCTGTACTGGTGAGGTATGGGTCCGAAGCAAGATTTCTTCTGTGATATAGAAGGTATCCTGCATATCGCGCGCAGGGTGATCTTTAGGCAGATTCATGCGTTCAAAGTTGTAGTAGTCTTGCTCCACTTCAAAGCCGTCCACAACTTGGTAGCCCATCCCGATAAAGATATCTTCGATTTCTTCACTGGTTTGAGTCAAGATATGACGGTAACCACTAGCAACCGGACGACCTGGAAGCGTCACATCGATGCTTTCGCTAGCTAGTTTCGCTTGGACTTTCTTTTCTTCCAAGAGTTTGGTTGTTTCTTCAAAGGCAGCCGTCAACACATCGCGGGCTTCATTGACGTGTTTCCCGATAACCGGACGCATCTCAGCAGAGACATCTTTCATCCCTTTGAGAATCTCAGTCAGAGATCCTTTTTCCCAAGGACAGAGACTCGTAGTTCTTGCAATTCTTTTCATTTTCAGCAGAAATCTGCTTCAAAGCTGCCAGCGTTTCTTCACGAAGCGCTTTTAATTGTTCTTCAATCGTTGACATATTTCCTCCATCATGGTCCCTCTACAGACATAGAAAAAACCACGTGCCAACACCCACATTCGGAGCGTTGACACGCGGTACCATCCGTTTTTATCTGTAAACCAGACCTTAATTTCTAAATCCTTTACGCAAGTGAATTCACTCAGCTTTCATGCAAAGAGCTTTCAGTCACGGCTCTTCTCCCTGTCGCACTTCCCTTGAGATACTAGTCTTGCAGATTTCTATTCAATTACTATCTAGTTTATCAGATTTTTAGTTAAAAACAAGTTAGATGAGACTAATTTCAATAGAAGAAGGAACAGGACGCAGGGCATTATCTATTTGCCTGGTCTGCTTCATCTGCTTTCCTTTTCAATAGAAGAGTTGCTGCTTGGTTAAAACCATCACACCAGTTATACCATTTTGCTTCATACTCATCTTGAGGTAAGATATGATGTTTTAAATCCAAAACAGAGTCTATCTTTCTTTCCTCGCAAGCTTGCGCATAGAGAACATACAACTCATCGCCACCATCTCTATCAAACTCAGCAGAAATCGTATCCCGACCTGCCAATAAAGCCTGATAAGCCCTGTGATGCCCGTCTGTAATCAAGAAGCGATTTCCAACTGCAAGAATACTAATTGGATCCATATTGATGATGTCTGCCGACTGATCAAGCATCTGGATATCATGTAACTTCTTTTCTGATAAATATAGTTGGGTCGGATGAAGATCTGTTAGCTTGACTTCCACTTCTTTCTCCTCTATCATGAGTAACACAGTTAATCGTGGGCACTGTAGACATTTTTAAAGGTCACGATTTAAAGACCTGCCACAGCCAAATTCTTCTGCCATTCTTGTTATTCGTTACGTTTTTATTTAATGACTTGTCCAGCATCTTTCAAGACAGATTCTGGAATAGTAATGCCCAATTCATCTGCGACTTTTTATTGATGACAGATTTTCCTTGGCTAAAGATTTCAACAGGTGTGTCTGCAGGTTTTTGACCTTTCAAGATCTTCGCAGCCATTTTACCAGTTGCTACCCCAAGATCATGTTGGTCGACAACGACTGAACCAAGGCCACCAGCTTCTACCATGGCTGTCGCACTTGGGAAGATTGGTTTTTAGCTGTTTTGTTGGCTTCAACAACAGTTGAGAAGGCTGATGCGATGGTATTATCGATTGGAACCCAGATAGCATCCACTTTACCTGACATAACCGATACTGTTGAAGCAATTTCGTTTGTAGAAGGAACTGAATACGGAACCACCTTGTAGCCTGCTTTTTCAGCCAATTTTGTAAATTCTTCTACTTGAGATTTAGAATTATCCTCACTGGTTGAGTATAGGGCACCGATTGTTTTCACATTCGGAGTCAACTCTTTGATCAATTTCAATTGTTGTTCCGTTGGATTGTGGTCAGATACTCCCGTAATATTCCCACCTGGTTTTTTCAAATCTTTGACCAAGTTGGCGCCGACCGGATCGGTGATAGCACCCATGACGATTGGTTTGTCTTTGGTTGCACTGGCTAAACCTTGAGCAGATGGAGTTGCAATCCCAATTAAGACTTGGTTATCCTTGTCTACCAATTGTTTACTCATGGTTGCCACCTTGTTTTGATCGCCTTCTGCATTGAGGAAATCAATGTCCACTTTGTCCTTGTCATAACCTTCTTCAGCCAAACCATCTTGAATTCCCTTGTAGATCAAATCAAGCGAAGGGTGGCTGACCAACTGCAAGACCCCAACTTTTGCCTTTTCATTGCTAGTTGCTGCCTTATTGTCCTTACCAGCTGTAGCTGAATAGATCGCTGTTCCAATGACTGCTGCTGCAATCAAACCAATAATTCCCATTAACCGTTTATTTTTCATTTTACTACCTCTTCTATTTTTTCATTTTCTTCTATTTTCATCCTCTAAAGAATGCGACGCCATCGTTTCTTCATATCTTTTCTCCCTTCTCATCTAAAACAAAAACACGCCCACACATAGCAAAAGCTATGTGAGGACGTGTCATCGCGGTGCCACCTCACTTATGGGAAAAGGATAGTCTCTCCCCATATCTCTGTCTTGTCTAGCAACAAGTTGCACGATAAGGTGTGCCAACCGAATTTTTATTGTTTCAAATTCATCTCATCATTAGTCCAATTTCATAAACTGCCGCTACCCACTCTCAGCAACCGTGGGCTCTCTTGAAACTTTCATTTACTACTTTTCTAATTTCTTACATTTTAAAATTTTCTTACAAAAATGTCAATACTTTTTCAGTATTTTTTGGAAACGTTCGCATTTTCTATATTACTTCCTCTTGCTTCTTTCTGGGATTTCCGTTCTATTTTTGATATAATTTACTAGAATAAACGCTAGAATGATGAGGAATCCCATGTCTTTTGATGGATTTTTTTACACCATATGGTCCACGAATTGAAAGCTGAACTCTTAAGTGGTCGCATTCAAAAAATTAACCAACCCTTCGAGCAAGAATTGGTGCTCCAAATCCGAGGCAATCGGAAAAATCAAAAACTCTTGCTCTCAGCCCATTCTGTCTTTGGACGGATTCAACGGACCCAGACCAACTTTGAAAATCCTGCCTTTCCCAATACCTTTATTATGGTCATGCGCAAATATCTTCAAGGCGCTGTCATTGAAGGGATTGAGCAAATGGAAAACGACCGGATTCTTGAAATCCGTGTCTCCAATAAAAACGAAATTGGAGATGCCATTTCTGTCAGCCTCATGATCGAAATCATGGGCAAGCACAGTAATATTATTCTCCTGGACCGCACCAGCAATAAAATCATCGAAGCCATTAAACATGTCGGCTTCTCACAAAATAGCTACCGGACCATTCTCCCTGGATCGACCTATGTAGCGCCTCCGAAAACAGACGCGGTTAATCCTTTTACAATTGGAGATGAAGCCCTTTTGCCCTTCTTCACAAAGAAGAGTTAAGCCCAAAGAATCTTCAAAAATGTTTCCAAGGTTTGGGGCGAGATACGTCTCAAGAATTGGCCAAGCGACTTGAGACGGATGAAAAATTAAAAACCTTCCGTGCCTTTTTCCAAGCTCCAACTGAGCCACGCCTAACGACCAAATCCTTCTCGGCTATTCCCTTTGAAGATGCCACTAGTCAAACCTTTGAGACACTTTCCGATCTGCTAGATGACTATTACCGAGACAAGGCTGAGCGCGATCGGGTGCAACAACAGGCTAGTGAATTGATCCGCAAGGTCGAAAACGATCTTGAAAAGAACCGAAAAAATTAGCCAAACAAGAAGCGGAGTTAGCGGCGACCGACAATGCGGAAGAATTCCGCCAAAAGGAGAATTGCTGACAACCTTCCTCCATCAGGTACCAAACGACCAAGACCAAGTTGTCCTAGATAATTACTATACCAATGAACCGATCACCATCCAACTCAACAAGGCCCTGACCCCCAATCAAAATGCCCAACGCTACTTTAAACGCTACCAGAAGTTAAAAGAAGCCGTCAAACATTTGACCATCCTCATTCAAGAAACCAAGGAAACCATTTCTTATCTTGAAACGGTTGAAACAGCCCTTTCTCAAGCGAGCCTAGCTGAGGTGGCAGAAATTCGAGAAGAGCTAATCCAGACCGGCTTTATCAAACGGCGCAATCGCGAAAAAATTCATAAACGGAAAAAACCTGAGAAATACCTGGCGAGTGATGGAAAGACTATCATTTTAGTGGGTCGCAATAATCTGCAAAACGATGAACTGACCTTTAAGATCGCTAAGAAAGATGAACTCTGGTTCCATGCAAAAGATATCCCGGGAAGCCACGTCGTCATTACAGGAAATCTCGATCCATCGGATGAAGTGAAGACCGACGCTGCAGAGTTGGCGGCCTACTATTCCAAGGCCCGTCTCTCAAACCTGGTCCAAGTAGATATGATCGAAGCTAAGAAACTCAATAAACCAACTGGTGGAAAGCCCGGCTTTGTCACCTACACAGGCCAGAAGACTCTGCGGGTCACTCCCGAAGAAGAAAAAATCAAAGCCATGAAATTAACGGACTGATATCAAAATAAAAGGTTGAGCGACGCTCAACCTTTTATTCTGCTTTATTAATGTCTTCTTTGACCTCATCAACATTGAATTTGGCAAAGAGGTACTGACGGTCTTGAACTGGGAAACGTTGATCCAGCTGATCGATGGCTCCCACCTCTACAATCCCTTCTGTGATGATAAAATCCATGACATGGCCACCAAAGGTGTGGTCATCTGAAATAAAGTGCAAATGATAACCAGCCACACTCACGCCATGGAAAATTTCTGGTGTCCAAAACCGACGATGGTTCCAGTGACATTTTCCCGTGTATACTCTGGCTGATGGGTTGCAACCTCTGCAAACTTCATCTCTGGTGTTGATTTTGGAATCATACGGACATGCATCTTGGCAAAGTCACCACGAATCTTAATAGAGCGGAAAAGATTTTCCCCATCATAATAAGACTCAATACGGGCTTCCAATTCCTCGTCCGTCATTTCAAAGCGTTGGCGGAAAATTACTTCTGCTTGGTGAGGGACGACTGCTGCATAAGGAACCTTGGCATCCGGAGAAACTTCGACTATTTCAGGATAGTCCCCTGATCCCTTGGCCTGATATGCCTTACCATCTAATACAATCAACTCTCCATCAATAGAATCAAGCGTCCCAACTCCTAGATCTCCGTGTTCCAAGAGTTCTCCAATCGTAAATGAACCCCGTACAGACCCGCCATTAGGGCACCTAAGGTATTGTATTGAAAAAGTTTCACTGGTTCCATGTTTTCTCTCCTCATTCTATCTTCTACCAGTATACCACAAACTATTCCGAATCTTCACGATATGGTTTTGATTAGAGGCTATCATAGAGGGTTTGCATCTGCACATCGTCTGGTACGATTGCCAAATACTGATTAGCCACTTCACGCGCCTTCGTCACATCTCCAGCCTCACGCAACAAATAAACATAGGCTTCGAGGAATTCTGGGTTGTCCTTTAAATCCTCATAGAGCTCTTGGTAGGCTGAGACGGCCTCTTCTGTTTTCTCCAAGGCAGCCAAGGCACGGGCAATGTTCCACCGAGTGACAACTGTTTCGACTTCTTCATTTTGCCAAGCCAAGACTTGGTCAAAGCGTTCCTGTTCCAAATAAAGGGTAGTCAGACGAAGAGCAATCTCTTCGAGATCATCTGCCACTTCTTTAGCCTCTAATAGATAAGCTTCTGCCTGTTCAGGTTGGTGAAGTTCATAAGAAAGCTGAGAAGCAAGAAGCTTCAATTGGGCATCAAATGGATTCTTCTGGATCCCTTGTTTAGCAATCTCAAGCGCTTTTTCACGGTCATTTTCAGCCTGTAAAGCCAAGGCATAACCATACTCATAGCCCTCAAAATCAGGCGACAAGGTATCAATTTGTTTGTAGTAGATCAGGGCTTTTTGGAATTCTTCTTGATCAGACAATAAGGTCGCTAATTCGTAAGCAATCTGGTCATCAAACTCAATCTCCAGAGCTTTCTCTAAGAAAGGAACAGCTGCTTCAAACTTACCAAGATTGGCATAGGCAAAACCAATCCGTTGATAGGTGGAAATTCCTGTTGCTTCCAAAATCTCCCGATTGTCCAACTGAGCATACTCTTGGATAGCCTCTTGGTAGCGTTCCAATTCCAGATCAATTTCAGCTAGCCCTAATTGAATGATCGGATCATCAGACAAATGAGCAGCTTCAACTAATTTTTCACGCGCCACATCTGCTAGGCCTTCCATCTGATAGAGATCCGCCTTAACCAAGAGACTGGCCACATACCAGTTTGATTCATGGCCAATTTCTTCTAAATAAGCAAAGGCCTCTTCCATTTGACCTTCCTCTGCAAGGATGGTTGCCAAACTTAGATACACTTCTGGATAGGTTTCTGCAATCTGTTCATAGATTTCTTTTGCCTGAGGGTAAAAACCGATACTTTCAAGATATTGACCTAAATCCAATAATTGTGCTTCACTATCTTCTAACAAAGCCTGTTGAAATTGAACTTCTGCCTCTTCTAGCTCTTGCCGATCGAGAGCCTCTACCATTTGTTGACTATGACTCACTGTGTGTTTCCTCTTCTACTTCATTGTGTTCTTCATACAAGCCACTGACGACCTTATACCATTCAAAGACAGCTCCAATAACGACCTTAGCAGACGCATAGACCGGAATACCAAGGAAAACTCCCCAGATTCCAAACATAGATCCTGACGTCAAAAGCACAAATAAAATGGTAATCGGATGGATATTTAACTGGCTTCCCAAAACCAAAGGAGATACGAAACGTCCTTCAATGGTTTGCTCCACTGCAAATACAATCAAGACCTTGATAAACATCTCTGGTCCTGCTACCAAGCCTAAGACTAAAGCAGGTAACATGGCTAAGAAACTACCCAAGTAAGGGATTAAATTCAAGATCCCCGCAGAGATCCCAAGTGTCACCGCATAGCGCAAGCCAATGATCTTAAAGAAGATGATGAACATAATGGCGACGACAATGGCTACCGTAATTTGCCCTCGAACGTAGTTGGAGAGTTGGGTATTGACATCTGAGAGAACTTGTTCAGCCGATTTACGAATCTTAGTCGGTAAGAAGCGAACAATGTGGCCCTTTAAATTTTTTCCATCTCGAAGAAGATAAAAGACAATAAAAGGCATGATGATCAAGGCAACAATCACTTGCGAAGCCACTCCGATCAAGTTGCTGACCCAATTGACAGCCCGCCCGGAGATCGAACTCGCCCAAGAAGTAATGTTTGCAGACAATTCCTTGGTGATCTCATCTAACTGAGGTTTGATATCAGAGGAGACGCGATTATCTAGAAAATCATCGATGGTTGCATTGGCCTTTTCCAAATAAGTTGGCAGGTTATGAAAGAAACTCACCACTTGTCGTTGGACGGATGGAATCACTACAGCTAGACCCCAAATTAAAAGCACTGCAATCAAGAAAAAGACTAAGGAAATCGCAAAAATCCGCTTGAGTCCTTTTCTTTCAAGAAAGTCAACAATGGGGTTAAGCAGGTAATAGAGCAAACCAGAGATAATAACAGGCAGCATGACGGCTCCTGCAAACTCAAAAATAGGAATAAAAATAAAGGTGATTTTACTCAAAACCAAAAGGTTCAAGCCCAACAGCAAGGTAACTAAAAATACGGTAATGGCCTTGTTGTCTAAAAACCATCTAAAAAACCAGGACAAACTAAACTGTTTTTCTTTATTATCCACAGAGAACTCCTTTTCATTTCAATCTGTTTCTATTTTAGCATTTTTTGAGCTTGAAGTTACGAAAAACTAGCAAAATAAGAAAGAAAGGCCCTCGCCTTTTCAACTAGCAATTGCCTTCCAATAGGACCTTTGATATAATAAACCTAACAAATCATACGAGGTGACCTATGTCTCAAACCATTTATTTCGGTACCTATACCAAAAAAGAATCCAAAGGAATTTACAAGGCACAATTTGATCCTGAAACAGGGGCATTAAGCCAACTTGAACTAGTGGCAGCTGAGCCCAATCCAACCTATATCGCTTTTTCTGAAAAGGCAACCTCTACAGTGTTGGTGCTGAAGAGGGAAAAGGAGGAATTGCAAGCTTTACAGCTGATTTTCAGTCGCTCAATCACGTCGTTGAAGAGGGAGCACCACTCTGCTATGTCTCTGTCGATGACAAGCGTCAACTGGTCTATGGAGCCAACTATCACAAAGGCCAAGTTCTCGTATATCAGCTAGAGGCAGATGGGCGTTTATCCTTTGTCGATCAAGACACCCACCAAGGAAGTGGTCCTCATGCCAATCAAGCAAGTCCACATACTCACTATGCAGACCTTACACCAGATCAGTACTTGATCACGTGTGACCTAGGAACAGACAGTTTGCATGTCTATGATGTCAGTGAGGAAGGAAAACTAACCCTGATCAATCAGTATCAAACAGCTCCAGGGCAGGACCTCGTCACCTGGTCTTTCATCCCCACTATAAGACTGCTTACCTCATCAATGAATTAAATGCTACGATCGATGTACTCTTTTATGACGGTATGGGTGAATTCGAACACTTCCAAACCCTTTCTACTCTTCCATCAGACTACGATGGTCAAAAATGGGCTTCTGCAATCAAGCTCTCAGCTGATGGAAAATTCCTCTATGCATCTAACCGTGCTCATAATTCCATCGCTGTGTTTAAGGTCGTAGCAGATGGTAGCCTAGAACTCATTGAAATTGTTCCAACTCAAGGCCTCAATCCACGTGATTTTACGCTTAGTCCTGATCAAAACTATTTGATCGCAGCCCATCAAGATTCACCTAATGCCACCGTCTTCAAACGAGATTCTGCTAGCGGAAAATTGACCCTTCTATCCGACGACTTCTATGTTCCAGAGGCCGTTTGTACGGTTTTTCATTAAGTCGTTTTAGTTGTCAAACCTCTAAAAAATGATTAAATAGATGAGAAAAAGGCGTGAGCCTGACTTCACAACTTATATTTTAGGAGACCCTAACATGAATCCATTGGACTTATTTAACCAAGTGAAAGAAATGATCGAAAAGAAAGATTTCGACGCTGCCAAAAAATTTGTTGATGACAACAAAGACAACCTCGGTGACTACCTTGAACAAGCTAAAGGGCTTGTATCTGGAAATGAAATGGTCAGCGGTGCCTTGGACAAAATCAAAGGCTTGTTCTAATAAGACGATTCCTCAACTATCTAGTTGAGGAGTTTTTGTTTACCCCAATCGCAAAAAGATCCTTGAGAAAACTCAAGGATCTTTCTAGTCTAGTAAACTAGATTATTTTTTCAAGTTGTAGAATGATTTCAATCCACGGTATTCAGCTACTTCACCAAGTTGATCTTCGATGCGAAGCAATTGGTTGTATTTAGCGATACGGTCTGTACGTGAAAGTGAACCAGTCTTGATTTGTCCTGCGTTTGTTGCAACTGCGATGTCAGCGATTGTTGAATCTTCAGTTTCACCTGAACGGTGTGATACAACGGCAGTGTAACCAGCTTCTTTCGCCATTTCGATAGCGTCGAATGTTTCAGTAAGAGTACCGATTTGGTTAACTTTGATAAGGATTGAGTTAGCACATCCTTCTTTGATACCACGTGAAAGGTAATCAGTGTTTGTTACGAAGAAGTCGTCACCAACCAATTGAACTTTACCACCAAGACGTTCAGTAAGAGCTTTCCATCCGTCCCAGTCGTTTTCGTCCATACCATCTTCGATAGTGATGATTGGGTATTTGTTTACCAATTCTTCAAGGTAGTCGATTTGTTCAGCAGCAGTGCGGACAGCAGCTCCTTCACCTTCGAATTTAGTGTAATCGTAAACTTTACGTTCTTTATCGTAGAATTCTGATGATGCACAGTCAAATCCGATAAATACGTCTTTACCTGGAACATAACCAGCAGCTTCGATAGCAGCGATGATAGTTTCTACACCATCTTCAGTTCCGTCGAAACGAGGAGCGAATCCACCTTCGTCACCAACGGCAGTTTCAAGACCACGACCTTTAAGGATTTTCTTAAGTGCGTGGAAGATTTCAGCACCCCAACGAAGAGCTTCTTTGAATGTAGGTGCACCAGCAGGTACGATCATGAATTCTTGGAAAGCAATTGGAGCATCTGAGTGAGATCCACCATTGATGATGTTCATCATTGGAGTTGGAAGAACTTTAGTGTTGAATCCACCAAGGTAGCTGTAAAGTGGGATTTCAAGGTAGTCAGCAGCAGCACGAGCTACAGCGATAGACACACCAAGGATTGCGTTTGCTCCCAATTTACCTTTGTTAGGAGTACCGTCAAGAGCGATCATTGCACGGTCAATAGCTTGTTGGTCACGTACATCGTAGCCGATGATTGCTTCAGCAATGATGTTGTTTACATTGTCAACAGCTTTTTGAGTTCCAAGACCACCGTAACGAGATTTGTCACCGTCGCGAAGTTCTACAGCTTCGTGTTCACCAGTAGAAGCTCCTGATGGAACCATACCACGTCCGAAAGCACCTGATTCAGTATAAACTTCTACTTCAAGTGTTGGGTTACCGCGTGAGTCTAGGACTTCGCGAGCGTAAACATCAGTAATAATTGACATTTCTTACTCTCCTTATTGAGTTATATTTTTACTCCTCTATCATATCGTAATTAGGCTATTTTTTCAAGAAAAAACAAGGAAATCTACGAAAATTGAGAAGTTTTTAACAAGAAAACGGTTCCACTTCCTTTTTTCTTCCATTTCCCTCTTTATTTAATTTTTCGCATTCTTCTATTCTTCTACTGCGCTTTATGCTATACTAAGCTTATGACAGATATTAATAAAACAATTTTAGAAAAAGCTGCTGGTCCTACTCGATTCAATCCGGATGAACAGCGTCGATTTTTGGAGACTTATGAGGAGCGGGTGATTGCTTCATGCACCTTGGAGGAGGCAAGGGACAAGATGTACCTGGAGCAGTATTCGACAATCCTTACTGATATTTCAGATCGCTTTCATCCTGTTTTGGTCAAGATCTCCCCAGCTTTAGATGAAGGCAGTCAGCTACAATATTTGAAAAAACCAAGGATCTTGGTCTTGTGGCAAGCATCGTTTCGGATGACTGTCGTCATTCTCCCTTTGGTCTCATCATCCATACTGACCACCCATCTGGAATTTCACCAACAGATATGAGTCTCCAGTATCCAAATTTATTTGAAAAGAAAGAAGAGACTGCCAGTCCAGAAAAGAAATCATTTTGGAAACGTCTCTTTAGATAAAAAACCAATGGAAGGGAGCATCCCTTTCCATTGGTTTTTTAGTTTGCTTATGTTTTCAAAAGGTTCCCAATATTTCGAGCGCAGGAAATTAGATTTCTTTCAGCATGAGCCAGTGCATCTGCTACCTCACAAGGACTAGGTACGATAGAGAAGGCAGCATCAATGTGATGACTAGGAAAAGCTGGCAAATCCTCCGCTAAGCTACCACAAATAGCTATCACTGGGATCTTCTCTGGTGTTCGTTTGGCCACCCCGACAGGTGCCTTCCCAGAAAGGGATTGGAGATCCATCCTACCTTCCCCAACGACGACCAGATCAGCTTTATGTACTTTGTGATCAAAGTCAATCAAATCGAGGCTTTTTCAATTCCTGAGGAAATCTGACCTCCCGCAAAAGCAACCAAGCCAGCAGCCATTCCACCTCCAGCTCCGGCGCCAGGCATGGACAATATTCGTGCATCTGCAAGCTGGTAAAAATCCTGCATAGCCTGATCAATAGCTGGAAACAGAAGGGATTCAATCCCTTTGCCCACCAAAGATATAGGTCGCTCCTTGACTGCCACAGAGAGGATTGGTTACATCCGTTAAGACTTGGAGCTCGATGTCTTCTAAAGCTTTTGGAACCGCACTGGTATCTATTCTAGCCACACGACCGAGCGAAGCCCCTACAGGACGAAGCAGATGGCCTTGATCATCATAGAAAGCTACCCTAATCCAGCTGCCATCCCAATCCCACCATCATTCGTTGCAGAACCGCCAATTCCCACACAGATCGTTTTAACCCCTTGGTCAACCAATTGCAAAATAAGTTCACCAATTCCTCGTGTTTCCAGTTCAAGAGGATTTCGTTTTTCAGCTGGAATGGAGCCTAAACCAACAAGTGAAGCCATCTCAAAAAAGCCATCTCATCTTTTTGGTAGTAAGACATTGAAACAGGCTGTCCAAATGGTCCGGTTACTTGCGTTTGGTACTCCGTTACATCCAGAACTCCAGCTAGAGTTACCATGGTGCCTTCACCACCATCCCCTATAGGAAGGAGGTCAAAAGTTGCATCTGGTAGAGCCTCTTGGAATCCTTTTTCAAGGCTTCTGCTACTTGTTTGGCAGATAAGGATTCTTTAAATGAATCCGGGGCTAGTAGGATATGCATGCTGTTTCCTTTCTATGCTGGTCTAAAATTTCAAGAACAAGGCTTAAATCCCTCTTCTCGATACGATATGGGGCTCGCTCAGCGACGATTGGCTTGGCCATAAAGGCAATCCCGATACCGGCTGTTTCAATCATCGTAAGATCATTGGCTCCATCTCCCATCGCAATCGTCTGACTTCGTGGGACATGATTTTCTTTCGCCCATGTCAGGAGGGACTCTTTTTCATTTCTGGAGTCACAATCTCACCGAGGACTTCTCCTGTCAAACGGCCATCCGAAGTCTGCAAACGGTTGGCTCGGACTAGATCAATTCCTAAAGACCTCGCGATGGGGTCGATGACTTCATGAAATCCCCGGAAACAAGGCCAACCTTGTAACCTCTTTGATGCAGTTCCGTGATTAAGCTTTCAGCACCCGGTGTGACTTCCATCTGCTCTACAATTTTCGGAAAGATAGAGGTCTCTAATCCCTTCAATAAAGCAACACGTGCCTCTAAAGATGCTGCAAAATCCAGCTCCCCATTCATTGCTTGGGCTGTAATCTCTGCCACTTTTTCTCCCACGCCAGCTTCTTGAGCTAGTAGATCAATCCCTTCCTGTCTTATCAAGGTTCCATCCACATCCATAACGAGGAGACCTGTTACTTTTTCATCGCTTTCCTTTCTTATTTCTCCCTTACTATACAAAAATAGGGTTTAAATTTCAAGTTTCAATGATGATTTGAAGATAAAAAAATGACCTCCTAAAAGGTCATTTTTCTGTTATTAAAAGCGAATTTGCTCGCGGGTTTTTTCATAGGAAGTAACAAAGCGATCAGTTACGCCTGCTTCTACCATTTCCAAAGCATCTGAGATGACTTTGAAGGAAGCCGCATAGTCATATTCTCTTTCGAAAATATAAAGGGACTCATCAAAGGCTGCCTGTACATGATCATCAAATGAACGGTAACGGTTCGAGTATTGCAACAATTGTTCTGTCAATGTCGCATTTTGAACAATTCGATACGCCGCTTCTTCCAATTCATTCATATCATTGGTCAAGATTTCCAACAAACGATTGGTTGATTCGATGTTGATTTTATCCCCTTCTAACTCATCCATCAAAGCTTCTGTATTGTTACTTGCAGTGAAGAAAATTTCTAAGAATTCTTGAGGAATTCCTGGCAAGTTCCGTTTGTCCATATAGCGTTTAATGGCATGCAAACGGTTGGCATAGATGTTGACTTTTTGGCGAGCATTGGCATCGTCTTTTTCAATTTTTGAAAGGGAATCACTTAAGCCAATTTGCTCATCTTCGATTTCTTTCAAGCGAGCTTCAATAGCTTCTAACTCTTCTTCTACGATAGAATAGGCCTTTTGTGTTTCAGATGAATCTTTCAAGGCATCTTCTACCACATTTTCTTGTGAAGATAGCTCAGCTTCCAACTCTTTTAACTGTTGGCTGAAGCTTTCATTCAAGACAAATGTTTTACCGAGACGTTCCACTTCTGCCGCAAGCTTGCTATTGTTATCTTTAGCATGTTTCAAATAGCCAGGCAGTTGTTTCACTAACTTCTTCACAACTTTTTGTGATTCAATTTCACGAGTAAAGATGTGATACAAGGCATCGATTTCTTCTTGAATTTGTTCATTTTCGTAAATGGCATTGTCCAATTCAAGGGCAGATACATTTGCCATATTGTTCTTCAAAGAAGCATGCAACTGTTGGAAACGAGATTCAATATCTGTTTCAGTGAAGTGGTATCCAGATTCCAAAAGCTTGCGGTAGCCACTTTCCAAATCCTCTAATTGATCAGGAAGTTTTGTTTGAAGAGCAGTGACAATTTCTGGCACTCGCTCAACAATTTGTTTTAAGGCTACAATATGATTTTCAGCTGTATCAAGGATTTCAGCCGCTTCAACAGGGTCACCTGAAGAATTCAAGGTTACAAATTGTGAAAACTCAGATTGAATATTTCCAATTTGTTTTTCAATTTCAGGAAGCGCACTGCCATAACGATCTGGGTCTGAAGTGACTTCTTTTGAAGTTCTTCAAACATATCCAAGGCATGAACCACACGACCGCTATTCTTTTGTTCCTGCTCTTCCAGATCAGAAAGAGCTTTGCGAATCGCCTTGATATCTTCGTCGATCAATTGGATCTGACTTTCGATATTATCAATGGCTTGTTTAGCCTTCATGAAACGGAAAGAATTGTTATAGCCTTCCGCTTCAAACAGATTGTTTTCAATATCAGCAAATGAATTTAAGGATAAATCTACCCATTTTTGATTCCATTCACGAAATGCAATTTGACTTTGACCAATCAAATGCATGTTTTTTACGGCCTCTACTTCATCGTTGACCGGAAGGTTGTATAACTTTTCTTTTCGTTCTTCCAGTGCTGCCAGTAAGGCTTCATTTCGTTTTCTCAAAATGACTGCAACCACATATCCTACAATCAAGATAAGGGCGACAATAAAGATGAGAACAATTAGTCCACTAGACATATAAAAACTCCTTCATCGTATTACTTGAACGTAATCCTAGTAATTATACCATAAAATATCCATTAATGGGAAGCGTTCGGTGAATTTTATACATCGAGTGTACTATATTCAGCGTTTTCTTCGATAAATTCACGACGTGGTTCCACGCGGTCCCCATCAACATATCAAAGATCTTATCTCGCTTCCGCAGCATCGTCTACTGATACTCGTGCCATCAAGCGATGTTCTGGATTCATGGTTGTTTCCCATAATTGGTGATCATCCATTTCTCCAAGACCTTTATAGCGTTGGATGGTTGGTTTTGAGCGACCTTCTGAATAACGTTTCAAAGCTGCAGCTAATTCGGCTTCTTGGTTGGCACCAGGTTGGATATATTCTTTGATTTCACTACCGACTTTGACCCCATAGATTGGTGGTTGCGCAATATAAACATATCCCGCTTCCAAGACTGGTTTCATATAGCGATAGATCAAAGTCAATAGAAGGGTTCGGATATGAGCGCCATCGACATCGGCATCGGTCATGATCACTAATTTTTGATAACGCGCTTTTGTAACATCAAATTCGGCACCAAATCCAGTTCCCATAGCAGTAAATAAACTACGAATCTCTTCATTGGCTAGAATTTTGTCCATACTTGCTTTTTCAACGTTCAAGATCTTACCACGGATTGGTAAAATCGCTTGGAATTCCTGATTTCGACCAGATTTTGCAGATCCACCGGCTGAATCCCCTTCGACGATAAAGAGTTCTGTTTCTTGTGGATTATTTGAAGAGCAATCTGCCAATTTACCAGGTAGGTTGGAAATCTCAAGCCCTGATTTCTTACGGGTCACCTCACGCGCTCGCTTAGCAGCTACGCGAGCTTTCGCAGCTAAAATCCCTTTTTCGACGATTTTCTTAGCAATTTGCGGATTTTCCAAAAGGAAATCAGAAAAGGCATCACTAAAGAGTCGATTGGTAATCTTAACAACTTCTGAATTTCCAAGTTTGGTCTTGGTTTGTCCTTCAAACTGTGGATTTGGATGTTTAACCGAGATCACTGCTGTTAAGCCTTCTCGAACATCTTCCCCAGTTAGATTGTCTTCGTTTTCTTTTAAGAGTTTATTTTTCTTAGCATAATCATTGATCACACGAGTGAGAGCTGTACGGAAGCCCTGTTCATGCGTTCCACCTTCATGGGTATGAATGTTATTCGCAAAACTCATGACCGTCTCATGGTAGCCTGTGGTATATTGCATAGCTACTTCAACGGTAATATCATCCATTTCACCATCTGTGTAGATTGGTTTTTCAAAGATGACATCTTTGTTTTCATTGATGTATTCGACGTAACTAGAGATCCCACCTTCGTAGTGGTAATGCTTTTCTTGCTCCAGGCCTTCTCGCTTATCCGTCAAAGAAATACGCAAGCCACGATTCAAAAAGGCTAATTCTTGAATCCGTTTATTTAATTTTTCAAAATCATACTCGGTGGTTTCCGTGAAGATTTCTGGGTCTGGAATAAAGTGGACGGTTGTTCCTGTGCGGTCTGTTTCTCCAATGATCTTTAAATCATCTACAACATGTCCGCGTCGATATTCTTGGTAATGGATACTGCCATTTTTATAGACACGAACATCGAGGGATGTGGAGAGGGCATTTACTACGGAAGATCCTACCCCGTGAAGACCACCAGAAACCTTGTAGCCACCTCCGCCGAATTTTCCTCCGGCGTGAAGCACGGTAAAGACAGTTTCAACGGCAGGTCGACCTGTCTTTTCTTGGATATCCACTGGGATCCCACGACCATCATCGACAACCGTGATCGAATTATCTGCTTCAATGAAAACTTCAATATGGCTAGCAAAACCAGCTAAGGCTTCGTCAATCGAGTTATCTACGATTTCCCAGACCAGGTGATGAAGACCTTCTTTTGAGGTAGAACCAATATACATTCCCGGACGCATCCGAACGGCTTCTAGTCCTTCCAAGACCTGAATCTGACTGGCATCATATTCTTGTGCTTGATTTTCTTGCTGTTTATCCTCTGTCATAATTTCCCTTTTCTATTCAAATATAAACTGGTGTAAGCGTGGCATGGAATCAAATAAATAGGTCGAAAGCCCTGCAGCCTTCCCAGCTTCTATATCGATCGGACGATCTCCGATGACCAGACCGTCTTGAATGCCATATTTTTCTTTCAAATAAAGCATAGAGGCTGGGTCTGGTTTTCGAGGAAAGCCCTCGTCTGCTGTTACAATCTCCGTAAAGTAGGGTGCAATACCTGTCTGTTCAATAAGGGTCAAAACTTGGCGATCCCGATGAGATACCAAAAATGGCGTCCTCCATGTGCTTGGATCTCTTCTAGTAACTTTTTGCTCCTCAAATAAGACCGGCTCTTGCAAGCCCAAGGCTTCTTTTTCTTGTATTCCGTACGAAAATTGGAAATATGAGGTGCAAAGGTTTGAATTGCATCCTGTGTTGAGATTTTTAATGCTGCATAAACAGAATCATGATCAGCTTGGATGTGAAAGTCCTTCAATGTCGCTACAAAGGCATTTGTGGACGTTTCGTAATTATCCAATAGCGTCCCACCAAGATCCCATATAAAATCATGATAATTCATAGTCAATATTATACCACAAATGGACAAAAAAATAAGCTAAAAACCCTCATTTAGGGGATTTTAGCCATTTTTACGGTCATTTCATTTTAAATCAAAGAGAAGTCATTTTCCGACATAGAATGTGATCTTTCACCAGAAAATATGGTGTCCAAAAGAGCTTTGTTAAGCATCTCCAAAGACATCTTGATAGAGCATTCCTTGACGAAGGCTTTGGGCATCTCCTCCAAATTGCTCTACCAAGGCGTAGGCTAAGGCAAGTGCAGTTGAAGGACCACGACTGGTCAAGAGATTACCGTCTTTCACCACTGTTTCTTTCTGATAGTACCCATCTTGAATCTCTTCTTCAAAACCATCGTAACAGGTATAGTGTTTATCTTTTAAGAGGCCGGCACGTGCCAAGACAATTGGTGCTGCACAAATCGCAGAAATGATTTTTCCTTTCCTACTTTCTTCTTGGAGAGCTGCAATCAATTCCGGATTATCCCGCAAATTCGCAGCTCCTGGCATCCCACCTGGTAAGAAGATTCCATCATAATCTGACAGGTCCCCATTCCAGAGGCGATCGACTTCCACTGTGATCTGGTGAGAACCTGTGACCGTTTCTTCCATGCCAATAAGGTCACAGTCGATCCCAGCCCGTCTCAAAACATCGACAATGGTCAAGGCTTCAATTTCTTCAAAACCGTTTGCTAAAATCGTTGCTACTTTTTTCATTTTCATTCCTTCTTTCTATCTATTGCGCCTTTTTAAGGACTACTTTTTACGGATTGGAGGCCCTTCTTCTGGCTCTTTCTTTTTGCCACTATGATTATATATTGAGAGGACCAGACCAATACCAATCAGATTACTAATAATAGACGATCCACCTTGTGAGATAAAGGGAGGGAATCCCCGTCAAAGGAGAAGACCCGTTACTGCTCCGACATTTTCAAAAATATGAAAGACCAGCATCATGATAAATCCGATGGAAATATAGGTATAAAATTGGTTATTGGACTGGAGGGTAATTTTTAAAATGCGGTAAATCAGGGTCACATATAAAATCAACAACACCAGAGCTCCAACAAAGCCAAAGTCTTCTGCGACGACCGTAAAAATCATATCGCTTTCCCGTACGGGAACCAATAAATTGGAGACATTAAAGCCTTGCCCAAAGAGACCACCACTAGCAATAGCTAGCTGTCCTTGTGCCTGCTGGTAGGTGGTGGTTTGTGCATAGTCAAAAGGATTTAACCAGGCTAAAATACGGTTCATCTGATAGGTTGGCATCCCTACTTGCTGGTGCAGAAAAGCTCGCCCCCTTCTGAAAGAAAGAGGAAGAGAAAGCCTGCTAACCCACCTGCCAGAAGCAAGATGACCGGCAAGATAATTTTCCAGGAAACCCCGAAACAAGCACTAAGCCCGCAAAGATGGCAAAGAATACTAAGGCTGTTCCCAAGTCCTGCTGGAGGGCCAATAAGGCAAAGACCGGGATGGTATAGATGGTCAACTCTAAAATCAAAAACCAATCTTGTCGTAACAATCGCTCACGTCCCTTATTTCTTTGTAAAAATCGGACAATGGAGCGTGACAGCATCAGAATGAAGGAAATCTTCATAAATTCTGAGGGCTGAAATAAGGTGATGTTCCCATAAGCCACCCAGTTTTTAGCTCCTGTTGAAGCTACCAAGTTGGGATTATAAAAACAAGGGGAAGAACCATCAAGGCCAGGCCAAGCAGGTAAAGAAAGGGAGTGATTTTCCAAAGAAATTTCGTGCTAAAAATCGTCACAATCAGGCAAATGACGCATCCCACACCAATCCAGGCCAATTGCTGCCCTAAAAAGGCCACACCATTTGGGGATAGTCATGAGAAACTGCTACATAAACAGATAAAATCCCAATCATGAGAAGGGCGAAGACAATCCCAATGATCGAATAATCCAGGTGAATCGTCAAAAATGATGTTTCTTCATTCACGTTCCTTTCTGTGAGAATCATCAAATCAATTAATAGAACAACATTTGTAGAATCAAGCTAGATCCTGCTACACAAAACCAAGCAATCAACCCTACTAGAAGGGGGCTGCTCCTGCTGCACGGAACTGTTTCCAAGAAACCTTGCTTCCGATTCCGACCAAGGCCATGGCCATAAAGAGGTGAGAAAGGTCCTTTAGGTAAGGAAGAACCACTTTAGGTACCAAGCCGATAGATGAAAGAATAGAAGCCACAATAAACCAGATGATGAACCAAGGAATAATTTTCTTTAACATTCCTTTGTTTCTTCCTTGTTGCTTGCTCCGATACCATTTTAAACCGATCAAGCCCAAACAAACTGGTACAATCATCAGGGCGCGTGTCAACTTAACAATGGTCGCCATTTCACCCGCCGCCTTACTATAAGAAAACGCTGCTGCTACAACTGATGACGTATCGTTAATGGCTGTTCCTGACCAGAGGCCAAATTGAAAATTAGACATATGCCATACATGCCCTAATACTGGAAAGATAAAGACAGCCAAAATGTTGAAGAAGAAGATAGTTGACATAGATAAGGCAATTTCCTCTTCGTCTGCTTCAATGATCGGCGCAGCTGCTGCGATAGCAGATCCACCACAAATAGCCGTTCCAAATCCAATTAAGGTCCGTAGGTGAGATTTCAGATGGAAGACTTTCCCAAAGATCATCGCTGCATGAAAGGCAACTGTTATCGTTGGCAGACTAATCTTCAAAGAAGACAAGCCTGTAGAGGCAACCGTCGCAATCGGCAAGCTAAATCCCATGAAGATAATCGAATACTGCAATAATTTCTTACCGGACCAGTTCAGTCCTGGTCGTGAATTCTCCGGCAAATCTACTAATTCATTGAGGACAATTCCTAAAATCAAAGCAAAGACACTGGAGCCAATGATGGGAAAGAAAGTTCCCAAAAACATGGCGCAAAGAGCCAGTACAAATGCAATTGCAAGTCCAAATCCTTTATTTTTCATTCTCTCAATTCCTTTCAAAAAGGCAGCTGCTTGCTCAAGAAGCCGCTTTCTCACTGTCGTATGAAGGGGCAACACTTGCTGCAAACCATCTAAAATTTGTTTTCCATATCGTTTGGTCACCACCCGCTGATCCAATAAGAGGACCAACGATTCCTGGTCTTGAAAACGGCTGGTTCTCCCAATAGCCTGTTTGAGCCTTAAAATTGCGACTGGAAGGCTATAGTCATAAAGGGATTTTTCCCTGTTCTCTGAGTTGGGTATTCAGCTTTTGAACCATATAATCTTTGGGGTTATCAAAGGAAGGCGCGTGATGATTTGAATCACTTCTTTTGTTGGGAAAAATCGACTCCTCCCAGAAGCTTCCTGTTCCCAATAAAATAAAGCTTTCTCCTCGGTCAAATCGTCGCTTAATATTAGCTGCATCGCCATTTCGATACTGGGCCAAATGAGGAAACTTCAATGCGTTTGACGTCTCCAGTAACAATTCTTTTGAGGTAAACAAAAGAAAAATTGGTTTTCTTAGAGGAAGGAGTTCATCGATGAGCTGACAAATCTCTCCTGCATACTCCACGGAAGATAAAGAAACGACATCTGGAAAATCTATCGGCACCAACAATTCCTGGTGTTGTTTGACTGTTATTGGCACCCGGTAGATCTGCTGCTCTTGGT
The DNA here is from genome assembly GCA_036663675.1 of Streptococcus sp. 2A/TPW/M5. Classification (GTDB taxonomy): domain Bacteria; phylum Bacillota; class Bacilli; order Lactobacillales; family Streptococcaceae; genus Streptococcus. Next base: position 1,292,168 of record JAYXUK010000001.1, on the reverse strand, counting down.
ATCCTAAAAGAGCAGGTAAATGCACCTTTACTGATCGCGATCGTCGCTGATACAAAGAGCGCGGGTACTTCTTCAGGCACAAACTCCTTAAAGGATAGCAAGTCCTCAACTCCTCCATGGAGACGAAGAATCTGGTGGCTTTCGACCACTTCCTTGTCCATCCAAAAATCTGGTATCGCTCATCAAACAATTCCCTTAGATTCTCTAAAAATTCGTTTTTAATTCCGATACATCCTGTCGAATTTTTGCCACTGTTTGATCTGATAAGATCGCTGTTTTTCCTTGTACAACTTCCTTAGAGCAGGCATTTAATTCAAATTGAATACTTTCCAGCAAACGCCGTTGCAGAAGATCTTTTTCCTCTTCGATGGCGTGTTGCAAGCCTAGAAGAAGAGATTGCAAGGTTTCTTCTCTCTGTGAAAACTGTTCTAAAGCAAAGAAGAGTTTTTGCGCTTCATCCACTACCAGAACAGACTCTTGAAGTAGACTCTTATCATCTTCTAGACGAGTTAACAGATAGGCATGATTGGTCAGAATTACCCGGCTGGTTTTCACTTTTTCCTGGCCGAGGCGCCAAAAATCTTCCTGATAAAAAGTGAACGCTTCGACAATTGACCATCGTGGCAAATGTCAGCTACAAAATGAAGATGACGATAGAGTTGGCCAATTTCACTGAACTCTCCCGTTTCTGTCATCGTCAGCCAAACCAACAGTTGCATTTTAAAGCGTCGAATCATCCCGTTATCTGACTCACTCTGTAAGGCCTCATAAAATTTATCGAGTTGGATGTAATCCTTGGGACTTTTCAGGCTATGAAAGGGAATTTGGAAAAGATCTTGGATGGTCTTTCCTTCCTTCTTCATAATTTGATCCTGAAGAATTTTAGTGGGAACACTGACAAGAATGCGCTTAGAGGTTTTCGCCAAAAGCGTTAATAGATAAGCGTATGTCTTCCCAATACCCGTTGGCGCTTCAATAAAACTCGGAAGTGGCTGTTGCAAACTATCTTCGATATAGTTAACAAATTCTCTTTGTTCCGGATAAGCCTCCATTCCCAACAGCTGCATATTGAGTTCAAACTGTTCAGACAAATGACGACTTTCTAAAAACTGCTGTGGCTTGCGCAGATAGAGACCATGAACTTCTACTAAATGAGCTGGTAAAAAAGGCTACTGTCTTCAAGCGCATCTTCTATTAAGAGTCGCGATTCATAAATCAAACAATCTGCCATCGAAAGAAGTTTTCGATCAATCCTCTTGGTAAGCTCGCAATTTTCTCTCTCAATTTCAACAGCAGCTGGGCTGTTGCCATAGCATCCGCTAAAGCGGAGTGAGCATGGTGCAACTCAATTTCCAGTTCAGCTGCAAGCGCTCCTAAATTGTAGCGTTCTAAAGTCGGATAGAAAATTTGAGACAATTCAACCGTATCAATCCGAGGAGTCGTTAGCTCAAATCCTTCCCAAAGAGGGCTTCTGCTAATAAATTCGCATCAAATTTGACATTATGGGCCACAAAGACGGCATCTTCTATTAATTCAAAAATTTCTTTTGCCACTTGTGCAAACTCTGGTGCTTTTTTCAAGCGAGCATCTGTCAGGCCAGTCAATTGTTTGATATGCTCATCCAATCGTTCATGGGGATTCACATCCGTCTCATAGGATTGCATAATCCTCCCATCTTCGATGATGACAATCCCAACCTGAATGATCTTAGCATTGCTTCCAGCACTGGTCGCTTCCAGATCCACAATGGCATATTTCCGTTTCTGTCTTGTCATAATACTTAAAATTATATCACGTTTGAGCAAGCTCTGCAGATTTTTTTCTCCTTTCAGGCTGACTTCAATCCTGTTATTTTCCTTACAATTTGATACACTATTCTAGAAAGGAGTCCTTATGAAAATCTATCGTACTGTTAATCCTATAGCTTATGAAAACACCTACTACCTTGAAAATGATCACTCCCTCATTCTTGTCGATCCAGGGAGCGACTGGGCGACTATTCAAAAACAAATAGATCGCATCGGAAAACCAATCGTAGCAATTCTTTTAACCCATACGCATTATGATCACATTATGAGTCTTGAAAAGGTTCGTCAGACCTATCATTTCCCACCTGTTTATGTCCATCCAGCAGAAGCCAGTTGGTTGTCTTCACCTGTCGATAATTTATCTGGTTTGGATCGTCATGCGGATTTAGAAGATATTGTATGCAAGGAGGCCGACTTCCTTTATGACATTCGCTCCGATTACCAAATAGCTGATTTCCACTTTTATGTTCTGGAGACACCAGGCCACTCTGCAGGAGGAGTCTCTATCGTCTTTCCTGAGGATCACCTGGTTCTATCCGGTGATGCCCTTTTCGCGAAACCATTGGACGGACCGATCTTCCGACAGGGAACGCGACACAGTTACTTAGCAGTATCAGAGAAGAACTCTTTACCCTTCCATCTTCCTACACTGTCTATCCCGGGCATGGCCCTGAGACTTCTATTGGCCACGAGAAGATGTTCAATCCTTTCTTTAGACAATCCTAAAGAGTCCTTATCATCCTTCCTGTCCTCATAAAGTAGACAAAAAAGCAAGTATGAACTTGCTTTTTTATTATATCTTAAGAAAACGTCTCATGGAGATTGAAGAACCAATCGCTCCAATCAAAATCCCTAATCCAAAGAGGCCACCGACCATGATCGGTACCAATAGATGAGGACTATAGAGATACAAGTTTTGGTCTGCCAAGTTATTGTTCATTGACGTATAGACAACATTATACACATAGAAGACCAAAGCTGAAGGAACTAAGGCTCCCAAGAGACCGATCCAAGCACCTTCTAAAAGGAATGGTGCACGAATATAGCCATTTTTGCTCCTACCAGTCGCATAATCTTAATCTCACGACTACGTGAAATAATGGTAATCCGAATGGTATTTGAAATCAAGAAGACTGCGATAAAGATCAATAAAGCTACACCAATCAAGCCCCAGTTTCGGATGAAGGTTCCAAGAGCAAACAAGCGTTGGGTATCGACCCCACCATCTTTAACCTCAGAAACTCCTTCAATTTTTTTGGCATCAGCCGAAACTTGCTTTACATATTTAGGAGCTGTTGTCTCTACATAATAAGCATCATAGAGAGGATTGGCATCTCCATCAAAAATCTTCCAGTTGTTCCCAGCTGTTTTGATCAGTTTATCATACTGTTCTTCCTTGCTAGAAAAATCAACCTTGTCGACATGCTTCATGGCTGTCAGAGCATCGTAGACCTTATGGTGATTTTCATTGGTCACGGTTTGACCGTCTTTTTCAATCTGCTCGCTCTGATCTTGAATATCCTTGCGCATGTATACTACAACCCGCACACTGTTTTGAATATCATCTGAAAGCTTGATGGTATTGGCAATAACTGAGGCGAAAATAGCAACCAAGCTAAGGGTAATCATAACCGAGCTGACCGCTGCAATCGTCATCCAACCATTTCGTTTCAAGCTTTTAAGCGATTCGATTAAGTGTCGGAAAAATCTTCTAATCATCGTATCCGTACTCTCCTTCCGCTTCATCACGCACTACACGACCATTTTCAATCGCAATGACACGGTGACGTAAAGTATTTACAATCTGGCTATTGTGGGTCGCCATCAATACTGTGGTTCCTTGCAGATTAATCCGCTCCAAAAGATTCATGATTTCCCATGAATTATCTGGGTCCAAGTTCCCCGTTGGCTCATCCGCAATCAAGACTTTCGGATTATTGACGATCGCACGAGCAATCGCAATCCGTTGTTGCTCTCCCCTGACAATTCATTCGGGAATGAGCGGACCTTGTGTTTCAATCCGACAAGATCCAAAACTTCCATCACACGCTTTTTAATATTGCGACGGCGCTCACCGATAACTTGCATAGCGTAGGCAATATTTTCATAAACGGTTTTCTTTGGAAGCAATTTATAATCTTGGAAGACCACTCCCACATTGCGTCGCAACATAGGAATATCGCGTTTTTGATTTTATCCAAATCAAAATCAGCTACTTTCAAACTTCCTTTATCGTGTTTGACTTCACGGTATAAAAGTCGAATAAAGGTCGACTTCCCTGCACCAGAAGGTCCTACGATGTAGGCAAATTCTCCTGGTTCAATTTGGACAGAGACCCCGCGAAGGGCCGTCGTCCCGTTGTCATACTTTTTGACAACATCTTTCATTTCAATCATTGACATGTAATGAAATTCCTTTCATTCTTTTCTGGTTGATTCCCTCAAGGTTATTGGAGACGCCATTTAAGGTAGGCATCGATAAAGCCATCGATATCTCCATCCATCACCTTGTCCACCTGCGCTACTTCGTAGTTGGTCCGGTGATCCTTAACCATCGTATAAGGGGTAAAAACATAGGAGCGGATTTGACTTCCCAGGTGATTTCTTTTTATCCCCTTTTAGAGAATCCACTTCTGCTGCTTTTTCTCTTGCTCTAATTGGTAGAGTTTAGCTTGCAACATCTTCATCGCACGATCACGGTTCCCGTATTGGGTCCGATCCACGGTGGACGCCACTACAATCCCTGTCGGAATGTGGGTCAAGCGCACCCCTGTAGAAACCTTGTTGACGTTTTGTCCACCAGCTCCACCAGAGCGGAAGGTGTCCATCTTGATATCATCATCACGAACTTCGACTTCGATGGTATCGTCTAATTCGGGCATGACCTCAACAGATGTAAAGGAGGTATGACGACGTTTAGCGGAGTCAAATGGAGAGATCCGAACCAAACGGTGTACCCCCATTTCAGATTTCAGAAGACCGTATGCATGTGGCCCTTCAAAGGATAGGGTCACCGACTTGATTCCAGCCTCATCTCCAGCCTGATAGTCCAAGACTTCAACCTTGAAGCCATGAGCATTCCCAAAACGAGTATACATCCGAAGAAGCATGTCGCCCCAGTCCTGAGCCTCTGTTCCTCCTGAACCTGGGTGGATTTCTAGGATGGCATTATTATTGTCATAAGGTTCAGACAATAGCAAGGTCATCTCATAGCTGGTCATACGTTTATCCAGCTCCTCCAACTTCTCGATCAATTCTTCCTTGACCGAATCGTCTTCTGCCAAAAAGTCCAGTAAGATTTCTGACTCATCAAAGAGATCCACCATTTGATGGAAATTTTCATAGGTCTGCTTGAGTTCATTTAATTCTTGAGATGTCTTTTGCGCAGCAATATTATCATCCCAAAAATCAGGTTCTGTCATTTTATTTTCTAAAATGGCAATTTCTTCTTCCAATGCCTCTAAGTCAAAGAGACCCCCTGAAAGAAGCTAATTTTTCATGATTTGCGTCAATTTTTTGACGAATTTCTGAAATGTCCATAAGTACCTCTTTCTATGTATCTAGTCTATTATATCATAACCTTCACTATTTGCCCACCTTCCAATATTGGATCTGCTGGTTGACTACTGCCAAGCCAGCTAATTTTCAACATTTTTCCATTCATTTGTAACCTAATTGTTAGAAAAAAGATCCTCTTATGCTAGACTGGTAGCATGACAATAGTAGCTTTTATGTCCGATTTACATATTGATTCGAACAACTTCGGTAAAGAAGAATTAGAGACCCTGATCACTCTTTTCAAGGACAAAAAATTCAACATCTCCATATTGCAGGAGATATTGCCAACGGCTTTAAAAAGACCTCACAGGAATTTTTAGACCAACTTCAATATCACCTTCCTGTGACCTTTAGCTTGGGAAATCATGATATGCTGGGCCTGTCAGAAAACGCCATAAGACCTTTTGAATTTCAAAAATTCCCTTCTCCAATCATACGCTTCTTGCTTTTTCGGGCTGGTATGACTACAGCTTTGTTCCTACTATCTCTCCCAAAAACATCTCCAAACAAAGAATCTGTTTTGGTTTGACAGACGTCTCCAACGAATGGGATCTGATCCAGCCATTACCCAACGTCTGTTGCAAGAGCTCGAAACAGAACTCATGCAAGTGGATCAACCCTGATCATCGCCATGCACTTTGTGCCTCATAGTCAGTTTCTCCTGCGCCACCCTTATTTTGAACGCTTTAATGCTTTTCTAGGAAGTCAAGCCTTCCATGAGCTTTTTCGGCAATTCCCTGTCAAAGATGTCATATTTGGACACAGCCACCACAGAATTTCAGATAGGAAAATCGACAATATCACCTATCATGCCAGACCTTTAGGCTATGTCCGAGAATGGGAGCTTTGCAAACAATTTTTCGAAGCTTTTCCTGAATATGATTTTCCAAAACGATACGATCCCTACAAACGCTATCGCAGAATCAAAGACCTCCCGAATTTAAAGCATACAAGAAAAAACAGCTCGCTCATGAATTTTCTCAAGCCATGACGATCCTTGAACTATAAAAAATTGGTCCCTCTGGGACCAATTTTTTACTCTTCTGTATCCAAGAGATTTTTGCAACGATTGCAGCTAGAACACCACCGACAATTGGAGCCAAGATAAAGATCCAAATTTGTTGAAGGGCTGCACCACCAACAAAGAGGGCAGGTGCCAAGCTACGAGCTGGGTTAACAGAAAGTCCTGTAATGTTCAAACCAACAAGAATAATCAAAGTCAAGCTCAAACCGATCACAAGACCAGCGATTTTCCCATTACCTTTGGTAGCTGATGTCACTGTCATGATGACTAAGATAAAGATAAAGGACGCAATCACTTCAAACAAGAAACCGCCAAATGGAGTCACTCCTTTAGCCAAGGCATTTTCACCAAGACTAGCTGTTGACATACCTGAATTTGACAAGAGGAAAAGTACTGTTGCAGATGCGAGAACCGCTCCCACTACTTGCGCTGCAATATAATTGATCAAGTCTTTAGATGACAAGCGTTTGTTCACAAACATGGCAATCGAAACAGCTGGGTTTAAGTGGGCGCCAGAAACAGTTCCAATTGAGTAAGCTGCTGCAACAATGGACAAACCGAATGCCAAGGCAATTCCTAAATGTCCAAGACCTTCTGTCCCATTTCCAAAAACAACTGCGCCAGTCCCGATAAAGACAAGCATAAATGTGCCGATTACTTCAGCAAAAAACTTTTTCATAATTAAGTTTCCTTTCTTCAAACTGTTGACTAGTTTATCAAAAATCCACACGTACCTCAAGAAATATGCCCGGTCCATTTTGCCCGCAAAAAAGCCATCCGAAGATGACTTTTTTATGTTTATATAGCGTTTTTATCTTTTCCAAGTGCACGTTGAACGGCTTTGACAATCTCAACGAGAACAACAATCAAGAGCGAACCAATCAAAACGGCCAACCATTGTGTCAAACTCAAATGAGACACATGGAAGAGTTTGTTAAATCCAGGGACTATGATGGTTGCCATCAAGAGAACAAAGGCAACTGGGATCGACCAGTTAAAGGTCTTGTTCTTGAAGAGTCCCACTTTAAAGATCGATTGGTAAACCGATTTGACGTTAAAGGCATGGAGCAATTGGATCAAACCAAGAGTTGCAAAGGCCATGGTCAAAGCATCTGCATGGATTTCGGCACGAGTCGCATGTTCTGGATAGAGTAAGGCCCAGCCATAAACACCAAGAACCAGCATGGTTTGGAAGACACCTTGATAAAGAATAGCTCCGAAGACCCCACCGTCAAAGAAGTTAGATTTACGTCCTCGAGGTTTGTGGGTCATGACACCTGGCTCAGCTGGTTCCACACCAAGGGCGATGGCTGGTAGGGTATCTGTTACCAAGTTGATCCAAAGAAGATGTACTGGTTGTAACACATCCCAACCAAAGAGGGTTGCAAAGAAGATGGTGAAGACTTCAGCCATATTGGCAGACAAGAGGTATTGGATTGATTTTTGGATATTTGAGAAGACCTTACGTCCTTCTTCTACCGCTACGATAATGGTTGCAAAGTTATCATCTGCAAGGACCATGTCTGAAGCTCCCTTAGAAACTTCTGTACCTGTAATCCCCATACCGATACCGATATCAGCTGTCTTAAGTGATGGTGCATCGTTGACCCCGTCACCAGTCATAGCAACAACTTTGCCTTCATTTTGCCAAGCTTTCACGATCCGAACTTTGTGTTCAGGTGATACACGCGCATAGACAGAGTATTGCTTGAAGACTTTTGGAATTCTTCGTCAGAGAGTTCATTCAACTCAGCCCCTGTGAAGACATGGTCTTCTGTATCATTTGGATCGATGATTCCCAGACGTTTGGCAATGGCTTCTGCTGTATCTTGGTGGTCACCCGTGATCATGATAGGACGGATACCCGCTTCCTTAGCGACACGGACAGCTTCTGCTGCTTCTGGACGCTCAGGGTCAATCATGCCGACCAAACCAGAGAAAATGAGGTCAGACTCAACAATTTCAGATTCCAAGGTTGGGATTTCGTTGCTTGTCTTATAAGCCATCATCAAGACACGAAGGGCTTGTTTGGCCAAGTCTTTGTTGGTAGCAAGGATAGCTTTCTTATCTTCATCTGTGATAGGACGAACTTCTCCATTGACTTCAATACGCGTCACACGTTTAAGCAATTGGTCAGGGCACCCTTAACAGCGATAAAGTAAGTACTGTCTGCTTCCTTATGGATCGTAGACATAAGTTTACGTTCTGAGTCAAATGGCAATTCTGCCACACGTGGCTCATCCTTCAAGACTTCACGAACATCAAAGTTGTGGTCCAAACCAAACTGTACCAAAGCAGTCTCTGTTGGATCCCCAATCAACTTGCCAGATGGATCCACCTTGGTATCATTGGCAAAGTTCATGATGCGAAGCGTATTGTTGTTTGCTCCAATTTCGGTTGCTGCACTTTGTAATTGACCGTTGGTATAGACTTTTTCAACCGTCATTTGGTTCATGGTCAAAGTACCTGTTTTATCAGATGCGATGATTTCTGTTGAACCAAGTGTTTCAACGGCTGGCAATTTACGAACAATCGAATTGCGTTTGGCAAGGGTTGTTGTTCCCAAAGATAGAACGATAGTTACAATGGCAGGAAGTCCTTCTGGAATGGCCGCAACCGCAAGGGCTACCGCAACCATCAAGCCTTCTAATGGATGCTCTCCACGAACGAAGACACCAACTAAGAAAGTAATGACCGCAATCACAACAATTAAGTAAGTCAAGGCTTTAGATAATTGTTCCAAGCTTTGCTTCAATGGTGTTTCAGTCTCATCGGCATTAGCCAACATATCTGCAATCTTACCAACTTCTGTATACATACCAGTGTTTGTTACGACACCAATACCACGACCATAAGTTACATTTGAGTTTTGGTAACCCATATTAACGCGGTCCCCAATACCAGCATCTGCTTCAACAAGTCCTGTCACATCTTTTTCAACTGGCACAGACTCCCTGTAAGAGCTGCTTCTTCAATTTTAAGAGAAGCTGCTTCAAACAAACGCATATCTGCAGGCACGACATCTCCCGCTTCAAGCAAGACGATATCTCCGGGTACCAATTCTTTTGAGTCAATCTCAATAACATGGCCATCACGACGAACACGAGCCATGGGGCTAGACATATTTTTCAGAGCTTCAATGGCTGCTTCTGCTTGCCCTTCTTGGTAAACCCCAAAGGCAGCATTCAAGACAACAACGGCCAAGATGATCATGGCATCCGTTAGACCGTCCATTCCTTCTGTAATCACAGAAAGTGCCGCTGCCACAAGCAAGATGATAATCATCAAATCCTTAAATTGATCAAGGAATTTAGCTAGTAGGCTACGTTTTTCACCCTCTTCCAACTCATTACGACCATAATTCGCTAAGCGTTCTTGAGCCTGGGCGGTTGACAAACCTTCGACAGATGAGTCCAAGTTCTTTAGGACTTCCTCAGAAGATTGCGTGTAAAACAAATCTTTATTTTGTTCTTTTGACAAAACAGTCTCCTCCTTTTTGGCCTCTTTTACAAAAAAAGAGACCTGTTTTTAAAAAACAAGTCTCGCTGTTTAATATAGTGCCGGAAATAATTCGTAATGACGACACTATCGCGGAAAACCGCCAGCTACTCCCTTGAGTGGTTTTATTATACCATTTTTATAGAATAAAGCAAGCGGGATCTCTAATAATTTAATGAGGTCTATTCTTCCCATTCCACTAGTAATTGATAATTGGCAAATTCCTGTTCTCCATCGAGAGTTAACAAGCGATAAGAGACTTGCAAATGACCTGCTTCTAATTGAAAGAGGTCTGTTGTAATCAAAAACTGCTGAATGCCCATCGGAGTTGGGATGATTGCCCCACCATCTTCATTTTTGTAGAAACGCATGATGGATTTAGGACTTGAGAATCGTGTCATGACCAATTCATCGTTGGAAAATTTCAAAGCAACCTTTTCATCTTCTTCATTGGTATACAAGAGATATTGAAAACCTGCTTTTTCCTTCCATTCACCTTGATAGTACTGATCAACAATTTCCATTTCTTCTCCAAATCGAATGGTATTTTGAATGCGAATCTGCATCTTTGTCTCCTTCTCTTCTTTTCTTGCCTTACTATTCTATCAAATTTTACGCATTTTGACTGCCCCTATTAGCCTCTAGATCGCAAAATAGGCTTTTTTTGCTATAATAGACCCATGAATGAAAAAGTCTTTCGCGATCCCGTGCATGATTACGTTCATGTGGATCATCCCATCATTTATCAATTAATTAATAGTAAAGAATTTCAACGACTACGCCGCATCAAACAACTGGGGACATCTGGTTTTACCTTCCACGGTGGGGAGCATAGTCGTTTTCTCACTGTCTTGGCGCCTATGAAATTTCAAGACGGATTCTGTCTATTTTGAGGAAAAGTATGCAGAGCAATGGAATTCTGATGAAAACTTACTGACCATGACAGCCGCTCTTCTTCATGACATTGGACATGGTGCCTATTCTCATACCTTCGAAGGACTCTTTGGAACCGATCATGAAAAGATGACCCAGCTGATCATCACCAGTCCAGAGACGGAGGTCAATCAAATCCTCTTACAGGTAGCACCTGATTTCCCAAACCGTGTAGCCAGCGTCATTGATCATACCTATCCCAATAAACAAGTGGTGCAATTGATTTCTAGTCAAATTGATGTGGACCGGATGGATTATTTACTGCGGGATGCCTATTTTACGGGTGCTTCCTATGGAAAATTTGACTTGACCCGTATTTTGCGTGTCATTCGACCGATTGAAAATGGTATTGCCTTCCAACAAAATGGCATGCACGCTGTCGAGGATTACGTGGTCAGCCGTTACCAAATGTATATGCAGGTCTACTTCCACCCGGCTACTCGTGCCATGGAAGTCCTCCTTCAAAATCTACTCAAACGCGCTAGAACCATTTATCCAGATCAGAAAGAGTATTTTCAACTGACTTCACCTCGCTTGATTCCATTTTTTGAAGAAGAGGTCACCATTCAAGACTACCTAAATCTAGATGACGGTGTGATGAATACCTATTTCCAAGTCTGGATGGATAGCCCGGATACCATCCTGTCTGATCTTGCTCAGCGCTATATCAATCGGAAAGTCTTTAAGTCGATTCTATTTACAGAAGATAAGCGGAAAGACTTAGCAATCCTTGAAAAACTGATTAAAGAGGTTGGCTTTAATCCAACCTACTACACAGCTATTCATCAAAATTTTGACCTGCCTTACGATATTTATCGACCAGAGCTTGAAAAACCACGGACCCAGATCGAGATGATCCGAAAAGATGGGAGTCTCGCTGAATTGTCTCAGTTGTCTCCACTCGTCGCTGCTTTAGCAGGAACTCGCTATGGGGACAACCGCTTCTATTTTCCAAAAGAAATGCTGGAGGTTAATGGACTTTTCAGTAAGCAAGTAGAAGAATTCACTTCTTACATTACCAATGATTATTTTACAGGAGAGACGGATGTCCATTAAATTAGTTGCGATCGATATCGATGGTACACTCCTCAATTCAAAAAAGAGATCACACCTTCCGTATTTGAAGCCATTCAAGATGCTAAAGCCGCAGGCGTTAAAATCGTGATCACAACCGGTCGTCCTATCGCAGGGTCTCAAAACTTTTAAAGAACTCCATTTGATGGATCCTGGAGACTATGTCATTACCTTTAATGGCGGTCTGGTGCAAGAAACTGCTACTGGAAAAGAACTCATCAAAGACCTTTTACATTATGAGGACTATCTCGATATCGAGTCTCTTGCTAACAAACTCCAAATCCACTCTCATGCTATTACTAAAGACGGCATCTATACCAGCAATCGCGATATCGGACGCTACACCATTCATGAATCTCAACTGGTCAATATGCCCCTTTATTACCGGACGCCTGAAGAAGTTCGAGAGAAAGAATTTGTCAAGGCCATGTATATCGATGAACCAGATATTCTGGATACTGCGATTGCAAAAATCCCAAAAGAATTTCAGGACCGCTTCACCATGGTCAAATCAGCCCCTTTTATTTAGAAATTCTAGGAAAAACGACCAATAAGGGAGCTGCCGTTCTTCATCTAGCTGAACGACTTGGAATCCAGCAAGAAGAAACCATGGCTATCGGAGATGAAGAAAATGACCGTTCCATGCTAGAAGTCGTGGGACATGCTGTCGTTATGGAAAATGGCAATCCAGCTCTTAAAAAATTGCTACAACTATTACCAAATCAAATGATGAATCTGGCGTTGCATACGCCATTAGAAAGTGGGTATTATAAGAAATGTACCATTACCAGCTAGGAATTTCTGCTAGTGAGCATGATGACTTTGTTATTCAGAGTGACCAAACCAATCTCTTACAAAGCAGCTCATGGGCAAAAATCAAAGATAATTGGGGAAATGAACGGGTTGGTTTTTATCAAGAAGACCAATTAGTCGCTGTTGCAAGCATCTTGATTCAACCCCTGCCACTTGGCTTTTCCATGCTCTACATTCCTCGAGGCCCCATCATGGATTACCAAAACAAGGAGCTGGTTTCATATGTGATCCAGTCCCTTAAAAGATAGCCAAACAATACAAGGCCTTGTTTGTGAAATTTGATCCAAGTCTTTTCTTGAGTAAACAATTGATTGGACAAGAACAGACGCAAGCTCCTGCCGTGCAAGAAGTGATCGATACCCTAACAAAAGAAGGGATTGAATGGACTGGCCGAACCAGTGATATGGCAGAAAATATCCAACCACGCTTTCAAGCGAATATCCACAAAGAGTTTTTCACCGAGCAAGATCTTTCAAAATCTACTCGACAAGCCATCCGAACTGCTCGAAACAAAGGGATCCAAGTCCAATTTGGCGGGACTGAATTATTAGAGGACTTTGCTTCTCTCATGAAAAAGACTGAGGCACGTAAAAGCATTCATTTGCGTGGAAAAGACTACTACGAAAAACTACTCACAACCTACCAAGGACAATCCTACATTACTTTATCTACTCTAGATCTCGAGAAACGGAAAACCTCCCTTATAAAAAATCTTGAAAAAACAAGGCTGAGGCTGAAAAATTCACAGAAAAAACAAAGCCTGGCAAGGTTGAGAATAACCAAAAAGAAAAAGAGCGTATAGAGGAAGAACTGCAATTTCTTGAACAGCATCTCCAAGCAGGTAGACAGGTCGTTCCTTTATCTGGGACCTTAACCCTTGAATTCGGTGGGACGTCTGAAAATGTTTATGCAGGGATGGATGAAGAATTCCGCCGTTACCAACCTGCTATCCTCACCTGGTATGAAACTGCCCAACACGCTTTCGACCGTGGTGCTTCTTGGCAAAATATGGGGGCATTGAAAATTCACTCGATGGTGGTCTCTATCATTTCAAATCAAAATTTAATCCTGTCATTGAAGAATTTGTTGGGAATTCAACCTCCCAACCAGTCCACTCTATCCACTTGTAAACAAAGTCTACAAGATCCGGAAAAAATTAAGGAGTAAATAAGTTACATGACTCTTACGACAATTTCAAAAGAAGAATTTACCTCATTTGCAAATACTGTCTCCCATCGCTCTTTTATCCAGTCTGCTGAAATGGCAGATCTGCTTGAAAAGCGAGGAAACACGGTCCAATTTATCGCTTGGAAACAAGAAGATCAATTCCAAGTGGCAGCGATCTTGTACAGTCTTCCTATGACAGGTGGTCTCCATATGGAAATCAATTCTGGCCCCTTTACCAAGAGGAGGCTATGCTAGAACCCTTCTATGCAGCCTTAAAAGACTATGCGAAAGAAAATGGGGCTATTGAACTCGTTATTAAGCCCTATGATACCTATCAAACCTTTGACAGTGACGGAAATCCAACCAGTGAAGAGCAAACCCATTTTATGGATACCCTTAAAAACTTGGGCTATCAGCATGATGGTTTAACAACAGGTTATCCAGGTGGAGAAGGTGATTGGCATTATGTGAAAGATATGGAGGGCATCACCGAAAAAATCTTCTCAAGAGCTTCAGTAAAAAGGAAAGCCACTTGTCAAGAAAGCCAAATCTTTCGGTATTGAACTGAAACGATTAAACCGAGATGAACTGCAACTCTTTAAGGATATTACTTCCTCTACCAGTGACCGTCGCGACTATCAGGATAAGACCTTGGATTATTACCAAACTTTCTATGACAGTTTTGGCGACAAAGCAGATTTCATGATCGCAACACTGAACTTCCACCATTACTACACGAATCTTGAAAAAGACCAAGGAAAACTAGCACAGAAGATTGAAAAATTACAGAAAGATCTTGAAGTCAACCCCAATTCAGAGAAAAACAAAATCAACTTCGTGAATTCTCTAGCCAGTTTGATACCTTTGAGGTGAGAAAGAAGGAAGCGAAAGAATATATAGAAAAATATGGAGATCAAGACGTCATTCTTGCAGGAAGCCTCTTCGTCTATATGCCACAAGAATCCACCTATTTATTCAGTGGCTCTTATACAGAATTTAATAAGTTCTATGCTCCTGCTGTTCTCCAAGAATATATGATGCTTGAAACCATCAAACGTGGTATCCCAAGATATAACTTCCTTGGTATTCAAGGAATCTTTGACAGGTCAGACGGTGTTCTTCGTTTCAAACAAAACTTCAACGGCTACATCGTACGTAAGATGGGGACCTTCCGTTATTACCCAAATCCTCTGAAATACAAACTGATTTCTCTCATTAAGAAACTATTAGGACGTTCCTAACTCAAAAGACCAGCTTTGAAGCTGGTCTTTTCTACTATAAAAGACAAAAAGACGAGAAATCTCTCGCCTTTTAGATGTTATTATTTAACGAAGTCAAGCAATGCCAAGAAGCTTTCTGGATCAAGTGATGCACCACCCACAAGAGCTCCGTCAACGTCTGGACAAGCCATGTATTCAGCAACGTTTTCAGGTTTAACTGAACCACCGTATTGAACACGTACTTTATCAGCCACTTCTTGACCAAAGTCAGCAGCTACAACGTCACGAACAACTTTACACATTTTTTGTGCGTCATCTTGTGAAGCTGATTTACCAGTACCGATCGCCCAGATTGGTTCGTATGCGATAACTGTTGAAGCGACTTGTTCTGCAGTCAATCCAGCAAGAGCAGCTGAAACTTGAGCTCCTACGAATTCTGCTGCTTTACCAGCTTCGTAAGTTTCAAGGCTTTCACCACAACAGATGATTGGAAGCATACCGTTCGCAAAGATTGCTTTTGCTTTTTGTTGATATCTTCATCAGTTTCATGGAAGTAGTCACGACGTTCTGAGTGACCGATAACAACGTAGTCAGTACCGATTTCTTTCAAAACTTGTGGGCTAGTTTCACCAGTGAAGGCACCAGCATTTTCAAAGTAAGTGTTTTGGGCAGCAACTTTAAGATTTGAACCTTTAGCAGCAGCAAGTACAGCTGTCAAG
Organism: Streptococcus sp. 2A/TPW/M5; assembly: GCA_036663675.1. Classification (GTDB taxonomy): domain Bacteria; phylum Bacillota; class Bacilli; order Lactobacillales; family Streptococcaceae; genus Streptococcus. The sequence continues at coordinate 1,276,355 of JAYXUK010000001.1, read as the reverse complement.
TCAACTGCAGGAGCTGCGATACCAGCTTCAACAAGGTCAGCTGAAGGAAGTTTTGATGCTACAGCTTCAACGAATGCTTTTGCTTCTTCTGGATTTTTGTTCATTTTCCAGTTACCAGCGATAAATGGTTTACGTGACATTTCACATACCTCTTTTTCTAATTTTATACTACTATTTTACCATAATTTTCGTCATAATGAAAGGTTGCACAAGCTCATTTTACTTTTACCAAAATAAAAACCCCGTCTTCACGGGGTTTTCTGTCTGTCTATATAATTGTTAATCTGGGAACTAGATCGAATTAAGCTTCGATTTCAGTAACCATACCTGAACCAACAGTACGTCCACCTTCACGGATTGAGAATGTAGTACCTTGTTCAACGGCGATTGGGTGGATCAACTCAACGTCGATAGTCACGTTATCACCAGGCATTACCATTTCAGTTCCAGCTGGAAGTTCGATAGATCCAGTTACGTCAGTTGTACGGAAGTAGAACTGTGGACGGTAGTTGTTGAAGAATGGAGTATGACGTCCACCTTCTTCTTTAGTAAGGATGTAAACTTCACCTTTGAATTTAGTGTGTGGGTTGATTGAACCTGGTTTAGCGATAACTTGTCCACGTTCGATTTCATCACGTTGGATACCACGAAGAAGCACACCAACGTTATCCCCTGCAAGACCTTCGTCAAGTTGTTTACGGAACATTTCAACACCAGTAACAACTGCTTTTTGGATTTCGTCTTTGATACCAACGATTTCGATTTCGTCGTTGACACGAACAACACCACGGTCGATACGTCCTGAAGCAACTGTACCACGTCCAGTGATTGAGAATACGTCTTCGACTGGAAGAAGCAATGGTTTGTCAGTATCGCGTTCTGGTTCTGGGATGTACTCATCAACAGTATCCATCAATTCCATGATGATGTCTTCATATTTAGAGTCACCTTCAAGAGCTTTAAGAGCTGAACCTTGGATAACTGGAAGGTCATCACCTGGGAAATCGTATTCTGAAAGAAGGTCACGGATTTCCATTTCAACCAATTCAAGCAATTCTTCATCGTCAACCAAGTCAACTTTGTTCATGAAGACGATCAAGTGTTTAACACCAACCTGACGTGAAAGAAGGATGTGTTCACGTGTTTGTGGCATTGGTCCGTCAGTTGAAGCTACTACAAGGATAGCTCCGTCCATTTGAGCGGCACCAGTGATCATGTTTTTAACGTAGTCCGCGTGTCCTGGAGCGTCGATGTGAGCGTAGTGACGTTTAGCAGTTTCGTACTCAACGTGTGCAGTGTTGATGGTGATACCGCGTTCGCGTTCTTCTGGAGCAGCATCGATAGACGCATAGTCTTTAGGTTGGTTAACTGATGAAGGCAAGCGACGTGCCAAAACAGTTGTGATTGCTGCAGTTAGGGTAGTTTTACCGTGGTCAACGTGTCCGATTGTACCGATGTTAACGTGCGGTTTACTACGATCGTATTTTTCTTTTGCCATTTGAGTAAAAGCCTCCAATAAAATATATTTTATAGATAGACAGTAGGCAATACAGTCTAACTTTCCTTACTATTCTATCGAATTTTAGATAAAATTGCAAGCCTTTTACCTATATTTTCTTAATTATTCCTCTTCTTTTCTTTTATTTTATCAGCTTGCTGAAAGATCCTGTTCTAGCTTTGAAAATTCTCATTTAAAATCTTCTATTCAAGCCCAATACGTACCTTTTGCGCCTTTGGGTTCAGGGAATAAAAAATCGGAACAGTCGTTCCGATTTTTTTAACCTGAATTACGTAATCCTGTAGCCACTCCATTGATCGTAATATGGATTAGCTTGTCTTGATCGGCTGGTAATTGGCCGGTCCGTTGACGTCGAATCAGTTCTAACTGAATATAGTTCAAGACGTTAAAGTACGGCATCCGATAGTCCAAACTTTCTTTCAGATAAGGGTTCTCCGCGAGCAACTCGTCTTGTTCCTCAATCATCAAGATGATGTCCTTGGTCAATTGCCATTCATGTAAGATAATCTGATAGATATTGCGAACTTCTTCTTCTTCACACAATTGGGCGTACTCAAAGGCAATATCCATGTTGGCTTTGGATAAGACCATGTCCACATTTGACAAGAGAGATTGGAAGAAAGGCCAGTTTTTATACATGTATCGAAGGGTTTCGATATTCTCAGGATCCTCATCGATAAATTCCTTAAAGCTAGAACCTACTCCGTACCAACCAGGAAACATCACCCGACTTTGTGACCAAGAGAAGACCCAAGGAATAGCACGCAAACCACCAATTTCTGTAATGGTCTTACGAGCAGCTGGACGTGAACCAATATTAAAACTTGAAATTGCTTTAATCGGACTTGATTCAAAGAAGTAATCATAGAAGTGCTCATTTCCAAAGACCAAATCACGATAGATATCGTAACTGCGATTCACGACTTTATCCATGACTTCCCGAAACGATCAAACATAGAGAATGGACTCTTTTGTTCGGCAATCATTCGGTTAATGGTTGCAGAGACGAGCATCTCAAGGTTGTAGTAGGCAGCATCTTTATTTCCATATTTATTGCCAATCACTTCTCCTTGCTCAGTTAAACGGATACGGTCATTAATGGATTTCAACGGTTGAGACGTGATGGCTTCATAAGTAGGACCCCACCACGGCCAACAGTCCCACCACGACCATGGAAGAAGGTAATCTTCACTCCAAACTCATCTCCGATAGCGGTCAATTGTTGTTGGGCTTTAAAGAGGGTCCAGCATGAAGACAAGTATCCACCATCTTTGTTGGAATCAGAGTATCCTAACATAATCTCTTGGTAGTTGTTCTTAGAAACAATCCAACGTTTGGCAATCGGAAGAGACAAGTAACTTCTCATGGTTTCTTCTGAATGATCCAAATCTTCGATCGTTTCAAACAACGGTACGATTTGAACGCGAGCTTTTTCCGTATCGACTAAGCCCACTTCTTTCAACATCACAGCCAATTCTAACATATCTGACACACTTGTTGCATGAGAAATGATGTTTTGACGAATGACTTCTTCTCCTAAACGATCCTTCAATTCACGGGCCGTTTGGAAAATCGCTAATTCTTTTTCAAGCAGTTCAGATTTTTCAGCATGAGTTGCTGATAAAATACGTGGATCTTCTAAAAGTTCTTTCAAGAGAACTTGACACTTTTCATCCTCTGATAAATCAGAATAGTGGTCATTAATCCCTGCTGATTTCAGCAATTCTGCCACACAGGCTTCATGTACACTCGAATCCTGACGCATATCAATAGAGGCCAGATAGAATCCAAAAACATCGATGGCTTCTAGAAGTTCTGCAAACTCACCAGAAATTAAATACTCTGATTTGTTTTCTAACAAGGAATCTTTGATCTTTTCAAGGTCTTCTTTAAATTCTTGAGCTGATGCATAAGCTGGAGCTTCTTTCTCAGAAATTTTCTTTAAAGCTCCAGAGATACGATTGCCGATATAATCAGAAACTGGCCCTTGTTGATGAGCATTTGCTCCTAATAATCTCTCGACAGCATAACGATCTTCTCTGGTTTCTCCCACCATCGTCCATTCTTTTAAATTGACCAAGGTTTGGATCAATTTTGATTGGATATAGTGGAAAGCTCGACGGTAAGGTTCTTTTTCACGAAAGACGGATGTATCACTTGATAGGGCTGCCATTTCAGCTACTGCTTCACTTGTTTTAGAAAGACTTGTTGAAAGGGAGAAATGACGGTATAATTTTGAAATCTTTTCGATGTAATAGTTCAAAATGACTTCACTTTGAATAGTTGCTGAACGCTTCAAGGTCTCAGCTGTTACAAACGGATTCCCGTCCCGGTCTCCCCAATCCACATGCCCATTGTGATCGGACGTGGTTGTTCAAGCTCTAATCCATGCTCTTTTGCCAAGCGTTTGTATTCCAACATCAGGTTTGGAACAGCTTGTAAGAAAGAGCTATTGTAATATTCCATGACGTTGGTGATCTCATTGGTAACCTTCAATTTTTGTCACGAATCATATCCGTTTGCATCATGATTTCGATATTACAACGAAGGTTGTTATACCACTTATTCTCATTCATTAAACCAGCTTTAACATCCCGGTGCTGACGAAGAAGAGCGTGAATATGATTGGTTAAATCCAGCATGGTTTTTCGTTGCACTTGAGTTGGATGGGCTGTTAAAACAGGTACAATATTGAGATTTTCAAGAATTTCTTGTGCATCTTCATTTTTGCAACTTCTTTAATGGTTGAAGAAAGTTTTCCGAGGTATTCACCATCCACGTTATTCAAATGATTGATTTCATAGGCCAAATCGACATCTTCTGAGATGTTAATCAAGAGTGGTAAAATAGCAAAATAACGTGAAATCACTGTCATTTCTTCATTTGTCAATTGTTCCACTAGTTGATTCAACTCACGATAGTTCTGTGTTTTTGATAGATCCTTCAACTGCCTAATTTTATCAAAGGTTTCCGGACGAACCAAATTTTTCGTAATATCATCTAATAAATTGGTTAAGATTTCGGCTTCTTCTTTGATAATATCTTTATTTGTGAAATTCTCTAATTTTTGTAAGACCATTTTTTCTCCTTTTTGAATAGCCATTCAACAATTCCCTTTTAATAATAAGGTTTGATTTTACCTTTTCTTCAAAAACCATGCCTTCTTGTTCCATCTTGGCCCGTTTTTCACTAGCGTCGATATTCAAAACGAAAGCAATCGCTACGGATAAGACCCATAAGCTATTTCCCCTTGGGATAAGAAGGGAAGGTCACTCCTGTAGACGGAATCAAACCAGAAATTCCTCCGATGTTAATGAAGGTTTGCACTAAGATCATCCCACCGATCCCAATGGCCATCATCGAATTAAAAGGATTCTTTGCTCGAATACCGACTAAAATGATCCGAAGAATTAAGAAGAATAAGAGAGCAAGGATCAAACTAGCTCCAACAAAACCTAATTCTTCAATCACAATCGCAAACACAAAGTCTGTGTGCGCTTCTGGTAAGTAACCTTGTTTTTCAATGGAATTTCCTAGCCCCAAGCCAAACCAACCACCGTTACTCATGGCATAGTAGGAATTAGCTAATTGGTGACCTGCGCCAGACAAATCATTAAAGGGGTTAAAGAAAGCACTAAAGCGTTTGGCTACATAACCAAAGACTGGAATTTTAGCGACACGGTCCACACCGATGATCCATATTGAACCAAGGACGATGGTGGATACTCCAACAACTAAACCAAGTAAAGAGGTAAACCAACGGTAGCCCACTCCACTAGCCGTAATCATGATCAAGACCGTTAAGGCCAAGATCGTCGCATTTCCCAAGTCCGGCATAATCACAACGATTCCAATCAGAATCAAGGTCAGCCAACGCCAATCGTTTAAATTCCTTGGAATCCATTCATTGTGGGTCAAGGCTTGATAATCATAATCGCGTATCTCGTCTTGTCGTTTAGAAAAGATCAAGGCTAGATACCAGACTAAGATCACCTTGAGGTACTCCGCTGGCTGGATACTGAAACCTCCAGGAATTGTCAACCAACCGTGAGCTCCATTGACCGTATCCATGATAAACCTAGACAAAATCAACAAAATCACTTCAATAAAGATGACAAAAGCCAACACTTTTTTATTTCGAAGAAACTTTAAGCTAAATTTATAAATCAAGGCGATGGTTAGGAGACTAAGGATAAAAAGAGTCCCTGTGTCCGCACCATCCGAGTAGAACTCACTCCACTTTGAATTGCCAAGGCACTTGTTGTCGAATAGACTACAATCAAACCAATAATGGATAAAATCAAATAGGGAATGAGGATGGAATAATTTAAAAGATGTCTTTTTCAATTTTCATAATTCACCATATTCCTAATGTTCAACCTTCATTATATCATTTTTAAGAAGCAAAACCAAGGAAAGGCCAGAAAAGATTCGGCTTCTTCTCTATTTTCCAGAAATATTCTTAATATTTTTCTTATTTTCATATATTTTTATCCTTTTTCGATGAAAAGATTCCTTTTTTGAAAATAATGGCTGAAATTGGGATCTTTTAAGCATTAACTTTTGCCTTTTCGTTTTTTTACGGTAAAATGATTCTGTATGAGAAAAAGGATAAAACCCGTTGTTCTCTTGGTCTTTTTATCAGTTTCATTTCTTTTCTCGTTCTTTCACGAACAATTGCTGATATGCAAGCAAGAGCACAACAAGAAACAACCCAAACGATTCCGAACTCCAATACACCTAAAAAACAACTACTGCAAGCTCTTCTTCTAAAAAGAGGAAGACATCAATCCAGAACTGGTTGGCCGCCCGATCATTGATATCTCAGGCTGGCAATTGCCTAGTGAAATTGATTACGATGTCCTCTCCCAAAATGTGGGAGGTGTGATCGTTCGTGTCCATAGTGGGGCTCAAGCTAAAAGGAAAATGCAGCAACCTACTTAAATGGTCTGGATAAATCTTTTAAAACCCATATCCAAGAATTCCAAAAACGAAATATCCCAGTCGCAGTCTATGCTTATGTCGCGGCTAAGGATAAAAAGAAATGGAAAAAGAAGCAGAAGAATTTTACAAGGCTGCTTCTCCTTACAAACCGACCTACTATTGGTTAGACGTTGAGGAAAAAACCATGAAGGATATGAACGCAGGTGTTGAAGCTTTCCGAGCAAAACTACAAGCTTTGGGTGCAAAAAATATTGGACTCTATATCGGAACCTACTTCATGGAAGAACATAGTATCTCCACTGATAAATTTACGGCTCTTTGGATTCCTACTTATGGATTTGATGATGGCTACTATAATGCCGCGCCAGATACCAATACGGAATACGACTTGCATCAATATACCTCTCAAGGGCAATTAAATGGATTCTCACACTACTTGGATCTCAACCAAATTGCTCCGACGCAAGACCAAGAAGCAATTTATCGGAAACTATTCAAGGTACAAAAGATGGCTCTTCCTCATAACCTTAATACAGCAGATCAAGTGACTTTCACTTTTTCTGCTGTTTTCTATTTTTAGGAGGAAGCAATATTACCGCTATTATATGTTATAATGGTCTAATGAAATCTGATTTTGTAGAGAAAAAGAGAAAAGGAGAAAGTCATGGCAAAAAAATAAAGTGAAAAAACCTTGGTCGAACAGATCTTGACAAAAGCAAAAATTGAGCACATAGGCTTACAAATCAACGCTTTAGAAGGGATCTTACCAGAAGGGATTGATCGCTCTACTATTTTCAAAACCCTAGCTCTCAAAGGAGATAAAACAGGTCCTGTAATTGGGATCATTCCTATCACGGAGCATCTTTCAGAGAAAAAATTGGCCAAATTATCAGGGAATAAGAAAGTCGCTATGATTCCTCAAAAGGATCTCGAAAAAACAACAGGTTATATTCATGGTGCCAATAATCCCGTGGGCATTCGTCAAAAGCATCCTTTCCCAATCTTTATCGATCAATCAGCCCTTCAGTTAGAGACCATGATCGTATCTGCCGGGAAATCGGCCATAGTATTCAAATCAAACCACAACTTCTAGCAGACTTCGTACAAGCGACTTTTGCAGATATTTTAGAATAACGACAGAGATGGAGACAAGATTGTGAAACTTTATTTTATACGACACGGACGGACAGAATGGAATGAAGAAGGACGTTTCCAGGGATCAAATGGCGATTCTCCGCTGTTACCAGCCTCTATTCATCAGCTTGAAAAACTAGGAAAGCACTTAGCTAGCGTTCCATTTGATGCAGCCTATACAAGTGATCTTCCACGGGCTGTTCATACTGCACAGATCATCATTGATCAATTAGAGAAACCTATAGAATTGCAACTAACTTCTGCTCTTCGTGAGTGGAAGTTAGGAAAATTGGAAGGAGCTAAGATCGCTACAATCACGTCCATTTATCCCCAACAAATGGATGCCTTTCGCCATAACCTAGCTCGCTTTCAAAATGAAATCTTTGATGCAGAATCTGTCTATGAAACGACCAAACGTACCTGTGATTTTGTAAAAGCCTGAAAGGAAAAGAGCTCGATACTGTTCTCATCGTTGGACATGGGGCTAATTTAACCGCTTCTATTCGAACCTTGCTTGGTTATGAAACAGGAGAACTCCGCAAAAATGGCGGACTAGATAATGCCAGCGTGACGATTCTGACAACAGATGATTTTGAGCACTATCACTTAGATACTTGGAACGACACCTCTTATATGGAAGACTAAAAACACTGATCATCAGATCAGTGTTTTCTTTAGCTTATTTCATGGTTGGGAAGAGAAGGACGTCGCGAATCGTTGTCACATTGGTCAACAACATAACGAGACGGTCAATACCAATTCCAAGTCCACCTGTTGGTGGCATACCATATTCGAGAGCTTCAACGTAGTCATAGTCGATGCCTGTAGCTTCGTCATCTCCCAATTCTTTGGCACGCGCTTGCGCTTCAAACCGTTGCAATTGATCGATTGGATCATTCAATTCCGTGAAGGCATTGGCATACTCTTTGGTCATAATGAAGAGTTCGAAACGGTCAGTGAAGCGTGGATCTTCTGGATTTTTCTTAGCGAGTGGTGATACTGCTACTGGGTGACCATAAACAAAAGTTGGTTGTGTCAAGGTTTCTTCAACGAATTCTTCGAAGAAGGCATTGATAATTTGTCCCACTTCTGTGTAGTGTTTTTCAACTGGTACATGTTTTTCGTTTGCAAGTGCTACAGCTTCTTCAAAGGTCATGTCTTGCCAGAAGTCAACACCTGTGATTTCTTTGATCGCATCAACCATGTGAACCCGTTTGAATGGTTCGTTGATTTTGATTTCTGTTCCTTGGTAGTCAATTGGACCATCACCATGGACCGCTTTCGCAGCATGTTGGATAATGCCTTCTGTTAAGTCCATGATATCGTGGAAGTCAGCGTAAGCTTGGTAGACTTCGATAGAAGTGAATTCAGGGTTGTGAGTAGCATCCATTCCTTCGTTACGGAAGATCCGTCCGATTTCATAAACGCGTTCCATCCCACCAACAATCAAACGTTTCAAGTGGAGCTCAGTCGCGATACGAAGCACCATATCAATGTTTTGTGCATTGTGGTGAGTGATAAATGGTTTGGCAGCCGCACCGCCAGCTTCATTGTGAAGCACTGGTGTTTCCACTTCAAGGAATCCTTGACCATCTAAATAACGACGGATTTCAGAGATGATTTTTGAACGGGTTACAAAGCGTTCGAAGCTTTCACGGTTTGAAATCAAATCCAAATAACGTTTGCGATAGATGGTTTCAACATCTGAAAGTCCGTGGAATTTTTCAGGCAAAGGACGAAGGGCTTTTGACAAGTGAGTGATATGAGTTGCTTTAATCGAAAGTTCACCCATATCTGTGCGCATGATTTCCCCTTCAACACCAAGGAAATCACCAAGGTCTGCTTTTTGAAGATCTCGTAGTTTTCTTCTCCAACTGCATCCTTACGAACGTAGATCTGAATTTGACCTTCACGGTCTTGAAGATGGGCAAAGCCAACCTTTCCTTTTCCACGTTTTGTTACAAGACGACCGGCAATAATAGCTGTTTCGTTCAAGTCGTGGAGTTGTTCTTTATCTAATTCTGAATATTTTTCTTTTAATTGACCTGAATTTGCAGTACGTTCGAATCGCTTCCCAAATGGATCGATTCCTTGTTCATGAAGGGCCGCCATTTTCTCACGACGGACAATCTGCTGGTCATTCAATTCTTCCATATGTTCAGTAGTCATTTGGAACCTCCTAAGTTATTCTCCCCTATTCTATCATATTTAGACCAGAAATTCACTAATATTTACCAATTAAACAAAAATAAGATGGAAGAAAAAATACAGCTTCTTGAATGAATACTCAAAAACATCGGAAGACCGTCGATGACTGTCCAAATAGTTTGACCTGTATAAGATAAGATGATTGAAAAGGTTTCGACAAGCTATTCCACAACAGCATCAAAAAGGAGCGTGGAGAATCTTGATCCATTCATCCTGACCCGCTCCTATTTTTTTATTCATAACGCAGTGCTTCGATCGGATTTAACTTAGAAGCCTTATTTGCTGGTAAAATTCCAAAGATGATGCCTACAAAAGCAGAGAAAATAATACTGCCGATAGCGACATTTAAGGAAATAATCGGCGGTCCTTCTAGGGAGGCTGCTGCGAGTGTAGTAATCAAGCTATTCACACCATAAGCAAGGCCAAGTCCAATCAGTCCACCAATGATGGTCAAGACCATCGACTCAATCAAAAATTGAACCAAAATCTTACCTCGGGTTGCTCCCAATGCTTTGCGAAGTCCAATTTCTCTCGTCCGCTCAGTGACAGAAACCAACATGATATTCATGACTCCAATCCCACCAACTAAGAGAGAAATCCCAGCAATAGCTCCGATTACTGATGTCATAATTCCTACTACTTTATTGGTTTCCTCTAGGATGCTATCCAAATTAAAGATTTGGAATTCTCCTTGGCGAACACCTGAAAGCTCTGTTAGCTTTTGAGCAGCTTCGATCCCAACAGATTTGATTTCTTTCACATTCGGTACATGGACGACAATATTTTGAATTTCATCCGTTCCGAATTCAGAGGCGAGTTGAGTATTGGCCATCAAGGCACTTCCACCTGAAGAAGCTCCATAGAGGGCTGTCCCTGCATTTGGATCCTTGAAAATACCAACGACGCGATAATTGTTGTCTCCAACAGAGACCACCTGATTCAGTGGATTCTCCGTTCCAAATAATTGTTGAGCCAATCCTTCATCAAGGAGCACCACCCGGGAGAAATTACTATAGTCTGAAGGAGTTAATTTTCGTCCAGATAAGAGCTCAACCTTTTTAACAGAAAAATAGGTCTCATTTACCCCTTGGATGTTCACTCCGTCTGCTTTTTCTTTTGAAAAGCAATGGTTGCATTGGAGGTATTGCCAACATAATAGCCATCGATGCCTTGAATCTTGGTTAATTCCTTGACCCAAGATTCTTGCACAACTGGTGGTGCTTCTTGGACTTGGCCATCAACATCTTCAGCGTTTTCCCCATCGATATCCGATGGAGCAGCCATCCCTCGGTCTTCAGCTGCAGGGCCACTTTCGCCTCCGCCTTCTCCTTCTCCAGTATCATCAGAAGGGCCAATATTGATCCCAGTCACATAGCCACTCTTGTTGGGAGAATAAGAGATTTGTACATACTCTTGGTCCTTGGTGAAGGTCTTGGTAACACCAGCTTTCATACCATCTCCCAGAGCCATGATGACAACCACAGAAGCGACCCCAATAATGATCCCTACCATGGTCAAGAAAGACCGTAATTTATGGCTCATAATTGAGCTGATCGCAAATTTCCAATTTTGCATTAGGTCCCCCTTTCCAGCTTGCTATCTGAGGAGATCACTCCATCACGAATGACAATGCGACGATGCGCAAAGGCTGCAATTTCTGGCTCGTGCGTAACCATGATAATGGTTTTCCTTCTTGGTTTAGCTTGGTTAACAAGTCTATTATTTGCTCCCCGTCTTGGTATCTAGGGCTCCAGTCGGCTCATCTGCTAAGACGATGGCTGGCTGATTGACGAGAGCTCGAGCGATCGCAACCCGCTGTTTTTGACCCCTGAGAGCTCTGAAGGCAAATGGTGCATACGAGAATGGAGCTCTACCTTTTCAAGGTACTGCTCAGCTAATTTCTTCCGTTTAGCAGGATGAACCCCGCATAAATGAGAGGCAGTTCTACATTTTGAAAGGCATTGAGCTTAGAGAGAAGAAAGAATTGTTGAAAGACAAAACCGATCTGTTCATTACGAACACGTGCTAATTTTTTCTCACTGAGATTTCCAACCTCCTGACCTTCTAGAAAATACTCTCCACTGGTCGGGCGATCCAACAAGCCAATGACGTTCATCAAGGTCGATTTTCCTGAGCCAGATGGACCCATAATGGCCACAAATTCTCCCTCTTCGACTTCTAAATCGATGTCTTTTAAGACACGAAGTTCCTGATCCCCATTTTTATAGGTTTTATTGATTCCTTTTAGTTCAATCAATTTTGTCATATTTTCCGATCTCTTTTCCATCTTCCAGTTTCTCATTAGGATTCACAATAACTTGAGCATCTTTCTTCAAGCCTGACAAGATTTCCTGGTTTTCAGCATCGGCGTTACCAAGCGTCACTTTTACTTTCTTAGCCTTGCCATTTTCGACCGTCCATACATAACTCGAATCCCCATCAGCCATGACACTTGTCACAGGAACAAGGGGATGTTGAGTAGAACTTTTGACTTCAATATTGACAGAAAAGCCTTGTTTGAGTTCCCCAATTTCACTGGTAATATCCACTGTGAATGGGTACTTGGCTCCACCGCTTCCTTGTGTTCCACCTGCTGCATTGGCACCTGCTTGACCCGCGTCAGTCGGATAGTTGGCTACATAAGAAATCTTTCCTGTCCAGGTTTTATCCGGATAAACCTTGGAAGTGAGGACCACTTCCTGACCTTCAGAGATATTGGCCAAATTGTATTCAGACAACTCCCTTTGACTTGTAAATTCCCGTTGCTCACAATGTGAACCAGAGTTTGGTTGGTCCCTGTAGTCGATTTTGAAACATCTTTATTGACTTCGACCACGGTACCATCTGTATTACTCCTAACTGTTGTCGCATCCAGAAGAGCCTTAGCCTTGTTCATATTATCGACCGCATCCGACTTGGCATCTCGTAAATCGCTAGCTTGAGAATCGACTGTTCTTTGAGTCTGCGAAGATGATTTGGCATCTGCTTCTTCATCGCCTGTCGTATCAATGGTCACACCATTTGTCAGTAAGTCATTTAACTGACGATCTGCCTTATTGACAGCACGAACGGCTGCATCATAAGCGGTTTGGGCCTCTGTACTGCTATACTGAACAATTGGCTGACCGGCTGTTACTTGATCTCCTACATTGACCAAAATCGACTGCAAATCCCTTTGGTTCCATCAAAATAGACATACTGTTCCTGGTTGGCAGTGACTTTCCCAGTTAACAAGACTGAAGAAGCGATCGATCCATCCTTGACCGTTTGCACCATTGGAGTTTCTTTCGTGATTGCTTGATCAGGAGTACTTGGGTGCGAAAACACCATCACACTTCCTGTTCCAATCACCGCAATAGCTGCACCTGCAGCTGCAAATAGTTGCCATTTTTTCAATTTCTTCATCGTTTTCTCCATCAAAGAAAGCGTTTTATTCTATACCATAGTATACCATATTTCCTTACTTTTCTATCTAAAATTGACACGGCAACATGAAATTTAAATGCTTGGTAACATGCTAAACTCTTGACTTTTGTAACAGTTGATATTACAATCAAACTGAAATCCCATTTAGGAGGAAAACATGAAAGAATTTGATATTATTTCAATCGGTGGAGGTAGTGGAGGAATCGCTACGATGAACCGGGCTGGGGAGCACGGAGCTCGCGCTGCCGTCATTGAAGAAAAACAATTGGGGGCACCTGTGTCAACAGAGGATGTGTGCCTAAAAAATTATGTGGTATGGTGCACAAATTGCAGAAGCTATTCGCGCTTATGGACCAGACTATGGATTTACTTCTGAACAGACAAAATTTGATTTTGCAACCTTAAGAAAAAATCGCGAAGCCTATATTGACCGTTCCCGTAATTCCTATGATGGCAGTTTCAAACGCAATGGGGTTGAACGAATTGAAGGACGTGCCCGTTTTGTGGATGCTCATACGGTTGAGGTAAATGGAGAAACCATTAAGGCCAAGCATATCGTGATTGCGACCGGTGCCCATCCCTTTATTCCTTCTGTTCCTGGAGCTGAATTTGGCGAAACGTCTGATGATGTCTTTGCTTGGGAAGAACTTCCTACATCTGTTGCCATTATCGGAGCTGGCTACATCGCAGTGGAACTAGCCGGTGTGCTCCATGCCCTTGGTGTTCAGACCGATCTCTTCGTTCGCGGTGATCGTCCCTTAAGAAAGTTTGATTCCTACATTGTCGATGGCTTAATGGAAGAAATGGAAAAACAAAACCTTCCGCTTCACAAACATAAGGTTCCCATGAAGCTTGAAAAATTAGAAGACGGTCGTGTGAAGATTTATTTTGAGGATATGACCAGCCACGTGGCAGATCATGTTATCTGGGCAACAGGACGAAAACCAAACGTCCAGGATCTCAATCTAGAAGCTGCAGGCGTCACCTTAAATGAAAAAGGATTCATTGCAGTTGATGAATACCAGAATACAGTGATTCCAGGAATCTATGCTCTTGGGGATGTTACAGGAGAAAAGAATTAACTCCTGTCGCTATTAAAGCTGGACGCACTCTTTCTGAACGACTATTCAATGGAAAAGTCAATGCCAAAATGGATTATACAAACATCCCAACCGTTGTCTTTTCTCACCCTGCTATTGGAACCGTTGGCCTAACGGAGGAAGAAGCCCAGCAAACTTATGGAAAAGAGAATATCAAAGTCTATACTTCTCAATTTGCTTCTATGTACACTGCTGTTACCCAACACCGCCAGCAAGCAAAATTCAAACTCATCACTGCTGGTCCCGAAGAAAGGGTCGTTGGCCTTCATGGTCTTGGCTACGGAGTCGATGAAATGATCCAAGGATTTGCAGTTGCTATCAAGATGGGAGCGACAAAAGCCGATTTCGATGCAACTGTCGCCATTCACCCAACCGGATCCGAAGAATTTGTGACAATGAGATAAAACATAAGCTTGAAGTTGTTCCACTTTAAGCTAAAAGGACTATTTTAATAAACAATAGTCCTTTTTCATTTATCTGATTTTTATAAAATTTTTAAAATTTCATAGATAAAATATTTTTATTGTTAAAATTTTACTAATTTGTGATATAATTCACTTTGTAGATATCTTTTTGAAAATAGACGAGTGGGGTGCACTTTTATTAATGTCATCTTAAAAGACACCTATAAAAATTTCTCAATTTTGTAAGTTTTTGGCAACAACATACAAATTGATGTAAATATTGGAGAAAAATGGGAGAAGAAAATGAAAAAAATAAATCTAAGTAGACTTGCCAAAGTCTTCTTTATTGTATTTTACCATTACTATTCATCGTATTGTCGCAATCTGATATGGTAAAAGCTGGCGATGTCAGCAACAATATTAGCTCACTTACTGTTTCATCAGAAGAAATCACAGATGGTGGACAAACAACTGTTAAGTTTACATTTGATGAGCATGCACAAAAGATTCAACCGGGGATACATTAAAAGTTAATTGGACCAGTTCTGGAACAGTCTTTGGGGTAGGATTTAAAAGACTATTCCATTAAGTATTGACGGAACTTACGTTGGAGACATGGTCATTACAGATGGATCTGCGACAGTTACTTTCAATGAAGCTATCAAAAATCTTCAAAACATTCGCGGTTGGGGTGAGTTTGAGATTGAGGGTCATAACGATACAGCAACCGATAAGGAGCATGTTGGAAAATTCACTATTATTAGTGGAGCTAGAAAAGTAGAATTAAACGTTAAGAAAATGGCTACTGGTGTTAACAGCGCTCCATTCTATCTCAAAGCGGGTGATATGCACGCGAATGATCCTGAACATATTCTTTGGACACTAACCATTAATGCAATGAACTTAGATGTAGATGGTGATGTTCGTGTTGAAGATGACATCCAAGGTGGTCATTCACTTGTAAAAGATAGTTTTAGTATTACTACTACAGGTAACAAATCAGGATATTACGGTGGCTCAACTGCTATCGATGATTTCTTAGCAGCCTTTCCTGGATCAACATTCACAGTTGATGCTGCAGGAAAAATTACAGTTACTATTCCTCAAAGTGAAATTAATAAGACTGGTGTCCTGATCTTTTACCAGACTAAAGTAGAGAATGAAAATCAAAAGAATTTCTTAAACAATACTAAGGTCTGGTATCACGTTAAAGGTGAGCAAGCCGTTGTTGCCAAGGAAGTAAATGCATCTGTTGCAAATATTAATGCAAACGGTGGAGTGGATGGTGATATGACATCAACTACTACAACAACCACTACGACTACTACAACTACTACGACTCAAGAGCCGACTACCACAACTACTACGACTCAAGAGCCGACTACTACAACTACTACGACTCAAGAGCCGACTACTACAACTACTACGACTCAAGAGCCGACTACCACAACTACTACGACTCAAGAGCCGACTACCACAACTACTACGACTCAAGAGCCGACTACCACAACCACTACGACTCAAGAGCCGACTACCACAACCACTACGACTCAAGAGCCGACTACCACAACTACTACGACTCAAGAGCCTACAACTACAACCACTACGACTCAAGAGCCGACTACCACAACCACTACGACTCAAGAGTCGACTACCACAACCACTACGACTCAAGAGCCGACTACCACAACTACTACGACTCAAGAGCCGATTACTACAACCACTACGGTAACAACTACTGATGAGCCTAAGACTACTTCAACTACAACTGAGGAGCCTAAGACTACTTCAACTACAACTGAGGAGCCTAAGACCACAGTAACGACTACCGATGAGCCTAAGATTACGGTAACAACTACCGATGAACCTAAGAATACTCCAACTACAACACCAGAAGAACCAGAAAACCACAATGGTAGTGAGGAAGACACAACAACCACTACGACTACAACTGTAGAACCTAAGACTTCTTCATCTACAACAGAAAATCCAAATAAACCTGATCATTCTGGTACTACAACGACACCAAGTGCGCCAGGTTCAAATGGTGGAAACAATGGGGAGGTCGCAAAACACTTCTTCCAAATACAGGTGAAGTTGTTGCATCTGGACTCGTCTTCTCTGGAATTCTTGTCTTAGTAGGTGCTGTTGGAATCAAACGGAAATTGACTCGTCAATAATTTATTCATTAAAAATAGTCAATTTTCTAACGAAACAGATTTTCAATGCATCTTAACAAATAGTTCAACTAACAAAGAGAGAAACTTTTAGCTCTCTCTGATTGAAAAAGAGGCTGGGACAAAAGTCCTAGCCTCTCAATTATTTTTGGATTGTCGAGCAAGACGCAGTGGTTGAGTGGGCTCTACTACGCTGATTTCATCAGCTTTACAGCCCTACTCAACTGTGCGGAGGTGGGACGACGAAATCGAATTCTAACGAATTACCGATTTCTGTCCCACTCTCTTTCTTTGTATAAACCCTATAATGATTTGGCTTACACCGGTACGTCTACATCTCAAAACATTGACAAAATAATTAACAAATATCCCTTTTATTTTTTCTAGATCAGTTTTTTAGATGGAATATCAGATGATAACGAAAATAGTTTCGAAAATACAAAAAGACAAACGTCCAAATGCGACGTCTGTCTTCAAGCTTTTCTCTTTGTTTATGGTAAGATGGCAATGGCACGGACAGGTGAACCAGTTGCCTTGTCCCAGTGAGGAAAGCAATCGAAATCAAAGCACCTACAGCTGGAACTTGGTCCAATTGGTTCAAAACTTCAACTTGGTAGATATTTTGTTCCAAGAGGTAGTATTCATTGACCAAGCCATGCTCTGCTGCTGGAATACCTGCATCGGTATCAAAGGTTTCATGACCCACAGCCTTGACATGGCGTTCATGAATCAAGAATTCCAAGGCTTCACGGCTCCATCCTGGACTTTGTTGAACCCCATTTTCATCTAGGTTACGCATAGCATCTTGATCTGGCCAACGTTTTGACCAATCACTACGGAAGGCAACAAAAGCACCCTCAACAATTTGTCCATGCTCTGCCTCAAAGTCTAAGATATCTTGTTTACTCAAGATAAAGTTTGGATTGGCAGCAACTTCTTTAGACTTGTCGATAACATAAAGTGGCAAGAGGAGATCTTTGAGGTCAATCTCATCCAACCAACGACCCCCTTCTACAAAGTGAATCGGTGCATCGATATGCGTTCCGTATTGACCAACCACTGTAAATTTTTGAACATGGAAACCATCTTTTAATGTAAAAGGTCTTCTTGTTGCAAGGCAGGAAGGGCTGGGAAGTGTGGACTTTCCGCATTGATTTGGTGACTCAAGTCCACCCATTTTTAGCTTGCAATTCTTTATAAATACTTAGTAAATCTGACATGTTTCTTCCTCCTTATTCGCCCCAAACTTCAGCGACAATTTCCTTAATCAAACCGATTTTTTTCCATTGGTCTTCCTCTGTCAAAATGTTTCCTTCTTCTGTCGAAGCAAAGCCACACTGAGTAGACAGGTAAAGATTTTCCAAAGGTACATACTGACTTGCTTCTTTAATACGAGCAATCACTTCGTCCTTGTTCTCCAATTGACCACTCTTAGATGTCAAGAGGCCTAATACCACACCTTTTCCAGGAGTTACTTCTGCAAGTGGTTCAAAACCACCAGCCCGATCAGTATCAAACTCTAGGAAGTAAGCATTGACTGCTTCTTCTCCAAGGAGTTCTTTGGCAATCGGCGCATAGCCACCTGATGAAGCCCAAGTAGAATGGAAGTTCCACGACAAACGTGCGTATTGACGGTCAAAC
This sequence comes from Streptococcus sp. 2A/TPW/M5, assembly GCA_036663675.1. Taxonomy (GTDB): domain Bacteria; phylum Bacillota; class Bacilli; order Lactobacillales; family Streptococcaceae; genus Streptococcus. Next base: position 1,257,802 of record JAYXUK010000001.1, on the reverse strand, counting down.
CAGCTGGAACATGTTGGTAGACATCGTTGTTAAAGGTCAAGAAGAGATCAGCGAGTTCTCGGCGAACCTCATCTTTTGACTTGCCTTGAGCTGCTCCCAAGCCGTCAAGAAATTATCATCTACCAAGACACCCCAAGTACAATCATCTACTTGAAGAGTCCGAAGACCTGCATCATACAAATCTTGAATCACTTGAAGATAGGCTTGCTTGATGTCTAAACGAACAGCCGCAAAATCAGGATAGATGGTATTCAATTGTTCTACATGTTCTGCATCACGGATCAATTCAAAATAGAATTGCGCAGGAGCTGGAATGGTATATTTAGCCTCTACACCATCTACATCTGCCACAAGATCCCGCAAGAACTTGTAATGCTCTACAAATGGATGATTGGCTCCTGTGATTTTTCCAACGACAAGTGCTGAGTCCGCCTTGGTTGTTTCATCATGGAATTGATAACCTTGAGCAGCTTGGACATGGTCAATGCCCCCAAAGCCCCAGAAGAAATCCAAATGCCAATAAGCTCGGCGGAATTCTCCATCAGTTACTGACTTCAGACCAGCGGCAATTTCTTTTTCAACGAGGTCACGAATCGCCTGATCTTCTACTTTTGTTAAGTCAGCCTGACTGATTTTTCCAGCTGCGAAATCTTCACGAGCTTGAACCAAAGCTGCTGGACGAAGAAATGAACCAACATGGTCTACGCGATAAGGTGCATGTGTATGTGTCAATATGATTCCCTCTTTCCTATAAGTTTTACATTAATTCATCAATGCAACCATTATAGCAGTCCAACACCTGACAAACAAGGGTTTGGGATAATCTAATATCTTTGATATCTATATAGCCTTAGACTATAACAAAAAAGAAGTCCTTGAAGGACCCTTTTTCTTAATTTTTAAATGCATCGAGCATGACTTGAAACTCTTCGTTCGTGAGTGTAATGCCTTTTCCCATCTTTGTATGGTCGGGACTCCAGGTCCGGATATCATACTTAGCAGGAGCACCATTAAAACTCACACGGTTCAATTCTTTGGTCCAACCCTTGTCATTTTCTGACAAGACCAGTAAATGTTCTTCGATTTGGAATGAAAATTCTGCCATTTCACGACTCCTTTCTCGCCTTCTCATCTCTAATATTCGTAAATCATTTACAAAATCGTTGAAATTATCTATAATATATTGTATCAAGTTATGGAGAATTTAGCTATGAAAAAATTTCTCGAGATCGTTAAAGACCGAGCAAATGAATTTTTCAATGGAAAAGTCAGTACCCCTGCCCCATTAGAAGATGAGAGAATTATTGACATCATTCAACAAGCATTGCGAAAAAAACAAGGGGTACATGTTATTTTTTCAAACAAGAGTTTTACAGGCGATATTGTCAAGTATGACCAAGAACGCCGACAACTGATCGTGAAAAATTTTAAAAGAGTATGTCCACGATTATTCGGATTTCTGAGATCCAGAAAATCAGTTTGGTCCCCAATAACATTCGCATCGCCCAACAAAAAGGAGAGGTTTAACCCTCTCTTTTTTGTTATACTCGAACAGTTTTACTTGCCCCATCTTTTGAGTAGAGATTGATTAAACCTTCCTGGCAAGAACGAATCATATCTCCTGGCTTGACTTCTTGTGGAACGGTGATCGTAAGAAGTTCCATCGGATTTGGTGCGCGATCAATCTTCACTCCATCCTTATCATGCAAGTCTTGGATCTGGCATTCAAAATGACGGAAGCCTGGTCCGTAGAATTCCACTTGGTCGCCTTCATTGATGACATTCCGTTGGCGAATCGTCGCAGTCATGGTAGATGGATCAAAGTCAACCACTTCTCCTACAAATTTGTATTGAGGAATCTTACGACGTGCCCCAAACAATTGTTCATTTTCAGTCGGTGTTTGGTAGTAGAATCCAGTTGCTAATTCACGTTGAGCAACCTTCCACAATTCATTGATCAAATCATCCTTGATGGCATAAAAGGCTTCTGGACTTTCCATATAGGCATCACAAGCTGCCTTGTAACAGTTGGCTACTGTTGATACGTAATGAACAGATTTCATCCGGCCTTCAATCTTCAAGCTATCAACCCCATTGTCAATCATGTCTGGAATATTTTCGATCATACACATGTCCACGGCTGACATAGAATATTCTTCCGGGACTTGTCCTTTGATACTCTTGCGTTCTTGGCCAAATGGCATATCGTAGAGATCGTATTTCCAACGGCAAGATTGAGAACAGCCACCACGGTTGGCATCCCGGTCAGACATGTGGTTAGAAAGGGTACAACGTCCGGAATAAGAAATACACATGGCTCCATGAACGAAGGCTTCGATCTCAAGATCGGTACGCTTACGGATCTCTGCCAACTCTTCCATGGATACCTCACGGGCCAAGACGACACGGGTCAAGCCATATTCTTTCCAGAAATGGAAGGTCTCCACATTGGTTGCAGAAGCTTGTGTAGACAAGTGAATATTGAGTCCAGGTGCATAGGTTGCACAGATTTCAATCAAGGCCGGGTCTGAAACGATCACGGCATCAAGGCCCATATCCCGTAATTCACGGAACCATTCACCAGCCCCTTGTTCATTTCCCTCATGGGTCACCATGTTTGAAGCGACGTGCACATCCACTCCACGGGCATGCGCATACTCAATTCCTTCACGAAGCTCATCCATGGTGAAGTTTCCGGCACGGCTACGCAAACCATAGGCTTGTCCACCAACGAACACAGCGTCTGCCCCATAATTAACGGCAACTTTTAATTTTTCTAATGTTCCAGCAGGTACCAAAACCTCTGGACGTTTTTTGTATTTGTCATGTTTTCTCCAATTTACAAGATTGTCGATATGATGAATAGCCTCTTCGTTCCCTGAAAAAGGAAAACTCACAAACGAAGAAGCCCTAGTATTATTTGTTATTTTACACGATCTGGTTCATAATCATAGAAACCAGTATCCAAACCACGATTAGCTGGATGTAATTTGCGGATTTCTTCATCAAACAGATAGGCTTGATCCTGTGTAAATGTTCCATTTTGAATCAAATCACGGGCCTTGACAAAGTACTCTGTAATCTTGACAAAGTTTTCACCCGGACAGTAGACACCATCGAGTTTCCAATGATCAAAGCCATGTTCTACCAACTCAGACAATTTGGTCATCATATTCAAGTCATTATTTGAGAAGATATGGGTTCCATGTTTGTCTTCATAGACTGAATAATGGGAATTGGGATCTCCTGGTTCTGCTAAGAACAGATCGCGATCTTTGGTCACAGATTCTTCTGTCTTGATAAAGTTGTAATAATTCTGAAGAAGAGGTCGTTTCGAATGGTGGATAATGCTAGCACCATAGACCAAGACTTCTGCTGGAATCTGAAGATTCTCAGCCATTACGAATAATTCGGCAGATGGAATCTCACGAGCCAAAACAGCCTCAGAAGCTCCTGCTTGTTTTCCCCAGAAATTGATCTGGCGACTAGAAGTAACCATGGTTGATGCATCGTAGATGGTTTTGAATGGATAGCCATCTCGTTTCAAGACATAAAAACGCCCGCATCTCCGACAGTAATATAATCAGCCTGAATTTCCTTTAGAAAATCTAGGAAAGGCTTGATTGAATCCATCATCGATTGGTGCATGAGTGCATTTACAGCTACTGTCAATTCTATACCAGCAGCATGGACCAGTTGGGCAATTCGATTTATTTCGTCATAGCTTAAAGTTTGAGGCAATCGTAATCCGTAGTCTTTTTCACCGACATAGATTCGGTCAACCCCTGCATCAATCAGGGCTTGCGCTTGCTCAACACTCTCTGCTGTTGCTGTAATAATAATATTTTTCATAGAACCATTATAACAAAAATTCCGATATTCTAGAAAAATTTATTCATTTTGTAAAATTTGTAACATTTTTGTAACATTTATATACCTGAATTCATGATAGAATAATAGAGTACTGTTAGGAGAGAGAAAATGCCCGTAAGAAATTTAAGACACTATAATGAAGAATTCGATTATATCGAATTAACCAAACAAACCCAAGAAACCCCTATTCAGGACTATGCTCCTGAAGTTGAACCCGCACCTCAATTAAGTGAATTGCTATATTTTTAAATATCGCTATTTTCTGTGTGTTGACGGTTGTATTTAGTTTTGTCTTTTTAGCAACAAAAATGAATACTTTCTTTGCGTTTGCTTTAGCGATTGGTTCTAGCTTTGCTAGTATTCAAGGGTTCCGAATTTACTACAATAAACGAAAAAATAAAAATCAGGTTCGCCTGATTTTTTATTTACTCGAATTTTTTAATTGGAATAACAATTGGAAGACAAAACTTAACTGCCAATTGCCATCTTACCTTCCATAAAAAATGAGGCTCACTGAGCCTCATTTTTTTATACTTCTTTGTTTCTTCTTCAGCTGCTTCTTCAGAATCTTTTTCATCCAAGTCTAACACGATGTCTTCAGATTCTGTTTGTTTGCGAATGGATTGAACCAAGTCATTGCCACTTAGATTTTCTTTTGAAGTTTATCCTTAAATGAGTGATAGACTTCTTGAGATTTTTCAACCACATCTTGCGTTTTTTCTTTGACAGATTCCAAAACACTTCCTGTCGTAATTTCTCCAGAACCAACTTTTTCTTTGGTTTGTTGGATCACTTCTGCTGCTTGTTTTGAAACATCCTTAGCAGTTTGTTTCACCGATTCATGTACTTCTTGAGGATCTTCTTGATAATCTTTTACGAAGCGCACCACTTTTTAGTGACTTTCTTTCCTTGCTCAGTTGATAAATAGTAGGCTGCTGAAGCACCTGAAATCACACCAATTAATAAACTAGATAAACGTCCCATATTCTTCCTCGATTCTATTTAAATAATTTTGAAGCCATCTTAATCGCTTTTAATCCGATAGAGGCTTTCACTGTTTTTCCACCAGCTGATACAGCTTTGGAACCTAATTGACGGGCTTGATCATTCAAATCTGAAACAGACTCTGAAAGATCCGCCACGGCTGTAAAGAGTGGGTCAATTGTTGCAACTTTTTGATTCAAATCATCCGTTAAAACATTGACTTTTGCCAATAGATCATTGGTCTGATGCAAGGTGACATTGACATCTGATGTCAAAACTTGGATCGTTTTTGCGTCTCATCTACAACTTTTCCAATCTTTGAGAGGAAAAAATCATATAAATGACAAGCGCTACTAAGGCAAGGCCTAAGAGGCCGTAGGCAATTTCAATAAACATATGTTACTCCTTTGTTTCTACATAATAAGGGGCTTTTTTGCGACGTTGGTAAAGGATAATGGCAAGTCCAACTAGAATCAGGATCATCGACAACCACTGGGAAACACGTAAGCCTGCAAACATCAAGCTATCCGTCCGCATTCCTTCGATAATCATCCGACCAAAACCATACCAGATAAGGTAAAAGGCTGTGACCTCACCTTGCCGCAAAAATTGGGGCTTCCTACGAAGAATCAAGATCAAGAGAAATCCTAGCAGATTCCAACTAGATTCATATAAGAAGGTTGGCTGACGGTAACTACCATCTATATACATTTGATCTCGAATAAAAGAGGGCAGGTAGTTGAGACTTTTAACAGCAGCTCCATAAGCTTCCTGGTTAAAGAAGTTTCCCCAGCGACCAATACTCTGTGCAATCATGACGCTTGGGGCCGCAATATCTAAGAAATCAATTGGCTCAATCAAGCGTCTACGAGAGAATAGATAGAGGACAAGGGCACCTGTCAAGAGGCCACCATAAATCGCGATTCCTCCGTTCCAGATCGCAAAAATCTCACCAGGGTGCTGGCTATAGTAGCCCCATTCGAAAACAACGTAATAGAGTCTAGCCCCCACAATCGCAAGCGGAAAGGCGATCAAAATGAAATCAATGATATCATCTGGATCAATTTTTTACGGGGCGCTTCTTTCATGGAAAGATAAACGGCTAGAATCAAGCCAGAGACAATACAAATTGCATACCAACGAATACTTATCGGACCTAATTGAAGGGCTACTGGATTCATTCCTTCACCTCATTTTGACTAATCAACTGGGACAAACGTTCTTCAAAAGTTTTGGTAGCATCATAGCCCATTTCTTTAGCCCGAACATTCATAGCTGCGGCTTCAATCACGACCGAAATGTTCCGTCCAGTCTTCACAGGGATGCGTATCCGAGGAATGGTCACACCACCGATTTCCAACTCTTCTGCATTATTACCAAGACGATCATAAACTTGATCCTTAGCATAATTTTCCAAGTAAACGGCGATTTGGACTTGTGAAGAATCCTTGACAGCACTGGCACCATAGAGACTCATGACATCAATAATCCCGACACCACGGATCTCTAGTAAGTGGCGTAGGATTTCAGCTGGCTCTCCCAAAGGGTCATCTCATCTCTCGCATAGATATCGACTCGGTCATCTGCTACGAGGCGGTGCCCCGCTTGACAAGTTCCAGACCTGTCTCGCTTTTTCCGATTCCGCTATCTCCTTGGATCAAGACACCCATCCCATAAATATCCATCAAGACACCGTGTACACTCGTACGTTCTGCCAGCCGACTATCCAAATAGCTAGAAAGCTCTCCAGATAAACGACTCGTTGCAACATTGCTCTTCAAAATGGCTAGTTGCTTCTCTTCAGCAGCTCGCAACATTTCTTCTGGAATTTCTAAATTCCTCGCAACAATGATGACAGGTGTCTCTGGCTGGAACATCTTGCGCAGGACCTGATGACGGTTGTGAGAGCTCATCTTTACCAGGTAGGACCATTCTTTCATTCCTACAAGCTGAATCCGCTCAGGTGTGTAATAGTCGAAATAGCCCGTCATTTCAAGACCTGGACGTGAAATGTCCGCAGTCGTAATTTCCTTGCTTAAGAGGTTATCATCCCCGTAAACAACCGATAGACGAAGCTTTTCCTGTAGATCGCGAACAGTAACTGCCATATCATTCTCCCTTTTCAAATTCTCTCTCTATTATAGCAGATTTTCTCTTCAGACGAGAGCCTGAAGTGTCATTTGAAAGATCCATTTTCAACTCCTTTTTAAGGCAAGCAAAAGAGGCCAAGACAAAGGTCTCCAACCTCTAGAAAATGATGGGAACATATGAAGAATGCTCTAGTCTTCGCCTTGCAAGAAATCTTTGATCATGGATTTGATTCCGGTAGAGACCGCATAGACCGCCGCATTTGAAGGAAATGCGATCAAGCCGAGCATAAAGACGTAAGGTCCTCCACCCAATAAGGAGAAAACCAGATACAAAACTGGCAAAAATAAAATCGAAAACCGATAAATTTGTGGCTTTCTAGCCTCTTTTGTTGGAAGAAACAAGAGGTAGAAGAGACTATTCCAAATGCCCAGTGGAAAAAGGAGCATTCCGATCAAAACTGTTCCAACTCCTTCACCAAAAACACGATTTAAAATGAAAAATTGTCCTATAAAACTGAAGAAGAGATATAGAATAAAAGCAAGGGAATAGAACTTCTGCTTCACTCGGATCTCCTTTTAGAAAAATGGACTATCATTCTGATCATGAATGGGTTCAGCCTCTTTTCTTCGACGAGGTCGAGGGCCATAGTCAAACATTTCCTGCTCCTCCTCGTCCTTATAAGGCAAGGTCGTATCTAACAGTAAATAGATAATCACACCGATAAAGGCATGAGAAACCGTAAAAAGAATAAACAAGAAGCGTAGGAGAGTTACACTAAGACCAAATTTATCAGCTAAGCCAGCTAGCACACCTGAAACCAGGCGATGTCGTTTTAATTTGTAAAATGATGATGTCATTTGATTTTCCTCTTTCTAGTTAGACCTATTTTAGCAGAGTCGAACTGGAAAGAGATCCGCCTAAAGACTGATTCTTACACTTGTCTCATTTCAAGAAATTGCAGGCAGCTGTGACAGCGACCGCAGGCATATTTCTTCAGATCGATTTTTCGCTTTCGTCTATACTCTTGGCCACAATGGGGACATTGATAGAGATAGATCCGCTTGACTCGCCCAGTTCTATCTGGTAGAGGAGGTGTGAAACGAAGACCGTCCACTTGCTGGAGAAGTTGCTTAAAGTCTAGATCTTTGTGGCGATAGCCTTTTCCTTGATCGTAAAGATGGTAATGGCAGAGCTCGTGACGGACGATTTTACGAAAGACCTCTAACCCGAAAGCTTGGTATATTTTCGGGTTGAAATCAAGGTGTCGATCTTTGGGAAAGAAACGACCCCCAGTAGTTTGAAGACGTGAATTCCACTCTGCTTGATGGCGGAATTCTCTCCCAAAATCTTCTAGGGATACTTGGCGTACATACTCAGTCAGATTCATTCGGAGCTACCAAACTGAGATTGACTTTTTCGCGTTCCACATCAATCTTCTTCACCCAGACGGTTACCAAATCACCTACTGATACGACCTGGCTTGGATGCTTGATAAACTGCTTGCTCATATGGGAGATATGAATCAAGCCATCTTCGTGAATGCCAATATCGACAAAGGCCCCAAAGTCAACCACATTGCGCACAACCCCTTCTAATTTTTGGCCTATATGGAGGTCTTTAATATCCAAGACATCCTGACGGAGCACGGGTGCATCAAAGGAATCCCGCAAATCGCGACCTGGTTTTAGGAGATCGGCAATAATATCTTTCAGGGTTTCTGGTCCCAGATCCAGCTGAGTAGACATCTCCTTTATGTTCACAGCTTTTAATTTTTCCTGAGCGGATGCATCGAGGTCGGTAATTTCAAGAAGTTGAAAAAGTTTTTCAACTTCCTTGTAACTTTCAGGGTGAACGCCGGTATTGTCCAAGATATTTTTACTTTCAGGAATGCGTAAGAATCCAGCCGCTTGCTCGAAAGCCTTGGCGCCGAGACGAGGGACTTTTTAATCTGTGCTCGTGAAAGAATCATTCCTTCTTCTTCCCGGTATTTCACAATATTTTCAGAGATGGTTTTATTGAGTCCTGCTACATGGGCTAAGAGAGAGGGACTAGCCGTATTGATATTGACCCCAACTTGGTTGACGACAGTATCTACCACGAAATCCAAGCTTTCTGTCAGTTTTTTCTGATTGACATCGTGTTGGTATTGACCGACACCGATGGATTTGGCATCGATTTTCACCAATTCTGCTAGCGGATCTTGCAAGCGACGGGCAATGGAGATGGCCGAGCGTTTTTCAACGGTTAGCTCTGGGAACTCATGACGGGCCAACTCACTAGCTGAATAGACAGAGGCTCCGCTTTCATTGACAATAACATAGCGAACTCCTGGATGGTCATGAAGCACCTCTGCGACAAAGGCCTCACTTTCACGGCTGGCGGTTCCATTTCCAATCGCAATAATTTCTATTCCGAACTCTTTGATCAAGGAGGATAGATCCTTTTAGCCTGCTCGATCTGAGCTGGTTTTGCAGGAGCAACTGGATAGATGACCTGGGTGGCAAGCATCTTTCCTGTCTCATCGACAACGGCTAGTTTAGCACCGGTCCGAAAGGCTGGGTCAAATCCAAGGACCACGCGCCCTTTTAATGGAGGAATGAGCAATAGATTCCGTAGATTTTCAGAGAACAATTGAATGGCTCCGTCTTCTGCCACCTCCGTTAACTCTGTCCGAATCCGACGTTCAATCGCAGGAACGATTTTTTCTTAACCGCTTGTTGAATAACCTCATCGACATAGGCATTTTTCGTTTTAAAACGAGCCTCAAAAATACGAATGATCCGATCCAGTTGGTGCTCGAATCCGACTTTGAGAACGCCCAATTTTTCCCCACGATTGAGAGCTAGAGTCCGGTAGCCTTGCATATTCTTGATCTTCTCAGAAAAATCATAATAGATTTCAAAGGTTCTCTTAGGATCTAAGCTTTCATCCTTCAAGGTTGACGTCATGAGGGAATGCCCATGAATTTCTTGATAGGTGAGGGCCCGTAATTGGGTATCCTCTGAAATAGCCTCTACCAGAATATCCACTGCACCAGCTAATGCTGCGGTTTCAGTTGGGAAGGCCTCGCAGGTAAATTTCCGAGCCTCTGCTTCCAAGTCTGGACTATTTTGCAAAATGAGACGTGCCAAGGGAAAAGTCCTGCTTCTCGTGCAATCGTCGCCTTGGTCCGCCGTTTTTCCTTATATGGGAGATAGAGCTCTTCGACATCCGCTAATTTTTCAGCAGCCTCAATAGCCTGCTTGAGCGCCTCTGTCAGTTTGCCCTGTTCCTCAATCTTAGCAAGGACAGTTTCCTTTCGTTCGGCTAGAGTCGTTAAGGATTTGTCCCGGTCAATAATGGCCTTGATCGCTACTTCATCTAAATTTCCCGTCATATCTTTTCGATAGCGGGCAATGAAAGGAATAGTTGAGCCTTCTGCGGTCAGACTCAATACGGTATCGATTTGTTTTAAGCTAACACCCAATTCTTGGGCTATTTTTTCATATTTATCCATAGCCTCTATTATAGCATATTTTGCTGCCATCAAGGGTGAGAGCGCCTGTTCTGGTCTCTGTTTCAGGGATTTTTCAGAGAATAATTTTGACCCTATGGTTCTTTCCTTTTATGCTCCATTTCCCCTTGCTCTTTCCTTTTTGTTATAATGAAAGAAAATAAAAAGGAGGCCCAACAATGGCTATTAAATTCTCAAAAACAGATGATCTTGATAAAATGTTTGAAAATTTTGCGAGTTTTCCGGATGTAGAAAAGAAAGTAGAATTTCCTGAAGAAAAAAGAAGGCAGAAACTGCTACAACTAAAGAAGCAAAGAAGGTTAAGTAATGACATTCTTTCAACACCTTCCCTCTAGCGTCTTGCAGGCTGGGGCTATTTTTCTCTCGATTATTATCGAAGCCCTACCGTTTGTCCTAATCGGAAGTATCATTTCAGGGATGATTGAGGTCTATATCACCCCCGAGAGGGTCTACCGCTTTCTTCCCAAGAATAAATTTGGGCGGATCTTCTTTGGGACCTTTATCGGCTTTATCTTTCCTTCCTGTGAATGTGGAATTGTCCCCATTATCAATCGCTTTCTAGAAAAGAAAGTTCCAAGTTATACTGCTGTTCCCTTTCTGGTGACAGCACCGGTCATCAATCCTATCGTTCTCTTTGCGACCTACTCAGCCTTTGGGAATTCTGTCAAGATGGCCCTCTACCGAGCCCTTGGTTCCCTACTGGTCGCAACGGTACTTGGAATCTTTCTTGGTTTTATTCAGACAGATTCGATCCAAAAAGAACATCGTAAGGCTGTACATGAACATGATTTTAGGGACTTGAGCAAAGGTCAAAAGCTCTTCCAAGTCTTGGTACAAGCCATTGATGAATTCTTTGATACGGGACGTTACCTGGTATTTGGTTGCCTCTTTGCCAGCCTCATCCAAGTCTATGTCCCAACACGGATCCTCACTTCGATCAGCGCGACACCGGTTATTGCTATTCTCCTTCTCATGGTCTTGTCCTTTCTCCTCTCACTTTGTAGCGAGGCGGACGCCTTTGTTGGATCCTCTCTTCTAACAAGTTTTGGAGTAGCGCCTGTTCTTGCCTTTTTGGTGATTGGGCCTATGCTTGATGTCAAAAATCTCCTCATGATGAAAAATTATCTCAAAACCCGTTTCATCTGGCAATTTATCGGGATTGTGAGTGGAGTTGTGCTCCTTTATGCTTGGTTTGTGGGGGTAGTGCTATGATTCGTTTCTTGATATTAGCTGGCTATTTTGAGCTCACCATGTACCTGCAATTATCTGGTAAGCTCAATCAATACATCAACTTACACTATTCTTACTTGGCTTATATTTCCATGTTCTTGTCCTTTGTTTTAGCTCTTGTGCAGCTAATCATCTGGGTCAAGCAGATGAAGATCCACAGTCATCTCTCTGGCTTCTGGGCAAAAGTAGCGAGTATTTTCTTGCTCTGTATTCCTTTGTTTGTCGGGCTATTTTTTCCTACTGTGACACTAGATTCCCAAACGGTTTCTGCCAAAGGTTATCACTTCCGGTTGCTGCTGGATCTTCCAAGGAAATCCAGCAGGACGAAGGGACAACAACCCAGTATCTCAAACCAGATACTAGTAGCTATTTTACCAAATCTGCCTATGAGTCAGAAATGAAGCAGGCGGCAAAGAAATATGTTGATGAAAAAGTGATCCAGGTGACCACTGAGAATTATATGGAAGTCATGGAAGTTATTTATGATTATCCTGACCAATTTGCAGGAAAGACGATCGAGCTGACCGGCTTTGTATACAATGACCCCAATAACAAGGATAGCCAATTCCTCTTTCGCTTTGGGATCATCCACTGTATCGCAGATTCCGGCGTCTACGGTCTCTTAACGACGGGTGCTCCGCAGCATTTCGAAAACAATACCTGGATCCATGCAAAAGGAACCTTGTCCATTGAATACCACAAGCAGCTCAAGCAAAGCTTGCCTGTCCTCCACATTAGTGATTGCCAGACCATTACGAAACCGGCCAATCCATATGTCTACCGCGTATTCTGATGAAGCTTCTGTTGTAGATCCAAACATCTTATAACTGTTCAAGCTAGAATCCACATTGGTTCTAGCTTTTTCTATGCTTTCCTCTCAAATCCTCTAATCCAAGCGGAAAATATTCGGAACAACGATTCCATCAAAGAAATCTTGTAGATTTTATGGTAAAATATGGTTAATAAAATAGGAAATAGGTACTTAAATGTCTTCAAAAGTTATTGTAACCATTTTCGGGGCCAGTGGAGATTTAGCTAAGCGCAAACTCTATCCATCCCTTTTAGACTCTATAAATCAGGAAATCTATCTGAACACTTTGCAGTTATCGGAACAGCCCGCAGACCATGGAGCAAGGAATACTTTGAATCAGTCGTGGTAGAATCCATCACAGATCTGGCCGATAGCCCTCAACAAGCTCAAGAATTCGCTAGCCATTTCTACTACCAAAGCCACGATGTCAATGATACCGAACATTACATCGCTCTGCGCGAATTACAAAACAGCTTGGATGAGAAATACCAAACGGAACACAACAAGGTCTTCTTCTTGTCCATGGCTCCTCAATTTTTTGGAACCATTGCCAAACACCTCAAATCAGAAGGCATTGTGGATGGGCAAGGCTTTGAGCGCTTGATCGTTGAAAAACCTTTCGGTACTGACCTAGAAACGGCTAGTCAGCTCAACAAGGAATTGGAAGAAACCTTTGATGAAGAACAAATCTTCCGGATCGACCATTACCTTGGAAAAGAAATGATCCAAAATATCTTTGCCATTCGTTTTGGAAATCTTATTTTTGATAATCTCTGGAACCGAAATTTTATTGACAATATCCAAATTACCTTTGCTGAACGCTTAGGAGTTGAAGAACGCGGTGGCTACTATGATCACTCGGGGCCCTTCGTGATATGGTGCAAAACCATACCCTTCAGCTTTTGTCTTTGCTTGCCATGGATAAACCAGCTACCTTTACCAAGGATGCGATTCGGGCTGAAAAAGTAAAAGTATTTGAGCAATTGCACAATCCAACAGATGACGAATTGAAGAAATTCTTTATCCGTGGTCAATACCATTCAGGTACGATCGAAGGGAAAAAGATATCTCTTATCGCAGTGAGCCCAATGTCGACCCTGAATCTACTACGGAGACCTATGCTTCTGGTACGTTCTTTGTTGATAGCGATCGCTTCCGTGGAGTTCCTTTCTTCTTCCGTACTGGAAAACGCTTGACGCAAAAGGAACCATGGTCAATGTGGTCTTCAAGCAAACCGATTCCATCTTTGGACATAGCTTGCAACCAAATGTCTTGACCATTTATATCCAACCAAATGAAGGTTTCTCATTGAGTATCAACGGAAAAGAGGTCGGTGAAAAGTTCAGTATCGCACCGATTTCCTTTGACTACGAGACAGATGCGACCGCAACTGGAGCATCCCCAGAGCCGTATGAAAAATTAATTTTCGACGTGTTAAACAATGACTCAACCAATTACAGCCACTGGCACGAAGTCCGCGCTTCATGGCAATTGATTGACCGGATCGAAAAACTATGGGCTGAAAATGGAGCACCGCTCTATGAGTACAAGTCAGGATCCATGGGACCAACTGCATCCGATGATCTCCTTGCAGACTACGGAGCAGAGTGGGTTTGGAAACCTGAACCTAAGAATTAAAGTAAGCCACCTTCGGGTGGTTTTTGATAGCGCAAGGAAACAAAAAGACAAATTGTCCTTCCAACAATTTGTCTTTTTATTCGACTTTAAATCAAGCCTTCCAAGAGACCTCTCATGAAGTTTTCTGAATGGAATGGTCCGATGTCATCGATCTTTTCTCCAAATCCAATCAACTTCACCGGGATGTCCAATTCTTCACGGATCGCAAGAACAACCCCACCTCGAGCCGTTCCATCAATCTTTGTTAATACAATCCCTGTCACAGGCGTAATTTTTGAAAACTCTTTGGCTTGCACCAAGGCATTTTGACCTGTCGAAGCATCGAGCGCAAGCAAGGTTTCGTGCGGAGCATCAGGTACCACCCGCTTGATAATCCGGCCGATTTTTTCAAGCTCGGCCATGAGGTTGTCCTTGTTTTGCAGACGACCAGCCGTATCAATCATCAGAACATCGATATTTTCAGCCATCGCGCGTTCCATTCCATCGAAGACAACACTAGCAGGATCTGATTTTTCAGGACCTGTTACAACTGGAACATCTACTCGGCGCCCCCATTCTGCCAGTTGAGCCACTGCTCCTGCACGGAAGGTATCTGCTGCAACCAACATGACTTTCTTGCCTTCTTGTTTGTATCGGTGGGCTAACTTCCCGATAGAGGTTGTTTTACCAACTCCATTGACCCCAACAAAGAGCATGACCGTAAGACCGTCTTGAAAACGAATGGCTTCATTAAACTGGCCATCCTTTTCATACAAGTCCACCAATTTTTCGATGATCACGCGCTTGAGAGCATCTGGTTTTTAGCATTTTCCAAACGGGCTTCATAGCGCAACTCTTCGGTTAAATTAGAGGCCACTTGAACCCCAACGTCACTCATGATCAAGAGTTCTTCCAATTCTTCAAAGAATTCTTCATCGACTGAACGGAAATTAGCAAAGAAAGCATTGAGACGTGCTCCAAATCCAGTCCGTGTCTTTTTCAAGCTACGATCGTATTTTTCCTGAATGGTTTCTTGCTGAGGCTTAACCTCGTCTGGAATTGGCTCCTCTGCCTCTTCAACAGTTCTTTCTTCAACTGCTGATGCAGCTTCTCCTTCAGGAAGTCTAGACTCGGCTTCTGCCACTTCTGAAGTTTCCTCCACTTGAGCGATCGCTTCTGATACTTCAGGTTCTAGGACCTCATCCTGAGCGTCTACTAGTTCTGGAGACTCTTCTTCTGTCGTGCTCCCTTCTACTAGCTCAGCTTCAGATGATGGAGAAGCAATCGGTGACTCTTCTTCCAGTTCTGAACCGTTAGCCCCATCTGCTTCCTCACCATTTTCAGTTTCTTCCGCTTCTTCAAGAGGCTCAGTCTTTCTTTCATCAGCTAGTGGTGAAACTTCTTCAGGACTGGCCTCTGTTTGAGCAGGTTCAAAGACAACTGAAGACTCCTCTACTGGTACTTGGTCTTCAGGAGTCTCTGATGTCACTTTTTCTTCTACAAGAGGTTCCTCTGCCGGCTCTTCTTGAGCGACAGTTGAAACAGGTTGATGAGTGGCTGCAATTCGCGCTTTAAGCTCTTGGTAGTAAGCCTCCATATCAGCGATTTTTTGCTCTTCCTTGTCATTTAAGGTAGCCGTCGGCTCCTCTTTGACAGTTTCTTCAACCTCAGTACTTTCCGACACTTCTTCAGAAGACGGAAGCACTTTTTCAGTTTCTTCTTTTTTCCAAATAAACGATCAAATAATCCCATTTATTCACTCTCCTTTAGCACATAATTTTCAATCGCCCATGCGACGGCATCCTGGTCATTGGTCACAGGGGCCACCAGCGCTGCAACTTCCTTCACTGCTGGAATCGCATTGCCCATAGCAACCCCCAGTCCAGCCCACTGGATCATAGACAGGTCATTGGCTTCATCTCCACAGGCCATGACTTGATCAGCCTTAAGGCCCAAAATAGAAGTAAGTGCCTCTAAACCTGTCGCCTTGTGAACATTTTTAGGACACCATTCCAGCAACATTTCCCGAGATTTAAAAATTTCATAGTCTTGAAATAACTCCGGCTTGATCTGCTTGATCGCTGCATCTAAAAAGTCTTGATCGACGGCTGTCACACACTTGTTGTAGGAAATCGTGGATGGCAAGTCTTTAAAATCTGTTTCAATAAAGTTCAGGTAGGGATTGTAAAGGGAATAGAGAGACTTTCGATCTGCATGAATCTCATAAACCGTTCCCTCACTGATAGCATCCAGCGGAAGGCCGAGACGGGCTGTTTCATCATGAATGGTTGCGACATCTTCTGGTGCCAAGACAACTTTTGAGAGGATATCTCCATTATTTCGCTGCACTAGACCACCGTTGAAGGTAATCGTATACTCTTCTTTGAGGCCTGCTGTTCCCAATTCTTCTAAAAGAAAATCCATGGCTTTCAAGGGGCGACCAGTGGTTAGAACCACCTTGACACCTTGAGCCTGTGCAGCAGCGAGGGCTGCTCTATTGCGAGGGAGATCTTTTTTCAGAATTGAGAAGGGTCCCATCTAAATCCAGCGCAATCAAGGAAATCTTACTCATACAATCTCCTCCATGTAGCGTAGGACAGAACCCGTCGCATGGTGGCCGATGACTTTTTCAGCAATGGCCAAGATTTCAGGACGTGCATTTTCTGGCGCTACAGGATGGCCCACGACTTGCATCATATGGAGGTCATTTAAGTTATCCCCGAAAGCCATCACCTGATCCATCGAGATCCCTAGTTTATCCGCTAAGGCGGTAATGGCCACTCCCTTATCGACATAATCGAGGACAATATCAATCGATTCAAAACCTGTCGTCATCGCTTTGACACCGGGGATGTTCTCAGTGACCCATTGCTCACCTTCAAGCACAAGAGCTGCATCAAAGTTGGTGGTTAATTTGAAAATTTCATCCTGAATATCTGCTAGGCTTTTCACTTTTTGAATGTTTTCATTGTAGTGCTGACTCAAGGCCAGATAGTCGGGATCTACTGTTTCTAAGACATAGCTTCCTTTTTCCCAGTCAAAAGCAGTTTATTGGGGTCTGCATAAGGTGAGGATTTCAAAGCCTCAAAAACACCCAAATAAAAGTCTTTGGACATGGTCGCTTCGTAGAGATCTTCTCCATGAAATTCTACCACGCTACCATTTTCAGCAATGAAAATCATTTGATCTTCAAATCCTTTAAAGAGGATTTGAGAGAAAGGAGGGCACGGCCACTCGCAGCAGCAAAATAGATGCCTTTTTCTTTGCAGCTTGCTAACACCTTGCGTAAAGGTCTTGATCGTACTGATGTTGGTCATTTAGAAAGGTTCCATCCATATCCGTAGCGATCAATTTAATATCATTATTCTTCATTTTCTAAGTCTTTCAATTTTACTGAGACGATTTTAGAAACCCCAGATTCCTGCATGGTCACACCATAGATGGAATCTGCAGCTGACATGGTTCCCTTCCGGTGCGTCACGACAATAAATTGGCTTTCCTTATCAAAGCGGTTCAGATAATCTCCAAAGCGCTTGACATTGGCCTCATCTAGGGCAGCCTCTACCTCATCTAGAATGACAAATGGAATGGTCTTGACACGAATAATCGAGAACAGGAGAGCCAAGGCAGACAAGGCCTTTTCTCCACCACTCATGAGGTTTAAGGATTGGATTTTTTACCAGGTGGCTGCACAGAAATCTCAACACCAGCTGTCAGAAGATCTGGCTCTGTCAGAATCAAATCAGCAGAACCCCACCAAACATTTGACGGAAAGTGACTTTAAAGGATTCACGAATGGCTTCAAAAGTTGATTTAAAGCGTTCCTTGACCTCGTCATTCATGTCGTTGATGGTAGACAGAAGCATATTTTTCGCAGCCAAGACATCCTCACGCTGGCTGGAAAGGAAATCAAAGCGCCCCTTCACCTCGTCGTACTGCTCGATCGCATCCACATTGACTGGACCAAGTGCCTTAATATCTTTTTCGATGCTCTTGAGCTGGTTTTCAGCTGCTGCAAGATTTTCAACAGGTTTGGCCTGTTCTTTGGCTTGGTCAAAGCTTTGCATGAATTCATCGGTAATTTGCGTTAAGAGTTTGTTCAAACGATCCGCATGCTTTTCACGTGTCGCTTCAGCCTTGGCTTGTTGACGAATCCACTCTTCGTTTTTCTTGCGAGCTTGTTCCATCTGTTCTGCCACATCTTCGGCCTGGCCTTCCAAATCATCTAGCTCAAAGCGTTTCCGAATGACCCCTTGTTCCAAGTCCGTTTTCTTGGCTTGGGCCTGTGCCAATTGATTGGCTAGCTGCTCCACATCTACTGTTTGAACTTGGGCATCGCCTTGTTCAATCAGCAATTGCAACTGATGCTCTTCTACTTCCAACTGGGAGATCGTTTCTTCCAAGCGACGAGCATCTGTTTGCTCATAGCTTTGTTGGCTCAACCATTCCGTCTGTTGAAGTCGCAATTCTGCCAATTGCTCTTGCAAGTTTTGTACTTTTTGTTGCAGGACATCTTTGTCCGACTTCATGGTTTCAATGTCGCGATTCAGATTTTCTTTTGAAGCTCAATTTTTGCTAATTGCTCGGTAAGAGACTCCAGCTCTTCTTGAAGAGACTTGGTCGCATCTGTTGCCAGTTCTGACTTCAAAACTTCTAAGAGTTCCTGAATTTCTTTCAGTTGCTCTTGGCTTTGTTGGTAGGCCAATTGGGCCCGCTGTTGCTCTAGACGCGCTTGCTCACCTTGGCTTTGAATAGAGGCCAGGTATTCTTGCGCCTGCTTGAGCAGATTGTCCTTGGTCTCGACCTCCTGCTCTGCTTCTCTCAAACGAGCATCCAGAGCTTGCATTTCCTGCTTCAAACTATCCAATTCTGGTTTGACAAAGACCGTATTTTGAGAACGATTGGCACCACCGGCATATGATCCTCCGGTCCGCAATTCGGTCCCATCCAAGGTCACCATCCGAACTTGATAGTTGACTTTACGGGCCGCCTCACGCGCATGCTCCGTCGTATCAAAGATGGCCGTTACTCCAAGCAAGTTTTGGAAAATCTGTTCAAAACGATGCTCATAGGTCACCAAGTCACTCGCAATTCCTAAAAATCCTGCACTTGTTTGAATCAATTCCAGATTCCGAGGGGATAGTTGACGGGCTTTGATGGTCGTTAGCGGAAGGAAAGTTGCCCGTCCCAAGCGATTGCGTTTCAAGAAATCGATCGCTCGCGTTGCGGCCTTTTCATCCTCGACAATGATCTGTTGGCTGCTAGCTCCCAGAGCAATTTCAAGCGCCGTCTGGTAGTCCTTTGAGAAACTCAAATTCTCACTAACAGCCCCACAGATGCCTCCTAACCGTTCTGCTTCTTGCAAAACGCTCTTGACGCCTGCATAGAAGTTACTATGGTTCTTCTGAATAGCTTCCAAGCTATTGATCCGCGCCCGTTTGTTTTTGCTCTCATCCATCAAGTCAAACATGGCCGCTTGTGCCTCTTGGTAGGCAGCTTTGGCCTGCTCCACTTTTACCAATTGCTCTTGGTATTCTGCTAATAGGCCTTTGACCGTCGCTTGTGCCTGATCCAACTCTTCCAATTGTCGGACTTCTTTTTCCTTGGCAGTTTCAAAGTTTGTTTGTGCCTTGGCCAAATCCTCTTGACGATGGCTAGATTCTTGCAGGAGTGCTTGGATCCGGCTCTCAATGGCTGTTCGCTCATTCGATTTTTCAGCCTCTGTCTGCAAGAGCGCGACATACTGCTCGCGTAGATGCTCAATGACTTGTTCCGGATCTTCTTCGTAGTTGGCTAATTCTTTTTCCAACTCTTCTTGTTGCTGACGGTTCTCTGCCAGTCTTTGTTGGAGCACAGCTAGCGTCTCTTGTTTTTGCGCCAGCTCTTGTTTCGCTTCTTCCAGACGGGCCAAAACAGCATCCAGCCGCTCAAGATTTTCCCTGCGACTATGGGCTGCTTGACTCGATTGCAACTTAGCTACTTCGATTTGCTTTTCCAAATCACTGATCAAACGAGTGACCTCAAGTAAGCTGGCCTGGTCCTCAGCTAAGCTTTCATCCAACTGATGGCGGGCTTTCTTGATACGTACATTATCTTCTTCTAAGACCTGACGACGTTGGTAATAAGAAGCCAACTGTTCTTGAATGGCTTTTTCTTCTTGATCAGCCTTTTCGTAGAGCTCTTTTGTCAGATCGACTTGAGCGACCAAAACGTCTAGTAAGAGAACCTGCCGTTCTTGGTCTAATTCCAAGAAACGACGAGCGACAGTCGCTTGCTTTTCAAGAGGTTGGATTTGTCCTTCTAATTCATAGAGGATATCCTCCAGACGGTCCAAATTCTCCTGGGTTTGGTTGAGTTTGGTCTCGGTTTCCTTGCGCCGCGTCTTAAATTTCAAGACACCTGCAGCTTCTTCAAAGATTGCCCGGCGTTCTTCCGGTTTGGAGTTAAAGATCTCCTCTACCCGACCTTGGGAGATAATGGAGAAGGAATCCCGTCCCAATCCCGTATCCATGAACAAATCATGAACATCTCTGAGACGTACTTTCTTGCCATCGATCTTGTACTCGCTGTCTCCTGAACGATAAATATGCCGTTCGACACGAATTTCTTTCCCTGCCTGTTGGATAAAACCATCTTGGTTATCTAAGACAACTGTGACACAGGCATAATTCAGCGGTTTACGCGATTCTGTCCCTGCAAAGATGACATCGGGCATCTTGCCCCGCGTAAACTCTTGACGCTAGATTCCCCAGGGCCCAGCGCAAACTCTCCGTGATATTTGATTTTCCAGATCCATTAGGCCCTACAACGGCAGTGACCCCTTTGTCAAATACGACTTTTGTCTTATCCGCAAAGGATTTAAAGCCTTGGATTTCAATCTCTTTTAGATACATGGCCCATCATTCCTCGTTTCAACTGCATTGCGGGCTGCTTCCTGCTCCGCTAATTTCTTGGAACGACCATGACCATGTCCC
The DNA here is from genome assembly GCA_036663675.1 of Streptococcus sp. 2A/TPW/M5. GTDB lineage: Bacteria > Bacillota > Bacilli > Lactobacillales > Streptococcaceae > Streptococcus. The sequence goes on along the minus strand of JAYXUK010000001.1, from coordinate 1,236,708 downwards.
ATCGTTTGACCGTTCACGAACACTTCTACTTCAAACTCTTTCGCATGAGCTGGACCGGACTCGCTAACCACTTGGTATTGGATCTCCACATCTCCGTGAACCTGTAACAGTTCTTGCAGACGAGTCTTGTAGTCAATGACTTGAGAAAATTGACCCGTTTCAACCTTTGGAATCATGACCTGATAGATGAAGCGTTTGACTGCTTCCACTCCTTGATCCAGTAAAAGAGCACCTAAAAGGCTTCAAATAAGTCACCAAGAATCGTATCACGGTCCCGGCCACCAGATTTTTCTTCGCCCTTGCCTAGTTTGATGAAATGGTCAAATTGGCAATCCCGAGAAAAACCAGCCAGACTTTCTTCACGGACAATCATAGAACGGAATTTGGACAAATCTCCCTCCGGTCTGTTGGGGTGTTCCTTATACAAATATTCGGAAATAACTAATTGAAGAACAGCGTCTCCTAAAAATTCCAAACGTTCGTTATGTGAAATTTTTAAGAGGCGGTGCTCATTGGCATAAGAGGTGTGCGTAAAAGCTGTATCTAATAAACTGCTATCTGAAAAAACGATCTGAAACCGTTCCGATAACAGGGCTTGTAATTTCTCCATGGGAAGCCTACTTTCTAATAAATTTATACTCTTAAGTATACCAAAAAGAAGCACGAACGCACTTCTTTTCCTAGTTCTAGGTCCTGAATTCTCCAATTTTAATCAGGATTTTCTTCTGTTGGATTTTCAGGCTTATTAGGGATCACTTTTAAGAGATAATAGGTGATAAAAATCGTCAAAGCCCCTAGAGCAAGCTTCACCCAAATAATCTGTGCCAGAAAGATCGAAATCCCCATCAGAATGTAGATCTGAAGAAGGATCCATTTCTTCCGTTCTTTGGCAATCGATTTGGTCTCTCGGTAATCCGCTACATAGGTTTGATAAAGCTTGGTTTGGTAGAGCCACTCTTCAAAGCGTTTGGAACTTTTAGCAAAGCAGGCCATCGATAGCAGTAAAAGGGAGTCGTCGGTAAAATCGGTAATGGAATCCCAATAATTCCTAATCCCAAAGACATAAAACCAATCGTAAGATAAACAAGGCGCATTTACTTCTCCTTTGTATGATTCCTTTTGTTATCATTCCGCAAACATCATATCGGATAGTTGAAGCTTCATCTTAGATGGATCTGACATTCCATCCACAATCCTCTGTTGTTCCTCATTCAATGGCAACAATATCAAAGTTGCTGAATGAGATGGTAATTCGCCGCTATCCTTGATGAAATAACTTACCTTTTGATTATCAAAAATAGTCTTTCCATCATAAGACCAAGAAATTGAAAAATTCAAATCTTTCTTGATATCCACATCTGTCTTATTGACCAACATGAGCGCTGCTCTTCCTTCAGATACAGCCCCAGTATAGTAGACTACCATATGACCTTCACTACCAACTTCAGGATGTTCCTTAACCAATTTTCTTCCTAGCTCGATGAGATCAGACGTCTTTCCTTCATATTGAGGGGCCACCACAAATTTCAAACCTTTTTCTTCTTTATCTTTAGAAGACTCTGATACTTTTGTTTCCTTCGTCGTTTGATTGGAAGTCGACTCTTTCGTATCTTGCATAGACTGACTACAAGCAGTTAAAGCAACCAAACTAGCTAGTAATAACATCATTTTTTTCATTTATTATCTCTCCTCTACTCTCGTGACTCTCACTCAGAATTCGTTCTTTCCTATCATACACGAATTTTGGGTAAAGAGCAAATTCAGTACTAGATATAGATTTCCTCAAATAGGCATATAAAAAACCACCCGCAGGTGGTTTTCCATCTTATATCTTCGTCAATGGAGTTGCGGTATCTGGTGAGGTGTCTAACACCTCAAAATCATGGCCAACAGCTAGATCTGCTCGAGCCAGTTGATTCTCCATGGTCATATGGGCCAATTCTTTGATATTGTTCTCTTTTGACAAATGCCCCAGATAAATCTTCTTGGTACGATTTCCCAAGGTTCGGATCATGGCATCTGCACCATCTTCGTTAGAAAGGTGGCCTAGGTCTGACAAGATCCGCTGCTTCAAGCGCCAAGCATACGAACCTGCTCGAAGGATCTCTACATCATGGTTGGACTCAATCAGATAGCCATCCGCATCCGCGACGATTCCTGCCAAGCGGTCGCTCACATAGCCCGTATCCGTCAGCATGACGAAGCTCTTGCCATCCTTCATAAAGCGATAGAATTGAGGGGCAGCAGCATCGTGACTGACCCCAAAACTTTCGATATCGATATCGCCAAATGTCTTGGTCTTCCCCATTTCAAAAATGTGCTTTTGAGCATCATCGACCTTGCCTAGATACTTGGTGCCTTCCATAGCCTTCCAAGTTGCTTCATTAGCATATAGATCCATGCCATATTTCGCGCTAAAACACCCACACCATGAATATGGTCTGAGTGTTCGTGCGTAATCAAAATGGCATCTAAGTCTTCTGGTTTGCGATCAATTTCAGCCAATAGTCCCGTAATCTTTTTCCCTGATAACCCTGCATCAATAAGCAGTTTTTTCTTTGGCGTCTCAAGGTAGAAAGAATTCCCACTAGAACCTGAAGCTAAAATACTATACTTAAATCCCTCTTCTGTCATTGACTCCTTATTCTTCCTCTTCTGTATCCCAGTCGTCTTTAATAGCGTCTTTATCGTACGGCAAGACAATGGTAAAGGTAGATCCCTTGCCATATTCACTCTTGGCCCAAATAAAGCCTTTGTGTTGCTTAACGATCTCCTTAGCAATGGCTAAGCCCAGACCAGTCCCACCTTGGGCCCGGCTACGCGCCTTATCCACTCGGTAAAAGCGATCAAAAATGCGCGGCAAGTCTTTCTTGGGAATCCCCAAGCCCTCATCTGAGATGGAGATAATCAACTGGGCGTCTGTCGTTTTCATCCCTACCTTGATCTTTCCACCATCAGGAGAGTACTTGATGGCATTGTTCAAGATATTGTCGATCACCTGGGTCATTTTATCCGTATCAATTTCCACCCAGATCGGAGTGATCGGGTATTCCCGGATCAGTTCATACTTCTTGGTATCTTCTTGCGATTGACTCTTGATCTTATCAAAGCGGTTCAAAATAAAGGTGATAAAGGCCGTAAAGTTGGTCAACTCGATCTCCAACTGACTAGTTTCATTGTCGATTCGAGAAAGACTCAAAAGATCTGTGACCATGCGCATCATGCGGTTGGTTTCATTGAGTGAAACCTTGACAAAATCTGGTGCTACTGGCTCTGACAAAGCGCCATCGTCTAGGGCTTCCAGATAGGATTTCACACTGGTCAAGGGAGTCCGCAATTCATGGCTCACATTGGAGACAAAGAGGCGACGTTCCCGCTCTTCCTTGTCCTGCTCTGTCGTATCGTGCAAGACAGCTACCAGACCAGAGATAAAACCTGACTCACGACGAATCAAGGCAAAGCGCACACGAAGACTTATGTATTCCCCATTTTCATCCCGGGAATCGATGGTCAACTCTGGTACTTCTGTAATCAAGCTTCGTAGATCATAGTCATCTCCAAGCGAAAGCAAATCCAGAATACTGGTATTGAGCACCTCATCTGGATTAACATTCAATTGCTTGGCGGCCATTTCATTGACCATGATGATCTGACCGCGTCTATTGGTCGCAAGCACCCCGTCTGTCATGTAAGAAAGGATACTGGTCAAACGCTTAGTTTCTTGTTCCAAGTTTTCATGCGTCAGGCGAATAACCTCCGACAGATCATTGATACTATTGGTCATATCTGTCAGCTCTGGACTTCCTTGCATGTCGACCACTTCGGAATAGTCCCCTGCAATCAGATCCTTAATTTTGGCGTTTAATTGTCTGAGCTTGATATTGTCCCTACGGTTTTCTAGCAAAAGCAAGGCTACCACAATGATAAACCCAACCGTAATCAGAACAAAGACAAAGTTCGACGACATTACAAATTGTTTTAGTTGATCAATCATTGTTTCTCATATAATATCCAACACCACGACGGGTCAAGATATATTCTGGACGTCCCGGTGTGTCCTCGATTTTTCACGCAAACGACGAACCGTCACGTCTACTGTCCGAACATCACCAAAGTAATCATAGCCCCACACCGTCTCAAGAAGGTGCTCACGGGTCATCACTTGACCGACATGGGTCGCAAGGTGATAGAGCAATTCAAATTCGCGATGGGTCAAGTCCAATTCTTTGTTGCCTTTTGAACCAAGAAAGCATCTGGAAGAATGTGAAGATCACCAATGACAATTTCCGTATCGGCCTCATTTTCAAGCTGAGGATCAGCCGCAAACTCAGAACGACGCAACAAGGCTTTCACACGCGCTTGCAATTCCCGATTCGAGAAGGGTTTGGTGACATAGTCATCCGCCCCGATTTCAAGCCCAATGACCTTATCAAATTCCGTATCCTTAGCAGATAGGACAATGATCGGCACATTGCTAGTCTTACGAATCGTCCGCGCCACTTCCAAGCCATCAATCTCTGGCAACATCAAATCTAGAATAATGATATCCGGATTTTCAGCCGCAAAGACCTCTAAAGCTTCCCGACCATCAAAGGCTGTCAATACCTCATAGCCTTCTTTTGCCATGTTAAATTTGATAATATCTGAAATTGGTTTTCATCATCAACTACTAATATTTTTTTCATCTTACATACCCGTTTCTAATGCTACTTTTCCTTATCAATCTCTATCTTCTTATTATATCAAACTTATGAAGAAATGTGGAGTCTCAATTGCTGGACTTTCCAATAAGACAAAGCAAAAAGACTGAGATCGTTACATCTCAATCTTTTATTTTTCATTATTTCTCAACACGTGATTTGTTGGCGATATCAGCTAGGATTCCTGCTACATACTCATCATGTTTAAACATTAAAACGGTATCTACTTTCAGAGGAGATATCGTTTTTCTTCTTCGGATAAGGATACAAAAATTTCTGCCTTCACTATCTTTTAAATTAATTGATTTCTTCAGAGAAAGACTGTAAAATTTTTGATATAATGTCAAGGATGGACTGATGGATAGTTAAAAGATAATGTTCAAAAAAATCATAGGTAAGAATTAAAAACATGTCAGTTTGGACAGAAGGCTCTCTACCATCATCCATGCAGAAACAAGATTATATGAAATAAAAGGAGTAACCAATGTCCGGAAACTATTCAACACGTGAATTCCGCGAGAAACTATATGATGACCTTCATGTTCGATTAAGAGATACAGTGATTTTGATGTGTGCGATTTTTATTGCCTCTATAGGTCTAAATATGAATTCAACAGCTGTCATTATTGGAGCCATGCTGATTTCCCTCTTATGACACCGATTGTTGGACTGGGATTCGGTTTAGCTATTTTTGATACGCGTTTAATCAAGCAATCTCTAGAGGTTTTATTTACTCAAGTATTGGTCAGTTTGCTTGTCTCGACTCTGTATTTCTGGATTTCTCCCTTATCTTATGCAAGTAGCGAATTGATTGCACGAACCTCTCCAACCATTTGGGATGTTCTCATTGCTATTGCGGGTGGGATAGCAGGTGTCATTGGTTCAAGAAAAAGAAGCAAACAATATCGTGCCAGGAGTAGCTATTGCAACAGCTCTGATGCCACCTATCTGCACTGCAGGCTATGGTTTAGCTAATGGAAATGTACGATTTTTATTTGGGGCTCTCTATCTTTTCTTGATCAACTGTGTCTTTATCATGCTAATCAATATTGTTGGAACAAGAATTATGATGAGACAATCTCCCTTAAGTTCATTTAAAGAGCTAAACATGAAAATGAGAATTGGGTTGATCTCCTTGATTGTATTATTGGTTCTTCCAGCCAGCTATTCAGCAGTCACTCTGACGATGGATCAAGCACGAAAAGAAGGGATCAAACAGTTTGTAGGAAAAGAGTTTGCCAATCATACGATCATTAATCAAGTCTACAAGTCAAGTAGCAATGAATTGGTCTTGACAGTTGTTGGAGATCCGATTTCAGAAGAAGAATTAGAAACCATTCGCCAAAAACAAGACTCTTACGGTATTCAATCTGTTCAATTGAAAGTCAATCAAGTCCATAATTCGACAAAATTAGATAGTGAGACGACCAAGGAATTTTACGAAAACATTGACAAGTATATCGATCAAAAACTCTCTGAAAAAGATTCACAAAACGATCTCGTAAAAGAAAATGAAGCAGACAAGGATTGAGGATAGTCAACTTATCTAACTCATGGGAGCAAATCTTGGGAGGATATCCTATATCCAAAAGTTCATGGATAGAAAGGATTGTTGATGAGGATACTATTTGTGGCGATTTGACCGATCACTACTAGCTCAGGTTAAACAAAATAGAAAAAGCAACAACTGAAATAGTTGTTGCTTTTTCTTACTAAAAATATTTATCAGACTGTGATCGTTTTATTTCTCAACACGAGATTTATTTGCAATATCTGCAAGAATCAATTCTACAAATGTATCTACCGGCATGGCTTCTGTTTCTTTTTGACCATAACGGCGAACGTTTACAGCCTGCTCTTCCATTTCCTTGTCACCAACGATTAATTGGTAAGGAATTTTTGAGTTTGAGAAGCACGAATCTTGAACTGCATTTTCTCATTGCGTTCGTCTACATCGGCACGGACACCACGGTCACGAAGTTTCTTAGCTACTTCCCAAGCGTAGTCCACGTGTTTTTCGTTCGATACTGGGATGAGAGTTACTTGGTGAGGGGCAAGCCAGGTTGGGAAAGCTCCCTTGTAGTTTTCAATCAAGATCGCAGTAAAGCGTTCCATGGTTGAGATTACCCCACGGTGGATCATGACTGGACGGTGTTCTTCCCCGTCTGCTCCAATGTAATGAAGATCAAAGCGTTCTGGAAGCAAGAAGTCCAATTGGATAGTTGAAAGAGTTTCTTCTTTACCAAGAGCTGTTTTCACTTGGATATCCAATTTTGGTCCGTAGAAGGCAGCTTCTCCTTCAGCTTCATAGTACTCAACACCCATATCATCGACAGCGGCTTTCAACATGCGTTGAGCATTTTCCCACATCTCGTCGTTATCAAAGTATTTGTGTTTGTCTTCAGGATCACGGTAAGACAAGCGGAAACGGTAATCCGTCAAGTTAAAGTCTTCATACACATCGATGATCAATTGAAGGATCTTCTTGAATTCTTCCTCGATTTGTTCTGGAGCCACAAAAGTATGACCATCATTCAGAGACATTTCACGCACACGTTGCAAACCAGTCAGAGCACCAGATTTTTCATAACGGTGCATCATACCAATTTCAGCGATACGGATAGGCAATTCACGGTAAGAATGCACATGGTGTTTGTAGACTTCAATGTGGTGAGGGCAGTTCATTGGACGAAGAACAAACTCTTCTCCATCCCCCATATCCATTGGTGGGAACATGTCTTCACGGTAGTGATCCCAGTGACCTGATGTTTTATAAAGTTCTACAGAAGCAATTGGTGGAGTGTAGACGTGTTGGTAGCCTGCTGCAACTTCTTTATCAACGATGTAGCGTTCCAACTCACGACGGATGGTCGCACCATTTGGCAACCAGAATGGAAGACCTTGACCAACTTCTTGAGAAATCATGAACAAATCAAGCTCTTTCCCAAGCTTACGGTGGTCACGTTCCTTAGCTTCTTCACGCATTTGAAGGTAGTTCTTCAAGTCTTTCTTGTCAAACCAAGCGGTACCATAGATCCGTTGCATCATCGCGTTGTCGCTATTCCCACGCCAGTAAGCACCAGCAACATTAAGAAGGTGGAAGATTTGGATGCGACCAGTTGATGGGACGTGTGGGCCACGGCAAAGGTCAACGTATTCACCTTGACGGTAGATGGTCAAACCACCCTCATCTTCTGAGTGTTCTTCGATCAATTCCAACTTGTAGGGGTCATTTTTGAAGATTTCACGCGCTTCATCTTTAGTCACTTCCTCACGAATAGATGGGAAGTTTTCTTTCACGATTTTCTTCATTTCTTCTTCGATACGAGGAAGGTCTTCGTTAGAGATTTGACCAGCTTCATTGTCAGTGTCGTAGTAGAAACCATCTTCGATCGCTGGACCAACACCCAAGTGGATATCTGGGAAGAGGCGACGAGCAGCTTGGGCAAACAAGTGTGCCGCTGAGTGACGCAAGATTGGAAGAGCATCTTCGTGATCAGGTGTCACGATTTCAATGCTTCCATCTTCAGTGATGGCACGAGTAGTGTCGATGAGTTTGCCGTTGAATTTACCAGCAAGTGCTTTTTAGCCAAAGAATTGCTGATAGATTGGGCAATTTCAAAAGTTGTAACGCCAGATTCGAATTCACGAACAGCGCCATCTGGGAAAGTAATCTTAATCATGATTTTCTCCTTATAAAGTTTTTAGTAGCTAAATGGTTGGGAGGTGTCTTTGAACATTGGAATCGTCACTCCTTTTGATGTCTTCATTAAGAAATCAAAAAGCGACCTCCTCGAAAGGACGTCGCAACGTGGTTCCACCTTCATTTATGTTCCTCAAAAAGAGGGACACCTCTGATTGGCTCTAACGTAGCCACCGTTTTATGTTTGCATAAAAGAATCACGAGTAGTCCCAAACCTATCCTCTACGCGATTTCCAGCCCCACGCGCTCTCTATCAGATTTCCTAGATTTGATATGTCTCTGTCAGTTATTATAGCACGATTGAAAAATTTTGCAAGAAAAAGTTTCATTTTCAATCAAAGAAATGCGTGATTTTACGGATTTTCTTCACTTGTTTGACCGAAGCTTTCATCATCTTCACAGATCCATTGACCGGAAGAGCAATCACCTTGGTCGGGATTTTCACAATGGTCTTAGACATCCGCTTAACCCGACTTTGCTCAGGATTCAAATCATTTGAAAAGTCTTTAGAGATGATTTTATCCAGGTAAAATTCGTAGACCCGACGGCCAAAGGTTGCTGCAGAAATATCATCAATCTTTTCTGCCCACTTGGTCTCATCGATTGGAGGCATCTCCTCAATCGCTTCAAGAATCGCTTGTGCCAGATCACTCTCTTCATAAAAGAGCTTTCCAAACATAGGGTCATCAATCACATGATCGAGATAAGGATTGCCATGAGCGATGATCAGGGTACCACTCGCAATACTCTCTAAATAGGTCAACCCTTGCGTCTCACTCGTTGAAGCTGAAATAAAGAAGTCAGCCGCCTTATAGTAGAGAGCTGTCTCATTTGGTGGGATCATCCCTGTAAAGACAACCGAATCTGAAATCCCCAGTTTCGCCGCTTGTTTTTTCAAATCATCCAAATAAGGACCATCTCCAGCGACGATCAACTTAACTTTTGGATTGACCTTGAGGACACCAGGAAGGGCCGCAATAACAGCCTGAATATTCTTTTCATAAGAAACCCGCGACAGACTCAATAAAGGGTTTCATCTTCTGCTACTTCATATTTTTCACGAAGAGCTGCTGTCTCTGTCGGAGTGATTTCCGGTCGGTCAAACTTGGCCAAATCAATCCCTGTCGGAATAATACGTTTTTCTGCCTTGACCTTGTACTTTTGGAGTAAGTCATAGACGATCTCGCTTGGACAGATCACGCCATCCAGATCATTCATATAACTTCTCACAATGTATTTGACCATACTTGGGCGAATGACCATACCTCTTGCAATATAGCGGACATAGTCCTCATACTGAGTATGGTAGGTATGAATGACTGGAATCCGCAACTCACGTCCAATCCACACTCCCAAAAGGCCCAGTGAAAACTCAGTCTGGGTATGGATAATATCCAGCTGGTATTGTTTGGCAATGGCAAGCGCCTTTGAGAATCCACGATAAGCAACGCGGCGGTCCTTAAAGGCGAAGAAAGGCACACTTGGAATCCGAATGATCTGCCAATCTTCATAGCGGTTGACATCTTTATCCGTTGTCGTAAAGATAAAGACCGTGTGACCCAATTTTCTAATTCTGTTTTGAGCGTCCGAATACTGGTCGCTACTCCCGAAACTTGCGGGAAATAGGTATCTGTAAATAACCCTACACGCATCTTACATCTCCAAAACTGTTTGATAGGCTTCGACCAATTGATAAGCCACTAAGTCGATCGAACGACTTTCAGCGACCTTGTAGCCCGCCTCCCGCTTGTCTACTTGACCGTTCAAGACCTTGTTCAAGGAATCCACAAATTCGTCTACATTATGGCACAATTCAGAAGACGTCTCGTCGATCCAGCCATTGTATACTGGAATATCCCGCAAGACCGTGTGCTGATGACTGGCCAAGGCTTCCAAAACAACGATTCCTTCTGTTTCTTCATAAGATGGGAAGAAGAAAGCATCTGAACCCGTCATGGCCCCTTGGAAGACCGCTCCCTTGAAGTAGCCAGGGAATTCCACATTACTCGGATGATCCTTTTCCACGATACGACGAATCTTACGCGGAATGATCCATTTGTTGATAGAACCTAGCCAAATAAAGCGCACATCCGGCATGCGACGGGCCACTTCTACGAAATCTTCAATCCCTTTGCGTTTAAAATAAAGCCCTGCACAGATGACAACCTTTTGGCCTTCTTGGATATTAAAATGCTTGCGAAAGACTTCTTCTTTTTCGGATCCTTCTTGTATTTTTCCAAATCAATCCCATTGGAGACCGCGATAATCGGTGTAGTCACCCCATAAGACTGAATCAGGTGTTTGGAATACTCAGATGGCGTGATCACATAGTCTGCCTTTTGGTACATGTGAGCTAAATACTTCCCAAACAAGGGCGCAAAAAGTTAGACCCGATAAATGAATTTTCAAAATCCTCACGGGTTGAATGGCCATGCATGATGACTTTCTTTCCACGACGCTTTGCTGCATGGAGCAAAGGAAACTCCGTGGGCCATAGGTATTGATATGCACCACATCATAATCTCCTAAAATATCTGTCGTATACGGAATCCCAGCCAAATCAAGCGCATGCATTTGATGCTGCAAGGCTCGACCAATTCCTGATTTTTGTAAGACGGATTTTCCTTCTAAATACAGTAAAACTTTCATACCCTCTATTATACCGAAATAAAGAGTGCCCAGCAAGTCTCTACCTGTTTGCAGTATAAAAGAGGCTAGAACAGTTCTGTTCTAACCTCTCAGACTAGTAGACACGTCTTCCCATGTCGAGACTCTAGTCTACTAATCCCTATTTTTGGTCGTTCCACGTTGGTTGATCGTATGAGACAACAACACTTCGCGTTCTTCCAACTCTTCTTTGTGCATGATCTTGGTCAACATGCGCATACTGATCGCACCAAGGTCATACAAGGGTTGGCCAATCGTTGATAGATTTGGACGCGTGTAACGAGTTACTTGTGAATCATCGCTGGTAATAATTTCAAAGTCTTCTGGTACCTTGATTCCCTTATCAGACAAGCCGTTCAAGAGCCCTGCAGCCAATTCATCCCCTGTTACAAAGGCAGCTGTTGCTTTTGACGCAATGATGCGTTCTGCCAAGTTATAACCTTCATCGTAACGGTACTTGGATTCAAAGACAAGCCCTTCGCTATAGCTCAATTTTTTCGCTTTTAAAGCTTCTTTGTAGCCTGTCAAACGAATTTTTCCATTGATATCATCCACCAATGGGCCACTTACAAAAGCAATTTTCTTGTTGTGTTTTGCCAACTGTGTAACAGCATCAACGGTTGCTTGCTTGTAGTCGATATTGACACTTGGTAATTGGTGTTCAACATCCACTGTCCCAGCAAGGACAACTGGCGTCCGAGAGCGTGAAAATTCTGAGCGAATCTTTTCAGTCAAGTGATAACCCATGAAAATGATCCCATCCACTTGTTTTGAAAAGAGGTTGTTTACCACTGAAACTTCTTTGTCATCGTCTTCATCACTATTTGCAAGAACAATATTGTACTTGTACATTTCAGCAATGTCATCGATCCCCTTAGCCAATGTAGAGAAATAGCTATTCGTGATGTTTGGAATCACAACACCGACTGTTGTTGTTTTCTTGCTAGCAAGACCACGCGCAACAGCATTTGGACGGTAATCCAAGCGTTCGATCACTTCTAAAACTTTTTACGTGTATTTTCTTTAACGTTTTTATTCCCATTTACTACACGACTAACGGTTGCCATTGAAACCCCTGCTTCACGGGCGACATCATAAATTGTTACTGTATCGTCTGTATTCATAAGATTTCCTTTCATTGTTGAAAATTTCGTTTTCACTCTCTAATTAATCCTATTTTATCACTTATTGTAAACACTTTCAAGCATTTTGGTAAAATTTTGTAAACTCTTGCTTTTTGGGGAAAATTTGACAAAATAGATCCATAGAAAGAAGGTAGCATTATGTCTAAATTAGATCAAATCGTCGATTTTCTTGAAACTGAAAAAACAGATGTCGCTGTTGTATCCGATCCTGTCACCATCAATTACCTGACTGGATTTTACAGTGATCCCCACGAACGTCAACTCTTCTTGTTCGTTTACACGGACCACGAACCACTTCTCTTCGTTCCTGCACTTGAAGTGGAACGGGCGACTGCAGTTGTCGATTTCCAAGTGGTTGGCTATGTGGATTCTGAAAACCCTTGGGAAAAGATTAAAGGGGCTATCGCAAAACCAGATGCTAAAACCGTTGCACTTGAATATGATAACTTGATCCTTACCAAATACAATGGCTTACGTACTGTCTTTGAAAAAGCGGAATTTACTAACTTAACACCTCGGATTAACCGGATGCGCTTGATCAAATCTGCTGATGAAATCCAAAAAATGTTGGTGGCTGGTCAATATGCAGATAAGGCTGTCAATATGGGATTCGACGCCATCTCACTGGATAAAACAGAAACTGATATCGTAGCAGAAATCGACTTTGGAATCAAACGCTTGGGTTATGAAATGAGCTTTGAAACCATGGTCTTGACTGGAAATAATGCAGCTAACCCACACGGAATTCCTGGAAGCAACAAAGTCGAAAACGATGCTCTCTTGCTCTTTGACCTTGGCTGTATGGTGAATGGTTATGCGTCTGATATGACTCGTACTGTTGCTGTTGGAAAACCAGATGATTTCAAAAAGAAATCTACCACTTGACGTTAGAAGCTCAACAAGCAGCCATTGACATGATCAAACCTGGTGTAACAGCACACGACGTCGACCGTGCTGCACGGAGCGTCATCGAAAAAGCTGGTTATGGTGAGTACTTCAACCACCGCCTCGGACACGGGATCGGAATGGACGTGCATGAATTCCCTTCTATTATGGAAGGAAATGACATGGTGCTTGAAGAAGGCATGTGCTTCTCAGTCGAACCAGGAATCTATATTCCAGGTAAAGTCGGTGTCCGTATCGAAGATTGTGGGTACGTCACAAAAGACGGATTTGGACTCTTCACAGAAACCAGCAAAGACTTACTTTACTTTGACTAATCCTTTAGTCGTTTCAATATATAACAAACATCTTGTTTCGTTAATAACTATAAAAAATGAGGCTGGGACAAAAGTCCTAGCCTCTTAATTATCTTTGGATTGTCGAGCAAGACGCAGTGGTTGAGTGGGCTCTACTACGCTGATTTCATCAGCTTTACAGCCCTACTCAACTGTGCGGAGGTGGGACGACGAAATCGAATTCTAACGAATTACCGATTTCTGTCCCACTCTCATTTTTCTTATGAAACCGATTCGAGTTTCATTCTTTTCTGCGTATCTTCTACGACGTCTTTTAGAGTGGTTTGGGACATTTCTTTTTCCATAGCAGTCTGAATGTCCTCCAGCTTCCCATCTAAAACATTATGGATATTGTGGCCAATTGGGCAGGCTGGATTCGGATTGTCATGAAAACCAAATAATTGGCCTGTCGAACCTAAGCATTCTACCGCTTGATAGATATCCAGCAAGCTGATCTCATCGGCTGCTTTTGCGAGCTCAGCTCCGCCTGTCCCACGCGCTACATGGATCAATCCAGCTTTCTTCAACTGAGACAATGTCTTTCGAATAATAACAGGGTTCACACCGACACTTCCTGCCAAAAATCACTGGTTACTTTTGTTTTCTCTCCTTGTAGAGCAATCATGATCAAGACATGAGTCCCAATGGTAAAGCGACTCGAAATTTGCATAACTTCACTCCTTTCTACCCGTTTTTGAAGGTAGAGTCTATTGAACAACCGTCAAGGGACGACTTTCGTTATTCCTATTATACTCTTTTCAGTTGTAATGTCAACAGTTACACTATTGGAAGAAGTCCTCTAGCCAAGCATCGATTTCTAGATCATGACCTTCTCTCTGCTCAATTTCATGAAGGAGCTCATGATTGTGGGTATGATGAATGCCATTGACCAAACTTTCATAATACACTTGGTAATAAGGAAGATGGAGGTCTTTTGCCAGTTGCAGTTCTTTTTGGACATCATAGTCCACCCGTCTAAAATCGACATTTTTAACCCCATTTGATCAAATTCAAGAATAGCATACATGGCCCGAAGGTCCTTGCGAAGATTCTTTTCCAGAAAGAAAGGCTGACCGATCGAGCCAGGATTGATGATCAGTTCTCCGCCTGTCCCGTAACGGAAAAACTGCTGGTGAATGTGTCCGTAGACTGCAATATCACAAGACGGATTTGTCACCAAGCGGTCAAAATCCTTCTGCTCACCAATGTGGATCAATTCGCGACCCCAATTCTTATCGGGTAAGTGGTGAGTAATACCGATCTTTAAACCGGCGATTTCTCTATGGACCTGCATGGGCATTTCCTGCATAGCTTCAATTTCCTGGGGCGTGATTTCTTCAAGAATATATTGACACTGGCGCATGAGGTAGCGATGACTGGGTCTGGTCTCATCCAACATCCCCTCATAGCCCGCCAAAGACTATCCTCCCAGTTTCCAAGGACTTTGACCGTAATCGGTAACTCCTCTAACAGCTCCAAGAGGTCCCGTCTCCCTGTCCCTGGCATCAAACTATCTCCTAAGAGCCAATATTCATCCACCTTGGCTTTTCGACTATCCTCTAGGACAGCTTCCAATGCTGTCGTATTTCCATGAATATCTGAAAGTAAAGCAATTTTAGTCATGATCTTCTCCTTCTCTCCATTATAACAAAGAGAAGAAAACTTCCACCCAAAGGTGAAAGTTTTATGAACATTCCATGCTACCAGAAATGAAAACTCAGGCTAGAAGCGGAAGCTTCGTCGTTGGATTTATCTTTTTCCAAAGAGTTGCTTAACGGCTTTGTATCTTAGTCTACTGATTTGAGGGCTTCGAGCATGTCTACTTTTCGGAGATAATGGTCAACATAAATTCCTAACAGGAGCAAGAGAAGGATCATTCCTCCAACAGGGAAGAGGAAAACACTAAGTCCCACTTTAGGGTAAAAGAGAATGGCATCTGGTGCAATCATGGCAATGAGGAATTGGTGAAGATAATAACCACCCACTAATCCCAAAAGGATCCCTATGATAGACAATAAGATGGTTTCGCGGTAAATATAGAGCGTCACTTCCTTATTATGGAATCCTAAGACCTTAATGGTCGATAATTCACGGATCCGCTCTGCCACATTGATATTGGTTAAATTATACAAGATCACGATAGCTAGTAAGATCGATACGACTACTAGAATCATCATAGTGGTGTCCAAGGATTTGGCAACTGAGTTAAAGAGGAAATCATCGAAGCGTTCTGACGAACCGCCTTCACAGCTGCAAGATTCATCATATCCCGACTGACAGTCTGCACTTGTCGTGTAGAAGGATTTTTCAACTGCACCAAATAGCTATTTGGTGAAGTCCGCTTTCCGTAGATTTTTGGTAACTTGCCTGATCCATATAGACAAAATGGCCGACATAATTTTCAGTGATTCCTGCTACCTTAAAAGTGTGGCCATCTAAGGTCAGTCGATCACCGACTGTAACCCAGGCTAATTGCGCTAGCTTACTACTGATGATGACCCTTTTTTGAGAGACAAGGACTCTCCTTGCTTGATAGAACGCAAGCATACAAAGGGAGCAAAATCTGTACGGTCCGTTACCATCATCGTAATGGTCTGCTTGTCGCGTCCACCCTTTAAAGATGCTTCAATGACCTTACTATAGATCGGTCGATAATCCTTGATATCTGATTTTTCCAGACGATTGGTTAGTTGCTTGCTTTCTTGGCTTGATACATTGGTTTTTTGACTACAATCAACTCATAGGATAGGATCTCTTGAAATTGGCGTTTAGAAACCCCTCCTACAGAAGATTGAATCCCTAGCCCTGCAAAGAGGAGAGTAACAGAACCTGCCACTCCAAAAATGGTCATCAGCATCCGTTGTTTGTAACGAAAGAGATTACGAGCAGTGACCTTGTGGGTGAAACTCAGACGCTTCCAAATAAAATGGAGACGCTCCAGGAAAATCTTCGAACCGGATACCGGTGGTTTAGGAAGCAATAAAAGATTGGCTTCTTCTTTTAATTCCTTGCGAGAAACCCAGTAAGCCGGAAGCACACTCGCGACAAAAGACAGTCCGAGCGCAATCAGAGTCATATCCCCATAAAAATACTCTCTGCTTTCTCCAATCACCATCCCTTGCGTGATAATGTTGGAAATGATCCCCGATAGGAAATAATGGCCCAGCAAGGTTCCTAGAAGGGTCCCGATCGTCCCTGCAAAGAATCCATAGAGGACAAATTTGAGAATGATGTCCTTGGTACGATAGCCCAGCGCCTTAAAAATACCTGCATTGGTTCGCTCTTCATCAACAAAGCGGGTCATCGTGGTAAAGGTCACCATGGCTGCTACCAGATAAAGAACAACCGGAAAAATATTTCCGACAGCGGAGATACTGCTACTGGCATTGCTATACATCAGGTAACCTTGTCCACCTGGCATGGTCTTGCGGTCATAGACATGATAAATTGGGATTTCTAGCTGATCTCGCTCGCCTTGGGATTTTTCAGCTCCTCTTCTTTTTTGCAAGCTCCGATTCACCTGCAGTCCAGTCCTTCTTTTTCTGATCCAGTTGTTCTTTGGCTTGATGGATCTTTTCTTGACTGGCTACTTGCTCTTTAGCTGGCAGAAATGGAGCTAGTTTCTTGAACTGGGCCTCCTGCAAGTCTAATTGTTTTTGAGTCTGATCGATCTGATTTTTAGCTGACTGGAGGGTTTCCTTGGCACGACTGAGTTCTTTCTGGCCTTTTTGAATCTGCCCATCCGCCTCCTGCTTGAGTCTTTGATAGCGGGCCTTTCCATTGTCTTTCAGAAGTTTTCTAACTCTTCTTGATGAGCTTTGAGCCCTTTTGGTAGACTTGCGAAAAAGAATCTAAAGACTTCAGATCATCAAACTGGATCCGCGCCATCGCGGGAAGTTTAGTCGTAAAGACTTCTTTTGAAACCAGAGCATAGGCATCTAGATTTCCACTGCCACTCATGGCAGTGCCTAAATTCTTTGAGACCACATCTCAGAGGATTGAACAAAGCCAACAATGGTGAATTGCTTTCGCTTTAAACTAGAGCGCGTTCCAGCCTTTTCTTCAAGTGTGAGGGTATCCCTATCTGATAGCGATCCTCCCAAAAACTTGCTAGGGCCAGTTCCCCTTCTTTTTGGGGCAGGCGCCCTTGGTCACACGAAAAGAAGAAAGGCTCTTTGGGGCAGAAAAAGTCGAATTGCCTTTCCTGTTCCTTTCACTGTCAGATCTAGCAGGGAACCAAATTCGACACGCGCTCCTTTGACTCCTAAAAGTTCCTCTTGGTCTGCCTGATCTAATCCCAAGTCCCCATGACAGCAAGATCTAGCATCTTTTGTTGCTGAATAAACTGGTTAGCCGTTCGGTGCATATTTGGAGTGGTCACCTTTAGGCCTACCAAGGCCAAGCTTCCCAACAACATCAAGGTTAAGATGGAGAGAAAACGTCCTTTTGAATGTGTAAAGGAAGCAAATAGATCCTTCCAATAGACTTTTCGTTTCATGCTACCACCTCTTCTAATATTCTAGCGTAGCAATATCTTGAGGAAGCTCATTGATTTCTACCGACTTGACCTTGGCATCATGCATGCGAATCACACGGTCTGCAATCGGAGCTAGGGCACCATTATGGGTTACGATGATGACCGTCGCTCCCTTTTTCGAGACATATCCTGTAAAATCCCCAATACTTGCTTACCCGTCTGGTAATCCAAGGCTCCCGTCGGCTCATCACAAAGGAGAATTTTAGGGTTTTAGCCACTGCCCGAGCAATCGCCACCCGTTGTTGCTCGCCACCTGACAATTGAGCAGGAAAATTATCAAGACGATTGCCAAGTCCTACTTCTCTTAAAACAGCTTCCGGATCCAGAGCATCAGAAACAATTTCTGAAGCCAACTCAACATTCTCCTTAGCTGTCAAATTAGGGACCAAATTATAAAATTGAAAGACAAAGCCAACGTCATCTCGTCGATAATTGGTTCGTTGATGAGCATTGAGCTTTGCAATATCCACCCCATCAATCAGAACCTGACCCTCGTCATTGGTGTCCATCCCTCCTAAGATATTGAGAACCGTTGATTTTCCAGCTCCTGAAGCTCCTAAAATAATGACCAACTCCCTTTTTCAATCTCAAAGGAAACATCCTGGTTAGCGAAAATTTCTGTCTCCCCACTCGTATAGCGCTTGTAACAGTGCTGCATTTCGATGTAGGCCATTTCCTCTCCTCCCTCCTACTTCCTATCTATATTATAGTCCTTTTCTGATAGATTACAAAGAAATCGAGGTAGTAGAAAACAAGGTTATCCTAAATTATCATGAACTATTATAAATTTTATGCTATAATTAGAGACAAATTTGATTTATTCTTAGAAAGAAGGCTCATTGTGAGTTTACAACAGTTTGAAAGGAAATCACTTCAAGAAATCAACCAATCTATTGACGTGCCAAAAGGGATCCCTTTTGGAAGACCCTTCTGCTCTTTTCAGGACCAGGAAGTCTAGTAGCTGTCGGCTATATGGATCCGGGAAACTGGATTACTAGTGTCGTTGGAGGGGCCCAATACCGCTACCTCCTCTTATCAGTGGTTCTTCTCTCGTCTTTAATCGCCATGCAGTTGCAACAAATGGCTGGTAAACTAGGGATTGTCCATCGTAAGGATCTGGCCCAAACAACCGCCCATCATTTACCCAAATGGCTTCGCTATACCCTTTGGATTGTGATCGAGCTTGCCTTGATGGCGACAGATTTAGCAGAAGTCATCGGATCAGGGATTGCCCTTCACCTTCTTTTTGGCTGGCCCTTGCTCTTTTCTATCCTGATCACTATCTTTGATGTCTTCCTATTACTAGGACTCATGCATCTAGGATTTCGAAAGATCGAGGCCATCGTATCAACCTTGATCCTCACGATCCTTGCAATTTTTGGCTATCTGGTATTCCTATCGAAACCAGATATCGGAGGAATCTTCGCTGGCTTCCTCCCTCAAAAGAGGTGCTAGGAATTGGACTTCCAAAAGGAAATGAAGCCTTAACCTTGGCGCTTGGAATCATCGGGGCAACCGTAATGCCTCACAACCTCTATCTCCACTCTTCCATTTCACAAACGCGAAAGGTGGACTACAAAGATCCAGCAGATATCAAACGGGCAGTGCGCTTTATGACCTGGGATTCAAATATTGAATTGAGTTTGGCCTTCGTCGTCAACTCCCTCCTCTTGATTCTTGGAGCAGCCCTCTTCTTTGGTCACGGAGATAAGATCGGTGCTTTCTCTAGCATGTATAATGCCCTCAAGGATAACCATATTGCCGGTGCTATCGCTAGTCCCTTCTTGTCTACCCTCTTTGCCATCGCTTTGTTAGCCAGTGGTCAAAATTCAACCATTACTGGGACCCTAACCGGTCAAATCGTTATGGAAGGTTTCTTGAGATTCCGCTTACCACAATGGGTCGTTCGTCTCATGACTCGGATCATTGCCCTTCTTCCTGTCATCATCGTTGCGATCTTATTTGGAGATCAGGAACATGTCCTTGATGACCTTCTGGTTTATTCTCAAGTCTTCCTATCAGCGGCTCTTCCATTCTCCATCTTCCCTCTGGTTTATTTCACCTCCAACAAGGAAATCATGGGAGAACATGTCAATGCGAAATGGAATACGTTCTTAGGCTATCTCGTTGCGATTGTCTTAACCATCTTAAATTTCAATTTGATCGTGACAACTTTTATCAAATAAAGAGAGAGTGGGACAGAAATCGGTAATTCGTTAGAATTCGATTTCGTCGTCCCACCTCCGCACAGTTGAGTAGGGCTGTAAAGCTGATGAAATCAGCGTAGTAGAGCCCACTCAACCACTGCATCTTGCTCGACAATCCAAAAATAATTGAGAGACTAGGACTTTTGTCCCAGCCTCTTTTATTTATTACACTCCCTTTTCCATCTTGCTCCTCCATTTCCTAAAAATTTCCTGACCATTTTTTAGGAGGGAATTATTTTAAATCACTAATTATTGTGAGATTTTCACAAAATCTTGTCAGTGCCCGTCATTCATAAACTTGTAAAATTTTTGTACACTTTCCGTTATCTGTACAAAAATTAGAATTGTTGTCTAATTTATTCTTTTGGAGTATAATGCTATTTGTTAGTGCCGTAAAATTATTTAACATATAAATTATTTTAACGTCAAATAAATATAAACAGATTGATACAACTACAGAAAGGAACATATGGTACGCCAAAGACAAACAACAACCAAGTCAGACTTACGAAATGCGCTCTCAAAACTCCTCTTGCAACAACCTTTTGAAAGCATCACTATTCGACAATTAACTGAAACCGCTGGGATTAACCGCGGGACCTTCTACTTGCACTATGTCGATAAATACGATATGTTTGAGCAAATGAAAATGGACATGATGCAAGAATTGGATAGCCTCTTCGTTGAAGGAAGCCCTGTCAAGGTAAACTTTCTCAATGTCTTGACTGCTATTAAAGAGAATTATGATTTTATTTATGCATTGTCCCAATCCTGCTGCTCAGACTTCCGTAAACTAATAAGAAGTTTTACCCTCCATGCATTAGACGATACTCCCCATGCTGAAGAACACATCATTTCAGACTTTCAAGTTCCATACAAGTATGGTCTAGAAATTTTCATCGCTACGATTGAATCTGTGATTGTGACCTGGTTAGAATCCGGTGCGAAAGAAGAGCCAATCGAAATCGGGACGATTATTCTCAGCGTCTGCAACTTTGCTAACTGGAACTAAATTCCCAACCTTTTCCTTCCTTTATGGAGAAGGTTTTTCTTTTGGCAAATGAACAACATATAGATCACCTTGTTCAACTTGTTTGTAGAAAGCAAAAAGCAGGATGCTAGGCTCCTGCTTTTTCTTTATTTTTCTTTGCCAACATGGTTGCAAATCGAAGTTGAATCCGATGGCCATTCTCATCTCGACGATGGAGATGGCCAGGATTTTCATTGTACTTGACCAATTCCCAATCCTTGTAATACTCCGCCAATTCTCCTTCTTTAAAGGTGAACGAGAAGGGCATCTGGCAAGGATAATCTTCCGTATCCATGGCACAGACAATGAGATTGTAACCCCTGGATTGGTATGCTCTTGCATATTGCGGATAATCGCTGGAATCCGATCAGCGTCTAAAAACATGAGGACCACAGTCGATACGATGAAATCATAGTTTTGGGTAAGAGCTGCAGCATTGATATCATAGAGACCCACAGGCATGTCCAGATCTTCCTCAGCGACAATACTTTGTAAGATCTCAAGAGCCAGTTCATTTTGGTCTACTGCTGTCACGTCAAAGCCATGTTGGGCCAAAAGAGGGCGTTGCGTCCTTGCCCGCATCCTAGATCCAATGCCTTTCCAGCGGGGACAATTCCCACTGCTTCTAGCACTTCTGAATGGACAGGATTGGTGTTGTATTTTTGGGAAATAGTCTTTTGGCTCACAGTAAAATTCTAGGTACCACTCCACATCGTCAGTCGCCGCTTCGACACGATGCCAGGCCTGGGGCTCGGCCATTGGGTTCTCTGCTCCTGTTTCAAAGAGGTGGCTCGCGATTTCTTCCCCTCTTCGGTCAATTCAATAAATCGTAACTGACCCTTTAAAACTGTAATCTTTCCCCAGGTTCCTACCTTGGTATTGTGCTTTCTTTGAAGAGCTTCTGGCATGGTATCCTTGGTCCAGATAGGCATGCGCTTGTAAGCAATCAATTTTTGTGTCATGCTGCTTCTCCTTTTTCTTTCTGTACCCTTATCATACAGAAAAAGCCCCTTTTACAAGTTGGAAAAAGAGGCTCCTCTCCGATAAAAGGCATTTCTGAAACAAGTTTCAGAAATGCCTTCTTAGTTTAACGTGTATTGTATTGTTTCATGACCCGTGCGATATCCCGGTTTTGTTCCCGACGTTTGATGGATTCACGCTTGTCATAATCATGTTTCCCTTTAGCAAGCCCCAAAAGCAATTTAGCATAGCCATCTTTGAGATAGACCTTCAAAGGCACCAAGGTCATTCCGGTCCCTTTAGTGTCTTGGTCCAGCTTTTGGATTTGCTTTTTATGAAGCAGGAGCTTGCGACGACGGTCTGGATCTTGGTTCCAGATATTGCCTTCTTCGTAAGGGGCAATGTGGACATTGCTAAGCCAAACTTCGCCATTTTTTACTTGTGCAAAGCCATCTTTCAAGTTAATGCGTGCTGCACGGACACTTTTGATCTCTGTCCCCGTCAGCACCATCCCTGCTTCAATCGTATCCACGATGGTGTAGTCATGTCTCGCCTTTTTATTTTGCGCGACTACCTTTCCTTCGCCCTTTGCCATGTTTGGCTCCTTTCTTTGCTACTTCCTTGTAAAATGGTTTCTTCCCTTTTTCTTTTTAGATTTTGATGAAGAATCTTTCCGCTTGTCATCTTTTCTAGCAGTTGATCCCTTAGAAACTTTTTTGTCCTTGCGTCTGCGATCCCTGCGATTACCATCTCGGTCACGCCCTTTGGCCTTAAGGCCTTTTTCGACGACATCCCATTCACTTGGAATATAAGAGAAATCAATCTCTCCTGTCATCTTGTCGGCTCTTTCTACCTTGATTCGGATTTGCTGACCGACACGGAAGGTCACTCCTGATTTTTCTCCGCGAAGGGTGAGATCCCGTTCGTTAAAATGGTAGAATTCAGGAAGATTAGTAATATGGATCAAACCTTCAACCGTATTGGGCAACTCCACAAAGAGGCCAAATTTTACCACACTGGAAACCACGGCATCGTATTCTTCACCAACATAGTCTTCCATGTATTCAGCCTTCTTCATGGCTTCTACTTCGCGCTCCGCATCAATAGCCCGGCGTTCCCGACTAGAGGATTGGCTGGCAATGTCTGGAAGGACTTGTTCAAAGTGTTCAGCCACTTCTTGGGATTTTCCGTATTCGCGCACCATTCGATGAACCATCAGGTCCGGATACCGACGGATGGGACTGGTAAAGTGGGTATAAAACTCAGCAGCAAGCCCATAGTGGCCATGGTTGTGCTCTGAATAGCGGGCCTGTTGCATCGAGCGCAACAACATCATTGAGAGAACGTCTGCATAGGGTTCTCCTCGACCTTGCGCATAATTTCTTGCAGGGCTTCTTGGCTCATCTCACTAGCCGTTCCGTAGATTTGGATCCCAAAGCTAGAAGCATAATCGATAAACTTCTGTACTTTTTCTGCCTTTGGATCTTCATGGATCCGGTAGATGAACGGTAGTTTCAGTCTCGTAAAGTGCTCCGCCACTGTCTCATTAGCGATCAGCATAAAGGACTCAATCATCCGCTCGGCAATTCCTCTTTGACGAAGGACAATGTCGACTGGTTTTCCTTCTTTATTGACCAGAATTTTAGCCTCATTGGTATCAAAATTGAGGGCTCCCCGGCGAATCCGCATGCTTTCTAGAATGCCATGCAAGGTGGCCATTTGATGAATACTTGGGACAATTTTCTTAAAGGTTTGAGCCTTTTCTTCGTCTCCCGCTAAGATATCATTGACGTCGCTATAGGTCATTCGGAAGGTTGTATTGATCACTGTTTGGGTAATGGTATGCTTAACAACCTTGCCATGAGGATCAATCTCCATGATGGCAGACTGGGTCAGGCGGTCCACATTCGGATTTAAAGAACAGATCCCATTGGAGAGACGCTCTGGCAACATGGGTACTACTCGGTCGGTCACATAGACAGAGGTTGCCCGATTTAGAGCTTCCTTGTCGAGTGCTGTACCTTCTGTAACATAATAAGAAACATCTGCGATGTGAACACCCAGCTCAAAGTTGCCGTTCTTGAGTAGCTTGATATGGACTGCATCGTCCAAGTCTTTGGCATCTGCCCCATCAATCGTAAAGGTGATCTCATCTCGCAGATCTAACCGTCCCTCTAAATCCTTAGCAGACGGTGCATCTGGAACCTGATCAGCCTCTTTCAGCACTTCTTCTGGAAATTCTGAGACGATGTCCATGGATTCTAACACTTCCAAGACATCGATTCCTGGATCTGTCACATGACCGACCACATCCCGTACCGTCGCCACAAAATAATTGTGCTTGCGGCTCGGGTATTGATCAATTTCGACCTTGAGGATTTCGGTCCCTTCCAATTGGATGGCTGGCTTCTTCACATAGATCAGCTGGCTGATCTTTTGATTTTTCGAACGAATGTAGCCGGCATATTTAGGTTTTTCCTCATCCAGAACGATTTGTCCAACTACTGTTTTGATGCTATGCTCCAAAACATCAATAATCTTAGCTTCTGCTGCCGTTCCCTTGTTTCGGTCTGCCACCTTGGTAATGACGATCTCAACGGTGTCACCATCGATAGCGTGGTTGACATCATTTCGACCAACAAAGAGGTCCTCTTCTTCGCCTTCTAAACTGACAAAGCCAAAGCCATTTTTATGGGCATGAAAGATCCCCTTTAGGGTAATGGCTGGGGCCTTCTTTTGAGCCAAACGAAGAGAGCCATCATCTTCGAATTTCAACTCATGACGGCGTTCCATCAGCGAGATGGTTTTGACTAAGTCACGGAAATCCTTAGCCCCTTCTTTTCCTAGAGCTGCTGCTAGATCATTGATCTGGGCTTTGTCATGCTCTTGTAAATATTCTTTAATACTTGTTTTCATGTATGTATTTGCTGGTTATCCAGCCTCCTTTTTCTATCTACTTGTGTCTTTGATTTGCAAAATAAAAATAGGCAAAGACATTGTCTGAGCCTATCTTATCTACTAGAAAGTACCATTAAGATCATCGCGATCAATAACCAAAAGAAGATCATAATAGCTGTTAAACGCTGCATCACGGCTTCAAACCCGCGCGCTTTTGAACGTTCAAACAAGTCATTTGAGCTTGCGTCAAAGACGTTGCTCGATTGGTTTTTGTTGGTTGCATAAAAATTGCGATAATAATCAATACTGATAATACTAGTAAAATAGTTGTTAATGCTCCGCTCATATTCAAAACTCCTTAAAATCTTCACTATTATACCATGAAAATCATTTTGATTCAATATGTAAGGTTACTTTTCTTTCCTTGGGACAATACTTCAAGACCTCGATCTTTTCAGGATGGGTTTTGGTATTTTTACTGGTCAAATAATTCTGACTCCCACAGCTGGTGCAGGTCAATTGAACTTTAATTCGCACGTACGTCTCTCACTTTCAAATACTTTCTAAATAAGAATAAGAGGAACATCAAATCGGTAAAGGCCAAAGGGCTGTACCGTAAAATACCCAATGATAGCCAAAATGCATGAAAATACTCGAACCCATCATTGGCCCTAATACACCACCTAAATAATAAAAGAGCTGGTTGTAGCTAAAGATCCGAGAAATCCCTTCAGGAGGGGTTAAACGATTCAATAATGCAGAAACTCCTGGTAGTAGGGCTCCTGTCCCGATCCCAAAGAGGAAGCGTAAAATCCCTAATTGAAGGGGTGATTGCGCTTGGGCACAAAGGATATAGAGACAGCCACTATAAAGAAGGGCGATTAATAAGAGCCGGTGATTCCCGATTCGGTCTCCGAGTTTTCCCATCCAACCTGAAAATAGCATACTGGAGACTCCCATAGCCGAAACAATCATCCCTGATACAAAGATCAGGTTATCTCTTTGTCCCAAAGCTCGCACATAAAGAGGTAGGATCGGAGAAATAGATTGGGCGATCATTTGAATGGTCATACTGGTCAAAAAGAGTCCCAAGAGGATATCTTTTGCTGAATGGACATGAGCAACTCCCAGCTAGATTTTTGTTCTTCTTTTGGAAGGGACTCATAGTCTTCCTCAATGCCCCAGAAGGTTAAGAGGAAACTAAAAATAAGAAGAAGCCGACCAAGAGAAAGACATTGCGCATGCCTAGATTTTCAGCAATGAGTCCCCCAATCAAAGGGCCCATCAAGGTTCCAGCTACGACACCAGTCGACAAAGTCCCTAGAGCATAGCCGGATTGGTCCTTGGGAACTTGACTGGCAATCAGGGCTGTACTATTAGGGACAAAGCCTGAAAAGACCCCATTGAGCAAGCGCAGGACCAAAAGCCAAAAGACGGATGGGACAAAGGCAATACCTCCCATGGTCAGCGTCATGGCAATGGAAGCTCTAAGCATCATGGGTTTTCGACCATAGCGGTCGGCTAGGCTCCCCAGATGGGAGACATGATCGCAGAGGTTACAGAAGAACTTGCGACGGCTATCCCAGCATAAAGGGAACAGCCTTGCCCGTGACACCCAACTCTTCCACAAAGAGGGCCATAAAAGGAACGACTAAAGAAAGGCTGGCTCCGATGAAAAAGCACCCGATCCAGGCAATATATAGATTTTTACGCCAATTGATTTCTCTTGTGATAAAATCATCTTCTTTCTAATTGTTGTAGGGCTGCATCTAATTGGGCATAGAGGGCCGTTAGATCGCCATTATTGTCTAAGACCAGATCTGCATGGGCTCTTTTTTCATCTAGCGGCATTTGAGACGCGATGCGTTCTTGGGCCTGCAGTTCTGATAAGTGGTTGCGTTCCATAAGGCGTTTGAGCTGGGTTTCTTTTGATACAGCTACCAACCAGACAGATTCAAACCACTCTTCATAGTGCTGCTCGATTAAGAGAGGAATATCCATAAAAAGAGATCGGATTGGGCAGCTTGTCTATCTCTTACCTCAGCTAGAGCCTCACGAATAAGCCTGCCTTGGACGCGATTGGACCAGTCTCGTTCACTAGGATTTGAAAAGATCCGCTGACCCAAAGCGACGCGGTCCAGCTCTCCTTCTTTGGTAAGGATCTCTCTCCCAAAATGATCCACTAGGACACGGTAGAGGGCTCCTCCTGGTGCTTGCAAATCATGAACCACTTGATCCGCATCAATGACAGGATACCCTTTTTCTCTCAGATAGGAGGTCACAGTGGACTTTCCTGAAGCAATCCCTCCTGTTAATCCGATGATTCTTTCCATCTAGTTCTCCTTTTGGCAGTGGGGGCAAAAATGGGTTCCGCGTCCCCCAGCTGGATTTTCTCAATCGGAGTCCCGCAGCGCAAACAAGGCTGGCCTGTTTTCCCATAGACCTGGTGTTCTTCCTGCATGGTGCCATCCTCACCAAATGCATTGCTGTAGGAGCGAATGGTGGAACCACCCTTTTCAACAGCCTGAGCAAGCACAGCAATCGTTTCTTTGCGGATTGCTTTAGTTTCTCTAGCAGTCAAACTTTGACCCAAACGGGCTGGATGAACCTTGGCTCGATAAAGGACCTCATCTACATAGATATTGCCCAGACCAGCCACTAATTTTTGGTCTAAAAGAGCTGATTTAATGGGTTTCTTTGATTTTTTCAGAGTTGCTTGGAAGGCTGGTTCTTTAAAATCCGCTTCCGTCGGCTCTGGACCAATCTTTTCACCAAAAATAGCTGTCGACAAGCTCAGGTATGAGGACTTCCATGGTCCCAAACTTGCGGACATCTTCATAGACCAGAGTGCTACCATCTGTAAAATGAAAGAAGACATGGGCATGCTTGCGAAGAGGAATCTCGTCTGGATAAAAGAAATACTTGCCTTCCATCCGCAAATGCGAGATGAGGACCAGATCCGTCAGATAAAATAAAAGGTATTTCCCACGGCGCCCCATGGCCAGAATTTCTTGGCCTGGGAGATCTTGACGAAAAGCATCCAGATCCGTCTGAATCATCTTAGGATACTTTACTTCCACTGACTGGATAGTTTTTCCAAGAATTAATTTCTCAAGACCTCGTCGAACGTTCTCTACTTCTGGTAATTCAGGCATAGAACTCCTTTCAAAAACAAGAAGCAGGCCTTCTGCCCACCTCTTCTTAATATTCTTTTTCGTTGTATCCGAAATCGGCAAGATCCAATTTCTTATCCCGCCAATTTTTCTTGACCTTGACCCATGTTTCTAGGAAGACCTTGTCCCCTAGCATGAGCTCGATATCCTTACGCGCAAGGGTTCCGATCTTCTTGAGCATGGCGCCACCTTTTCCGATGACAATGCCTTTTGGCTATCGCGCTCGACCATGATGGTTGCTCGGATATGGACCTTATCTGTTTCTTCATCCCGCTTCATAGAATCCACTACTACTGCCACAGAGTGAGGAATTTCTTCCCGTGTCAAGTGCAAGACCTTTTCACGGATCATTTCAGAGACCAAGAAACGCTCTGGGTGATCAGTGATTTGGTCGGCAGGAAATATTGGAAACCTTCTTCCAAGTTTTCGCTCAAAATATCAATCAAACGCGAAACATTGTTTCCTTGGAGGGCTGAAATCGGCACGATTTCCTTGAAATCCATCTGACTACGGAAGTCATCGATTTGCGCCAAGAGTTGGTCAGGGTGCACCTTGTCGATCTTATTGACCACAAGAATAACCGGAACCTTAGCAGCCTTGAGGCGTTCGATAATCATATCATCGCCCTTCCCACGCGGCTCATCTGCTGGCACCATAAAGAGAACGGTATCCACTTCTCGAAGGGTGCTATAGGCCGACTCCACCATGAAGTCTCCAAGCGCTGTCTTGGGTTTGTGAATCCCTGGGGTATCGATAAAGACGATCTGTTCCTTGTCCGTCGTATAAATCCCCATAATCTTGTTGCGCGTTGTCTGCGCCTTGTCACTCATGATGGCAATTTTTTGCCCCATGACGTGGTTCAAAAACGTTGACTTCCCAACATTGGGACGTCCTAAAATGGCTACAAAACCTGATTTAAATATCATATTATCCTTTCACGAGGGCATACTCCCTCTTATCCAAATACCAAGGCCCAGAATTTGGGCACAAAAATCACCAGTCCTGTTAGTAGGGCAAAACCTGATACGACAAGGACTGCTCCAGCCGCCATGTCTTTGGCATTCTTTGCCAACATGGAGAAATGGTAGTTACTAGCTAAATCCACCACATTTTCAATGGCTGAATTCATAATTTCAAAAGCAATCACCAAGGTGATACTGAGCAATAAAAGAGCCATTCTGTCGCAGAAATCCTAAATACCAAACCAGCAAGAATTGCTACAAGGGCTGATAAGGCATGCTTGCGCATATTACGCTCTTCTTTGATCGAAGTAAAAATTCCTGTTATCGCAAACTCCAGGCTTGAAGTGAAGTCCCGATTTTTCCATTTTCGCTTATTGTCTTGTGAGTCCATAGGCTGTCAAAATCTCTTCCTGTAAGCCAAACATTTCCTTTTCTTCCTCCGGCGTATAGTGATCATAGCCATTGATGTGAAGAAAACCATGCACTGCTAAAAATCCCATTTCGCGCTCAAAGCTGTGGCCATATTCTTCGGCTTGCTCACGCGCCTTGTCAATTGAAATAAAGAGCTCACCAATATAGGTATCGAATTCAGCCATCATCTCTGCCAATTCTGGATTTTCTGCAAGGTCTTCCTCGTCAAAAGAAATCTCCATCTCTGGCTTGTATTCTAAACTGATGACATCCGTCGGACGATCCGTATCACGGTATTCAAGATTTAGTTCATGACTGCGTTCATTGGTTACAAAAGTCACAGCCATTTCCTTGTCTTCTTTCCCAATTTTTTGAGCAGCAAATTCTAAAATTTCTTGCGTTTGTTTTAAGATTTCGTCAGAGACTTGACCAGTCTCATCTACCATTTCAATATACATCTGGATCACCTCACTATTATCACTTTATTATATCACAAAAACCAGCCTATATACTAGATACAGGCTGGTTTTCAATCTTTTCTTTGCAGGACAATCTTACACCACTGTTTGCTGGATGGCATTCATCTGGGCATAAATCCCGCCTTGTGCAACCAGTTCCTCGTGTCTACCACGCTCCACAATGCGTCCTTCAGATAAGACTAAGATCTGATCCGCATCTTGGATAGTTGACAAGCGATGGGCAATGATAAAGGTGGTCCGGCCCTTTGCAGGACTGCCATAGCTTGTTGGATGATTTCTTCTGTTTCCGTATCAATGTGAGAAGTTGCCTCATCCAAAATCAGAATTTGCGGATTCATATAGAGCGTCCGCGCAAAGGAAATCAATTGGCGCTCGCCACTTGAAAAGGCGGATCCTTTTTCTACGACTGGATGGTCGATCCCTTTTCAAGGCGCTCTACAAAGGGCCATGCTCCGACTTTTTCAAGGCATCTATGACCGCATCCCGATCAATGTGATCCTGACTCATGGCCACATTACTAGCAATGGTCCCTGTAAATAGATAAGGATCCTGCAGAACAATCCCCATATGGCTTCGCAGGCTCTCACGAGAGACTTGGCGAATATCTTGACCATCGATCAAAATCGCTCCTTCTTGAGGATCATAAAAACGATAGAGCAGGTTCATAATCGAAGACTTACCCGATCCAGTATGGCCCACAAGAGCGATAGTTTGACCTGGACTAGCCTGAAAGGCAATATCCCGCAGAACTGGCTTTCCTTCTTCATAGGCAAATTGAACGTCGTCAAACACGACTTCTGCCTTTTCTATTTTCAGTTCCAATGCACCATCGGCCTCCAAAGGTTGGTCTAAGAAAGCAAGGACGCGGCTCCCCGTTTCTAAGGATCGCCGAATATTTGGGAATTGACGACTAAGATTGGCCATGAGATCAAATAGATTAATGACATAGTTAATATTGATAAATAAGAAACCAGCCGTCACACCAATATTGCCTTGTAGGAAAGAAATCCCAGCGATGGTCAAAATGCCTGCAATCACTAAAAACTTGAGCAATTCCGTCAAGGTCCAAGAAGCAATAGAATCGGCTAAGAGGATTCGATCATTGGCCCCTAACATCTTCTGGGTAGTGGCTTCAAACTCCTCCACCACACCAGGCTCTTGATGATAGAGCTGGATCATACTGGCACCGTGCAAGAGTTCATTGACCTGGGTATTGACCTCGCTTCTCGCATCGAAGAAATCCTTCATCGGCTGGTCCGTCATGACCTTGTAGAGATACTGAATCCCATAGAAAATCGGAAAGACCAAACACAAGAGAAGGCCCATCATAGGACTCAGGTAAAAGAGAATCCCTAGGATAAAGAGGAAACGCACCAAGTAGATGACTAAAATCATACAAGAGTTATAAAACTGGGTCCGCAAGGTCTCCGTATCATTGACAATTCTTGTCGCGATCTTCCCAGCCGGCTTATCATCAAAATAAGAAATAGGCAGCCCTTGCATGACTTGAAAGGCTTTGTCTCTCAGACTAGCAGTTACTTGGTTACTTCCATGCAGTAAGATCCGATTTCCCATGTAGCTTATCAGCTGCCCAAGGCTCAAGACCAAGAGATAAAATCCTCCCATCTGAAGCAAGTCCCTTGCCCGCCACCGTGGGTCAATGCAGTCAAAGGCCCATCGATCATCTTTTGGAGAAGAAAGGGAGACAATTCAGAAAAAATGGTGGCTAGTAAGAGGCAAATAAAGCCAGCAAGAAAGACAGTTGGATAAAGCGTGATCCTCGATAATAATCGTTTCAATACTTTCATCTTATTCTCCTTCCTGTTTTTGTTGCCGTTGGTATTGTTCATAATACCAGCCCTCTTGAGCTAATAAATCACTAGCCCTGCCTTCTTCTACAATCTGCCCTTGATCCAAAACGATGATCCAATCCGCCTGATGAACAGCAGACAAGCGATGAGAAACAATAATGGTCGTCCTGTCTTTTCGTTCCTTTTGAATCGTATCAATAATGGCCTGTTCGGTCTTCGCATCCACCGCTGAAAGGGAATCATCTAACAGCAAGAGCTCTGCATCTCTTAAGAAGGCACGCGCCAAAGAGATCCGTTGTTTTTGACCTCCTGATACAGAGACCCTTTCTCACCGATCAGGGTGTCCATTCCATGAGACATCCGCTTGAGATCATCCGCAAAAGCAGCTTGGGCTACTGCTTCCACCAAGTCTTCTTGGCTGGCACCTTTTTACCAAGCGCTATATTCTCACGGATAGACTTAGAAAATAAAATATGTTCTTGGGAAACATAACCAATTTTTTCTTCAATCGAGTGTCGGTTGTAATCCACGATCGGTTGCTGGTTGATCAAAAACTCTCCCTCACCAACTGGGTACTGTCGCAAGAATTGTCGAACCAAGCTTGTCTTTCCTGCTCCGGTACGACCAACAATTCCAACCGTCTGTCCTTTCTGAATGGTCCAATCAATGCCTGACAGGCTCTTTCGCTCAGCACCAGGATAGCTGAAAGAATAGTCCTTAAACTGTACCAAATCAATCTGCTCTAGGTAGTGAGAACCATCTGGCTCCAGATCATCCGTTTCATCAATCACTTCTTTTAATTTTTTATAGGACATTTGCCCTGTCTGGTAGACCAAGATCAAGTCCGCCATCATCCACATAGGCTCAATTAAAAGACCAAATACAGCTGTAAAGCCAATAATTTCCCAAGACTCAATTGCCCGCTTGCCAGGGACTGGCCTCCAAATAGCAGGAGCAAGACTGTCGAGAATCCAATAAACAACAGGGCTAAAGGTCCAAAAGAATACTGGATAGAGGCAATTTTATCCCCTGTTTTGGATAGACTTGCTGTTTTTTCTGAAACTGTTTGACTTGCTGGTCCTGTTTACTATAGGCCCGCATGACCCGGATCCCTTCGATGGACTCCAAGACTTCATCGTTCAACTGAGCGACCGCTTCCCGGTTTTGCTCAACATACTCCTCCTGCTTTCTACTCAAAAAATAGGTAGAGACGACCAGGAAGATCATGGGAATAAAGGAAATCAAGGTTAATTGCCAAGAAATGAAAAACATGGTCGGAATAATAAAGGCAAACAAGCCACCACCAAACAGGAGCACCATCATCCCGTAACCAGCCATATCGGCCATCCCATCCACATCTGTCGTAAAGCGCGTCAAGAGATCTCCTGAACGGAATTTCTCAAAAAGGGACGCCGCATAGCTACTAGCTTACGAAACGCTTGTCCCTGAAGGGTCGCCTTGAAATGGACTGACGACTGAAAAAGTCGCAACTGCCAATAAAAAGCCGTCAGGTAATTGAGGATGGCTGATCCCACCAAGAGGACCATATCCCATACAAAGTTCGATTGCGTCAGCGTCCGCTGACTCAAATGATCCACTAAGCGCTGGATGACTTGCGTCGGGATCAATAAGGTGTAATCATAAAGAATCAGGACCATAGCGATCTTCACATATCGCCACTTGCGCTCCCTGATATACTCCCAAATAGCTCTGATCATATATTCTCCTTTTCAAAATGGCACAGAAAAACCCAAGCAAGGAGCTGAGAGCAGTCTCAGTCCACACTTGGGCCTTCTGATACCTATCACCAATTCAGTTAAGGCAGGTAAAAATGCATACAAAAACCCAAGACAGACTCCTCCATCTTGGGTTCCATTTATAGTTTACATCGAACTCAACTGAGATTGGAGAAGCTGTGTATTCAATTGTGTCATCAAAACATCTACTTTGTTCATGATGGTTTTCTCCTTTCTCTTTGTTGTTCTAACTTTACCACGTATTTCCTTGCTTGTCAACGTTTTTTGAAAATTGTTGAAAAAAGCAAAATTTTTAAGATGGAGTCGCAAAAAAGAAGCCTAGATCTTCTCTAAGCTTCTCTCTTCTGCTATGCTAGTTGCCGGGATTGAACCGGCGACCTCATCCTTACCATGGATGCGCTCTACCGACTGAGCTAAACCAGCAGTACCTATCTACTATATCATGGAGATAGGTCTTTTGTCAATATCCTGACTCATTTTTCTGCCAAATATTCTTCCTTAGTGAGGATATAATGAACTCTCGTCACCATTCTCCCTTCTTCATGCAAGTCTAGCATCGCGTAGGGCTCCTCGTGAGAATATTTCATACCTGATTTGGCCATCACCCGTCCAGAAGCTGGGTTGTCCTGATCATGAACAGCAATGAGCTTGTTCATCCCTAACTGTTCAAAAGCCAAGGCAATGACTGCCTTGGTAGCCTCTGTCGCAAGACCCTGGTTCCAATAGTCTTTATTCAGAACATAGCCGATACTCCCTTCTTCAGACAAAGATCCAAATCCAGTAAATCAATCGTCCCGATAAATTTTCCATTTTCTTTGAGCTCGATCCCCATCTTCCAAGTGGGCTCGCTAGGTAAAAGAGGGCAATATTATTACGCGTCTCTTCTATACTTTGATTGGTTGCAAAGGTATAGCGCGTAACTGTCTCATCAGAAGCATACTCAAACATAGCTGGTGCATCATCAAGAGTGACCGGACGCAAGTGCAAACGCTCAGTCTCTATTTCTCGATAAGCCGCTAACTTCACATATAAATTTTCCATTTGACTCTCCTTCTTTAGGGATTAGTTTAGCAAATAACCTAAAGGAAGGCAAGCTCAAATTTTTCTTGCTTTTTAACCCACTTTTCTATACAATAAAATCAATCAAAACAATCAGATAAGGAGTGAAAAGGTCATTGAGTCAAGAGAGCCATCTCACACCAATGGCCTTTTACACCTAAATCTGAGCAAGGAGGCAAGAATGCTCATTGGAATTCCTAAAGAAATTAAAAACAACGAAAATCGGGTCGGTTTGACACCTGCAGGTGTACAAAGCTTGGTGAAGAAAGGTCATCACGTTTTGGTAGAAACAAATGCTGGACTTGGTTCTGGCTTTGCGGATGAAGATTACACGAAGCAAGGGGCAACCATCGTTGCAACTGCTGCAGAAGCTTGGGCAGCTGAGATGGTGGTCAAAGTCAAAGAACCCCTCGCTGAAGAATATGGCTTCCTTCGCGAAGACCTCTTGCTCTTCACCTACTTGCATATGGCTGCCGCACCTGAATTAGCAGATGCTATGGTCGCAGCTAAAACAACTGGGGTGGCCTACGAAACGGTGCGTGACCTTGATGGACAATTGCCTCTCTTGGTGCCAATGAGTGAGGTGGCTGGACGGATGGCCGTGCAAATCGGTGCTCACTTCCTGACCAAACAAGAAGGTGGATCAGGCGTCCTCCTAGGTGGGGTGCCAGGTGTTCCCAAAGGAAAAGTTACCATTATCGGAGGCGGGGTCGTTGGAACCCACGCAGCTCGGATCGCCCTTGGACTCGGTGCCCAAGTGACCATCTTAGATATCAGCGCTAAACGTTTGGCTGTTCTGGAAGATGTCTTTGGTCATCAAATCCAAACCCTTATGTCCAATCCATTTAATATTGAAGCCAGCGTCCGTGATGCCGATGTTGTTATCGGGGCCGTCTTGATTCCTGGTGCTAAAGCTCCTAAATTAGTGACAGACGATATGGTTAAACAAATGCGTCCCGGTTCAGTTATCGTCGATGTGGCCGTTGACCAAGGTGGTGTTGTCGAAACAGCAGACCGTGTCACAACGCATACGGAACCAGTTTACGAAAAACATGGCGTGCTCCACTATGCCGTTGCCAATATCCCAGGGGCTGTCGCTCGTACCTCTACAATCGCCCTTACCAATGTGACCCTTCCTTATGTCGAATCCCTAGCTAACAATGGTTTTCACAAGGCAATTGACCTCGACGAAGGCCTACGCCAAGGGGTCACTACTTACCAAGGCCACATCACTAGCCAACCCGTTGCTACTGGTTTAGAGCGTGACTTCACACCAATTGATGAATTGGTTTAAACTATCATATATTTAAAGAATTACCATCGAAAAAACAAGTTGTTTTGAGTTTTTTAAATCATCTTTAGAGACTTTCCGCCGTGAGAAAAGTGCTTGAAACAATTTAGTTTCAAGCACTCGGAATAATTGAGACCTTAGGCTCAATTATTAGTCATGGAACTTCGAAGAAGTTCGCTGACGTCCGTTCTCACCTAAGGAAAGGCCAGGAGATGATTTTATCGTCAATTTAAGGCAAAGATCCGAAGATCTTTGCCTTTTATTCTGCTTCTTCTTCCACATCCGGTTTTTCTTTGAGCACTGGATTTGGGATTGGCTCGTAGGCCCGGATAATCTCTGCTACTACTGGATGACGAACGACATCCTTGGCAGAGAAATGCACAAAGTCAATTTGAGAAATGTTCTTCAATTTCTCCTGAGCATCAATCAAGCCGGATTTGACATTTCGCGGAAGGTCAATCTGGCTAGTATCTCCATTGACAATCATCTTAGAGTTAAAACCAAGACGGGTCAAAAACATCTTCATCTGCATGATGGTGGTATTTTGCGCTTCATCGAGGATGACAAAGGCATCGTCCAAGGTCCGTCCCCGCATATAAGCCAAAGGCGCAATCTCGATAATCTCCCGCTCCATCATCCGAGTTGTTTGGTCTTTCCTAAAATCTGGTAAAGAGCATCATAGACCGGTCGTAGATAAGGGTCTACTTTTTCTTTAAGATCCCCTGGTAGGAAACCAAGACTCTCTCCAGCTTCTACAGCAGGACGCGTCAAAATGATCCGCTTGACCTGACCACGCTTGAGGGCGGTCACGGCCAAAGTCACTGCTAGGAAGGTTTTCCCAGTTCCCGCTGGTCCAATCCCAAAAGTGACATCATGGTTCTTGACACTATCCACATAGATCTTTTGTCCAAGCGTTTTAACCCGAATGGGCTTGCCGTAACTGTCCTTGATAATCTCTTCTTCATAGAGAGCGATGAACTTATCCAATTCACCATTTCTCACCATGGTAATGGCGGTCACCACATCCGGCGTCCCAATGGTCATGCCACGATTAACAAGGACCAAAAGAGCCTGAATGACTTGACGAACCTGCTCGCAGGTTTCTTCTTCTCCAATGATTTGGACGATTTCTGTCCGGGCATGAATAGTTACCCCAAATTCTTGCTCCATCAGACGGAGATGGCGTTCGTTAGATCCAAACAAATGAAAGAGATCGTCTGGATGCGTTAATGTAATTTCAACTGAATGTTCTTGCAAATAAAGAACCTCTCTACCTGTGTTTTTCTATTATTATAACAAAGAGGCCGAGAAAAACCATCCTCGACCTGTCCTTTTCTAGTGGGCTTGGTATTCTTCCCAAATCGCATCAAAATCGCCAAGATTAAAGGAAAAGCTCGCATGCTCTTCTAGATAGCGACTGACCTCGTCGAAGTCATCTGTATGCTTGGGAAAAGCAGACTCGTGAAATGCAAGATCTGCAAGAATGGCTTTAGGAGCATTGCTTTTAGGATTGCGCTCCGTCATCAACCAAGTATAAAATGATTTTCGCATAAGCCTCCTCTTAGATCAACTCTGTTCCAAACTGGTCTTGCTTGATTTTTTGGCCTTCATCAAACCACCCAAAGCCTTTTTGAACTGACCTTTTGAAATCCCAAAAGTTGCCTTGATCTCTTCTGGAGATGACTTATCATTCAGGGTCATAAAGCCACCATTGGCTTCCAAATAGGTCAAAATCATTTGGGCATCGTTTTCCAACATTTCAAACGAGCGTGGCTTCAAAGATAGATTTAAGGTCCGGTCTACCTCACGAAAACCGATGACGCGAGCATTTACGACCTCTCCCAAACGAGGTTCTGCATAGCGCTCACTTGGGTGGATAAAGCCCAGCATATTGTTCTCTGGAAGGTAAACAAAGGTTCCAGACAATTTCAAGCGGTAGACAATAGCTGGCCAGTTTTGGTTTTGCATATTGTTATAGGCTGGACGAGCCAAACGCTGGAAATCTTCCTGGTAGGCTAAGATTCCCCAAATCCGATCTTTCTTATCAACTTCTAAGCGAATATAGAGACGATCGCCCTTTTAGGCCATAGATCTTTGATCTCCGGTAGGATATCTAGTGAGACAACAATCTGCTTATCTGGAAGCCCTGTGTCCACAAAGACTCCCAAATCCTTGCGCACTTCCGTGACCGTTCCCCAGCCAAAGCTTTCTTGAGTTGCAGTGACTTCAAGTGTCGTGAGTCGGAGCTTTTGCTTCATATCTGTATAGGCAAAGCCCTTGACACTTTCTCCGACTTTGTGTGGGCCTTCTGCTTTATCAAGCGCGTAGGTCTGGCCATCTTTTGAACAAAATAGAAGTGATCATTTTCATCAATGACCATTCCCATGATGTAGCTTGCTAGATTCGTATTCATGTTTCCTTCTTTCCTCTTGCCTCTTCACAAGAATAATGGAAATAAAACCCAGCCAGCAGTGCCAACTGAGTCTATCTTTCCTGTAATGGTTGGGATGGATTAAACTTCCATCAATTCTTTTTCTTTGTGAGCTGTCATTTCATCTACATGCTTAACAGCATCATCCGTAACTTTTGGATCTCTTTTTCAAGACCTTTCAATTCATCTTCTGTGATTTCTTTTGCTTTTTCTTGTTTCTTCGCTTCATCCATAGCATCACGACGGATGTTACGGATCGCTACTTTAGCATTTTCACCCACTTTTTCACTTCTTTTGCCAAGTCACGACGAGTTTCTTCTGTCAAAGCTGGGATAACCAAGCGGATAACAGATCCATCGTTGGCTGGAGTGATACCAAGGTCAGAAGCATTGATGCTGTGCTCGATGTCTTTCAAAGATGATTTATCAAATGGTGTGATCAACAAGACACGCGCTTCTGGAATGGTGATAGATGCCAATTGGTTCAATGGTGTCTCTACTCCGTAGTATTCTACGAAAATACGATCCAAAAGACTTGCGTTTGCACGTCCAGCACGGATGCTACCAAATTCACGTCCCAAACTTTGGTGAGACTGAGTCATTCTTTCTTTTGCTTTTTCTACGATTGGGTTTGCCATAATCTTCCTCTATTTTCTATTATTTTTCTACGTTATTTGATACGGTTGTACCGATATTTTCACCAAAGACAACGCGTTTGATATTGCCTGGTTCATTCATATTAAAGACAACCAAGTCAATGTCGTTGTCCATGGAGAGAGTAGAGGCTGTTGAGTCCATGATGCGAAGACCTTTGTTGATCACATCGCGGTGAGTCAATTCCTCAAATTTCACAGCTGAAGCATCTTTTTCGGATCGGCATTGTAAACACCATCGACCCCATTTTTGGCCATGAGAATGGCATCTGCTTCAATCTCAGCTGCACGAAGGGCTGCGGTCGTATCTGTTGAGAAATAAGGAGAACCGATCCCTGCACCAAAGATCACGATCCGATCTTTTTCAAGGTGACGAAGGGCACGACCACGGATATAAGGTTCTGCAACTTGTTGCATAGCAATCGCAGTTTGAACACGGGTATCCACGCCAACTTGTTGAAGCGAATCAGCCATCACAAGAGCGTTCATGACAGTACCGAGCATACCTGTGTAGTCTGCTTGGACACGATCCATCCCTGCTTCAGCAGCAGGTTCTCCACGCCAAAGGTTTCCCCTCCGATCACCAAGGCAATTTCAATTCCAAGTTCATGAACTTCCTTGATTTCTTGGGCCATATTTTGGACAGTTTTGATATCGATTCCGACACCACGTTCGCCGGCAAGAGCCTCACCAGATAGCTTGATTAAGATACGTTTATACTTAGGTTCTACCATTTTCTCTCTCCTTTTTTGATCTGTATTATTTTACCATAAATTACGCTTTTTATATAGTCATATCCATCAAAATTTTCTTTTTCCATCCGATTAGTTTTACCAACTGTAGCAAATAAAAATGGAGTACAAAAAAGCTACCCGAAGGCAGCTTTTCATTTCAATTAAAGTGAGTTAACATCCACTTTGATACCAGGACCTTGAGTTGTAGTCAAAGTCAAGCTAGTTACGTAAGTACCTTTAGCTGTAGCTGGTTTTGCTTTTTGGATTGTGTCGTTGAAAGCTTTAAAGTTTTCAACCAATTTAGTATCATCGAATGAAACTTTACCGATGATCGCTTGAACGATACCTGCTTTATCAGCACGGTAAGTGATTTTACCACCTTTAGACTCTTCAACTGCTTTCGCAACATCCATTGTTACTGTACCAGTTTTAGGGTTTGGCATCAAGTTACGTGGTCCAAGGACACGTCCAAGACGTCCAACAAGAGCCATCATGTCAGGTGTAGCGATAACTACGTCGAAGTCCAACCAACCATCGTTGATTTTCGCAACAAGGTCATCTTCACCTACGAAGTCTGCACCAGCAGCTTTTGCTTCTTCAGCTTTTGCACCACGTGCAAATACAAGTACGCGAGCTGTTTTACCAGTTCCGTTTGGCAATACCATTGCACCACGGATTTGTTGGTCAGCTTTTTCACGTCGATGTTCAAGTTGTAAGCAACTTCTACAGTTGCGTCAAATTTTGCAAAGTTAGTTTCTTTGCAAGAGCTACAGCTTCTTCTACGCTGTAGACTTTTGTGCTGTCGATTTTTTCAAGAGCAGCACGAAGTTGTTTGCTTTTTTAGCCATTTTATCTTTCTCCTTGTAATGTGGTCATATCGATTTTCATCTCCCACGTCACTCGTCATTTGATCAAGTGTATTGCGGGCAAATAGGATTGTTACAATTAGTCAGTAACAGTGAATCCCATAGAACGAGCAGTACCTTCGATCATACGCATTGCAGACTCAATGTTTGCAGCGTTCAAATCTGGCATCTTAGTTTCAGCGATTTGTTGTACTTGTGCACGAGTTACAGTTGCAACTTTCGTTTTGTTCGGTGTACCTGAACCTTTTTCAACACCTGCAGCTTTTTTCAAAAGAACAGCAGCTGGTGGTGTTTTTGTAACGAAATCGAATGATTTGTCTTCATAAACAGTGATAACAACTGGGATGATCATACCAGCTTGATCAGCTGTACGAGCGTTAAACTCTTTAGTGAATCCCATGATGTTGATACCTGCTTGACCAAGCGCTGGACCAACCGGTGGAGCTGGAGTAGCTTTACCAGCAGGGATTTGCAATTTTACAAGTTTTTCGACTTTTTAGCCATTTCTTAAATCCTCCTTTGTGGTTTTGGCGGTAATTACAGATTTTTACCTCCCACAAGTATGCTTTGTGCATACCTTTCTATTATACACGATTTCTCTTTTTTGCAAGAAAAAATTAAAATATAGTAAACTTTTTTTCGTTTTATGATAGAATGAAGCTATGTTAATCAAAGTTGCTTCTGTATTATTTATTTTTTAACGCTGATTCTGAGCGGCATTATTGTTCACCTCTTTAAACTCCAAAAAGAGGATGGCGATCTACTGATATTGCCTTTCCTTTATTTGCCTTGGAGTACTACCTGATCTCAGACAGCGCTTTTTACCACAGCCTCTTACCACTATTAGCCTTGAGCCTTTCGCTTTTGGCCTTGGGGCTAACGGTTTATTTCTTAAAAAGAAAAAGAGTTTTTATTATCCGAAATTTATCAAATACTTCTGGCGCGCTGGATTTCTAGTTACCTTCTTACTCTATCTGATCTTAACAGCTAGTTTGTTTATTTAATACCAAAAGGAGGCTGGGACAAAAGTCCTAGCCTCTCAATTGTTTTTGGATTGTCGAGCAAGACGCAGTGGTTGAGTGGGCTCTACTACGCTGATTTCATCAGCTGTTACAGCCCTACTCAACTGTGCGGAGGTGGGACGACGAAATCGAATTCTAACGAATGACCGATTTCTGTCCCACTCTCTTTCTTTATTTCTTCCGATGAAAGAACCAGCCCACTAACTTCTTAAATACTTGAATTAAGACGAGAGCGAGAGCCGCCATGATGGCGCAGATAAGCAGCGTTTGAAGTCTCAAGGGGCTCATGTTAAAGAATTTACCTAGGATACTACTTGAAACCAGAAAAGCTAGGATATTTCCTAGGAGAACCAGTCTTTTGTAGTGATTGAGAGGCTGGGATTCTTGGTAGATGATGGTAAAACCGACAAAGGCCATCAAGCAGATGGCTGCACTCGAGAGCTCTTCCGATTTCATACCAAATGCTGAAGAGAGCAAAATCAGACTAAAGATCAGTATAAAATCCGTCAAGGCAGCAGGCAGTGCATTTTTAAAGACCGTTTCGATAAAGCGCCCCTTGATGCGCTCGCTATTGGGCTCAAGCGCCAGGAAGAATCCTGGAATCCCAATTGTAAAACCACTGATCAAAGACATCTGCGACGGCATGATGGGATAGGTAAAGGCTAAGAGCGTCACTGAGATAGCCAACAAAATGGAGAAGATATTCTTGATCAAAAAGAGACTAGCTGATCGCTGAATATTATTGACCACCCGCCGACCTTCTGCCACGATAGACGGCATCTTCCCAAAGTCAGAATCCAGTAAGACCACTTGCGCCATCTTTTGGTCGCATCATTTCCAGATTCCATCGCAATACTACAATCCGCTGTTTTTAAGGCTAAAATATCGTTAACACCATCTCCGGTCATAGCGACCTTGTGTCCTTTTGCCTGCAAGCCTTCTACAAGGCTTTTCTTTTGCTCTGGGGTCACCTGACCAAAGACTGTATACTGGTTCGCAGCTTGGTGCAAGTCTTCTTCCGTCAGTAAGGTTCTGGCATCGATCAAGTCTTCTGCTCCTTCAATGCCTGCTTTTTGTGCAATAGCTGAGACGGTAGCAGGGTTGTCCCCTGAAATGACCTTAATGGTTACACCTTGTTCTTTAAAGTAGGCAAATGTTTCTTTGGCATTTTTTCTCAAAGGATTGGAGAGAATAATCCAGGCTACTAAATCTACAGGAGCCTCTAACGTCTCTCTAAGGTCTTCTCCCTATATTTCCCAAAGGCCAAGACCCGATTACCTGCCTGCGTAGCTGGGGCAATCTCTTTTCAAGCTCAGAGAAGCCTTCTCTTAAGACAAATTCTGGTGCGCCTAATACATAGATCCCCGATTCAAAGGCAATGGCCCCATACTTTTTCTTAGACGTAAAGGGCAGTATTTCAAGAGGCTTCCAAGGACGGCTGACTGGCATCTTGTGGAATTTTCGGATCGCATCCATGGTATCGTTTTGATCCATACTAGCTTCTACATACTGAGCTAGAGCTTCCAAGTCTTGAGCGTCTTTTGCCGGACGAATCTCTGTCACTTCCATACCAGGCTCTGTAATAGTCCCTGTCTTATCGACACAAAGGACATCCACGCGCGATAAGGTCTCAATCCCCTTCATGCTATTGAGCAGAACCTTTTCCTTGGCCAATCTGACAGCACCAAGAGCCAGCGCCAAGGTCATCAAGAGGTACAAACCTTCTGGAATCATCCCGATCAAGGCTCCGACTGTTGAAGTCACACTGAGCTTAAGGCTGTCACCTAGGCTGATATAGCTCCGAAGAAAAAGGAGGGAACCTAGCGGAATGATAAGGAGACCAATGATCCCTACGATGCGGTTAACTGCATGAACCATATCAGACTCCTCATGGGACTTGACCTGCTTGGCTTCCAAGCTCAATTGGTTGATGTAGGAGTCATTCCCCACTTTTTCCAATCGTGCCAGCCCTTGACCAGCAATCACAAAGCTACCTGACATGAGCGCATCTTGCGCTCCTTTTTGACCTCATCAGCTTCACCTGTCAATTGAGATTCATCGACTTTTAGCTCGCCCTCCAGCAAGACCCCATCCGCATAGATCTGGTCTCCAGCTTGAAAGCGAACTAGATCGCCCTCCACCAGCTGATCGATAGGTAGAGCGACTTCTTTGCCTTCGCGAAGAGCGATCGCCTCACTCATGTGTAGAAATTGCATCTGACGTAAGATCCGTCTAGAGCGGACTTCCTGCACAATTCCAACTAAGGAGTTGACCACCACAATCGGGACAAACAAGAGATTGTTCCAAGATTTCACTGCTACCAGCAAGACCGCCAAGACCAGGAAAATCA
Source organism: Streptococcus sp. 2A/TPW/M5 (assembly GCA_036663675.1). Lineage (GTDB taxonomy): Bacteria > Bacillota > Bacilli > Lactobacillales > Streptococcaceae > Streptococcus. Next base: position 1,192,625 of record JAYXUK010000001.1, on the reverse strand, counting down.
GATTAAAGTAAGTAAAGACATTGTCTCGAATGATCTGCCCAATACTTTTTTCTGTCTTAATCGTGACCTTATTTTGCTTGCCCTCTTGGATCTTTTTCGCTACTTCTTCCTGACTGAGTCCTTCTAATCTAACCATTGCTTTCCTCACTCATGTATTTCCAAGGGCAATCCTTCTGGATCGAAGAAAAATGCCATCTTCTTGCCATCAAAATCATCATAGCGAAGGCCTGTATTCTCAATACCTAGCTGATCCAATCTAGCTAGATAGGTCTCTACATCGTCCACTTTAAAGGCCAGATGACGCAGTCCCGCATGCTCGGGCAAGGGAGCTTAGGCCGTTCTGGGGCCGTCGGTTTGATAAAGAGTTCTAAAGTCAACTCCCTTGGCGGAGATTGATCAAGATATCTCTGCGTTCGGGACGGTCATACTCACTGACAATCGCAAAGCCCAACTGGTCCACATAAAAATGCAACATGGCGTCGCGATCCCGTCCAATGATGGCAATATGATGAATCGTGTCTAACTTCATCTGGTCCTACTTTCTATTTTCTATAAAAAGAAAAGGAGTGGGGCATATGCCCTTTTTCCCTATCCTTATGATTGTTGCAATACTTTTCGAGGCTTGGTCCCTTCAGCTGGTCCAATCACACCCGCTGCTTCCAACTCTTCCATGAGGCGAGTCGCCCGGTTAAAACCAACCGATAAGCGGCGCTGGATCATTGAAGCACTGGCTTTTGGGTCTCGATGACGAGCGTTTTGGCCTCTTCAAAGAGAGGATCACCTTCGTCTAAGCCACCCATGCCTCCGTCAAAGTCCGACTCCGATACTTCGCCTGGATCAAAGGCATCATCATAATCAGCTTCTGCCTGCTCTTTGACAAAGTTGACAATCTGCTCCACATCGTCATCTGAGATAAAGGATCCTTGTAGACGGATTGGATGATTTTCATCGATCGGTTTAAAGAGCATGTCCCCACGACCGAGCAATTTCTCTGCGCCATTTTCATCCAAGATGGTCCGTGAGTCGGTTCCAGATGATACCGCAAAAGCGACACGGGAAGGCACATTGGCCTTGATCAAACCTGAGATAACGTCAACCGATGGCCGTTGAGTCGCAAGGATCATGTGGATCCCCGCCGCACGCGCCTTTGTCCAAGGCGGATAATGGCATCTTCCACTTCTTTACTTGCGACCATCATCAAGTCTGCCAGCTCATCGACAATGACCACGATCAATGGAAGGGGCACTTGCTTCATCTCAGACTGGGCATTGTACTCAGCCACCTTGGCATTAAAGCCAGCAATATTACGAGCACCCACTTTCGAGAAGAGCTCATAGCGATTTTCCATCTCATCAACGACCTTCTGCAGGGCTCGACTGGCCTTGCGTGGGTTGGTCACCACTGGGATCAAAAGGTGAGGAATATCATTGTAGACAGAAAGCTCCACCATCTTAGGATCGACCATCATAAACTTGACTTCGTCCGGACGGGCCTTCATCAAGATACTCGAAATAATCCCATTGACCGCTACTGACTTACCAGATCCAGTAGAACCCGCTACCAAGAGGTGGGGCATCCGAGCCAAATCAAAGGTTCGTGCAGAGCCATCTACAGCCTTCCCAAGAGGAATCTCAAGGAGTTTAGCTGGGTCTGTTTTGGACTGCTCCCACAATTCACGGAAGGAAACAGTCGCAATCTCTGAGTTGGGCACTTCAATCCCGACCAGAGACTTCCCTGGAATCGGTGCTTCAATCCGCACATCCTTGGCTGCTAGTGCCAAGGCCAAATCATCTGCTAGATTGGAGATGCGGTTGACCCGCACACCGACAGCTGGCTTGACCTCATACTTAGTGACAGAAGGACCGATTTCTGCCCGCTCCACTGTCGCCTTGATATTGAAGCTTGCAAAGGTCTCTTCCAAAATGCGGATATTCTGACGAACGATATTTTCTCTTTGGATTGATTTTTCGGCTTGTCAGGTGCGAAGAGATCAATGGTTGGAAGTTTGTACTGGAGGAGTTCCTTAGGTGTGAAATCCACTTGAACTTCTTCCCCATCGTCCTCGAATTCTTCGGCTTCCGGAAGCTCTTCGTATGCTTCAGGCTCTTCAGGCCATTCTTCATCTGGCAGGTAGATCTCTGGTGTTGCTGGTGCGAAAATTTCGGCTTCTGGGAAGGTCTCTGTGAACGGCTCTTCCGCCGCCAGCACCTCTCCCGTTTCAGGGTCTACAGGATGCCCTTCCATTGAAAGGGAGTTGTAAGAACTGCACTTGCTTCTTCTTGCTCTCGTTCAGCTGCAGCAGCTTCCTCGGCAGCTCTCGCTTCTTTTTCAAGGAATTTCTGCTCGCGACGTTCTTTGCGTTTTTCCATAGAAGCGTGGAAGGCTTCCGATCCCTTTTCAAACAAATCATAGATGGAGTAGGGACTCATCAAGAGAATCCCCAATCCAATAAAGAGAAGGCCAATAAAATAAGAGCCAATATTTGAAAAGAGGAAGGAAATCGGAGCATAAAGAAGGGCACCGATCATACCACCACCGGCAAAGCTCTCCACTCGCAGATGAATCAAGTCTGCCATGATTCTTGAAAAGGTGACCTTGATTCCATTATTGTCTAAATGAAGGGAGGATACAAAGAAGGCCTGAAACATCAAGAGAAGCCCAGCAAAAAGCTTAGGAATCCTGAAATAACCCCTTCGTGTTTGTCCAGCCATTTAAAGGCATAGAGGTAGAAAAAGGTCGCTAAAATAGCCAAGTAAGCCAAACTCCCAACAAAGAGTCGGATTAAGTTGTAGGCCAAGACCCTACTGCCCCCAATTTCAAGGCTGCAAAGACTAAAACCAGACTAATGAGAATGGTCGCAATCATGCGATGAATCGCTTTTTTCTTTCTAATTCTGCTTTGGACAGTCGTCTCGTCGACCGTGTTTTTTTGATTGATTATTGTTTGCCATAACCTTTATTATATCACATTTCCAAGCTAGTTCTCTAGTAAAATCATTTCCTCAATTTTGCAGCATAAAGTAAAAAACAGCACCGAGTGGGTACTGTTACTTATAGATTTTTCTTGGGGTGACGGTCAATGATGGCTTGATAGTCTTTCAGCGCTTGCTTTCCTTTGTCCGTCAACTGATAACCCCGAATTGTGAACTGCTCCGCCAGTTCTTCCTCCGTAAAATGGTCAGCCAAAGCTTGGTTCAAATCGGTTGCTTTCATTTTGGACAAGCCCGCGACTCCCATCTTTTTAAGAATGGCTTTTTCATGGTCGCATTGATATGGTCCAGCGAATCAAAAGCGGATTCGATATAGGCATACCCCTTATCTACCAAAACCTTCAAATGTTCCGGCGCATGAATCCCATAAGTGTATTCGAAGTACTTGGGAAACCAAGTCTCCGTCGTAAATGTTCCAAAATGGATCCGCCACAAGAGAATGATATCCCCGCAAGCAAGCCATCTTGGAGCAACTCCATGTTTCGTTTAGAAACAGGCTTTGGATCCAACAACCAAGCTACTAAATCTCTCTCAGGCGAAATATAGGGTTTCACCTCGTGATCAGCGTAAAATTTTTCCATTACATCTAAAACAGTCGTCATAAGTCTCTCCAATCTATCATTGATTGTCTCATAACAAAATAAAAGAACCTGTCGATCATGAAAGCTTCCTGATGACATGTACCTAATGTAAAATGGATCTTACTTAGATTTTTATCATTCGGTGTGATAGTATCAAGAACTTGGTCGACTTTTTGTTCTCTTTCCAAGTCATGATCCGTTTGAATCATATCAATTTGATCTTGTAAATTTGTCTGCTGAACTTGTGGTTTGTATAGCGAGGCAAATCCTACTCCAATCACCAATAGACTCGCTCCAAGGACGCAAAGTCTTTTGACATGCCAAGCCATCGGCAAGGGAATTTTCGCTCGAATCCCTGATTTCTTGACCCAATCTGGATGGTCTCGCATCACGCGATTTGCTGCCATCAAAGGCATCAGGTAGCCAAAGAGCGCAATGACCGTTGTCAACCCAATCACCCGAAAACGATTCTGATTGGACGGAGAAACATGATTCACTTCCATCAAGACCATTCCCACAATCACTAAAATAATGACCAGCAATAGTCCCAAAGATCTCCATAGACCTTCCCTACGGTAGCATTTCAATTCATCAAACGACATCTCGTTAAAATGTTTATCCATTTTTCAACAACTCCTTATGTTTCTTTAAGTACTTCTTGCCATACCACTCTTCGACTGACTTACCTTCCCATTCTCGGTATTCTTCATGATATTTCCATTTGTAGTAGGCTTGCAGGAAGTATGGTAAACCTATAAAAGCACTGACAGCAACCACTACTATATTACAAAAGATCCACAGCAATAAAAAGCCAAATGCCTTGATGGAAGTTGAAACATCTAATGAAAAGATTCCCAAAATATGCTTGATAATGATCCCTATTCCTAAAATAGCCATCCCATAAAGAGAAATCATTTTTGCAATCTTATTAAGGAATGTATCTTCCGAAGCCTCTGCATACATAAGTTTTCTTAATCCTGCTAACGCAATTGTAAACAGCATGTATGTTGCTATCATCATGATTCCATAAATGGCAATGATTTCCGCAGTAGATAGATTGGCCAATAAAATGTCAAAAACAACTAGATCTATTTCCAATATGAACCAAACCATAAATGTAAAAACGTGAAACTGATAGCGATATGGTAACAGGTAAGCTCGTTTCAACCACTTTCCAATCACAACGAAGGAAAGCCAAATGAGAAGTAAGATTAAAAACGCATTTACTGTTAAGGACTCACGCCTGGCTATTGGAAGAGTTAACGTCTTACTTTCATGAAATTCCATTGATACAATCAGCACAAAGAAGTTAAAACCGATAGGAAAAATAAGGGATAAAATCAAACTTCGAATTCGAAACCAAAGGGAAGCATGCCCATTCTTAAAAAATTTTGCTGTCTTATCATGTTGCTCTTGCTGTAACTTTACAAACCCATCGTCTTCGAGATTGAGACTCTCTTCAAAACTGGCTTTAAAGATCGATTTTCTCAATTTTCTTGAATCCATTTATTGATTTTTCACCTCAATCCACCTTCTAGCTCTCATCGTTTGGCACTTTTTAATGTTTTTCAACTCTGACCGTTCCTTTTTCGTATCCGGAATACATCGGACTGTACCGACTCACGTAAGTACGAATATCATGTGAAGAGTCAGACTGCTCGAAAAGCGACAGTGAACCCCATTGTAAAATTCCATCATATTGCTTTCCATCGACGGTCAACTCGATATCTTCCCGATCAAAGGATAAGTCTTCTCCTCACCCTTCTCCTTCACTATCACATGATCTCCATCAATCTTGATCCAGGATTCTTTATTAAGCGAGGCAGTTTTTGTCTCCATATTATCAACCGACAAATAATAGATCCCATTAATTGGCCGATTGGACTCCACCAAGTTCATGATGATCGCTCCGACAAAAGAATCGGAAAAATCAACAATAACCATTTCCATTTCTTTTTCCCCTTCTTTTTAGGAAGTTCTACCTCAGGAAGAGGTAGATCAGCTGTCAGAGTTGCAAGTCTATCAGACTCCTGCTTTAGAGCAGGTACAAGAGCAGATAAAAAGTGATCTTCACTCACTAACCATTGCTTGGCCATCCGGACAAAATACAAACGCTCATCTTCTTGCGCGATTTCTTCAAATAAGGAAGTAGCCTGCACCAAATCTCCCTTTAACTGGGCATTTAATCCTTTGAAATAACGATTTTCCAAGCGTTGAAAAGCCTGTGAACCGCTCACATGATCAAAATAATCATTCGGTTGTTGGTCCACAAGAATGTCATAGATGGCCAGTTGCTTCTGAAGGGCTTCATCTTTTTCCACTTCATCCTTGAAGGAAATATAAGAAAACTTTTTCTGAATCTCTTCCTTGCTGATGCCCTTTCCTGAAAGAAGGGAAGATTTTATGAAAATTCCTAAGAGGGATGAACGATCCGTCTTAGCAATATTTTGATTTTGTAAATACTCTATTCGATCGATTGCCGATGAGAAATCTCCTATCATGTAGCAATAGACCACACTAGCAAGGCGGGCAGATTGTTTGCTTATACTAAATCTAGCACGATTTCCCGACTGAGACCATTCATACCAAAAATCGATTCCAGTCGAAGTGTTTAGAATCTTAAGGCCTTCTTTTCCAAACCATCTATTCATCAAAACAAAAAGAAGGAATATAAGACCAAGTACTACTAGCAAGGTATTTGAATAAAAGTCTTGATGATCCGGAAACAGACTAGATAAATAGAAATGGCCTACAAATAAACTGATAATCCCAATCCAAAGTAGTATGACATATTTTTTTCTTAATTTGCTATAACTCATTTGATAATACCTCTTTTAGTGTTATCTCCCATCATACCGAATTTTCTATCTCTACGCAACTTCCTTCTTAATTAGTGATTTATCAAGCCTTGTCAATCTTGAAATAACTCTAGTGAACAGAGATTTCCGTCTTCATTTGAAAGTATCGCAAAATTAAGGTACAATAGAAAAAGACAACTATGTTGGAAAGGAAGAATATGAAAAAATTAATCGCACTACTATTATTTTCCGGCTTGGCTTTAACAGCTTGTTCGTCCAATAAGACTGACGCTAACTCTTCAAGCTCAAGCAAAGAAAAGACAGAGCAGACCGCAACTTCTAGCTCTAGTCAAAAAGATCAAAAGAAAATTGAAGAAGAACAAAAGAAATTAGAACAACTGCGCAAAGATTTTAACGACGCCATGACCAATGAAAATGCCGTCTTCCCACAACTTTCAACTGACGTGGCTGAAGACGAAGCGGAGGTTAAAATCACAACGACAGAAGGCGACATCACTGTGAAGCTCTTCCCTAAATATGCCCCACTTGCAGTTGAGAACTTCTTGACCCATGCAAAAGAAGGCTACTACAATGGCTTACTTTTCCATCGTGTCATTAACAACTTTATGATCCAAACTGGGGATCCTAAGGAGATGGTACTGGTGGTGAATCCATCTGGAAGGGCAAAGACAAATCCAAAGATTCAGGTACTGGTTTTGAGAATGAGTATTCTCCATACCTTTACAACCTTCGTGGAGCTCTTGCCATGGCCAATTCTGGTCCAAATACCAATGGTAGTCAATTCTATATCAACCAAAATAAGGAAGATATTTCTAGCAAGCTCCCGACTGATCGCTTCCCAGCTAAGATCATCGATGCTTATAAAAATGGTGGAAATCCAACCCTTGATGGTGGCAACTACACTGTCTTTGGGCAAGTCATCGATGGCATGGATGTCGTCGATAAAATTGCGTCTGCCGAAACTGATGATAAGGACAAACCAAAAACAGACATCAAGATTGAAAAAATCGAGATCTTAAAAGACTACAATTTCAAGAAATAATGAAAAGAGAACCGCACGGTTCTCTTTTTAAAATATTGATAAACATTTTACATAAAATACCTAATAGATTCATTGGTAAATAAAATCAATTATAATTATTTGAGACATTCATCTACTGAAACTTTCCGCCGTGAGAAAAGTGAGGCTGGGACAAAAGTCCTAGCCTCTCAATTATTTTTGGATTGTCGAGCAAGACGCAGTGGTTGAGTGGGCTCTACTACGCTGATTTCATCAGCTTTACAGCCCTACTCAACTGTGCGGAGGTGGGACGACGAAATCGAATTCTAACGAATTACCGATTTCTGTCCCACTCTCACTCGGAATTATTGAAACCTTAGGCTCAATAATTAGTCATGGAACTTCACAGAAGTTCGCTGACGTCCGTCCTCACCTAAGGAAAGTTTCTAAGAAGTATGTAACGTCAATCTAAAAGGAGAACCGCGTGGTTCTCTTTTATGTTTACGTTAATTCATTAAAGTCCCAGATTTGGTCCATCCAGCCTTCATAGAAGTCTGGCTCGTGGCAAACCATGAGGATCGATCCCTTGTATTCTTTAAGGGCCCGTTTCAATTCATCTTTAGCATCCACATCCAAGTGGTTGGTTGGTTCGTCCAAGACCAAGACATTGTTTTCACGATTCATCAAGAGACAGAAACGTACCTTGGCTTGCTCCCCACCGGATAGTACCTGAATTTGGCTCTCGATATGCTTGGTAGTCAACCCACAGCGGGCAAGGGCTGCACGGACCTCTGCTTGGTTGAGAGCTGGAAAGGCATTCCAAACTGCTTCAAGCGGTGTCTGGCGATTGCCACCTTCGACCTCTTGCTCAAAATAGCCAAGCTCTAGGTAGTCTCCACGCTCTACTTCTCCAGCGATCGGAGGGATGATTCCCAGCAAGCTCTTCAAGAGAGTGGTTTTCCCGATCCCGTTGGCCCCGATGATGGCCACCTTTGATTGCGTTCAAAGGTTAGGTTCAAAGGCTTGGTTAAAGGACGATCATAGCCAATCTGGAGATCCTTGGCCTGGAAGATAAAGCGACCAGGAGTCCGGGCATTTTTAAATTCAAAGGATGGCTTTGGTTTCTCACTTTGTAACTCAATGAGTTCCATCTTATCAAGCTTCTTCTGACGAGACATGGCCATATTCCGTGTCGCCACACGCGCCTTATTGCGGGCTACGAAATCTTTCAAATCAGCAATCTCTTTTGCTGACGCTCATAAGCCGCTTCCAATTGCGATTTCTTCATTTCATAGACTTCAAGGAATTGGTAGTAGTCTCCGGAATAGCGGGTTAACTGCTGATTTTCCACATGGTAGACGATATTGATCACATCGTTCAAGAAAGGAATATCGTGGGAAATAAGGACAAAGGCATTTTCATAATTCTGCAAATAGCGTTTAAGCCAATCGATGTGCTCTGCATCCAAGTAGTTGGTTGGCTCGTCTAGTAGCAAGATATCTGGTTTTTCTAGCAAGAGTTTGGCCAAGAGGACCTTGGTCCGTTGCCCACCTGACAAGGAGGTCACATCCGTGTCCATGCCAAAGTCCATGACCCCAAGAGCACGCGCCACTTCATCGATCTTGGCATCCAAGGTATAAAAATCACGGCTTTCTAGACGCTCTTGGAGTTCTCCAACCTCTTCCATCAAAGCATCGACATCGGCTCCCTCTTCCGCCATGGCCATATAGAGGTCATTGATGCGAGCTTCAGCTGTGAACAACTCATCAAAAGCGGTCCGTAAGACATCGCGAACCGTTTGTCCTTCTTCTAAGACCGAATGCTGGTCCAGGTAACCTGCTGTCACGTACTTAGACCACTCCACCTTGCCTTCGTCAGGCTGCATCTTACCAGTCACGATGCTCATGAAGGTCGATTTCCCTTCACCATTGGCTCCGACAAGACCGATATGCTCTCCCTTTAACAAACGGAAGGACACATCCTCAAAAATCGCACGGTCCCCAAAACCGTGACTCAAATTTTTCACTTCTAAAATACTCATGCTTGACTCTCTTTCATTGATTTCACTCGTATGATTATATCATCTTCACTACAAAATGAAAAGGGAGCCCAACTCCCTTTAGAATATATATAAATAAATTATAAGTAAGATAGGTTACGCGATTTTGTCAAGAAATCAAAATAAGTTCTAACTTATGAATCTCATAAAGAATATACCGAAACTTTCCGCCGTGAGAAAAGTGCTAGAAACATTATTGTTTCTAGCACTCGGGAGTTTTGAGACCTTAGGCTCAAAACTAAGTCATGGAACTTCTTTGAAGTTAGCTGACGTCCGTACTCACCCAAGGAAAGCTTCTAGCATACCTTTATTATAGATCTGAAGAAAATCCAACTCCCTTTTCTTTTACAAACCTAATTCTGCGTATGGTTTTCGGTAGCCCACTTGAACAACTTTTCCGTCTTTGACAAGCAAAGGCCGCTTGATCAGCATACCGTCTGAAGCAAGGAGATCCGCCGCTTCTTTCACTGTCAGTTGATCCACCTTATCTTTCAAACCGAGTTCACGGTATTTCATTCCGCTAGTATTGAAGAAAGACTTGATTGGTAGGCCAGAAGCTGCCATCCATTCTTGCAATTCTTGGCTAGTCGGTGTTTCTGTGACGATGTTTTGGCTTTGAAACTCACATTGGAGACCGTCCAATTCTGATTTAGCCTTTCGACAAGTTGAACATTTTGGGTATTCAATAAAGGTATACATCGCTTTTATTTCTCCTTCCAGGTAATTCCTTCATGGTGTAAGAGCCAGCGTTTGCGATCGAGTCCAGACGCATAGCCCGTCAGTTGTCCATCTTTTCCCATCACACGGTGGCAAGGGACTAAGATCGTCAAGGGATTGCGTCCAACAGCCTGTCCCACGGCCTGGGCTGAACCACAAGAAAGATCCTGGGCAAGCTGGCCATAGGTCTTGGTCTCACCATATGGGATCTCTCGCAATAACTGCCACACCCGCTCTTGAAAGGCTGTTCCTTGCGGTGCTAGTGGAAAGCTGATAGCGATTGGATCCCCCGCAAAATAGTGGTCCAACCACTCCATTACCTTCTCATGGTAGGGATGGACCTGTTTCAGCGCTCCATAGGGATCAGGCGCCTCCTCTTTCGGATCATAAAAATCAAGCTCTACAAGGCCTTCTTCACTGACAATGATCGAAAGAAGCCCCATAGGGCTTTCATAAAATTGTTTAAGATAGAGAGTCATTGTAGGCCGCTTCTGCTCTTTGGTCCCAGCGATCTTCTTCTGAGACCACTTGGAATAGACTAGTTTCTGCTTTTCGTTTGATCTTTTGATAAGCCAGACGGACGCCATCAATGGGAACCTTTCCACAATAATGGTAGCCCAATTTTTCAAGCAAATGTTGCATGACCAGATTATCCGGGTGCGTATCGCAACGGAAATCCGGCCCTTTTTCTCCTTCGATTAAACCTTGAAGGAAGGTCTGAGCCACCCCTTTGCCAGCAGCTTCTTTGGCTACAGCGACGCGGTGAAAAGTGACATACATATAGTTGTCATGCTCCCACTTGCCATCGTAAATCTCATTATAGGCCGCTTCGTTGCCCTTGTAGACAGCTGCATAGGCGACGACTTCCTGATCTTCAACGGCCACATAGCCTCGACTTTCTAGAATATCCTCAAAAATGATCTCTTCATCTGGATAGCCATCCTGCCACTGGTCGACCTGTCTTTGAGCCAGGCTTTCCTTGGCATCTTGGATGATTTCCATAATTCGCTTAATCTCATTGGGATAAGCCATTCTAATTTCCATCCTGCTTCCAACCTTTCCTAGTCTTGATGGTAACGAGCATAGAGCTCACTCTTTTGCAGGCCGTATTGTTTGGCGACCTGTTTAATTGCTTGATTCTTCTTCATGCCCTCTTGGACCAAGGTATCGATCTCTTGAATCAAGTCGACCTCTTCTAGGTCTAGCTCTTCTTCCTTGGCTCCTTCGACGATCAAGAGACACTCCCCTTTGAGGGATTTTCTTCAAGAAATGCGACTAACTCAGAAATACTGCCACGAGTATATTCCTCGTAGATCTTGGTCAATTCACGAACCAGGACGACCGAACGATCCCCATAGACAGCCAACATATTCTCTAAGGTCGCCTTCACCCGATGGGGCGACTCATAAAAGATCTGAGTCTCAGGGTAGGCCACTTTTTCTTGGAAAAAGGCCTTTGTTGCCCCTCTTTGCGAGGCAGAAATCCATAAAAATATGAGGTTGAGGGGCTAGGCCACTGGCAATCAAACCCGTTATACCTGCACTAGGACCAGGCACAGCTACGACAGGAATCTCGCGTTCAATCGCTGCCTTGACCAAATCATGACCAGGGTCAGAAATACTAGGGAGTCCTGCATCTGAGACTTGCGCTAAGTCTTTTCCAGATTCTAAATGGGCGATCAGATCTGGAATTTTCTCCATGGCATTGTGCTCATGAAAGCTGGTCTGGGGTGTCGCAATCTCAAAATGCTTGAGCAAGAGGCCTGTATTTCTGGTATCCTCAGCTGCGATCAAGTCCACATCCTTTAGGGTCTGGACCATGCGGTAACTCATATCCTCTCGGTTACCGATCGGTGTTGGGACCAGGTAAAGCACCCCTGTTTTCTTTTCCCCTTTAAAACTTCGTTGGATCTGCATGCTTACTCCTAAATAACAACTCGTCACAAAACATACACTCTTCATCGTTCTCACGGCGCTGACCGTAGGAATAAGTGCAGATATGAAAACCGTCATTGTAAATACGTTGCAAATTTTCGCGACCATGGTGTTGGGACTTTGCGGATGAAGTCTTCTCAACTTCCCCAAACGCTCTCTCAATTTATCATTTTCTAAGCGAAGAGCTGTATTTTCTTCGATGACTTGTTTCAAATTTTTCTTGATGGCTTCGACTTCAGCCAAGGTGACCAACAAATTCTGAGAAAAGCCGTCTAAAGCATCAAATAATTCTTTTTATTCATTCTGACTCCTTAACTTTCTAAGCTCAAAACCATATATTCTAGAGCATTTTGAAAAGAAACATTGGCCTTCCACATCTTGCGAGCAAGACTCAATTTCTCAAGCAACTGCTGGGATCTACTCAAGCGCAACTGCTCTTCTAAAGCCAACTCCATCAAACGAAAGGCCTGGCTTTGTTTTTCCTTATCATCTGCTAGACTCACCAAGCGGGTCACTTCCAAATAAGCACGATTCAAATTGGATTGACAACGTTCGATGAACTGATCACAAACTTTAGCCAACTCAAAAACGTAGCATTCTTTTTTGCTGCTCTGCCTCTTCGAGACTAAAACTAAAACGAGCTACTAGACTTGCCTGTGATTTGATCAAGCCTTCTTTTTCTAGTAGTTCGGTTAGGTAGGCTTGCTTTTTAGGAAAATGGACCTGCTGAGCCCGACTCTTGATGGTCGGTAAGATCAAGTTTTCATCGGAAGTCAACAAGAAGAGATAGATCTCACTCTGGGGTTCTTCCATGACTTTCAAGAGAGAGTTGGCTGCATTGGTATGCATCTTATCCGCATCTTGGACGATAAAGACCTGCCGGCTCCCTTCAAATCCTGATTGAGAAAATTCTTGAACCAGCGAGCGAATGCGGTCCGTCTTAATGATCTGGTTGACTGGACGCACGATCTTTACGTCTGAGAATTCTTCTTCTGCAATCAAGCGGCAGGAACGGCATTTGCCACAAGGCCAGACTCCTGCAAATCTTCGCAAAATTGACTTTGAGCTAGCAGGAGGGCCATCTCAAAACTGGCAAAAGAACCCGTAAAGAGATAAGCATGACTGAGCTGTTTGTGTTCCAAGATCTGGGTGAAGCGCTCCACCAATTCTGGCTGGAGCTGTTGGATCTCTTCTAGCTTCATTTCAATATCCCCAAGCGATTTTCTAAAACAGCCAAAACATCCGCAAAGACTGCTTCAAAGGATTGACTGGCATCGATTTTCACAATGCGCTCTGGTTCCTTTTCATACAAGGCTAAATAACCCTGTCTGACTTTTTGGTGAAGCTCCAATCCTTCCAAATCCAAACGATTGACTTCCCGCTCTTGGTTTTTCGCAATTCGAGCGAGCCCTTCTTCGACATCCAGATCAAAGTAAAGGGTGAGATCTGGTTTAAGACCATCTGTCGCGAATTGATTGAGCCACTCGATATCTTCCACACTCAGACCGCGACCGTAACCTTGATAAGCGACCGAGCTATCAATAAAGCGGTCCATCAAGACAACCTTCCCAGCTGCAAGGGCTGGCAAGACACGTTCCACCAAATGCTGCCGGCGACTAGCAATATAAAGCAACAACTCTGTCTTGGCATCCATACTAGTATGGTCTGGATCTAAAATGACTTGGCGGATCTTTTCTGCAATGTCTACACCGCCTGGTTCACGGGTTGTAATAAAAGGAATTCCTTTTTCTTCAAGTAGAGGCAAAACGGCTTCTAGGACCGATGATTTCCCCGCTCCTTCTGGACCTTCAAATGAAATTAATGTACCGTTTACCATAGTATCCTCTTTCTAGTTTTCTTCTTTTTATTTTACCAAAAATAAGGGTAAAAATCTTGTATTTTAGGAGAGAAAATTTTTCAAAGTCATTTTCATTTTTTCACTTTTTTGTTACAATGATCTTATAAAGTTTTAGGAGACAACCTATCATGTTTAAATTTAAAGATATTCTGGCTATCATCTTGGGGGCCGGCATTTTTTCGTTTGGGATCTATTTTTGGTCATTCCCTTTCACTTCTATGAAGGAGGAGCGACAGGGATTACCTTGATCACCTATTACCTCTTCAAAATCCCCGTATCCCTAATGAACTTGCTGATCAATATCCCTCTCTTCGTTCTAGCTTGGAAACTGCTGGGCAAGAAATCTCTTTATCTGAGCTTACTGGGGACTTTCTCGGTTTCCGCTTGGATGGCGATTTTTGAAGCGATACCCTCAGCCACCGCTACCATCACTTCATCTTTAACGCCTTTAAAGGAGATATTCTGCTTGCCTGTATCGCCTCAGGGGTTGTACTTGGTTTGGGGCTAGGGATCATCTTCAATGCTGGAGGAACCACTGGAGGAACAGATATCCTCGCTCGCATCTTTAACAAATACACTTCCCTCAGTATGGGGAAACTCATGTTGATTGTAGATGCCATTGTTCTGATAACTGTTGTCGTTGTCTTCCAAGATGTCCGTACGGCTATGTATACCCTCTTCTTTATCCTGATTGACACCCTTGTGATCGACTTGATTGGAGAAGGTGGTTTTGCTGGAAAAGGCTTCCTTATCGTCACATCTAAACCAGAAGAAATTGCCCAAAAAGTATCCGACGATCTGGGTCGCGGGATTACCTTTATCCGCGGGATGGGCTATTACAGCCGTAAGGACTTAGATATCGTCTACTGTGTCGTTTCACGGAATGAGATGAAACAAATGAAAGACATCATCAATCAGATCGATCCATTCGCCTTCATCACCATTTCTGAAGCCCATGAAATTCTCGGCGAAGGCTTCACTTTAGATAAAGAAAAACAACCCATTAACCGTTAATAGAAAAATCAGACTGGATTGTCATCCAGCCTGATTTTTTATTAAATTGCTTTTGCGGTTGTTCGAGTGATTTCATCAACTTTCAAACCGTTGGCTTCAAATTTACTACGGATTCCTTCTAGATCTGTCACCCCATCAATTTGAACTTCGATAACGACACGATCGTCTTTGGTTGGGATATTGACTGTATTGGCGATGTTATACCCTCTTCTACAATCAAGTGAATGATTTGTTCTAAAACGCCAACCTTATCTTCAGTCACAAAGCGAACACGAACTCCTTCTTCTCCATAGCCCGATACTTCAAGGAAAGCACGGAAAATATCACGGTCTGTGATGACACCGGATACTTGGTCATTGTCCACGACTGGAAGAATTCCCACCTTGTTCTTATACATGAGGTAGGTCGCATCTTCTAAGCTCGCAAATTTAGAGACGGTAATGACATCGCGAAGCATGACATCTTTAACCTTAGTCTTGTTCAACAGATAGTTCATCTCGAAAATAGACAAGCTTGTTGCTTTAGATGGACTTGCTTCTGCAATCGTACCTTCTGTCACCAACCCAACCAATTTATCGTTTTCAATGACTGGCAAACGGTGCAAACCTTGTTCGCGCATCAAATCTGCCGCGTGGGCAATTGTCGTATCTGGACTAATGTAAACCACTTTACGTGTCATAAAATCTTTAACAGCCATAACAAGTTCTCCTATGCTTTTATTAGTTTTATTATACTTGATTTTAAGAATGATTTCAAACGCTTTCAGCAGTTTTCTCTTGTTTTCAAAATTTAGAAAAATCAAACAAGAGAGATGAAAAAGAAAGGTCTTCAGGACCTTTCTTTTTAATATTCTAGAGAACTTTAGAAATCTTATCCACCAAGGTAGGCCTTGCGGACTTCTTCTGAGGCTAAGAGTTCTTTTCCTGTTCCAGTAAGAACGACTTTCCCTGTTTCCAAAACATAACCGCGGTCTGCGATGGCAAGAGCCTTGTTGGCATTTTGCTCGATCAAGAGAACAGTTGTCCCTTGTTTTTGGATATCTTGGATGATATCAAAGATTTCTTGGATAAAGATTGGGGCCAATCCCATTGAAGGTTCATCCAGAAGCAAGAGTTTTGGCGTCGACATAAGTGCACGACCCATTGCAAGCATTTGTTGTTCCCCACCAGATAGGGTTGCTGCATCTTGGTTCTTCCGTTCTTCCAAACGTGGGAAACGGGAGAAGACTTTCTTCAAGTTAGCTTGGTTTTCTTCTCGATCTTTCTTCAAGAAAGCTCCCATCTCCAAGTTTTCCATAACAGTTAAGCCTGGAAAGACGTGGCGGCCTTCTGGAACTTGAGAGAGTCCTGCTGCTACAATCTTTTGAGCAGGAACCTTTGAATCTCCTGACCCAAAAACTCGATTTTCCCAGCACTTGGACGCACCAAACCTGAAATGGTACGAAGAATAGATGTTTTCCCAGCACCGTTAGCACCGATAAGAGAAACAACTTCCCTTCATTTACCTCGAAACTGACATCACGGACAGCCTGGATCATGCCATAGTGTACAGAAAGATTTTCAACTTTTAACATAGACATTAGGCTTCACCTCCTAGATATGCTTCGATTACGCGTTTGTTGTTCTTGATTTCATCTGGCGTTCCATGAGCAATCAAGCGACCATATTCCAATACATAGATCCGTTCCGTTACTTCCATGACCAAACTCATATCGTGCTCGATCAGCATAATCGTAATATTGAATTCTTTTTGAATGCGACGGATCAATTGGGTCAATTCTGCTGTTTCTTGAGGGTTCATCCCTGCAGCAGGTTCATCCAAGAAGAGGATTTTTGGCTCTGTAGCAAGGGCACGAACGATCTCCAAGTGACGTTGTTGTCCGTAAGCTAAGTTTTTGGCCAAGGTATCTGCTTCTTTTCCAAACCAAAAATGGCTAACAATTCAAGAGCTTTCGCTTTCAAAGCTTCTTCATTCTTGTAATAGCTTGGCAAGCGGAAAAGACTCGCAAAGACATGTGGTTTGTGGTGATTGGCAAAGGCAATCAAAACATTGTCCAACACGCTCAAATCTTTAAAGAGACGAATATTTTGGAAAGTACGTCCCAGACCACCTGCAGCGATTTTATAAGGTGCTTTACCATTTAGGAGCTGACCATCTAAGGTAATGGTCCCTTCACTTGGTTCATATACCCCTGTTAGTAGGTTGAAGAGGGTTGTTTTACCGGCACCGTTGGGGCCGATCAAACCAACCAATTCTCCTTCATTGAGTTCCATGGTCACATCCCCAACGGCTGTCAAACCACCAAAGTTTTTTGTTAAGTTTTTTACTTCAAGAAGTGCCATTAGTTAGCCTCCTTTTTTGAGAGTAGTTTTTCAAGCTGAATTCCCACGTTCCAAGAAGACCACCTGGACGGAAGATCATCACGAGAATCAAAGCCAATGAGTAAATGATCATACGTACACTTGAGAAGTCTTGAAGCACCATGTTCAAGATACCCAAGACGATGGCTGCCACAACTGTTCCTGACATTGATCCCAAACCACCAAATACGACAATGATCAAGACATTAATGGTATTGGTGAAAGAGTAATCTTTAGGAACAACCGAACCGATAAAGCCAGCTTGAAGAGATCCAGCAATCGCCGCTGTGATCGCACCAAATACAAAGGCAATGACTTTAACTTTGGTCGTATTGATCCCAACAGATTCTGCTGCGATTTCATCTTCCCGAACAGAAAGGGTAGAACGCCCAATTGGACTGCGTAAGAAGTTAATCGTAAAGATCGTTGTAATCACAACAAAGAGGTAAACCAATTGCCAAGTTGTAAAGGCTGGCAAACCAAGAATCCCAGCAGCACCATTTGTTAGGGTACCACCATTGACGATCAAGATCCGGATGATTTCTGAAACCCCAAGTGTTGCAATCGCTAGGTAGTCTCCTTTCAACCGAAGGGTTGGAACCCCAACGATCAAGGCAACGAGACCTGCAATCAAGGCCCCTAAAACCATAGCGCCAAAGAAAGCACCGTAGGTTGGTGATTTGGAACCGAGAATGGCTGCAGAGTAGGCACCAATGGCCATAAATCCGGCATGTCCGAGTGAGAATTGACCTGAGAAACCAACAATGAGGTTCAGGCCAACTGCAAGGATAATGTTAATCCCGATTTGTTCCAAAATTTGGATATAGAAGAGGTTGAGCACACCTGCTGCAACCAAGACTTGGATCAAGGCAAAACCTGCGACCAAAAGACCAAGCCAGACTAAATTCACTTTTAAATTTTGTTTCATGGCTTACACCTTCTCTTTCACATTTTTACCGAGGATACCTGCTGGACGGATGAGCAAGATCACAATCAAGATGGCATACACAATGGCATCACGGAAGTCTGAAAGACCGATCGCTGTAGCGAAGGTTTCCAACAAACCGATGACAAATCCACCTAGGGCAGCACCTGGAATGATTCCGATCCCTCCAAGAACGGCTGCGACAAAGGCTTTGATCCCTGGTGTCATCCCCATCAAAGGCTCGATCGAGTTGTAATACAAACCGATCAAAACACCACCAGCACCTGCCAAGGCTGATCCTAAAGCAAAGGTAAAGCTGATGGTCCGGTTTACGTTAATCCCCATCAATTGAGCCGCATCACTGTCGACAGATACAGCACGCATAGCTTTCCCCATCTTTGTCTTTTGGATAATAAATTGAAGAGCGACCATCAAGAAAACAGACACTCCTAAGATCATCAACTGAATGTTGGAGATGGAAATCGGACCGAAGTTGTAACGAACAGTTTCAATGACTTGCGGGAAGGAACGGGTATTGGCCCCTACAAAGAAGACCATCCCATATTCAAGCAAGAAGGAGACACCGATGGCTGTGATCAAGGCTGCAATCCGAGTCGAATGACGAAGCGGACGATAAGCCAAGTATTCAATCACAACCCCTAAAATAGCTGTTCCAACCATAGCTAGAAGCAAGGCTACAAAGAAGTTCACTTTCAATGAGTTCAATAAGAAATATCCCATAAAGGCACCTACCATGTAGATATCCCCATGGGCAAAGTTGATCAATTTGATAATTCCATACACCATGGTATAACCAAGGGCCAAGAGCGCATAAACACTTCCCAAGATTAGACCGTTCACTAATTGCTGGAGCATTTGAACCATCCTTTCTAACAATAAAGAGCGAGGCCAGGAATTTTTATTCTCCCAGCCTCTTGTACAAACAACAAATGATAATTATGGTTTAACAGACTCAACAGATTTGACTTTACCATCTTTCAAGCCAATCATAAGAGCTGATTTAACCGGGTTGTGGTTCTTGTCAATTGACATTGTACCAGTCACACCTTCCAAGTCTTTCAACTTGGCAAGGTTGTCTTTCAATTCGACAGAGTTCTTAGCACCTTTAGATGCTTCTGCAACCATGTAAACTGAATCGTAAGCCAAAGCTGCAAACATTGAAGGTTCTTCGTTGTATTTCGCTTTGTAGGCTTCTACGAATTTCTTGGCTTTATCAGTCATTTCACCTTCAGTAGAGAATCCAGCTACGTAGTAGATGTCTGTAGCTGCAGCAGGCGTTGCTTGTTCAACGAATTTAGCATCGCTAAATCCATCACCACCAATGATTGGTTGTTTGATTCCCATACCACGCGCTTGGTTTACGATCTTACCAGTTTCAGTGTAGTAACCTGGAAGAACAATCGCATCGAAGTCTTTATCTTTGATTTTTGTAAGGGCAGCTTGGAAGTCTGTATCCTTAGATTGGAATGTTTCTGTTGCTACGATTTCACCTTTGTAAGATTTCTTGAAGGCTTCAGCAATCCCTTTAGCATAGTCAGATGAGTTATCGTAGTAAAGAACGACTTTCTTCGCTTTCAAGTTATCCGTTGTGTATTTAGCAATGATTTTTCCTTGGAAGCTATCGATGAAGGTTGCACGGAAAAGGTAATCTTGACCTTTTGTCAAATCATCTTGAGTTGCAGATGGTGTAACCAATGGCACACCTGCTTTACCAGCATTGGCAACGGCTGCTGCAGTAGCCCCTGAAGTTGCAGGTCCTACAAGAGCGTTCACTTTTGATTGGGTCACAAGGTTTGTTGTAATAGTAGCTGCTTCAGCTGTTTCAGATTTGTTATCTTTATCTGTGACAACGATCTTCTTACCGTCAGCTCCACCCTTAGCGTTGATTTCATCAACGGCTAATTGAGCACCTTTTTGTTCAGCGCTACCGTAGGCTGCTACTTCACCAGTTTTTTCAAAGTTAAAACCGACTTTTAGTTCTTTGCCGATTTCGTTACCAGTTGTGTTTGAACCTGAAGTAGAAACTTCACCACAAGCAGCAAGAAGAGCGACACTTGCAATGGTTAAAAATGAAAGAGCAAATTTTTTCTTCATTTGTAATGATCTCCTTAAATGAATCTTAAATTAAATACATTAAGAATATACCGAATTATCTGACAATTGTCAATAAAAAACGCAATCCATCAAATGATTGCGTTTTCTAACCTTCTGTGACCACAGATAGGGTCTCCAATCGTTGCAAACTCCCCACAAAATCTGTATCTAAATCTTTGAGATGGCAAGGCAAGACTTTTTTGACATAACGTTCTTTCTTTAAGTCTTCCATGACTTGATCCGCCTTGTCACTGTCCACATACAATTGGACATAACGGCATTTCTTAGAATGGTACAAGACATCTCCGACAGATTGTAATTTTTTCCCGTCTCGATTGTAATACAATTTAACAATTAAGCCTGTTCTTTCTTGTTTCTCAAACATGGTCAATCCCTTTCTCGTTCTGTTACTAGTATATCAAATTTCAAGAAAAAGAACTACTCTTTATGAGAGCAAAAGAGAGTGGGACAGAAATCGATAATTCGTTAGAATTCGATTTCGTCGTCCCACCTCCGCACAGTTGAGTAGGGCTGTAAAGCTGATGAAATCAGCGTAGTAGAGCCCACTCAACCACTGCGTTTTGCTCGACAATCCAAAATAATTGAGAGGCTAGGACTTTTGTCCCAGCCTCTTGACAGACCTTCCCATAGAATGGTTTAGCCCAATTTATTATTGGCCATGATTTCATCAATAAAGCCATATTCAAGTGTTTCTTGTGCGCTCATCCAATTGTCACGTTCAGCATCAGCATGCACTTTTTCGATCGGTTGACCTGAATTTTCCGCAAGGATTTTTTCCAAGTTATTCCGTGTTTTGAGCAAGTGTTCTGCTGCAATGGCCATATCGGTTTGTTGGGTACCACCACCAGTACCACCCATTGGTTGGTGAATCATGTACTCGGCATTTGGCAACATGAAGCGTTTGCCCTTCGCACCGCTTGAAGCGATAATAGTTCCCATAGAAGCTGCCATCCCCATGACAATGGTTTGGACATCTGACTTGATAAAGTTCATAGTATCTACAATGGCAAGACCTGCTGAGACAGAGCCACCTGGGGTATTGATATACATATAGATATCTTTTGTATTATCTTGGGCATCCAAGAAGAGCAATTGAGCGATAATGGAGTTAGCCATTTGGTCCTCAACTGGTCCTGTTACCATGATAATTCGATCTTTCAACAGACGGGAATAAATATCGTAAGAACGTTCTCCACGACTGGTTTGTTCAATAACTACTGGAATCATCTATTCTTCTCCTTTAGTATCCATTCATTCTCACGATTCGTGAGGTTCAAAGTATATGTGCTATTATAAACCAATGGTCAAAAAGGTCAAATCTTAAGCACCTTTCGGACGAATCATAAATGGTTTCTTATTTGGTACCGAATAAACGGTCACCCGCATCTCCAAGACCAGGAACAATGTAGCCATGTTCATTCAAATGATCATCGAGGGCTGCTGTAAAGATATCAACATCTGGGTGAGCTTCTTGAAGAGCTTTCACCCCTTCTGGCGCTGATACAAGGCAGACAAATTTAATATGGCTAGCGCCACGTTTTTTAAGGAATCAATCGCTAGAATAGCGGATCCACCCGTAGCAAGCATCGGGTCTACTACAAAGATACGACGTTGATCAATATCTTCTGGCAATTTCACCAAGTATTCAACTGGTTTCAAGGTTTCTTCATCACGGTACATCCCGATATGGCCAACCTTAGCAGCTGGTACCAAACTCAAGAGACCATCAACCATCCCAATCCCTGCACGAAGAATGGGAACAATGGCCAATTTTTTCCTGCGATTTGCTTTTGAACAGTTTTGGTAATCGGAGTTTCAATTTCAACGTCCTCAAGAGGCAATTCACGCAAAACTTCGTAGCCCATCAACATAGCAATTTCATCTACCAATTCACGAAAGGCCTTCGTAGAGGTATCTGTACGACGAAGAATAGACAATTTGTGTTGAATCAGTGGATGTGTAATAACTTCTAATTTTCCCATTTTGAGATCCTTCTTTCTAAGCTGTTATTCAAAAAGAGCTATGATAAAAGTGGAGTCAAGCTCTGCTCTTTCTTTCAGTCCCTCTTTGATACTCACAGCACATGGAAATCTTCATTTCCAACTTTACATTCTTCTTATTATACCAAATTTTACAAAAAAGAGAGCCCTTACACTTAATTTTTTAAGTTCGGACTCACTCTTTCTATCAATCAATTACAACCATTCTTTGTATTTCTTAATATAGATACGTTTGACAACCGTCACACTCAGCATATAGAGGACGATAATGGCAAACAATAGAACAAAGTACAATCCATTTAGTTGGCTCAACTTCAAGATAGAAGCCAAAGGACTATATGGAAGGGAGGTTACAAAGAAGGCTGCTGCTAGGGTCGTCACCACGACTGAGAAGGCTGGACGACTTTGGATAAATGGCAGTTTTGGTGAACGCAACATATGAATAACCATGGTTTGAGACCACATAGATTCGATAAACCATCCGGTTTGGAACACCATGATAAAGGCTGCTGCATCTGCTGCTCCATGGTTGTAGCCATGACCTAAAATCATAGGGACAACAAGGAAGTAAAGAAGCATGTAGGTAATAATATCAAATACAGATGAAATTGGACCGATCCAGGCCATGAAGCGCATAATAGAATTGGCTTCCCAGATACGAGGTTTCTTGAGGAATTCCTTGTCGACATTGTCAAAAGGAAGGGCGATACAAGAAAGATCATAGATGAGATTGAGCACAATTAAATGAACGGGCGCCATTGGAAGGAAGGGTAAAAAGATGCTGGCAAAGAGAAGAGAAAAGATATTCCCGAAGTTAGAAGAAACCGTCATCTTGATGTACTTAGTCATATTGGCATAGACCTTGCGGCCTTCGACCAAACCTTTTTCAAGGACCATCAAGTCCTTATCCAACAGGATGACATCTGCCGTTTCTTTGGCAATATCAACAGCAGTATCCACAGAGATCCCAACGTCTGACACCTTCATGGATGGAGCATCGTTAATCCCATCTCCCATGTACCCCACCTTGTGGCCATTGTTCTTAAGGCTAAGAATGATCCGTGCTTTTTGATCGGGCGATAATTTAGCAAAGACTGTTGTTGTTTCCACAACTTGCGCTAACTCTTGGTCTGTCATCGTATCGATTTCGCTTCCCAAAAGTATCCGCTCGACATCTAGTCCTACTTTTTCACAGACAGCTTGGGTGACCTTATCATTGTCGCCAGTTAAGATCTTAGTGGTAACCCCATATTCTGCAAGAGCTTTGATCGCTGGAGCTGCAGAAGGTTTTGGTGGATCAAGAAAGGCCAGGTAACCGGTTAGGATCATGTCTCCTTCATCTTCAACACTAAAGATTTCATTTTCGTCCAAGTCGGTTTTGTAGCTGACGCCCAAAACACGAAGACCTTGTTCATTTAATTGAGCGACCTCAGCGAGGACCTCTTGACGGACCTCGTCTGTTAATCGTTTGATATCACCCTTGTACTCAACATAAGTCGATACAGAAAGCATTTCTTCCAAGGCACCCTTGGTCACCATGCTGACCACACCGTCTTCGTCTTTAACAATGACACTCATGCGACGACGTTCAAAATCAAAGGGCAATTCATCTATCTTATGGAAGGTTTGATCTAGATCTCGGACGATCTCATGTTTCTTGGCTTCTTTATGGGTTCGATTGATAATCGCCCGGTCCATCAAATTTTTAGCCCAGTTTGGAAATAGGAATTCAAATAAGCCCGGCGAAGGACTGATAGATCCAAATCGCCATGGATATCAAGCGGATACTCCAAAACGATTTCATCTTGGGTCAAGGTTCCTGTCTTATCTGTACACAAAATATCGATAGCCCCAAGGTCTTGGATCGCATTGAGTTTTTTGATGACGACTTTTTCCTTGGCCATGATGATGGAGCCTTTGGCAAGACTCGCCGTAATAATCATCGGCAACATTTCAGGAGTCAAACCAACCCCAACGCTGAGGGCAAAGACACCCGCTTCTAACCAGTCACCATCTGTGAGGCCATTGATCACAAAGACAACGGGCACCATCACTAACATGAGCCGAATCAAGAGCCAAGAGATGGTATTCATTTCTCTCTCAAATGAGGTTGGTTCGTCATAAGTGTTGATGGTTTGCTCAATAGCTCCCATCATGGTTTCATCCCCACGACCAAGACCAAGGCTGTCGCCCGTCCGGAGATGACATTGGTCCCCATAAAGGCCAAACTTTCACTTTCCAAGAGACTATCTAGATTTTGACTGTCGGCTTTTCTGAGACAAACCTTTTCAACAGCATCACTTTCCCTGTGAGGCCAGATTGTTGGACAAAGAAGTCACGGGAATCGATCAAGACCACATCTGCTGGAATCATATCGCCGGCACTCAGTTTGATCACATCTCCTACGACGATTTCATCGATCGGAATTTCTTGTTCTGATCCATCACGAAGAACGGTCGCTGTATTTACAATCATACGTGATAAGTTGCTAGCTGCTTTGTCGCTCCGCAATTCTTGAATGAAGCGGATACCACCAGAGATCAGGACCAAGGTCACAATGATGATGGAGGTCGTTGGATCCTGTTCACCTGGTTTTGCTAGCCAGACATTGGTGATGAAGGAAACTAGCGCAATGACCAACAAAATCACCGTAAAAGGATTGATGATCGATTCGTAGATCTTTTGATCATGGAATCTTCTTGACCTTTTGTGATGACATTTTCGCCATAAGCATCTCGGTTTTCTTCCACTTGATCGTCAACTAGACCATGGGCACTGGTTTTGTAGTTGGCAAAGGTGCTTTCAAGTGGTTCTTGAAGAGCGTTAATAAGTCTTTCTTTATTTGTTTGCATTGGTATCTCCTTTTTCAATCAGGAGCCAATCACTTTTGGAGTCCCTACGACACAAATCAGCGATTGGCTGGTTCGGTGCGGTTCGGGATGATCGTCGATTTGTATCATAGCTCTCTCCTTTCTCTTTTCTTGGTAAGGCATAAAAAGAGTCCTACCTTCGATCGGTAGGACTCATGAAACTCGTCATTTATTTTTCAATCAAAACTCTCAAAAACTGACCGTCCAAGCTTTAGCTCCGCAAGGCAATGAAATGAGCTTAGTCTTGACCTTTTCGATCAGGACTGTTGACCAACGAGTAGTGTCTCCACTGCTTTGCGGTAGTCATCCGTATCCTTGTGGTAGCCTCACCTACCGTATTTCGAGTTTATTGTACTCCTTCAGATACAGAAAGTCAACACTTATTTGTGAAAAGTTTCCACCAAGCGTTTGGTAATTTCTTCAATGAGGGTGAAGGGAGTAGCCACATTGAGGCGGGCATGCAAGTTTCCTTCTTTTCCGAAATCTGTTCCACGGTTCAAAATCAATTTGGCTTGGTCATGAATTTTAGCATGCAGCTTATCATCGGTATAAGGATAGGCTGAAAAGTCCAACCAAAGAAGATAGGTGCCTTGGGGCTTCATGACACGGATTTTGGTCTTTTCATGCAATTCATCTACCACATAGTCGATGTGTTTTTCAAAGACTTGCTTGAGCTCTGTCAACCAAGGTTTACCATGGCGATAAGCCGCTTCTGTTGCAATATAGCCCAAGCCTGAGATTTCATGTTGATTATTAGCCAATTGCCGTTGTTTAAAAGCCGTACGAAGCTTTGGATTTTCAATGACCACATAGGAATTTTTTGTTCCTGCAATATTGAACGTCTTGGTTGCACTGGTTAAGATCAAACTGAAGTCTTTAAAGCTTGGATCAACCGTATTAAAGCTGGTATGACGGTGGCCAAACAAGGCCAAATCTTGGTGGATCTCATCTGAAACGAGAAGGACACCATGTTTTTGACAGAGGTGGCCGATTTTTCCAAGACTTCACGATCCCATACACGGCCTCCAGGATTGTGCGGATTACACAAAACATAGAGTTTAACCTCTTGCTCCACAATGTCTTTTTCCAGCTGATCAAAATCAATTTGGAAAAGACCATCCTTTTCAACTAATGAATTTTCGATCAATTTTCGCCGATTGAGCTT
Source organism: Streptococcus sp. 2A/TPW/M5 (assembly GCA_036663675.1). GTDB lineage: Bacteria > Bacillota > Bacilli > Lactobacillales > Streptococcaceae > Streptococcus. Next base: position 1,166,198 of record JAYXUK010000001.1, on the reverse strand, counting down.
GACACTTCTAGCAAATGGAGGATAGACCGGCGTATTGATTAAGACAGCATCCCCTTCCTTAGTAAAGGCTTGAATAGCTGTTGAAATGGCTGGAACAACACCTTCGATAAAGACGACAGCTTCCTTATCAAAGGAATAGCCATGCTCTTCTTTTTCCCAATCAAGGATAGACTGGTAGAGGCTATCCGATGCATAGGTGTAGCCATAGACCATTTGGTCTGCATAGCCGATAACTGCTTCTCGTACTTCTGGAATGACATTAAAATCCATGTCCGCGATCCAAGCCGGGATGATTTCTGGATCTGTCTCTGATTCTTTCCACTTGTAGGTATGGTGGGTCAAGCGATTCGGTAAAGTCGTGAAATCATATTTGGTCATCTTAAGCCTCCAATGCTTGTTTCAAATCTTCAATCAAATCATCCGCATCTTCGATTCCGATGGACAAACGAAGAAGATCATCTGTCAAACCGTATGAATGGCGAACTTCCGCAGGAATGTCCGCATGGGTCTGAGTGGTAGGATAAGTGATCAAGCTTTCAACTCCGCCAAGACTTTCTGCAAAGGTAAAGACTTGAAGGGAATTCAACAAGTTAGGAATTTTTTCTCATCTTGAATTTTAAAGGAGACCATTCCACCTTTTCCAGTGTAGAGGACTTCCTTGACCTGAGGGAGGTTTTCAAAAACTCGACTACCTTGCGGGCATTCTCAGTGGAGCGCTCCATCCGGATAGAGAGTGTCTTGAGACCACGGATCAACAGATAGCTGTCAAATGGGGAAAGAACAGCACCTGTCGTGTTCAAATTGTAAAAGAGTTTGTCATACAAGTCTGCATCATTTGTCACAACAACACCAGCCAAGACATCGTTGTGACCAGCTAGGTACTTGGTTGCTGAATGAAGAACAATATCCGCTCCCTCTTCAATCGGACGTTGATAGATCGGGCTATAGAAGGTATTGTCCACCACTACTTTAGCACCTTTTGCATGGGCCAATTTAGCTAAATGAGCAATATCAAATTCCAACATCAATGGATTGGTTGGTGTTTCAATATAGAGGACATCCACCGGATCATTATCTAGATGGTGGATCAATTCTTCTTCTGTATTGGCATAGGTGAAAGAGAAACGACCTTCTTGCTCTTGTTGGTTAAACCAGCGGAAAGAACCTCCATACAGGTCACGAACGGCTAAGACTATTGAACCAACAGGGAAAATGCTAAAAGCAAGCACGATGGCTGACATGCCAGAGCTTGTCGCCAAAGCATAGTCTGCACTCTCAATAGCTGCCAAAGTCTTTTCAGCTGTTGCGCGTGTTGGATTTTTCGTACGGGTATAGTCAAAACCTGTAGACTGACCAAATTCTGGGTGTTGGTAAGTCGTAGAGAATGCAAAGGAGTCGTCAAAGCTCCCGTTGCTTTATCCGACTTGATTCCTGCCTGTGCCAAAATCGTATTGATATTGCGTTCTTTACTCATATTGCCCTCCGATAAACATTCAATCTAACTGATTACTATTTTATCACTATTATGAGGAGAGCGGTTTTCCCATTTTCAAGACCTAGCTATAGTTTCAAACTATAAGAAAAGGCTGGGCATAAATGTCCAGCCTGAGAGTATAGACAAACAGTTCTTCTTTACAAATCGAATAAATTCTATAAAAAATTATTCGTTAGAATTATTCAATCATCTACTGAAACTTTCCGCTGTGAGAAAAGTGCCTGAAACTGTATTGTTTCAGGCACTCGGGAGTTTTGAGACCTCAGGCTCAAAACTAAGTCATGGAACTTCTTCGAAGTTCGCTGACGTCCGTACTCACTTAAGGAAAGTTTTCAAGATAACTTTGTCCTCAATCAGAGACTGGACATAAATGTCCAACCTCTGATTTATTTGATGCGGAATTTTTGTCTGAAACGTGCAGCTTGACCTCCGATAAAGCGGTCAAAATACCGTAGCCATAATCCTAAGGCTCCATAGATAACAACTCCTAATCCGCCAATGACGATGATATAAATCATGCTCGATACACGGCCATTTGGTGGGAAAATCCAGCCCAAAATCAAGCCTGCGATCAAGACTCCAAGTAGCATCACCACAGTCAGGATAGAACCAAGTAAGGTCCGCTTGAAGATGATGGTTCGATTAAACTGAGTAATGGTTTGGATCTCCCGATACATGAGAACGATTGGGACCATTAACGCAATAGTCGTTGACAAAAGCGGCCCATAAGAACGAAAGACCAAAATAAATGGAATTTGTAGGACCAATTTCACCACTACACCATAAAGGAAGTAGCGAATGGCCTTGCGATTTTGAAAGAGGGCTTGAATCATTGGCGATAAGACCGTGTAAAGACCGAGAATTACGGTCTGCAACATCGCTACGATGAAGAGTCCTAAGGCCAAGCCATCCGGTTGCCCATAGAAAACCGTATAAAGTGGTTTTGCGACTGCTACTGCACCAAAGGTGGCTGGAAGCAAGAAAGCTAGCAACATGGTCAAGTTATCCTGTACTAGCTTCCCAGCTGCTTTTAGGTCCCCTTCACATAATTCTCTGTCAACAGAGGAATCCCAACTCCCCAATCGAAGTCGCTACCGCAATCAAGATCATGGTGATTTTGTTTGGATTAGCAGAGAAATAACTAAACATGACCAAGAGCTGCTTTTGACTATAATCTGTGAACCAAGACATGACATTGATAAAGGTCATCTGGTCAACAATTTGGAAGAGCTGAATCGCAGAACCAGTAATGATAAAAGGAATAGCCTCCCGAATCGTATCGATCAAGAGAGCCCGAGTGTCAATTCCTTCACTTCCCTCTTGCTTTCTAAAAATAGAAGAGAGTAAGCCTGTCTTTGCAAGGTAATAAAAGAGCACCAGAAGGCTCGCTCCCATACCAATAAAGGCAGCAAAGGTCGACTGCGTCACAGCCTGCACATAGTCTCCTGAGCCAATCTTCATGATGAAGAAGGTCGTGAGCAACATCCAGATGACCCGGATCACTTGTTCTGCAATCTGGCTAATGGCGTAAGGCTTCATGTTGTTAAAACCTTGGAAAAATCCTCGAATGACACTCATGGAAGGAAAGATCAAGACAGCCCAAGAAAGGCTCTGCATGATCGGAATCAACTCTTTTCCCCACCTGAAAGACTCGCAAAAACAGGAGACAAAAGATACATGAGAATGGCAAATCCAAGGCCTAGAATTCCCATAAATTTCAAGAAGCCTCGAATCAAAGCAAAACTATGATCGGCTTGGTCCCGGGTATTGTATTTGGCTACTTGCTTGGCAACAGCTACGGGTACTCCGGCTGTCGAAATCAAGAGAAACCAAGCATAGATATTGTAACCCATTGTAAAAGACCGTTGGCTTGTGGCCCATATTTTCCCATCCAAATATACCAAGGAATAATATAAGCAGCTCCTAGCAAACGGCTGATAAAGTTGCTGGCTGTCATCCAGGCAGTCCCGCGTAGCATCTGGGCTTGCTGGTCATTTTGTTCGTGACTCATTGGTGTCCTCTTTCGTTTCTTCTTCTCTTCATTATAAACTTTTCCATGACACTTGTAAAATAGGGACTTTAGGTTTACAATAGTTTTATGATTACAATTGAACAAACCCTCAACATTTTAAAACATGACCAAAATTTCCGAGAAGTTCTAGTAAATGGTGAATACTACTACCATCTAGAAGGAACAAGTTTTGATGCCATTAGCTATGATAGCCGTAAGGTTTCTGCTAGTACCCTCTTTTTTGTTAAAGGGGCGAGTTTCAAAAAGAATACCTGGAACAGGCTATTTCTAATGGACTCGGCTTTTATGTCTCTGAAAAAGATTATGAAGTTGGTATTCCTGCCATCCTCGTCAATAATATCAAACAGGCCATGAGCTTAATTGCCATGGAGTTTTATGGGCACCCTGAGAAACAATTAAAACTATTGGCCTTCACAGGGACTAAGGGAAAGACAACCGCGGCCTATTTTGCTTACCATATTTTGGAACAAAGTCACCGACCAGCTATGCTGTCGACTATGAATACGACGCTGGATGGTAAAAACTTCTTTAAATCGACCCTGACAACTCCAGAGAGCTTGGATCTTTTTGCCATGATGGCTCAGGCAGTAGCCAATGATCGGACCCACTTGATTATGGAAGTTTCCAGTCAAGCTTATCTGGTGAAACGGGTTTACGGTCTGACCTTTGACGTTGGTGTTTTCTCAACATCAGTCCAGACCATATTGGACCGATTGAACACCCAACTTTTGAGGATTATTTCTACCACAAACGTCTCCTCATGAAGAATAGCCAAGCCGTTGTCATCAATAGTGATATGGATCATTTCCAAGTTTTAGCGGACCAAGTCGCGAACCAAGACCACGATTTTTATGGAAGCCAGTCTGAGAATCAAATTGAAAACTCCAAAGCTTTCAGCTTCTCAGCCACTGGTAAATTAGCTGGAAACTATGATATCCAACTGATTGGACATTTCAACCAAGAAAATGCTGTAGCAGCAGGTCTTGCCTGTCTTCGTCTAGGTGCGAGCCTCGAGGATATCCAAAAGGGATTGCTAAGACGCGAGTTCCAGGCCGAATGGAAGTCTTGACTCAGGAAAACGGCGCTAAGGTCTTCATTGACTACGCCCATAATGGAGATAGCTTGAAAAACTGCTCTCAGTTGTCGAAACCCATCAAACGGGGACCATTTCACTAGTTCTCGGATCAACTGGGAATAAAGGAGAGAGCCGCCGCAAAGACTTTGGCTTACTCTTAAAAGACCATCCTGAAATCCAAGTCTTCCTCACAGCGGATGATCCCAACTATGAAGATCCTTTGGCTATCGCTGAAGAGATTAGTAGTTTTATCACGCGCCCTGTCGAGAAAATCGCAGATCGCGAGCAAGCCATTCAACTGGCTATGGCGACAACCAGCAAGCCTGAAGATGCTGTTATTATCGCTGGAAAAGGAGCAGACTGCTACCAAATCGTCAATGGCGTAAAAGAAGAGTATCCAGGTGACGCCGCTATTGCTGAACGTTATCTATGATCAAAAAAACAAGGCTAGGAAGTTTTCCTAGCCTTGTTTTTATTTGATAAACATCAGTCTTTCCTTGTCCAAGTCCACTGCTAATTCATATTTGCCTTCAGCATTTTTGCGGATATAGCCTAAGACTTCTAAACTATCGACAAAGATGTCCTTGCGCTTTTGCTGGACTACTTCTTTTTGAGGAACTTGAGCAAAAAGCTGGTCATATACTTGAGAGCATACTCAGGATTGACATCTCCCAAGATAGCATAGAGCTTTTCTTGCTCCTCCGTCAATGGATATTGGTGTTTCACCTTGTAGAAGTAATTGGAAAGGGTCTGTGCATTTCGCGCAAAGTCCGTCTCCTCCACCAAAATCGCTTCATTGGTACTATTGCGAAGTTCCGTTTGGAAGATCCTGGCTTTTAATTCTTGATAAACTGCACTGTCCTCTCGGACAAAGACCTCCTGATCCAAGTCAACAAGATCAGCTGACTCCAAGAAGGGCAGGTTGAGGGTGTAGCGTTTATTTTCTCGAAGTATGAAGCCCGCTTTGATATATTCCTCCATCAGCTTATCCACTGGTTGATCCGGAAATTGGGCCTTAATTTGCCGCAGGATCACATCGTCATGCTGATCCAAATAGTTGATCAAGTCCTTGAAAAATGGCTGACGTGTCAAACGTGTGGGATTAATGATTGTAATCATAAATAGGTCTCGTTTACTGTTTTATCGGTTCGTTCTTATTGTAACATAAAAATTAGTTTAAGCGAAATCAATACCAAAGGACAAAATCTTCAATTTATGGATAGGCAGACAAGAGGGGAAAATAAGGCAATAAAAGAACTTAGTCTTTTCAATCCAAGTTTACTGTAGAAGCCCCATAAGTTATTCCAACTCATTTCATTTCTATTATTTTAAAAGAAATAAAATCAGTCAGTAGTTGCTTAATGCGTTCTGGACATTCTTCATTGTCCCTACTGTAGATACTCACTAAGCCATGTAAAAAATAAAGATTCCACTACGAATATTTAGCGCTTCTGCATCAGATAAGTCTTTCGGTAAAAAGACATCAATAGCTTCTTCCAATAAACGATAACTTTTCATTCTCAATTGCATCAACGGTTGCGAACAATCGCCTGAATCTTCATGCTCTCCACGGTAAAAAATCAATAATTCATAAAAATTACGTTCTCTAAACCCAAAATCCACGTATGTTTGACAGATTTGAAGCAGACGTTCCTTATCATTCTGCTTGGAATGACTGATTTCTAAGCAAGTATGATAGAGGTGAGTTAACGGTTTTTCCGCTACTGCATATAATATATCCTCTTTCTTTTTAAAATACTGATAAATAGCTGTATGTGAACATCCTGCAGCTTGAGCAATCTGCCTAATTCCCACCTTCTGGTAAGGTTCTTTTCGGAAAATTTCCTCTGCTACTCTGATAATTCTGGACCTTGTATCCTTTGCCATTACAAACTCCCTTTAAACCCATCCGATGCCTCAAAATCTCGTACTGCATCTTTTACCTCACTACCATGACAAACACTAACAAGTGCCTGTGAATAATCCTTGAGAATTCTTTCACCACTAGCTAAAGCCTGTCTCATATCTGCTGTATATCCTTTCATTGGTGGACGCAACTTTCCATTTCTCGTAGCTGTAAAAGATCTCCAGCAATTAAAACTTGATCCTCTTCATGGTAATAAACAACATGACCAGGGAATGACCAGGAGAAAATAGTGGTTTTAGTCCTGCACTACTTATCAAGTCTTGACCTTCTTGACTTTCAACAGTTATAAAAGTAGCCGGATCAAAAATCACTTTTTCCGTCTCTTTTCTATTAGGAAAAGGTTCTTTGCCTGAAATATAGGGAATTCCTTCTCACTGATTAAAGTCGGGATGTTCCCAAAGTGCTGTCTAAGATAGGGCAAACCTTTGATATGATCTGGATGTCCATGGGTCAGAAAAATTGCTTCAATTTTTGTGGGAGTAAAACTGGGCAGCGTACTTCTCCATTCCTCGCATTCCCGTATCAATCACATAAAAGCGACCAGATGATTCAACTAGCCATATGCTGACAACAAAAACACCCAATTCGAACTCAAACTTTCTTATATGTGGACTGATTTGTTTTGTACGTGTTAATAAACGATACAAGAAAGACATATTTACTTCCTCCTTTGATTTCCATCAAAAACTAACCAGTGGTTAGTTTTTTTGTGAAGTATATCATATTTTATCTGTCTAAACAAGAAACATCCAGAGGATATTAGAAAAAATACAACTTTTACAAGTTGTATTCGAAGGTAGAACATATTTTTAAAATATTATTTTTCTTTAGTTTGATGTAACTCTTATAAACTGTATCAAAGATTCAGATTGTTGTTTCATGAATCCAAATCATCCAAATACCTTTCTTTAAACTGTAGCTGTGGTGATTGGGCTAACTGACTCGGGTTGGTCCCGGGCTGATCTAGAGGAACGGCTAGACCGAGCCCTCTGTAGTAATCTTCCCAAAACGGACTAATCTCCTGTTCCTCATCTCCAAACTTCATGGGAATGGTTTCAAAAATAGGGAGTAGTTCTGCGATGAACTGGGAACAGTAATAACCATCTCCATCCGGATAAAAGGAAGCATTGTAGGGAGTCCCTAAAAGGTTTTCTGCCCGCTTCTTGACTTCTTTGAGATCGATTTTCGGGTAGCGATAAAGGTCATATGCTTTCTCAGCTTCAAAGAAATCTTCAGGGGATTGGGCAAGGACACCGCCTTCCACCGTTGCATGATAAATGGAATCGTCCAAAAGATGGCCACATGGCTATAGTTGCCAGTTGATGCCTGGATGGCTTGCCCCATTTCTGTATTTTCACTGACAAAAATCAAATCGCCCGTCTCTAACATGATCTTCTCCTAGCAAAAAGGAGCCGAAACTCCTTTTTAATAATGGGTTTTCCCACCTATCATTATGCATTAAAGCTTTCTGTCAATTGAGGCACCACTTGTTTCTTACGTGAAACGGCACCTGGAAGGAAAGCGTGGTTGTTTTCAAGTTTGAAGTTGAAAGCAGCTTCTACCTTGTCCATATTGGCACCAAGGGCCAAAATTTCTGAGTTTGAGTTGACGATATCTGTAATCATCAAAACAAAGTCAGAGTAGCCGTTAGCTGCATTGGTAGCTTGGATAGCTGCTTCGATTTCAGCTTGGCGTTCCAAAACTTCCGCAATATCAACTGTATTCACTTGAGCCACACGAACGTTGTTTCCGTTCAATTCAAAAGTCTTAGCATCGATATCGATCAATTCTTCTGCTGATTTGCTTGCCAAGTTAGTACCAGCCTTGAGCATGGCAAGACCGTATTCTTCCAAGTTGACACCAGCCAATTCAGCCAATTCAGGCGCAATGACTTTATCAGATGGGTGGGTAGTTGGAGATTTCAAAAGAAGGGTATCTGAAATCAAACCTGAAAGCATCAAACCTGCCAATTCTTTTGGCACTGCTACACCGTGTTCTTTGAACATGCGGTAAACGATAGAAGATGCTGATCCAACTGGTTCCAAACGCATGTAAAGTGGGCTAGCAGTTTCAAAGTTAGCCACACGGTGGTGATCCACTACACCATAAACTTCTACTTCAGCAATATCTGAAACAGATTGTTGGAATTCATTGTGGTCCGTCAAGATGACTTGTTCTGCACCTTCTGCTTTAGCTGATGTGATGACGCGTGGTGCTTCCACACCAAAATAGTCCAATACGAAAGCTGTTTCTTCATTTGGAGTTCCAAGAGCCACTGCTTCTGTATCCAAACCATAAGCTTCTTTTGCAAGATAAGCAAAAGCTACAGATGAGCCGATAGCATCTGAGTCAGGATTTTGGTGACCAAAAACGAGAATTTTTGACATATTTCTACCTCTTTATTTCATTTATAGATTCACTCTATTTTAACACGTTTTTCCGTTTAAAGAAAGGGAAGAACAATGCATTCACTAGAAAAAACAGTTGGGATTGCCAACTGTTTTTCTTCTTTATCCTTTGACCCGTTTCAGGTAATCTTGGTAACTTTCTGTTTCCATCAAATCTTTTGCATTTTGGACCCGTTCTTTTGTCGGTGGTTTCACACCCTCCAATTTGTACGGAATTCCCAATTCACGCCATTTGAATTCCCCATAGTATGGTAAGGAAGGATCTCAAATTTATCGACATTTTTAAGGGTTTTAACAAATTTTCCAAGTTCGATCAAGTCGTCATCTCGGTCTGTCAAACCTGGCACCAAGACGTGGCGAATCCAAACGGGCTTGCCAATATCAGACAAATACTTGGCACAAGCTAGAATCGTTTTATTGGTATGGCTGGTCACAATTTTGTGTCGTTCATCATTGATTTCCTTGATATCAAGAAGCACCAAGTCTGTCACTGCCATCAAGCGGTCAAATTTTTCCAAATAACGAGGCGTATTCCGGAAAGGAAGAGCACAGGTATCCAAAGTACAATGAATGCCCAACTCTTGAGCCTTGGTAAAAGTGCAATCAAAAAGTCAATCTGCAAGAGGGCTTCTCCACCACTGACAGTGATTCCCCTTTTTCGCCCCAAAATCCACGATAACGGAGGGCTTCTTCTAAGACATCATCCACCGTCCGCTCACGGGACTTGTTGGTTTCCATTGCCCAAGTATCTGGATTGTGGCAGTATTGACACCGCATTTGACAGCCTTGAAGGAAGACAATAAAGCGGATCCCAGGCCCGTCTACTGCACCAAAACTTTCTGTTGAGTGTACCATTCCTGTTACTTTTCCATAGTCAACTGTTTCATTTTCCATTGAGGAACCTCTTCTCTTGAAAACGTTTTATGATTTTATTATAACACGATTCCATCTATTTTAAAGAGTTTAAGCTTCTTTTTGAAAAGAAACTGTTCTTTTCAGTAGTTTTCATTGTCCTAGTACAGTTTCCAATATGGGACTATCTGTCCTGTATTTTAGGAGAAAAAAGAGCCAGCGACTCCTTTTTAGATCTTTCTTTTGAAAACGTTAGTAAGTCTTTTTCTTCTTATACCAGACAAGACTCATCGTAGCTATTGCCACTCCAAAAAGAGCTAGATAGCTTGTTTCTTGTCCAGTAGATGGGAGGATTTTCCGTTTTCCTGGTGTCTTCGTTTCTGTTGCTGCCTCTTCCTTGTCGTCTTGCTTCTCATCTTCGTTCTTGCCCTTCTCTTTGCTTTCAGATGGTGAACTCTTTTGTTCATTGGCTTGAGCCTGATGAGGGACTAGTTGAGATCCTGTATTCGATGAGGAAGGGATGGTTTGATCCGTTGGTTGTCCTGTATTCCCTTGTTGATCATCCGTCGGCGTTCCTGGAGTTTGTGCTCCACTAAAGTCGATTTGGACCAAGACAGGATCATGGTCTGATGCACGACCATGTTCCTTCATAAAGGAAGCATTGATATGGACGGGTTCAAACCTTGCTTTGGCTGCCATGTTGTTTGAGATAAAAATGTTATCCAAAACTTGATTGCTTCCACGGTAGAAATAAGAATAGCGATCGCCTACATCATGTTGAGCCATTAAGTTGGTTAGTTCACTACCCGCAAGGATCTGTGCCGTGGTTGAGAAATCGTAGTCATTAAAATCACCCGTCAAAACAAAGGTGGTCTTAGGATTTTGCTTCAAGCCTTCTTGAACGAATTGATGGATGACACTGGCTTGTGCTTCACGAGTTGGCAAGGTATGTTCCACTGCTGGTTGACTTGCACCATAAATAGCATCATCTCCGATTTTTGATTTCAAGTGATTGGCAATCACCACAACTGGTTGGCCCTTGAATTCAAACTCAACAGCTAAAGACTTGCGAGTATGATCAAACGATGGGTCATTTGGGGCAATACGAGCTGGATTTTTAACCAAGTGTCCCTTGTCAAATTGCGCTGCCTCGTTGCTAGTTGCTGCCTCTTTTTGGCTAAGGTTACGCGTTCTGGATTGTAGAGGATTCCCAAACGAATATTGGAACCAGGCTTTCCTCCGTCAGCGCCATCTACTGGAGCAACCTCCGTATACTCATAGCTCTTACCCCCAATTCCTTGATCCGATTGGCTAGTTTGCGTCCACTTTCAACACCACTGGTCGTTCCGTCATCCACACTACCATTATTGTCCTGCACTTCGATCAAAGTAATGATGTCTGGATTGTGAATTTCATGGATAAAGGAATTGGCAATCAGCGTCACCTTATCCTCTGGGGTTTCATTTTTGGCATTGTTGGCCGAGAAATTTTCAATATTGTAGGAAGCGATGGTCAGCTTGTCCTCACTTGGTTGCGTTTGAGCTGCTTGACGCTGCAAGCCACCATCTTGGACCGTCAACTGTTGAGTGGGCTCTAATTTATAGAAGCTATTTCGATACGTTACCACTCCTGTCACATCTTCTGTAAAGTAATCCTTGGCTTTTGCGACAAACTGATTCCCAACATAAATCGGGATCGTCGCTGTATTTTGCGCATGTGGCCGTAGATTCAGACCTCCAATATTGTTTAAAGGAAGACCTGTGAAATCTTCTCCCAAGACATAGATATCTCCTTTGTACTGGGGACCAAGGACATGCGGTTTCTTCACCACCGTGAGCATTCCTTCCAGGCTTTCCCAATAATCGAGGGCATCGGTTTCTGGAGCATAAGCAGTCGGATTAGGCTTCACATCTGCTGGCATGCCCGCAGTGATATTCACAGCTTCTGGAAGAGGGGCTGTCCCATCTTTTGTGATCCAAGCATCGACCAGCATGGTCACTGTTAAACTATTCGTTGGTTCCTTAAAGGTCTTCCCTGCTCCCAAGGTAACCTCTTCCATATAGCCTTCCTTGACGGTACCGGTGATTTTCACCTTGTCGCCGACTTTCACCTTGTATTTGGAAACAACATAAATCCCATCTGAAGTCCGACTATTGCCATCCGATTCAATATCTTGGGCATAAAAACCATAGCGGTCTGTCTTGGTCACCACTGCATTTTTGATGGCCACTTTTTGGCCTTCCAGTGGAGAGCGTTGCGCTTCCCTTGAATGTCCCCGATCTTAACCGTTTTCTCCTCAGTATCGTCTGAGGAACTGCTAGATGTCTCTTCTTTATCACTTGAAGCTCTCGTCGTAGCTTCTGTAGTTGTTGTTGTAGCGGAAGTCGAATGATTTGTCGAGCCTTCCTCGCTACTAGTGTTCGTCACAAGCGCTGGCTCTGAAGTCGAAGCTGTGGTCTCGTCTGCAACTACTGTAAAGGTACTACTGAAGACCCCCAACTGACTAGCCAATAAGGTGGCTACTCCCAGTAAGCGAATCTTTTACCGTTTTTTCTCATGCGTTTCTCCATCCCTAAAAAGTTTTCCTCTTTTATTATAAGGGAATGACTTTGTATTTTCAAGCGCTTTCAAAAATATTTTTCAAAAACACTTCGACCCAAAAGATCGAAGTGTCAAGAACTTAAACTAAAATTGCCAGTGTCTGATACGGTTTCAGAATTACTTTTTCAGCAAGCTTTACATTCTCATAGTTGGACAGGAGCACGCGCCCTGCTTGGTAGTCTTCTGGAATCGCTACTTCAACTTCACTTCCATAGAAATGATTGAGTACCAAGAGTTTTTGACCATCTAAGTGGCGTTCAAAGGCATAGACTTCTTGACTATCTTCCAGTGCTGGCTGATAGCTGCCTTCTGAAATGATGGGCATTTCTTTACGCAAGCTAATCAATTCTTTATAGAAGGTAAAGATTGGTCAATCCATTTCCTTTTCAACATTGATGTCTTTATAGGACTTCCCAACCTTCAACCATGGTGTGCCTGTTGAAAAACCTGCATTTTCAGAAGCATCCCATTGCATTGGCGTACGAGAATTATCACGTGATTTGGCTTGAATAATCTTAAAGGCTTGCTCAGGTGACTTACCTTGATCCAAGAGCATTTGGTAAGCATTGATAGACTCAACATCCACATAATCTGCCATCGAATCATAGTCTGGATCTATCATGCCGATTTCTTCTCCCATGTAGATATAAGGGTACCACGTGACAAGTGAAGGCTAGCTGCGAGCATGGTCGCTCCTTCATTGCGGAAGTTCTTGATATCTACAAAGCGATTCAAGGCACGAGGTTGGTCATGGTTATTCCAGAAGAGGGCACTCCAACCATCTCGTTCACTCATTTCCTTGCCCCAAGTATGATAGAGACGCTCAAGCTCTTGCAGGAGGAAGGCTTTATCGAGACTGTTCAAGGGATGGGTTCGCAAGTTTCTAGACAAGCGCACTTTGACTTCCCTGTTTCCCAATTAACCAGTTATCAAGAAATCGTCAAAGCTTTCAGAAACCAATGTCATTCGTTTAGAAAAGATCAGTATCGATGAAAAAGGCGCTAAAAGACAGGCTTCCCCTTCACCGATTGGTTTGGAAAGTAACCCGGCAACGGATGGTGGATGGTGTCGCTTCTGTCTTAGATATTGATTACTTAGACAGAGAGCTGATCCCAGGCCTTACTAAGGAAATTGCCCAGCACTCTATCTACCAATATATAGAAGAAGACTTGAAATTGCAGATTGGCTATGCTAAGAAAGAAATCTTGATTTCACCAATCGATAATCGTGACAAAATCTTACTGGATCTTGGAAAAGACCAACACGTGGTGACGGTCCGCTCCCAAGTTCACCTAGCAGACGGACGGCAATTCCAATTCACCGAAAGCAGGCACAAATTAGACAAGTTTCATTTTGTCGACTATGCAGAGCGGAGGAAATAAAAAGGAGTTTAGCAAAAACTCCTTTTTTCTATCCCAATACCAATTCATCACTCACCAGGGTTTCGCCACTGTTTTGTTGGAAGAGGCGCATCAAATCTTCAACCGTTAGGTTTTTCTTTTCTTCTCCTTTGACGTCGACAACGATCTTGCCTTGGTAGAGCATGATCAAGCGGTTGCCGTATTCAATGGCATGGTTCATATCATGCGTAATCATCAAGGTTGTCAAATCATGGCTTTCCACGATCTTTTGTGTCAATTCCATGACCATTTCACTAGTCTTAGGATCGAGCGCTGCGGTATGTTCATCCAGAAGCAAGAGTTTGGGTTTGACCAAGGCTGCCATGACCAAGGTCAAAGCTTGACGTTGCCCACCAGACAAATATTGGGTATCCACCTTAAGACGGTTCTCTAAACCGATATTCAGTTCCTTCAAGGCTTCACGGAATAATTCGCGATCTTTCTCCCGAACTCCCCAGCCCAAACCACGAGATTTCCCCGACGTTGGGCAATGGCCATATTTTCTTCAATGGTCAAACGAGAAGCTGTCCCCATCTTAGGATCTTGGAAGACACGCGCAATATCTTTCGCACGCTTACGAACACTCGTATTTTTGATGGAGTTACCTTCTAGCAAGATATCCCCTTCATCCACGACCAGATTTCCTGCCAAGATGTTCATCAAGGTTGATTTCCCAGCTCCATTTCCACCGATGACCGAAATGAAGTCCCCTTCTTCTACTTGGAGATCCAAGCCTTTTAAGACATGGTTTTCATTGACTGTTCCAGCTTCAAATGTCTTATGAATACCTTCAATTGATAATAATGTTGCCATACTTTTCTCCTACTTATTTCCTAACTTCAGTCCACGAACACGAAGACGTTTTTGCGCCTCAGGAGCGAACAAGACAATCGCGAGCAAGATCGCATTGAAGAGACGGACCATATTTTGATCGAGATTTGGAATCTCGTAAATATTTAAGATAATCAAACGATACACAATGGCTCCAACCCCGATGGAAAGCAAGCGCCAACCAATGGTCAATTCGTGGATCAAAACTTCAGCGATAATCACCGCACTCAAACCGACTACGATCGTCCCTGTACCAGAAGTCACATCTGAGAAACCATCATTTTGTGCAAACATGGCTCCACAAAGGGCAATCAAGCCATTGGAAATCATGTAGCCCAACATCTTCATGTTATCTACATTGACCCCATTTGCCTCACTCATTGGAATGTTATCACCAGTCGAGCGCAAAACCAAGCCAAGTTGCGTCTTCATTAAGAGAGTTAACAAGATACAGACGATGATCAAGCAAGAAATACTAATCAAAAAGACAGCTTCTTCATTGGACAAGCCCAATTTCATGACACTTTTGAAAATGGTACTGGCATCGCCAATAGAGAGGTTGGGTACTCCCCATGATTTTAATATTGATAGAGTAGAGACCGGTCAAAGTGACAATCCCTGTCAAGAGGGCTGGAATTTTCATTTTTGTATGGAGAATCCCAGAAACCAATCCTGCGATCATTCCTGCCAGAAAGCCCAACAAGGTTGCAAGCCAAGGATTTCTTCCGGCTTGAATTTGGGATGCTACAACTGCTGCCCCAAGTGGAAAGGCTCCTTCTGCCGTCATATCAGCAATATCTAAAATTCGAAATGTTAAGTAAACACCGATCGCCATGATCGACCACAATAAACCTTCTGATAAACTTGATAAAACAAAATTCATCTCAAACCTCCTATTTTTCTACCTTCAACGAGCTAATATCAATTCCAAGCTCTTTAGCCATCTCTTTATTGGTGTGCAATTCTAATTTTTCAGGTGTTTCAACTGCGACTTTGCCGGGTTTCTCACCCTTCATGATGCGAATGGCCATCCGAGCAGCTTGTCTTCCCAATTCCTCATAATCAGTACCAAAGTTGTACAAGCCACCAGTAGCCACCATTTCAGCAGAACCTCCAAAAACTGGCACCTTATGACTAATCGATACCTGTTTTACAGTTTCCATTGTAGAAGAGATAATATTGTCTGTCGGAACAAAGACGATATCTGCTTCTGACATGATACTGTCTGCTGCAGCTTTCACATTGTTACTATCGAGAATTGTTTTTTCAACCACTTGATAGCCTTTAGCTTCAAGGATCTTCTTCGCATTATCTTTTGGACGACGGAGTTAGGCTCACTTTGCGTATAGAGGATCCCAACTGTTTTCGCCGTTGGAAGCACTTGCTTAATCATGTCTACCTGTGTAGAGATCGCATCTTCTGACTGGTCACTTGTCCCTGTGATATTGCCACCAGGCTCTTTCAAGTTTTTCACCAATTTCGCTGCCAATGGATCGGTCACAGCTGAGAAGACAACCGGCGTTGTTTTAGTCGTATTAGCCAAACTTTGAGCCGAAGGGGTTGCAATCGCAAAGACTAGATCACTTTTCTCCGCCAATTGTTTGGAAATGTTTTTCAGATTTCGTTGCTCTCCTTGAGCATTTTGGAAATCAATCTGGATATTTTTCCCATCCACATATCCCTCTTTCTTCAACTCATCGATAAAGCCTTTCCGTGTCGCATCGAGTGACTTATGGGTGATGTACTGGGAAATCCCAATCCGAAAGACATTGTCTTTTTTGCATCCTTCAGATGGTGTAAGGTCACCAATGATGTTAACAAAAGGCCTACGACCAAAACTGGTGCCAGTAATTTTTGACTACTTTCATTTAAAACTCCTTTTCTGCAAAATAAACAAAAAATCCGCTTAGATTATTCTCTAAACGGATGCTGAAATTCTCCAACAAGTTACAAAACCTCGGTCCATTTAGATACTAGCTCTATGGACCATCATCAAAAATCTTAGCCACATAGATACAAACAAATTGCTTGGGTTGTTTGCATCCATGAGATCATGTCTACAAACACTATCTAAAGTAGCTAAAGTAAAATTTTTGAGTTGAAATAGCTTGTTGCTTCATGTTTATTTTCTGCTTTCTTTATTTATGGGTATTATCTTACCTTAATTTTTTTGGCTGTCAAGATTATTTCAGAAATTTTTCAAATTTTTGAAAATTCAACTAGCCCTGACAAGAAAAAAACAGAGGCTAGAACACGTCCAGGCCTCTATTTTCTAATCTTCTTTGATTTGGTTTCTTCATCTTCTTCGACGATTTCAGAAATTTCAACCTTCACCTTGGTCACACGACCGTTTTTCACCTTGTCATTCGTCAAGATCAAGTGTTTCTTTTGACTATCGACTTCACAGCTGAGGCGTTCTTTCAAGGATGGAATCCGCCCAACTTCAGTCAAATAATACCCTGCAATAGTATCCACATCATCACTTTCCAACTCAACGCCAAAGTATTCATTAAAGTCGTTTAGTGACATAGCTCCTTGCACGACATAAGTATTATCCCCAATTTCAAAAACATCAATTTCAGCTTTGTCAGTCTCATCGTCAATTTCACCGACGATTTCTTCCAACAAGTCTTCGAGGGTAACCAATCCAGACATCCCACCATATTCATCGAGTAGAATGGCCATTTGATTTTGCGTATTACGCAATTCCTTCAAAAGATCATCCACAAAAATGGTTTCTGGAACAAACAAAGGTTCTTGTAAAATCTTTCTTAAGACAATATTATCAAAGCCATTGATAAATCCTTCGTTCAAGAGACGTTTGGTATGGATGAGGCCGATGACATTGTCCTTGTCATCATCATAGACAGGAATCCGTGAAAAGTTTTGCTTAAGGATACTTTCAATAATTTCTTTGGTATCATCATTGATATCAACCATGAAGGCATCTGTCCGTGGCACCATGACTTCACGCGCTACCATTTCATCTAATGAAAAGATCCCTTGGAGCATCTCAATCTCGTCCGCATCTAGTGTTGCTTCACTATTGGTCAGCATATACTCGATTTCATCCCGCGTCATCTTTTCATCCGGATCATCGAATTCCATTGGCGTGATACGGCTCAAAAGGTTGGTCGATGCTGAAAGCAACCAAACAAAGGGGCTGACAATTTTTCCTAATAGAATCACAATCGGAGCTGTTCGAACAGCCAACTCATCTTTCAAGTTCATAGCGATTCGTTTCGGATAGAGTTCACCAAATACGATCGAAATATAAGTCAAAAATGCTAGAGATAAAAAGCTTCCAGTTGCAAGAGCCGTTTTAGTATTGCCCATCCATCCAGCAATGACATGACCGAGACTTTCTGCAAGACTCGCCCCAGATAAGATGGTAATCAAGGTGATCCCCACCTGAATAGTGGATAAGAAATGGTTCGGTTGTTCCAATACGCTAAGAAGACGAATGTATTTTTATCTCCTTCTTCAGCTTTTTGCACTACACGAGAGCGATTCAACGATACCATTGACATTTCAGTCGCCGAGAAAAAGGCGTTCAATA
The DNA here is from genome assembly GCA_036663675.1 of Streptococcus sp. 2A/TPW/M5. Taxonomy (GTDB): domain Bacteria; phylum Bacillota; class Bacilli; order Lactobacillales; family Streptococcaceae; genus Streptococcus. The sequence continues at coordinate 1,148,018 of JAYXUK010000001.1, read as the reverse complement.
ATGTCAAAACAATCAATAAAATAACTTCCAGTAAAATTTCCTGACTGCCAGGGTCTTCCATGGATAATTTCCTCCAGTATATAATATTGTATATTATACCACAAAATAGGAGAGCCTGCATTCTTCTATAAAATTTTCTTTTTACCATCAAAAAATCAGGAACAAGTCCTGATTTTAGAATGTAAACATATTGTTTTTTCACATAAAATAACCTAAGTGACGCTGAAAACTTAAAACAATCTATATAATCAGTTTCATTCAAACCTACACTGAAACTTTTCGCCGTGAGAAAAGTGCTAGAAACACGATTGTTTCTAGCACTCGGGAGTTTTGGGAGTAAAACAGTTTGGGAAACTGTTTTAGCCTGAGCCTAAAAAATTAAAAAGCGAAGGGGTCCAAAATGAATTGAACACGGGCTACGGATCGTGTCAAAAGATAAGTTTTCCTAGAATCTAAAGATTCTGCGTCAAACTTCCTATTTTGACTTTATCCGCGAACGCCCTTGTATCTTAATTAGTCATGGAACTTCTTCGAAGTTCGCTGACGTCCGTACTCACCTAAGGAAAGTTTCTAAGAAGGCTTTGTCTTTAGTGTTCTGCACTGGTAAAATCATAAAAGAAGGCATTGAGTTTTTCAACCAGCTCAAGCGATGAGAGACTACTTGTACAAATAAATGGTTTTTTCTTTAATTCAGGCATCATAAAGTTGGCCACCACCACATCTGCATCCGAAGCTTCAATATCATCTACTGTCAGATTGTACTTGATCATCTGCGTAAATTCAAAGTTATCCGTACAGTAGAAATCAAGGAAATCGATCATGGATTTGGCATGGTGATCGTCAAAACGACTGATAATCAAGACCTTAATGGACTTCCGACGGCGCAATAACTGCGGTAAGAGACGTTCCCAGTGAGTATAGACCGTATAGATCATGTGCTTGATGATCTCATCATTCAGATCATGCTTCATGGTCTTCATATAAGTGATGATATGCTCCTTCAAATCATCATAGAAGGCTGGGAAGATGCTCATGAAATCTTCGTTGGTATTGGTCTTGGTATCAAACAAGAGAAACTCAGAGAATAATTCCTTCCGATCGAGATGAGACGTGTTATGGACATGCATCAACATCTCATCAAGATTTTCAATGTCTAAATCATAGGTATAGCATAGATCCTTGAACATATCTTTGATGAGTCTAGTCGATTCTTTGGCATAAGGATCCGTTTCTGCAGCTTCGATCAAGCTTTCTGGACTGAAATAGAAATTCTCTTGAATAAAGATAATAAAGAACTGTTCCAGCACTTTTTCATTCAACTCGACACCCAACTGCAAGCTAAAGTAGCGCAACATCTCCTCGACATTGGTCACCCCTTGATACTGGTCCTTATACACATCATAGTTCGTTGGCATGTCAATAAAATAGCCCTGCTTAATCCGTGATAAGTAGACTGTCAAGAGAACTTTATAAGACCTGAGGACAGAGAAGGTCAATGGATAGCCATAGAGCTTGAAGAAGAAGGTGATCAAATCGGTCACCGCCTCTTCCTTAAATTCTGGGAAAGGCCACTCCATGTAGTAATAACGTTCCGCAAAATATTGGGCATAAAAGAAACGAACGTCAATCTCATCCCCGACAAGATTCAAGGGTTTCAAATCAATCTTTACATTGTATTTGGTTTGAAGCTTCTGATTAATCGTCCGAATCAAGCGGTAGAAAGATTGGTAACTCAAATCAAACTTTCTGCAAATATATTCATTGGAAACATCCTTGTTGAAAAAGAGATATTCAATCAAAGCAAAGGCTTGTGATTCTTTAAAAAGTGATGGTAAATCACCTCAAGCCCAACCGAATCCTCATAACTGATCTTGATCCCATTGGTAGAGGATTCAATTAAAAAGTCATCAAATGTACTACGAAGATTAGACAAATCTTCTTTTAACGAACGTTCTGTACAATCCAAACGCTTGGCCAACTCTTTCAAGTGGAACCATCTTTTTCCTTAATCAGGATTTCCAACAATTGCAATTGGCGTCTCTGTTTTTTCGATAAGAGCAGTCTCATCTTTTCCTACCTTTTCATATTTTCTTTCAAAATCACTTATATTTTAACACATTTCATAGCACTTGTTGACTTTTTTTCCAGCATTTTTCAAAAAATGTACAAAAAGACTCTAAGGCCCATATAGGCGCTAGAGTCTATGATTTATTAATGATACCAAATTCTTCTTTTTCTTCTGTTCCTTAGCAGCACGGTGGTTATCATAAAGATTCACCAAGAATTTTACAATTTCTTTTCCAATCGAATAGACTGGAATCGCAACGACCATCCCGATAATGCCGTAAATATTACTTGAGAGCAATAAGAGAACCATAATGGTAATCGGGTGAACCTTCATCACGCCTCCAACGATACGCGGATAAAGAATATTCCCATCGATCTGCTGGATAATCAACATGTAAACGACTGCTTTGATCATCATATCCATATCTGTGAAGGCATAGGTGATGATCATCGGAATCAAGCCGATGGTTGGTCCTACATATGGAATGAGGTTGGCTAATCCAGAAAAAATGGCAAAGACCAAAGCGTACTTCAATCCAATAAAACTATAGCCAATGTAGGCTAGGGTTCCAATGATAAAGGCATCGATCGAAATCCCACTAATATAGCGAGAGACCGTTTCATTCAAACTAATCAAGAGGCTTGAAATGTGGAGTTTGTCATTGCGTAAAATGGTACGCTCCAACATCGGCAATAATTTCTTCCCATCGACCAAGAAATAAACCAAGAAGACGGGGGTCATGATCAAGATAAAGACCGTATTGACAATGGTGTTAACCACACTTCCCAAACTGTTGGTCACACTATTTAAGAGATTTTGTAGGATATCCATATAAGAGAGATTCAACTGTTGAATCGTCGATTGGATATTTACATTCTGGAACAAAGGATTGGTCGAAAGTTTTCGAACCAAACTTTGGACTTCCCAGTATAGTCCTTGAGTTGAATTAATCAAGCTGGTTAACTGATTGATTAAGATGGGGAGCAAATAAAAGATCCCTAGACCAATGATCCCAAACAACAGTACTAAGGTGATCAAAATCCCAAACACACGCTTGATTTTTAAGTGTTTTTCTAACAATTCAACAATCGGATTGGTAATGTAATATAAAAACCTGCAATTAAAAATGGTAAGAGGATGGTATTCAGAACAGATACAAATGGAGAAATTAAAGTCCCCATTGATTTCCAAATATAGAAAATCACCGTCAATAATAAGATCTCACATGTCCAGAATAACAATTTACTATTTCGAAACATTCCTTACCTCCTGTTTTCTATTCTACCATATTTTATGATAGAATAAAGGAGATTTTAATCAAAAGGATGAAGTTATGAATAATTTGATTGAACTACAAGACGTCAATTTGATCCGCAATGGAAAAGCCCTTTTAAAAAGATTAACTGGCAAGTAAAAGAAAATGAATGTTGGGCGATTTTAGGCCTCAATGGGGCAGGAAAATCGACCCTCCTCAAACTGCTCATGTCTGAATACTGGGCTAGTTCTGGCCAGGTAACGGTCCTTGGAACCCGCTTTGGAGAAGGGGTATTCCTGAGTTACGTAAGCGTATTGGGATCGTTAGCTCCTTCATTTCAGAAAGACTGCCAGAACATCTTTTGACAGAGCAAATTGTCCTAACTGGTCAATACAAGAGTAGTATCTTATATGCTGCATACGGGGAAGAAGAACTGAACTGGGCACGGGATATGCTAACTTCAATTGGGGCTAGCTCTTTGATCGGCCGCAAATACCGTGAGCTCTCCCAGGGAGAAAAGCAGACCGTTCTCATTGCACGAAGCCTCATGGACCAGCCAGATCTGATCATTTTTGACGAAGCTTCTAGTGGATTGGATCTCTTTGCCAGAGAAAAGCTCCTCCGTCAGATCCATCATATCAAACAACTGGATCACGCGCCTACCATGATCTACGTCACCCACCATGCCGAGGAAATTACAACAGACATGACCCATGTCCTCTTACTCAAACATGGCCAAGTGGTCGAGCAAGGACCAAAGGAAAAGATCCTAACTCCTCATGTCCTTAGCCAATTTTATGAAGCACCAGTATCCCTTATTGATCTTGGTGATGAGCGACTCTTTGTCAAACCAGAAATCGCACACTGAAAAGAAAGTGAATAAAGTAAAAGTGCTAAGATTTTATCTTAGCACTTCGAGAGTATAGACAAACAGTTCTTCTTTACAAATCTAATAAATTCTATAAAAATAAAAAAATTTATTCGTTAGAATTATTCAATCATCTACTGAAACTTTCCGCTGTGAGAAAAGTGCCTAAAACTTAATAGTTTCAGGCACTTGGAATTATTGAGAGTAAAACAGTTTGGGAAACTGTTTTAGCCTGAGCCCAGAAATTAAAGAGCGAAGAAGCTCAATACAAATTGAACACGGGCTACGGATTGTGTCAAAAGATAAGTTTTCCTAGAATCAAAAGATTCTGCGTCAAACTTCCTATTTTGACTTTATCCGCAGACGCCCTTTGTATCTTGATTTAGTCATGGAACTTCGTAGAAGTTCGCTGACGTCCGTACTCACTTAAGGAAAGTTTTTAAGATAACTTTGTCCTCAATCTGAAAAGTGCTAAGATATCCATCTTAGCACTTTTACTCTTATCTCAACGATTCCGTGCATACTCGATCAAATCGTATGGAAGCGTATTGGCACTTTCTCTTAGGGAATAGCTTTCTAATTCATTGACATTTTGTCGCATACGGCGCGCTTGCTTGGCAGTAATCAGGTGTTGCGCTTCATATTCAAAAATAATCTTACGCTCCAAATAATAGCCTCTCAACATTTCATCGATATTATTTGGTTTCACGCGATTAATAACCCGCTCCACAAAGGCCCCACTGGTAATAATAGCTGTCTCTCTCAGACGAGATTCTTGTAGGAAAGAGAGCAAACTGCTCCGATAAACCCCTTGAGGTCTTCCAAACTTTCGATGATGATTTCCGTATTGGCCAGATAAAGGGCCGCAATCTGGTCATAATCAATGGCCTCTAACTTGCTGTCTTCTCGGGTCCACCAGTTTCGCAAGCCAGACCCAAAAGTTAAGATCTCATGAACGAATAAACGCAAAAGGCGGAAAGACACCAAGAGGTAATAGGTTAAGCGAGACGAAAGATTGCGATTGACACGTTGCTCCATATTGCGAAGATAGCGTTGGTAGACGCGGTAGCCCTGCTCTCGAATCTTCCCTTCTTCATAAGCCTGTTCCAAGCCGTCACTTTCAATACTCAAAATCAGGAGCTTCAACTGTTCCCAGTCCTTTTGAATGAGCCTGTTTTCTTGGACCAGAATCAAGTTTTCTATGCGACCATGGTAGTTATCAATCGCCGCATACAAGGGTCCCTTGTGCTTGCTATTCTTTAGGTCTGCTTCTAATTCCATGACGACATCATTTAAAATCGCGATCTGCATCAGGTAGTCATTGGTTTCTTCCTTGTCTTCTGATAATTTTGGAAGTACCACTAAGCCAGCAATAAAGCTGACAAGGGTAACTCCTGCCACTAAAAAGAGTAGGATAGGGTATTCTTTTTCGATCTTGGTTGGAATCAAAAGAATCGTCGCAATCGAAACCGTTCCCTTCACACCCGAAAAGGTCAGCAATAAGGCATCTTTTAGATAATTTCTCAACGATTTTTTAATCGAACAGTTCGGTACCAATAAAAGAGGTAAACCATGACAAAACGAATCAAAAAGAGCAAGGCTGTCAACAAAAGACAGAAAGAACTAAAAGCAGATTATTGTAAATGGGACTACTTAAGATGGGCTTGGAAATCATTTCCAATTCCATTCCTAAGATGACAAAGACCGACCCATTTAAGATAAAGTTGACCGTATTCCAGACAGTATGACTCACAGTATCTACCCGCGCTTCAAGGAGGGTAATGTGCTTAAAGCGACTGGCTTTTAGGATTCCTGACACAACTACTGCAATGATACCAGAGACATGGAGTTCTTCTGCTAAGAAGAAGGTCAACAAAGGGAGACTCAGTTCTAATAACAATTCACTAGCAATATCACTGGCGCGAACACTCAAGAGCAAGGTTTGCAGCCACCGGTTCACAAAGGCCGTCAAGATCCCCACCGCAAATCCTCCAATAATGGAGATTCCTAAGGAAATCCCTGCCTCTCCAAGAGAGAAACTCCCGGTCGCAAGAGCTGCCAAGGCCACTCGAAAGGCGACTAGACCAGAGGCATCATTTAGTAATCCTTCGCCTTTTAAGATATTCGAAACCCGCTTTGGAAAGCTAAAGCGCTCAGACAGGGAAGCAAAGGCTACTAAGTCGGTAGGCCCAAGGGCTGCCCCAACTGCCATACAGGCTGCTAATGGAAGGCTCAGCCACAAGGAGTGAGCTGCCCAGCCCAAACTAATGGTGGAGATAAAAATCACTGGGAAAATCAAATAGGGGATGATCCGCCAGTGCTTTAAGACGGAAGTAATATCTGCTTCTTCTGCTTCTCGAAATAAGAGAGGGCCAATGACCAAGGCCAGAAAGAGCTCGGTATCCAGATGAAAATTTTCTTCTGGCACAAAGAGAGCCCAACCAATCCCTAGTAAAATTTGAATCAAGGGTAGAGGAAGACTCGGCACAAGTTTATTCGTGGCATTTGAGATGATCAAAATCATCGAAAAGATCACTGCATAAAGGAGTAGTTCCATATCACTCCCTCCCTAGCGTTCTTGGCAGTAGGTCTCAAATTGCTGTTTTAACTCCGCAATCTTTTGGTCTGTCTTGGTTACATCCTTGTGCTCAATCTTCTTTTGGGACCGTTCCATCTCAAGCGAAACCAATTTCTTTTTATTTTGAGCATCTTTTTGGTCATATGAGCTTCATCATAAAAACCCATTGCACGCTCGTGGATGGTTGATTCGACAAAATGATGTCTCAATCCTTCAATTTTATTCTTTAAATATTCTTTATCCATGACGGTAGCTTTCTAATTTTTCGATCATGACCAAAAACGGTGGCTGATTCACTTGATTCAGTGTCCGGTAGATGGTCGCTGTATAGTCTTTTTGAGGGAGCTGACTGACAAAGTCCAGCACTGCATCACGCTCGATGTCTCCTCCCTCATGACCATAATAGATCATAATAGCCATTCGCCCACCTTTTTCTAGGCGAACACAAATTTTCTCCATCGCTTCAATCGTGGTAGCTGGAAGAGTAATGACCGATTTATCCGCAGATGGCAGATAACCCAGATTAAAAATAGCTGCTTTGATGGTCTCCACATATTGGTCCACATGCTGGTGGCCATCCAAAATCAACCGGACATGTTGAAGTCCCAACTTTTCCAATCTTTCTTGGGTATTGACAAGTGCCTGCTCTTGAATATCAAAGGCATAGACCTGGCCTGCTAGTTGGGCTAAAAGGCCGTATCATGTCCATTTCCCATGGTCGCATCCACCACCACATCTTCTTTGGTGATGACTTCTGCTAAAAATTGATGGGCCATTTCAAGTGGTCGAAGCATCAGCAGTCTCCTTTTCTTCTAGCTTACATCCTTGGGTACTTCCACGCCGACGCATTTCAGTTTCAATGGCGTTTAGGACTTCCCATTTGTTGAGGCTCCACATAGGGCCAATCAACATATCCCTTGGCGCGTCCCCTGTAATCCGGTGGATGACGATGTGTTTGGGGATAATCTCCAACTGGTCACAGATGACCTTGACATACTCCTCCTGGCTCATGAGTTGAAGTCGTCCTTCATGATAGTCCCGTTGCATCCGTGTATTGGTCATCAAATGCAAGAGGTGCAACTTGATGCCATCAATTTCATTATCGGTCACACAACGGCGAACATTTTCCACCATCATCTCATGCGTCTCCCCAGGAAGGCCATTGATCAAATGGGAGACGATCTCTGCCTTGGGCACCTGTTTACGAATCCGCTTGACTGTTTCAACATAGAGGTCATAACTATGGGCCCGATTGATCAATTCAGAAGTCGTTTCATAAGTCGTCTGAAGACCCAACTCAATCGTCACATGCATGCGCTCTGTCAGCTCTGCTAGGTAGGCCAAGGTCTCATCTGGTAAACAGTCCGGACGCGTACCAATGTTGATTCCTACCACTCCTGGTTCATTAATGGCCTGTTCATACCGCTCTCGAATGACTTCCACTTTATCGTGGGTATTGGTGAAATTTTGAAAATAGACCAGGTACTTCTTCACATCTGGCCATTTCCGATGCATAAAATCAATCTCTTTGTAAAACTGTTCTCGAATCGGAGCTTCTGGGGCCACAATGGCATCTCCTGAACCCGAGACCGTACAAAAAGTACAGCCACCATGGGCGACTGTTCCGTCTCGATTGGGACAATCAAAGCCTGCATCAATAGGGACTTTAAAGGTCTTTTCTCCAAATAAGGTTCGATAATAATCATTCAAGGTATTGTAGGATTTCATACCCTTCATTATAGCAAAAAAAGAGTCGAACTCAAAACGCGAGTTCAACTCCTAGTTGTTAGATGTTTATTTTTGCTTGCCTGTAAAGCGCCATTGAAATCGCAAGCGATCATACAAGGGATACTCAAACTGTAAGACAGCAAGGCCCAAAATCATACTGCCAAGAACGTCTGATGGATAGTGGACCCCGACATAAACGCGGGAAACCACAATGGTCACGATTCCCAGAACCAGCAAGCCTTGAAGGCAATAGCAGGCTGTTTTATTTTTTACATGTTGGCCGATTATAATGATCAAACTTCCCAAAACAAGGGTAGACGCCAGTGAATGACCACTCGGGAAAGAAAAGCCTTTTTCCTCTACTAGATGAAGAATACTTGGTCTCGGTCTCTGGTAGATATTCTTTAGAAGAAGAACTAAAAGACCCGTCAATACCAGATTGCTCCCTAGAAAAAGAGCTTCACTGTACCATTTCTTATAGGCAAAGACCGCTAGCAGAAGACCCACCCAGATGACAATGATCTTGGTATCCATGACATGGGTCACCTTGGTAAAGAAGGCCGTCAGTGCTGCAGGCAGATCGCCTCGAATAGCAGACTGAATCGTGCTATCAAAGCCTGTTAATTGTTGCGGGTAAAAGCGAATCACATACCCAAGAATGACAAAAATGAGAAGGGCGAAGCTTGCCTTCGCCCAATGTTGTTGTTTATTTTTCATATTTTTTAAAATCGGTTGCAATAAGGTATAGATCAACCCAAATGCGATGGCCCAAATCACCCCTTCGATCAGGTTAAACGGTGCAACCATTGCGGCTAAATAGTGGACAAGCCCTAGTGTTTTCGAAATATCATAGTTCATAAAACGAGCATACAAAGGGATTGCATAGACATAGTTCACCAATACCATCGTGATACTCAAGCTGATCGTTCCAACAATCGTTGCCAAGACAAATCGACCATGGGTCCGTTCCTTGTTCCAAATCCATGCAAAAGCAAGAACAAAAACAAGAACTCCAATGATATTGATTGGTAATCCGATCAAGGTTTCAAGCCCCTTATTATTAAGGGCTAACTTAAGGACAGATCGGATCAAGGTCACCCAAACGGCACTTTTAAAATCCAACAGGACCAAGGCCAACAAAATGGCGATGATACTCAAATCAATTTTGAAGAAATCTATCAAGAAAGAAAATTGATAGAACATCAAAATAAAAGATAAAGCGGATAAAACAGCCACTAGGGTCAGTTTACGTGTATTTGTCATAACAGGTTCCTCCAATTTTTTAAAAATTAGAGAAGCTGGAAAGACGTCTACTCCATCATTCTACTCTAAACTATTTAAACAAAGCTTAAACTAGAAACTATTCTAGTTACTTTAGCTGGTCTCCATCGAAACATGCCGTTAGTCAGTCTTAGACCCTAACGTTCCATTTTCATACATCAGCTCTAAACAGATCAGAATAGATGTCAGTCTATTCGTCTCTCGTCTTCTCCCATCCAGACTATACTGTCGGTTGTGGAGTCACACCACATCAGCTTGCGCTCGCGGACTTCTTTTAGAGTATGGAAAAGAACATTTCCTCGTAAAGTCACCGCCGGTCGGGAATTACACCCTGCCCTGAAGACCCTTTTATGATAACAAAAAAACTTGCCTAGGCAAGTTTTTGTAACGTCATGGATTACATCGTTCGGGTTTTAATTTTTCGTTCTTATTTGAGCTTGTCGTGCTCATAACGATGGCTCAACTCCAGCCCCTTAAAACCTTGCTGGCGGAGTGCCTCATAGACAATCATGCAGACAGTATTGGAGACATTTAAACTACGGACATGCTCATCATTCATCGGAATGCGAATGGCCTTCTCCTCGTGCTGGCGCATAAAATCTTCCGGCAAACCTTTATCCTCGCGTCCAAACAAGAAATAATGGGACTTCCCATCCTGATAAGAAACATCCGAATAGGTCTGATTTGCAAACTTGGACACTAGGTGTACCTGACCGTCGCGCGCCGCTTCCATAAACTCTTCCAGGCTATCATAAAAGCGGACATCCAGCTTGTCCCAATAATCAAGTCCTGCTCGCTTCATTTTGCGATCATCGATCGGAAAAGCCATGGGGCGAATGATATGTAAGGGGAATTGGTCGCCGCACAAGTCCGTGCAATATTTCCCGTATTTTGTGGAATCTGAGGTTGGAACAAGACGATGTGGTTTTGAGCAGCTGACTCTTGGTAGTCCAGTTCTTCAATATTCATACTCGATCTCTTTCTGATAAAAAATAGCCACACTGCCCGGAGTCAAGCTCAGCAAACAGCGTGGTTACAGCTTCATTAACTTAACTCACAACAGGTTTGAGGTAAATCAACGAAGGTACTTTCTAAGTATAACACTTTTGAAGCTCCTGTCAATAGTTTTTTAGATTTTTTAAGAAACTTTATCAAAGTTTTCAATCCCTCCTAGCTCTACTCTTTTGACGATTTCTCCTACTTGTTCTTAGCTTCTCAAAATTCCACCAGAAAATCCTTAAAAAGATGAATTTTTCTTGAAAATAGAGTATGATAGAAGCATACTCTGGAGGTATTCTATGAAAATTATTGTTGTTGGTGGAGGAAAGGTCGGAACGGCCCTTTGTCGTTCTCTCGTTGCTGAAAACCACGATGTTATTTTGATCGAAAAAGACGAATCCGTTCTCAACCATATTACCAAACGGTTTGATATCATTGGGATTTTAGGAAATGGCGCAAACTTCAAGGTCTTGGAGCAAGCAGATGTTGAAGACTGCGATATCTTCATTTCCATGACCGAGTACGACGAAGTGAATATGGTTTCTGCTGTTTTAGCTAAAAAATGGGAGCCAAAGAAACCATCGTTCGGGTGCGGAATCCGGAATATTCCAATTCCTACTTCAAGGAAAAAAATATCTTGGGCTTCTCCTGGTTGTCAATCCTGAATTGCTGACAGCTCGTTATATTGCTAATATCATTGACTTCCCAAATGCCCTTTCTGTGGAGCATTTTGCAAACGGCCGTGTTGCCTTGATGGAATTTAAGATCAAGCCAGATAGCAATCTCTGCAATATGAGCCTATCCCAATTCCGAAAGAAATACGGAAACGTCATTGTTTGTGCGATCGAGCGTGGCAATGAACTCACGATTCCAAATGGAGACTTTGTTTTGCAGCCCCAAGACAAGATTTTCGTGACAGGAAATCGGATCGAGATCGTTCTCTTCCACAACAATGTCCGACCTCAAGTCATTAAGAGCATGATGATGATTGGTGCCGGAAAAATTGCCTACTATCTGCTCAATATCCTCCAGGATGTGCGTCGCAAAATCGATCTCAAGGTCATCGAGGTCAATCGCGAACGAGCTGAATTCTTTAGCCAAGAATTCCCTGACCTCTATGTCGTCCATGGAGACGGAACCGCTAAAGACATTCTTTTAGAAGAGAGTGCCAATAACTTTGATGCTGTGGCTACTTTGACAGGGGTCGATGAAGAAAACATCATCACCTCCATGTTCTTGGATTCTGTCGGAGTCAAAAAGAACATTACCAAAGTCAACCGGACCAGTCTGTTGGAGATCATTGGCGATCAGGATATGACCAGTATTGTCACTCCAAAACGCATCGCTGTAGACACCATTATGCACTTTATTCGCGGGCGCTACAATGCACAGTTTTCAAACCTAGAAGCCTTGCACCATGTCGCAAACGGCCGGATTGAAACCTTGCAGTTTCAAATTAAGGAAGACAACAAACTAACCCAATATCCTCTCTCTGAATTGAAATTGAAGAAGGGCGTTTTGATCGCTGCCATTATTCGAGACGGCAAGGCTATTTTCCCGAATGGGGATGACCGTTTGATGGTAGGGGATCGGATTATCGTGACCACCTTGATTCAAAATGTCACTAAAATCTACGATCTACTTGAGAGGTAAGCCTGATGAATAGAAGCATGATTCGTTACCTCTTATCCAAACTCCTCTTAATCGAGGCAGGTCTCCTAATCGTTCCCCTAGTGGTCGCTGCAATCTATCGGGAACCTGCCAAGGTCTTTGTCTCTATTGGAGCAACCATGGCCATCCTACTTGCGTTTGGCCTCCTTGGTAGTTTTCACAAACCTAAGGATTTTCACATCTATGCTAAGGAAGGAGTCCTGATTGTAGCACTTTGTTGGATCCTATGGTCCTTCTTTGGTGCCCTTCCCTTTGTCTTTTCGGGCCAAATTCCAAACATTATCGATGCCTTCTTTGAAGTCAGCTCCGGCTTTACAACAACAGGGGCAACGATTTTAGACGATGTGGGTGTCCTCAGCCACTCTCTCCTCTTTTGGCGTAGTTTTACCCACTTGATAGGGGATGGGAGTATTGGTCTTTGCCCTTGCGATTATGGACAATAACAAGAACAGCCACCTTGAAGTCATGAAGGCAGAGGTTCCTGGTCCAGTGTTTGGCAAGGTCGTTTCCAAATTAAAAACACGGCTCAAATTCTCTACTTCTTGTACTTGGGTTTGTTCTTCCTCTTTGTGGTTCTTTATTTCCTTGCCGACATGCCCCTGTATGATAGTTTTGTCATCGCCATGGGGACGGCTGGTACTGGGGGCTTTACTGTCTTTAACGATGGGATCGCCCACTACAATAGTAGTTTGATCACCTATTTGGTCAGTATCGGGGTCTTAGTCTTCGGGGTTAACTTTAACCTCTACTACTTCCTCATGATTCGAAAATTCAAGGCCTTCTTTAAAGATGAGGAATTGCGGACCTACATTACTATTGTAATCCTATCTAGCGTATTGATTGCCTACAATTGCCTTCACCTTTATGCTAATGTTGCGAAGAGCTTTGAGATTTCCTTCTTCCAAGTTTCCAATATCATCACCACCACCGGTTTTGGTTATGGGACAACGGAAAAATGGCCTCTTTTCTCACAATTTATCCTCTTGATGCTGATGGTTGTAGGTGGTTCTGCTGGCTCGACCGCTGGGGGCTAAAAGTCATTCGGTGCTTGACCTTATGGCGAATCGCAAAAATCAGGTTCTTTCGACCTTGTCTCCAAATCGCGTTTTGACCTTGCATGTCAACGATACGGTACTCGATAAGGATACCCAGCATCAGATCCTCAAGTACTTTACAATATACAGTTTTATTACGATCGGCTTACTCTTTGTAGTGAGTCTAGACAATAATAGCTTCATGACGGTTGTCAGTGCTGTCTTTAGTTGTTTCAACAATATTGGACCTATGATTGGTACGGGTCAAACCTTCTCCATCTTTAGTCCGATTTCAAAACTGTTACTTTCCTTAGCCATGATTGCCGGACGGCTTGAAATCTATCCAATGATTCTACTCTTCCTCCCTAAAACATGGTCTAAACGCTGATAGACAACTCTTGTGCACAATTAACACCCTTAGAAAAATAATTTCTAAGGGTGTTTCTGTTTATTTGCGATCATCCTATTTTGATTCTTCATTTCGTCTAAGACTAAAGTGGTCTGGCAAGGGGTCTGGTCCTGCTTTGGTTCCAGGATGGCAACGTAGAATCCTCGCAATCCCCATCAAGACACCTTTCACACCAAAACGTTCAATCGCTTGGATCATATAATTGGAACAGGTCGGTTGAAAGCGACAAGAAGGCGGAAATAGGGAGAGATCCATTTTTGATAGCCTCTGACCAGCGCAATCAGGATTGTTTTCATGCTTTTTAGATTTAGTCACTGCTAGATTGTGCAGCTGGCTGATTTCTTTTTGTTCAAGCGACGGTATTCACCCGGACGTAGCCCTGAGACGTCCAAATTCCCAAACTGGGTCCGGGAGAGTTTATCCACTAAAAGTCCCACAGCTTCAAACATCTTTTTAACCTGGTGGTTACGCCCTTCATGAATGGTCAACTGAACCACTGAACGGTTTTTTCGACATCCACTTTTAAGATCTCGTAAGTTGCTGGCTTGGTTTTCTTTCCATCAATGGTCACTCCTCGCGTCAAGGGACGCAAGTTTTCCTTATTGGCAATCCCTTTGACACGCGCCACATAGACCTTATCAATTTCATTGCGCGGGTGAATCATCTCATCTGTAAAATCACCATCATTGGTCAAAATCAAGACACCAGATGTATCCCAGTCCAAACGTCCCACTGGGTAGATGCGCTCTGGTACTTGAGATAAAAGGTCAACGACTGTTGTCCGCCCTTTATCATCTGATACACTAGAGATGACGCCACGTGGCTTATTTAAAAGATAATAGACCTTTTCTTCGTTATAGATTGGAGTCCCTTCTACTTCAACCTGATCACCGGTTTTAATGATAGTCGCTAATTCACGCACGACTTGGCCATTGACCGTCACCAAGCCTTGCTTGATCAGTTCTTCGGCCTTGCGACGACTAGCCACACCTGCATGGGCAATATATTTGTTAATTCTCATCTAGTTCCTCTGTTCTCTCTGAAAATAATTGACCTTCCTCTGGATCGATGTCCACTTCCTCAACCTTTGGTAATTCCTCCAAATGATTGATCCCCATATAATCCAAAAATACTCCGTCGTGACATACAAATTAGGACGCCCGAGGACTTCTTTTTCCATCTTCGCGGATCAGATCAAATGACAGTAGTTTGGTAATGGCACCACTGGAATTAACGCCTCGAATATCATCGACCTCCACGCGGGTGATCGGTTGCTTATAAGCAATGATTGATAAGGTTTCAAGGGCAGCCCGAGACAAACTTTGGTTCATAGGCGTTCTAGAATAGTCTCGTAAAACCGAAGCGTAGTCTGCCTTTGTCACCAATTTATAACGGGAAGCTGTCTCCATCAAACAGAGACTCGTATCTGTATCTTCCTGGTATTTTTGGGCCAATTTTTCTAAACTTTGCACCACACCTGTTGGGGGTAATGAGAGAAGATCTGCGATTTGTCTGGCAGTAATTCCTTCTTCACCCGCTACAAATAAGAGTGCTTCAATTTCAGCTAATTTGCTCATGTTCAATCCTATTTAAGTAAATTTCTCCAAAAGCCCTATCCTGTACCACTGTGACCTCTTGAATCTTGATTAATTCAAGGGTTGCAAGAAATAGGGTAATAACCTCTTGGAGATCCGCTGCTTCTAGAAACAAGTCCTGCAAGAGAACTTGTGAGCGATCGTGGAATCGGTGACGCAGCTGGTCCATCAGATCCTCAATCTTGTATTCATCCTTTACAATGGTTGTATGGTTCTGGCGGAATTCTTCTTTTTCTTAGTCAATAATTTTGAGAAAGCCAAGAAGAGATCCACCGTAGTGCGATCATGAAGTAATTCGGTATCGTCATAGACCAATTCCATCTTCGGTTTTGAATAATAGAGGGCGCGCTCCTCATGCTGCGAGGCCATCAACTCTCCTAATTGCTTGTAAGTACGGTACTCTTCCAATTGAGAAAGGAGGTCCTGCTCTAGATCCTCTGCTTCATCCATCTCCTCTGCGACCTTAGGAAGAAGTCTACGACTCTTGATCAGGGTTAATTGACTAGCCATCAGCATGTATTCCCCTGCTACCTCTAGTTTCATAGCCTGGAGAGTCGCCAGATAAGCCAGATACTGTTCGATCACCTCAATCAAGGGGACCTCATAGATATCCATCTGGTATTTAGAGACCAAGTGGAGCAAGAGGTCCAAAGGCCCTTCAAAATCTTTAATTTTAATATCCATTATTTATATTTTTCTAATGTCACCATGGTTTTTAGGCCCAATTCACGCGCAATACTAAAGAGATCCACACCGAGTTCACGTTGTTTCAAAATATACTGCTCACGAATCGATTGCGCCGAAAGGTCTTGGTTGCCTTTTTCGATCAAGAAGGCTTCTAATTGTCGGAATCCCCACTGACGGGAGTAGCATTTTCCTTTATTATCAAAGAGATAAATACCATCTAGGAAGAGTTGCAATTCATCCAGTAACGGCTCTGGAACCTTTAAAACCCGTTTTTGGCCATCTTTGCCCACTCGAATGACATGAAAGTCCAGCTGAATATCTTCGACTTTGACTTGGAGGATCTCACTTGGCAACAAGCCCATCTCCAGAATCAACAAGGCCATCAAGCGTCCCTGTGGGTTAGTTGATTCTTCCCAAAAATGGGTCAGATCCAACAATTCACGATCATGGGTTTTGGCCGGTTGAATTTTAGGCAAGACCAAACGATGGTATTCAGAAATAAAGCGTTCTTGATACAAATAATATAAAAATTGGTTAACAGCGGATAATTTTCGTTTTTGAACCGCCGGTTTAAAATCTTTAATCGAAGCTTGGTAAATTCTCAAATTCGTCGGCGTCACTTTTCCATGAATTGATTCAATAAATTGGTCCAAATCATAGAAATAGGCTGACTGAGAATTTTCACTTAGTTCTTTTGATCAATAAAACTTGCAATAAATTCTTTCATTTTGGAATCATCTCGTATTCATTTGAAAAATTATGCATTAGCGAATTGATGGCTTTGAGGATCGATTTCCGCGTAATAATCCCTTGGAAATAACCTTCTTCATCCACCACTGATAAGAAGGAGTCATCCACCAACTTGTGAAGGACTTCTGTCAAATTGAAGTCTAAGCCGATGACCCCGACCTCCTTCTTTGCAACGTCTACGATATCCATCGAAGCAAAAGTCTCCTCAGGAATCTCGTGTTTCAATTGATAAGATAGAATATCCGTTAGGAGATCGTTCCCACAAACTTGCGTTCATCCGTCACTACCGGGATGCGACTATAGCTAATCTGGCTCAACAGCAAGACTGCATGGTCTACATTGTGGGTATCAATCAAGACCGCTAAATTTTTGGCAGGAGTTAAGAACGTCTCTTCCTGCGCCAGCAAGAAACGTTCAAATTCCTTTGCTATCATCTGCTAAACTCCTTTGTCAATTCAGGGTACAATTCATGATCTCGCGTATAATACTCTACCTTGAAGTTCGAATCGGTAATCTCTATCTTGGCATACAAACACTCGCGAATCAGACCACGAGGTTGACTAACGGATCCAGGATTCACAAAGAGGGTTCTTCCTTCCTTCCAAGCATCTGGGATATGAAGGTGGCCGTAAAGACAGATATCTGCTTCCTCATCTTGGGCCCACAGATCCAATTTTTGAAAACTAAAATTGATCTGGAAGAGATGCCCATGGGTCTGGATGATCCGTGTTGGCCCTAGTTGGGTCACCAAGCGTTCCGGATAGCCATCATAAAAATCCATATTTCCTTGGACAACGTGGATCCCTTCCCAGACAGGATCATCACTTTTTAGTTCAGAATCCCCATTGTGAAAGATCCCATCGACCTGACCTAGGTATTTTTCTTTAATAGCTTCAACAATGGAGCGGTCTCCATGCGAGTCACTCATAACGATGATTGTTTGCTTTGCCATGATGGAAATACCTCCAATAACTTTTTAACAGCTAAAGCACGATGTGATTGTGTATTTTTTCTTCTAGCGTTAATTCAGCAGCAGCACGGCCCGTTTCCCCAACTAAGAAGAGAGGGTCATAGCCAAAGCCGTGTTCCCTTTGGGCTCAAAATTAATATATCCTGGCCAATCTGCTTCCACCACTAGGCTTTCCTTTCCTGGTCTTGCAACCACCAAGGTCGTATGAAACTGAGCTGAACGGTCTTTCAAGTCAAAGACCATGGCCAATTCGTGCAACAATTTCGCATTATTCTCTGCATCTGTCGCACCTACTCCCGCAAAGCGAGCTGACCAAACTCCTGGTAAGCCTCCCAAGATATCTACCTTCAAACCTGAATCATCCGCTAAGACTGTTTTCCCAGTTAGCTCTGCGATCGTTTCAGCTTTTAGGCGGGCATTCTCTTCAAAGGTCATCCCTGTCTCTTCGACTTCTGGAAACTCTGGGTATTGATTGAGATTTTCCACTTCAAAGCCCAGCTTTTCAAACATATTACGGAATTCTTTGGTTTTTCCTTCATTTCGAGTCGCAATAAGAATCGTATCTTTGACCTTGTCTTGACCCAAGAAGGCTTCCACATCCACCCCATCACTTGGCAAATGCAAGTAAAGCAGTTTCCTTTTTCAACCAAGAGCAAGGCCCCTTGACGCTGTACGATCTCAAAAGCTCTTCCCTTGACTTCATTCAAGATTTCAATCAAAAAGGTCAGAAAACGAAAGGCTGAACCATAGCGCATCACCGATAGATTGAGAGGGAATCCTTCAGGATCCTTGGCAAAAGAAGTTCCAGCTGGTCTAACAGAGTGGAAGCTTCCGCAGGCACTTGACTAAATTGGTTGTAGTCTGCATCTTCTCCCCATTGGGCAATATACCAATCTTGGGGATCTTTGTATTCAAATAGTTTGTCACTCATAAATTTACATGCTCCACATTCACTGAACGTTCTAGCCATTTTTCGGCAATCGCTGCAAAGCTATTGGCATTTGCAGTGGTATAAAAGCGGTGGGTCTGCTCTAAGAGTTCGCGACTCTTATTGAGCTCAAAATAGTTTAATAAAACGGAGATATCCCGAACACACTCTGCCCCACTATCAATCAATTTGACATCTGGTCCCATCACATTTTGAATGATCGGTTTTAAAAGGGGATAATGGGTGCATCCCAAAACTAAGGTATCAACCTTTCCAACTAGTGGTTTTAGGGTTTCGTAAACCACCTTTTTGGTCACACTGGATGCCAACTCGTTTGATTCCACTAAAGGAACAAACTTGGGACAAGCTAAACTGCTGACTTCCATGTCTGGTGCTAGACTTTGAATCTTCTCTTTATAAATTCCAGAAGAAACCGTCATCGGTGTCCCAATGACCCCAATTTTTTGATGGGTCGTCGATTTAATGGCTGCAGAAGCTCCGGGTAAGATCACTCCCAAAACAGGAATATCGAGTTTCTCCTTGACTTCTTCCCAAACCACTGCAGTCGCTGTATTACAGGCTAAGACAATCATCTTGACATTTTTGGTCAGAAGGAAGTTCACCATCTGCCAAGTATACTCGCGAATTTGGTCTGCTGGTCTAGGACCATAAGGTGCACGCGCTGAATCTCCAATATAGACGACATCTTCGTGAGGAAGCTGACGGAGCAATTCGCGGACAACAGTCAGGCCCCTACTCCAGAATCTAAAAAACCAATCGGTCGGTTATCCATATCTCTTCCTTCCAAAAGGAGGGACTAAGAAATTCCTCCAAGCCCCTCTCATTTATTATCGTGAGATTGCCCCACTCTTATTTTTTCTTGTTTTTCGCCATTGCTGATTTTTGTTGGCTCACAATTTGGCGATAGACTTGTTGAACTTTTGCTTCGCTTGGGCGTTGGCCACTCGCTCCTAAAAGCGTACGAACTGCTTCAACATTCAAACGTGGGTTTGATGCAAATTCTTTTTCAAATTGACGACGAAGCAAGAACATTCCTGCAACCATCCCACCAAAGAAAGCTAAAATAATCAACAAAATTCCTAAAAAGAGATTCATATAATTTTCTCCGATCCATTATTTTTACATAACTATCATTATATCAGACAATCGCTTATTTTTCAATGTCAAAGCCGTAGAGTGTCGCAAGATAATCTTCTGGTTTTTCTGCGCGACGAATCAAACGGGCCTGCCCATCTTCTTGAAGCAAAACTTCTGCTGAACGCAACTTAGCATTGTACTGATACCCCATTGAAAATCCATGGGCTCCAGTGTCATGGATCACGAGCAAATCTCCAATCTCCGTCACGGGTAATTCACGTTGTTTCGCAAATTTATCGTTATTTTCACAGAGACTTCCCACGACATCGACTACTTCAGTCGGTTTCTCTGGACGATCCATATTGGTGATATGGTGATAAGCACCGTACATAGCCGGTCTAAGAAGATTCACAGCTGAAGCATCGACACCCACATAGGTCCGGTAGGTTTTCTTTTATGCGTCACTCTGGTTACCAAGAGGCCGTGTGAAGCCAGCATAAAGCGACCAAGCTCGGTATAGATTTTCACATGACCAAGTCCTGCCGGTTTGAGAATCTCATCAAAAACACGATGCACGCCTTCCCCAATAATGGCAATATCATTTGGTTCTTGCTCTGGCTTGTAATTGACCCCAACTCCACCAGAGAGGTTGATGAAGCCCAAGTGAACACCTGTTTTCTCGACGACTTCCACTGCCAATTCAAAAGTTGACGCGCCAACTCTGGATAGTAGTCGTTGGATACAGTATTAGAAGCTAATAAAGCATGAATGCCAAACTCTTCCACACCTAGTTCTTTCAACTCGATAAAGGCTTGGATCAATTGCTCCTTGGTCATGCCAAACTTAGCTTCTTCAGGATTGTCCATAATATCGGTTCCCAGTTCAAAAACTCCACCAGGATTATAGCGGCAAGAAATAACCTTGGGGATGCTGGTCACAGACTTCAAGAAAGCAATGTCTTCATAGGCATCCAGATTGATAGTTGCTCCTAATTCTCTAGCATAGACAAATTCATCAGCTGGCGTGTTGTTAGAAGAAAACATGATTTCTTTTCCACTAAAGCCCAGTTTATCCGCCATCAACAATTCGACATAGCTGGCAGTGTCGACACCACATCCCTCTTCTTGCAAAATTTTTAGGATCGATGGGTTAGGAGTCGCCTTGATGGCAAAATATTCCTTAAATCCTTCATTCCAAGCAAAAGCTTGATGGAGGGCACGAGCCGTTTCACGAATTCCTGCTTCATCATAGAGATGGAAAGGGGTCGGAAATTCTTGGGTCAGGCTTTCTAATTGTTCACGGGTTACAAAAGGTGTTTTCATAAGCGCTCATTTCTATACTTTAGTCACTATTAGTATAGCACAAGTCGGAAGACAAAAAAGCTGAGGCAACTGCCCCAGCTCAATTACTCTTTGATTAGTCGTTTCTTCCGAAGATACGAAGAAGGCTGATAAAGAGGTTGATAAAGTCAAGATAAAGTTCCAAAGCCATGGCAACTGCCCAGCCTGTAGCAGGTTGACCATTTGTTTGATCATAGACATAGCGGATCTTTTGGTTATCCCAAGCTGTCAATCCTGCAAAGAGGAAGACAGAGATAATACTCAAGATATAGTCCATTCCAGAACTTCTCAAGAACATGTTCACAACAGAAGCGATGATCACACCGATCAAGACTCCCATCAAGGCACGTCCCATTCCAGACAAGTCTTTTTCACGACGCGTCCGATAGCTCCCATGACAATAAACATCAAGGCACTGACCAAGAAAGCCTTATAGACAGTCGCTTGCATGTAGCGAGCAATGATAAAGCTCAAGGTAAAGCCATTCAAAGCTGAGTAGATCAAGAAGATCGGAAGAGCAGACGGGCTATTTTTAACAGCCTTCCCACTTGCAACAAAGACCAAGATCAATTCTACAACCACTGCTGCGTAGTAAACCATTGGTGCGGTTGTCAAGATTTGTACGAAGAAGTCTTGAAAGACTGTCATCATCAGACCAGAGACAAGGGCTGAAATCCCTACACCGATCCCAACTAATGAGTAGATTTTGTTATAAAAAGCATTCAATCCACTTTGTTCTTGGATTACTGAATCATTATACATATAAACAAGTTCCTTTCAAATTTGTTTACTACGATTTTAACATTTTTCGATGAAAAATCTCTTTTGGCCATCTTTTTACGCCAAGGTTCTGAAGCTTCCTTAACAGCCCAGTATTTATCCACCATGGTCACTACGAAGGATTCTTTGTAGCGAGGCGGGGCAAGGGTAGCTCCCCACATGTGTTTAATAATGATGTCTTCTTCCTTGGCATTGAGATCTGTGATCTTTCGCGCATTTCTCACGGCAATGCGGGGATGGATCCAGGCGTGACTCTTGGTAAACTTGGTCTCGCGCCAATCATAGTAAAAGAGATCATGCAAGAGGCCACCCCGAGCCGTACTTTTGGCATCCCAGCCAAATTTTTTTGCCAATTTATAACTAGTATAGCTAACATGAATGGAATGCTCCAAACGATTGGAATGAATATGGTGGGGAATGTCAGCTAATTTTTGAACCTTAGGATGCTGGATCAGATGGCCTACATAGGTCATGTATTCTTTGTCACGATGATATTGCATAAGATAACCACCTTTCGTTGATAAGCTCTCCCAATAAGATCTCCATCAACTTCTTCTTACAGGTTAAGTATACTTCTTTTTCTCAAAATTTCCTTAAAGAAAACATCAAAATTCCTGCTGCCACTGCAACATTCAAACTCTCTGCCCGACCTGGCATGGGAATATGAACCAGCTGGTCTGCTTGTGCTGCCATTTCCTGGCTGATGCCATTTCCTTCATTCCCCATAACCAGGATAAACTGATCGGTCTGAGGAAGCTGACGGTAGTCAATGGAAGCTTCTGAAAGCGTCGTTGCGAGAACTGCTAGATGTGATTGCGTAGCTCGCTCCAACAGTTCTTCTCGATCCAGTTTCCAGATAGGGATATGGAAATGACTGCCCTGCATGGATCGAAGGGTCTTGAGACTGTATAGATCTGCGGATGCTTTCGAAAGCATGACACCAGCAAAGCCGGCTGCATCTGCTGTTCGAATCATGGTTCCCACATTACCTGGATCTTGGACATCCTCCAAATAGAGGTAACGACCTTGTAACTGATATGGAAGGACGGGTTGCTCTAGAAGAATCTCTGCGACAATTCCTTGAGGGGTCTTCGAATCAGCCAAGAGACTCAAGATCTCCGAAGTCACGACAGTGACGTTTTGGATATTCTCTACCCGGTCTAAATAGGCTTCTAAAACAAAGACCTGACGAATCTCCGCCTGATTTTCTACTGCCTCTTCAAAGAGATGCCAACCTTCAATGAGATAGGAATCTGTCCGATATTTTTTTGATGTAATTTTTAGCATTTTTGATTACATTATTGGATTTAGACGTTATAATATTCATAGACCTATTATAGCATAAAGAAAAAGAAGAAATCATACCTCAGATAGATTTCTTCGAGTCAAGGAGGATGAACATGCAAAAGGTAAAAATGATTGCCCAAGGACGGGTTCAAGGAGTTGGTTTTCGCTGGGGAGTCTGCAGTCTTGCTTTAGAGATCGGTGGGATTACTGGCCGTGTCTGGAACAATGACGATGGGACGGTTGGTATTCTAGCTCAGGCAGAGTCTAGCAGTCAAATGGCCAAATTCATCCAAGAAATACGCAAAGGTCCTACGCCGTTTGCGCATGTGACTTATTTGGATGTTACGCTAGCAAACTTTGAAAACTATAAGGACTTCAAAATTTCAAATTAAGACTAGAGAACTATTGTGTATTTTCAAAAAAACAGTAGAATAGAAAGGTAACATTTTAAAAAAGAAGGAACGATTTGTGAAAAAAATAAACTTGCATTATTGGCATCGATGGGACTAGCTTCGCTCGTCTTCTTATCAGGATGCGTGAGTGTCGATCGGAAAACTGGAAATCCAACTGGATTGATTTGGAATCTTCTTGGCCGTCCAATGGGCGAAGCCATCAAATTCTTTGCTAATAACCTTGGCTTGGGCTTTGGGATCGGGATTATTATCGTCACCTTGATCGTGCGTTTAATCATCTTGCCACTTGGTTTGTACCAATCATGGAAGGCAACCTACCAATCTGAAAAGATGAACTACTTGAAGCCTATCCTTGGACCAATCCAAGAGCGCATGAAGAACGCTAGCACACAAGAAGAAAAGCTATTGGCGCAACAAGAATTAATGGCTGCTCAACGTGAAAATGGGGTCAGCATGTTTGGTGGAGTTGGATGTTTACCACTCTTGATCCAAATGCCATTCTTCTCTGCCCTTTTCTTTGCGGCTCAGCACACCAAAGGGGTAGCAGAAAGTAGTTTCCTTGGTATTGCTCTTGGAAAACCAAGCTTGCTCTTGACAGCTATCGTAGCGGTTCTCTACTATATCCAAAGTATGCTCTCTCTTCATGGGATTGAAGATGAAACCCAAAAGGAAAGTATGCGTAAAGCATCACTGATGAGCCCGATTATGATCGGTGTCTTCTCATTGATCTCTTCAGCCGGAGTGACTCTTTACTGGGTAGTCGGTGGGGTGATCCAAATTATCCAACAATTTGTCATCAACTACTTGATTCGTCCAAATCTTCGCAAACGGGTCGCTGAGGAATACAAAACAATCCTCCAAAAGCGACTAGTCACCGTGTGAAAAAGACGTTACACCAACTGCAACGACACAAATTCAACACAAACCAAAAACAACCGCAATGCAGGAAAACAACGCAATAGAAAAACGCAATAGAAAGTAGTACAAACTTCTAAATTCTAGCGGAATTACTGAAGCACCTGAACCCTCTAGTTCAGGTGCTTTTTAATCCCTTTCAATCAATCAACGAAAAATTTACACCCTCACAAGGGGATTAAGAGCACAAAAAACAAGCCCTCTTTGAGAGCCTGCATTTTATAGTTACGCTGTTTTTTCTACGTTCAAAATTTTCACTTGGTAGCTTCCAGCTGGTGTTTCAACAGTGACCACATCACCTGTTTTTTACCAATCAAAGCGTGACCGATTGGGCTTTCGTTCGAGATCTTCCTGCAAAGGCATCTGCCCCTGCTGAACCGACGATGCTGTATACTTCTTCATCTGTTTCGCCAACTTCTTGAACTGTAACGGTTTTTCCGATCGCTACTTCGTCTACTGCAACAGCGTCACTATCGACGATTTCCGCATAACGGATTTTTGTTTCCAAACTAGAGATTTGACCTTCCACAAAAGCTTGCTCATCTTTTGCTGCTTCGTACTCAGAGTTTTCTGAGAGGTCACCGTATGAGCGAGCGATCTTGATCCGTTCTACCACTTCAGGTCGACGGACCAATTTCAATTCTTCTAATTCTAGTTCTAATTTTTCTTTTTCTGCTAGGGTCATTGGGTATGTTTTTTCTGCCATTATTCTTCTCTTTCTATTATTTGAATGAAAAAGCTGTGGACGCGCCACATGCTTTTTCTAGTTTGAACTTGCTTGTGTCAATTTACTATTGACGTGTTCTTCTACATTTTTATTGTGTTCTTCGTATGTCTTAGCGAAGAAGACTTCACCATTTTCGACATTTGCGACAAAATACAAGTAGTCTGTCTTGCTTGGTTCACCGCCGCTTCGATCGCTGATACTCCAGGGTTATCCACTGGACCAGGCATCAAACCGGTATTCTTATAAATATTATAAGGTGAATCCAGCTCTGTATCGATCGTTGCATCTTCTTTCAAGGTCGTCTTTGACCAAGCTTCCTTCGGCATAAAGAATTGCAATATTACTTTGCAAAGGCATGTCTTGGTTCAGGCGGTTATAGAAGACACTTGCGATGTCTTTGCGGTCTTGATCCGTCGCCCCTTCTTTTTCAACCAAGGAAGCAAGGGTCAATACTTCGTTTACATTGATGTTCTTGCTCTCAAGTGTTTCATAATACGGGGTTAAGTTTTGATCCATGGCCGCCAGCATCTGATCGATCATTTCTTTCACTGTGGTATCTTTCCCATAGTTATAAGTTGCTGGGAAAAGATAACCTTCCAAACGATAGCGAACACCAGAATCCTTACTTGGCAGGTTAGCCAAGAGCTTAGGATATTTGGCCACCATCTTCTCAATAAAGGCATCATCTTGGACAGCCTTCAAGAAATCTTCTTTCTTAAATGGAGTCTTTCCTGCCTTCTTACTAGAGACATCTGCTGTGATAGCCGTCGCAATCTGATCGATCGTATAGCCTTCTGGAATCGTCACCTTTCCAAGAACTGGAGCCTGAGGAGTTTTGGTCCCCTCTTCCTGCAGTTTTTGGATGATGGTTTCTAAATCCATGCTCTTTTGAAGGTTGAAATAACCGGATTTGAAATTGCTATAGTTCTTGAACTTGGTATAGTAGTTAAAGAACTGACCATTTTTCACGAGTCCTTTTTCTCAAGGATCGCGCCAATCTCACGATTACTTGAACCCGCTGGAATCTCAACCGTCACGAATTCTGTTGCATTTTTATCCATTGGCTTGACAGCTGAATGGATATAGGTCGCTGCAAAGATCCCTGTAGCCACGATCACAATCAGCAAAAGGCTGACCACTGTCCGCACAATTCGCTTAGCGATTTTATTTTGTTTCTTTTGTTTTTGTTGGCGCTGGTTACGAGAAGAGCGCGATAAGCTTTCCTCTACCGGTTCCTGACTTGGTTCTTTTGGAGCAGGCTTTGTGAACTCACTCTTTTCTTCTACAGCAGGAGTCGCCTTTTCTGGCTCCACTGGTTCTTCTTTGGGAGCCAACGCAGATTCTTCTACTTTTGGAGGTAGTGTTGCTTCTTCCTCCTCTTTCAGTGAAGAAGGGGTTTCAATACTTCGATCAGGTAGATCATACTCTTTTTCGATTTTTAGAAGTTGCTCATTGGCCTCTTCTAAGTCTCTGAGGATCTGCTCTTTGAAGCTTAATAACTTCTCACTGTCTTGTGATTTATCAGTCAAATAATTGACCTCCTCATCATAATCCTTAATATTATATCTTAAAAGATTTAGAAAAGCAATACAAATCGCCTTTCTTCTTTAAAATACCTATTTAATCAAGTTTTTCATTTTCCCAGACCAGATTGTACCAAACTTCACCCGCATATTGGGATTCTGACCGGCCTTCATTGGTAAATCCTTGCTTTTCATAATAAGGAATCAAATAATCATGACAGGTCAAATTGATTCCTTGACGATTATCTTTCAACGCAATCTCTTTCATCGCTTCAAGCAAAAGGGTTCCCACTCTAAGTCCTTGGGCTTCTTTAGCAATGGATAGACTCGTAATGGAAATAAAGCCCTGTTCTAACTGACTTAGATCTTCAACCTCTGAAAAAGAGGAATCGATCAAATAGCGCTCCGGTCTAACAGGTCCTTCTAAATAGCCTAAAATCTGACCTTGGCACTCTGCTACAAGAAATGTCGTTTGAATCTTTTCGATGTGATCTTTTAAAATCTCACGCGCAATCGCTTCTTCTTCTGAGAAATTCTCAAGCTCAATACGCTCGATGGCATCCAAATCCTGCAGCTCTGCCTGTCTAATGTGAATCTTTTCTTTCATCATTTACCCCTTCTATCGTTCCCAAACCATATGGACACCTCGATCAGACTCAGCTTCATCTCGAAATCCTTGCTGGGAAAAATAAGATAGTAAGTCTTCTGGGCAATCGATCCAAATGGCTTCCTTTTCCTTTTGAACAGCTAGATCCTTTAAAGCAGCGATCAAAATAGAGCCATAGCCTTGACCTTGAAAGGCTGCTCTCACTGCTAGTCGCAATACAATTAGGTCTCCTTTAAAGGCTGGTCTTCTGTCGCCAACAAGTAAGCCACAGCATCCCCGCCTGCTCTGCAAGCAAAGAAATGGCTTCCTTCGAACCTAGCGCTTCCTCAAGAGTGGCCTTGTGCTTCTTTTCTTCATTGTCATGAAGTTCTTCTTCTAGCAACAGCAACTGTTCTTGATCAGCTGGGGTGATTGATCGAATCATCATCCTGCTTTCCTCATCTCATACTCCTTCAGTGGACAGATAAATTTGAGTCTGGAACCAATCGATTCCAGACTCAATCATCTCTTATTGTACACTATGTGTCAAACTAGATAATAAACGCTCAAATGAGTATTCATAGGTTTGAATATCTCCTGCTCCCATAAAGACATAGACCGCATTTTCATGGTCAAGAAGAGGAGAAACATTCTCAGCTGTAATAATCGCTGAACGTTTGACAATTTTTGCTTCCAAATCTTCAACTTTCACATCGCCGTGATCGACTTCCCGTGCAGAACCATAGATCTGTGCCAAGTAAACAGCATCTGCTTGATTCAAGGCTTCAGCAAATTCATCTAACAAGGCAATGGTCCGTGTAAAGGTATGTGGTTGGAAAATGGCCACAATCTCTTTACTTGGGTATTTTTGACGGGCCGCATCCAAGGTTGCAATAATTTCCGTTGGATGGTGCGCAAAGTCATCGATTATCACTGTTCCATTGACTACTTTTTCAGTAAAGCGACGTTTCACTCCAGCAAAGGTCTTCAAATGCTCGCGGACTAAATCTAAATCAAATCCTGCAATGTAAAGCAAACCAATGACTGCTGTAGCATTCATGATGTTGTGACGACCAAATGTTGGGATATGGAATTGCCCCAAATCTTCTCCACGGAAATGAACGTTGAAGGTTGAACCTGTCGTTGAGCGAAGCAAGTTGCTTGCTACAAAATCGTTCGTCTCCTTATCAAAACCATAGTAATAAATTGGTGCTGATGAGGTAATCCGACGCAATTCTTTGTCTTCTCCGTAGATGAAGAGGCCTTTGCTGATTTGTTTGGCATAATCGTTAAAGGCATTGAAGACATCTTCTAAGCTCGTAAAATAGTCTGGATGGTCGAAGTCAATATTGGTGATGATGCTGTATTCAGGATGGTAAGGCATAAAGTGGCGTTCATACTCATCTGATTCAAATACAAAGTATTTGGCTGCTGCAGAGCCACGACCTGTCCTGTCACCAATCAAATAACTGGTATCAGTGATATTTGATAAGACGTGCGAAAGCATCCCTGTTGTTGAGGTTTTCCCGTGTGCCCCGGCAACTCCCATGCTGACGAAGTCACGCATAAATTCACCAAGGAATTCATGGTAGCGTTTATAAGTTAGGCCATGCTCATCTGCATAAGCGATTTCCACATTGTTATCTGGACGGAAAGCATTCCCGGCAATGAGGATCTTGTCGCCTTCCAAATTTTTCACATCAAATGGATAAATTTGAATTCCTGCTTGTTCCAAGCCACGTTGCGTAAAGTAATACTTCTCAACATCTGACCCTTGAACCGTATGTCCCATTTGGTGAAGCATGAGGGCTAAAGCACTCATCCCTGCTCCTTTAATTCCAATAAAATGGTATGTATTAGACATGTTTTCTCCTTATTCTTGATCTAGATGGGTTAAATCCAATTCTTGTTTGATTGGCTGTGGTTTCAACTTGTGCTGATCTTTATTGTATATTTGGCTAGTCTTTAAGAAATCATAATTGTTTTTCTTTTCAGTCGGTTCTGCCACTTCTGGTTCTCCTGCAGATTCGAACTCTGCAAGGATCAACTGATCTTGTCGCAATCGTTTGCTATATTTCAATAATTCACCCGGATTTTCCTTTTGGAAGGGAGCCGTTGGCTGACCAGGTTTTCGTTCAGAAATAAATGGTTTTTTCCGTTTACTTGTAGTAGCTGCTGGATCCGTTGTCAGATAGGAGCTGTGCGTTTCTTTTTCAGATCTTCACGAGCGCGCTCTCTCGCTTCCTCTGCATAACGATTGGCTGGGCTTTTTTATCAATCGGCTCTTTAAAATCAGGTTTTCTTACTGGCCGTCTTTTCGGTAGGGGCTCTTCTAATGGTTGGTGGTAAGGATGCTTAGGTTTGGTATTTTCAGCAATCGGTTGCCATTCCAAATAATTTTTATCCACATAGTCGCCTGTAATGTTACTAATCAAGTCTGTTTCATCATACAGGTTCATGTGGGGCATCTCTGTTAACATCAACTCATTATCCCCTACTTGAGGAAAATATTTTTCTGTCATGCTTTCTTCCTTTCGACACTCCATTAATTATAAACTATTCACAGAATTTTTCAAGCTATTCTGACTGAATTCCAAGAATCTCACGAATTTCCTCAACCGATAAACTAGATCGTGTTTCCGTTCCGTCTAAAATCGTTGAGACCAAGTGTCTTTTGGAAGCTTGTAGTTCTTGGATTTTTTCTTCGATCGTACCACGAGTAATCATGCGGTAAACTTCAACATTTTGTTCCTGTCCCATTCGATGGGCACGTCCAATAGCCTGGTCTTCCACTGCAGGATTCCACCACAAATCGACTAAGATGACCGTATCGGCACCAGTGAGGTTCAATCCAACCCCTCCAGCCTTCAGAGAAATGAGAAAAGCATGGCGCTCACCTGCATTAAAAGCATTGGTCATTTCTTGTCGATCTTTAGCGGGAGTAGAACCTGTGATTTTAAAGGAGGTCATGCCAAGCTGGTCAATCTCCTGCTCTAGGATATCCAGCATGCCTCTAAATTGAGAGAAGATCAAAACCCGGTGTTCGCCATCCTTGATTTGACCCAAAAGATCTCGAAGGCTCCCAATTTCCCACTATCTCCTGATAGTCTTCCATAAAGAGGGCGGGGTATCACAGATTTGGCGAAGGCGCATGAGACCCGAGAGAATTTCCACCTTACTCCGATTTAGTTCTTCCTCGCTAGAGCTTCGAACCCGATCTTGAATTTGTTTTAATTGAGCCAAATAGATCGTTTTTGGCTTTCATCCAACTCATTGTGGTAGGTTGTTTCAATCAAGTCCGGTAATTCTTGGAGCACTTCATCTTTTTTCCGTCTCATGACAAAAGGTTTGACAAATCGTGCAATGGTCTCAGGACTCAATTTTTGAAATTCTCTTTAGCTGGGAAGAGCCCTGGAAGGACAATTTGGAAAATGGACCAGAGTTCACCCACATGATTTTCAATCGGTGTCCCAGATAGGGCAAACACATGCGGAACCTCAAAGCCACGTAAGTGTTGGGCAATCTTGGTTTGGGCATTTTTCATGACCTGGGCTTCATCTAGAATCAAGTACTCATACTGATTCTTCTGGTATTCCTCCACATCTTGACGAAAAGACGCGTAACTAGTGATAACTACCTGTGGATTGGTTGCGATGAGTTCATCTCGGTGCTGCTTGAGACCATAGACGACTGCCACTTCCATCTGAGGAGCGAATTTTGAAAATTCTTGTTTCCAATTGTAGATGAGACTAGATGGAGCTAGAATCAAGATTTTAGTTTCTTTTTTGCGACACTGGTCAAGAAGGAAATAGTCTGCAGGGTTTTCCCAAGCCCCATATCATCCGCTAAAATACCACCAAAACCATAATGATTTAACATGGAGAACCATTTAACCCCTGTTTCTTGGTAATCCCTTAGGGTCGCTTGGATTGTCATCTGAGGGAGTTGGAAGTCTTCTGGATGAGTCAAATCATGAGCTAAATTTCGAAAGTCTTCTGAAAAATGAACATTGTCTTGATCTGCCAACAAATCAGATAGCTGATAAGCGGCAATCCGGCGGGCTTGTAGTTTCCCACCCTTGCTCATTTTCGCCCGCAGATCTGCTAAGGCTCGACTGATCTTCTTGGTTTCTTCATCAAAGACAAGAACTTTCCCTGTATGGCTGACAAAATAGTCTTTTGCCCTACTAGAGCTTTGAGGACCTGGTCCACTTCGGCTGGATCCACACTTTCAAAGTCAAAACCGATCTCCAGTAGACTGCCATTGGTTTTAACATCAATTTTTGGACGCTCCACTTGATAAAGATCTAAAAGGCTATCAGAGAGGGTAACCTCTCCTAAGGCTTCAAAAGTCGGGATCTGTTGGTGAAAGAATGGATAGATTTGCTCACTTGATAACGGACTTCTTTGGGAAGAAAAATCATCCGTAAAACCTGCTGCTAGCATGGTTGAAAAGACTTCTTGCTCCTTATCGAAATCACTAGAATAAGGAAGATTGAGAAGTTCCTCACGCGTGGTCACCACACGATCCTGGTATTGAAAGACAACATCCAGTAATACAGTCTGATCCTGTGCTAGATCAAAATGAAATTCCGGAGTGAAATCGTGGATTAAAAAGCTGGTCGGGGCTGTTATTTGTCCCAGTTTTTTGAACTCTTTTAAACTATAGGAAAGTTTGGTCTGATCCGTTGGATCAAAATGCAGGCGTTTTTTCGATCTTGATCCATTGGTAAGTCTTGAATCGCCTTCCATAAGGTCCGCTGTTGGGGCGTCAGGTGATAGAAGACACCATTTCGAAACAGGTAAACAGCAGACTCGACAACCTTCACTTGTGGCTCAGTAATGATCAATTCGTAAAAATCACCATGGTCTTCCACCTGAAAATGAAAGAGATCTTCCTCCCCATGGACATCCTGAAAATAGACTTCAGAAAAATCATACAAGCTGTATTGCAAGAGGAAGGAATCCAAATTCATCAGTAATTCTACAGCTTCTTCAAAGAGAGTCGGTGGAAAATAAAGATGGCGCCCAGCATTGGGAAAGAAATCTTGCTCTTTTGATCCACTATCTGTGACCAAGCCTTGTAGGAAATTGATCACATCCTGACTAGGTCCATCAAATTCTATGTAAGAAATGGGTTCATAGTAACTTTTGCCAATTGCAAAGTGGCCTTCTTTCTGAAGGGTCTGCAAAAAGCTAGCACATCTCTGATCACATAAGAGCGCTCGTCTGGCAAGCGACGAATGCGAAGGGTCCATAAGAATTGACCAGAGTATTCATCCTCCTGCCCGACTGCTGATAAGACATAGCGTGTTGCTTTCTTTTCGATTTTGGAAGGACCTGGTCTAAAAACAAACTTCCAAAAGAGACCTTCTCCTGCGTTTCTTCAGTCGCCGTGGCGTCTTCTTCAAGACTTGCAAGAGCTGCTTTCCCACTGTCATCATTCTTCAAAAAGCTTCCACAGCTGCCAGATGCGTACAGAATTTTTCTTTTGAAAGAAAGCACAGCTACAAAAAACGGCATCGTCGTCCAAACTGTACCTCAAGCTTTCTTCTTCCACCCGAAAATACAGGTATTTTTCTTTACTTCCTGAAGGGAAACTTTCCCAGCTTCATAGAGAAGGCTCCCTTGTGAACGAACCTTCCCAGGAATTAATTTTGCCATGTTTACCACCTTAGATTAATCCCTTTATTATACCATATTTAAGATAAAATTAGAAAAGATAATTTTACTATTAAAAGGATTTTAACTTACTTTTAGAAAAAACTGAGACAGTCTTGTCCCAGATTTTCACCTGATTTCGTAATAGAGTTACCTCAATCAGCTATCCATGATTTTTCTCTTTAACCGTCTGAGCGAACAATAGACAGAATAGCTAAATAGAGAGGAGAAAGATCCTGATAGCCCACAAAAATACGACCTATTTTTTAATAAAATCCCCAACAATAGGATCAAGAGCTCCAAGCTTACGATCGAACCGAGAAACAAGAGATACAGATAGATTTTAAATAATAAGTACACAAACCTAAAGCTCTCATGATCTTCATGAGTTTACTCTACTCATCCTTAAAAAAGCATAAGGAATAAAGAATATCCGGACCATGATACTACGCATCTGACTATCCTCCACTTCATTTTACCAGCTTATTAAAAAAGCAACGCTTATGCGCTACTTTTAGTTGTTTTCATAGTTGGAAGAATGAGCGTTTTATCATTTGAAATATCCTTCTCCACTTTGATCCATTTGTCTCATATTCCCTACTTCCGTTTTCGCGCAATCAAATGGATTGGAGTTCCTTCAAAAACAAAGGCCTTGCGAATTTGGTTCTCCAAGAAACGGAGGTAAGAGAAGTGCATCAGTTCTTCTTCGTTAACAAAGACCACAAAAGTTGGCGGCTTGGTTGCCACTTGTGTCGCATAGAAGATCTTGAGACGTTTTCCTTTGTCGGTCGGCGTTGGATTAATGGCAATGGCATCCATAATCACATCGTTCAAGACAGCTGAAGGAATCCGTGTATTTTGACTCTCACTGATCTGTTTGATCATCTCTGGCAACTTGTGCAAGCGTTGTTTGGTTAAGGCAGAGACAAAAACAATCGGCGCATAAGAAAGGTATTGGAATTGATCGCGAATGTCATCTTCCCACTGCTTCATGGTATGGTTGTCTTTTTCAATAGTATCCCATTTATTGACAACAATGATCATACCTTTACCAGCTTCATGAGCAAATCCAGCGATCCGTTTGTCATACTCCCGAATCCCTTCTTCGGCATTAATGACCATCAAAACCACATCTGAACGGTCGATGGCACGCATGGCACGCATGACAGAATATTTCTCTGTGTTTTCATAGATTTTACCAGATTTGCGCATACCCGCTGTATCGATCATGGTAAATTCTTGGCCATCTGCATCGGTAAAATGAGTATCGATGGCATCCCGTGTGGTTCCAGCAACAGGGCTTGCGATGACCCGATCTTCTCCAAGGATCGCATTGATCAAGCTGGATTTCCCAACATTTGGACGACCAATCAAGCTAAATTTAATGATATCTGGATTTTCTTCTTCTGTTTCATTCGGAAGATTTTCGATGATGGCATCGAGCACATCCCCAGTTCCGATCCCGTGGACAGAGGATACCGGTAGTGGCTCGCCCAGTCCTAAGGCATAAAAGTCATAGATATCATTGCGCATCTCTGGGTTATCCACCTTGTTGACTGCAAGAATCACCGGTTTATGGGTCTTATACAAGATACGAGTGACATATTCATCCGCATCCGTGATCCCTTCTTTTCCAGAAACAACAAAGACGATCACATCTGCTTCGTCCATGGCAATTTCTGCCTGATGCTTGATTTGCTCCATAAATGGGGCATCTACGTCATCAATTCCCCCGTATCGATGATACTAAATTTTCGATTCAACCACTCAGCTGTTGCATAAATGCGGTCACGAGTGACTCCTTCTACATCCTCAACGATGGAAATCCGCTCACCGGCAATCCGGTTAAAGAGTGTAGATTTTCCGACATTGGGACGGCCTACAATCGCAATAGTTGGTAGGGCCATGATTTCCTCTTTTCTAATGAAAGGCGAGACCTCGGTTCAAGAACGCCTCTCTTCATTTCATAATAGTTTGTGTTTTTCTAGTAGTTTTTGGTCTCTTCTTGTTCAGGTTGACCAAATTGAGCTGCAAGGCGCTCGCTCCAGCTGTCGGTTGCACGCGCTCCAGCATAATCTGCCTGAACCTTGTCATAGGCAGTCACAACTGATAGGTCTTGTTCTTGGTATTCTTCTTCAAAAGCAACCTGCTCCAATGGCAAACGTGGTTTCACCGCATGTTGCTGGTTGGGTACTCCGAGGGCAATCCCAAAAACCGGATAGGTATAGTCTGGCAGACGGAAGAGTTCTGCGACTTCTTCTGAACAGTAGCGCAACATGCCGATAATCACTCCACCATAGCCGAGACTTTCAGCTGCCAATAGTGTATTTTGAGCTGCTAGAGCCGCATCCACTGAGGTGATCAGTAAGTTGTCCACCCCTTCAGGATGGAAATCCTGCTCATGAAGTTTGACAGCTTTTCCAGCACGGTTTAAATCCCCAACAAAGAGGAGAAAGACGGCTGATTGGCGAATCGCTTCTTGAGGAAGCAAGTCGTAGAGGGCTTCTTTCTTTTCCTTGCTTTTGACCACAATCACAGAATAAGACTGAAAATTTTTCCAACTTGATGCCATCTGCCCAGCTGATAAAATTTCCTTGAGGTCAGCTTCTTTGATGGCTTCTTCCTTAAAACGGCGAACAGAAAAATGAGATTTCATTAAACGGATGGTTTCATTCATCGGCGATTGACTCCTTCCAAATGGATTTCCTTGGCTAAAAATTTCACGCGCTCCATGACCCGTTTGGCCTGCCAGGTTTCATCTCCATTACGCGAAGCTGCAAAATGACGTTCCAACTCTTCAAAATTAAAGTTAGAAGTAAAGAAGGTTGGGAGATTTTCCTGCATTCGGTGCTGCAAAATCACTTGTAAGATTTCATCTCGCACCCAGGCTGACATCTGTTCCGCACCGATATCATCGAGAATTAAAATTTCGGCTTTTTTCACCTGATCGACGGTTTCTTTGACCAAGCCTGAACTGATGGCATTTTTAACATCGATCGCAAAACTTGGAAAATGAAGTAGGGTAGTAGAGGCCTGGCGTTTTTCGGATAAATCATGAGCCAAGGCTGCCATCATGTAGCTCTTTCCTACTCCGAAATCACCATAGAGGTAGATCCCTTTTGATATTCAGGATAGTTGGCCACAAAATTAGCTAATTCTTCAAAGGCCTCAAATCGCCCCTTATCATCGAGTTCCACCTTGGCTAGACTCGCTTCTTTCAAGGTTGAAGGGAGATTGATCAAGTTGAGACGTTGGTTGATCGCAGCTCGTTTTTGGGCTTCGATTAACTCTGGCGTTTCCTCATAAGCGACATCCGCATAGCCTTCATTCATGGTGAGGATGGGCTTATAACCTTTGGCAATATAATCCGGATCTCCCAATAAGAAACGGTTGCGTTCACTAATGTATTGATTAAATTTTGAAATACTCCGTCGAATTTCTTGTTCAGACAAAGACTGGTCCTTGATAAAGGCAGCCACTTCTTGGTCTGCCAAGATCTGTGCGACCAAATCCTCATAGTTAAATTGACGCGCACGGTTCATGTGAGACATGGTTTGACCTACACTTTCCATCTACTCACCTCCTTGATTCAGTTTTTCTAATAGGCGTTGTTTCTCTTTTGCAAGATCCACTTTTTCTTTTTGACTGGTTTGATTTTGATAGTTCGGTTGACTCCACTTAGGAACATTACTTGGCTTGCCTTTGGCAGGAGCAGTTGTCGTCCCCTTGTTTCCTTGAACCTTAGCCTGTTCCTGGCGTTCTCGGACTTTTAAAATCGCCAGTTCCGCACTGTTGACCCCTTGGTAAGAAAAGTCATTTCCCACTTTCAAAGCATACTTTTCATTGAGATTAGCAGACTGGGTCTTGTTAAAGGTCAACAATAAGATAATATTGATCACCTCATCTAGTAAACCTAGATCAGCTAACTTGGATAAAGTCTTGCGTTCACTCTGGGTAATGGTCGCATGGCGCGCCTTCTTAATCTCCGCTAAAAATTGTAAGCTAGATTTTGCCTTCGCTTCCCTAAGAATGGTTTCTTCCTGACGGCTATAGGACATACGTGGTTGCTCTTGGCTAGCCTGAGCTAATTTTTGTTTCATTCTCTTTGGAGAGACGGTACGGTCTACAGCTGTTTCTTTCGCCAGGAGATAAGTTTCATACCAGGTCCATTGCTGCTCTTCTGCGATGGCAAAGAGGGCAAGAGTTGCTTCTCCTTCATCCGCAAAACGAAGTCCATCACGCCCCATCATCCGTTTAAACATCTCCATATCAAACTGCTGTTTCTTACTTGGAAGAACGGTCGCCTCCCCAGCATCTAGTCCAAAGACTTGCGAGAAGGAAACTTGCCGTCTAGTCCCTAAAGAGCGTGCTGGGAGCAGATCCTCCACGGCCTTTTCCCCAATTTTCTTTTCAAGCAAGCGTTTGAAAACAGCATTCGAAAAAATTGTTCTGCCTCAAGAGGAGCATGTAACTGAATGGTGATCCCAACTTCTTCCTCATAGAGATCGAGCAAACCCATGGCAATTAAACGATCAAAGGCTAGTAGCAATTGTGAAAATCCTATATTCAAATGATTGAGGATTTGAGCCAGTAAATATTGTTTTTCACCCTGATCATAAGAGGCCAGCAGATAACGATAAACCGTTACCGTTTCCACCTCCAAAATAGGCAGGTAATACTGCTCCAATGCAGCTCCTGCCGGTGGAAGAAGATTATTTTTAAAAATGCGAAAGGCGTATTGGGCTTCATCTATTTTTCCTTTTTCTTCTTGGTTCCCTTCGTAATTTGTTTCAAGAGGGTCTCTAACTCACCGACATCCTTGAAACTCCGGTAAACACTAGCAAAACGGACATAGGTGATCTCATCTAGATCTGCTAACTCATCCATGACCAACGAACCAATATACTCACTGTTGATTTCATTATCACTTTGGCTGCGAACCTTTTGTTCAATCCGGTTTACAATTTCTTCGATTTCGTCACTAGAAACAGGCCGTTTTTGAGCTGAGCGGATAATACCATTAAAGATTTTATCACGAGAAAATTGCTCGCGTGTCCCATCCTTTTTGACGACCACTAGAGTCCGCTCTTCCACTCGTTCGTAGGTAGTAAAGCGATAATGGCATTCTTCGCATTCCCTGCGACGACGGATGGTGTTCCCATCTTCAGCTTGTCGACTATCCACCACACTAGACTTACTTCCACCACATTTTGGACAACGCATTTGCTACCTCCTTAAACTGTTTTAACACTTCATTTTACCATAAATTGAATCGTAAAGAAAGCAGAAGAACAGGAGAATCCCCTATGCTTGCTCCTCATTGATCCATAAAAAGAGTCGAAGGACGATTGAATAAAATCGTTTTCCTTTCGACTCTCCATTTATATTAAAGTGATAATTCAGCTTCTAAGCCATAGTGATCACTGACATGGGGTTTGTTTTGATCATCAAAAATGACATGTAGACGCTGGATGTCCCATTCTGGACTTGCAAAGACGTAATCGATTCGCAATGGAACTTGATTATCCGTCCAGCCATCGATTCCAGGACCTACAGTATAAGTCCCCTTTGTTTCTTTGGCTTCGATAAAACTATCTTGAAGTTTTAGCGAACTGGATAGAATCGTTTCATACCCTTCTTGACCAGCAGGATTATTGAAATCACCAGCTAGAATAAAAGGTTTGCCTACTTGGCTGAAGTAGTTCTCAATGCGTGGCCACTCAAATTGGAAACCTTTGTCCCACCAAGAAAGATGGACGCTGGCAACAGCAATCTCTTTGCCATCTACACTTGTATGGGCAACGGCTACTCGACGAGTATGGTAGTCCGTTGGATCATCCATATTGGATACCAAAATCTCATCCGCCTTCAAGGGTTGACGCGAAAGAACGGCCACACCCTCATTGAGGTGATCATAGCCAATATGGTTGTAGGCCCAAGTCCAATAATAGTGGAGTCCATGAGCAGCTAACTCTTCTACCAATACGCGAACAAAGTGATCCTTGTGAATCGCTACAGATGATGGCAAAGCTTGATAATACTCATCTGTTTCGACTGTTTCTGAGGCCATTTCTTGATTGACCTCTTGGAAACAGATCACATCATATTGCGCTTCTAAAATTTGTTCCTTGAGGGTTTCAAATTTTTGCTGAGCATTCTCTTCCATCCAACTATGGGAATTTAATGTTAAAAATTTCATCCCCTGATTTCTCCTTCTCTCCAAATCAAGAAACGGCAAGAGGCCGGGTGCACTGCCCCAACCTCATTTTCTTTGCCGACGTCTCTTATAATTCTACTGTTGCAACTGGCGCATTTGCTGCCAATTTACCAGTATGTTCGACCTTAACGGATTTAATCGCATCTGCATTTGTGAAGACAACAATTGTTGAAGTTTCACGACCAGCTGCACGGATCGCATCAAGGTCTGCTTCTACCAAGAGGTCTCCAGCAGCCACTGTTTGACCTTCAGAAACTTTAACCTCAAATGGTTTTCCTTCAAGACTAACAGTATCTAGACCGATGTGAACCAAGACTTCCAAACCATTATCTGTTACCAAACCAAGGGCATGTTTGGTTGGGAAGACGCTAGTAACTTTACCAGCAACTGGTGAAACGATGTGGCCATTTTCAGGCTCAACCGCAAATCCGTCACCCATCATTTTTTGTGAGAATACAGGATCTTTCACATCTTCGATGTTGATCACTTCACCATCTGCAACGGAATGCACTTCATCAGTTACCCCTTTAAAGGTTGCTTCAGCTTTTTGAACTGCTGTCATTTGGCTAGGAAGTGTTTCAGGAATAACTTCACCCGAATCAAGAACGTCTTGGATATCAGATTTCAATACGTCAGCTTTAGGTCCGTAGATTGCTTGGACACCTTGTCCTTTCATGACAAGACCCATAGCGCCTTCAGCTTTCCATTGTTCTTCTGTTCCGACTTTTTCAGCGTCCTTAACGGTTACACGAAGACGAGTCATACATGCGTCAACGTCTACGATATTGGCACGTCCACCAAGAAGGTTGATGATGTTAATGACTTGTGAGCTTGCTGAGCTTGTAGCAGCACCTGCTGCTGCACCATCTCCTGCAGGGGCGTCATCATTTTGTTCATAGTTACCGTTACGTCCTGGAGTTGCATAATTGAATTTCTTAATCATGAAGTTAGCAATGAAGTACATGATAAAGGCAAAGAGGACTGTTACCCATACAAAGTTAAAGATATCTAAAGCCAAACCAGCGTTGATGGCCATTGGGGTACGTGTCAAGAACTCGATTGAACCGAATGAGTGGACACGAAGGTGAACCAAGTCAGCCATTGCAAAGGCAGCTCCTTGAACAAAGGCATAGATTAGGTATAAAGGTGTTGCAATGAACATGAACATGTATTCAATTGGTTCAGTAACACCTGTCAAGAATGTAGCAAGGGCAGTTGCAAAAGCATCCCTTTGTATTTTTCTTTCTTATCTGGGTCAACATTGCGATAGATAGCAACTACAACCCCCATCAAGATACCAAATGATCCAATCATTTGACCAACTTTGAAACGAGCTGGTGTGTACGCATGAAGCAAGTGTTGGTATTGGCTAGGATCTGCCTTCTTCAAGTTAACAAGGTCTGTTACCCAAGCTAACCAAAGTGGATCTTGTCCAAATACAGTTGTTCCTTTGGCAGCACCTGTAAGAACTTGGTAGCTACCACCCAATTGAGTATAGTTGATTGGAATGGTCAACATGTGGTGAAGACCAAACGGCAAGAGAAGACGTTCCAAGGTACCAAACAAGAATGGTGCCAATACTGGAGCTGTTGATTGTGAGTTGGCGATCCAGACACCGAATCCATTAATTCCCGATTGAACCACTGGCCACAAGGCTGCCAAAACCAAGGCTGTAAGAGCTGAACGAACGATAACAACGAATGGGACAAAGCGCTTCCCGTTAAAGAAAGAAAGGGCTTCTGGAAGTTTACGGTAGTTATAGTATTTATTGAAAGCAGTTGCTCCAACAAAACCTGAGATAATCCCTACAAACACCCCCATATTAAGTGCCGGTGCCTCAAGGACACTAATGAAGTAGTCTGCAACTTTAATTGATCCACCTAAGATCGTATGAACGGTAGCATCCTTATCAGCCAACATTGCAGATGTAACTCCAAAAACTGCACCGGTAATACGGTTAATCAAGATGAAAGAGAGACCAGCCGCAAAGGCACCCCAGCACGCTCTTTGGCCCAGCTACCACCGATAGCGAGTGCAAAGAGGATGTGAAGGTTACCGATAACCCCCAACCGATTTGTTCGAGAATCCCACCTGTAATAACAAGTGGAGATAAATTCGGGTTGATCATAGGGATTGATTTCCCGATTGAAATCATCAACCCAGCAGCTGGCATGACAGCGATAACGACCATCAAGGCCTTACCAAACTTCTGCCAGAATTCAAAGCTAAATAAACTTTTGAATGATCCTTTATTCATCATTCAACCTCCTTATATTGTTTAAGGCTTTTGTTTTTAAGAAAACGTTTGCGCTTAATTTGTTTCTAGTATACCACATTTTAAAAATTTGTAAAGCCTTACATTCATTTTTTCTCTAAATTTTATCTTTTTTATCTTTTTTAGCCAAATCCTTTTTAAAACCCATCCTTTCCAAACGCAAACGTTTCCCTTGAGTCATAAAAATATTCGAACCCTCTAAGGGTTCGAATATTTTATTCTAATGTGTCTTGCATGGCATAGCCAATCCCACGAACGGTCTTAATATAGCTTTTTGACCGGGTAGATCAATTTTCCCACGGAGATAACGGATATAGACGTCCACAATATTAGTCTCACCTGTACTCTCGTACTTCCAGACACTTTCCAACAACTGATCTCGTGTCACCACCCCTTTGCTTCCCATCAGAGTCGCTAAGAGATCATACTCTCTGCGGGTTAAACTAATCATGTCTTTCCCACGATAGACGGTATGGTGTTCCACATCAATGCGCAAATTGCGGTATGATGTTGGGATTTTCATCTGGCTACAATGTTGGTCAATATAATCACGTCCTCTAAAAATGGCTGTGATCTTATCTACCAAATCGCTGATAATAAAGGGTTTAACCATATAGGAAACGGCAAAGCGCTGAATACTCTCTTTGTGCTCAGCAATTTTTTCGCGGCTATCCAAAACAATCAAAACAGAAGCTGGGCGAATCCGACTGATTTCCTCTGCGAATGTTTCACCAGACATATCTGACAAATCGTAATTAAACAAGATCAGATCATATTTAGTCGCAGCAATTAAGGCCAGACCCGCTTTTCCATCCTCGACCACATCAACTTGATACCCCTCTTTTGAAGTTCCAAATCAATGAAGCGAGCGATTTGCTTCTCATTTTCTACTAGTAGAACTCGTTTGACCATAGAGCAAGATTATTTTTCGTCGTACCAAGAATAGTGGAAGGTACCTTCTTTGTCTTTACGTTGGTAAGTGTGAGCACCAAAGTAGTCACGTTGTGCTTGGATCAAGTTTGCTGGAAGATCCGCTGAACGGTAGCTATCGAAGTAAGTGATGGCTGCTGAGAAGGTTGGTACAGGCACACCAGCTTGAACAGCAAGAGCTACGATATCCCGAACTGATTGTTGGTACTTAGCAGTAACATCTAAGAAGTACTCATCCAATAGAAGGTTAGCAAGATCTGCATCGCGGTTGTAAGCATCTGTGATCTTTTGCAAGAAACGAGAACGGATGATACATCCATCGCGCCAGATAGATGCGATGTCTGCAAATGGCAAGTTCCAGTTGTTTTCTTTAGAAGCAACACGCAATTGCGCAAAACCTTGTGCGTAAGAGATGATTTTTGAGAAGTAAAGGGCTTGACGAATCTTTTCGATCAACTCAGCCTTGTCTCCTTCAAATTTGAATGCAGCTGGTTTTGGAAGAACCTTGCTAGCATGTACACGTTCTTCTTTGTAGGCAGAGATGTAACGGGCAAATACTGACTCAGTGATGAGTGACAACGGCACACCAAGGTCAAGCGCTGATTGGCTAGTCCATTTACCAGTTCCTTTGTTTCCTGCAGCGTCCAAGATGTAGTCTACGATTGGTCCATCTTGACCTTCATCGTCTTTGCGTTTCAAGATATCCGCAGTGATTTCGATCAAGTAGCTGTCCAATTCACCCTTGTTCCATTCAGTGAAGATTTCAGCCATGTCTTCTGCAGAAAGTCCAAGCAAGTGTTGCATGAGGTCATAGCTTTCTGCGATCAATTGCATATCCCCGTACTCGATCCCGTTGTGGACCATTTTCACGTAGTGACCAGCTCCATCAGGACCGATGTAAGTCACACATGGTTTTCCATCTTCAGGCGCTTTTGCAGAGATTTCTTCAAGAACGTCAGCTACCAAGTCATACGCTTCTTTTGCCCACCAGGCATGATTGAAGGACCTTCAAGGGCACCTTTTTCCCCACCAGATACACCAGTACCAATAAAGTTGATTCCTGAG
This sequence comes from Streptococcus sp. 2A/TPW/M5, assembly GCA_036663675.1. Taxonomy (GTDB): domain Bacteria; phylum Bacillota; class Bacilli; order Lactobacillales; family Streptococcaceae; genus Streptococcus. The sequence continues at coordinate 1,104,381 of JAYXUK010000001.1, read as the reverse complement.
TTCGCCAATTCTTCATTACGACGGATGGTATCTTTATAGAAAGTATTTCCTCCGTCGATCAAGATGTCACCTTTATCCAAGTGTGGAAGAAGGGCTTGGATAGTTGCGTCTGTACCAGGTCCTGCTTGAACCATGAGCATGATACGACGTGGTTTTCGATTGAGTTTACGAAGCTTTCGATATCATAGCTTGGCACAAAGTTTTTATCAGGGTGGCAAGCAATTACATCTTCTGTTTTTTCTTTACTACGGTTATAAATGGCAACTGTGTAGCCACGAGATTCGATATTAAGGGCAAGGTTACGACCCATTACGGCCATACCAACAACACCAAAGTTTGCTTTAGTCATGTGACACTCCTCTTTATAGTTTGCCTTTATTCTACCATTTTTCCTCCTCAAAAGAAAGCAGAAAATAGCTTCCCGCCTTCTCCAAGAGGGAGAAGATCATGCAAGTCATTTGATCTTAAAAACAAAAGTGCCTGAGAAACAGTTCTCAGACACTTCTTGATGAATGGCATTAATCTTCTTTAGAAGCTAACTCCTCTGCTTCAATGACCGGTTGTTCTCCTTCTTTGAGTTTATTGACCGTCATATTGACCCCAAGGGCTCCTGCTAGCAATTGACGAATATCAAATCCGGCTCCTTGAGAGACTTGGTCGATACTTTGCATAATATCGCCCACCATCTTAGAAGCATTGCCTTCCCCGTACATGGTGATCTTATCAACCTTGGTTAATGGTTCTGCGACAGCACGCGCAATTTCAGGCAACTTGTCAACGACCATTTCAGTAATGGCTGCTTCTTGCATTTTCTTCATGGCTTCGGCCTTTGGTCCAAACCTTTGGCTTCGGCTTCCAGTTTCAAGCGAATAGCTTCAGCCTCGGCACGACCTTTGGCTTCAATAGCTTCGGCCTCTTGCAATTGGGCAAATTTCTCAGCTTCGGCTTGGGCTTTCCGAGCTTCGGCTTCTTTTGTGTTTCGAAGAGTTCAGCTTCGGCCTTGCGTTGGCGTTCGATCAATTCTGCTTCTGCAGCTTGTTGACGCGCATATTTTTCAGCTTCAGCTTGTTTGCGGATGTTGGCATCCAATTCTTGCTCACGAACCTTAACTTCGCGCTCTTTGACTTCCGCTTCTTTTCCTGTTTCATGATATTGGCTTCGGCTGCCACGCGCTCTTGTTCACGACGTTGCACTTCTGCCTCAATTCCTTTAGCGGCATCTGCTTTTGCTTGGGCAATGTCTGCTTCTTGCTTGAGGGCTGCTTGTTTGAGTTTCAGTTCATTTTGTTTTTGCGCAATTTCAAGATCGGCAGCGACGCGTTTGTCGTTAGCCAATTTATCTTGTTCTGCTTCGACTTCCTTGCGTTCACGTTCTGCTTTGGCTTTGGCAATCAAGGCATCTTTCTTAATGGTTTCAACATTTTCAATCCCGAGGTTATCGATGACTCCCCTTCATCAGAGAAGGATTGAACCGTAAAGGCGATGACTTCTAGACCCATTTTTGCCAAGTCTGGTGCTACGTTGTCCTGCACTTTTGAGGCAAACTCTTGACGGTCATTGACCATCTTACGGAGCTCCATCTGACCGATCACTTCCCGCAAGTTTCCTTCCAAGACATCTTGGACAGAATTGGAAATATCTGTCGTATTCCAGTTCAAGAAGTTTTCTGCAGCCCGGGCAATCATTTCATCGGTTGTACCGATTTTTAATTTAACAGCTGCATCGGCACGGACGTTAATGAAGTCCAATGTTGGGACTGCTTCTGACGTCCGAACATCTGTCGAGAATTGCTCAATATCAAGATAAGAGCGTTGTTCGACAAAGGGAATCATAAAGCCAGCTTTCCCACGCAAGTGACGTTGCTTCCGAAGACCGGTAATGACCACGACTTCGTTGGGTTTAGCGTTCACATAACCTTTAACAAGCAAAATCAAAATAATAACTGCGACTATTAGGCCGGTAATCAACCAACCTGGAATAAATAAAGTATCCATACTTTTTCTCCTTTTTAGAGGTCTCCCTCTGTTATTTATTAATCCTAGTATATCAAAAGAAGGCCTTTCCTCAAAGAAAAGACCTGTATTTATGTCTAAATTTATCAAATGCAATCTCTAGCTTATTCTTCGTCAAACAAGCCATTTAGACCGGCGAAAGGACTGTTTTCTTCTTTCTTAATCGCTTGAGCGGCTTGGTATTCTTCTTCGGATAGGATTTTCCAATCATTGCCTTCGATAAAACCTTGTCCAGCCTCTTCTTCTGGAGTGAGAACCTTGAGAGGAATATTGAGCAGGATATTATCCGCTACACTCTCACTCAGGTCAATCTTCCCACCTTCGATTGGAAGGATCAAGTCTTCCTCTAGGGCCTCGATATCTGCGTCAGACTGTACATCCTCCGCAAACACCTCTGTTACAGGATAGCTCTCTTGAAGCTCAACAGGCTCCATGCTTCGGCTAGATGCCAAAACGATGGTATAGCTCAACTGGTAATCCAAGACATAGAGGCCTGTATCATAGGCTACTCGTCCTGTCGCTGTCACATTCTTTAAATCAAGAATTTCTGGATTACGCTTTTGCAATTCTTTGAGCAAATCCAACTCTTGATCAAAGGCTAGTCCTTCAGGATTTTTACGGATTTCTTGTGTAAATAGGTTCATTCTTTTGTCCTCAAATCTTCTAGATACTACTAGTATATCATGAAGCTGCCCTCAACCAAGAAGTCTCCTCAAAAATTTGTTATAATCATGAAAAAGATACAGTAACTAGGCCAATTGGTGTTGTACACAAGGTCCCACCATCTCTTGGACAAAAGAGGGTCACTTGCTAGGGCATTGAGCAATGTTAGATAGAGGAGAATTCATGAAAGATATCGGAGCAGTTTTTCGGCAAATACGTGAAAGTCGCCACATCTCTTTAGAGGAGGCTACGGGTGGCGAATTTTCACGCTCCATGCTATCTCGATTTGAAAGAGGGAAAATGACCTGACCACGCAACGTTTTTTCAGGCCCTTCAACAGATCAAAACCAGCCTCAGTGAGTTTTCCCATCTAGCTGGAATCGATCAGCACTCTTTTATTCCCAAATTGTTGAAAGAGCACTATGAAAACATGAGCTTGGAACACGATCAAGCCTTGTACCAAAGCTACCAGCAAGCCTATCAGAAATATCAGAAAAAGAAGACTTCTTAGCTAGCATTATTCTCAAAGTCCAAATGCTTGGCTTCTATCCTGAAGTAGAGCTCACCGCTAGCCAAGAGGAACTCGATTTCCTCCATGATTATCTCTTCTCTGTCACAATCTGGGGAAATTTTGAATTAAACCTGTTTTCTCTGACCTCTCCACTTTTCTCTAGTCGCCTCTATCGACAATACACAGAGGAGTTGGTCCAAAGGGAGGATTTCAAGCTTCTCCTAGATTCCTCTCGTCCTGCCATCAATTCTATTTTCCTTAATGGCTTTTTCTGGCCATTAGTTCAAATGAATTTGAAGATGCATGTTTTTTGACCACCTAATTAACGACCACTTTTACTCTGAGAACGAAGCCTACCTTCGGACGGTTTATCTCTACGCCAAAGGAGAATTTCTCTATCGAAAGGGAGAAAAAGAAATCGGTCTTGAAAAGATGGAACAGGCCATCCAGGTTCTCTCTATTCTGGATTGTAAGGACAGTGCCAACTACTACAAACAGGGCCTGCAAGAACTGATCAATAAATCCTAAAAACTCACAGATCTACTCTGTGAGTTTTTGTTGAAAATATGCAACATTAATTTTTTCTTGCTTTTTAGGTTTACAATAGGACTATCAAGTAAAGAAAGAAGGTTCTTCCCATGATGACCAAACTAAAAACCACTTCCTCCGCTTTCTTCTCTCACATACCAGCGTTTATCTGAAGGATCAGGAACTTCTTCTCTCTGATGATGAGAAACTAGACCTCTTCAAACAGATCGTTCGATCTATCAAACAAGTCCTAGCAACTGATCACGTGAAGGAGGAAGGCTTATGAAACTCTTAGCTCGTAATAAAATTTTTGCCTTACTCAGCCTTTCTCGCTTTTTGAATACCCTTGGTGCTGCCATCTACAATCTGGTCTTTGTGGTCTTTGCTGCCAGTATGCCGCAACCGAGCCTAGCAGTTGGCATTGCCAATCTCATTGTATTTATTCCTAGCCTCTTTACCATTTTTGTCGGGATGAAGGCTGACCGCACGAAGAAAAAAGCTAACTGGTTGATCCGCATTGGCTATCTTCAAGCCATCCTCTTCATCCTTATTGCGCTCATGACCAAGATTCCGGGTTACCTTGCCTTTTCGATTGTTTGCTTTTTAAACATTGTTTCAGATTGTTTGAGTGATTATCGCGGTGGCTTGCAACTCCCTATCATGAAAAAGAACATCCCCGACCAGGATTTAATGGAGGCTTATTCCTTCAACCAACTGCTTAGTATGGTCTGCTCGATTTCTGGACAAGCTCTAGGAGTTTGGCTGCTAGCTATCAGCCATCAAAATTTTGCCCTGGTCGCTTCGATCAATGCAGTGACTTTTCTCCTGTCTTCTACCTGTCTCTTGATTAGAAAAAGCAGCTGACACATGATCCCGTCATTGAGCCCAAAAGTAAGAATTCGTTGGTACACGAATGTCAAGAGATGTACCAGAACGCCAAAAGTATTTTTGCAGATGAGGAGGTCCACCACTTTGGCAAGTTGCTCTTCTCATTGGTTCTCATCAATGCCCTAGGGGATCCATCTCTGGTATCTACAATTTGCAACTGCTTCACTCCCCTTCTTTCAGTTGAGTTTTAGCCAATCCCTCTTGATCTTGGAGGCAGTGACTATTTTAAGTATGGTCTGGGCTAGCCTGACACCCCACGATTATTTTTCCAAGCAATCGCTCCACCATACCCTCCTGTGGATCGCAGGTGGGCTGACCATGCTTGGGCTCACAAATATCCTGATGCACTGGGACATTCTTTCCCTTCTACTCATCACTTTCCTTGGTTATCTTGTAGCAAAAATCAATCCAAAAGTTTCCAGTCTTTTAATGAGCAAATTACCCGCTGAAAAATTAGCTTCTACCTCTAGCTTTTTGGGACTGATGGTCAGCTTTGCTATGCCACTTGGAACAGCTCTCTTTTCTAGTCTAGCTATCTGGAGCCTTCCCTAGCTTGGGGATCTTTGCCATCCTTGGTTTCACTACCCTCCTCTTAACAACCAAATAAAAAATCCACCGTTTGGTGGATTTTTTTACATTTTTCTTAGGCGAGCCACCCGCTCAGCAATGGGTGGATGGGTATAAAAGAGCTTTTGAAAGCCGGATTCTTTTTTGGATCGTTAATAAAAGAGCACTGCTAGCATCATCAACATGTCGTTGCATGGGTTCGCTATTGTCTAGCTTTAACAAAGCATTGATCATCCCTTGAGGATTCCGTGTCAATTCGACACTGGAAGCGTCTGCTAAGAACTCCTGTTGACGAGAAATGGCTAACTGGACCAAGGTCGCTGCTAATGGCGCTAAAACGATGGCAAGCAGGGAAAGGATCAACATAACAATCTCCAAACCACCGCTACCTTCTCGATCATCGTCCCGGCTACGGCCACCGCCCCACCACATCATCCGGCCACCAATGCTAGAAAGCATGGTGATGGCACTGGCAAGGGCAACCGCAATCGTAGAGATGCGAATATCGTAATTGCGAATGTGGCTGACTTCGTGTCCGATGACTCCTCCAATTCCTCACGGTTCATCACAGCTAGAAGACCTGTCGTTGCTGCAACAGCAGCATTTTGAGGATTAGACCCTGTCGCAAATGCATTCATAGAAGGATCATCCACAATATAGACCCGAGGCATGGGTATCTGGGCTACCATGGCCATATCTTGGACAATATGGTAGAGTTGAGGGGCTTGCTCTTCCGTCACCTCACGCGCTCCATTCATCCGCATGACAACTTCAGTTGATTGGAAAATCATGCTAAAGGCATAGATTCCCCCAATAATCAAAGCTAGGATGACGCCACCAAGGGAGGAGCCTAACCAGAGGTAACCAACGGCTGCTCCGATAAGAGCTAAGAGTATGAAAAAGCAATAAGGAGAATCCAGGTTCTCCTTTTATTGCTTGCAATTTGGTCAAAGAGCATATTAGTCTCCTAATCCGCTAAAGTCCACCTTTGGTACTGCTTTTTCTTCTTCAGGCACTTGAAGAAATTCAGCTTGTCTGAAGCCGAACATTCCAGCAATCACGTTTGTTGGGAAAGTTTCCAACTTGACATTGTAATTGCTTGTGACACTATTGTACAATTGACGAGCATAAGAAATTTTGTTTTCTGTGTTGGTCAATTCTTCTTGCAATTGCATGAAGTTGGTGTTGGCTTTCAAGTCTGGGTAATTTTCAGCCACCGCAAAGATGCCTGCTACTTGGCGTGAAAGAGCATCACTGGCTGCCATTGCTTCTGCAGGTGAAGAAGCTTGCGCTACTTGTTGGCGAAGTTGAGTCACTTTTGCTAGTGTATCTCCTTCGTACTTGGCATAGCCTTTAACGGTTTCGATCAAGTTTGGAATCAAGTCATTCCGACGTTTCAATTGCACATCAATTTGACTCCATGCTTCACGAGTTTGCATGCGGCTTTTCACCAAACCGTTGTATACTCCTACTACAATCAACACAAGGACCACAATGATCCCAAGAATAATCCAAATCATTTTATTGAATTCCTTTCATTTCTTTCTACCAGTATATCAAATTTCCCTTATTTTGTGGTAAAATAAAAGCATGAAACCAGAAGAATTTTATGTCCGTTTAGCCGATCTCGGCTTTCCATTAACTGATCGTCAAAAGAGCAATACGAACGCTATTTCGAGCTCCTCGTGGAATGGAATGAAAAGATTAATCTCACTGCCATCACCGAAAAAGACGAAGTCTATCTCAAGCATTTTTATGATTCTATCGCACCCATTTTACAAGGTTTGATCGAAAATCAACCCATCCGTCTCTTGGATATCGGAGCTGGTGCTGGCTTTCCCAGCCTACCAATGAAGATCCTATTCCCTGAGCTGGATGTGACCATCATTGATTCCCTCAATAAGCGGATCAATTTTCTCCACTTGCTGGCTGAAGAGTTGGGCTTAAGTGGAGTTCATTTCTACCATGGACGTGCGGAGGACTTTGCACAAGACAAGGCCTTTCGTGCCCAATTTGATATCGTAACTGCCCGCGCGGTTGCCCGTATGCAAGTCCTCTCTGAACTGACCATCCCTTATCTGAAGGTAGGAGGACGACTTCTTGCTCTCAAGGCCAGCAATGCTCCAGAAGAGTTGGAAGAAGCCAAAATGCCCTTAACCTGCTCTTTAGCAAGGTTGAAGACAATCTACAGTATGAATTGCCAAACGGGGATCCACGCTATATCACTCTTGTAGAAAAGAAAAAGAAACCCCAATAAATACCCAAGAAAAGCAGGCATGCCCAATAAGCGGCCATTGTAGTAAGATACAAAGGGCTAAGAGGATAAAAGTCAAATAAGAGGCTGGGACAAAAGTCCTAGCCTCTCAATTATTTTTGGATTGTCAAGCAAGACGCAGTGGTTGAGTGGGCTCTACTACGCTGATTTCATCAGCTTTACAGCCCTACTCAACTGTGCGGAGGTGGGACGACGAAATCGAATTCTAACGAATTACCGATTTCTGTCCCACTCTCTTTTATTTTTGTTTCAATTCTGTTCGCAGGGCTTCTTGCTGCTCTTTTGTCAGATGAACGCCCTTACTTGCAACAATCTGGCTAGAGACTTTGTTGGCAAAGCTTAAGGCTTGCGCGATGTCTAAGCCTTCTAGACGAGCGGATATAAAGGCTCCTACATGGCTATCTCCAGCGCCTACTGTATCGACGACTTCTGTTGGAAAACCGTCTGCCTCATACCAGTTGCCATCATAGGCAACCGCTCCGTTTTCACCCAAGGTGACAATGACCAATTGTCCCGTTCTCTGATACAAGTGTTCGATGGCTGGCTGGATCTCTCTGCACCCTGAAAAAGCCAGTGCTTCAGCCTCATTAACATGGAGAATTGGATGCAGATCATAAATTGCTTCCAGTCGTTCCTTTGGAATCAAGAGTCCGCGTGGCCCAGGTGCGAAAATCACCTGGCCTTCTAGTTGCGAAATAGACTGGACCAATGCAAGACCGGTTGGCTCCTCGACTTCAAGGCCACACAAGTAGATGTAATCAAACCGATCTGTCTCGATCTCTTTTAGCCACTCTGCTTGAAGCTATACTCCACTCCGTGGTCCGATAAGAAGGTCCGCTCACCATCAGACTCTACAAAGCAGTAACAGCAACCATTGGCCCCTTCTAATGAGATGCTAGAGGAAATCCCTAATTGTTTTAGCTCTTTCCGAATAAAATCACCATATATTCCAGAACCAACTGGCGAGATAAACTGGTAGGGTTGCGACAAAAATGAAGGATATTAACGACATTAAAGGCACAACCTCCCACAGACCATTGCTGGTGATCAATATGGGCATCTCCTTCACGACTTGGCAAACGATCCAAGTAAATCATCACATCACAAACTGTAGAACCAATAATTAACGCAGCTGTCATCTTTTTCTCCTTACTTTGCCTTCTATTATACCAGAGGAAAGATAAAAACAACCAACCCCTTGTGGAGTGGTTGCTTCTCTTTAATCACGATAAACGGGTTGAGGACCAAAGGTTTGGGAAACCGGCATGATTTCAATCCGGTTGACATTGACATGCTTGGGCTGTTGGATCAACCAAGCTACAGTGTTGGCAATGTCTTCCGGCTGAATGGCATGGGCATCTCGATAGAGGGCTTCTACCCGTTTTTCGTCTCCTTTAAAGCGAACAGAAGAGAACTCTGTCCCTTCGCAAAGACCAGGTTCAATATTGCTGACACGAATCTTCTTGCCAGCTAGATCCGCCCGAAGATTGAGGGAGAATTGCTTGACAAAAGCCTTGGATGCCCCGTAAACATTGGCCCCTGGATAAGGCACAGTTCCTGCTGTAGAACCCAAATTGATAATATAGCCATCATTTCGTTCCACCATCTGAGGCAAGATTTTCCTTGTCAGATAGGTCAAGCCGACAATATTGGTCTGAATCATGGTCAGCCAGTCTGCGACCTCTGCTTCATAAGCTGGGGCGAGGCCTAGAGCCAAGCCAGCATTATTGACCAAAACATCCACTTTCTCCCAATCTTTTGGCAAACTGGCAAGTGCATGATCTACCTGAGAAAGATCCGTCACATCCATTTGCAGGGGATAAAAGGCTTCTCCCAGCTCTTCTTGAAGTGCCTGTAATTTATCGATGCGTCTAGCTGATCCGATCACACGGTATCCATCTGCTACTAAGCGACGGCAAATCGCTTGACCAAAACCAGCTGAAGCTCCTGTTACTAAAATCGTTTCTGACATGTCATTACCTCCATGGATTGTAAAAACGTCCCTGATTGAGAAAGATCAGGACAATACTCAAAACCAGAACAGCCAAGGCTGATAGAATCATCCCATAATCTTTCATTTCCATGGCTTGATGAGAATACCAGGTCCGCTTTTTATTTTTACCAAAGCGACGTAATTCCATGGCTGTAGAAATGCTATCAATCCGCTCAAGTGAGCTAAAGATTAAGGGAGAGATGATTTGTAAATTGCCTTTGATCCGCTTGATCAGCTTGGCCTTTTGGACAACTCCACCCCTCTAGCTTCCTGAGACAATTTAATCGTTTGATATTCTTCTTGTACGTCAGGAATGTAACGCAGAGTCAAGCTGACAGAATAGGCAATCTTGTAAGATACGCCAATTTGGTTGAGGCTTGAAGCAAACTGACTAGGATGGGTCGTCATCAAAAAAATCAAGGCTAGAGGTATGGTACAGACATACTTAAGAGCTAGATTAAAAGATAAAAGAGTTCCTGCGAGGTGATACTATAGGAGCCCCACCCCTTCATCAGTACCGTCTTTGCCCCGTAGATCTCTACACCATACTGGGGGCAAAGAGATAGACCATGACAACATTTAACAGTGCAAAAACAAAAGCAAATGCAAGTACAAATGAAATATCCCGAAATCGAATACGAGCTGTAGAGAATAAAAGCAAGGCGCCCACACCAATTCCTAGAAGGAGCCGGGTATCATAACTCAACATGGCTGCAAGAGATACAAAAAGAAGAAAGAGTAACTTACTCGCACCTGAAAGGCGATGAAGAAAACTCGTCCCCTCATGGTAGCCGACTAATCGATGCTTCATGACCTGCTCCTTTCTGTTGCATATAAAACTGCGTTAACGCCAAGGGATCCATTCCTAATCGATTGGCTAAGGCAAAAATCGAAGTCTCTTTGAGATTAGCCTCTTGTAAAATATCCGGATGAGTGAACAGCTCTGCAGGTGAGAGATCTGCTAGAATTTGCCCGTCTGATACTACAAGGGCACGATCAGAATAATCCAACATCAGTTGCATATCATGGGTAATCATGACAATGGTATGGCCTTTTTCTTGCAAGCTATCTAGAAATTCCATGATGTCAGTGTAATTGCGTTGGTCCTGACCTGCTGTCGGCTCGTCCAAGACCAAAATTTCTGGTCCTAAAACTAGTATCGAGGCGATGGTCACTCGTTTCTTTTGCCCATATGAGAGGGCAGAAATCGGCCATTTACGAAACTCATAGAGGCCACAAGTTTTCAGTGCTTGATAGACACGCTCTTTGATGTCTTCTTCAGCGACACCCCGCAAGCGCAAACCTAGAGCAACTTCGTCAAAAATCATATTGGTCGAAATCATTTGATTGGGGTTTTGCAGGACATAGCCGACTCGCTCTGCCCGCTCCTTGACACTCTCCTGCTTGATATCTTCACCTCTAGAGGTGTATTGTCCTTCTGTTGCAATGAAGCCACAGATAGCTTTCGCAAGAGTTGATTTCCCTGCCCCATTCTTCCCGACAATCGCTAAGCGCTGCCCCTTAGGTATACTGAGGGAAATATTTTTAAGATCGGATGATTTTCTTGATAGGCAAAGGAAATCTGCTCCAACTTCAATAGTTCTTCCGTCTCACCAGTTTTAGTAAAGGTCGCTTCTGGAATGGAACGATTCACACCAGTAAGCTCGATATCTTCTAGACGATCCAGATGCTCCAATTGATTGATATCCTGACCAAGCTGGCGAAGAGTTGTTAAATAGAGGGTTCTCGAATCCCATTTTCAGCAAGCAGTGTCGTCCTCAACAACTCATCTGGGCTCCCATTAAAGAGAACTTGACCTTGATTGATCAAGATAACCCGATCGACAGGACGGTAGAGTACATCCTCTAAACGGTGTTCGATAATAATGGTGGTCGTCCCCTGTTCTTCATGAATCTGATCGATCAGATCAATAATATCCTGACCCGACTTGGGATCTAGATTAGCCAGTGGTTCATCAAAAGGAGGATCGGACTTTCGTCAATCAGAACACCTGCTAAGCTCACCCGCTGTTTTTGACCACCTGACAAATCTTGTGGCCGATGATCCAAGAGCTTCATCAAATCTAAGCGTTCTGCCCAACTCTGCACACGCTCTTTCATCGTTCCCAGCTCTACCATGTCATTTTCAAGAGCAAAAGCCAAGTCTTCTGCGACACTCAAACCGATAAACTGGCCATCTGTATCTTGCAAAACCGTACTGACCAAATGAGATTTCTCATAAATACTGAGATCAAAGGCTTCTTTCCCTGAATGAGGAATTGCCCACTACTGGTTCCCTTATAGATATTGGGGATAATCCCATTTAAGCACTGGCCAATGGTTGACTTTCCAGAACCAGATGGCCCAACAATCAGAACCTTTTCCCCTTATAAATGGTTAAGTTGAGATTTTTCAAGGTTGGTTCAGACTGTGCCTTGTATTGGAAGGAAAAATCCTTCAGTTCAATCATTGCTTCTTTCATTTAGTTTGCCTTTTCCCAAAGAGCGCAAATTGGATGGCTAATTCTGCGATTCGATCCTTGCCATCTAAATCCTCATGACTAGATAAGGTTCGGATATCCCATTTTTCTTCCGAGAGGTGGTCTGCTGCATAGAAGAAATGGCAGAGCTCAAAGTCCCTATAAGCTGCTAAGGCTGCCACTGCCGAACACTCCATATCCACACAGATGGCTCCCGCTTCCTTTCGTCTCTTCATCTTATCGATGGTTTCCCTGTACGGTGCATCTGTCGTCCACACTTTTCCTGACTGATAGGAAACCTTGTGGCTGTCCAGAAAGGCTTGGAAGAGAGGAAGGGTTTTCTTGTTTACTTCCACTTCATCACTAGCTGGAAGATAATGGTAACTGGTCCCCTCGTCGCGAAGAGCAGCTGTTGGAATGATGATGGAAGTCGCTTCGATATCACGGTCTAAAACTCCACAGGTCCCAAAAAGAACGAGTTTTTCCATCCCAAATTGAATCAAATCCTCAATAATTCCCACACAGGAAGCTGCCCCAACGGGCGCATTAAAGGCAGCGATCTGTTGGTCTCCGATAGTGATCCCATAAACGAGAACTTCAAAGTTGGCCATGGAGGTTCTTGTGATGACCTCATGTTCATAATTCTCAAGGAGGCGCGCAAAAGTTACTCTTGAAAAGCAAGAGATGACTACTTTGGGAAATCCTTCAATTGGTTGGTGTAAGTCTTGTGGATTGATAATCGCCTGTCGATTGGCATCAAATTCTTCTAACAGCATTTCGTGCACCTCTTTCATTCTACTTCTAGGCCCCTATTATACCACAATTAGCCTAGTCATTGGTTTTTGATCAAAGGAAGGAGTATAAAAGAACTGCTCCCAGACGTTAGATTTTTCGGATCAAACGTCGGAGGGACAGTTCACTTCGATATTGTTACTTGTTTTCCAATTGCGCTAATTCTAGCAACCGTTCTTTGGACAATTTTTTGATTTCAATTTGACTAGCATCTAGCAGCTGGAATTCATCTGGCTCTAGCGCTGCCAATAGATTCTTCAGAGCAAGAGAGCCAATTGGATGGTAATTTTCTGGCTTATCCGGATCTCCATCGATCGCAACCAAAAGAACTTGCCAATCAATGATACCCGCTAAGCCCACAATTTCTACATATTCTGCAGGAACATGTGGCACGCTTGGCAAGACCGTATCCGTATCTTCTGTCAAGCTATAGCTAGCTAAAAATGCTCCTGTCTCCTCCTGTTGATAAAAACGGACTTGACTGAAATAAGCTGCACTATATTGAATCTTCTTGATAAAGGCAGAGTAGGCTTCTAGTGGATGGACATGGTTCAAGACTTCCTGCACTGTATTCCGATCCAAATAGACTGGATGAGCGAAGCCTTGTACTTCAAACTCTTTTAGATCTTTTTCTTTCGTCACATTACCCAGCGTTTCTAGGATGACGACTTCATAATCAAAATGGAAAACAGAATCTGGAGTATAGCTTACGCCGTCACTGGCCACAATCTCCGTTCCTAATACTTCTCCTAGGCGACTGATCCATCGAAGGGCCAACTGCCAATCTTCTTCTATCGCAAAAGAGGGCACCTGAATCTGATAAGACTCTTCCTCATCAAAATAGCGTAACTGCAGAGGAAGACCGCTCTTACCAAATACGATACAGTTCAAGCCTTCAAAATCATTTAAGGGACGATGAAGGGTGGCAGGATCATAGTTGTAGGTTGTTAACCCTTCTACTAATTTAAGAACTTCCTGTGCTGCGAGTACTTTCTGATAGCCAAATAAGCTCTTTTTATTTTTGATTGAAAACACGATACTCATTTGTTTTCTCCTTTGTGAAATCGCTTACCTAAAGTATAGCACAATTTTCAATCAATTTCCATATAAAAACAGCCTGAGCTTTCAGACTGTTTGTTTCCATTATGCAGGTGCTCCATCAAGCGTCTCACCGATAAGGGCTAAACGCTCACGAACTTCTGCTTGTGACAAGTTGTGTTCTTCTACATAGCGATTGCGAGGGTGAACTCGGCACTCATGTGAGCAACCACGGAGGTACTTGTCTTCATTTTCTTCTGAAGTCAAGATCCGACGGTTACAGAAAGGATTTCCACAGTTGACATAACGTTCACATGGTGTTCCATCAAACCAGTCTTTTCCGACAACGCTTGGATCGACATGGTTGACGTCGACTGCAATCCGCTCGTCAAAGACGTACATTTTCCCATCCCACAGTTCGCCTTGAACTTCTGGATCTTTCCCGTAGGTTGCAATTCCGCCATGCAATTGACCAACATCTTTGTAGCCCTCACGCACCATCCAGCCTGAGAATTTCTCACAGCGGACTCCACCAGTACAGTAGACGACAACGCGTTTGTCCATGAATTTTTCCTTATTATCACGGACCCATTGTGGCAATTCACGGAAGTTGCGGATGTCTGGACGAATAGCTCCACGGAAGTGACCAAGATCGTACTCGTAGTCATTCCGAGTATCAAGGACAACGGTATCTTCGTCGAGAAGAGCTTCTTTAAACTCTTTTGGTGACAAGTAAGCACCTGTTGTTTCAAGAGGATTGATGTCATTATCGAAATTATCATCTTCTAAACCAAGGTGGACAATCTCTTTCTTATAACGGACAAACATCTTCTTGAAAGCTTGCTCTTCTTCCTCATCGATCTTGAACCAGAGGTCTTCCATCCCTGGAAGGCTGTGAACGTAGTCCATGTATTTTTGCGTTGTTTCGTAGTCACCAGATACGGTTCCGTTAATCCCTTCATCAGCGACTAGGATACGACCTTTAAGGCCGATTGATTTACAGAAGGCCAAGTGATCGGCTGCAAATTGTTCTGCATTTTCAATGGGGTATAGAGGTAATAGAGTAATACGCGAATAGGTTTTGCCATAAGATCTCTTTTCTAAGATTAAATTATCAGAATTTTTCATTCAACTATACCAGTATACTCTCCACAGAAAACGAATGCAATTTATTTGACTGAAAAATAAAAGCCTGGGGTTCCAGACTTTTTTACGACGAAAATAAGGTTCCAACTAACTACTCTTCCTTTTCCAACTGATCCAGATAGGCTTCATAGCGTTTTTCTCTACTTTGGCTAGGAGCATCACAAGGAAATTCATCCCCCATACAATTGGAAGATTCAGTAAAAAGGTAATAGGTAGCACCAGTAAGAATTTTGAATGGAAAGGATTTGAGTGATAGACAGCCTGGTTTAATTGAAAATTTTGAGCCCAGATGAACAAGGAAAGAACAAGGGTTACTGCTACAATTCCCATCACATTTAGATAGCTATAATTGATAAATCTCACACCCAATCGTTGACAACGAACCGAATAATAAAATCCTGAGGCGATGAGTAAGGCTACCACCATGATTGGACTTAACCCCACCTTAGACGTAAAAATGGATCCCACACTAAAAACAGTTAAGGCAAGGAACAGAAAACCAGCCGTCTCAGCTCCAGCCTTATTAGCTAAGCCTTCTTCTCGTTCATCTATGATTTGTTTGTTCAGCAATTGTAATCTCATGGCTTTCTCCTTATTCTTCATCCTCTAACTCTGCCTCTATCTTCTCTTGTTTTTTCCGATTGATAAGAGTAAGTGGTTTTTCAAGCAGATAAGTCAAGATGGCAAAGACGACGATTTCTAATAAAATTTTGACCAGATACTTGGGACTCAAGATAAAGCTCGTTGCCTCTCGCTTTCCAATCACATCCATGGCTATCATCAGCACAGCAAAGACTAGACCTGACCCAAGGCGGCTCAACCAGCTATCTTTTTCTAACATATCTCGAACATCAATCCCTGAACTGATCCTTCTCACAAAGGCATAAGCTCCCATGACAATCAAGAGAATAAGCTCTGGAATATAGGCTATTAGGTCCAAGTCCAGGATACTAGCTTTCACAAAGGCAGAGACTGCAATAAAGCAGGTCATTCCTAGAACAAGTTCCCCTGCAATTTTTCCATCAAGCAGCATGGTCCGCTCATCTTTTACAATTGGTTCTTTCTTTTGTTTCATTTATTTCCTCTTTCTATTGTTAAAACTGTTACTCCCAGAACAGTTGATCCAGCGTCTTATCCAAGGTCTTACAAATGGCCAGGCAGAGGCTGAGGGTTGGGTTATATTTCCCCGCCTCAATCAGGCCGATGGTCTGACGCGTCACCCCGATGGCATCTGCAAGATCCCCTGGGTCATATCATGCTCGACCCGGGCCATTTTTAATTTGAGATTTTTCGCCACAGGCTTTTCCTTTCTTGTTTTTATAGCTTTATTATACACTATATTTTATATTTTGCAATATATATCTTACATTTTGTAAAAAATATTTTTGATAAAATAAAAAAGCCTGGTTTCCCAGACTTACTCTTCTGTACGTTTAATCTTTTGTCAAACTTCCATCTTTTGTTTGAGTCCGTGCATAAGCAATCAAGAGAAGAGAACCTGCAACAGCTACTGTTAAAGCATTAAAAGAACCCGCAACAACACCTTGTAGGAAGACTTTATTGGCACTTTCCTTGTAGATCAAGACATCTCCAACCGGAGCAATCAAGCCCCAGATCACAAGGTTGGATACGATTTGAACGACGTTAAAGACAATTAATTCTTTCTTTGTCACTTCCCTTTGAATTCACCGATTTGTTTGCGGAAGAAACCAACAAAGAGTCCAAACAAACCACTTGAAATGATCCAAGTCCACCAAAGACCACCTGACATAGCGTCCTTAATGGCATGACCAATCAAGCCGATTAAGAAGCCGACAATTGGGCCAAAGACTACACTAAAGAGAGCTTGAAGGGCATATTGCAACTGAATGCTCGTATTCGGTGCAGGTGCAGGGATTTGCAACATAGCAATTACGACAAAGAGGGCTGCTCCAACCCCAATAGCTACAACATCTTTAATTGAAAATAATGATTTCTGTTTCATTGTGATATCTCCTATTAATTTTCCATTTTTCTAATCTCGATATGCCAAGAAGCCCCAACTCCTACATTATAGGCCTTGGCAAAGGATCCCTGGTTGATGGCAAGACCAACACGGTAAAGGGAATTGATATAAAGGATTGGCTGTCCAATTCGCACGTCGGCGAAAGACTTACCGTAGGTTACTTGGTTTTGGTAAACCAGCATGTCATTGTTATAGATGGTCACTTCAAAACGTTCCCCAAATTTGGGTGACAAATGATTGAACTCTTCCCGAGTAATGGAAGTCCAAAGAGAACCAAAGCGTACATCTAGGATGTCAACCGCACCTTTAACAAGATTGTCCTCAAGAACTGTCTCAACCACTGGGATTTCCACAATATGTTCGACACTGAGTTCTGGTCCGACGTCTTCAAAACTAATATGGCCACTGGCCAACTTAGCTCCTGTATAGGCGTAGACATCACGGCCATGGAAGGTATAAGAAAACTCTGTATTGGCTCGACGATTCTTCACCTCTGAAATCTCACGGATAGCAACAATCCCTACATGTTTCTTGATAAAGAGAGAGTGCCATTATCCGGAGTGACAATGTATTGATTTTTCGCCGTTTTAGCTACGACACTCTTTCGTTTGGAACCGACACCAGGATCGACCACCGAAACAAAGGTAGTCCCTTCTGGCCAGTAATCTACTGTCTGAAAGAGACGGTAACTCCCTTCAAAGATATTGTAGGGGTAATATCATGAGTTAAGTGGTGAATTTTAAGAGTTGGTGATTCTTCTAAAGCAACCCCAATCATAGCTGATACTGCTCCATCCACCAAACCAAAGTCTGACTGAAGAACTAGTAAATTATTGTGCATCTTTATCTCCTTTTTGACCAAGAATGGAAGAAGGATGTTCGATACTCCCCATCCTAATCCAGCACCCAGTATGACCGTGAGGATAAACCAAGTGATGGTCGCTAGATCTGGTGATACCATCACCCGATTGACATAGTCTATCGATTTACCACGATCCAGTAAAGACATGCGGTAACTGGCTGGATAGAACCACATCATAAGAATGGGCCCTGTCGTCGCAAAGGCAAAAATAACAAAAGACAAGGCATTTCGTAAATTCGAGCGAAAACGACCACTTGAGGCGACCATCTCCGCAAAACTTCCGGCGATCAAGGCTGGAATAAAGGCCCCTGCACCATGACGCGAAAAGAGGAAGAAGGATCCGATCACGCAGCCAACTATAAAGATAGATCCAACTCCTTTTATTTTTTCTAGATAATAGCGGTAGATGGTCCCGCCAAACAAGGCTGAAAAGGCAGGAGCATAAAACATATTTCCTTGATGATCGATCAGATTTCCAACTAAGACCCCATTCCAATCGCGAGAAAATAGAGGAAAATGAAGGCTCCAACTTGTTTTATTTGATTCACATTTATTCTTTTCATTGGATACTGATCCTAACGGTGGCTAATTTTCTTCGAAAGGAAGTCCCCGATAAATTGGACCAGAACGATCAGAATCAGGATCAATAAGGTCGCCACAAAGATGACATCATTGTTAAACATGTTTTTCCCGTAGTTGATGGCCAAGGTTCCTAATCCTCCAGCACCAACGGCACCCGCCATGGCGGTTTCTCCGATCAAGGAAATAATGGTCACTGTTGTCACACGGATCAAATCAGGAAGCCCTTCACGAAGGTAAACACCAACAATATCCCAGAAGGTTGCCCCACTGGCTTGTGCTGCTTCAATCACACCTCCATCCAACTCGGACAAGACTACTTGGACTTGGCGGGCAAAGAATGGAAAGACTGCCAAGGATAGCGGAACAAGAGCTGCTGTAGGACCGATGGTATTTTTCAAGAGCAAGTAGGTCAAAGGATTAATAAAGGCCAACAAGATAATGAAAGGAATGGCGCGGAACAAGGAAGTAATCTTATCCAAAATTTGGAAAACGATTCTATTTTCGATGACACCACCTGGACGGGTCAAGACTAACAAAAGTCCTGTCACCAAACCTAAAAATCCACCAATAATGAAGGAAATAACGGTCATGTAAAGAGTCAAGTAAATAGCGGTTCCCCATCCATACTGGCCAGACCACCCTAATTTATAGACATTTGGTAAATATGTTTGAATTAACTGGATCATGCTTTTCTCCCATCTTTCACAATAGTCACGGAAACTCCTGCATTTTCTAACTCAGCTTTGGCCGTTTCCAGATTTTGATTTTCACCTGATAAGATGACCACCAATTCTCCAACAGGCGTGTTATCAAGGATCTCGATGTTCCCAAATAAAATATTGGCAGATACTTGGTACTGCTTGTAAATATCATTGATGATGGCTGTATCTGTCACAGAACCTGCATACTTGAGATGCGCCAAAATCGAATCATCAGGCAAATTTTTAACAATCGCTTGTTGATTGATTTTACCATGGCTTCATCGATTCCTGTTGCAACTGTGATAAAGTCTTGCGTCAAAGCATTTTTCGGATTCGAGAAGATATCTAAAACAGACCCTTCTTCAATCAGTTCGCCATTTTGCATGACAGCTACCCGGTTGGCAATATCTTTGACAATTTGCATCTCATGGGTGATCAAGACAATGGTTAAACCAAGTTTTTGTTCAATTCTTGCAACAAAGCTAGAATTTGTTTGGTCGTCTTTGGATCCAGGGCTGAAGTTGACTCATCTGAGATCAAAATCTTTGGATCGTTGGCAAGGGCACGCGCAATCGCTACCCGTTGCTTTTGACCACCAGACAATTGGGCTGGGTAATTTTCTGCACGATCTGCTAGACCAACTAGATCCAACAATTTCGCCACTTTTTCATTCTTTTGTTCTTTATTTAAATTTGAATGTTTAAGAGCGAAGGCTACATTTTCTGCGACGGTCATTTGAGCCATCAAGTTGAAGTGTTGGAAGATCATCCCGATATCCCGACGTTTCTCTCTAAGAGCAGCCGGTTTTAAGGTCACCCGATCTTGGTAAATCACATCCCCATCCACAGTGATGGTTCCGGCACTTGGCACTTGTAAGAGATTGATCACCCGAACCAAGGTAGATTTCCCGGCTCCAGAATACCCTACAATCCCATAGATATCGCCTTCATTAATATGAATGGTCACATCTTTGACGGCTTGGATCTGACGTTTCTTTTGCTGGAAGGTCACATCAATGTGGTCCAGCTGAATCATTGCTTTACTCATAACTTGCTATTAACTCCTTTATCAATTCAATATGGGTGTAATAATCGGCGATTTTCACATTTTCGTCGCCCCCATGATCACGGCTATTAGCATTGCCAATTCCAAAGGCTGCCATCGGCACCTGCAAAGCCTCAAATACCGTATGCATTGGCCCTGTTCCCGCTGTTGTTGGAAGAACAGAAACTCCTTCTCTATAGAAGTCTTTGGCCAGCCGAATGACATTTAAAATCGATGGGGCACTCATATCACTTCGGTAACTCATTTCACCGAGAGTATAGACCAATTCGACCTGATCATAGCCATTTTTCTTCAATTGCTGCTTGATCTTTTCTAAGACATCCTTGGGATCCAGACCTGGAACCAAGCGCACCTCCATCTTGGCACGCGCCTCTGCCGGAAGAATCGTTTTGACACCTTGGCCTTGGTAACCAGAGCCAAAGCCTTCAATATTCAGGGCTGGTTCAAAATAGAAACGGCGTAGGAATTCTTTTCGATCTTCCTTCAAGATTAGGAGGGTCAGGCCATAGGTTTCCGCTACGTCTTCTGGTCCTTTGTTGGCATATTGCTCAATCAAAGCTAGCTCGCGTTCATTGGGTTCTTGGATCTGATCATAAATCCCATCCACCAAGATTCGGCCTTCTTTGTCACGAAGACTGGCGATAGCATTTAACAAATACCAAGAAGCAGAGTCCACCACGCCACCATAGCTGGAATGGATATCCACTTCTGCACTCTTCACCACCATATCAAAGGTGACGATCCCTTTGCTACCACCGGAAATTTCCAACTGTCCCTGATTATTTCGGGTACCTTGTTCCCACACTAAGAGGTCTGCCCCACGCAAGTGTTTCTTGTGTTTGGCCAAGTATTTATCCAAGTCAGTCGATGCAGACTCCTCTGCTCCTTCGATGATAAAGGTGATATTGACTGGCAAATCGCCACTTTCACGAATGTATTTTCGAAGAGCTGTGAGACGAGCCGTGATATGCCCCTTGTCATCATCAACCCCTCGACCGTACATGGTCCCATAATGAACTGATAAGGTAAAGGGTCTCCCGTCCAAGGTTGGTCTCCATCAGCTGGTACCGTATCATAGTGGTTATAAAAAATGATGGTTTTGGCTTCAGGATTTGGCGAGAAAAATTTGGCAATCACAAAAGGTGCTGTATAGCTATCATCCACTTCGACTTTGGCTCCTGCAGCTGTAAAAATTTCCCCAAATAGTTGGCCACTTCCTTGAGACCAATTTGTTGGGCAAAGATGGATTTTTTGAAATCAGGGTTCGCAACACTTCAAAATAATGTTGTGCGACCTCATCATTTTCAAATTTACGGATTTGTTCCGCTTCTGTTGCAAAAGGCATGCATTCCTCCTAATACACGATAAGAGGTAGAGAATTGCTTCTCCACCTCCTTCATACACTTGAGATCGAATCTTAGAAGACTGGTTGGTCCATTCCTTCTGAAGATTCTTCGATCACTTTCTTCACATTGTCTTTGTGATAGGCTTTGATGATTTCTTTGATTGCTTTTGCTTTATCAGATTTTTCCCAATCTTTCTTAGCAGCGATCACGTTGTACCATTGTTTTGAGTTGTTGTCTTTCTTTTCAACATAGATAGCTTTTTGAAATCAACGCCTGCTTCACGAACGAAGGTATTGTTGATGACTGCAGCATCTACTGATGGAAGAGCAGATGGTGTTTGTGAAGCATCCAATTCAGAAATCTTCAAATCTTTTGGATTTTCTTTGATGTTTGACACGTTTGCCAATTGACCATCTTTGGTATCCAATTTAATCAAACCAGCTGATTGCAAGACATACAAGGCACGGCTTTCATTTGTTGGGTCATTTGGTACAGCGATTGTTCCACCTTTAGGAATTTCTTTAATTGAAGTGTATTTGTTTTTACCGTTTTCTGTACCAGAGTAAAGACGGATTGGAGCGATGTAGGTATCTGCTACTGCAACAAGGGCATTGTCGTTTTTAGAGTTCCAGTTATCAAGGAAGTTGTAGTGTTGGAAAGCATTGATATCCACGCTACCATCTTTTACAGCCACGTTTGGTTGTGAGTAGTCTGTAAATTGAGTGAATTCCAATTTGATTCCTGTTTTAGCGTCATCCAAGTTCTTTTGAACTTGATCCCAACGAGCTTTTTCAGTGTCGCTCAAAGTCATGACACCTACTTTTACAGTTGTTTCACCATCTTTGCTAGATGATTTTGAAGAACCACATGCTGCAAGAGCAAATGTTGCAATAGCTGCAAGAGCTGTTAAACCAAGAATTTTTTTCAATTTCATTTTGAAGTCTCCTTTAATTAAATATTATTCTTTAATATCTTTTGCTTCTGGTAGATAAACTCCACCAAAGTATTTTTTAGACAGTTTTCAAGGGTTCCATTGTCATAGAGTTCCTTGATCCGTTTGTTGACAAATTTTTGAAGGTCTTTATCTTCTTTTGCAATAATTGGATACACATAAGGTTGTTGGTCGCTTGGAAGTTCGATAACTTTCAAGTTGTCATAGCCTTGATCACGAATGATAGTATCTACTGAGATCCGTTCGAAGATCTTGTAATCTGTACGACCATCCGCTAGATTAGCCATGATGGTTTGAATAGTTCCATCTGTGTATTGCAAGTCAGTTGGATTATCTGAATGTTTTTATTGTAATCTTCTAATTGTTTAGCAGTAGATGTTCCTTGAACAACTTCTGTTTTCTTGCCACCAATGTCATCCAAAGATTTAATAGAAGAATCTTTTGGTACGACCAATACTAATGGATTACGAGCATATGGATTTGGATAGAGGTATTTTTCTTCCCGCTCTTTTGAGTAGCTAATGTTGTTGGCACCGATTTGGAAACGGTCACTATCTAAGCCAGCAAAGACTGAAGACCACTCTGTTTTGTTAAAGTTTACTTCATATTTGTCTGAACCTTTGAAGATTTCACGCAAAACTTCGATTTCATAACCGGTTAGCTTGCCGTCTTTTTCTTCGTAAGAGAATGGTTTGGTTGTTCCAACAGTACCAACTTCAATGGTTTTCTTACCACTGGCTGATTTGCCAGATGAACATGCTACTAAAGCACTGGTTGCAAGGACTGCAACTAATCCTAAAGCAGAATACTTAATCACTTTTTTAGATTCATAGGATCTCCTTATTCGTTTCAGGCACATAAAACGCCATTTTAAAAGTATTTTTAATTTTATCAAAAAGCATTTACTTGCCTAATATATATTTTTATGGAGGTGATAGGTTTTCTTTATCACGCTTCCTTTGCTTTAAAATACCGCAATAAAGCTTGCGCATTTTCAACATAATAGGGAACTGATACCTCAAAGGCTGCATCATCGATGGTCATGTGATCATGATGGAGGTCTGGCGCATCCGGCTCTCCGTTTGAACCGATAAAGGCAAAGACTCCAGGAATTCGCTCTTGGTAAAGGCGAAGTCTTCTCCAGCAGTAGAAGGATTCGCTGGGATCACTTCAGCCAAACCTTGTGAAGCTTCCCAAACTACCTGCGTCAATTCCTCATCATTAAAGGTAACAGGCGGTGTCACACCCCACTCAAAAGCCACATCTACTTCCAGACTTTCTGCAATGTGTCGAATGATGGAAATAAAATGTGCCTTCAAGTCTCTTTGCACACTTGGATTAAAAGAACGAATGGTTCCTTCAAAATAGCCTGATTTTGGGAGCACATTCCAGGTTGAGCCCACATCCAGGTGCGTAATGGACAAAACAGCTGTTTCAAAGGGAGAAACGGTCCGTGAAATTAATAATTGTACATTCTGAACCATGGTTGTGACGGCCGTTACAGTGTCAACTCCCAAATCTGGTCTTGCGGCATGACTACTAACCCCTGTCACGGTAACCTTGAATTTCTCAACCCCTGCCATCATAGCTCCAGCATTCAAAGCAAGTTGCCCTGCTTTTAGCTGAGGAATGTTGTGAAAACCAATAATTCCTTGAACATCCTCCAACAGTCCTGTTGCCAAAACATCAGAAGCACCTTCTGAGATTTCTTCTGCTGGCTGAAAGATCAAGCGTACAGTTCCTTCAAGCTGGTCTTCTTTTTCCTTGAGAAGAGCTGCTGCTCCCAGAAGACTGGTTTGATGAAAATCATGGCCACAGGCATGCATGACGCCTGGATTCTGACTTTGGTAGGGCAGATTCGTTTGTTCCAAAATCGGAAGGGCATCGATATCTGCTCGAAGTGCCACCACCGGTTGGCCGGACCCAATTTCTGCAATCAGACCAGTTTTTAATCTACTCTCTAAAATACGAATCCCCAACTCTTCAAGACGCTCTTTTAGAAAGGCGGTTGTCTGGTATTCTTGACCAGACAATTCTGGGTGTTGGTGGATATAGTGGCGAATCTCTGCTAACTCTTCATAAGAAAAAGACACAAGCCTTCATCTCCTTTCGAACTTAAAATTATTTTATCACTAATAGGTGTTTCCGTCTAATTCCTGTTTCTTGGATTTTGATATAGTTTAAAGCTATAGACAAAAACACTCCTAGATTCATGTCCTAGGAGTGCCAACTTCAGCATTAAGAAAGATTTCCTCGAATTTTTCCATAAAGCTATCACTATTGTAGGCTTTTTCTACTTCCCATTTGCCATCTTTCTTAACAAAGGTCAACTGGTAGTCGTATCGATCCGGCGTCGTCAAGGGCGATCTGCAAGAGAAGCCATCATTTCCTCTCTATAGGCTTTGTTTTGAGCCTGGTTCGCTTCGATGATCCCTGGATAGTCTTTTCGATGTTCCTGATAGAAGGTCTGCATGTGGTTTAAGATCGTCTTTTCCATGCTGACCGTCTCAGGATTTAGACTAATGACCACCTTGTCCGGGAGATATTGTTTAACCTTATAGGTTAATTTCGCACGCTTAGCATTTTCTTTTTCATAAGCATCGATAAACTGGGTCACTTCTTCTTCAGGGAATTGGTAATCATGCAATTGACGAGTAAAATCAGCCGCAAATTTCGCACGGAAATCACTGCGTTCCTTTTTCAAATCAGTTCCCAAAACAAAAGCGTCATCCTTTTTGACCTTTCGTTGGCCACTGAAGTAAACTTGATTGATGTATTCATCTGCTAGAATAGTGGAAGCTTCCACCTTGTCCTCATACTGAGAAGAATCCACCGCAAATTTTAAAGGCTTGGATTTTTTATCAGAGCTATAGGTTTTTCGTTCATACTGCACTTCATATTTTTTACCTTTTTCGACTGGAAAAACGATATAGCCGGTTAATTTTTATCCTGGGCCAACTGATCACTCTTGAGCAGTTGGAAGGCTTCACTGTGGTCATAAATTCCTGACTGCAATTTGACCTTGTTATTATTCGCATCGTAAATGGTGATATCTGAATCTGACACGTTGATAGATTCTTTGGCAACATTTTTAAATTCCAATTGAAGGGCTAAATAGCTTCCGTCTTCTGAGTCATTGAGGACAGGTGGTTTGATGTATTGCCCTCCTTTTAAACTCACCTCGACTTGACCGTCAGAAGCAGAGCTTTTCGCTGCTTTTTCTGTCTTTGCTTGCTGCGAATTTGTCTTTTGAGCACTGATTCCACAAGCCGCTAAACTCAAGGTCGCTACAGCAAATAGGGTCCATTTAAAAATCTTTTTCATCCTCATCTCCTTAAAAAGTTTTGTTCTATTTTAACATCTTTTTCTAGCGATGTATACGCTATATAGTGATAACTCTCCCTCAGAGGGCGAGGATTACAAAAGGCCAAGACCTTCGTCTCAACCTTTTAACTAAAATATGATTGGTTTTGGTTTTACAAGATTCCTTTTTCTTTTGAATCATGAAATCCTTGAGGGAAATCAAAGAGAACTGCAAGGAGGATCATGGCCATCCCAATCACATCAACCATAAAAAATGCTCCTTCATAATGACAAAGGCAAAGAAAACTGCCGAAACAGGCTCAAAGGACGCCAGCAAGCTTCCTTTAACGGCTCCTACCAAAGAGGTTCCTTTCAGAAAGGCTGTATAGGCAAAAATCGTCCCAATCACCACCAAGCCAAAAAGGGCCATCCAGGTATCGAGTCTGTAGTTTCCAGAAGAAGAGAGAAGACCACTAAAGGGAGCATTAGGATTCCTGGAATAGTCATCCCAACTCCAATCACCAGCATGCTTCCCCATTTTTGAATTAAGTTCAGAGGTAGAATGATGTAAAGGGCATAGGCAAATGCTGACACCACTCCCCAAGCCAAACCTTTGGGATTGATGGCCAATTGATTGAGTTGACCATGGGTTGCTATTAAGAATGTGCCACCAATCGCTAGAAGCATCGAAAACACTTCTGCTAGTGTAGGGGCCACCTTATCAATGATACAGGTATAGGCTAAAATTCCCACTGGACAGAGATACTGTAACACCGTAGCAGTCCCAGCATTGGTTTCAGCAATCGCCTCTAAATAGGTCAACTGAGTCAATAACAATCCTAAAAAGGCAAAAATAAGAAGGGGAAGGTAGGAAGATTTATCTTTGGCAAAGGCCAAAAACTTCTCCTTATCTGCAACGTAGGAAAGAAGAATAAGGACAATTCCAGAAAAAAGCAAACGGAGATTTGTTAACTCAATAGCCGAAAATCCATGAACCATTAAATATTGCCCGCTAACTCCGGATAGTCCCCAAGCGATCCCGGCGATCAAGGTCATGAGTGTTCCTTTCATCGTCTTTGACATAGTCCCCTCCTAAATCTGTTCCTTACTTTTATTGTATCATAAAAGGCCGAAACGAAACGTTTCAGCCTCATATATTTCATATAAATTTATTCGCTTATTCAGGTTGAACCAAAATCTTGATTTGAGATTTATCTTGTGTTAATTCAATAAATCCTTCTTCAACGATATTTTCCAATTTAATTTTCTTGGTAACCAATTTTTCAGCAGAGAAGTAGCCTTGTTCCATCAATTCCAATACTTTAGGGAAGATGTGACGGTAGGCAATAATTCCTTTGAGAGATTTTTCTTGGATGGCGAATTCATTTGGATTGATGCTGGCTTCACGTTCCCAAATCGATACAACCATACATTCCCCAGCTTTATGAACAGCTGCAAGGGCTTGGCCTAAAACAACTGGAACCCCTGTAACTTCATAAGAAACATCTGCTCCCCACCGGTTAAACGATGGATGGCTTCTACGACTGTTTCTCCTTCTTCTGGGCGCACAACGATTGCTCCCAATTCTTCTGCTTTCGCTTGGCGTTCAGGAGACAATTCAACCGCATAGATTTTTGATGCTCCTGCTGCACGAAGGGCTTCAACGATCAAAAGACCAATTGGACCCAAGCCAAAGATAACAGCTGTATCTCCAGTTTTCAATGCAGATTGACGAACTGCATAAACAGCAACCGCAGCAGGTTCTGTAAGAGCTGCTTGTTCATAGCTCAAGCTATCTGGAATCACATGAACCAAATCCCCATCAAGGACACAATATTTGGCAAAACCACCATCTGCAGCGAGGCCGACAAAGTTCAAGTTTGGATCAAGGTTATAATCACCAATCAAATTGTGCTCTGCAAGAATTGGTTCGATAGTGACACGATCGCCAACTTTGACACGAGTCACATCACTTCCGACTTCTACAATTTCACCAGAGAATTCATGTCCCAAAGTGACCGGTGCTTTTTGACCAGAATACACATGTTCTTCAGTTGGGATGAAGATCGGTCCATCCAAATATTCATGCAAGTCCGTACCACAGATCCCTGTGAACTTAACTGCCACTTTTACTTGATGTGGTTGTACTTCAGGTACTTCCACTTCTTCGATACGAACGTCTTTTGCTGCATGCCAGCGAGCTGCTTTCATAGTAGCCATATGATGATCTCCTTGTTTTCACCTTTTTGTTTTCTTTTCAGGAAACTTTATATTTAAAATTGTAAACGTTTTCCTTTTGTTTGTCAAGGAAAAACTGAAGATGAAAAAGAGCAACCCTTTGACTGCTCCTTCTTATTTCTTTTTAATTCGTGAAGTCTCTATTCTCCAGCCCACCATCCAACCAAGGACGAGGAGATAATTTTCAAGTGCACCGATCCCATTGACCGGCAGATGATTGTGAAAATAACTAAAGAGATGATTGGTACCAATCCCAAGCCCACCGATAATCAAGGCCAATAAAACCGTACGAAGATAAAACCAATCGTATTTGAGATTGACAGCAATCAGGATCACAAGAACTGCCACATTCCAAATCCCAATCTCTCGCTGCCAACCGACAGAAACACCATATCCCGAATGACTTCCCATATAGGATGGAAAGAAGAGCTGAAAAATAATGGCTCCAGACATGGCGATGATAAGTAAAATAAATAAGAATCTTAACAGCCGATTCATCTTCTTCCTCCTTTAAGAAAAAACTGATTAATCTCTTGACACTTATTTTCTGTTAAAACAGGAACACCGCTACTGTTTAAATAAAATGCAATATAGTCTAATTTTTGTGAGAATGATATCATTTCTTCACCTGATATAGTTGGATCAAGCCACACATCAATTAATAGAGATAGTGTTGTAGCTGTCTCTAAAGGATATTTACAAGAAAACTCGCCCTTCTCATTTCCTTGATGAATGATTATTCCTACATATTTGGAAAGAATATTTACCGTATTTTTTAAAGAAAACAACAAGCCGAACGGTATCTTTTGTGCCCAGTCTATACCAGTAAGCTGTTTCATATTCTCATTGCCTATTAAATAATCAACTAATTGTAATAAACGATCTGTTGATGAAACTCCTTCGTTTTTGACAATTCTTCTAGAAAAGTTGAGAGGAGTTCGTTTCTTTCTCCATTAAGAGTTGTAGAATCTCTTCTTTACTTTTGAAGTGATGGTAAACAGCCCCTTTGACAATCCTGTCACTGTTACTAAATCAGCCATCGTTGTTTCTTTATAGCCTTTATTTGAAAATAAGGACAAGGCTGCCTGAATAATTTGATCTTTACTTCTTTTTGATTTCATTTCTTGTTTCAAGTAACTCTCCTCCTTTAAAAAACAGACTATCGGTCTGTTTTTAATTTTATTAAATTCAGAAGACTTTGTCAATGAAATTCCATTTTTCATTCCCTCTGAAAAAGTAAAAACAGACACTAAAAGGTGCCTGTTAGAATGTAAATATATACTGAAACTTTCCGCCGTGAGAAAGTGAGAGTGGGACAGAAATCGGTAATTCGTTAGAATTCGATTTCTTCGTCCCACCTCCGCACAGTTGAGTAGGGCTGTAAAGCTGATGAAATCAGCGTAGTAGAGCCCACTCAACCACTGCGTCTTGCTCGACAATCCAAAAATAATTGAGAGGCTAGGACTTTTGTCCCAGCCTCTTCCAATCATTCCCTTAAATGTTATTTAATGGCTAATCATCATATCCACTTGAAGAATTTCCAGTATCGTTAACTTTTGAATTTGAATCATCATAATTATCATTAGGTTCTACTCTATTTCTATTCTGTCCACCTTCATTTGGTTCATAAACGGTCAATACAATTCGTGTGCGGTTAATATCCACCGTACTCGAAACTTCTGGAGTTTGACTGACAATTTGACCTGCAGAAACGGATACTCCATCAGGAAGATGGTTAGTTTTTCTGATTTTAATATTAGATTCTTTGATTCCATATATTTCAATCAAATTACTTCTAGCAAAATCATAGGTTGATCCAACATAGTTTGGCATTTCAATTGAAGTTGTTTCTTTTGCTACTTTTAAAACAATCTTGGTCTTTGAACTCAAAGAATATTGCTTTCCTGGAGCTGGAGTTTGTTCAAGAACTGTCCCTGCAGCATAATCGAAGGTCTCAACTTCTTCAATCGTGATCATTTTGCTTGATACTTTATAAGTATTTTTCAGATCTTCCTCTGCTTTAGCTCGTGTTTCTCCTACATAGTTTGGCATTTCAAAACTATTTGGACCTTTTGAAACGATCAAATTAATTTTATTTCCTCGTTTTATTTTGCTACCAGTGACTGGATTTGTTTTTATAATATACCCTCTGCAATCGAATCGCTATATTCCTCTTGTTCTTTTCCTAATTTTAAATTTTGCTTTTCAATGATTGCATTTGCTTCTGCTACTGTTTTCCCTGAGAGATTAGGAACAACTGTAGTATCTGTGCTTTTTCTAGATCCGATTTTCCTTTATTGTCTTTTTTGAACTTTCCGACTTTCTTGAAATAGATACTGAATCATTTTGTCTTTGATATCGTCCACTTTTTGGTAAAAAAGCCATAACATTAGAATTAAAATGACTAATCCAATAACTAGACTTATAATTCTTTTCCTTCGTTGTTTCTTTTTTCTTCTTCTTGTTTGATTAATTCTTCCTGCCTATAGCGTTCAGCTTGTAAAGCTAGTTTTCTCTCTTTTCAGCTTCCTCAAACTTATACTTCTCGTATTCCCCTCAACTTCTGAGAGAAGTATTTGTATTCGATCACGCTCACTATTATCTTTAGCTTGAGCCCATATTTTTTCAATTCAAATATTTTATCTTTATAAAATTGCTCCTGTTTTTGTTTGAGTTCTTGCTCTCTCCGTCTCTCCTCAGCAATTGCTTGTTGTTGTAATATTTCATTTTGCTTTTCAGTTTGTCGAACTTGATTCTCTAGAAGTCTATTTTTTTCTTCTGAAGCTAATCTTTGCTGAATAGAGTGTCTATCTAACAAATCATTGTGTCTCTTTAATTCTTGATTTCGCTCTTGTTCCCTCTGTGCTGCCTCATAATCTTTTTCCCAGTTACTCATTTTTTCTCCTAATTCGCATTGATATTTTCTTGACTCGATAAAGTCATCTACTAATATTTAATCAATTTCTATAAAAGCCTAAAAATCCTTCTGTTATTTAAAAACTCATATTTCCATAACACTCACATTTTATAACTAATTAGTGTAATATATCTTTATGCAATATTATAACCAATTAAAAAAGTAAATACAAGAACATTAATAAGATATTTTTAAAACAAAAAATAAACTGCCCCCAAAAGGTAGGCAGTAAAAATCTAACTTTAGGGTGCAGTTCTCGATTTCTCTATTACTCTTCCTTCAACTTCGCCAATTCTTGGGCAAGTAACTTGAGGGCTACTTGTGGGTTGGCTTGGCCTTTGGTTGCTTTCATGAGGAAACCTGTGAAGGCCTTGTCCGCATTCCGTTTTCCTGACTTGAAGTCGGCTACGGCTGCTTCATTGTCTGCAAAGACTTGGTGGATGATTGGTATCAAGACTTCAGGATCTGAAATCTGTACCAGACCAGCTTTTTCGACGTATTCACGCGCGCCGCCACCGTTTTTCGCCAAGTGAACGAAGACTTTCTTGGCAATCTTAGATGAAATGGTTCCATCTTCGATAATGGCAATCATTTCAACCAAGTTTTCTGGTGTCAATTGGATTTCTTCCAGCGTTTTGCCTTCTGCGTTCAAAAATTGTGCGACTTCACCTTGGAGCCAGTTAGACACTTGTTTAGCATCGCCACCAAGGGCTACAGCTGCTTCAAAGAAGTCAGAAGTAACTTTCGTCGCTGTCAATTGGTTGGCATCATAGTCAGACAAACCAAGCTCTGCCACGTAGCGAGCACGACGGTCTTTTGGAAACTCTGGCAACTCCGTACGCATTTCCTCAATCCACTCATCTGAGATTTCAAAGAGTGGTAGGTCTGGTTCTGGGAAGTAACGATAGTCCGCTGCCCCTTCTTTAACACGCATAAGAATGGTACTCTTATTAGCTTCATCATAACGGCGTGTTTCTTGACGAATGACCCCACCTGAACGCAAGATTTTCGCTTGGCGCTCCACTTCGTATTCAAGACCTTTACGGACGTTTGAGAAGGAGTTCAAGTTTTTCAACTCCGTCTTGGTACCAAATTCCTCTTGGCCGTATGGGCGAAGGGAAATGTTGGCATCCACCCGCATCGATCCTTCTTCCATCTTGACGTCTGAAATACCAGTGTATTGGATAACTTCTTTGAGGGCTGTCAAATAGGCGTAGGCTTCTTCAGGAGAACGCATATCTGCTTCAGAAACGATTTCGATCAACGGCACTCCCTGACGGTTAAGGTCTACATAAGAGAAACCGTCTGTTCCGTGCGTGTTCTTACCAGCATCTTCTTCCAGGTGGGCCCGTTCAATCCCAATTTTCTTAGTTGAGCCGTCTTCCAATTGCACTTCAATCCAACCGTTGTAACCGATTGGCTCGTCAAATTGCGAAATTTGGTAAGCCTTTGGATTATCAGGGTAGAAATAGTTCTTACGGTCAAAGTGCATGTGCTGATGGATATCCATATTCAGCGCCAAAGCAGCCTTAATACCAGCATCCACAACACCCTTGTTCAAGACAGGAAGCACCCCTGGAAAGACCAGTCAATCACATTGGTATTGGCATTTTGCTCATTCCCAAAGTGAGCAGAAGTTGGTGAGAAAATTTTTGAGTTTGTATTCAATTCAACGTGGACTTCAAGTCCGATGACTGTTTCAAAGTTCATTAATTGTCACCTCCGAAAATAAGGGGTTGTTGCTTGTGGTAATCCGTCGTTGCTTCAAAGGCAGCTGCAGCTTGGTAGATGGTTTCTTCAGAATACTTGGGACCGATCAACTGCAAACCAACTGGAAGACCTTGCGCAAAACCTGCAGGAATCGAAATCCCTGGAAGACCTGCCAAGTTGACTGGAATGGTCAACAAGTCCGCCAAGTACATGGCAACCGGATCATGGTTGAGCGAATCCAAATCAAAGGCCACGCTAGGAGCTGTTGGACCAAGGATAAGGTCGTAATCCGCAAAGACTTTTTCGAAGTCTTGGATAATGAGGGTACGAACTTGACCAGCTTTCTTGTAGTAAGCATCGTAGTAACCAGATGACAAACTAAAGGTACCAAGCATAATCCGGCGTTTGACCTCATCACCAAAACCTTGACTACGAGTGTTCACGTAGATCTCATCCAAGTTTTTAGCATCTTCCGCACGGAAACCATAGCGAATGCCATCGAAACGCTGCAAGTTTGAAGAAGCTTCAGATGAAGCGATGATGTAGTAAACGGCAACCCCGTATTTAGAGTGTGGAAGGCTGACTTCTTCGACAGTTGCTCCCAATTTTTCAAAGTGTTTCGCCGCATTAAGGATAGTTTCTTTGACATCTGGGTCAATCCCTTCACCTAGATATTCCTTCGGAAGGGCAATTTTCATGCCTTTGATGTCTTGACCAATCTTAGAAGTAAAGTCTGCTACACGAACAGGTGCAGAAGTTGAATCCTTGGCATCCTCACTGGCAATAACATTGAGCAAGAGCGCATTTTCCTTAACGGTTGGTGCAAACGGCCCAATTTGGTCCAATGAGCTACCAAAGGCAATGAGACCAAAACGGGAAACTGTTCCATAAGTTGGTTTGAGACCAACAATCCCGTTAAAAGCAGCCGGTTGACGGATAGAACCACCTGTATCTGAACCAAGGGACAAACGGACTTGGCCTGAAGCGACAGAAGCTGCTGAACCACTAGAAGATCCACCAGGCACCTTGCTCTGGTCCCAAGCATTCTTGGTTGGTCCATAGTAAGAAGTTTCACCAGATCCACCCATGGCAAATTCATCCATGTTGGTCTTTCCGATGACAATCATATCTTTGGCTTTGGCATTGGCAACAGCTGTCGCATCAAAGATTGGCTCGTAGTTATAGAGCATTTTTGATGCCGCAGTGGTCAAGATGCCATCTGTTGAGATATTGTCTTTGACTGCGAGCGGAATCCCTGACAGGAGGTTATCTGCATCAATTCCTTTTTCATCAATAGCCTTGGCTTGCGCAAGAGCAGCTTCTTCGGCCACCGTTACAAAGGCATTGATCGCTTCTTCACGCGCCTTGATATCGTCAAGCGTCGCTTGGGTCAATTCCGTTGCTGAAATTTCCTTAGAGACAAGGAGGTCGTGCAACTCTTCAATGGTTTTATGGTTGAATGACATTAGGCATCTCCTCCATCTTCTAGGATAGCTGGTACCTTGATGTAGTAATTATCTTTTTCTGGTACATTTTTAAACAAGCGGTCACGGTCCGTCCCTTTTTCAGCAACATCCGGACGCAATACGGTCTTACGATCCGCCATGGTTGTTGTTGGAGCAACGCCTGTTGTGTCCACTTCTTCCAACAATTCCACCATGTCGACAATTTTCGATAAGGTTGTCGCAAACTCAGCTGTCTCTTCTGGAGAGAATTTCAATTTTGAAAGATTGGCAACGTGGGTTACCTCTTCTTGCGTAATTTTCATCTTGCTTCCTTTCGTGAAATGATGATTTTTCAATACCCTCTATTTTACCATAATTTAGCCCAATTTGCTTGCCTTAGAAAAAATCTGTAGGACTTTTTGTCGCTACAGATTCTTCTTTTTATATTTCTTTTCCGCCGAATTGCCCCATCTCCATTAGAGTCTCTTTCCAGACTTCCTGGACGTTAGAAGCGAGGTAGGAAGAGGCCAAGTCATAAGAAGCCTGATGAAATAGAGCGAGGTCGCTTTCAAAGAGCTGGACCAGCTTGTCCGCCAACTCTTTCACCAACTCTTCTTCTGGCACTGTCTCGCTATAAGGTACCAAAAGCCATTTTCACCCTCTTTTATAAAAGTCGGATTGCCATAACGGGCATCAAAGCCCAGCAAGGCCAAACCTGCTCCAGCCGCCTCCATCAAAGTCAAACCAAAGGTCTCCCACTGAGAAGTAGTGAGGTAGGCTTGGTAGCAAGGATAGATCTGCTGAAGATCCGCATGACCTAGTAGGTGAATATAATCTTGTGCTGAAAGCTCCTGAATCAGGTGGCGCAAGTTGTCCGCTTCTCCACCCTTTCCATAAATATCAAACTGAAGGGTTGGGAGTTGTTCATGAGCTTGGGCCACTACTCGAATGGCCAAATCGATGCGTTTTCTTGGATCCAAACGGGAAGCTGTGAGCACACTAAAGGGAGGTCTGTCTCCTAGTGATTCCGTCAATTCTTCTAGATGCCCTACTGGAATGCTATAGATTGGAATTCCTTGGCATCCTTGTTTAGCAAGTGTCTGCTCCAAGACTTCTTTTTGAAGATCCGTTGCTGTGATGAAATAATCGAAGCGTTTGGCATACTTGAACACATAATAATACTCATAGTTGAGATGGCCATTTTCAAATTCATGCTCCGAATGAAACACCATGGCGAGCTTTGAGGGAGCAGTTTTCTCCAACAAAGGGCGAGCAAAATCCATGCGCGAAGCCCGGTCAAGCAGAATCAGATCTTCTTCTTTTAGCGACAGCTGCGACAAAAAACGTCTCATCACTTCTGTATGGTTGGTCAAAATCTCAGACCCCAGTTTATAGAGCCAGCTTCCACCGAACCTCGATTCTTCAAAAGCGATAGTCCCATCTTGATGGTGATAGATCCGTCTGACAACACTACCATACTGAAAATACTCTGTGACAAGTTTACAAGCTCCATAATACTCTCGCTTGATCCTATTTCCAGCCAAAAGATAGTCTACATAGCGGACACAGTTTGGATGATAGGGATCCAAATGAAAGCTCAAGGCGTTTCCATCCGCAAATTGGTAGCGAATGACTCTTTCCGTTTTTCAACAACATCCAGACGAGTCAGTTGAAACTCCATTTGCAAGGCCCCTACCGACTTTTGAGGGACCGTAGTCTGTTGATCCGTAAAAGTTAAATGGGCAAAAGCAGTTCCTCATCCCGGTGCCCCAATGAGAGGTAATAGGCCAATTTTTCTGGAGTGGGCCAAGTGGTAAAGACAAACTTCGCTGCCACTCCTAGTCTCCGGAGCATCTTTGCCCGAGAGGCTTGTGCAACATCAACCCCATTAGGTTCGAATCCCACTAATAGATTAAAGGTATAAATGGTCATGCGGTTCCTCCCTCTAATCGCTTAAACAGCTCTTCCAAAGCTTCTTTTTCAGGCAATTTCAAGATTCGTGCCTGCTCTCTTACCAATTCTTTGTGGGTCTCTGGATGCTGGAGCAAGGTATCTAGTTGCTGTTTCATTTCTTCGACTGTATCTGTGATTGTGCTCAAGTTTTTATAGGCTTCCTGATGAACCGTGCTCTTCAAACCAAATAAGACTTGCCCATTTTCAAGAGCATGAAGACTACTACTCCACACTTCTTCTCCCTGGTTGCAATCCAGATAAATAGAGCAGCTGGATAACAAGTCCTCATATTTGTCCAGCGAAATCCCTGGATAGAGGCGCACATTGGAGCGAGTCGCTAAGTCTGTTAATTTCGGCCCCATAGCCGTCAAAGCAGCAATGTGAAAGGTGACTTGTGGGAATTGATGGACCAGGCTAGATAGGCCTTCGACCTCTTGAGAAGCCGTCATAACCATGGCTTCTGGTTGAAAACTTTCCTGCTCCACATCTACCAGCCCTGACAAGACTGTGATTCCGTCTATTTTCTCACTCAACAGACCATCTTCTACCAACAAAATCTGACTGACTTGTTCTTTGATCTCGTCTAGATCATGCGCGTCACTGGCACAGTAGGCGAGTCTTTCCTTTGGTTTCTCTTTCACAACATCTAGCAATGCCTTGTCCATCAAAAGAACGGCTTCATCTTCCGGCAAGACTTGTTCTAGGACAGCTCTTTGCAGCTCTTTCTTATTGGCATACAGGCGATCCCGTCCCTTAGGAGTTTGAAGCAAAAAGGTTCCTTGTGAGACAAAGTGAAGCAAGACTTCTTCTTGTTGACGGTTCAAATAGATGTCTAAATAGGATTGGCCAGCTTCCGTCAGGAGACTCTGTTTGCTTCTCCAGCCATAGCGGTTGTAGACATCAATGGATACGATCTCTTCTCCCTGACCAAACCATTCCACTCTGTCAACTGTTCGAGACAAGATATCCTCTCGCAAAACCACGTTGGCACGACGTTCCTCACCATCAAAAAGATAGGTCGTGATCCCTAGTGTCCAACATTCCCATAATTCTGGAACTGCTAGATCATTGAAAAATAAAGGTTTTCCAATTTTTGATACTGGGTCTTTTTGGGTAAAAAGGTCGCAAGACTCTCTGTCTGTTGGTCCAAATCTGTTTCCAGATTGGTCACAAATACCCGGTAGGGCTGGCCAAGTTTGTCCAAGTATTTTTGCAAACGATCCAGCTCTCTGGTCTGCTCTGATGCAATAATGAACATGCTGATCCTTTCTCATCAATAAGGGGTTAGTCCATCGTTTCAATAAAACGGAGGTTGGTCACCACGCGCTCATAGGTTTCTGTCCCTTGCAAGCCTGCTTCCTCTAATTTTTCAAGGGCCCGTTTCAAGCGCGTTTTGTAGATATAGCGATGCCAAGTCAAATCATAGCCCAACATCCCCAGTAGAGCCAACTTCTCCTGCTTAGCTTCCATCTCATCGACGACTCGCTTTTCTGTCCAAACCTGGGACAGAGTATCTGCACGGCCCACGCGATACCAATAAATACATTTCTCCGTATGAACTACCCGATGGGCTTTTAAGAAGAGCTTGTACATGAGGAAGTTGTCTTCGACATTTTTTCCAACTGGAAAACGAAGCCCTTCAAATAAGCTACGCTTATAGAGCTTCATCATGGCACAAGCCCAGGCCATATCTCTAGTTTCCTGAATGGCATCGTGGTCCATGATCTCACGTCCCTCATAAAGGGTCTCTGAATAATCGTCGTCCGTTACCTTGATCAAGTATTTGCTACTACTGTCATCATAGAGGTTATAGTTGGCTACGGAAACATCCGCATCATACTTTTGAAGTTGGCGATAGAGCACTTCTACATAATCCTCCGTCACCCAGTCATCTGGATCAATAAAGGTGAGGTAATCACCAGTCGCTAGCTCAATCCCTGTATTCCGAGCAGCAGATAAGCCCCCATTTTCTTGGCGAACGTAGCGGATGCGCGCATCCTTCCTAAAAATTCTTTACAGATCTCTTCTGACTGGTCTGGCGAACCATCATTGACCAGGATAATTTCCAAATGAGGGTAGGTCTGATGGATAACCGTTTCTAAACATTGTCTCAAATAAGCTTCTACATTATAGATGGGAATGATGATACTCACTACTTCATTTGTTTCCATGCTTCTTCTCATTTCTCTTTAAATAATCGCGAATCGCTGCCACCATCTCCTGCACCTGATCATCCGCAAACACTTGATTCTCTCCATTCTCCACATGATTGGTTCCTTCAAAAGAGAAAATCGGTAAGCCCAATTGATGGATCCTTTGCGTCATCTGATCCACCTCATCATAGGGATTGATATCCAGATAGAAATCCAATTTTTCTAGGACCTTTCGACTGGTCAAGGGATCAAAAGAGGGATAAAGAAAGAGGTTGGGGTAGCGTTCCAATTGCACCAAGTTAAAACCAAAATGGCTATGGGCAAGGACATGAATCGCTACGTCTGGCAACTCTTTTAACAACGTCTCCAACTCGTGGATATCTGCCGTATTGGTGTATATGGCAGCATGATAAGGAAATTCTCCCACTAACTCTTGATAGGTTTGCTTCAAAATCGGTTTTCGAAGCAAAATTTCCTCCCAAGAGAGGGCATAGTAAAACCACCATTGTTCCCGAAAACGATTGAAGCGTTTGGAGGTCCATGGTTTATTATGAGAGGTGTAGTGAATGACCGCCGGAATCCCTTGAAAGGCATCATACCAGTCTAGATCTCCATAGAGGTATTGATCCTTATCAGACCCTACTTGTAAATTATAGGTCCAAGGTAATGGAAACCACGCATCTTTGAAATACAGATTCAAAATTCCCTGATCTCCGTATACATGCTGATGGTGTTCATGAGTGAGGTCAAAAAGAGCCTCTGTTACTTGGTGCTCTTGCCACCAAGTCTTATCAATCACCAAAAGTCCAGCATTAAATCCATCTGTCGTCGTTGGCTTATCTACCACCGCGCCCAGTCCATAACCTTTAGATCGACCTCAAATAAAGGCGATAAATCCTGTGTAAAGATCATGTCACAATCCAGATAGAGGATCCGTTCTTCCTCCACAAACTCTGGAATAGCGTAACGGAAATAGGTTGCATAGTGAATATGGTCACTTGGAAGCGAAAAGGACTGGAATTGCTCGGGAGACATCCGACAATTGATCACTTCTGAATCCAACTGGCGCAAGCGCTGATTCATAATAGTAAACCACTCAGTTGGTAGATCTTCATTTAAGACATAAATTTTCAACCGGTCCTGATGGGCACACAGTGACTTCATAGCGGTTTCCAACTTTTCCATATAAGATAGATCCGCTGAAAACACGACAGCTTTTTACTCATAACTCCCCTTATTTTCTTCCATTAGAATACCATTTTCAAGAGAGGAAGACAATTTCTAGGCCCCAAAAAGAAGCCAAGACAACCGTCTATGACCTCTTTTAGAAAATTTTCTTATTTTGTATCTAATACAGCTAGTGTGCCGTCTACCAAGCTTGCCCCTAAGACATGCTTGAAATGATTCAAGGCAAACTGGTGATTTTCAGGAGTGAGCGACGCCACTGCAGGTTCTACGACTTCGATCTGATAGCCGAGGTTGTATGCATCAACCGCTGTATGGAGAACACAGATATCAGTCAAGACACCTGTCAAAATAACGGTATCTACATGGCGTTCCCGCAGGCGGATATCTAGGTCCGTTCCTGAAAAAGCAGAATAATGACGCTTGTCCATCCAAAAGACACGTGAATCCGCTTTGTGTTCCCGATAAAAATCTGCTAAAGGGCCGTACAAATCACGTCCACTAGTCCCAATGATATTATGAGGTGGGAAGAGCTTGCTTTCAGGATGAAATGGATCCTCTACATCATGCGCATCAATGGCAAAAAGACATAGTCTCCTTGGTCAAAGGCCAACTGAGTCACCTGAGCAATAGTCTCAGAAATGGCTTGTGCAGGGGCACCTGCTGTAAGCTTACCATCATCTGCTACGAAATCGACAGTGTAGTCAATTGAAATCAAAGCTTTAGTCATTAGTAATCTCTTTTCTTAATTTCCTCAAAGATATCTGGAATCAACACCTTGAGATAGGTTCCCTTCATTCCAAGAGAACGGCTTTCAATAATACCAGCTGACTCCAATTTCCGGAGTGCATTGACAATCACAGAGCGGGTGATACCAATCCGATCTGCAATGATAGAAGCAGTCAACTGTCCCTCATTTCCTTTCAATTCACTAAGGATGGCAGAAACAGCACGCAATTCAGAGTAAGACAAGGTATTGACAGCCATATTCACCGCTGTCCGACGACGAATATTCTTCTCGTCTTCCTCGCGTTGGTAGTTCAACATTTGAATCCCTACCACGGTACTCGCAATCTCAACCAAGATCAAATCATCATCCGCAAACTGTTTATCATTGCGCCAAATGATCAAGGAACCCAACCGAATCCCAGAAACATGAATAGGCGCAATGGTGGTCAAGCCATCAGGAAATTCAGACTTGGTTTCGACCGGAAAGATACTCAAATCATGGTCCACATCTAAATTAGCTTCTGTATCGTAGACCAAACTAGCTGCCTTGGCATAATCTTCTGGTAATTTTTTATTTTGAAAGAAAGCTTCTACCCGGTCATTGTTGGTCTTGTAACGCATGAAATAACCAAGAAGGGTTCCCTTGCTATTAATGATACAGGCATTACAGTGGATAATATCCGCTAATTGCTGGGCAATATCATTATAAGGCATCTCGAACTGCAACTGTTCATCAGTCCGTTTCAAGATGGATGTAATTTTACGTGTCTTTTCTAATAAGTTTGCCATAATAAACCTCGCATATAGTCAGCTCAAGTATATCATATAAGTGTGGGAATTTCAATCAAATTATCTGAAAATTATTTATTTTTTCTACAATTATGCGCAATTCAGAAAAATGTCGATTCGATGACATAGTTTTTATAGAATGAATCAAAAAAGATTGAAGACTTTCCTCTTCAATCCTTTATCTAATTAACGTTTGTATTGTTTCAAGAAACGAGTCATTTTTTCTTGAATTTGAGCCAACTCATCGACACGTGGAAGGTAAACGATCCGGAAGTGATCTGGATCTTTCCAGTTAAAGCCGCGGCCATGAACCAAGAGAATTTTTTCTTGCTTCAAGAATTCTAAAACAAATTGTTCATCATCATCCACGCGGTACATGTCCCGATCAATCTTAGGGAAGATATAGAGACCAGCTTTTGGCTTAACAGCTGAGAGGCCTGGAATATCATTGATAGCTTTGTAGATGAAGTTCCGTTGTTCGTAGATTCGACCACCTGGAAGCAAGAGTTCATCCACGGATTGGTAACCTCCAAGAGAGGTTTGCACAACATGTTGAGACAAGACATTTGAACAAAGACGCATATTGGACAACATGTTCAAGCCTTCGATATAGCCCTTCACATGGTGCTTGGGTCCGGATAGAACCATCCAACCAACACGGAAACCGGCAATCCGGTGAGATTTTGACAAGCCATTCATACTCACACAGAAGAGATCCGGCGCTAAACTTGCAATAGCCGTGTGTTTTTCCCCATCCATGACCAAGCGATCGTAGATTTCATCTGCGAAGATAATCAAGTTATTTTGACGAGCGATCTCTACAATCTCAAGCAGGATCTCATCTGGATAGAGGGCACCTGTTGGGTTATTCGGGTTGATGACAACGATAGCCTTGGTATTTGAGGTGATTTTCGACTTGATATCCTCAATATCTGGATACCAGTTTGCTTCTTCATCACAAAGATAGTGAACCGCATTCCCACCAGCTAGGCTGACGGCTGCTGTCCAAAGAGGATAGTCCGGCATGGGAACCAAGACCTCATCCCCATTATCAAGTAGTCCTTGCATGGACATGACGATCAGCTCACTCACTCCATTCCCAAGGTAAATATCATCAATATCCACATTTGGAATTTTTTCAACTGGCAGTACTGCATGATAGCCTTACGGGCTGAAAAGATTCCTTTTGAGTCTGAATAGCCTTCACTATCACGCGCATTCATGATCAAATCATGGATAACTTCATCTGGAGCTGTAAAGCCAAATTCAGCAGGATTCCCTGTATTCAAACGGAGAATTTTTCTCCATTTGCTCGCATGCGCATGGCTTCTTCCAAGACTGGACCACGAATATCATAAGCGACATGTTCGAGTTTGCTTGATTTATTATATTCCTTCATATTCTGCCTCGATTCACGAAATTATCTCTATTATACCACTAGTTGAAATAGAGTACAAACCGAGGACTTTAAAAATTCTGCAAAATTATAGCAGAAAAGAGAGACTTTACCTTTACATTCTAGCTCAAAAGAGATAAAATATAAGTGTATAAAGAATAGGATTCCCTTCTATTCTATCCATGTTTTCAAGCGATAAGGAGGTAGGATTATGTCTCAAAAATATGAAAACATCATGGTCGCTGTCGACGGTTCCCATGAAGCAGAATTAGCCTTTGAAAAAGGGGTTAACGTTTCTCTTCGCAACGGCTCTAAATTGACTATTGCCCACGTCATCGATACCCGTGCCCTTCAAAGCGTCTCAACTTTTGATGCTGAGGTCTACGAAGAATTGCAAGAAGAAGCCAACGAATTGCTCAAGGGCTACAAGGAACGTGCTGAAAAAGTCGGCGTTCAAAATGTTGTGACTGTTGTAGAAATGGGAAATCCAAAAGTCCTCTTAGCTAATGATATCCCAAGTAAAGAAGGGGTTGACCTTATTATGGTCGGAGCTACCGGACTTAATGCCTTCGAACGGTTAATGGTCGGATCCTCCTCAGAATATATCCTTCGCCACGCCAAAGTAGACTTACTAGTGGTGCGTGATAAGGATAAAACCATGTAAGAAAGAAAAGTTATATTGAAAACTTTCCTTAGGTGAGTACGGACGTCAGCGACCTTCTTCGAAGTTCCATGACTAAGTTTTGAGCCTAAGGTCTCAAAACTCCCGAGTGCTAGAAACAATAGTGTTTCTAGCACTTTTCTCACGGCGGAAAGTTTTTCAATATTTTTTATAAATTTTAAAAATAAGAACATATTTCGACTTCTTTGTGGAACACTTTACTTATCTTAGTAAAAATAGTTTGTCTACATTCTAAAAAGGTTTGGAACAAAGGTTCCAAACTTTTTAGTTGTCTTTTTGCTTCTTTTTGTTTTGCATGTTTTTCGTAGGCCTTGAGCTGGCGATCGAGTTCTTTTCTGATAGCTGGTTCTGGAGCGTATTTTTCTTCCCAATCATCTGGCTTCAGAATTTTGTGGGTTACTGGATCAAAGTGCGCCTTTCCATCTGGGAAAATCTTGCCCATATTGGCCCGGTGAACAATCTCAAAAACCTCTTCAGGATCGACTCCCATTAGTACAAAGCTACCATAAGTCAGATAGAGGGTATCAATCAAGGCATCAACCTGCCCCACCATGGAGATCTCAGCTGGATGCTTGCCACGAACCTTATCTGCAGCCTTATCCAAGGCTTCGTGAAGAGCTGCTACCGAACGGTCAAATTCTTCTTCACTTGTGCTAGCTGCTCGGACAAATTCTACCAACTCCTCTTGCTTGAACATGGTTCGATAAAGGGCGTCTTGAGGTTGCCAAACAACTGGTTTCTCCTGGGTTTCTCCATCCATCACACCATGGAAGGTTTTGACCTTATTGAAGTGATCATCCTTAGAAAGAAAGAGTTCTTTCTCTGAGAGAATACCAAAGTGTTGCAGGGCCTTTTGGATGCCATCCTTGCCATTACTAGTCGTGGTATGCTTGGCAATTGCCTTGACACTGGTCGTCCCATTTCCCATCGCAATAGACAAGCCAACACCTGACAGCATCTCTAAGTCATTATCCGAATCTCCAAAAGCCATCACCTCATCAATGTCAAAGCCAAATTCCTGACCAACGATGCGGATCCCTTCTAGTTTGGAAATGCCTGGGTTGAGGACGTCTGCTGCAAAAGGACTAGACCGTGTGAATTTCAGATCCGGAAACTCTTTTTCAATTTTTGCAGTCTCTTCTGGGCTCGATAAGATCAAAACTTGATAAATTGGTTCTTGCGCTAGTGCATAGAGGGTGTCCTGATCTTGTGGGACGACCTTGCTAACCACTTTGTTAAATCCACGACTGACTGTACGGGCCATTTTGCGGGGCACAAAGCGACTAGACCAGGTTGAAATAGGACTCATCCCAAAACTCATAATCCGAGAACCAAATACCCCATCCTTGGTACCGAGAGCAATTTCCTTGCGGTGTTCTCGAGCATAGTCAATTAGTTGGTGCAGACTCTTTTTATCGATTGGACTGGTGAACAGCACGCGGTCCTTGGTCAAAATATACTGACCATTATAGGTCACTGCAAAATCAAAACCATAGCGTTCCATAAACGGTTTGACAAAGGCCGGTCCCCGCCCTGTCGCAAGGCCGACATAGATCCCTTCTTCCTTTAAAGACTGAATGGCTTTTTCTGTTGATTTTAGGACCGCTCGACTATCATTGACCAAGGTTCCATCGATATCAAAAAGACTGCTTTTATTTCCATGTCTACTGTTTCTTTCTTTTTATGATAAAATAAATTATATCACATATTCCAAGGAGCTTCACATGTTTAAGAAAATTTTAGCACTACATACTGGAGGGACCATTTCGATGGCAGCAGATGACTCTGGAGCAGTGATTACCAATGAAGTCAATCCCA
Organism: Streptococcus sp. 2A/TPW/M5; assembly: GCA_036663675.1. Taxonomy (GTDB): domain Bacteria; phylum Bacillota; class Bacilli; order Lactobacillales; family Streptococcaceae; genus Streptococcus. The sequence goes on along the minus strand of JAYXUK010000001.1, from coordinate 1,059,661 downwards.
TGACCCAAGTCACTTCACCAATTGAAGGGATTGCAGTCACCTCAGAGGACTTCTTCAACCTTCCCAGCCCTCAAATGACCCCTCGTCACATGTTAGCCCTGTATCAAAAAATCAAAGAGGAAGCTCACAACTATGATGGCATCGTTATTACCCACGGGACAGATACTCTGGAAGAAACGGCTTATTTCTTGGATACCATGGAGTTACCAGAGATCGCTGTGGTCATTACAGGAGCTATGCGAAGCTCCAACGAGCTCGGAAGCGACGGTGTCTACAATTTTCTGACAGCCCTTCGAGTAGCTGCCGATCCAAAAGCACGCGATAAAGGGGTCTTAGTCGTCATGAACGATGAAATTCATGCGGCTAAGTACGTCACCAAAACCCATACCACCAATGTCAGCACCTTCCAGACACCAACCCACGGTCCACTAGGTTTGGTCATGAAAAAGGAAATCCTCTTCTTTAAAACAGCCGAGCCAAGGGTGCGCTTTGATCTCGATACCATCGATGGGTTCGTTCCGATCATCGCTACCTATGCAGGGATGAAAACCGATCTACTGGATATGCTGGATCTTTCAAAGCTTGACGGCCTCATTATCCAAGCCTTTGGAGCTGGAAACATCCCTAAAGAAACAGCACATAAACTCCAAGAATTCATGGATGCAGGTCTTCCAATCGCTTTAGTATCCCGTTGCTTCAACGGGATCGCTGAACCCGTCTACGCATATGAAGGAGGAGGCGTCCAACTCCATCAAGCAGGTGTCTTTTTCATCAAAGAATTAAATGCCCCCAAAGCGCGTATCAAACTCCTCATCGCCCTCAATGCCGGCCTAAAAGGACAAGAACTCAAAGACTATATCGAAGGGTAAAATAAGATACAAAGGGCGTAGCGGATACAGTCAAAATAGGGAATACGACGAAGAATCCAAAAGATTCTAGGAGGATTCATCTTTTGACACAATCCACAGCCCGTGTTCAATTAATAAGATACAAAGCCCGTAAAATGCCATCTTAAAGGGAGTGGAGTGGAATCCAAAGAATTTCCTCTCTACTCCCTTTTATATTTTAGTCTAAATGTTCTTTCTTTTCTAAGTAAAGCGAGAGCAGATGCCAATCGGGGTGTTCGCGCCAATCTGGCGTGGCTACGATCTGGCTGGCAACTTTCCTTGCTTCTTCCAGAATGGGATAATCTTCTACCAAATCCGCCACTTGAAATTCTGGAATCCCAGATTGACGGGTTCCAAAGATTTCACCTGAACCCCGCATTTTCAAATCTTCTTCCGCCAGCACAAACCCATTGGTTGTCTCTGTCATGATTTTCATGCGCTGCTTGCCACTATCTGTCTTAGGGTTGGCTACTAGAATAGCATAGGATTGCTTGTTTCCCGACCAACCCGGCCTCGTAGCTGGTGAAGTTGGCTAAGACCAAACCGATCTGCATCCATAATGACCATAACGGTCGCATTGGGTACGTTGACTCCTACTTCAATAACGGTCGTAGACACCAAAACATCGACTTGGTGCTCTTTAAAGGCCTGCATGATGGCATCTTTTTCTTCACTTTTCATCTTCCCGTGAAGCAGAGAAACGCGTGCTCGCTGCCCAAAGAAGGCCTCTAGCTCTTCTTGGAGGGCAAGGGCGTTTTTCAAATCTAGCGCCTCTGACTCCTCAATCAGTGGAGAAATAAAGTAAGCTTGAGAACCTTTGCCAAGTTCTTTGACTAACCAGTCGAGGACCACTTCTAACTGCTCATGCTTGACCCAACGTGTGATGATTTCCTTGCGTCCCGCAGGCATCTGGTCAATGATGGACACATCCATATCTCCAAAGGCTGTAATAGCCAAGGTCCGGGGAATAGGGTAGCCGTCATCATCAGGACGTCTGGATTTTGTCCTTTTCTCGAAGAATACGGCGCTGGGAAACCCCAAAACGGTGCTGTTCATCAATAATGACCAAGCCTAGATCTTGGTAGTGAACTCCCTCTTGAATCAAGGCATGTGTCCCCACAATCAGTTGGGCTGTTCCTGAGGCGATCTCTTCTAAGACTTCTCGTTTCTCAGCCGCCTTTAATCCTCCTGTTAGAAGGGCAATTGGCAAATCTGGAAAAAGATTTTGCAAGCTTTCCTTGTGTTGCTCTGCCAAAATCTCCGTTGGAACCATCAAGGCAGCTTGCTTCCCAGCGCTTAAGGCTGCATACATAGCAAGACCGGCCACGACTGTCTTCCCGCTTCCCACATCCCCTTGTAAGAGGCGGTTCATATGATAAGGAGAGGCCATATCTGTCAAGATTTCATTCAAGCTGTTTTCTTGAGCTTGCGTTAGCTCAAAAGGAAGCTGTTTTTTCTGTCTGCTAATTTTTCTGGATTCCAGGCCAAGGAAATCCCTTGGCTGGCATCGTGGTTTTCTTCTTTTAGCACTTGGAGTTGCAGCTGGAAAAAGAGGAGCTCTTCAAATTTTACTCGGCGAAGAGCTTGCTTGTACTCTGCCAGATCCTTAGGAAAATGCATAGCTTGCACTGCTTGGGAACGAGACATAAGTTGATAACGATCTCGTAAGATGTGGGGTACATTCTCTTCTAAAAGCTGGTCCAAACCCTGGTCAAACGCTATTTTAATCAATTTCACCAGGCTGTTTTGGCTCACTCCTTGCGTCACTCGATAGACCGGCTGCAAATCATCTTCCACTTGAGCCAGGAGTTTCATCCCTGTCAAACTGCCTTTAGCCTTGTCCCATTTCCCAAAAATCGCCACAGTCTGCTGAACCTCGATTTTGTCTGCTAGATAGGGTTGGTTAAAAAATTAACAGCAATCACTTGGTCTCCCTGTTTGATCGAAAAACGCAAGCGATTTCGTTTGTAGCCATAATATTGGACATTGGCTGGCGTTGCTACCACCCCAGAGATGACGGCTTTTTCCCCATCTTCCAACTCTAAAACATTGCGCGTTTTGAAGTCTTCATAGCGAAAAGGGAAATACAAGAGCAGATCTTCTAAGGTTTTAATCCCTAACTTTTTAAATTTTTCCGCCGATTTTGGACCGACTCCAGGCAGTACGGATAAGGGTTGGTGTAGATTCATTTCTCCTCCTTTCTTTTATAAAAAAGCAGGTCCATTCGGGAAAATCCCACCTGCTTCTTCTTATTCTTCACCTGTATAGTCACGAGGAATCCGATCACTCAAGAGACAGACCACTTCATAATTAATGGTCCCACGGTAATCTGCAACCTCTGTTGCCGTGATTTCTTTCTCGCCCTCTCGTCCAATCAGGGTAACCTTGGTCCCCAGAGGCAATTCTTCTGGAAGGCGAACAGTAATCTGGTCCATCGAAACGCGACCAACAATAGGACAATAGTCCCCTTAATCAGCACGTGGAAATTTTGCATCTCTCGGATCCAACCATCCGCATAGCCAATAGGAATCGTCCCGATCCATTGGGGTTCTTCTGTCGTATAAGTTGCTCCGTAGCCAATATCTTGACCAGCTTCTAACTGTTTCACATGAACTAATTCGCTCACCAAACTCAAAGCTGGCTTAATTTCATAAGGCAAGGCTAACACAGAACCACTGGGATTCAAGCCATACATGACATCTCCCAAGCGCACAGCTGTGAAAATCGTATCCGCATGCCACAAAGAGGTGGCAGAATTACTCGCATGGACAATGGGAGGAAGGGTTTCAAGAGCAGCCAATACTTCTTTGAAAAACTGGTATTGCGCTTGAAATTTTCGATCATCTGCCTCATCTGCTGTCGCAAAATGAGTAAAGATCCCTTCAATTTCAGCTCCAGCTGCTAAGAGAAGGCGTTCAGCTTCTTTGATCTCTTCGATCCTTCGGAATCCAATCCGCCCCATTCCTGAATCCACCTTGATATGGACCTTCAATCCTGAAAGATCTGCTTCTTGTCCAAGCAATTGTTCCAACCAAGCAAGACTAGCCACTGTTAAGCGGATGTCATGCTCTTTGGCTAGGTTCACTGTTTCACTTGGCACAACTCCCAAAATTAAAATAGGGTGTTGCAAGCCTTCTTCACGGATTTCGAGGGCTTCATCCATATTGGAAACACAAAAACCATCTACCTGAGGTGCCAATTTTGGGTTACTGCAACGACCCCATGACCATAGGCGTTGGCCTTGACGACTGCATATTTCAAAGCTTGACTCGGAATATGCTCACTAACTTGTTGCACATTAAAGGCAATGGCATCCAAATCGACTCTTGCAACAGTTGGTCTATGTTTACTTGCTTTCATTTTCTTCCTCCAAAATGACACTGGTCGACACTAGGTCTCCCTTGTGACTGATCGAAATCCATACCTTCCCAGAAAAAGGAGACTTGGAAAAATAGGGAGCTCCGTGGGCATCATTTAAAATTTCTAAATCTTGAAAACCAACTGGTCCAATCCCTGTTCCCATTGCCTTTGAAAAGGCTTCTTTGGCGGACCATCGGCCCGTTAAATATTCCATTTTCCGTTTTCCAGACAATTCCTCAAAGCGCTCTCGCTCAGCCTCGGTTAAGACTTTTCAGCGAATCGAGTATTCTTCTGATAGGCTTTTTCAATCGCAGCGATCGATTCGATATCGATGCCATGTCCTTTGATCATCTTGTTTTATCCTTATTTATCGTTTCAGTATCGTTTTACTGACAAAGAGAAGGGGCTAAAGAATCACTCCTTCCGCCCCTGCCTTTTACTTATTCATCGTTGCAATTTCTTTGACCAAGGCCTGTGTTTTTTCCCAACCCAGGCAAGGATCTGTGATGGATTGACCATAAACCACTGGTTCATTTTGACGGCCATCTTCTAGATAGGATTCAATCATGAAACCACGAACTAAAGTTGCCAAATCCTTGTTCCAAGCACGGTTCATCATGGTTTCTCTCACGATGCGTACTTGCTCTTCGAATTGTTTGCCAGAATTGTCATGGTTGGTATCCACCAGGATGAAGGGATGTTGCAAGCCCATTTCGCTATAGCGTTTTGCTGCCGCTAGCAAATCTTCATAATGGTAGTTTGGAATATTCTTACCACTTGCATCCAAGCCCCACGAAGGATCGCATGGGCTAAAGGATTTCCTGATGTTTCCACTGCTTGGGCATTGAACAAAAAGTTTTGGGGATGTTGGGCTGCATAAATCGCATTGAACATGACAGAAAGATTTCCAGAGGTTGGATTCTTCATGCCTGTCGGAGCAGAGATCCCACTAGATACAAAGCGGTGCTCCTGGTCTTCAACTGAACGAGCTCCAATGGCATGATAAGAAATTAAATCCTCAACATAAGGAAGACTTGCTGGATAAAGCAACTCATCCGCAGTTGTCAAACCAGTCTCGGTAATCACACGGTAGTGGAGATGTCGGACTGCTTTCAAACCATCCACAAAGCTTGGTGCTGCATGTGTATCTGGTTGGTGCATCAAGCCTTTATAGCCATCCCCATTGGTCCGAGGTTTAGCTGTATAGACCCGCATTACAATAAAAATCTGATCTTTGACTTGCTCTTGCAAGTCTGCCAAACGACGGGCATACTCCATCACAGCTTCTTCATTATCAGAAGAGCAGGGTCCAATCACAAGAAGGATCCGTTTGTCTTCCCCTTTGATAATCGCTGCCAATTCACGGTCACGCGCTTCTTTACGCTCCATGGCTGAACCTTCCAAGCGGTAAAGCGAAGTAATCTCTTGCTCATCAATCTTATTACTCTTCGTAACGAATACCATACGGCCTCCTTATGCTACCTAGCCACATTCTCTCTATTTAAAAGGTGTTCTTAAAATTTACGTCCGTGACAGTTTTTAAATTTCTTGCCTGATCCACAAGGGCACAAATCGTTGCGTTTCACTTGTGACAAGTCAATATCTGCTGGAATATCTTGTTGTTGCGCTGCAATGTTGCGAGTCGCAGTTGTTGAAATACTGTGTTCCGTACGTGGACGTTCTTGTTCGTGAATTTGGGCTTTCATCATGAGACGAGTCACATCAAATTCAATCGATCCGATCATATCGTTAAACATACGGAAACTTTCTGATTGGTATTCTACCACTGGGTTATTTTGCGCATACCCACGGAGTCCAACCGCATTTCGCAATTGATCCAAAGCATCGATATGGTCCGTCCACTTGCTGTCCACCACACGAAGGATCAAGACTTTTTGGAATTCTTGCACAGACTCTTCGTCACGCAATTTCGCTACTTGGCTAGCATAGATTTCTTCTGCACGTGCATACAAGTAATCGATAACTTCCTTGTCAGATTTTCCTTCAATATCGCTTGCAGAAATCGTATCTTCCGGAACCAAATTGTATTTGGCAAAGTTCAGAATCGCTTCAACGCGTTCTTCCTTGCTTGAGTGGCTGGCCCCTTCAACAATCCGTTTGATGGTCCGTTTGATCATGGCCTTGATTTCAGGTGCCAAGTCACGGTTAGCTGTGATAACATCATAGCGTTCAGCGTAGATAATTTCCCGTTGTTCCCGCATCACGTCATCGTATTGAAGGACTTGTTTACGGGTATCGTAGTTGTTTCCTTCAACCCGTTTTTGTGCACCCTCTACTTGACGTGTGAACATATTTGAACGGATCACCGATTCTTCTTCGCTCAACTTGAAGCGATCAAGCACTGCTTTGATACGCTCTGAACCGAAACGACGCATCAACTCATCTTCAAGAGAAAGGTAGAATTGAGATTCACCTGGGTCCCCTTGACGTCCAGAACGTCCACGCAACTGGTTATCAATACGACGGCTTTCGTGACGCTCTGTACCAATCACACAAAGTCCACCAAGTTCACGAACTCCTTCACCGAGCTTGATATCGGTACCACGTCCGGCCATGTTGGTCGCGATGGTAACAGCACCACGTTGACCAGCGTTCATGATGATTTGCGCTTCTTTGTAGTGGTTTTTCGCATTCAAAACTTCGTGAGGGACACCTGCTTGAACCAACAATTGAGAAAGGTAATCACTGGTTTCAACGGCAACGGTACCTACTAGGACTGGTTGACCTTTTTCATGACGAGACTTGACATCTTCCACAACAGCCTTGAATTTTGATTTCAAGCTTGGGTAGAGAAGGTCTGGATGGTCAATACGAGCAATCGGACGGTTGGTTGGAATTGGAATCACGCGAATGTTATAAATTTCACGGAATTCTTCTTCTTCAGTTTTCCCTGTCCCTGTCATCCCTGACAACTTCTTGTACATACGGAAGAGGTTTTGGTAAGTAATCGACGCAGATGTTTTTGTTTCTTCTTGAACTGGAACACCTTCTTTGGCTTCGATCGCTTGGTGAAGACCATCAGAATAACGACGTCCTTCCATGGTCCGACCAGTAAATTGGTCGACGATCAAGATTTCTTGATCTTCGCTGACCACATAGTCGATATCCAAAATCATGATGTAGTTAGCACGAAGGGCATTGTCGATAAAGTGAGTCAAAGCTACATTTTCAATATCGTACAAGTTTTCAAGATTAAAGTAGCTTTCTGCCTTATCGATTCCTGAATCAGACAAACCGATGGTTTTAGATGGGACATCGATAATGTAATCGTCCTCTGTCAAGGTCTTCACATAAGCATCCGCCATGTGATAGAGCTGGCTCGTATCAGAAGCTGTCTGACCAGAAACGATCAACGGAGTACGCGCTTCGTCAATCAAGATGGAGTCTACCTCATCGACCAAGGCATAGTTCAATGGACGTTGAACCATGTTTTCTGCACGCACAACCATGTTATCACGCAAGTAGTCAAAACCAATCTCTGAGTTGGTTGAGTAAGTGATATCACAGAGGTAAGCTTCTTTTTCTCAGCTGGAGATTTTGCTGCAAGGTTGATCCCTACTGAAAGGCCAAGCCATGAGTAAAGTTCTCCCATCTCTGTTGCATCCCGCTCGGTCAAGTATTCATTGACGGTAACAACGTGCACCCCTTTGCCAGACAAGGCATTCAAGTATACCGGCATGGTGGCTGTCAAGGTTTTCCCTTCCCCTGTACGCATCTCTGGAACGTCACCATGGTGAAGGACGATTCCCCATGACCTGAACCTTGTATGGGAACAAACCAAGGACCCGTTTTGCAGCCTCACGAACAACTGCAAAAGCCTCGTACAAGAGATCATCCAAAGACTCACCATCTTGGTAGCGTTGCTTAAACTCAACTGTTTTCGCTTTTAATTCGTCATCCGTCAAAGCTGCCATTTGGTCTTCATAAGAAAAGACCTTGTCAGCCATTTTTTCAAGGCGTTTGATTTCGCCTCGATCATTTTCAATAATTGTTTTTAATAAATTTGCCATTTTTTCCTTACTTTGAATTTTTCAAAATCTAAAATGTTCTTTTTATTCTAGCATTTTTTAAACATTTTTTCAAGATCAAGGCTGTATCTTACAAGACTTTCGAGTGGTTTTTTCGTGTAAGAAAATCCAAAAGATGCCTGCTCAAGCAGACATCTTTTCTATATACGGTGTTTATTCAGACAAATGGTAAGAATAGCTTGCCACAACCACTTCTTCATGCCAACGAAGTGCATACTTCAATTTCAAACTCATTTGGTTGTGGAGAATATTTTGCCAATGTTTTTAGGAATAAATTGAGGGACTAAGACTGTAACGGTGTTGCCTTTTTCCTTGGCCTCCTCAGCTACTTTTGAGACAAATTCAACTGTTGGCTGGATAATATCCCGGTAACTCGTCATGACATTTTCAAAGCGAATATGAGGGAAATAACGCTTAAATTCTTCTGCTACCTCAGCATCTTTGACCTTGGTTTCTTCCGTTGAGACGTGCATAGCTATAACATCGTTTCCTAGGCTATTTGCATAACTCATAGCTCCCACACTTACCTGAGTGACATTCCCAACAAGGACAATCACGGTATTGCCCGCATAACTTGTCTTTTCGATCTGACCTCCCAAGCGCAATTGAGCCGCAACTTTATCATAGTGATTACGGATACTCAAGAACATCCAAAGCAAGAGACCAATAATAGGGAAGAAGGGCCAGATCTCACGCAAACGGAATAATAAGAGGATCAAGACAATCCCATAACAGATGGCTGCCCCAGGATATTGGCAAGCGAATACTTAAGAAATCCTTTTTGATATTGGCGTTTCCAGTGGATCACCATCCCTGTTTGAGAAAGGGCAAAAGGAATGAAGACCCCGATGGTATAAAGCGGAATCAAGCTTTCTGTTTGCCCATCAAAGATCAAGAGCAAAACGATGGCACCAATCGCCAAGGTCAAAATCCCATTAGAATAGCCCAGACGATCCCCTTTTTCCATATACATGTGTGGCATGTATTTATTTTTAGCCATGTTAAAGGCCAACATTGGAAAGGCTGAGAAACCGGTATTAGCCGCAACTGCCAAGATCAAGGCTGTTGATAATTGGAAGACGTAAAAGAAGGCTTGTCCGACTGGGGAATTCCCTAAGATGGCTTGGGCCATTTGGGCTAGAGTCGTTACCCCTTTTGCCGGAACGACACCCACCCAGTAATTGAGGAAGGTAATCCCTGCAAACATGATCCCCAAAATCAAAGCCATGATGGTCAAGGTAGAGGCTGCATTCTTTGCTTTTGGTTTCTTAAAGAAAGGAACCGAATTGGAGATGGCTTCAACCCCTGTTAGTGAAGCCGATCCACTCGTAAAGGCCCGCAATAAGAGAATGACACTAACCCCTGAAATGGTTTGACCCACATGAGCAGTTGCGTTATAGGCCAAGTGACCCGTCAAGATTTGGATCACACCATAGCCGATCAAGGCAATGGTACTGACAATGAACAGATAGACCGGAATCATCAACGATGTCGCTGATTCGCGCAATCCCCTCAGGTTCATCAGCATCAAGAGCAAGACCAATAAAATGGAAATGTGAAGATTATAAGGATGAAGAGATGGAATCGCTGACGTGATGGCATCTGCACCGGAAGAAACAGATACTGCCACTGTCAGCATGTAGTCGACTAAGAGACTACCACCAGCAATCAAACCCGCTTTGGGAGACAAGTTCTCCGTAGTCACCATGTAGGCCCCTCCCCTTGAGGGTAGGCATGAATGACCTGGCGATAAGAAATCGTTAAACTGGCTAGGAGAACCAGGACCACAATCCCAATCGGAATGGACCACCAAATGGCTCCCGCTGAAACGGTCATCAAGACCAGGATAACTTGCTCTGGACCGTAGGCGATAGAAGAAAGCGCGTCACTAGAGAGCATGGCCAAGGCCTGCATTTTCCCAAGCAATCCGCCTTCACCTTCTGCACCAGATTTCAACGGACGGCCAATAAACCATTTTTTCAATGTTGAAAACATAAAAACTCCTTGAAAAAGATCATGAGGCCGGGAATTCCCTGCCTCTTTTTCATAAAACAGGGGTTATTCTACTCCTTTTTTCAAGACTGTCAACTAAAATTGTGAAATTTTCATAAAACTTTCATTGTGTTCATTCATCCAAGCTCTCTTAGATCAGCCAGCTTCTTTTCAAATTGATCCAAGCAAAAAACGAGGCTGGGACAAAAATCCTAGCCTCTCAATTAATTTTGGATTGTCGAGCAAGACGCAGTGGTTGAGTGGGCTCTACTACGCTGATTTCATCAGCTTATACAGCTCTACTCAACTGTGCGGAGGTGGGACGACGAAATCGAATTCTAACGAATGACCGATTTCTGTCCCACTCTCACTTTTTATTTTGCTTGATTTTCGATATAAAAGGCAATGACATCCGAAGTGTACTGGGCTGTGCCAGCTCCAAACTTGTCGATGTTTTCCTTGAATTCTGGATTATAGACATAGCCTTTGCCGATATGGCCAAAAACCTCTATAGAGCAGTCAAATCCATACGTTCGAATCGCGTCTAAAAGTTTGGCTGCTTCTTCTTGGTTTTCCGACGCTGTTACCGGCAAACCAGCTTGGAGGTTTTTCGCCAAGACTTGGAAGACTTGATTAAAGGCTCTTGTCGCCTCCTCTTCTCGACCTTTTTGACGTTCAAGCGCTTGATCCATGACTTCTTGACCGTACTTCTCTACCGCCTCTTGCTGGTATTTTTGAGTATCTTGGTAGCTAAATCCAGTAAATTTTTCCTCAATGGTCATTTTTCTTTCTCCTTTTTGTTCTTGAATGGTTTTTGCAAGGTAGAAATCAAGGTATCCAGACGTTGTCTTTCTTGTGTCAAATAGTCCAACTGCCTGGTCAAATGGGGCAATAAGTTAGATTTTTCTTCGGCTAAGAGTTCTGCTATTTGGTCTAAGGAAAATCCTAGATACTTGTAGTAGAGAATCACCTGTAATCGTTCTAAATCTTCTTGACTGTATGTCCGATAGCCATTTTCAGATTTCACAGGGACGAGAAGTCCTATCTTGTCATAGTGGTGCAAGGTCTTGACAGAGACACCTGACAGCTCTGCAGCTTCTTTGATATGGTACATGATTTCCTCCTTACAAGGATAGTATAATCTCTCCCTTAGGTCAGAGTCAAGGCTTAACATAAAAAGTTTTCAGATAAAAAAGGCTTGAGTTGTTTCACAGCTTTTAACTCAAACCCTTTTTTTATGGATGACTCACGATCAATTCTAAACCTTGCCCTTCCAAAGTCCAGGATTCAACATCGCTCGGTAAGATAAAGTGGCTTCCTTTTGAATAGGATAATCCTTTCCATCTACCGTCAATTTCCCTTCTCCGGCTAAGACGCTCAACAAGCTGTAATCAGCGGTCTTTTCAAAATCAGCTTTTCCAGTCAGTTCCCACTTATAAACGGTGAAGAAATCACTGGCAACCAAGGTGGTCATACGAAGATCATCGATCACAACTGTATCTGGATGGCTATTGGCAGGCTCACCGATGTTTAACACATCAATTGATTTTTCCAAGTGAAGTTCCCGCAAGTTTCCTTGAGCATCCTTACGGTCAAAATCATAAACCCGGTAGGTGGTGTCACTCGACTGTTGGGTTTCAAGAATCAAAATTCCAGATCCAATGGCGTGCATGGTCCCACTTGGCACATAGAAGAAATCTCCAGCCTTGACAGGAACTTTTGTCAGCAAGGCATCCCAGTTCTTGTCCTCAATTTGCTGGCGGAGTTCTTCTTTTGACTTGGCATTGTGTCCATAGATAATCTCAGATCCTTCATCGGCCGCAATCACGTACCAACACTCAGTTTTTCCAAGTTCCCTTCATGCTCCATTGCATAGGTATCATCTGGGTGCACCTGTACACTGAGCCAATCGTTGGCATCCAAAATCTTTGTTAATAAAGGAAAGACAGGCTCTTTACGATTACCGAATAATTCCCGGTGTTCTTGATAAAGCTGATCCAATCCCATTCCTTCGTATGGACCATTGGCTACTTTAGAAACTCCATGTGGATGGGCTGAAATCGCCCAAAATTCACCGACATGGTCGCTCGGAATTTCGTAACCAAATTCTTCTTTCAGACGAGTCCCTCCCCAAATTTTTTCCTGCATGACTGAATGTAAAAATAATGGTTGTCCCATAATATCCTCCTCGCATTTCATGTTTCTATTATACAAAAAAAGAAAGTTTTTGAAAGCCTTTTCCATCATTTTCCTCTCTCGCCAGAAACTTCATTTTTGTGTATAATGAAAGGGATGACACTAAAAGAAAACATTATCCAACTGGCGCATTCTATTGGGATTTCAAAATTGGCTTTACAACTGCTGATGACTTCGCTTATTTGGAAAAATCGCTCCGCTTGGCCGTTGAGGAAGGACGGAATTCTGGATTCGAGCATAAGAATATTGAAGAGCGTATCCAACCCAAATTAAGTCTCTCCTCCGCTAAGACCATCATCTCAATCGCTGTCGCCTACCCCCACAAACTCAAGCAGCAACCTCAAAAACAGCCTATAAAGAGGAAAATTCACTCCCAACAGCTGGGGTTAGACTACCATTATGTCCTTCAAGACAAGCTCAACCGCTTAGCTGCTGGGATTGAAGAAATGACGCAAGATTTTGAATACAAGGGCATGGTCGATACTGGAGCACTGGTTGATACGGCTGTCGCCCAACGAGCAGGGATTGGCTTTATCGGAAAAAATGGCTTGGTCATTTCAAAAGAATACGGTTCTTACATGTTTCTGGGGAATTGATTACCAACCTCGAAATCGAACCAGATCAGCCAGTCGACTATGGTTGTGGAGACTGTCGGCGTTGTTTAGATGCTTGCCCAACCTCCTGTTTAATCGGAGATGGCTCTATGAATGCCAAGCGTTGTTTGTCCTTCCAAACCCAAGACAAGGGCATGATGGACCTAGAATTTCGCAAGAAAATTAAAACGGTCATCTATGGATGTGACATCTGTCAGATTAGCTGCCCTTATAACAAAGGGCTAGATAATCCCTTAGCAACAGAAATCGATCCTGATCTGGCTCATCCAGAGTTGATTCCTTTTATCGAGCTGTCCAACGGACAATTTAAGGAAAAATTCGGACATGTTGCTGGAAGTTGGCGAGGTAAGAATATCCTCCAACGCAATGCTATTATCGCACTAGCCAATGCCAATGACCGCTCGGCCATCCCTAAACTCCTGAACATCATCGAAACTTCACAAAATCAGATCCATATTGCAACGGCTATCTGGTCCTTAGGGCAACTGCTCCGTGAAGTCACGCCGGACCTTGTTGAGCTCTTACGGAATATCAAACATCCGACGGATGCTATCATAGAAGAACGAACTGCTTTCTTTGAAAAATTCGGTGTTCAAGCAGATTCACAGCTACAATGAAAAAACACTAAGGTTGTAATCTTAGTGTTTTTTAGTTCTTTCAAGAAATACCAACTACCCATCTCTACTTGGTTAAAGCTAATCTCACTTGAATAGACTTCCTTGTAGCCATTTTTGGTATAAAAATAGACATTTCCTTTGGTATTGGTATAAAAGGCTAGTTTTTCCCTTTGATCCCTTCCAAGAAAGGCTCAATTCCTTCTGTCATAAAGCGACTGCCATAGCCCTGCCGTTGGTGTTTAGGGGCGACTGCGAGAAGCATCAAATACCAATCAAAGTCTACATTTTGCTCCAATTCCTTATCCGTGTCCTCCATAAATTTAAAGTAGGCCAACATATTCTTCAAGGAAATAAACTTGAGCAAACCGAATCCCCATTTAAGAGATAGGCCCGAAAAGGAATCGGTCCCTTTTGCAACAAGGCAACTGCATAAATTTCATCATTTTTTTCTGCCACAAGGCAAATATGGTGCTTAAGAAAAACCTTTACCAGGATGCGCATCATTGCCTCAACAAAGGCAGGATATTGCTTGGGATCCCGAACCAAATCCTTGATGACTTTTAAAAATAGATAGTCCTCAAAGGCTGTACTGGCTACTCGAACCACCTGATCCAGATCTGCTTTTTCTGCTTTTCTGTACTTCATCTTCTCTCCTATTCTAAGTCCACTTTCCAGTATACACTATGATACGCTGTTATACAAAGGTCAATTTTCAGCAATTTGTTCATTCAAACCAGCAAAAGAGTCCTCCCCAGACGAGTCCCAGCCCCAAGCGACGAGGACATCCTTGGGATAATGAACCCCTCCAAGAACTCGGACAAGGCCTAATAGAAGAGATAGGAGCATGGAGCACATTCCTAGTGGAAGCGACAACTGACAGACACACATCGAAATAATGGTCGCCGAAAAAACATGTCGACTAGGAAAGGAATGACCGGATGAATTTTTTTCTAATAATGGTTGAATCTCCCATTTTTCATAAGGTCTCGGAACATTGACCCAATGACGAAAGAGGCTAAACAAGACAAAACCCGAAGCAGGGATCCAGATAAAAGGCCAGATGCCTCCCATTGAAGTTTTCTTAAAAACAGCCAACAAAAGACCAGGCCGTAGATGCCTGGCATGGCGAACGTCAGGATTCGATTCATCCTTTGAAGAACCTGCACACGATGTGGCTTTCTCGTAAAAGGCAGGGTTAGCCAACGATAAAATTTCGGATAATCTTGAAGATTGGGCTTCATGTTGGCACTCCTGTCTATCATCTCGTTTTTGTACTACTAGTATACGCGATCCTAAGAAAGCCTGTCAAGCCAGGCTTCTTTTTATCTTTTCTTCCTTCTTTTTCACATGATTTAGCACTAAAATCTGATGATTTATCATTTTTCTGTCTCCAAGAAACGTCTTTTCCATTACTATTATCGATAAAAAATGAGGCTGGGACAAAAGTCCTAGCCTCTTAATTGTTTTTGGATTGTCGAGCAAGACGCAGTAGTTGAGTGGGCTCTACTATGCTGATTTCATCAGCTTTACAGCCCTACTCAACTGTGCGGAGGTGGGACGACGAAATCGAATTCTAACGAATTACCGATTTCTGTTCCACTCTCATTTTTTCACTTTGTATGTTACGCCCTTTGTATCTTATTTTTACGCTACTTCTTCTGTGAATTGGCTATTATAGAGATCAGCATAGAAGCCATTTTGGCTCATGAGTTCTTGGTGGTTGCCTTGCTCGATAATATTTCCATCTTTCATCACGAGAATCAGATCCGCATTACGGATAGTGGACAAGCGATGGGCAATGACAAAGGAAGTTCGGCCTTCCATGAGTTTGTCCATGGCTTTTTGAATCAACTCTTCTGTACGGGTATCGACAGATGAGGTTGCTTCATCCAAGATGAGGAGCGGGGCATCCTTCAAGAGGGCACGCGCAATGGTCAAGAGTTGCTTTTGACCAACGGACAAGGTCACTGAATCATCTAATACAGTATCATAGCCATTCGGCAAGGTCCGAATAAAGTGATGGACACCAACCGCTCGGGTTGCCGCTTCGACCGCTTCGTCTGAAATATCGGTTTGATTAAAGACCAGGTTTTCCCGAATAGTCCCTTCAAAGAGCCAGGTATCTTGCAAGACCATCGAAAAGGCATCATGAACTTCTTCACGGCTCATGGCCTTAGTATCCACACCATCGATGGTAATTTTACCAGCTTGAATGTCGTAAAAGCGCATCAAGAGATTGACCATGGTGGTCTTACCAGCACCTGTTGGACCAACAATAGCGACCTTTTGTCCTGGCTTCGCTTCAGCTGTAAAGTCATGGATAATAGTCTTATCTGCTGAATAACCAAAGCGAACATGTTCAAAGGTGACGTGACCTTTGGCGCTTCCAATTGACGTGTTTTTGGGATTCGTCTTCCATTTCTTCTTCGTCTAAGAATTCAAAGACACGCCTCATAGCAGCACTAGCTGATTGTAATTGGGTAATTCCTTGGGCCATTTGACCAATTGGTTGGGTAAAGATACGGACATAGGTCATAAAGGCCACTATGGTCCCAATGGTAATATCTCCATTAATGGTGAGGGCAGCCCCTACGATACAGACCATGACATAACCAAAATTCCCTACAAACTGCATCAAGGGCATCATAATCCCAGAGAAGAATTGGGATTTCCACATGCTTTGATACAAATCTTGATTGATGGCATCAAAATGATCTTTGGCTTGATGACGGCCATTGTAGGAAATAACAACATTATGTCCACTATAGATTTCTTCAACATAGCCTGAAACTTTGGCAAGATTATCTTGTTGCTGTTTAAACAAAGGCTGACTCTTGACCATAATGATGCTGGAAAGAGCAAAGCCGGCAAAGACGGATACAATCGCTGTGACAGCTAAGTGCCAGTCCGTCTTAAACATCATAAAGATAGATCCAATCAATAAGACGATAGAGGAGACCATTTGAACCAAACTTTGGTTAAAGGATTGGGTCATCAAATCCACGTCATTGGTCACACGAGACAAGGTATCTCCTTGTTCATGGCTATCAAAATATTGGAGAGGTACACGATTGATCTTTTCAGCGATGGCATTTCGCAAGCGTTCTGCGAAGCGCTGAATCATCGTTGAGATAATAAAACTACTGCTGTAGGACACCAGTGCTCCAACTCCATAAAGGATGGCTAAGGTCAGGGCAATCGAAGTGATTTTGTCAATATCAATGGCGCCTCCCATCCCTTTTGTGATGGTATCCGTGATTTCTTTTAACTTATCCGGTCCAATAACCGTGATAATACTCGATACGATTGAAAAGAGGATAGCAACTAGGAAAAATAGGTGGAAGCCCTTCAAATAGGGAGAAAGTTGTCTCCAAAGGGACGAATCTTGTTTTGTTTTATGCATGTTCCAACTCCTCCTTAGACAATTGTGAATAGGCAATTTCTTGATAGACTTCATTGGTCGCAAGCAATTCTTTGTGGGTGCCTTGACCGACGACCTTCCCTTGATCCAAGACCAAAATCAAATCCGCATCCATAATGGTCGAAATCCGTTGGGCAACGATCAATTTGGTCGTATCTGCCAGCTCTTCTTTCAGGGCTTGTCGCAAGATACGATCCGTTTTGTAATCCAGGGCTGAGAAGGAATCATCAAAGATGAGGATCTCGGGCTTACGTGCAAGGGCACGCGCAATGGCCAAACGTTGACGTTGACCGCCAGAGAAGTTACTTCCTCCTTGCGCTACTTCTGTATCCAAGCCCTTCTCTTTGTGGCAACAAACTCTTTGGCTTGGGCCAATTCAAGAGCTTTCCAGATGGCTTCATCCTCTAATTTTCCTTGACTACTTTCTCCAAATTCCATATTAGAGCGAATAGTACCGCTAAAGAGCACAGCTTTTTGGGGATATAGCCGACTTTATTATTCAATTCTTGGTGGCTATAATTCTTGACATTGACACCATCCACTAAGATCTTTCCTTCTGTCGCATCGTAAAAACGTGGAATTAAGTTGACCAAAGTGGATTTACCAGAACCAGTCGACCCGATGAAGGCAACAGTTTGTCCCTTTTGGGCTGAGAAGGTCACATGCTCAATCACAGCACGAGAAGTCCGTCCATATCTAAAGGAAACATCTTGAAATTCTACTGTACCTGCTTGGTCTGATTTTTCTTTTGACTCACTTGGGAAGGCTACAGACGGTTCAAGAGCCAAGACCTGATTAATCCGTTTTGCAGATACTAAGGCACGAGGCAGAATAATCAAGATGGCCACCATCATCATAAAGCCAATGACAACCTGCATGGCGTAAGAGGAGAAGGTGATCATATCGGAGAAGACCTTGGTCCGATCCGCTAATGCAGGACTGGTGAAGATCTTTGTAGGATCTTTTGGCATGGCGATATCATTGATCAAGTGCGCCCCAATCCAGTAGATAGCAAGGGTCAAACCACTTGATACCACTGTCATGACAGGGTTCATCAGAGACATCAAACGATAAACAAAGAGATTTAGACGGGTTAAGCCCTTGTTTTCAGTCTGGAATTTTTCATTTTGATAAGCTTCTGCATTGTAGGCGCGAACGACCCGCACCCCTGTCAAACTCTCCCGTGTCGTCGCATTCAAGGCATCGGTCAAGCCTTGAACCTTTTGCTGGCGCGGAAAGGCAATAAGAACCAGAACAGAGAGAAGAATCAAGACCATCAAGACCGCAATCCCAACAGAAGTTGTCCAGGCACTGCTCTTCCCCAAATCTTGGTTAAGGCCCAAATCGCCATAATGGGACCACGCGTCACAACTTGCATCCCCATGACAATCATGATTTGTAACTGGGTCAAATCATTGGATGTACGAGTTAAGAGAGAGGGAACGGAGAATTTCTTGATCTCGGCATCAGAGTAATCCATCACCTGGTGGAAAATCTCTCCTCGAAGCCGCGTCGTAAAGCTGGCAGCGACTCGTGAAGCCAAAAAGCCCACAAGAACTGCCATCAAAAAGCTTCCAAAAGAGAAGAGCAACATCTTACTCCCTGGCTCCATGATATCAGAAACCTTGGTCCCCTCCTTAGCTAAGAGGGTCGTAATATCGGATAAGTATTCCGGGGTCTTTAAATCCATCCAAACTGCCAGACAGATAAAGACCGTACTAAGGACAATCATGCCCCATTCTTTGGCGGTTAAGCGCCGAAATATATTGATCATTCCTCGCTCCTTTTTTTCATATTCTCATAAAATTGATGCATGACCTTGAAAAAGATGGCCAATTCTTCTTCTGATACACCCGCCATCATCTTCTGGTCCACTTCCTCAAAGAATTGTTTCATGTCATTCAACTTATTTTTCACACTGTCTGTTAGGTAGACATACTTGGCCCGTTTATCGGTCGGACTAGCCTCTAAATAAATAAAGCCATTTTTCTCCATCCGCTTGATCAGGTTACTGGTCACTGACTTGGAGATATGAAGTTCCTGCTCGATATCCCGTATCAAGGTCACAGCCCCTTTCTCTTCCTGCTGGGATAAAAGACCAAAGCCTGACCTTGTGGCCCCGCGATAAATTCAAAGCCACGCTTTCTGGCTTCCCTTTCCACCATAAGGTGGATCAGATGCCCTAGTTTTCTAAATTCTACTAACGGTTTGTCCATTTTACCTCCAAAATCAATTAGTTCTTAAGAGAACTAGATAGTGTTTATGAGAACTATTTTACACCTTCCACACAAAAAGTCAAGAAAAAGTTTCCATAAGAACTAAAAAATGGAGCCGAATCGACTCCATCCTTCATCTTTAGATAATAATGCCTTCTAGATGATCCATTTCATGCTGACAGATCTGGGCTGGAAAACCTGTCAAATGAATTGTTTTTGCTTTCCAATTCACATCTCGATAGGTCACTGTAATCTCATCATAACGAGTGGTCGGCCGACTCCCCATCAAGGACAAGCATCCTTCCTCTGTTTGGTAAGGCTTTTTCTTTTCAAGGAGAACCGGATTAAACAGGACCAAATTTTCACTTCCCATTCGGATGATAATCGCTCGCTTTTTCACCCCGATCATATTGGCTGCTAAACCGACACACTCAAGGAGATGAGCATTTAAGGTGTCCTGCAAATCCAAAGCCAAGGTGCGATCCTCAGGCTTTGCTTCTTGCGATTTTTGACCTAAAAATAGGATATCCTTTACAATGCTTTTTTCATATCTTCCTCATTTCTTCGTTGATTTTATGAAAAGAACCGAGACAGATCAGTCTCGGCTCCAATTGTCATCTACTCTATTGGACAACGGTCTTTTATTTCTTTAATTTTTCGCTCACTTGTTTTGCAAGAACAAAGTTCCCCAAAGTCGCTGAACCATTGCCAGCAACCGCAGGTGTCACAATATAATCTCTCACATCTGGTACAGGGAGGTAACCGTTTAAGAGGGCAGTAAATTTCGTACGAACACGATCTAACATATGTTGTTGAGCCATGACTCCTCCTCCAAAGACAATGACGTCTGGGCGGAAGGTAACTGTCGCATTCACTGCTGCTTGTGCGATGTAGTAGGCTTGAATATCCCACACATTGCTATTGAGTTCAATGTTTTCCCACGAATACCCGTACGAGCTTCCAGACTAGGACCAGCCGCAAAGCCTTCCAAACAGCCATTGTGGAAAGGACAAACACCCTTGAATTCTTTTTCCACATCCATTGGGTGTTGAGCCACATAGTAGTGTCCCATTTCTGGGTGTCCAGCTCCCCGATAAACTCACCACGTTGGATGACACCAGCTCCGATTCCTGTTCCGATTGTATAGTAAACCAAGTTTTCGATATGGCCACCCGCGTTATTGCGTGCGACTACTTCTCCATAGGCAGAACTATTTACATCTGTTGTGAAATAGATAGGTACATTCAAGGCACGACGGAAAGCCCCAACGATATCTACATTGGCCCAATTTGGTTTTGGAGTCGTTGTGATGAAACCATAAGTGTTTGAATTTGGATCGATATCAATTGGTCCAAATGATCCAATCGCAAGCCCAACTAGATCCTCAAATTTTGAGAAAAATTCAATACACTTATCAATCGTCTCAATTGGCTTGGTTGTTGGAAATTGTACTTTTTCCACAACATTATAGTTTTCATCACCAACTGCACAAACAAATTTTGTACCGCCAGCTTCCAAACTTCCATATAATTTTGTCATGTTGGCTCCTTTTTATTATGAAAAATATCCTGTATTTATTATAGCATATTTTGTAGTCAATCTTTTCTCTTCTCTAAAGAAAAACACACTTTTTTGAGAAATAAAATTCAAGGACTGGAGATGATAGACCAGTCCTTGAGAACTTATTTTTCGATTAAGCTTTGACTTCGATGATCGCATCACCCTTCGCAACAGATCCAGTTGCAACAGGTGTGACAGAAGCAAAGTCAGCTGTGTTAGTGACGATCACCATAGTTGTGTCTTCAAGACCAGCTGCGGCAATTTTCGCTGCATCAAATGTACCAAGGACTTCACCAGCTTTGACTTTATCGCCTTGAGCTACTTTTTGATCAAATCCTTCACCATTCATTGATACTGTATCAATCCCAACGTGGATCAAGATTTCAGCACCATTAGCTGTTTTCAAACCGTAAGCATGTCCAGTCGCAAAAGCAATAGTTACTTCCGCATCTGCTGGTGCATAGACAACGCCTTCAGTTGGTTTGATAGCAATCCCTTGTCCCATCGCTCCACTTGAGAAGACAGGATCATTCACATCAGCAAGCGCTACAGCACTACCAACGATAGGTGAGATGATCGTTTCATCTTGAAGAGATGCAGGAACATTTCCAGTTGTTTCTTCTTCAACCAGACGTTCAGTTGTCGCATTTTCAGAAGCAACCACAGGAGCTTCATCTTCATAACCAAACATGTAAGTCAATGCAAATCCAAGCGCAAATGAAACTGCTACCATAAGCAAATATTGAGCAAGTTGACCATTACCAATATAAAGCATTGTACCAGGAATGATAGTGATACCATTACCTGTTCCAGCAAGTCCAAGGAGAGATGCCAATCCACCACCGATTGCACCTGCGATCAATGAAAGGAAGAATGGTTTACGGAAACGCAAGTTAACCCCGAAGATAGCAGGCTCAGTGATACCGAGGAAGGCAGAAAGTGCTGCTGGGAAAGCTAAAGCTTTCAATTTTGCATTTTTAGTTTTCACAGCTACTGCAACTGTCGCAGCACCTTGGGCTGTCATTGCTGCAGTAATGATCGCATTAAACGGATTAGCATGATCGGCTGCTAACAATTGAACTTCAAGCAAGTTAAAGATATGGTGGACACCAGATACGACAATCAATTGGTGAACTCCACCAATGAGCAATCCACCAAGACCAAATGGCAAGTTAAGAATTGCTTTTGTACCAATTAAGATATACGTTTCAACTACGTGGAAAACTGGTCCAATAACGAATAATCCAAGAATTGACATCACGAAGAGTGTCACAAATGGAGTAACCAAAAGATCTAATACATCCGGAACTACTTTTCGAAGTGATTTTTCAAATTTTGCACCAAGAACCCCGATAATGAAGGCTGGAAGAACAGATCCTTGCAACCCTACGACAGGAATAAAGCCGAAGAATTTCATGGCAGTCACTTCACCACCACTAGCAACGGCCCAAGCATTTGGAAGTGAACCCGAAACAAGCATCATACCAAGTACAATACCCACTGCCGGATTTCCACCAAATACACGGAAAGTTGACCAAACGACAAGACCTGGCAAGATGATAAAGGCCGTATCTGTTAAAATTTGGGTGTAAGTTGTGATATCTTCTGGAAGAGTCACACCAAGGGCATTCACTAAACCACGAACACCCATGAAAAGACCAGTCGCAACAATAACTGGAATAATTGGTACAAAGACATCACCGAAAGTACGGATCGCGCGTTGGAACCAATTCCCTTGTTTAGCTGCTTCAGCTTTCATCTCAGCCTTCGTTGAGGTTGGTAAGCCAAGAGCTACTACTTCATCATAGATCTTGTTTACAGTACCAGTACCAAAGATGATTTGGTATTGACCTGAGTTAAAGAAAGCACCTTGTACTTTTTCAATGTTCTCAACAACATCTTTGTTGATTTTTGATTCATCTTTTACCATCACGCGAAGACGAGTCGCACAGTGAGCAACACTGCTAACGTTCTCAACCCCACCGATTGCATCGATGACCTGCTTTGCAATTTCTGTATTTGACATTTTGCAAAAATCTCCTTATTTTTGTAATGTAAACGGTTAAATCGTTTCTACGTTTTTAATTGTACCACGTATTGAAAATATGTCAAGCGTTTTGCAGGATTTTTTGAAACTTTTTGGACTTTTTGACACCTTTTGACAGTATGAAACTATTTTCATTTTAAAACAGGCCTGTACTACGCTTTTTAGCGCTTTGAATCAGATTTTTATTTTCATTTTCTTTCATATTTTCATAAATTTTCAACTTCTCCTCTTTTCTTCAGGCTGCAAAATAGCTGTCAATCGTTTGACATTTTTGCCATTTTTTCATTTATCGCTTGCATTTTTAATAGGAAATCGGTACTATGGAAGTAAGAAAAATTCGGAGGAATAAAATGGAATGGACAACTGAACGTCGTTACAGACGTTACGAAGACTGGACAACAGAGGAAAAGCAAGCCATCCAAGAAAACATGGCGAAATCTCCTTGGCATACACACTATCATGTTGAGCCAAAAGCTGGTCTCTTAAATGATCCTAACGGTTTTTCCTACTTTGATGGAAAATGGATCTTGTTTTACCAAAATTTCCCATTTGGTGCAGCCCATGGGTTAAAATCATGGGTACAAACAGAAAGTGAAGACTTGGTTCATTTCACAGAAACTGGGGTAACGCTTCTTCCAGACACAGATCTGGATAGTCATGGAGCTTATTCCGGATCAGCCATGCAGTTTGGTGACAAACTATTCTTATTCTACACCGGAAATGTTCGTGATGCAGAATGGGTTCGTCATCCTTACCAAGTTGGTGCTTTGATGGACAAGGACGGAAAGATTGAAAAAATTGACAAAATCTTGATTGATCAACCGGCTGACTCTACGGATCACTTCCGTGACCCACAAATTTTTAATTTCAAGGGTCAACACTACGCTATCGTTGGTGGTCAAGACCTTGAGAAGAAAGGATTCATCCGTCTTTATAAGGCTGTAGATAACGACTATACCAACTGGGTTGCAGTCGGTGACTTGGATTTTGCAAACGATCGGACAGCTTATATGATGGAATGTCCTAACCTAGTCTTTGTTGGAGGCCAACCCGTTCTCCTCTACTGTCCTCAAGGCTTAGATAAATCAGTTCTCGATTATGACAATATCTATCCAAATATGTACAAGATCAGGGCAAGCTTTGACCCAGAAAAGGCCAAAATGGTCGATGTATCTGAATTGCATAATCTCGACTATGGTTTTGAAGCCTATGCGACTCAAGGATTTAATGCACCTGATGGACGTGCCTATGCTGTTAGCTGGCTAGGTCTTCCAGACGTTTCTTATCCAACAGATTCCTATGACTACCAAGGAGCTCTCTCACTGGTCAAAGAATTAACCATCAAAGATGGCAAGCTCTACCAATACCCAGTTGAAGCGATCAAGGACTTGCGCGCTGAGAGTGAGGATTTTGCCAACAAGGCTCAAACCAAGAACTGCTATGAATTGGAATTGCAGTTTGAAAAAGATAGCCAGAACGAAATCGTCCTCTTTGCCGATGCAGAAGGAAAGGGCTTAGCTCTCACATTTGATCTGGCTAAAGGATTGGTCACAGTCGATCGAAGCCAGGCTGGTGAGCAATATGCGCAAGAATTCGGTACGAGCCGTAGCTGCACAATCGCTAACCAAGCGACAACCGCTAATATTTTCATTGACAATTCGATATTTGAAATCTTTATCAATAAAGGAGAAAAAGTATTTTCTGGTCGGGTCTACCCACATGCAGATCAAAATGGAATCTTGATCAAGTCTGGAACCCCTACTGGAACTTACTACGAACTTGATTATGGTCGCAAAGCTAACTGATGTCGCCAAACTCGCCGGTGTCAGCCCTACTACTGTCTCACGGGTTATCAATAAAAAGGATACCTATCTGAAAAAACGATCCAAAAAGTCCAAGAAGCCATGCGAGAATTGGGCTATAAACCTAACAATGTTGCTCGTAGCCTCCAAGGAAAATCAGCCAAGTTAGTCGGCTTGATCTTTCCCAACATCAGCAATGTTTTCTATGCTGAATTAATCGACAAACTAGAACACCAACTCTTCAAACACGGCTATAAAACCATCATCTGCAATAGTGAGCACGACTCCGAAAAAGAGCGTGAATACATTGAAATGTTGGAGGCCAACCAGGTAGATGGCATCATTTCAGGAAGTCATAATTTAGGCATTGAAGATTACAACCGGGTAACTGCTCCTATCATTGCTTTTGACCGCAACCTCTCCCCAGAAATTCCAGTTGTCTCTTCTGATAACTATGCTGGTGGAGTCTTAGCAGCAGAAACCCTGGTCAAAAGTGGTGCTAAAAGATCATCATGATCACTGGTAATGACAACTCCAACTCCCCAACAGGCTTGCGTCATGCGGGGTTTGCATCGGTTCTACCTGAGTCCATGATCATCAATGTTTCTAGTGATTTCTCCCCTATTCGCAAAGAAATGGAAATCAAACAGATCTTAACCCAGCAAAAACCAGATGCTATCTTTGCCTCTGATGATTTGACGGCGATCTTGATCATGAAAGTCGCTAGAGAATTAGATATTCAGATTCCTCAGGATTTGAAAGTGATTGGTTATGATGGAACCCAGTTCATCGAGACCTATACACCTGAACTGACAACCATCCAACAACCCCTCGAAGACATTGCTATCCTCATGGTGGATCTTTTACTCCAAAAGATAGAAGGAAAAAAGTAGCGACTACCGGTTATTTCTTGCCCGTTAGTCTCCACTCTGGAAAAAGTGTCTAAAGCAATATCCCTCAGTAGAAACTGTGGGGATATTTTTACCAAAAAAGAGCCAGTAGGCTCTTTTTCATTATTCTTCTGTCACAAATTGACTGAGGACACCATTGACAAATCGTGAAGAGGTTTCATCCGAAAAGGCCTTGGCCAATTCCACCGCTTCATTGACTGCGACGATCTGTGGTGTATCAAACTCTGTCATTTCATAAATTCCCAAACGAAGGATGTTTTTCTCTACCAAGGTCAAGCGCTCAACAGTCCAGCCGGTTTTCAAATGTTGACCGATTTGTTGGTCTAGTTGATCTTTTGACTGATAGACACCCGTCACGAGATTCATGAGAAAGGCAGGAAGATCGACTTCTTTGTCTTCTGCTAGGTCCTTGTCATGTAGATAAGCAAAGCGACAAGCTTCAACAATGTCTCCATCGTATTCCAAGGCCATCAAGGCTTGGAAGGCGCGCTCACGCAAATCTCGACGTGATTCTAATAAAATTTCATCAGTCATTGAGGAAGTCCTCATTAAACAAGTCTTTCAAGTCCGGTTTTGGAGATTTTTCCGTTGCGATACCGACAACGTGAATGTTGACAGCATCCAAGGTTACATCTGCCATATCATAAACTGCAGACTTGACCGCTTTTTGAATGGCTACAGCGACAGATGGTACAGCCACTCCGTATTCTAAATAGAGATAGATGTCTACTGAAACTTGACCATCTTCTTCTGTATGAAGGTAGACGCCACGTCCAAGGGAGCGTTTGGATAAACTATCTGAAACACTCTTATTTTCAAGCGAATAGACACCCTCTACTTTTGCTGTCGCAATCGCAATAATTTTTTCTAATACACGTGGTGCAATAACGATGTCACCAAATTGTTCAGTTGCCATAGAAGTTCCTTTCTATTTGACACCCTGAGATGTCTCTTATGCACGAGAAACGTAAGTTCCTTCAGTAGTGTTAATGACCAATTTTTGTCCAGCTTCGATGAAGTCAGGAACGTTTACGACCAAACCAGTTTCCATTGTAGCAGGTTTACCAGAACCAGTCACTGTAGCGCCTTTGATAGATGGTTGAGTTTCTGCAACAGTCAATTCAACAGTTGTAGGAACGGTTACACCGATGACTTCGCTTCCGTAGAATTGAATTTTTACTTCTGAGTTTTCAAGGATGTAAAGCAATTCTTGTTCTACGTTCACAACTGGAATTTCATATTGGTCATATGTTTCAGTGTTCATGAAGTAGGCTGTATCATCCATTTTGTACAAGTATTGAGCTGGAACAGTTTCGATAATCGCTTGTTCAAATTTTTCTTCTGGACGGTAGCTTGTATCAAATGTTGAACCAGTACGGACATCACGCAATTTCATACGCATGATAGTGTTTCCTTTACCTGGTTTGTGGTGGCTAGCTTCCAAAACGCGGATCAATTTTCCGTCAGCTGTTTCAAAAGTCATACCAGCTTTCAATTTACTTGCTTCGATCATGTTTTATTACCTCTTTTTAAAAATAGATTACTCTTTATTGTAACACACTATTTGATTTTTCTCAAACAGCAATTTTCTCTTTTAGGAAGGCTAGAAGGCGGAGAGAGATTGCAGGAACGAGCCCTTAAAATATCTATATCTCCAACTCCATCTTCTCTATTCCTTATTGGTCCACAGGCACAATGTTGCCATCAGCATCTTTGGTGACATGGACATATTTGCCATCTACTTCGATGTAGAAGGTATGAGGCTTGTCTTGCGCTGGAGAGGCTTGTTTTTGAAGGTCATTGCCAAGGGCCTGACCCAAGTTCATCCCCATAATCATGTTCATGCCATTGCCACCTTCATTTTTAGCAGCTGCGACCAAGGCTTCATTGCGAGCACGACGTTCTTCGATTTCAATGGTATTGTACTTCATCGCTGCCAATTCACTGTCCAGTTTATTGACCTTGGCCATACTGTCTGCATCGTAGCTCAAATCTTCGATGAGGACATTGGTTAATTCGATACCATATAATTCTGTCCAAGTCTTGTTGACTTCGCGTTTTGCAACTTCATTGAAGACGTCTTGGTCTGCATTGATATTGTAAATATCCGCTTTATTTTCTGATGTATATTTTGAAATGGCCACTGCAATTTTTGGAGCCAGATTTTGGCGCAAGGTTCCCTGAGCCACATCTTCCAAGGTAAATGGCTTATCTGCAGTGATTTGACGACTGACTGCACTGATGTAAAAGAGTACAGGATCTGCCACTTTAACATCATAAAGACCATAAAAACGAATACTAAGAAGTTGTTGGTAACGGTCGCTAAAATACTCGACTGGATTTTGAGTGCCAAATTTATTTCCTGTAAAAGGTTGCATCCGCACAAAAATAATTTCTTGTTGGGTGACCACTTGGGCTCCAAAGGAGAAACGATTCTTGAACTGATCCCACGTTCCTTTCACACCACCCTTTTCAAACAACCAGGCATTTTCACCGGCTTGCCATTCGTGGCTCCCTGCTTCTAGAAGGTCTCCTAGAAAAGTTCCATTATTGACCAAGAGAGCAACATAGCCTTGGGGAACGATGACGACAGAACCATCTGTCAATAGGCCCGTATTTTGGTTACTCTGACGAGAGCGCCCATCTGGATCTTTGGTTAAGAGCTGTCCCTTAATGGCCAAAGCTGTTGCTGGAACAGCTTCTGGCAGGGTAATGGCTTCCTTAAATTTACTATCTTGAAAACTTGAAATGCCCGCTGAAAGGGCTGCTTTAATAAATCCCATACATTCTCCTATCTGTAGAATTCAATTTCATCCACAACTTCGTAGACATCCAAGACCCAATCTTTTGGATTGTGCTTCAAGGATGCTTGGCAATATTCACACTTGTCGATTGAATCGATCGTCAGTGGCGCACCACAGTTCGGACAGTGATCACTAACGACTTCTGAATTCTTAATGATCTCTGTCTGAGCTCCATGTTCACGGAGGAAGACCATGCGGTAAACGGTAAAGAGATCTTTGGTTGGATCCCCTTCGATCACACGACCCGTTTCATCATTTCGGATGTAATCTCTCATCGTCGAAGACAGAATAACTTCAATGCGGTCATTGCCTTCTGGATTTTCGATAAAGTCTTTGATCTTCGAATCTTCCACACGCACGCGCTCTAGAACATTGGTTGTTTTGGCGCGAATATGCTCTTGCAACTGCGTCAAGTGTTGCTCATAAAGACTGGTACTTTCTAAGTTCCGTACGGAATTCCAATCTTTTTCTGTCCAGGCAGACTGCAAATGAAGATAAACCAGCTTGACTTGCGACAAGAAGCGGTCTTCATCAAACATTGGATCCAGTTTACGGATGCGACGAATCGCTTCATAGTTGTTCTCAATTGGTCGACCAGCCCGTTCTTCGGTAGTCCGTTTTGGACCACTATTTGAAGAAAATGATTCATCACTATCATTAGCTTCTTTTGCAATATTGTAGACAAATCCAATCAATCCAATGATGGCGACAACTGCTACCGCACCACCAGAGTCTGTTCCTGAACTAGAACTGTAGCTACTGGATCCACCAGACCAGCTGCTGCCACCAGACCAACTACTTCCGCCATCGGACCAGCTACTGCCACTATCGGACCAACTGCTACCGCCACCTGAATCAATCAAGCTACTGCCACCACTATCTGTATTACCGACACCTGCATGGGCAGAAGGAACAAATACAAATAGCAGGACTACTAGAAGAATTCCAACTATTACACTTCGTTTTTTCATAGGCCTCTTTTCTTATCTTTGTTTGTTACACAGGGGTTAAGAAAATACTGTCTATTTTATAGGACAATCAATTCTTTAGGAGCAAGAGTCAAGACTTCACAGCCAGTTTCTGTGATCAAGAGGTCGTCTTCGATCCGCACACCAGAGAGGCCTTCGATATAAATACCTGGCTCATCTGTTAAGACCATCCCTGCTTGAATCGCTTCTTTAGACGTTTGGCTGAAGTATGGTTCTTCGTGGATATCTAGCCCAATTCCATGACCGATTCCATGCGTGAAGTATTGACCATAGCCGGCTGCCTCGATCACATCCCGAGGGATTTTATCAAAATCACGGAAGCCAAGTCCATCTTTAGCCGCAGCAATCAAGGCTTGATTGGCTTTCAAAACGGTTTCGTAAATTTCTCTTTCCTTGTCGCTGACATGTCCTGCATAGATAGTCCGTGTCATATCGCTGACATAGTGATTATACAAGCAACCAAAATCAAGGGTCAAGGCATCTCCTGCTGAAATGACCCGATCACTTGGAGTCGCGTGAGGCATGGCAGAGCGTTCACCAGCTGCTGAAATAATATCGAAAGATACACCAGAAGCTCCTAACTCCCGCATTCTAAAATCGAGGAAAGTTGCTGCTTCCAACTCTGTCGTTTTCCCTACCTTGATATAGTCTAAAATATCATGGAAGGCTTGGTCAGAGATGCTACAAGCTTTTTAATGGCCGCAATCTCCGTTTCATCCTTAATCAAGCGCAATTCCATGACAAAGTTCGCTAGGGATTGAAGGCTGATGCCACTGAAAACAGAAGCCATGCGGGCATGGTAGGCCACCGTCACTTCGTCCTCAAAACCAAGTTCTTTGATTCCAAGATCCTTAACGATCTCTGCAGCTGCAGTCAACTCATCGCGGGTTTCCACAATCTCTACAAAGGGAAACAAGTCGCATGGGCATGGATGGTGTAGCGTGAATCGGTGAAGAGTACCACACGTTCTTCTGTCACCAAAGCAGTCCCGTTTGAACCCCAGAAATTAGTCAAATAATAAACGTTTTTCAAATTGTTAATCAATACAGCTTTGAGGTTTTGGACTTTCATTTTGTTTCTTAAGTTGCTGATCCGTTGATTCATTGTAATTTTCCTTTCAAATATTGTCCTGTGTAGCTAGCAGGATTTGCTGCTACTTCTTCTGGTGTTCCGGTCGCAATAATGGTTCCGCCACCGACACCACCTTCTGGTCCTAAATCGATGATATGGTCTGCTGTCTTAATGACATCCAAATTGTGCTCAATCACAAGGACTGTATTGCCATCATCCACAAACCGCTCTAAGACTTTGATCAAGCGAGAAATATCTTCGGTATGGAGTCCGGTCGTTGGTTCATCCAAGATATAGAAGGATTTTCCTGTAGAGCGCTTGTGCAATTCAGAAGCCAACTTCATCCGCTGCGCTTCCCCACCTGAAAGGGTGGTCGCTGGTTGCCCCAGCGTTACATAGCCTAAGCCCACATCTTGGATGGTCTTGAGTTTGCGTTCAATTTTTGGAATGTGTTTGAAGAATTCAACTGCCTTATTGACCGTCATATCCAGCACTTCTGCAATATTTTTTCCTTGTAGTGGACTTCTAATGTCTCACTATTGTAACGACGTCCATGGCAGACTTCACAAGGAACAAAGACATCCGGCAAGAAGTGCATTTCAATCTTGATGATCCCATCTCCTGAGCAGGCTTCACAACGCCCGCCCTTAACATTGAAACTAAAGCGGCCTTTTTATAGCCCCGAATTTTGGCTTCATTGGTCTGAGCAAAGAGATCGCGAATGTCATCGAAGACACCTGTATAGGTCGCTGGATTGGAACGAGGAGTCCGACCAATCGGGCTTTGATCAATGTCGATCAAGCGATCGATATGCTCAATCCCCTGAATCGTCTTGTATTTCCCTGGTTTTTCCGAATTGCGGTTGAGCTTTTGAGCAATGGCTTTTTCAAGATGCCATTGATCAAGGTCGATTTTCCAGAACCGGAAACTCCAGTGACTGCGATGAATTTTCCTAGAGGAAAGCGTGCTGTGATGTCTTGTAAGTTATTCTCACTGGCCCCGTAATTTCAATATAGCGACCATTCCCCGAACGGCGCTCTGTCGGAACCGGAATCTTGCGCTTGCCGGACAAATACTGGCCAGTGATGGATTTGCTGTTGCGTGCTACCTGCTTTGGAGTTCCTGCTGCAACGATCTCTCCCCAAAGACACCGGCACCTGGGCCGACGTCGATCAGGTAGTCTGCCTCTCTCATGGTATCTTCATCATGTTCGACGACGATCAAGGTGTTGCCTAAATCGCGCATCTTCTTGAGACTGGCGATCAGGCGGTCATTGTCCCTTTGGTGGAGGCCGATAGACGGCTCATCCAAGATGTAAAGGACACCAGAGAGGTTGGAACCGATCTGGGTTGCTAAGCGAATGCGCTGGCTTTCTCCACCTGATAAGGTCCCAGCAGATCGTGACAAGGTCAAGTAATTGAGCCCCACATTGTTTAAGAAGGTCAAGCGATCCTTGATCTCTTTTAGGATCGGTCTTGCAATCGTAGCTTCATTGTCTGTTAAGATCAACTGATCTACGGCTTTTAAGTGGTCCGCAATCGATAGATCTGACACTTCCCGATATGCATCCCCTTCTCCCCGCCGACACGAACAGAAAGAGCCTGGTCATTGAGGCGGTAGCCATGGCAGGTCGCACAGGTCAATTCGTTCATATAAGAGCGCATTTGATTGCGAGTGAAATCACTATTGGTCTCACGGAAACGACGGTGAATGTTGTTTACGACCCCTTCAAAAGGAATTTCGATATCCCGAACTCCACCAAACTCATTTTCATAGTGGAAGTGGAATTCCTTCCCGTTTGAACCATAGAGGACCAAGTCCTTTTCTTCTTGAGAAAGATCGGAAAAAGGTCGGTCCATATCAACGCCAAAATGGATCATAGCCTGCTCCAACATCTGTGGATAGTAGTTGGAAGAGATCGGATTCCAAGGAGCGAGTGCTCCTTCGCGAAGGGTTAAGCGATCATCTGGCACCACCAAATCCAAGTCCACCTCTAGCTTAATGCCCAGCCCATCACAGTCTGGACAAGATCCGAAAGGCGCATTGAAAGAAAAGAGGCGGGGCTCTAATTCAGGAACGGTAAAGCCACAGACTGGACAAGCATAATGCTCAGAAAAGAGTAGCTCCTTGCCATCCATGGTATCAATCACCACATAACCATCCGCAATCCGAAGGGCTGCTTCAATCGAATCAAAGAGCCGCGAGCGAATGCCCTCTTTGATCACGATTCGGTCCACCACCACTTCAATCGTGTGCTGCTTGCTTTTAGATAGTTCTGGAACCTCTGTCACATCATAGATCTCACCATCGACCCTCACCCGGACATAGCCGTCTTTTGCACCTTTTCAATGATATTCTTGTGCTGGCCTTTTTTCTTGCGGATAATGGGAGCTAGAATTTGCAGGCGTTGGCGCTCTGGTAATTCTAAGACTTGATCGACAATTTGCTCAACCGAAGAAGCTGTAATCGCTCCATGCCCATTGATACAATAAGGCGTCCCTACACGTGCATAGAGCAAGCGCAAGTAGTCATTGATCTCTGTTGCCGTCCCTACTGTAGAACGGGGGTTTTACTGGTCGTTTTTGGTCGATGGAAATAGCTGGACTCAAGCCGTCAATGGAGTCCACATCTGGTTTTTCCATATTTCCCAAGAACTGCCGGGCATAGGCCGATAAGCTCTCCACATAGCGGCGCTGGCCTTCTGCATAGAGAGTATCAAAGGCCAGACTGGACTTTCCAGAACCAGACAAACCCGTCACCACGACCAATTTGTCCCGTGGAATTTCCACGTCTATATTTTTTAAATTATGGGCGCGTGCCCCATGAATGACAATTTTATCTTGCATGTTCTTACTCTAATCACCTTTTGTTATCCTCCATTATAACAAATTTTTTAGTATTCTTTTATCCAAAACCGTCCTTTTTCTGATATAATGTTAAGGTGTAAAAAACAAGGGGAGGCACCATGAAACAGGTCTTTTATCGACAACGACTGAATTTAAAGAAATAGAGACGCTGGAACCCGGTAGCTGGATCAACCTTGTTAACCCTTCTCAAAGTGAATCGATGGAAATCGCCTCTGCTTTTAATATCGATATTGCAGACTTACGGGCACCACTCGATGCGGAAGAAATGTCCCGTATGACCATCGAAGATGAGTATACCTTGATCATCGTAGACGTTCCCATCAAGGAAGAGCGGAACAATCAGACCTACTACGTGACCATTCCGCTAGGGATTATCCTGACAGAAGAGGCTATTATCACGACTTGCTTGGAGAAATTGCCGCTT
Organism: Streptococcus sp. 2A/TPW/M5; assembly: GCA_036663675.1. GTDB lineage: Bacteria > Bacillota > Bacilli > Lactobacillales > Streptococcaceae > Streptococcus. The sequence goes on along the minus strand of JAYXUK010000001.1, from coordinate 1,025,834 downwards.
CTCGATATCTTTATCAACCGACGCTTGCGGAATTTCTATACCTTTATGAGGTCACGCTTTATCTTTCAGATCCTCTATCGCAACGCTGAACTCTACTTGTCTGCGCTTCGTACCTTGGATCGCAAAAGCGAACAGATTGAAAGTCAATTGCACAAATCAACGCGTAATGAAGAGCTGATTGAGTTGATGGAGTTGGAAAAACCATCGTCTACTTTAAGGCCTCTCTGAAAACCAATGAGCGCGTGATCAAGAAATTGACCAGCGCTACAAGTAACATCAAGAAATACCTAGAAGACGAGGATCTGTTGGAAGATACCTTGATCGAAACCCAGCAGGCCATCGAGATGGCAGATATTTATGGAAATATCCTGCACTCCATGACCGATACCTTCGCATCGATCATCTCCAACAACCAGAACAACATCATGAAGACCCTGGCCCTCGTTACCATTGTCATGTCCATTCCGACCATGATCTTTTCGGCCTACGGGATGAACTTCAAGGACAATGAGCTTCCGCTCAATGGCGAACCTCATGCCTTCTGGCTGATTATTTTCATCGCCTTTGCCCTGACCGGGTCTCTCGTCGTCTACCTCATCCATAAAAAATGGTTCTAACCAAACTTGTACATCAAAGGAGTAACTATGTCTCACACCGACCTTCATCAACTTAGTAAGAAAAATCAAGAATTTATCCGGATCGCCAAACACCAATTGCTTGAAAACGGAAAGACAGAGGAAGAAGCAGAAAGCCTCATCCAAGAAATTCTTCCAGCTATCCATGAAAACCAAGGAAAAGGAATTCCGGCACGGACCCTTTTTGGAGCTCCAACTGTATGGGCGAACTCTTTCAGCGAGAAAGAACGCTATGAAAAAGAGCATCCAAAATTAAACGATGCTCCCTCTCTCATGATTTTGGATTCCTTCCTCTTTATCTTTGGTGTTTTTGCTGTGATTAGCGCCTTTATGAACTTGGTTGCACCGCATCGTACTGGCTATGGTTTGATCACCTTGATCCTTGGAAGTTTGACAGGGGCTTTGCTCTTGTACCTTATGTACTACTTCTTCTATCAGTATATGGATGGTACCAAAGATCGTAGCGAACGTCCTTCTCTTTGGAAATCCATGCCGATTCTTGTTGGAGTCATGTTCCTTTGGGTTATTGTCTTGTCCTTTACTTCTTTACTCCCACAGGTTCTCAACCCAACTATTCCAGATGTCCTTGCCATCGTTTTAGGAGCTTTAGCACTTGTCCTTCGCTTCTACCTCAAGAAACGCTTTAATATTAAAAGCTCGAGCACAGCACCCGCAACTCGACGCTAAAAGAAACGGATGAAGTTTTCATCCGTTTTTGTTTTACTGCATGTTCTTGTTCAATCTTTTTGAAAAATAGAGGACTAAGTCATCATTGTTTTCACAAGAACTGTAAGGGTCCAAGGGCTGATCCCTAAACCAAACTCCAGATCCATCTGGGATATAGTCCCGTTTGACATACAGTCTTTGAGCTGGGCCATAACCCGAGTGTAAACCAACCCCTAAAGTAACAATCTCTGATAGTAGCCGGACTCTCTTTTCCGCCTCTTCTAAAAGTTGATTCCCAATTCCTCGATTTCTAAACGGCTCAAAAACATTAAAATCAGATAGTTCAGGATAGACTCCCACGAAAGGGCCGTGCTTGGCAACAGGCAATATAGTGATATAACCTGCCACAAATCCATCCGACTCAGCTACTAATACGTCCCTCTCTCTATTCTCCTGTTCCTGAAAATAGCTAGTCAAGATATCCTCTCTACCTGGCCACCCTTGGTGGATAAAGGCTTTAGAGATGTGCTCAATATCTGCCTTTATCATCCTCCTGATGATTACACCTTCCTTCATGTTGCGCTCCTTGATACCTTTCTCTTCATCATTATAGCATAATTAGAGCTTGAGAAAGATCAAAGAGCTTCACACGGACCTAACTCACTATCACATTTCTATGCTCGCAAAAAAGATCCAAAAGGGTCTGAAAAAGAGGTCCACTGGACCTGAAAAAAGACCCGTTAGGGTCTTAATTCGCTCTCTTGTCTTCAAGCTCATGAAAAAAAGACCCGTTGGGGTCTTACTCGCTTTTATTTTCAAGCTCGTGAAAAAGAGGTCCACTGGACCTCTTTTTAATCTTCGTTTACGAAAGGCATCAAAGCCATTACGCGAGCGCGTTTGATAGCTGTTGTTACTTTACGTTGGTTCTTCGCTGAAGTTCCAGTTACACGACGAGGAAGGATTTTCCCACGTTCTGAAACGAAACGGCTAAGAAGCTCAGTATCTTTGTAATCGACATATTCGATTTTGTTTGCTGCGATGTAATCAACTTTTTTACGGCGTTTGAATCCGCCACGACGTTGTTGAGCCATGTTTAATTCTCCTTTATAGTTTTAATTCGTTAAACCCATTCTTAGAATGGAAGATCGTCGTCTGAGATATCCATTGGATTGGCTCCAAATGGATTTTCTTCACGACCAAAGTTTGGCGCTGCATTGCTTGGTTCAGATCCACCAAAGCTTGGGGTTGCATTTCCAGCAAAACCACCGTTGCCTGATGAATAGCCACCACCTGCATGCCCTTCGCGTGCTGCACGGCTTTCCAATAGTTGGAAGCTGTCTGCTACGACTTCAGTGACATAAACACGTTGACCTTGCTGGTTTTCGTAATTACGTGTTTGAATGCGACCGGTAATCCCAATCAAAGCACCTTTCTTAGCCCAGTTGGCTAAGTTTTCTGCTTGCTGACGCCAGATCACACAGTTGATGAAATCGGCTTCGCGCTCTCCATTTTGACTCTTGAAGTTGCGGTTGACAGCTAGGCTGAAAGTAGCAACTGCTTGATTGCTTGGAGTGTAGCGAAGTTCAGCATCACGGGTCATACGACCGACAAGTACAACATTGTTAATCATAAGTCACCTCTGATGATTTCTTACGCGTCAACTTTTACGATCATGTGACGAAGAATGTCACCGTTGATTTTTGAAAGACGGTCGAACTCGTTAAGAGCTACAGCGTCGTTCGCTTCAACGTTTACGATGTGGTAAAGTCCTTCACGGAAATCTTGGATTTCGTATGCAAGACGACGTTTTTCCCAATCTTTTGATTCAACAACAGTTGCACCGTTGTCAGTCAAGATAGAATCGAAACGTGCTACCAAAGCGTTTTTAGCTTCTTCTTCAATGTTTGGACGAATAATATAAAGAATTTCGTATTTAGCCATTGATAATGTTCCTCCTTTTGGACTAATGACCCCTGTCTTTGCAAGGGGTAAGTGAGGTTTACTCACAAGAAACTATTATACCAGACTTTTCGAACAAAGGCAAGAATTATCTTTAGGATTTAAAAATGATTTCTGGACGTCCCCTTCGAGAAAAAAGAAAGAAATGTCCTAAAAAATGATATTTTTATAGAAGAAACCCTCCCTTCTTTCTCCTCTTTCCTTAAAGAAAACTGATATCAGTTAGCTTTAAGCTTGAGTCTTTATACTAGCTACAACAAATCTCAAGAAACGAGGAACGATTATGAATTATCTTATCATCCCCGCCTATCAACCGGATCTGAATCTTGTCAAACTGGTTCGCTTGGTCCACGCTAAGAGCGATCTCCACATCATCGTGGTCGACGATGGGAGTGACGCTGACAAGAAAGTGATTTTTGACAAATTAGAGGGTCTTGCGACAGTTCTGACCCATGAGCACAACCAAGGAAAAGGGCAAGCTCTCAAGACTGCTTATGACTACATCCTAGAAAGAGGCACCTATGGAAGCATTGTTACAGCTGATGCAGACGGTCAGCACAAAATTTGGGATATTTTCAGGGTTGTTAACCAATCTCAAGAGCATCCTGGAACACTTATTCTAGGAGCACGCGCCTTCTCTGGAAAAGTTCCTTTGCGTTCCGCCTTCGGAAATAAATTGACCCGCTTTCTCTTCAAACAACAAACAGGGGTGGCGGTCAGCGATACCCAAACGGGCTTACGGGCTTTCACTACAAATCTCTTGCCTTTCATGCTTGAGGTTGAAGGCCAGCGCTATGAATATGAAATGAATGTGCTCCTCGCAGCAAGCAAATCCTTCCCCATTGTAGAAGTTCCCATCGAGACGGTCTACATCAATGACAACGAAGGCTCCCATTTCCGACCTATTCGAGACGGCCTCATGATCTACAAGGACATGTTCAAGTTTGCCCTCTCCTCTCTGAGTAGTTTTATTGTTGACTATCTGGTCTACGCCTTCTTCCTTTTCGTGATGATGGCCGTGCCCATTAGTCTACGTATTCTCCTAGCCAATGGGATCGCTCGTGTGACGAGTTCCATCTTTAACTACTCGACCAATAAGCACCTGGTCTTTAAGAACAAAGACAGCGTCGCTAAAACCGGAAGTGGCTACTTTGGTCTAGCTCTTGGCCTCTTTATTCTCGATACGCTCTTGATTCGACTCTTCTATACTGCTTTTGGGCTTAATCTCCTGATCAGTAAGATTGTCGTTGGCTTCCTCCTCTTTCTGGTCTCATGGGTGATCCAGAAAAAGTGATCTTCAAAGAAAGGACTGCTCCCCACCATGAAATTCTTTAAAAATCCTACACCTATGCTGCCTGCTTTGGCCTTCTTTTGACTAGCAGTTTTAGCTACTCTATGCTCAAGACCTTTGTCTTATCCGATGCCATCCAAACCGTAAAGCTACGACTACGGACACCAAGGCAGCCAAAAGCAGCTGCATCGGCTACAACGACCGATACTAGCTATTCAGATGACAATATCCAGGTGACTTTAACAGAAAAAACAGTTGAAAATACCCAGGTTTACATCGCAGATATCACAGTCAGCTCATCTGACTACCTCAAAACAGCCTTTGCACAAAACACTTACGGAACCAACGTGACTGCTAAGACCTCTGTCACAGCCGCCAACAACAGTGCCATTCTGGCAGTGAATGGTGATTATTACGGGGCTAACAGTACAGGATACGTCATCCGAAATGGAGTGGTCTACCGCGATACCGTTCGGGAAGATGCAAGCAATGGTGACCTAGCCATTTACAAGGATGGCTCCTTCAAAATTATCTATGAAGATGAGATCTCAGCGGATCAGTTGGTCAAAGATGGAGTCGTCAATCTCCTCGCTTTCGGACCTTCCTTGGTTGAAAATGGAGAAATTACCGTCGATACCAACTCAGAGGTCGGACAATCCATGGCGTCTAATCCACGGACTGCCATTGGGATCATCGATGAAAACCACTACATTATCGTCGTGTCAGACGGACGAACTTCAGAAAGCCAAGGTCTGTCTCTCTACCAATTAGCAGAAGTGATGAAGTCTTATGGCGTTAAAACAGCCTACAACCTGGATGGTGGTGGATCTTCTACCCTTTACTTCAATGGCCAAGTTATTAACAAACCAACAACAAATGGTACTATTTCAGAAAGGGCGGTGAGTGACATTGTCTACATCGGTTACTAATCCTATTAAACAACGGTTGAAAAAACGATTCTCTGGTATACTCTGATTTCAGCTTTCTTCTTCGTTGGAAGTCGCATCTACGAACACTTTAGTTTTGGCGAAACCTCTGCCTTTATGCACTACCTCTTCTTGATTCCTTTGATCGGTGGCGCCCTACTAGTGCTTCTACAGTTGATGGTGAAAGGCCTCTCTCGCCTGAGTCTCAATCTTTGGAATTCAGGAGTGGCTACGCTAACAGCCGGAGCCCTCTACCGAGGGATTGTCAACCTCTCTGGTCGATCTACCACAATGGATCAACCCTATTATTACCTTGGAGTCGCCTTTCTAGCACTAGCTCTGATCAGCCTCTTCTTTGTCCGCAGTGTCTGGGTGGAGAAAACAGCCTAAGATCAAAAACGTCCGTTTCTTTATAGAACGGACGTTTTTAGGTAAGTTAACGGATGAAGAACTTAGCCTTCGCGTTTTTTGCTGGCTACAAAGCCTGCTAAAGCTAGTGAGGTCATGCCAAAGAGGCTAAGGACGGTTGAAGCCAATTCTTCTTGACCTGTTTTTGGAAGACCGGTTGCTGGTGTAGCAACTACTTCCGCTTGACCACCTGTATGATAAGTGACAGCGACTGGTTTGTTTGTTGCCACTTCTTTTGTTTCGCTTGCAGCTGGTTGAGCTGGAGTTACTGGAGTTTCGGATACTACTAGTTGGTCTGGGGTCACTGGGATTTCTGATTGACGACTTGGCACTTCATCTATCACTAGTGTCGGATTTTCTGGTTGAATCCATGGTTCTACAATCGCTCCACTGTGTACCTCTGGGTTTGGCTTGATAACGTCTTTGACCAAAGAAAGAAGATGGTAGTTGATCCGATTGCTCACTTCATAAAGGAAATCATTTTCCGCAACATGATAGCCTGCCGGGAGATCGACATGGACACGATAGGAACCGTTCATCAGCATCGTCTCAAAGCGCAGAAGATCATAGATGCTTTGTGGGAGAAGTCGGCTGATACCGTCATTCCCTACCACTTTTACAACCGTTCCGGCTGGGACTGGCTGATCAAATCCAATGGTCAATTTATTTTCATCTAAATAATGGAAGGCAAAGGTTACTTTTGGATGTGGATTCTCAGGTGAAACGGTCACCTTTTTCACCAGCTCTGTTCCCCAATCATAATGGTAATCAGATAGGGTGATCTTGGCTGTATAAGTACCAAAAGGCAAGTCTGGGAAGGTGCCACCATTATAGGAAGCATTGAACTCTCCTTCCACTACACGTCCTTGATCGTCCACCACTTGGTAACGAACGACGGATGGATAATAAGAAATGACTTCGCCACTGCTATCTGTGAAGACGACTTCTAGGGTACCCTTTTCAGCCTTCGGTTTTTCAGACTCTGTCTCACTTGGTTGTTCATCTGAACTGGTTTCATTCGTCGGAGTCGTTGCCTCTACTTTCTTTCCTTCAATGTCCATCTCAGTGGTATTGTAGACCTTATCCCAGATGGTATAACGAACAGTAGAAGGGTCCACTCCTTCTGGAAGAAGATAGCTACCATCCTCTTGGGGTTCCAAGGCCACTGTTTCCCCATCTTTGACGTAGGACAGATAAGTCCCTGCTAAACCACTACCGGTTTCAAGTACCTTACCTGGTCGGAAAATCCGTGTTGCTGGATCGTACTGAGCACTTCCAGACTCGATGCTTGGAGCCGTATTGTCAATCTTAACCTTGAAGTTAAGCTCTTGTTGCTTGGCCCCTGAAGCAGTTGGACGGTAAGTGATCACAAATTGGTATTCCCCATCTGGTAATTGCTTGCCGTCTTTGTCCAAGCCTTCCCAAGAGATTTCATAAAACTCTTCACTGCGATTCCCAATCCGGTAACTCCAGTCCGTCTTACGATGTACTTCATTTCCGACCTCGTAAATTGGATTAGCACGAGCTGTGTCATCCTTCTTGTAGACTGATAGGTGTACATTTTCAACATTGCGAAGCATGACGGCTTTACCTTGACACTATCAAAGCTGGAATCGTTGTTCGGAGAGAAGTAGAGTTGATCCCCGTCAAAGCGATCCCCATCCTGACCAAGAGTTTTGGCTACGGACTCTCCATTTTCATAGACATAACTAATCAAAGAGGTAAAGTGATTGTCTGGATGACGCTCTGGAGTTTCTGGGACTTTTTCATCTGGATAATCGGTCTTATCCTTGTAGTAGTAAAACGGCTTGTCGCTACCTGTATATTCGTAGATAGGCTTTTCAATGCCACGCAGATTTTGGTAATCCCCATGGAAACCAACATAAGGGAGGCTGACCAGATGTTTTTGGGTGCTGGCATCTTTAACCAGTACAAAACCTTCTAAGAAATAACCATTTGGCATTTGCTTGCTGAGCTCTTCCTTGTACTTGCTTGCATCAACTGCTACGTGGATGGTCCGCTGACCATTGGCTGGGATAGTGACCGTTTCCTTACCGTCTAAAGTTTCTAATAGACGAGGATGGAGGGTGAATTTGCCATCTTGAACTTGATCTGTCTGAAGAGTGGTTTCATATCGAACAGACTTATCTTGATTGGAAAGATTGTGGATGGTCACATCAAATTCAAAGGTATCTGTGACATTGCCAAGTGTCAGGCTACTTTTAGCATCTTTTGCCGTCACATAGAGATCACCTAGTGCCGCAGCTGTGACATCCATAACCCCGCTCCTTGCTGACGAACAGAGGAATAGGCATGCGTTTCCTCATCTACATGAGGGATCGCTGTACTCATAGTCATTTGTTTGACTAGAACCTGTAGTTGTTCTGGGCTAAGATGAGGGAAGCGCTCCTTCAAGGCTTGTTTCACCAGTACAGTGGCTCCCGCAGCATGAGGAGAGGCCATGCTGGTTCCCCTATCCATATAGTACTCCCCATTATTAACAGATGAGTAGATCATTCCTCCTGGAAGGGTGACATCCGGTTTGAGATCCCCATCAGCTGATAGCCCCCAAGAGGAGAAGTCAGATAGTTGATTGGCTGCATCGTAAGGCACACGTTTGAATTTATTGGCAATATGGAGCTGGTAATCATTGGCATGTTGAGCCAAAACAAGTCCAGCAGCGTGGCCAATAACCCCAACTGGGAATCGTTCCCCAGTCCTTCTAAGTCAAAGCTTACAGGATTATTGCCCTGCTCTTTAGTCTGGTAGAAGATCACCCCTGTAGCACCAGCTCTTTTCAGCTCTTTGACCTTATCCACATCCGAAACTTCGCCACCTCGCTCCGTAAGGACTAAGTGCCCATTGATACTATCAGCTTGGTAGTGGTCGATCCCTCCCTTTTCCACATGGAGATAGCTTTGAGGGATGGTTGTCCGAAAGGCGTCACGTTCTACAAAGGAATGCATCGGAATCTTGCCCTCTGGGAAGTCTTTTGAATCTTTTAATGCATCTACGGCCAAACTTGCTTCTGTCGACTCATGCTTGGTCAGACTATTAATAGACGCGACTGAGATGACATTTGGATTGACGGAAGGCGTCCCTGTCATTCCGTAATCTGGTGTGGTGGCCAGTGGCTTGCTGTGCCAGAAGCCATTGGTCGCCATATTGGTAGAAGCGACTGTAATGGTTACTCCCGCCTTTCTTGCTGTATCAAAGGCCTGGCGAGTGATCTCTCCAACATCATAAACAGAGCCTGAAGCTGTTCCCAAACTCATATTGATGGAATCCGCCCTAATTTGACCGCATCTTCTACCGCTTTAGTGTAGATGAAATTTTGAACTTGACCTCCCTTGGTATCTGAGAAAACACGTAGAAACATCAGTTGGGCTTCTGGAGCAACACCACGGATAATTTCACCATTTGGAGAAGGTTGAGAAGCGTTTCCCACAGCAGTTCCTGCTACGTGAGCCCCGTGTGAAATTGGATCGTCTTCTTTGACATTGTCGTCCATATCACTGTAGTTATGAATGTAGACAATTTTATTGTTGTACCATTTGCCGTAAGTGATCCCCGCTTTTTCTTAGCCTCTTCAATTTCCGCTTCACTCTTGTACTTGGCCTTACTGATATCTGTCAGACGAAAAACATCATGAGCAGGGTCCACACCGGAATCAATGATCGCAACTACCTGCCCTTGACCCTTGATTCCCTTATCCCAGAGGGGTTGTAAATTGATCAGACTATTTTCTTCACTGACCTTGGTCGTAGTTGAAGTCGGTGATGTAGGTGTAGGCTGTGTTTCCGCCACTCTGGTCCGACCAAGTGGAGCATAATCTACAGCGTCTACACGCGCTAGTCCCCGAATCTTTTAGCATCTCCATAAGTCGTCTCTAGAGCCAAGCCGTTAAAAAGCAGATTAAAGTCATATAATTTTTTAAATTGAATGGATTGCTTTTCGAGCTCTTTCAAAAACTGTTCATGATCCTGATTGGTTTTTTCGATGCGAGTTTCTTTTGAAGTCGGAGATACTTCTCCAATGCCCTCAGAAACCTTTTCTTTCAAGCGAACCAGCACCTCAACTGGGCTTGTTTCTTCTAAATTTTCCTTTACTGGCTCAATAGAAGTCGTAATTGGAGTAGCAACCCCATTTTCTTTTGGCGCTTCCGCAACAGAAGGCGAAGCCTTCTCTGCTTCTACTTGATTTGTAGCCGAACTGCTTGTATCGATTGAAGATGAAGGTAGAGACTGATTTGTCTTTTCCTTACTCTCAATCTCAGCTGTAGCAAGGTTTTTAGAAGCAGTATCTTCTATAACTGAAGTGGGCATACTGTCCTTGGTAGCCGGAATCGGTTCTGCTGTTTTCTCATCTGTTGCTGCGGTTTCTGGCACCACTACAGAAGGCTCTACGACAGAGGGTGTTGGTACGATCGTATCAGCTGAAACGGCTGAACCCATTAGAAAGGTACCAATCAAAACAGAAGCGACTCCAATTGCGTATTTACGAATGGAAAAACGCTGTTGTCGATGAAATTCCATAAAAACTCCTTTTTACACACTAGGTTAAGGTAGCTTCACACTACCTTAACCCTTATTTTATTCTTGCAACTAAACCAATAGAAGATTATCCTTGATCTGGACGATTTTTCTTCAAGCGGATAGCACCAAAAGTGAGAAGAAGAACCATCAAACCTACCATCCCTGTTTGTTCATTTTCTTGTCCTGTATTTGGAAGAGAAGGTGATGATTGACTTGTAACCTCTTTAGTCAACGGATCCTTTTCTGATACTCTTTCAAGATCTTTCTGGAACATTGGACGGATATCTGTCTGTTTCGCGACTATTGGATGCGTATCGGTTACAACCGGTTGTTTTCCTTTTTCACCTTCTTGCGTCGTCGTTGACGGTTGAGGAGATGGAATAGGAGGAGATGGGATAATTGGATCTTCTACCTGGTCGTCTGAAACTTCGACAAAACTGGTCAAGTAACGATTGATACGCTCACCAACTGTATAGAAGAAGTCGTTTTCCACTGCACGATAACCTTTTGGTAGATCAATATGGATCTGATAGTCTCCATTATCCAGAATCTTTTCAAAGGTCTTCGGTTCATAAAGAGTTTGATCCAACTCCACTTTCTGACCGGTCTTTTTATCGATGGCAAAGACGCGGGTGCCGTTTGGAAGTTCTTTATCAAAGACGAGATCAAAGCGATTTTTGTCGATATAGTGGTAGACAAATTTGACCACACCTTCTGGATGCTCTTTGTTCAATTCAACTGTTACCGTTGTTGGAGAAGCCCAAGAGTAATTTTGGTCTTGACCGACGACTTTTACAGTATAGGTTCCAAATGGAAGAGTTGGTAGTGGATCTTCATAATAAATATTAAATTCCTTATCAATCCGATTTCCTTTGCTGTCAAACACTTGGTAACGCATCATTTCTGGATATTGATTGGTCGCCTCTCCTTTTTCATTGACAATTTGTACTTCTAAACGGCCGACTGTAGCTTCACTAGTTTCATGTGTTGGACTTGCATCCTCTGTTCCGGCTTTTTCAGTCGTACTTTCTTCCGAGACAGTCTTTCCATCCAAAGTCAAGGTATTGGTATTATTGACCTGATCCCAAATATAGAAACGCACTGTTTTTAGATCGACTCCTTCAGGGATGAGATAGGTTCCATCTTCGTTTGGAGTGATTTCTACTTCCTGACCATCTTTTTGGTAGGAGAGGTATTTACCAGCTAGCCCACTACCCGTTTCAACAATCTCACCTGGCTTAAAGAGGCGCGTTGTTGGATCATACAGATCCTTGGTGTTAGCCAATTGTGGAACTTGCTTATCGACCTTGACCTTTAAGACAATCTCTTGAGGTTTGGCACCAGGTGTGCTTGGACGATAAGTGACTACATATTGATAGTCCCCATCTGGAACAAGCTGATTGTTATTGTCCTTGCCTGCCCACTGTGTCGCATAAAGAATCTTACTACGATCGTTGATCCGCCAGCCATAATCTGATTTTTTCTGGCTCTCATTGCCTTTTTCAAAAATTGGATGTTCTCTCTTGATGTCATCCGCACGATAAACTGTCAGGTGAATATTGTCCACATTTCTTAAGACCACTGCATTGAGTTTGACACTATCATAGGATCCATCATCATTTGGCGAGAAGACGAGCTGATTTCCATCGTAATGCCCATCTTTTTCTCCCAGGACAACCTGCACTTCTTTGCCCCCGCGCCAAATAGTGCTGACCAAGGCTGTAAAGTGATCTCCTGAATCTTTTTCAGGTTTCTCTGCTTTTCGTTTGCGTAATAGTAGAATGGCTTTTCATCCCCAGTGAAGGCATAGATAGGCTTTTCGATACCCGGTAAATCCTGATACTGCCCTTTGAAGCCAATATATGGAAGACTTACGAGATCTTTCTTGGTTTTGGCATCTTTAAAGAAGACAAATCCTTCTAAAAAGTACCCATTCTTCATTTGATTGGTGAGTTCACTTGTAAAGGTACTGGTATCTACAGAAATTGGAACCGTCACACTTCCCTTAGCTGGAACATGAATGGTTTTTCGCCTTCTTGATCCAGTAGTTGGCGCATCTTCAAGGTAATACGTCCATTTTCCACTTGATCGGTATTGACGACCGTATGGTAAGTAAATTCTTTTGCTTCTGAACTAAGATTATGCACAGTGACATCAAACGTGAAGGAATCCTTGACATTGCCAAGAGTCAGACTGCTATTTGTTCCTTTTCCACCTGTTACAAAGACTTCGCCAAAGGCTGCCGCTGCAGCATCCATGAGACCAGATCCTTGTTGACGGACAGATGAGTAGCTCTTGCTTTCCTGATCAAAATGAGGTTTGGCTGTGCTCATGACTAATTGGCGCAAGAGCGTATGGATTTGCTCTGGACTATAAGTTGGGAAACGTTGTTCTAAGGATTGCTTAATCAAGGCTGTAGCCCCTGCCGCATGAGGTGTCGCCATACTCGTACCTGCATCCAAGTCGTACGAACCATCTGGGATAGCAGAGTACACATTTCCACCTGGCAAGGTAACGTCAGGCTTCAACATTCCTTCAGCGGTTAATCCCCAGCCTGTAAAGTAGAGCATCTTATTCGCTTCACTATAGGGTACTTTCTTAACTTCTTGATGGAAAGTGATCGTATATTCCCCAGCATGTGTGGCTAGCTCTTTCCCGATAGAATGACCAAGCACACTGACTGGATAGAAGGATCCCCAATACCCCATGGAAAGATTTTGAAGGGTATCTCCTTGTTCTTCATTTTGATAAACGAGGACCCCTTTTGCTCCAGCTTGTCTGAGGGCATTGACCTTATTTTCATCTGATACATCGCCACCACTTTCAACCAGTGCAATTTGACCTTTTACAGCAGCATTTCGATAAGTATCTTCTCCCCTTCGGTACATAAACATAAGACTGTGGTCCTTCTACTGGAAAGATCAAGCGATAGACAGGAAGGTCAATTAGACCATTCTGGAATTCTTCCTTATTTTTTAGAGCTGGAACTTCTAAACTAATTTTTGTTTCATGTGTAATGCTATTATTGAAAGCACCAATCGCTAGAACTCCCTTTTCAACAGCTGGTTCATCCATTGTTCCAGTATCTGGTGCATCTGCTTTTGGCTTAGCCTGCCAGTATCCACTGACGGCGTAATTCCCTGCTGCAGCATTGATAACAACACCGGATTTACGAGCGAATTCAAAGGCTTGACGGGTTAGGGGATTGGTATCTGCTTCAGACCCATTAACTCCACCAAAACTCATATTGATGGTGTCAGCACCAAGCTTGACCGCATCTTCAACTGCTTTGGCTACGATAAATCCTTGTTCCGTCATTCCTTTCTTATCAGAGAAAACACGCATAAAGATAAGCTGGGCTTCTGGTGCAACACCTTTTAAATATTCGCCAGTTGGAACCGGTTTTGTCGCATTCCCAACAGCCGACCCTGCCACGTGGGTCCCATGTGAACGAGGATCGTCTTCTCGAATCTCATCGTTCATATCTGAGTAATTGTAGGCATAGACCACCTTATCGTTGTACCATTTCCCATAAGTAATGCCTGCCTTTTTCATGGCCGCTTCCATCTGCTCTTTATTCTGGTATTTGGCTTTGCTTTTATCGGTTAAACTAAAGAAATTATGGTGGACGTCAAGGCCTGTATCTAAAACTGCTACCACCCTACCTTGGCCCTTGATTCCTTTGTCCCAAAGGGGCTGCAGATTGATCAATTCATTCTCATCACTCACCTTTGTAGAAAGAAGCGTGTTCTGCTTATTTGAGTTAGGCTCTCCATCCGTTCTAGCCGTTAATGGGGTAATTTCCACTTTTTCAACACGTGCGAGTTGCCGAATCTTCAAAGCATCCTTGTACTTGGTTTCTAAAACGAATCCATTAAAAACCAAATCAAAATCTGCCAATTTTTGTACTGAATTCCTTTTTCCTTCAATTCATTTAATACAGTTTCCTTGATTGGAGCATTATTCTGGATCTGCTCTGCAATACTTGAAGACGTTGCTCTCTCTTGCTTCTTCGTCTCCAAGCGTACCAAGGCCTGAACAGGGGCTTCATCTGCCACAGTTTCTGCCGTGCTTTCTTTTTTCTACTGGATTCGCTTCTGGAATAGATTGATCCTGCTGCTCTTTCTTTTCAACAGCTTCTTTTTCAGGTGTAGGATCCGAGACTGGTTTTGTTGGAGTCTGTGAAGGGGCTATTTCAGGAGATTTATCCGGTATGGGTTGCTCTTGTGAAGAAGTTTCAATACTGACTTTATCCGTTGGAAGAGCCGCAGCTGAGTCTTTGTCCTGACTAGCTTTTGGATTCACTGCCTGACTTTCTTCTTTCGCTACGATAGCAGGAGTATTCAGTTGCCCTTCCTGCTCCTCAGCCAAAACAGTCGCACCACAAAAAGGCATCCGACAAGTACCGATACCAAACCGACTGCATATTTACGGAAAGAAAACCGTTGTTGCCTTTCACTTCTCATCTACATGACCTCCTATGTCATTATTATATTTGTAAGCGGTTGCTTGCTTCCATTTTAGCTCTTCTCTCTATCAAAGTCAATAAATTATAGTAAAATTCCTAAGGTATAATAAATGATTGATTCTTCTGAAAATTCCACCCATAAATAAAAGAAGCTCCCCGTTGGGAGCTCCTGATTCTTTTATCGAGAATTTTTGACCCTTTTGCTAGTCTCTTTTCTCTTAACCTTCACGTTTTTGCTGGCTACAAATCCGCTAAAGCTAGTGAGGTCATGCCAAATAGGCTAAGGACGGTTGAAGCCAATTCATCTTGACCTGTTTTTGGAAGACCAGTTGCTGGTGTAGCTGTTGCTTCTGCTTGGCCACCTGTATGATAGGTGACAGCGACTGGTTTGTTTGTTGCCACTTCTTTTGTTTCGCTTGCAGCTGGTTGAGCTGGAGTTACTGGGCTTTCAGGTTGAGGAGTTGGTGCAACAGGAGACACTGGAGTTACAGGAGAAACTGGATGCACAGGACTTATTGGATCAACTGGCGCTGGCTGTGGTTCCGGTTGTGGTTGTGGTTGAGGGTTGTTTGTGGTTCTGGAGTTGGTGTTTCTTCTTCCACTTTTTCCACAAATGTCTTGTTGCCCAAGATTGAAGCAGACAACTTCTTCCCTGCCTTATTCACATCTTCGATGTATTGGATAAAGACTTCAGTATCTGGATTAATGGCACCGATCAATTTTGTATCACGGAAGACTGAGAAGCCATCTCCGCCTCCATACAAGAAGTCGTTGATAATCGCCTTGTAGGTCTTGTTGCGATCAATTTCGGTTCCGTCTGCCTTGTAAGCTTTCACGACCTTATATGGATTTTCTTCTGTTGCATCAGCTGGTTTTGTATAGGTGTACTTGATCCCTGCCATTTGCAAGAAGTAAAGCTCTTTCTCATCATATTGTTGGTCCAAAGCTTTGTAGATTTGGTCCCCAGTGATTTCTACTACTTGAAGGATATTTCCAAATGGTTGTACTGCTTGAGCTGCACCCCAAGTGACTGTTCCGTCTGGTTTCACCACGAGGTCTGCACGGATTCCTCCATTATTGGTGAAGGCAAAGTCAACATCTGGATAACCTGATTTTTGGCAATATCTAGTTGCGCTGCTGTGACCAAATCTCCAACAGCACTTTCTTTTGCGCATTCAATTCACGGGTAATATTTTCAGCTTTTTCTGCTGTACCGATTTTTGCTTCTGTTACTTTTTAACCGTCGCATTGGCATCATCGATGATCGCTTGAACCTTGGCATCTTTTGCTTTGCCTTTCGATGGATCTACCGCAATAATCTTAGCAGTTGGAGCTTTGACAAAGTCAGCTGTATCCGTATCTAGGACTCCACGGACATCAGAGTAGGCTTTCCTTGAGACGTACCTTGAACGATCAAGGTATTTCCGACCATTCCATTTGTATATTGGTGGTTATGACCTGCAAATACGATATCCACTGAGTTTTCAGGATAGATTTGATTTAATTTTTTGATCATGTCTGCAGCCGGACCTTCTGCTACACCGTTTTTGCTGGTAGCAGCAACGTGGGCCAAGACAGCGATAGCATGAACCCCTTGGTCATTTAATTCACGCGCATATTTGGCAATCGATTCTGCTTCATCCAAAACCCGGTATTGTTCATGATTTTTACGCAAGACAAGATTTGGGAATTCTGTCGTAACAACCCCGATAAATCCGACCTTAACAGTCTTGTCATTGACTGGGATTTCTTTGATGGTATAAGGTTTCCAGTCAAATGGGATTTTGTTGGTATCCTTGTCGACCAAGTTGGCAATCACGACTTCCTGTTTAGAAGCTTCATGAGGATACTCATCGACGATCTTGTTGAATTGACCAGGTGTTGGGGCTTCTCCCTTCATGATCCGGTTGAATTCACCAAGTCCTTCGTCAAACTCGTGATTACCAAGAGTTCCATATTCAAAGTTCATTTCATTGAAGACTTTTACAGTTGGTTCATCTTGAAGGAGGGCAGAGTTGGCTGGACTAGCGCCGACCATATCTCCCGCTTGCACACGGATGCTGGCATTAGGCGTTCCTGCATTCTCTGTTTCAAAGTCTTTTTGCGAATCGTTCAAATAGGTTGCCAAAAGTGGGGCTGTTCCTGCATTTTTCACAGTTTCGCCTTCTAAACGAGCTGTCCCCGTTTGTTCCAAGGCACCGTGGAAGTCATTGACGCCCATAAACTGTACGGGCAATTCGTCTGCAAAAACGCTATTGATCGCAAAAACACTAAGACCCGCAGCGACCGCTAGGATACTGCTTTTCAAGATAATTTTTTCTTCATAGAATACTCCATTTTCTAATGTAGAACACTTCTCCAAAAGGAGAACGCAGAACAGTTGATTTGCTGCAATCAGCTCTTCCATTTTACTATTTTTTCGGTTTTACTTCAATGTTTCTCTGAAAACTCTTTCATTTTTAGAAAATATGTGTGTTCCAAACATCTTTTTCATTCTTTTTCCTTTTGTTACTTGCTGTTCATCACAAAAGAGGCTGGGACAAAAGTCCTAGCCTCTCAATTATTTTTGGATTGTCGAGCAAGACGCAGTAGTTGAGTGGGCTCTACTACGCTGATTTCATCAGCTTTTACAGCCCTACTCAACTGTGCGGAGGTGGGACGACGAAATCGAATTCTAACGAATTACCGATTTCTGTCCCACTCTCTTTTCTTATTTATTCACATTTTCCCATTTCCAGTTTTGAACTTCTGGAATGTCGTCTCCGTTTTCATGGATGTAGTCATGATGGAAGGCGATTGTTTCATCCATCTTCGCTGCAAATGCGCTTGCTGCATCTCCAAGAGCTGCATTAGCTGCATCTTGTGCCAAGTGGAAGCGATCCAACTCAGACATCACACGCATATCAAATGGTGTGGTGATATCTCCGTTTTCACGGTAACCATGTACACGAAGGTTATGGTTGTGACGGTTGAAGAAGATATCACGGATCATGCCTTCGTAACCATGGAAGGCAAAGATGACTGGTTTATCAGTTGTGAAGACTTTGTCAAATTCTTCATCTGAAAGTCCACGCGCATCAACGGATGGGTGACGCAATTTCAAGATGTCGATAACGTTGACAAAGCGGATCTTCAATTCTGGGAAGGCTTTGTGCAAGATTGTAATAGCAGCAAGAGCTTCTAAGTTTGGCTCTGTACCTGCAGCGGCAATAACAAGATCTGGCTCTTCATCGGCTGAAACAGTTGATGCCCAATCGATCACCTTGTATCCTTCACGAACCAATTCTTCTGCTTCAGCTGCTGAGTAGAATTGAGGACGTGGGTGTTTAGAAGAAACGATCAAGTTGATCACATCTTCTCCCTTGAAGGCTTCATCCATCACTGCAAGCAAGCTATTGGTATCTGCTGGCAAGTACTCACGGATGTATTCAGGAGTTTTCTCAGCCAAGTGAGTCAAGATACCTGGATCTTGGTGAGTGTAACCATTGTGGTCTTGTTGGAAGACAGTTGAAGTTGCAATCAAGTTCAAGGCTGGGTAGTTTTTACGCCATGTTGTATGTGTCTTAGACTTACGCAACCATTTGAAGTGTTGAGTGATCATAGAATCCACAACACGAAGGAAGGATTCGTAAGAAGCGAAGAATCCATGACGACCTGTCAAGACATATCCCTCAAGCATTCCTTCTGCTTGGTGCTCTGACAATTGAGAGTCAATGACACGACCAGCAGGGCTCAAGGCTTCATCGTAGTCTGGTTTCATACGTCCTAACCATTGACGGCTTGTACGAGTGAAGACTTCTTGAAGACGGTTTGATTTGGTTTCGTCTGGACCGAAGATACGGAAGTTATCTGGGTTCGCATCTACCAAGTCTGCCGCATACTTACCAAATTCGATCATGTCTTGAGCCATGATTTCACCTGGTGTGTTAAATTGAAGGGCATGTTTCTTCCAATCAGCTGTGTTCATTGGTTTGATCACACCAGCATTTGTGATTGGGTTCATAGCCATGCGACGGTCACCTTTTGGTGCAATTTCAGCAATTTCCGGAACTAGTTTACCAGTTTCGTCAAACAATTCAGCTGGACGGTAAGATTCCAACCATGAAAGAAGGGCATCGACATGCTCCATGTGGTGAGCATCTACTGGGATTGGAACTTGGTGCGCACGGAATCCACCCTCGATAGGTGTTCCTTCCCATGCTTTTGGACCAGTCCAACCTTTAGGAATACGAGCAATCAAGACAGGGTAAACTGGTTGAGTTGCTTCTTCAGCAGAACCTTTACGAGCTTCTGCTTGGACTTTCTTGATTTCTTCAATTGCTTCGTCTAATTTTTCTGCAAACAAAGCATGAGCTGCTTCGTGGTCGTCAGAAATAGCGGTTACGTCTGCAAAGATTGGTTTCCATCCAAGACCTTCAAAGAAGAGGGCCAATTCTTCGTCTGTTTTGCGTTCGAAGATCGTTGGGTTGTGGATCTTTCCACCATTGAGGTAGAAGATTGGAAGGATCGCCCCATCGTTGACTGGGTTCAAGAAGGTATTTGACAACCAACCAGCCATCAATGGACCTGTTTCTCCTTCACCGTCACCGATAACTGTGGCAGCAATCACATCTGGATTATCCAATACAGCACCTGCAGCGTGAGAAAGGGCATAACCAAGTTCTCCACCTTCGTGGATAGATCCCGGTGTTTCAGGCGCCGCGTGAGAAGCGATTCCTCCTGGGAATGAGAAGATCTTACACAAGTGTTTGAAGCCTTCTTCATTTTGTGGGATGTTTGGATTCAATTCAGTATAAGAACCATCTAAGTATGAGTTCGATACCATTACTTGTCCACCGTGACCTGGTCCTTCAATGTAGAACATATCCAAGTCGTATTTGTTGATGGTACGGTTCAAGTGAGCATAGATAAAGTTTTGCCCTGGTACAGTTCCCCAGTGTCCGATTGGGTGAGCCTTCAAGTCATTTTCAACGACTTCGCGCTTCAACAATGGGTTATCTTTCAAGTACATTTGAGCAGCTGAAATGTAGTTGGCTGCACGCCACCAAGCGTCTACTTTATCCAAGTAAGCTTTGCTGTTATAATCGACAGTCATCTTGTCTCCTCACAATTTCTAGACAGGTCTGTTGAATAACCTGTTCGTTTGATCAATAGTTTAAACAATCTGTTTTCAATCAAACAGATGATATTGAAGAAAATATTCAATATTACTTCTATTCTATCAAGAATTTCCCTTTTGTACATCAGAAAGTAAGAAAAATATTCTTTGAACGTCAAATTTTAATTTCCTACTAAAGTGGTTCCATTCCCTACAGGGATAGGTTTTAAAAAGACTTTGCTGATTTTTGCAAACCAGCAAAGTCCCAAATGAAATGGAGTCAGTTAAATGACTTTTTGACCTTTCTTGTAGACATCTGTCACTAGGTTGGTCGCAAAGAAATAGAAGAGATAATCTAGATTTGGTGCATCGTAAATCGTGATATCGGCCTGTTTTCCAGTATCCAAAGATCCAATGATTTTGGCACGATCAACTGAATAGGCCGCATTGATGGTCACTGCATTGAGAATTTCTACTGGAGTTAGGCGCATCATGAAGCAACCTAGATGCATGGCAAACTGGAGATTGGCTGTTGGACAAGACCCTGGGTTGCTGTCCGTTGTTAGGGTAATGGCCATCCCAGCGTCCAACATCTTACGAGCCGGTGCATAGGTATCTTCCATGAGGCTAAAGGTTGTGGCTGGTAATAGATTGCCAATCACTTTTGCTGCAGCTAGTTTTTGAATGCCTTCATCCGTAATCACCATCAAGTGTTCTGCGCTGGTAGATTCCAATTCAGCCGCCACATCAACACCACCGATGGACTCGATTTCATCGGCATGAATCCGCAGTTTGAAGCCCATCTCCTTAGCTTTAGAAAGAAGATAGCGAGATTCATCTGCTGTAAAGACACCTTTTTCACAGAAGATATCACAGAACTCAGCTAGTTTTTCTTCCTTCACTTTTGGAAGCATTTGCTCAATAATAAGGTCTAAATACTCTTGAGAATGGCCCTTGTACTCTGTGGGAATCGCATGGGCTGCCATAAATGTTGATACCAAGTCTATTTGATGATCCCGGTTCAAGGCAGCTACTACATCCAACTGGCGTTTTCCGTTTCCCAATCCAAACCATAACCACTCTTGGCTTCAACAGTAGTCACCCCATGACGCAACATGTAATCCAACAGTCGTTTGGACTTGTCATAGAGATTGTCAAAGAAGCTTCCCGTGTCGCCCGAACCGTGCTCAGAATTCCACCGCCTTGGGCGAGGATGTCTAAGTAAGAAACACCCGCTAATTTTTCGCAAATTCATGTTCCCGACTGCCTCCATAGACCAAGTGGGTATGGCAGTCAATCAGGCCAGGAGTCGCAACTTTTCCTTCACAGGATTTCACTTCCGTATGGTCATCAATCAGTTCTGGATCTGGTTGACCTGTCCCAACTGCAAGAATTTTTCCATCCTTAATAGCGATATAAGCATCGGAAAGGATTTGCGCTTCTGCCATCTCTTTTCCATAGAGAGGATGGCCTAGATCATTCGGACAAAACAATTGGTTAAAGTGGGTTAATAGGATATCAGCAGACATATGAAACATTCCTTTCTATTTCCATTGTTATTCATTTTACAATTCTACAGGAAAAGCGTCAAAAAAAGTCAAAAAGTTTTCCCCATTTTTTTTGCTTTATTAAAAATTATATTTTTTTGACTCTTTATTGACGTTTCTTCGATACAATAAAGAAAATATAAATTCACAGTCCAACTATAAGGAGGGTTCTGCTATGTCATTTATAGACGAGAAAGAAATTGCAGCTGCTATGTCTGTCAAACTTGACTTTGATGTCCTACCTGAAAAGGCGACTTTTCAAGAAGGCATCCGTCGTGCACCTGATAGAGGCTTCCGCTTAACGCAAGCTCAGACTGAAATTGCCCTTAAAAATGCTTTGCGTTACATTCCTAAAAATTCCACCAAGAGTTGATCCCAGAATTTCTGGAAGAACTAAAAACGCGCGGTCGGATCTATGGCTATCGCTTCCGTCCAAAAG
The DNA here is from genome assembly GCA_036663675.1 of Streptococcus sp. 2A/TPW/M5. Lineage (GTDB taxonomy): Bacteria > Bacillota > Bacilli > Lactobacillales > Streptococcaceae > Streptococcus. The sequence continues at coordinate 1,003,862 of JAYXUK010000001.1, read as the reverse complement.
ATCGCATCTATGGAAAACCAATCGATGAGTACAAAGGAAAATGCACAGCTGCTAAGGCTATGCAGGTCATGATCGACAACAACTTGAGCTTTGAAATTGCTCTTTATCCATATGAATTGGTCACTTATGGGGAAACAGGATCTGTCTGTGCCAACTGGATGCAATACAACTTGATCAAGAAATACTTGGAAGTCATGACAGAAGACCAAACCTTGGTGGTTGAATCTGGTCACCCTCTGGGCCTCTTCAAATCGAAACCAGAAGCTCCTCGTGTCGTCATTACTAACGGTCTCTTGATCGGTGAGTATGACAACATGCGCGACTGGGAAATTGCTGAAGAAATGGGAGTGACCAACTACGGTCAGATGACGGCTGGTGGCTGGATGTACATCGGTCCACAAGGGATCGTTCACGGTACTTTCAACACCCTTCTCAATGCTGGTCGTCTCAAACTCGGTGTGCCTGATGATGGCGACTTGACCGGTAAACTCTTTATTTCATCTGGTCTCGGTGGAATGAGCGGAGCTCAAGGGAAAGCAGCTGAAATCGCAAAAGCGGTGGCCATCGTCGCTGAAGTGGACCGCTCTCGGATCGAAACTCGTCACTCTCAAGGCTGGATTAGCCAAGTGACAGACAGTGCCGAAGAAGCTGTGAAATTAGCTCAAGCAGCACTGGAAGCTGGTGAATCCACTTCGATTGCCTACCATGGTAATATCGTAGACTTGCTCGAATATGTCAACGAACACCAAGTCTATGTTCATCTCTTGTCTGACCAAACCTCTTGCCACAACGTTTATGATGGTGGCTATTGCCCAGTTGGCATTAGTTTTGAAGAACGGACACGTTTGCTGGCAGAAGACAAAGAAACCTTCCGCCGTTTGGTTGATGAAACCTTGGCTCGTCACTTTGCAGTGATCAAAGCCTTGACAGCTAAAGGTACTTACTTCTTCGACTACGGTAATGCCTTCATGAAATCTGTTTACGACTCAGGCATCAAGGAAATTTCTAAGAATGGCTTGGATGACAAAGACGGCTTCATTTGGCCATCTTATGTAGAAGATATCATGGGACCTATGCTCTTTGACTATGGTTATGGTCCATTCCGTTGGGTCTGCCTCAGCGGTAAACACGAAGACTTGATTGCAACTGACCATGCAGCCATGGAAGCGATCGATCCAACTCGTCGCTACCAAGACCGCGACAACTACAACTGGATTCGCGATGCGGAAAAGAACCAACTGGTGGTTGGTACACAAGCACGTATCCTCTATCAAGATTGTATGGGCCGTGTCAACATTGCTTTGAAATTCAATGAACTCATTCGCCAAGGCAAGATCGGACCGGTCATGATCGGACGTGACCACCACGACGTATCTGGTACAGATGCTCCATTCCGTGAAACATCAAACATCAAAGATGGTTCGAACGTCACTTGTGACATGGCGGTTCAATGTTACGCTGGTAACGCTGCTCGCGGTATGAGTCTCGTCGCTCTCCACAACGGTGGTGGTACTGGTATCGGTAAAGCTATCAACGGTGGATTTGGTCTCGTCCTAGACGGTAGCCACCGGATCGATGAAATCATCAAGTCTGCCATTGCCTGGGACACTATGGGTGGGGTTGCTCGTCGGAACTGGGCACGGAATAACCATGCCATTGAAACAGCGATCGAGTACAACCGTCTCCATGCAGGAACAGACCATATCACCATTCCGTATCTAGCAGATGAAGATTTGGTCAAAGAAGCCGTTCAAAAATTGTTTTAACATCAAAAATAAAAACTGAGAAAGGGGAGGAAAATGCAAAGACTCCTCCCCACCTTCTCCTATAACTATAAAAAGAGGTAATCATATGGCAAAAATTGTTGAGTGTATTCCAAACTTCTCTGAAGGACGCAATCAGGCTGTGATCGACGGATTAGCAGCTACAGCAAAAAGTATTCCAGGTGTCACTTTACTAGACTACTCGTCTGATGCCAGTCACAACCGTAGCGTCTTTACACTCGTTGGGGATGAAGAAAGCATTCAAGAAGTGGCTTTCCAATTGGTGAAATACGCTTCTGAAAACATTGATATGACCAAGCACGAAGGCGAACACCCTCGTATGGGAGCAACAGACGTTTGTCCATTCGTTCCGGTTAAAGATATCACTACAGCTGAATGCGTTGAGATCGCTAATAAAGTAGCCGAACGCATCAATCGTGAATTAGGTATTCCAATCTTCCTTTATGAAGATGCTGCAACTCGCCCAGAACGGAAGAACTTGGCCAAAGTGCGTAAAGGACAATTTGAAGGAATGCCAGAAAAATTGTTGGAAGAAGACTGGAAGCCAGACTACGGTGAACGCAAGATTCACCCAACTGCAGGGGTTACAGCTGTCGGTGTCCGTATGCCACTCGTTGCTTTCAATATCAACCTTGACACAGACGACCTAGAGATTGCTAATAAGATTTCTAAAATCATTCGTGGATCAAGCGGTGGATACAAGTACTGTAAAGCGATCGGCGTCATGCTAGAAGATCGCAACATCGCCCAAGTCTCCATCAACATGGTCAACTTGGAACAATTCCCATTGTATCGTGTCGTTGAAACCGTTCGTTTCGAAGCGCAACGCTATGGTGTTCGCATCATCGGAACAGAACTTATTGGACTGGCTCCTGCTAAGGCTTTGATCGACTCTGCTGAATACTACTTACAATTAGAAGACTTTGACTACAGCAAACAAGTCTTGGAAAATCACTTGTTGGGTTAGAAAGGGAGTTCTATGAAACTAGTTGACTTAAGTATTACGGAGTTTGCCAAAGTTCTTGGTTCAGATGCTCCAGCTCCAGGTGGTGGTTCTGCTGCTGCTCTATCTGCTGCGAATGGGATTTCCCTTACAAAAATGGTCTGTGAACTGACCATTGGAAAGAAAAAATACGCAGAATTTGAAGACCACATCAAAGGGGTTCATGAAAAAGCGCTCAACTCCAAGACCAATTACTAGAAGCCATCGACAAGGATACAGAAGCTTTCAACGTCGTATCAGCTGTCTTTGATCTTCCAAAAGAAACGGAAGAAGAGAAAGCCGCTCGTCGTGAAGCCATGCAAAAGCTTTGAAACATGCGACAGTATCTCCTTTCTCTATGATGGAGCTCATCGTTGAGGCGCTTGAAACCACCAAAGAAGCTGTTGGCAAGTCCAACACCAATGCGGCGAGTGACCTAGGGGTGGCTGCTCTGAATCTCAAAGCTGGCCTTCAAGGGGCTTGGCTCAATGTCTTGATCAACATTGCAGGAATCAAGGACCAAGACTTCGTCCAAGAATACCACGGCAAGGGACTCAAACTTCTCCAAACCGGTTCTGATCTTGCAGATAACATTTACCAAACCATTTTAGAAAGTCTATCTTAAACCTAGCAAATAAAAATAAAGAAAGAAGGGATTCTATGGTTTTATCGGATATTGAAATTGCCAATTCTGTCCAAATGAAGCCCATCACCGATATCGCTGCTGAACTTGGATTGACCGAAGACGATATTTCGCTCTACGGAAAATACAAGGCAAAAATTGATAGCAACCAACTGGAACAACTCAAGGATAAGGAAGATGGAAAGCTGATCCTCGTGACAGCCATCTCACCAACACCTGCTGGAGAAGGAAAGACAACCACCTCTGTTGGCTTGGTCGATGCTCTTTCAGCTATTGGTGAAAAAGCCGTCATTGCCCTGCGCGAACCTTCTCTTGGCCCTGTTTTTGGGATCAAGGGTGGAGCTGCCGGTGGCGGGTACGCCCAAGTGGTTCCAATGGAAGATATCAACCTTCACTTTACCGGAGACTTCCATGCCATTGGAATTGCCAACAACTTGCTTGCAGCCTTGATTGACAACCACATCCATCATGGCAATGAGTTGGGCATCGATTCTCGTCGCATCACCTGGAAACGGGTGGTCGATATGAACGACCGTCAACTCCGTCATATTGTCGATGGCCTTCAAGGAAAAACAAACAGGGTTCCTCGTGAAGATGGCTTTGACATCACGGTGGCGTCTGAAATCATGGCTATTCTCTGTCTCTCAGAAAATATCCTTGACCTCAAAGAACGCCTCGATCGCATCATTATCGGGTACAACTACCAAGGACAACCGGTCACAGCCAAAGACCTCAAGGCTGGAGGGGCCATGGCAGCTGTCCTCAAAGATGCCATCCATCCAAATTTGGTGCAAACCTTGGAGCATACTCCTGCCATCATCCACGGCGGACCATTTGCCAATATCGCCCACGGCTGTAACAGTGTGCTGGCTACTAAGCTAGCCCTCAAATATGCAGACTATGTTGTGACAGAAGCTGGTTTTGGAGCAGACCTCGGTGCTGAAAAATTCATCGATATCAAGTGCCGCATGGCTGGGCTCAAACCTGCTGCCGTTGTCCTCGTCGCAACCATCCGTGCTCTCAAAATGCATGGTGGGGTTGCCAAAGCAGACTTGGCTACTGAAAATGTCCAAGCCGTTATCGATGGACTACCAAACCTAGACAAACACTTGGCCAACATTCAAGAAGTCTATGGTCTACCAGTGGTCGTTGCCATTAACAAATTCCCACTGGATACAGAGGCTGAACTAGAAGCTGTCTATGAATCTTGTAAGAAACGCAATGTAGATGTGGTCATTTCAGATGTCTGGGCAAAGGTGGAGCTGGTGGTCGTGACTTGGCTGAAAAAGTCATTCAACTGGCCCAAGAAGAAAACCACTTCTCTTATGTCTATGACGAAGAAGACAGCATTGAAACAAAATTGACCAAGATCGTCACAAAAGTCTATGGTGGTAAAGGCATCAGCTTAACACCAGCAGCCAAACGCGAACTCAAAGAATTAGAAGCTCTTGGCTTCTCGAACTACCCAATCTGTATGGCCAAAACCCAATATTCCTTCTCAGACGATGCGAAGAAAATGGGAGCACCAAAAGATTTCACAGTTAAAATCAGTAACCTTAAGGTGGCTGCTGGAGCTGGCTTCATCGTAGCTCTCACTGGTACCATTATGACCATGCCTGGCCTACCTAAAGTTCCTGCCAGTGAAAAGATTGATATCGATGCCCACGGCAATATCACTGGTCTCTTTTAAGAAAGAAGGCGTCCTATGGTGACTCTCCTTCATCTTACCCCGCAGATTATCAAATTTCTACCTGGTCCGGTGGCCAAACCACCCAACTCTTTCTCTCCCCAGAGGGAGGAAGCTATCCAGATCGGACCTTTGACTTCCGCCTCTCTACTGCAACGGTAGAGGTTGAAAAAGTAACTTTACCGATCTCACCGGCTACCACCGAATCTTGATGCCCTTGAATGCCTCCATTAGACTCACCCATCACCATAAAGAAGTGGTTTTGAACCCCTTTCAAAGCTACTTCTTTGATGGGGAGATCCTGTATCTAGCCAAGGGACTTGTCAAGACTTTAATTTGATCTACAAACCTTCTTATCAGGGGCATATGAGTGCTATATCCCCAAAAGAGAGTGTCAAAAGTCAGAGTCGCTATCAATTGATCTACGCTCTCTGTCCATTAACACTCGAATGGGGAACCAATCATTCTCAAACTCTCCAAACTCACGAGCTCCTGGTGATCGAACAAGCATCTCCTCTTCAAGAGATGACAATCACGTTTTTACCCCATCAGTCTGGGGAGCAACCGATTGCTATCTGGACTGGACTACAATAATGTTCACAAAGGAGAAACATTATGAACGGAGCACATAAACAGTCGATTGAGGAACAAGAAAAAGCGAAATTCAGCTTTAGCGGTGCCACTCTTTACGGTATCAACGCCGTAATCGGATCTGGTATCTTCCTCCTCCCTCAAAAAATTTATTCTGGCCTCGGACCAGCTTCTCTAGCTGTCATGTTCGGGGTTGCTATTCTCGTCATGCTACTATCAGCCTGTCTGGCTGAAACAGCTGGCTACTTCGACAAAAACGGTGGAGCCATGCAATACTCAAAAGCCGCTTTCGGAGACTTCGTTGGCTTTAACGTTGGGATTCTCGGTTGGGCCGTTACTGTTATCGCTTGGGCTGCCATGTTAGCCGGCTTTGCTAAGATCTTCATCATCACTTTCCCAGCATTTGAAGGCTACAACCTTCCGATCAGTATCGGTATGCTGATTCTCTTGAGTCTGATGAACATTGCCGGTCTGAAAACCTCTAAGATGTTTACTCTGACAGCTACTGTTGCAAAATTAATTCCAATTGTCCTCTTCTCACTCTTTGCCATCTTCTTCATTTCCGGTGGCGTGAGCAAGGGCAACTTCACACCTTTCCTTCAATTGGAAAGTGGAACAAACCTCTTCAGTTCTATTTCTAGTACAGCCGTCTACATCTTCTACGGTTTCATCGGATTTGAAACCATGTCTATCGTTGCAGGGGAAATGCGCAACCCTGAAAAGAACGTTCCCCGCGCTATTCTAGGTTCTATCAGTATTGTATCTGTTCTCTACATGTTGATCATCGCAGGAACAATCGCCATGCTTGGTGGTCGCATTATGCAAACTGGTGCACCAGTACAAGACGCATTTGTCGAAATGATTGGCCCTATCGGAGCTCCCTTGTTTCTTACGGAGCCCTCATTTCAATCGCCGGTCTAAACATCGGTGAATCCATCATGGTCCCTCGTTTCGGTGCCGCATTAGCAACTGAAAAACTCTTACCAGAGGGTCTTGGAAAAACAAACTCTAAGAATGCCCTGTCATTGCCATTATCATCTCTGGTATCTTCGCTTTCTTACTCTTGTTATCTGGCTCTTTCGAATCATTAGCAACCTTCAGTGTTGTCTTCCGTTTCTTCCAATACATTCCAACAGCTTTGGCAGCCATCAAACTCAGAAAAATGTACCCAGACAAAAGGTTACCTTCCGAGTACCATTTGGTCCCGTTATCCCAGTTCTAGCCGTTGTGATCAGTATCTTGATGATTGCAGGGGACAACCTAATGAACTTTGTTTGGGGGCCATCGGTCTCGTGATTGCAAGTGGACTTTACTTTGTTTTCCACGGCGATAAACTACATAAATCGAAAACCCTTCCTCACTAATTTTCTTTACACAGTAGATGGGAACAGAGACGGGAGCGAAGCTCGGTTTTGCTCCCTAACCCATCTAGGACTCCACGAATGTCAAACCTGAGCCCTTTTCTCTATGACTCTTTTCAATTTTTATGATCAATAGACAATGGGCCCATGTTTGGTATTCAAACCGAAGTAAACAACACTACTTCCACAGAACAACTATTCATAATCGGAGGTTTTATATGACTCAATTGATTCATTTAGATGGTAATAGCTTAACACTCGAAGAAGTCATCGCTGTAGCTCGGCACGGTGCCCAATGTGAGCTTGATGAACAAGCCAAAGAAGCCGTTATCGCATCCCGTAAAATCGTTGATGACATTGTCCAAGAAAAACGAGTCGTCTATGGTGTAACCACTGGCTTTGGTTCCCTCTGTAATGTCAGCATCTCTCCAGAAGATACTGTTCAACTGCAAGAAAACCTGATTCGAACTCACTCATCTGGCTTCGGTGATCCACTTCCTGAAGATGCCGTTCGTGCCATCATGCTGATCCGTATTAACTCACTCTTGAAAGGTTATTCTGGCATTCGTCTGTCAACCGTTGAAAAACTGTTAGAATTGCTCAACAAAGGAGTCACTCCTTATATCCCTGAAAAAGGCTCTCTCGGAGCTTCTGGAGACCTTGCTCCTCTTTCTCATATGGTTTTACCAATGTTGGGTCTTGGACGTGCCTATTACAAAGGAGAACTTCTCAGTGGTCAAGAAGCCCTAGATCGTGCTGGAATTGAAAAGATCCAATTGGCTGCCAAAGAAGGGCTTGCCTTGATCAACGGTACAACCGTCCTAACCGGTATCGGTGCTCTTGCGACTTACGATGGTATCCAATTGCTCAAACTCTCTGATATCGCTGGTGCTCTCTCAATGGAAGTTCACAATGGAATTACCAGTCCATTCGAAGAAGACCTTCATTCCATCCGCCCACAAAGTGGACAATTGGCAACTGCTCGCAACATCCGTAACCTTCTTGAAGGAAGCAAGAATACCACTGTTGCGACTCAACAACGGGTCCAAGATCCTTATACACTTCGCTGTATCCCTCAAATACATGGAGCCAGCAAGGATTCTATTGCTTACGTAAAAGAAAAAGTTGAAATCGAAATCAACTCTGTCACAGATAACCCAATCATTACCAAAGAAGGACACGTCATCTCAGGAGGTAACTTCCACGGTGAACCAATGGCGCAACCATTTGACTTCTTAGGCATTGCCCTTTCTGAAATTGGGAACGTATCTGAACGTCGGGTGGAACGCTTGGTCAACAGCCAACTCAGTAAATTACCATCCTTCTTGGTCAAACACCCTGGGCTCAACTCAGGCTTCATGATTACCCAGTATGCTTGTGCATCCCTTGCATCGGAAAATAAAATTTTGGCTCACCCTGCTAGTGTCGATTCTATTCCATCTTGTGAAAACCAAGAAGATTTCGTCAGCATGGGAACGACTGCCGCTCGTAAAGCAGCAGAAATTCTTAAAAACTCACGTCGCATCGTTGCTACTGAAATCATGGCAGCTTGCCAAGCCTTGGATCTCAAGCCAGAAAATCATGAACTTGGTAAAGGTACAAAACCAGCTTATGAGCTGATTCGTCAAAAACTGAACTTCATTGAATTTGACAAAGATATCGAAATCTTTGAAGAACTTAATAAAGCATCTGCTGTTGTCGAAAGCGAAGAATTCTTAGCAACCATCGAAAAAGCAGTTGACTTAAGCATTCAATACTGATACAGTAAGAATAAAGCAAAACAGAGGCTGGCGATCTTCTCAGCCTCTGCCTGCTTTCAGAAAAATAAGGGAGGCGACAAGCTTGCTCACAAACTACTATCCAATGACCTACAGCTACTACCAAGGTAGCATCGAGGACAATCCCTACACGGCCAAATGGGGAATGGTCACCAAATTTTTAGACCTAAACGACGAGACCCTCACTCCATTTGAGGGATGACCTTTGGGATCATCGGCTTTAAGAGCGACAAAGGAGTCTATATCAATAATGGGCGTGTAGGAGCAGTCGAGGGCCCTACAGCCATCCGTTCTCAAATCGCTAAACTTCCATGGCACTGGGGAACCAATGTGACAGTGTATGATGTGGGAAATATTGACGGGCCTAACCATTCACTAGAAGAACTCCAAGAAAGTCTCTCACAAGCGATCCAGCGCATGTACCAATTAGGGATCCAACCCATTGTCCTAGGAGGCGGTCACGGAACTGCTTACGGCCACTATCTAGGGATTCAATCCAGTTTAGAAAAAGATAAACAACTGGCTGTGATCAATCTGGATGCCCACTTTGATTTGCGACCTTACGACCAAACCGGTCCCAATTCTGGAACAGGTTTTCGTCAAATGGCTGATCATGCTAAAGAAAAAGGTCAGGACTTCCCTTACCTCATCCTGGGGATCCAAGAGCACAATAATAACCTCTTCCTCTTTAATTACGTTGCTAAAACACCAAGCATTGATTTTTTAACTGGCCAAGATCTCTTCCAGATGAGCCACCAAGCCATTCTGGATCGAATCGATCAATTTTTAGAAAACCAAACCGCGATCTATCTGTCTATTGATATGGATTGCTTTGCGGTCGGCTCTGCTCCTGGTGTTAGCGCCATCCAATCACTTGGTGTCGATCCTAAACTAGCCCTCCTGCTTCTCCAACACATTGCTGCTAGTGGTAAGCTAATCGGATTTGATGTCGTGGAAGTTTCTCCTCCTCATGACATTGACAATCATACTTCAAACCTTGCTGCGACCTTTATCTTTACTTGACCCAAATATTGGCGCAACAAAAACTGAACTAAGAAGATTTCTACACACGTAAAAAGCATAGAAACACTCATTGCTTGGGTATTTCTATGCTTTTTTCATTTTCAGCACAATGATCTTTGCCTGAAAGGAGGCATGGCCTCTTATCCTTCACTTATGATTTAGATAAGAGACACTACAGGTCTTTTAATTTCTTAAGAAACTGACGATCTCTGTAAGGATTCAAGTGTTGTTCTGCCACCTTCTTGTAGTAATTCTTATCTTCTTTCAAGAAGGTCCTCAGGGCAGGATCGAGCTCTTCTCCCTTCTCCTTTTGATTAGATAAGAAAGCCAATAGATAATGAACCATCCCCTTATCCCGTGAATTGGCAGATGGATTCATCGTCCTTTCTTTTCGAGCCAGATAATCCGCAACCTTTTCTTGATCTCCTTGCTGACAGGCGATCAAGGATTGATAAAATTCGAGCAATTCTTCCTTCCAAGGAAACGAACACTGGACAAAATCTTCTGAGCTCTGTCAAAACAGCGGCGAGCTTGAATCAAATCTCCCTTCCAATAGTAGGCGATCCCAAGATCAATATCAAAGACGACACGGACGGAATCAACAGCTTGATCTCCCACCAAACGCAGAACCTCTTCTAAGTGGGTGACCGCCACTTGAAATGGCCTCTAATTTGCTCTATTTCAGCGAGATAGGCCAAAGAAGCCGCAATTTGAATGGCATACTTGGCCTGCATGCTATTGGTTAAACTAAAGCAATCAATGGAGCGATACAGATGCCGGGTCGCCTGCTCCTCATCCCCAACCATCAGGTGATACAAGCCCTTCAAACGCAACTGGATCGCGATGACCTCATGATTATTAGCTTGGATGGCATCTTCCAAAGCTAAATCTGTATAATAGGCCATCTCAGAGATATTCTCCGTTTGAATGCAATAATAAATGATTTGCCGATAACCCTCTAAGAGGAAGTCGGATTGCTTAAGTTCCCGCGCATAGGAGATAACTTTTTGGATATCATGAATGCCCTTTTGATACTCACCACTCCGAATAAAATAGCGACCTTCTAGGTATAAGTAACGCAGTTGTAAATACTTGTATTCTCTATCTCTTTGGTGCCTTGAAAAGAGGTTATCTAATTCTTGGCGAATGCGGGATAGCTCTCCAAAAATGTCCAAATGGCTATTTGTACCATCTGATAGGAACCCCTCATCTACCTTGGAATAAATCGGAAACAGCTCATGCTCCAGCTGAAGGATTTCTTCTAAATAGGTCAACTCAAACGATATGGAACGCAAAAGATTTTGCGATCGCTTATATTGGTAGGCAATTTCCTTATAAAGAAGAAGGTCCGTCGAATCTTCTAAGCTTTCTTCCAATTTTTGCGCAATTTGTTGGTGGAAGAGCCGCCGTCTAGCTGGCGAAAGAAGATGGTAAAAGTACATGGCTACCAATTGCTTGCAAAATTGAACCAAGAGAGCCTCGCCTTCTTCTACGATTGAGACGATCGCTCTTTCAGATAAAGGCTCGATTAATTCTGTCAAAACAGGAAGCTCTGTAGCCGTCAATTCTGCCAAGATAGACAGAGAAATTGGCTTATGAAAACAAGATAGGTAGTGTAGAAGAGCCTCTTCCTCACTGCTCATATCCCCAAGTTCCTGAGAAAGATAGGCTTGAATGATATCAGGCAAGGGTTCTAAATTTTCATTTTCTTTCCACTCTTCGATATAGCTGGACAGTAAGAATGGACTGCCTTCACTCCATTCGATCATCTGCTCCATCACTGCAGGCTCTATTGCTCCCAGTTCCCCTTTCAAGAGAGCACGACTTTCACTTGGATCAAAATTGGTCAACTCTAGTTGAGACAACCGTTTCTCTACCTTCAAGCTTCCCAAGAAGTTGACAAAGGAAGCTGGCAGAGGCTCTTCCGCTGTAAAAATCAGTTGCCATTTCTCCTGGTTTCTTCGCTCCTCTAGTTGTTTCACTTTTTCTAGAGACACTGCATCGATCCACTGGGCGTTTTCAAGCAGAATCAGGAGCGGTTTTTCTTTGCTAAGGCTCTGAAGCTGATTCCATACCGAAATGAGATCATCCTCCTCTTCCAGAAGGAAAGCCCCATCTCATCCCCAGTTTCTCTAGCGCTTGTCTGAGATCATTCCAGCTGCTTCCTTCGTAGCCTTGACTAGTAGCTCTTCCTTCCACCTTGATAAAATTAAAACTGCGATTGGACATCAAGACCAACTGCCGCAAGAGACGTTTCTTACCTGTTCCAGATTGCCCCATCACGAGAAACGGTCCTACCGCTTCACCCGTCTCGACTAAAGAGAGGTATTCCTCGAGCTGCGAGAGTTCTTGCTTCCGACCAAAGAAGGGAAGTTCATGGATATTTAAGCGATGACTCAGTTTATGAGTTCGTTTGGCTTCCAAAACGGAGTGATAAAGTTCCTCAATTGCTCGACTGGGACGCACACTAAGCTCGCGATCCAATAAATCGACTAGCTTATAATAGGTCTCAAAAAATTTTCCTAGCTGATGATGGAAGCTATAATACTCCATCAAGAGCTGGTAGTTTTCTCTTCAAATTCATCCAACTCTACCAAATGATGGAGCAAGAGTTCTATACTAGGATCTGCAAAACCGACCTGCTCAATTTTTTGATGGCAGCTTTCGACATAGAGCTTTCTATAAGCGTCTCGTTTGCGAGAAGCCCACTGATCAAAGTCTTCATCATCCTTGACATAGAAGCCCTCTAGAAAGTCTCCCCGATAGAGATCCAAGGCACTTAGTGGATTTCTTTCAAAGAGCTGAACATCCAAAGAAAGACTCAAGTCGGGATTAAGAGCCAAACTACTTCTGCTTGGTGAGACAATGATATCTCCTTCAAAGATTTTATTAGCTTGGTAAACCGTATTCCGTAAGTTTTTGCGAGCTACTTGGTTTTCCTTATCTCCCCAAAGGATACCGGCGATTTCATCACGGTTAACTTGGCCCATGACTGCCAAGTAATAAAGTAAGGCCTCCATCTTCGAGAAAGAAAAGCGAATATCTTTCTGATTGAAAACAACCTTAGGGGGTCCAAATAACTTTAACGTGAGATCTTTCTTCATTGCAAGCGCCTCCAAAATCGTCTTAGTTATACTATAAAAAAAGTTGGCTTTTAGCAAGTGATTTATCCAAATAAAAAGAGATTGAGAACGATTCTTTCTCAATCTCTACACTTCCTACTAAAAGTGTTGATTAATTCACTTCAAAATTCGGTTGATGATCAAATAACGCCTTTGTTGCTTGGTAGACGTGGTAAGCGACATCTTCATTGTTCATGGTGTAAAGGTGGACACCTGCCACATCTTGAGTAACCAAATCAACGATTTGATCGACTGCATAAGCCAAGCCAGCTGCGCGAAGAGACTTTGGATCATGCTCATACTTGTCTAGAATCGCTTTAAACTTCCGTGGGATATGAACATTTTCACAAGTCTTAAGGAGACGAAGGGCCTGATTGCGATTGAGAATCGGCATCACTCCTGCATGAATAGGAACATTGATCCCAGCCAAGGTACACTTATCTTGAAAATCATAGAAACGCTCATTGTCAAAGAAAAGTTGAGTGACCAAGCTAGAGCACCCTGCATCTACCTTCTTTTTAAGATTTTGAATATCTGAAATTTGGTTGGGCGAATCAGGATGTCCCTCAGGATAGCAAGCACCAATTACCTCAAAATGGGGCGCTTCTGTTTTGATAAATTCAATCAGATCCGTTGCATAACGAAAGTCTTTTAAAGGTTCCACACCAGGGATAATATCCCCACGCAGAGCCAAAATCCGATGAACCCCTACTTCATCTAACTCATGAAGAGTATCGGCCACTTTTTCCTTGCTCAAATAGACGGCTGGCAAGTGAGCAATCGTCGGAATAGACAATTCATTTTGAATGTAATTGGCTAAAGCAACCGTCGTCTCTTTGATATTGTATTTATTATTGCTAGCGGTCACACTAATAAAGTGAGGGGCTAGCTCCTGCATATTTGCCAAGGCACGTAAGAGTTTGGCATTGCCTACTTCAGGATTTGGAGGAAAAACTTCAAATGACAGAGACGGTGTGTGTTGTGACATATTCTATCCTTTTCTTTTGTTTCTTTGATCAAGAACTCTGAGCCACTAATTCTAGGATAAGGGAACGATTCGAAAACCCTCTACACGATGATAGAAGGTCCTCGAAACATTTCTTACAAGTGTTCACGCGCTTCTTTAGCAGCATTAACCAGCTTGATCAAGCTTTCTTTTGTTTCTTTAATTCCGCGAGTCTTCAAACCACAGTCAGGGTTGATCCAAACTTTGCCACTTGGTACTTTAGCCAAGATTGCTTCGATAGTGTGGTCAATTTCACCGTCTTGTGGGACACGTGGTGAGTGGATATCGTAAACCCCAGGTCCAACTTCTGTTTGGAAGTTTTTGGCTTTCAACTCATCCAAGATTTCAAGGTTTGAACGGCTAGCTTCAAATGAGATGACGTCCGCATCCAAGTTATCGATCGCTGGGATGATATCTGTAAATTCTGAGTAACACATGTGAGTGTGGATTTGTGTGTCTGGTGCGACAGTTGAGTGTACCAAACGGAAGGCTGGAATCGCCCAGTCAAGGTAGTCTTCATACCAGTCACTACGACGGAGTGGCAATTTTTCACGAAGAGCAGCTTCGTCGATTTGGATGATCTTCACGCCTGCAGCTTCAAGGTCAAGAACTTCATCCTTGATGGCAAGAGCGATTTGAAGAGTAGAATCCTTGATAGAGATATCTTCACGTGGGAATGACCAGTTAAGAATGGTCACAGGTCCAGTCAACATCCCTTTAACAGGTTTGTCCGTACGGCTTTGTGCGTAGCTAGACCATTTCACAGTGATTGGGTTAAGACGAGTCACATCACCCCAGATGATTGGTGGTTTCACCCCACGCATACCGTATGATTGTACCCAACCGTTTTTAGAGAAGAGGTAACCAGACAAGTTTTGACCAAAGTACTCAACCATGTCGTTACGCTCGAATTCACCGTGTACAAGCACGTCAAATCCAACTTCTTCTTGCCATTTGATCCATTCGTCGATCGTTTCAGCAAGGAAAGCATCGTATTCTTCTTGTGTCAATTCACCCTTACGGAAGGCCAAACGTTTAGCACGTACTTCCTTAGTTTGAGGGAATGAACCGATGGTAGTTGTTGGAAGTGCTGGAAGCTTGAAGGCTTCTTTTGGATTTCTTCACGTTCTGCGAAAGCTGGCAAACGAGTGTAGTCTGCTTCTGTCAAAGCTGCGATGCGAGCATGAAGTTCAGCATTTGCTCCAACGCGTTCTGTTGCAAAGAGTTCTTTGTTGGCAGCAAGAGCTTCCGCCCTTGACCATTGCGGATGGCATCCAAGTCACGCAATTCACCCAATTTTCAACCGCAAAAGCGAAATGGTTCAAAATAGCTGGTTCAAAATCTTCATTAGCAGTTGTAAATGGCACATGAAGAAGGGAGCAAGAAGTTGTCAAGACAACTTTTTCAGCTGGAACTTGATCCAAGATTTCCAAGCTCTTTTCATAGTTGTTGCGCCAGATGTTTTTCCCATTCACAATACCAGCATAAAGGGTCTTATCAGCTGGGAAGCCACCTTTAACGAGTTCAAGTGTTTTCTTGCCTTCAACAAAGTCAAGGCCAATACCATCTACTGGCAAGTTCACAAGGTCATTGTAGACATCACGAACATCACCAAAGTAGGTTTGGATCAAGACTTCAAGGCCTTTCTTGTCAGCCAAGAGTTTGTTGTAGAGGTTCAAGAAGAGAGCTTTTTCTTCAGCTGTCAAATCTTTAACAAGAGCTGGCTCATCGAGTTGAATACGAGTCGCACCAAGCTCAGCCAATTTAGCAAAGACTTCTTGGTAAGCAGCAACCAGGCTGTCGACGAAGTCTTCAGCTTTCACACCTTCTTCAAAGTCAGATAATTGAAGGAAAGTGAATGGTCCAACCACTACTGGACGAGTGTTGATCCCCAATTCTTTGGCTTCTTGGTACTCATCAAAAATCTTGTGACCAGCCAATTTCACTTCTGTTGTTTTTTCAAATTTAGGAACGATGTAATGGTAGTTGGTGTTAAACCATTTTTTCATTGGAAGGGCACGGACATCCCCTTTTTCACCTTGGTAACCACGCGCCAAAGCGAAGTATTGTTCAAGGTCTGTCAAATCAAGTTTTGAACAGATGCAGGCACGACGTTGAAAAGGAAGGCTGCATCAAGGAAATTGTCGTAGTGTGAGAAGTCATTTGAAGGAATCTCTGAGATACCTTGTTCTTTAACAATGTTCCAGTGTTTAGCACGCAAGTCTTTAGCAGCTGCCAAGAGCTCGTCTGCTGAGATTTCTTTTCTAAAGTATTTTTCAGTTGTAAATTTTAATTCACGGAATTCACCCAAACGTGGGAAACCGATAATTGTAGTTGACATGTTGTGTCCTCCAAAAATTCTAATTGACACTATCATATCAGAAGATAGCCGTCTTGTATAATTGCTTTTACACGAATTTTGATATAGCTAAAAACTATAACACAGATTTAATGGGCCTTGAGACCAGAGCTCAAAAGCAAAAACTAGGACTTCTTATATAGAATTCCTATAGCCCAAGCGTCCCTGAACAATTTCTGAGCGGATTTTGAGCGGATTCCGCTAGAAGAACAGCCCCTAAAAGTAAAGAGAGTGGGACAGAAATCGGTAATTCGTTAGAATTCGATTTCGTCGTCCCACCTCCGCACAGTTGAGTAGGGCTGTAAAGCTGATGAAATCAGCGTAGTAGAGCCCACTCAACCACTGCGTCTTGCTCGACAATCCAAAAATAATTGAGAGGCTAGGACTTTTGTCCCAGCCTCTTATGCGAGGAAGGAATTTCCTCTATTTTTTACTTGTATTAGGCTAATTTGACACAGAAGGCATCCCAAGGGGCTAACTTGCCTGATTCGAGGACTTGTTCTACCTTGGTATTGGCAATGAGAACCTCTTCAACCCCATTGACGAGCGGTAAGTCTTGCTCTTGACTGGAGAGATTGACAACCACCAGATAGGCTTGCTCTCCTTCTACCCGCTTGTAGGCAAAAACCTTGTCTGCTGCGTCCACCAATTCATAATCAGCGGTCACAAGCCAAGGGTACTCTTTTCTCAAAGCAATGAGGGCTTGGTAGGTATAGAAAATAGAGTCTGGATCTGCTAGGGCAGCCTCCACATTGATCTCTTTGTAGTTCGGGTTGACCGCAAGCCATGGACGACCTGTCGTAAAGCCGGCTTCTGCTTCATCATTCCACTGCATCGGTGTCCGTGCATTGTCCCGACCAATATGGCGGATTTGATCCATGATCACTTCGAGCGGCACGCCTTTTTCTAAGGCTTCATGGGCATAATTGATCGACTCGATATCTTCTACGTCCTCAAGGGTCTTAAATGGATAATTGGTCATCCCGATTTCTTCCCTTGATAGATATAAGGAGTTCCCTTCATCAAGTGAAGCAGAATCGCTAAAGCCTTGGCAGATTTGACGCGATAGTTCCCATCATCCCCCAAGTTGACACAATCCGTGGGAGATCGTGGTTGTTCCAAAAGAGGAATTCCAGCCTTCTTCTGACCCCAATTCCGTCTGCCACTTGGTGAAAATTTCCTTCAATTTAGGCACATCCAATTCCTTCGCGTAGTGCCACTTTGGTTGACCCGGTTGGTATTGAAGGCCAATGTGTTCAAATTGGAAAACCATGGACAATTCTTGATTTTTGGATTGGAGTACTGCTTGGCAATCTCTGGAGTCGCTCCCAAGTTTCCCCACTGTAAGCAGATCCTTATCACCAAAGGTTGCTTGATTCATTTCCTTCAAGTAAGGATGGAGCATGGGACCATTGCTGATGATTTCCTGATCTGGGATCTTACCGATCATATCGATCACATCCATACGGAAACCACCAATTCCCTTGTCAATCCAGAAATTCATCATGTCATAGATCTGATGACGGAGCTCCTCATTTTCCCAGTTAAGGTCTGGTTGCTTCTTGCTAAAGTTATGTAGGTAGTATTGACCTGAAGCTTCATCAAACTCCCAAGCAGAGCCACTAAAAGCAGAAATAATGCCATTGGGCTCATCGCGCCAAATATAGAAATCCCGCTTTGGACTGTCTGGATGTTCACGCGCCTCGATAAACCAAGCATGCTCATCAGAGGTATGGTTGACCACCAAGTCCATGATGATTTTGATCTTGCGTTTCTGACCTTCTGCGATCAATTCTTCCATATCTTCCATGGTACCAAAGATGGAGGCAATATCCTCGTAATCCGAGATGTCATAGCCGTTATCATCCATGGGACTCTTGTAGACTGGTGAGAGCCAGATGGCTGTAATCCCTAGCTTTTCCAGATATTCTAGCTTGCTCGTGATCCCCTTGAGATCCCCAATGCCATCGCCATTACTATCCTTGAAACTTTTTGGATAAACTTGGTAAATTACGGCATTATGCCACCATTTTTGTTCCATTTTTCTTCTCCTTTATGATTGTGAAA
The DNA here is from genome assembly GCA_036663675.1 of Streptococcus sp. 2A/TPW/M5. Lineage (GTDB taxonomy): Bacteria > Bacillota > Bacilli > Lactobacillales > Streptococcaceae > Streptococcus. The sequence continues at coordinate 985,459 of JAYXUK010000001.1, read as the reverse complement.
TCACTTTCATCATACAAAAATAGGGGTGAAATTGCAAGAATTTACAAGTCTTCTCCTCTTCACTGGAATAAATCACTTCAAAGAGACGTTGGCGCAAGCCTTCCTCCAAAGGTGTGATGACCTTCATCAACTGTTTCCAATCCTTCGCTCTTGAACAAGCCGCAAATAATTCGTTTTTCCTATCGTAGGCCAGGTTGGCAGATTTTAAGAGCTCAAACATCCGATCTTCTTTGGCAATCGGACGCGATTGCAGCTCACCCATCGCAATTTCCTGACTTTGATTGTCTACTAAGATAGGGTCCGTCTCAAAGGTATGGAGCAAGAAACGGTGCTGTCTCTTTTCAGGAAGCAAGGCTAGATCACCTGTTAAATCCAGACTAATCTTTCTTTCATCCCAATCGACTGTTAGGCGGGTTTCAACCTTGCTAGCTCCTTCTCCTTCGACGAGTACGAAAGAACGATTGTCACCTGGGAAGAGATGCCAGTCCAGCATTTCTGGAAGGTCTACTCCTGTCTGTGGTTGTGCATCCATAGGGATGATGGCTCCTGCACGTGCAAAGACCGGAATATCCTGGCTGGTCCTAAAGACCGTAAGCTTGCCTCTTCCTTCATACTTCCAATCATGGAAGAAATCATACCAAACGCCGTCTGGGAACCAAACGCTCACAGAAGCACTATGAAAGACAGGATCCAGCGCTTCGGTAATTGGTGCCACCATGAGTTCACTACCAAAGAAATATTGATTCTTCGCTTCATAAGCCTCTTCTTCATTTGGATAGTGGTAATAGAGGGTTGAACCAAAGGTAGCCCTTCTTCGTGTGTCGCCACATTCATGGTGTAGAGATAAGGTAGTAGGCCATGGCGCAGGCGCAAATACTGCTTCATCAAGTGACAGGTCTCAGGCGAGTAAAACCACGGTTCCTTGCTGTTAAAGGCATTACAAGAACTATGGAGACGATTGATCGGGCTAAAGACCCCAAATTGCAACCAGCGAAGAGCCAAGTCTTCATCATAGTAACCCCGCATATGGCCACCAATATCGTGACTCCACCACGTATAACCGATATTTGAAGCTGTGCTGGTAAAATAGGGTTGAAAGGCTAGGGATTCCCAAGTCACAATGGTATCCCCTGAAAAACCGATCGGATACCGGTGGCTGCCAGGACCCCCATAACGCGATAAGATGAGACCAGCTTGGCCTTTTCGGCAATTGTCTAGATAATGATAGTGATTTAACAACCAAAGGGGATCCATCTTGCCATGACTTCCCTGTTGCCAATCAATCCACCAAAAGTCGACTCCTTGATTTTCCAAGGGATGGTGGACATCTTCGAAATAAGCTTCGCGAAAGGCTGGACTGTAAAAGTCAAAGCTAGCCGCTTCTTCTTTTCCGCATCTAATCCCAAGCGTTTTGCGACCATGGGGTAAGCATCTTCAAAGGCGCGAATGCCATCTGCTGGATGGACATTTAAGGTCACTTTTAAACCACGCTCATGCAGACCATGTAAGAAGGCAGCTGGATCAGGAATCAAATCCCGGTTCCAACTATAGCCAGTCCAACCACTTCCAAAGCGAGCTGGAATCGCCGTCTTGTGCCAGTCCATATCGATCACACTGACAGCAAGAGGCACCCCTTCTGCTTTGAAACGATCCATCAAATCTGTATACTCCTGACTGGTATAAGGCCAATACCGGCTCCACCAGTTCCCCAGAGCATAACGTGGCAAGAGGGGTGGCTGTCCTGTCAGATGGTAAAAATCTTTCAAGGCACCTAGATAATCGCGCCCATAACCGAAGAAATACAGATCCACTTCTGGATAAGGCCGTGCTCTAAAGCCGCTTTCGGCATCATACAAGTAGGAAGCGGAATCGTCTAAAAGAGCATAACCTGCCTTGCTCAAGATTCCATCTTCCAACTCCATAGCCCCATCAACCTCGTCAAGCGTCCGACTGGTCCCCTTTAAGGTCTCCGGCTGATCTCCATAGTGCCACCGGCTCCCATAGACTGCATACTGACCCTTGAGCTCAATAAAAGCCGATCCGGTGCAAAAGGTCCTTTTTCAAAATGGAGGTGGAGATGCTCTGTATGAAGATCAAGGACCTCTTCTGTCTCTACAACCTCGCAGGCAACAGGTCCAAAATCTCGATTTTGTACAACCTGCGTCTGACCATCTTCAAAAACACCATCCTCTGAGTATTCCAAGCGCACCAAAGATTCCGTTAATACGGAGATTCGGTAGTTTTCTCCCTGTATCACTGATCCTGCCATTTGTCTTTCCTCCTCTTTTTATGGGGCATCTGACTGCCCGCTTTTTATCTGCTTCGCCTTACCGTGTAAGCGTTTACGATTTTACTATAACACTCAAAAAAGGCCTGTCAACACCTGACAGAGCCTTTCCTAAAATTTTATAAGATCAACTTCCCCAATGGATCAAGAGATACATGAGACTCGATCCAAACATATCTGCCAAGGCATGCATGAGGAAAAATGGCAAGAGATTCTTGACGACCTTCTTGTACATGAAGTAATAAAAGAGTCCATAAATGACGCCAATCACAAGGGCCCAGAGAAGCCCCTGATAGGTGTGGAAAGAAAAGCGGATCAGGGTTGAAAAGGCCAGCGCCTTCCACTTGTTCTTCTCACTTACCGAAGTCATTAAGCCCAAAAAGAAAAATTCTTCATAAAATCCATTGAGCAAGCCATAAGCAATCGCCATAGGGCTCAAAGCCATGAACTTATGGACGATCTGCATGGGATCGATATAAGGCCAAAGACTCGGACTTAGGTAATTGTATTCACCCGAAACCGTTGAGATCACATCCCCAAAAAGTCCCATCGCTGCAAAGAGCAAAGGCACCCAGATCAAGGTGGACCACTTGAAGCGGATCGGCAATTGTTTAAAATCAAAGCGACGGAGCAGCAAGTAAAGAAGGGCTAGAGCCAGCAAGATCAATTGCAGGGTCATATTGCTGGAATAAGCAGCTCCTTCACTTGCAGTACTGCTACTGCTTGTGGCTACTGCAGTCTGCGCAACTGGCTGAAAACTGGCTAAAAACAGCTGGGTCGAGCGGACAATGAATTGCCCAAAGAGAATGACCGTCACAATGCCAATATCAAACCATTTGAGCTCTTTTAAGGGCTGTTTGGGTCGTATTCTGTTAAAAAATGTCATCTTTCATCCTTCTATTCCCACAATGGAAGTATTTTTGTTTCTCTTACTTTAGCAATCAATGCTTAAAGAAGAGTTAACCTAGAGAAGAAAAAACGACCTTTGGGCCGTTTCCATTACACTATTAGTCTAACAAATCTTGGATTCTATCTAAATATTGGTTGTCTGTCACTGCCATCACGCGCACCCCTTCAGGCCAGATAAAGTCGGGACCAATCTGAATATGAAGCGGTTGGTCTTCCGCATCTCGATAGCCGATAATATTGAGATGGTACTCCTCTCTGACAGCCAAGTCCTGAAGGCTTTTCCTACCCAGCTAGCTGGAACCGTAAACTCAGCCACCACCACTGCTTCATCCAACTGGAAGACTTCAATCCCGTGTTGGAAGAGGATCATCTTAGCTAGGGACATGCCTGCTTCTACCTCCGGCAGGATGACCAGATCAGCCCCAATCTTTTCAAGAACTTCCTTGGTCACTTCATTCTTGACCTTGGCAATGACGTGCTCGACGCCAAGTGCCTTACAGTGCATGACCGCCAGGACACTTGATTCCAGATTTTCACCTGTTGCGATGACGACTGTGTCACAGTTCCCAATATCTGTCGCATCCAAGAGGTCCATTTCTGTAATGTCTCCGACAATTCCAGTTGTAATCATAGATTCATACTGGTTGATCACATCTTCATGATCGTCAATTGCAATGATATCCACATCCTGGTCCTGCAGAGTTTTTAAGACACTCTGTCCAAAAATCCCTAATCCCAGAATTCCAATGGTTCGATTTGCCATAAGTCTCTCCTATCCGATAATGATGTCTGCCTTGGCATATTGCAAGGCATCTGCCTTTTGGCTTTGTAATTGTTCAAGCTGACCATAAGGGTCAAGGGGCCGATCCGACCGATAAACATGAGCACCATGATAATCCCCAGCCCTGCTCCATTTAAGGTTGAGGTCACATTGGCCGTCACGCCCACTGTCGCTAAAGCCGATACCACCTCAAAGACCAGGTACAGAAAACGTTGACCATCCGGCGTCACAAGACAAAGACCAAAGAGACCCAGGATAAAGGTCAACTGGAAAATCACTGCCGTGCCCAAAGAACGTTGGACCAAGTCTGGTGCGATGGTTCGTTTGCCTAGGTTGGTATGTGGCAACCCGAGCAATTCCTTGCGAGCTAAGAGGATCAAGACCAAGAAGGTGGTGATCTTCATCCCTCCTGCTGTCCCACCTGGTGCCCCACCTAGGAACATCTGGAGGATATAGAACAAAGAGCGTTACAGGTCGGACTGCTGTATAATCCAGTGAGGCAAAACCGGCCGTCCGCATGCTGACAGTTTGGAAAAAGCTGACCAAGACCTTCTCTCCCAATGGCAGGGACCCAATGGTTGCCGGATTATTAAACTCGGTCAAGAGGCTGGTTACTGTCCCAAAGAGGAGAATCGCAGCTGTTAACCAGAGAACCACCTTGGTGTGAAAGCGAAGAGTCCGTCGTCCGGATTGGTTGCGGGCCTTGGTGGCTAGGTCAAACCAGACCATGAAGCCCAAGCCCCAGTAATGATCAGAGCAGATAAGGTCAGATTGACCAACCAATCGGTCTGGAAACTCATCATACTATCGCCCCAAAATTATCAAAACCTGCATTACAAAAGGCGGAAACTGCGACAAAGATGGAGTTAAAGATCCCATGACCCCAGCCGAATCGAGGAATAAAGCGAGTCATGAGGAGTAAGGCCCCAGTCCTTCGATGGTAAAGGTGGTAATAAAGATAGAGCGGACAAAACGGGTCAAACTTTGGTTATTGCTAAAACTAAAGCTATCCCGAATGGTCTGCCGGTCCTTGAAACTGAGCTTTTGGCGACTTTCCATAAAGAAGAGACCAATAAAGGTCAAAATTCCTAGGCCCCCAATCTGAATCAAGAGCATACAAATCAATTGCCCCCAGCCATTATAGGTCGAAGCCACCGACTGGGTAAAGAGTCCTGTCACACAGACCATGGAGACCGCGGTAAAAGGTGGTCGATGTAGCCTGCTGTTGAGCTTACTTGCTGGACAAAGGGCAAACTCAGTAAGAGAGAGCCCATCAGGATAACCAAGGCAAAGCTGAGAAAGATCCGCCTTGCCGGAGATAGGCGAGTCAGTTTGGCCCGCCATTGTTTAAAATATGATTTCACTAACATAGCTTCATTGTATCATAAAAAAGAAAAGATCTACAAGTGATGAACCATCTCTAGGCATAATTCTAAGGCCTTCTCAAAAGCTTCTGACCCCCAGTCACGCTGGTCATAATGTTCCAGGTCTGCAAGTGAATCTGCGGTAAATAGGAGCAAGCCCCAAACCGCCCCACGAAGTTGGGCCACTGCAGCAAGAGAGGCACACTCCATCTCAACCACACTACACCCTTCTTCGATGCGATAGGCCACCTTGTCAGGTGTTTCCCTATAAAAGCCATCGGTCGACCAGGTCATGACCTCTTGATAAGGAATGGACGCTTGTTTGAGAACTGTTTCAATAGCAGTCAGTGCGCGGCCGTCCACCTCTATATAACGCGAAGGAGCGACATAATGGTAACTGGCTCCCTCATCTCGCAAGGCCTTGGTCGGGATTAAAAGGCATTTTCTTCTATATCCATCAAGACCCCGCAGCTACCGGCCGATATGATCTTCTTCACCCCATAGCCAATCAACCAATCCATGAATTGGGCAGCCGGGGCTGATCCGACCGGTGCTTGTGCCAAGCAGATTTCCTCCCCTTGGTGCTCCATAACATAGACCGGATAAGCCTTAGTCGCTGAGACAAAAGTAGCCACTTGCTTGGCTCCAACAGCTTTGGCAAAGCGATCAATCTCATCCTCCAGGAAAGCATAAACACATTTTTCGGGTAGGTGCAGGTCTAACCCCTCATGGGGCGGCATAATGACTGCCTGCGGATTGTCGTCAAACTCTAAAATGGGTATTTCATGTTTATGGATCATTGTTTCTCCTTTTTGACGAGTATTTCTTTAATGACACGGGCTGGGTTTCCTGCAAGGACCACATTATCTCCAAAAGACTTGGTGACCACTGCTCCTGCGCCAGCAACCACATTGTCACCCAGCGTCACACCAGGAAGGATGGTGACCCCTCCTCCTGCCCAGAAATTGTCCCCTATTGTAATCGGAGCGCCATACTCCAGACCAGAATTGCGCTCGTCTGGATCCAGTGGGTGTAAGGGGTCAAAATTGGCAATTAGGACCAATCATGGCATTCTTTCCAATCGTGATAGGACAAATGTCCAACATGGTCAAATTGTAATTGGCATAGAAATTTTCTCCTAGATGGATGTTGACCCCATAATCCACAAGTACTTGACGATTGAGATAGAGGTTTTCACCGGTTGAACCAAACCACTCTTTGATGATAGCTACACCTTTTTAGGATCCACCTCTTGGTTAAAAGCTTCCTGTTTCTCCCGAGAGGCTTGGGCCAAAGCCCGTAATTCAGGGTCCGCAGGTCTATAATAGTCACCCGCAATCATTTTTTCATATTCACTGGCCATAAGGAAACCTCCACGTTATTTTGACATATTATAGCAGAATTCCACCTTTAAAACAAACGTCAGAATAAGGGTTTGCAAGAAAAAGATCATAAACACTTAAAAATACTTAACAAAACTTGCATCTGCTTACAAAATAATGTACAATAAAGACAAGAACAGAAATAAGGAGCGAATTCATGTACCAGGAACAACGGCTCGAAAAAATCCTAGAACTTTTAGAAGAGCGAAAACAGCTATCCGCTAAAGAAATGGTTGATTATTTTAAGGTCTCAAAAGATACTATTCGCAGAGACTTCGCTCTCCTTAGTCAACGCCAGCTGGTCCGTAGGACCCATGGTGGACTTCTCCCTTAAACAAAGAACCTGGCCCTTCTTATCTAGACCGCAGTCAGAAAGACAACAAGGAAAAGACTGCCATGGCTCAAAAGGCCCTGCAATTGATCCAAGATGGACAAGTGATCTTTCTCGACGTTTCCACTTCGATGACCCTGCTTGCCGGCTTGCTTAATAAGGAAGTCACAGTCTATTCGCATTCCCTTGACAATGCCATCCAGCTCAGTAGCCATTCCCAGGTTGACTTTCATCTTTTAGGAGGAAATTCTACCCTAAAAACCGCTTCTACTATGACGCGAATCAAGCACAAATACTGGACAATCTTCGCTTTGATCTGGCTTTTTTGGAGCGAGTAGCTTAGCCAATGGCGAAGTCACCTTTGAGGATGCTGAAGACGTTGCAGTCAAGTCTCTCGTCTTTGAACGAACTCGTACCAAGATCCTTGTGGCAGAAAGCAGCAAGTTCTCCCAAAATGCCAACTACTATCTCGCTCGTCTCAAGCAATTTGACTATTGGATTACTGATCAAAAACTAAGCCCTGAAATCCTTAAACAAGTCGGCAACGAAACCACTATTCTCTATTAGGAGGTAATCTTTATGTCTCACATCCGTCTCATCATCAGCGATATCGATGGCACCATCTTAAATGACCACCATCAGATTGACCCAGAGTTGGCAGCATTGATCCCGGATTTAAAGCGTGAAGAGATCCCTTTCGTGCTGGCCTCTGCTCGCTCCCCAAAGGGATGGCTCCCATTGCCAAAGAGCTCGGCATAGAGGACTGTCCCATGGCCTGCTACAACGGGGCCTTGATCCAAAAAGGAGAACAAGTTCTTTTCGAGCATCCTTTGGATAAGAATGAAGCTCGTCAGTTTATCGACTGGGCCAACCAACACTTCCCTCAAGTTTCGATCAACCTCTATAGCGGAAAAGACTGGATGACCGATCATCTCGACCAATGGAGCCAAGAGGAAGCCCGGATTACAGGGAAAAACCTCTTATTCTTCCCCTATTGGATCCTTTGCTGGATATGACAAAACCCCTCCACAAATTGCTCTTAATTGGAGAAGCAGAAGAGATCCAAGCCCTCTATCGTGCTATTTCTGCCGATGACTTCCCTTCTACCGCCTTTTATCTCTCCAAAGCCAACTACCTAGAAGTCACTGCTAAGCACGTCTCTAAAGAGGATGCTCTGGTTGAACTCGCCAACCACTACCACTTGAGCTTAGAAGAAGTTCTCACCATGGGGACAACTTCAATGACCTTCCTATGCTCAAAAAAGCAGGCATCGGTGTCGCTATGGGCAACGCTCCTCAAGAGGTGAAAGACGAAGCAGCAGTCGTGACAAAGACCAACAATGAAAACGGGGCTGGGCATGCAGTTGAAACCTATGTGTTGATTTAGAAACATAAATAAAGTGACTAGCTAGTATTTTTACGACTAAAAATATAGTAGAAATGCCGATAAAATAAGGATTCCTGCAAATTTGTGGGAATCCTATTTTCTTTGCACACTTTGTATATTTAAATTATTTTGTGTATATTTTTCTCACTCAGCTTTTTATCAATAATTAGGGATATAAAAGTCGGTAAAACCCTTGATTATTATACCGTTGACAAGTTTTTCAAAAACCTGTATGATAGAAAAAAGTTTATTAAAAGGGGACGTATTTTGAAAAAATATACTATTTCACGTAAACAAACTTTAACTTTGGCTTCCGTTGTTTTAGGAACTGTCTTCACAGGAACGACTATTGCTTCTGCTGATGACGTTGCACCTGCAACAACCCAAGCTGCTCCTGCAGCTACTACAGCAGCAAAATCACCTATCACTGCTGCAACAGAAGAAATCAACGCCAAAGCCAATACACCAGTTGTTCCTGCTGATAAAGCAAAAACTGGGGATGTCATCGCTGTGGACGTTAAAAAACTGGCCCATCTGCTAAAACAGACGGTGCAGATACAACCACTACCTCAACAGCAACCATCAAAACGACTAGCTTAGCAGATCCAAACACACCTGTTGGCACTTCAAAACCAGTCTCATCTACTAAGACAGCTACATCTACCAAAGAGACAGCTGACTACACTGAGACAACAACCGAAACAGTCAATAAAACAACTGTAGTCGAAGTTACAAAAGAAGCCGATGTGGTCAATAAAAAGAAGTTCAAGCAACATCCGACATCGTCTTTGTCATTGACAAATCAACTTCAATGGATTCTCACATCAGGGATACGATGAAGAATGTCGAGACCTTCGTTCGCAATCTATCGGCCAAAAATATTCAAGCTCGTTTAGGATTGGTTGAATACGAAAGAGCTAGTGAAGTCAAATACCATGATTTCAATGGATCTAAGTTCACAAGTGATCCAGAAAGCTTCATTTCCGCCCTGAAAACCATCAAAACTGATGGCTACTATGAAAATGCTACTGTTCCATTGCATCATATCGCTACTTCAGGAGACTACAACTGGGGACTGGGGCAAACAACCATCGCTTTGCTTTCTTGATTACAGATGAGGACATTGATCTTACAAAGGATACACCAACAAAAGAAGCGACACTGAAAGCCCTTCAAGATGCTGGTATCTCTTTGACAGTGGTTGGTGAAACACGTGAAAAAAAGACTTTGATCCATTGGTCAATGGAACAAATGGTCTCTACCTAGATATCGACAAAAACTTTGCTAACTTGTTGAACGTTCAATTTGCCAATAAAGTCGTTGAAACCGTTCAAAAGGTCGTGTCTTCAAGGTACAAACAGACAAATATGAGTTGATTTCAAAAACTCATCGCGTGGCGAAAGCAAAACCACAAACACCTAGCATCCAAACGCCTGCAACACCGACTCCTACTCCTCAAAAACCGGCTGTTGTAACCCCTGTGAAACCGGCTGTATTCACACCAGCTAAAAACGAGCCTGCCAAAACAGCAGTCTATATCGCACCTGCAGCTCTTCCTCAAAAAGAAGCAAGTCTTCCAAATACAGGAAGCAAAAACTCAATTGCTTTGACGACTCTAGGTCTTGGTCTTCTTAGCATGAGTGCTGCCTTTGGCCTCTCTCGTAAAACAAAAAGACTAACATGAAAAAGCCTAATCTTCTGATTAGGCCCTTTTAGATCTGTACAAATGATTCCTGTTTTCCATTTTCATTTGAAAGTAGAAATCTTCAGCTTCTACCAAAGATTCTTGTCCTCCGCTATGATATAATGGGGACAGTACAAGGGAGGAAACCAATGTTACAAGAACTAGCCTTTACAGGTCAATGGAGACACTATCAAAAACGCGTTCTCGATAAGAGCGACGCTTTTATGGCGGATGGCCACCTGCATTTGGTAGCAGCTCCTGGCTCTGGAAAAACAACCCTAGGAATTGAATTCATCCGGCGCTTTGGCCAACCAACCCTGATCTTGGCGCCTACGGTCACGATTCGTCAACAATGGGTCGACCGGATTATCCAAGCATTCTTGAAAGATGAAAGCCAAGCGGAGCAATTGATCTCTCAGGACCTCAAACATCCTAAGCTGATTACAGTGGCTACCTATCAGGCCCTCCACAGTGCTATGAATCAAGTCGTCGGTCAATCGCAAGCTGAGGATACCGATGACCAGGCAGAGATTGAAACATTTGATTTCAAAGGCTTTGATATCTTTACTACTTTCAAAGACATCTCACTGGGAACCCTTTGTTTAGATGAGTGCCACCACTTACGCAATGAATGGTGGAAGAGCTTGGAAGCCTTTCGCCAAGCCTTCCCTGACTTAAAGATGATCTCCCTCACCGCTACCCCACCTTATGAAGGGGACCCTGCTCTTTGGGAACGCTATATCCGCATGTGTGGTGAGATTGATGAGGAAATCACGGTTCCCGAATTGGTCAAGGAAGAGACCCTTTGTCCCCACCAAGACTATGTCTACTTTGCCTTTCCAACCAAAGAAGAGCAAGAGCAGTTGGACGCCTTTAGCCAACAAAGAATGCTTTTGCAACAATTGACTTCCGATCCCTCTTTTGCCAATACCTCCAATCCTGTCAGGCCTTATCTGGTCAGATCAGCGATGATGAATTGCTCAATGATCCCCAATATCTCTCTGCTACCCTAATCTTTCTTCGAAGCAAGGGAATCGCCTTTCCCAAACGTTTCCAGAACCTTTTAGGAGCTAAAAACTTCCTGCTTTCACCATGGACTGGCTTGAAACTCTTCTGCAAGGCCTGCTCTTTCAGGTTCCCCACTGGTACAATCTACCAGAAGAATACGAAAAGCAAGTCCTCCATGAACTAAAAGCAGCGAGCTTAATCGATCGAAAACAAGTCAAACTGGTCCGCAACAAAAAACAAGACCTCCTGCTCAATCAATCCCTTGGAAAACTCAATGCAGTTCGAGAGATTTTCAAGGCGGAATACCAGGCCCTTGGAAACCGACTACGCCAACTGGTCCTAACAGACTATATCCGCCAAGACTTTGAAGCTCATCTCGGGGATAAGGACGCCCAATTCACTCAGTTGGGAGTTCTCTCCTATTTTGAATCGATTCGAAGGGAAAGCTTAGAGCAAGCAACTCCTCCTGCCATTGCTGTCTTAACCGGCAGCATCGTCATCATCCCGACGGTCGCTAAGCCAAGATTAGAAGACCTTCTAGGAAAGAATCGATTGACTTACCAAAGTGTCGGCCAATTATCTCCTGATGACTTTCTCAAGGTTCGCTTGGTTGGTTCTCAACATGATTTGGTGACAGCTGTGACCCAGCTCTTTCAAGAAGGGCTCATTCAAGTCGTCATTGGAACCAAGTCTCTTCTAGGGGAAGGCTGGGATGCTCCTTGCGTCAATTCCCTGATCCTAGCGAGCTTTGTCGGCAGTTTTATGCTCAGCAACCAAATGCGGGGTCGTGCCATCCGAGTGTGGCCTCAAGATCCAAATAAGACCAGTAACATCTGGCATCTAGTCTCCATCAATCTTTCCCTAAAGAAATGGTATGAAAAGTCCGATCTTGAAAAGGAAGAAATCGAAGCCATCACTGATCAGTTGAAAGAATATAGTCCTGACCTGGAACTCTTAGAAAGACGGATGAAGCAATTTTAGGTCTCCATTACAAGGAGCCCTTCATCGAATCTGGCATTGAACGTCTAGCCTTTGATAATATCCGCTATACTAAAAACAGTTGCAAAAACTTAATGAAGAAACCTTAGAGCGCTCCACTCATCGTCAAGAGCTCCGAGACGGCTGGCAAAAAGCCCTTCCGATTCTGGAGAATATGGAGATTGCAAATGAGGTCCAAGTGGATAAACACTTCCTGCCCCTGGCCCTATTCTTCGATGCCAGAAAGCTAGCTCGTTGGCTGACGGCCGCCGCTTTGACCGATGCTTTCGCCAACCTTTTTACTATTCACATAGAGGAGGAGGGAATAAAGCGTCTCTTATTCTTCTATTCGTCTTAGCTGTTCTCGCTCTCCTTGCCTGGCTCCGCTATTATCTTTATAAGAGCCCTTATAAACGGCTAGAAGTCTTTGGTCAGGCTATCCACCAAGCTCTGCTCCTTTCTGGGCAGATTCAAACCCAGGAGACCCACATCCAAGTGGTCCGAGACAGAAAGGATGCCATCAACACGCTGATTTATTTGAAGGGCGGAACCATGCGGGAGAAGGAACTCTTCTCGCAAACCATGATCGAGTTTTTCGCACCGATTGAAAATCAGCGCTATATCTTGAAAGCACAAGAAAAGGTATCCGATCAAACAGAATATTTCGCCGTACCAAGCCTCTTTGACAAACGAAAAGAGGATGCCCAAGCCTTTGTGGAACAAATCCGAAAGAGCCTGGGTAAGTATGACCTCGTCTATACCCGAAGTGCGGAAGGCCGTGCCATCCTCCTTGATGCGCGCATCAAGGCCCTAGCCAACAAACAAGAGCGCACCTTCACCAAGAAACAAGTGATGTCGGATTTGAAATAAAACTGATTTCACTACAAAAAATTCTAGTAAACATCCTCTACTAGAATTTTTGTTTTCTTATAAACTTATTTACCCCACAAGAAAGCAATCATCGGCTCATCAACTAAAGCTGTTTCATGAAGTTTACTGTGTTGGCCATCAGGACCTGTGATTTCCTTTTCTTGATAGGATTTGACATGTCCTTTAAATAGGTAGCCAAAGGATTGACTAAACATAGTGGTTACACTCCCATCATCCCCTTGGCATGAATAGCCTATTTATTTAAACGTTTATAATTTTCATCAAAATACTTGCCGTTGCGGATATCATCTGGGAGTCCTTCATAAGGGGCTTCAGAGATGACATCTTCATTATTTTGTCCTGCATCTCCTATATAGGTGATATGGGCAAATTCAGGAACCACTAGTTTAGGGTAAGTCGCATATTTTTCCCGAGATTCTTCCATCAAGTCAATGTAGTCATTCTGGTAGCAAACGGTGATTTCTGGATGTTCGTGAACCCAAGCAGGGAAGAAAATCGTCCCATTTAATTTCTTCTCATTCGGAACAAAGTCAAGAGCAACATCTGTACCCGTTGGTTCAGTCCATGCTACTTTGTAAATGCCTTCTGTCAACATCACGATATGAGCCTCTTGATCTTTGACCCAACGTCCAGCTACCATTCCCCCATGAATACGATAATCAACTGTATGGTCATTCTTCGCATACCATTCATATTCCCAACCATTTTCATAAGTATAAATAAAGTGTGTTCCTAAAAAATCATCCAGTGTTTTAAATTGCTTTGTCATTTTATATTCCTCCTTTAATGATCAACAAGAATAGTATACAAGCTATTTCTGATATAAACAATTACTTTAATTGTATACAAAGTATGCTTTTTAAGCATAGTGTGATATACTGGAAGAAATAATCATGAACGAGGTGAATGATGGATATTCGAGTCCTCCAGTATTTTGTTACCATTGCTCGAGAAAGAACGATTTCAAGAGCTGCCGAACGATTGCATCTTACTCAGCCAACTCTTTCGCGTCAACTTAAAGATTTAGAAGAGGAGCTTGCTGTATCTTTATTTAATCGCTCGAACCGTGAAATGACGCTAACCGAAGACGGCCAGTACCTGTATAATCGAGCTCAGGAAATTCTCAAACTGGTCAATAAAACAGAGGAAAAACTAACCCGAAAGGGAGAAATCGGGGGATCTTTACATTGGAACATCAGAAACAGCTAGTTTTGACTTAGTGGCTGATACTTGTAGAAATTTACTAGAACTCTATCCCCAAATTCGGCTCAACTTCCATGACGACAATGCGGATACCATCTATGAGGAACTAGATAAGGGGACTCTTGACTTCGGGCTCGTACTAGTGAGGACCATCCCAAGCAAATATCAAACTCTCCTATTACCGAAGCAGGATCAACGAGGGGTTTTGGTGCCTAAAGGTCATCCACTATCAAGTCGCAAACAAGTAACTGTTAAGGATATTGTAGCTTATCCCTTGATCGTTTCCAGTCAATCTGATGTCAATAAAACATCTCTTAGCAATCACGACTACAAGATCGTCGCCACTTACAACCTTCTCTATACGGCTAGTCGCTTGGTGCAGGCAGGAGTAGGCATCGCCATCTGCACGAACGGAATCATAGACAATCCAAATCTTACTTTTATTCCTTTCAACACAGTTAGTGAAGAAAAGTTCTACCTTATTTGGCGTGAGCAACATGATCAAACCGCTACAGAAAAAGCCTTTTTAGAAGAAATTGAAGCACAACTGTATGAAATGGAGCATTAACTTCACTTCTATCAAAGCAAACATCAAACCTTATCACAGCCCTCGTAATCCCTACGAGAGGCTTTTTTATCTTTTATTTGGGAAATTCTATTATCTTCTTTACAGCATAGAAAAAGGCTTGAGAATACAACTATCTGTTGCATTCCAAGCCTTTTGTAGAATTGAACTAATCCATCACAATCATAGCCTTAATAGTCTTACGTTCATCCATGTCCTTATAAGCTTGGTCGATATCTTCCAGTTTATAGCTTGAAGTAAAGACACGACCCGGATTAATATCACCGTCAAGAACTGCTTTTAACAAAACTTGTTTATCATAAGTAGTAACTGAGGCTGCTCCACCTGCCACTGAGATATTTTGGGCGAAGGTCGAGACCAAGGGCACGGTTATTGTAGTGTGGCACACCGACAAATCCCATACGTCCACCATTGTGAAGGACCCCAAGGGCTTGATCGACAGCTGCCGCGGTACCGACACATTCAAGGGCCGCATCTGCTCCTCCTCCGAGGATTTCACGAACCTTGGCAATCCCTTCTTCACCACGCTCAGCCACAACCGCTGTCGCGCCTGACTCCAAGGCCATCTGTTGACGGTCTTCGTGGCGACTCATAAGGACGATTTGAGACGCACCACGCATCTTAGCTGCGATCACTGCACATTGACCAACGGCACCGTCCCCAATGACCACGACTTTGTCACCTTTTGCACATCTGCTACACGCGCCGCATGATAGCCCGTCGGCATGACATCTGCTAGCGTCAAGAAGGATTTAAGCATAGCTTCTGTATAATCAGAAGGTTGCCCTGGAATCTTGACAAGGGCCCAATTAGCAAAGTGGAAACGGATGTACTCCGCTTGCACTCCATCAGACCAGTTGGTGCCGATATGACGGTCACAAGTCCCATCGTAGCCAGCACGACAGGCATCACACTCCCCACAGCCATGGGTGAAAGGTGCGATGACAAAATCTCCCGGTTTGACCGTTGTAATGGCCTCACCGATTTCTTCGACAATCCCAATGGCTTCGTGGCCACTATTTTGGTGCCCCGCTTCAATATCTGGATTACGGTAGCTCCATAGATCGGATCCACAGACACAGGTGCGAACGATACGGAGAATGACATCATCTGGCGCTTCGATCTGTGGACGTTCCACTTCTACAAGGCCCACTTGCCCAGCTTCTGTATAGACTGTTTTCTTCATAGGGACGACCTACTTTCTATTGCTTACTTATCTATAGTATACACTTTTTATCGAGCTTCTGCTCATACCAAGTCGTCATTAATGGTGGTGATGATCATGCCCATGACCTTGATCAGTTTCCAGGTCTTCGATATTTCTCTTGTGGGCTCGGTGAGTGGCTAGGTCTTCATCCACCTCAATGGTGACGTTTTGAAAGCCACAATCTTTGAGCAAGGTACGGATAGACTCTTTACAGACCTCCATGTGGTTGACATGCTCTAGACAAACATGGACAATGGCGTTTTTTCCAGGCCATCCATGGTCCAAAGATTGAGCTGATTGATACTAGCCACATGGTCCAACTGCTCCAAATCACTCTTCACTTGCTGGATATCTACTCCTTCTGGCACGGCGTCCAGGAAAATCCTGAGCGTACTCCAAAAACGTGGAATGGCTTTTGACAGAATAAAGAAGGAAATAGCAAGGGATAAGAGTGGATCCAGAATATACCAGTCGGTAAATCGGAGAACGATGGCCATTAGGATGACAGCCACCCATCCCAGAGTATCTTCCAAAAATGCAGGCTGAGAATGGATTCGTTCTTGGTTTGCCCTTTGCGAATGACGAAACTCGCTAGCACATTGATGCTGACGGCTATGATTCCAAGCCAGAGGATGCCCTCATCGTTGACAGGTTGTGGGTGAACCAATTTCGTTATATTTTCCAAAATGACTAAAACGGACCCTGTCATGAGAATCACAGCTGTTACCATAGCCCCTAAAAGGCTAAAGCGCTTGTAGCCCAAGGTATAGTGGCTGTCTTCTTCACGATTGGAAATACTCTCCAGAAAGGCGGAGATCCCAATAGCAATCGCATCTCCCAAGTCATGGACCGAATCCGCAAGGACTGCGCTAGATCCAAAAATCCCTCCTGCAATAAACTCAACAATGGCATAACTCAAATTCAAGAAAAAAGCGATCCAGACCGCATGTTTTGTCTTCATAATCCTATTTCCTTTGTTATAATAGATTCATGAACATCATGTTCATTATCATTATCTAACATTCACAACAGAAAGGATAGGGGCAAACCGTTTAGGGTGTACGTTACTGAACAGTTTGTTCTAAGTGTCCATATGACAGCACAGGATCGTCGCATCACCAAAACTCGAAAAGCTATCTATCAGGCTTTCTTACACTTACTCAACCAAAAAGACTACGAGGCCATCACGGTTCAAGAAATCATAGACCTTGCTGATGTGGGGCGCTCGACCTTTACAGCCATTACGAGAGTAAGGAGTTACTACTGGATGAACTCTGTCAAAAACTCTTTCACCATCTCTTTGAGCGTGCTGAACACCTCTCACCACAAGACTACCTGGCCCATATCTTTCAGCATTTCAAGAAAAATCAAGATCATGTGACCAGTCTCTTACTCTCTAAAAACGATTATTTTATCCGGCAACTGCGAAAGAGCTAGAACATGATGTCTATCCAATGGTGGCTGATGAACTCATCAAGACCCATCCAACTATCCCTCATTCTTATCTCAAGCATCTGGTCGTTACCAACTTCATCGAAACCCTCAGCTGGTGGTTGAAAAAGGCAAGTCCTACACCGAACAAGAAGTGACCCAGTTTTATTTGGAGATTTTAAAAGTGGGGTCGAACTAGAAGGAGTATTTTCAATGACCAGCGTACAATTTTACTTTCTATTTCCATCACTCTTCATGCTTCACGAACTGGAAGAAATCGTTTGGATGCCATCCTTTGTCAAAAAAATATCAATCCAGTATCCAAACAATCGAATCTTATCTTATTACACTCCTTTTGCTTTCAATGCCATTGTCTTGGAGCAATTTCTGATCCTAATGACATCGCTATATCTTAGTTACCAGTTTAACAACTACAGCATTTACGCAAGCATCATAATCGCTTATATCTACCATGTGTTCGGACATCTGATTCAGACAATCGTCCTTCGAAAATATGTTCCTGGCTTGTTAACGGGCATTTTAACAAGTTTGTTTGCTCTTTGCAATCTCAAAAATGAATTTCCAATTAAACTTTATGGTTACTCTCTTTTTACCTTCTTGGTTATTATTTTAAATCTTGTAGTATCATTTATGATTCTTCATAAAATCAGTCATAAAAAATAGTACTCAGGCAATCATATCTTAGAAAGGAAACCCTATGTTATTCCCCATTCTTCTCGGCTTTTTGACAGCCTTCTTTGCCCTTGCTTTTGTTCTTCTTCACTTATTGGCTTCTCTTTCTGAAGTTAAAAAGGGAATCACACTCTAGGAAATACATTTCTCCTCATCGGAAGTAGCCTTGCGACCTTATCACTCATCCTCTACTTCTTTTTACCGATTGTCGCTCTAGTCCTTTGGCTGATCGGCTGTGGTTTGATTTGCTACGGGGCCTATTGGAATGGGAAACACAAAGGAAACTTCCACCCAGCCCACCATCTGATTCGGACGGGCATCGCTCTGGTCCTCACCATCTTGTTAGCCTTGTTATAAGAAAAGCTCAAGTTTTTTAAAACTTGAGCTTTTGTAGTTTCTATTTGTTAAGCCATCAACAGCATGAGAATAGGGATCACCACCATGGTTGCAAGGGTCGTCTCTGTCACCATGACTGCTGCATAATCACTATCAGCTCCGTAGAGTCTGGCAACAACTGGCGCATTGGTCATCACAGGCATGGCAGACTGGATAATAAAGACCTGCTTCATCAGGCTTGGAAGAGGGGTCCAGTAGACGATGGTCGCCATCAAGAGAGGGGCAACCAGGAAGCGACCTAGTAGAATCAATAGCTGATCTTTTCCCAGAACCAACTGCTTCACACCTACATGAGACACTGACAAACCGATGAATATCATGGATAAAGGGGTTGTTAAATTACCCAGATACTGCAAATCACTGGCTAGAAAGGCTGGCAACTTGATCTGCAGCATCACCAAGACTAGTCCCAAGAGAAAGCCCATGAGGGGCGGAGAAAAGACTTTTTCAGACTGGTTTTGAGATCAAACTGCGCTTCTCCCTCACCATCTCGCTGAATGAGATAGGTCCCCAAGGTCCAGAAAAAGGTCGTATTACACATATAATAGATCAAAACATAAGGAATGCTGGCATCTCCAAAGAGGGCTTGGTTAATAGGAAGCCCCACGAAGATGGTATTGGAATTAAAAACATGGAAATAAAGAGGCCACGACGGTCCTGTCTCACCGCAAAGATCCTTGCTACTCCTGTCGCGATGCCAAGCAAAATAACCATAGACAGGGCAGGAAAACGCAAGGCTGGCAACATTTTAAGTAGATCTGCTGCTGTGAAGCGTTGCGTAATGGTGTAGAGCATATAGCAGGGAAGAGCAACTTGAGTGACCAATTTAGCGAGTAGGCCACGTGACTTGTCGTCAAACCAACCTTTTTCACCAATGACAAAGCCCACTAAAATCATGCCCAGGATGACCAGGATCCCTGATATGCTCTTCAAAAAGATCTCCATGTTTTCTCCTTTTACTTCTTTGAAATGAACGTTTTTCCACAAGGTCTCAAAAACTACTCTAGTATATCATAAAAGAGGTGGGGCAACATGCCCAACCTCATGCATTTTATTAATTGTCACTAATACCCCTTCTTAGCTGCCTTACTCCATTGGTACCAACCAACCAGACTGTTGATAAGGTAAATCAAGAAAAACCAATAAAATGGTGGGGACTATGGCGAAAATAGATGATTCAGTTAAAAGAAAGTTCCAGAATTGCGATTTAAAGGATTCACGGATGAATGGGAACAGCGTAAGTTGGGAGACGAAGTTCGAATAGTGATGGGACAGTCTCCTAATTCAGAAAATTATACTGATGATCCTAATGGGCGCTAAAAATGCGAAGACCTATGAAGACCTATTTTGTATTAGTCAAACAAAAGATCCAAAAGAAATGGTATATGATTATGACCATGAAACAAAGTAAAACCAAACCGAGTGATCTGAGGAAGCACCCGATGATCATGAAACGTTATTAAACACAAAAGTCACCCATGTGAGTTCTTGCCAGAAGCTGAAGTTAATCCTTCAACCTGGAAAACCCGCAGAGGTGACTTTTTCTATACATCTCGATTTTTCTGGCAATAATCATCAACCGATAAATATGTCTGTGAATCACCCAGCGACTCCGCTATGTCCATAATCCGCGGTGGTAGTAATCCCACTCGCTGGACAAGTTCGTGATCGCTGAACAATTCCCGTGGACTGCCGGCGAAGCCAAACTTCCCGTGTTCCATAACATACACCGACTCAAACTCGGCGGCGACCCAATCCATGTCATGGGTGATGGTCACAACTTGGTGGCCCGAATCAGCCAACTGATGGAAAATTGCGGTCAACTTGCGCCGGCTTTCCCAATCAAGCGACATCATCGGCTCATCAAATAAATAAATCGCCGGATCCACTGCCAAAACTGTGGCAACGCTCAACAGCTTGCGTTCCGACAATGACAGGTCATATGGACTTTCAGCTGTTTTATCATCCAAGCCAACTCTTTTAGAGCCTCTAAAGCCCGCCTCGTAATCGTGTCGTGGTCATCCATGACCTGCGCAACACTCCACTCCACCTCTCGTTGAACGGTCGGGTTGAAAAGCTGATCGTCAGGATTCTGAAAAGTAATCCCAACCTTCAGTAACTTTTCGACTGGTTTAAGATCATTAAAATTTTCTCCATCGATCTTAATCACACCGGTTTGTGGTGTCAGCAAGCCCGTCAACAATTTGAAGAGCGTTGATTTGCCGGCACCATTTTGGCCGACAATCGCCACCATCGGATCGGCGAAGTGTTTGTCTTCAACATCCAAGCTAAAGGACCGTTCCGGATAAGTGAACGTCAGGTGGTTCAGTTCAATTGTGGGCATAACGAACCTCCTTCAGATCAGCGTCATTCACCGGATACCGGCCATCAGCCAAGTGCCAATCCATTTTTGAGCAAGTTGCTGGATTGTCGGGGCTGGAATCTGCCAGTCAGCTGCCAAATGATTAAACACCTCACCCGGCCTGCCCTGGGCTACCATTTGACCCTCGTGCAGCACCCACACAACGTCGGCGACCTCGCACAAATCGTCAATTTCACTGGTGACAATGAAGACAGTCGTCTCTTTGACTTGGGCCAGCCATTGGAAAAATTGCCGGCGGCCAAGGGGATCCATCTGACTGGTCGGATCATCCATAATCAAAACAGCCGGATTAGCCACAATCGCCGTGGCAATTGCCAACCGCTGGACCTGACCACCGGAAAGGCTCTCGGGACGCAAATTCAACTGTTCAATCAGCCCCATTTGCGTGGCAACTTCTTCAACCCGTTTTTGAATCAGTCCTTCAGCCATTCCCTGATTAATCAAGTCAAAGGCGATTTCATCGGCAACCGTTTCTGCCAACCCGCTTAGTTGGCCAGCTGGATTTTGCAGTACAACTCCATTCATGGCATTATAAACGGGCCAATTGTCGGACACTCGCTGGCCAAACATGTGCCAGTCGCCCTCAATCTCAGCAGACACAATTTTGGGAATGACCCCTGCCAGCACACGGCACAAAGTCGATTTGCCGGAGTGGCTATTCCCGATAATCCCAACCACCTGGCCGGTATGAACCTCCGCGTTAATCTGACGCAGTTGTGGTTGCTCAGTACCCGGATAACGGGTGGTCAAATTTTCAATTACAATCCGTTTATCTTCGTCCATATCTTCCACCCAATCAATAAAATTGCCAATCCAGTCAGACCAATGTGCAGCGTCCGCGACAGGCGATACACGCGCTGGGAGGTTCTGACAGTCCGGTTGGGATTATCAAAACCTCTCAGTTGGAGAGAAATCGACCGCGCCATCGATTGATCCAAGGTCTTAATCACCAATGGAATTAGAACCGGCAGGACTGACTTTAATTTCTGAATCAACGTTTTTTGCGGATTGGTTCCGCGAACTTTTTGTGCCTGCTGGATTTTCCGCATATTGCGCATCATTTCCGGCAAAATATAACACACCGACATCAGAACGTAGACGGTTTTATAAGACAATCCGGACAGTTCCAAATAGGCCGCGTTTTCTGAAATACTCGTGGTCACCATAAAAAGCCACTGGTCAAAATAATCACCAATACTCGACAACCCAGAGTGGTGGCGTAAATCAGGCCTTCTTTGTAGAACGACACCCCAAGCACAGAAAACAGCACAGTTTGATTCCGACTGTAAAATAACCCTTGGATGATCAGCATGGTGCAAATCAGAAACAGGCTGAATCCCAGCGCCTTAAAGATGGTAGAACTCAATTTGGAAAATAACAATAGCAGTGTTGCGACAAGAATTAATCCGGCCTGAAGCAATAAATTCATACTGGCAAAGCTCAACAACGTCATGTCCAAGATGAACAAGAGCTTAGTAATCGGATCGATCACCTGGTACCACTTGAGCTTGACCCGTGGCGCTCCAGAAATCAATGTTTGATCAGTCATCATTTATCACCGCTAAAGAAGTGCACCATCCGCTTCGGCAACTGACGATAGATGAAGAATGCCAGGTAGGCCACGCAGACTTTATCCAAAATATCCAAGACAAACTCATCGATAAATGAGGCCAGCCACACTGGTGCATGATTGGCGACCATTACCGCAAACAATGAGTCACCCCAAGCGATACCGGTCTGACCACCCCAAAAGATGACGTTGAGTGGCGTTGAAATGACAGCTGAAACGATGGCAATAATAATAGCAGAAACAAATACTCGTCGCGCTGACGAGAACCACCCATTGGCGTGCAAAACTCCGACAGCAATCCCAATTCCGATGCTGGTAATCGCATATACGGTTGAAATTGGCGATAAGGTCAGCCCATAGATCACGTTGTTGATGAAACCACTGATGGCACCGGCAACCGGCCCAGCCAACATGCTGGCAAGAAAGGTTCCCAAAGACCCCAGCCAAACGGGCAACTTTAACCCCTCCGCCAAGGCTTTGGCAACATAGTTAATCCCCACGGCAGCGGGAATCAAAGTCATGGTGGCAGCACTTAACTTAAATTTCCACATACTGGTACGATGAATCGGTTCTGTTTTCATAATTTTCTCCTTTTGTTTTTAAAGAGCCGTGTCTGTTTAGACTTTCGGACGCAACGCTCTATAGATTTTCGATTTGAACCGCTTCTCCTTTCACAGATCCCTTAGTCGACATCAGGGATTTTCTTGAAAATGATTGTTCAACAGTTCACAACTAATCATACGCCTATTTCATCAGAAGTCAAGAATTTTCTGAAGTTTTCTTGAAAACGTTCGGGAATTGAAAAATAGAGCGAGCGCCCATGAGAACGATCGCTAAACAATTATAAGAGGCCACTATAAAAAACAAACACCATTTCTGGTGTTTGTTGTGAACAGAGAAAACTGTTCTTTTATATAAATCTAATAACTTCTTTAAAGTTTTATTTATTAGTGTTATTCGACCATCTTCTGAAACTTTCCTCTGTGAGAAAAGTGCTAGAAACAATAATGTTTCTAGCACTCGGAATTATTGAGACCTTAGGCTCAATAATTAGTCATGGAACTTCTTCGAAGTTCGCTGACGTCCGCACTCACCTATGGAAAGTTTCTAAGATGACTTTGTCTTTAATATGAACAAACACCATTTCTGGTGTTTGTTTCATTTTATAAAGGAAGCACTAACTTATTTTTTCTTTTTCTTCAAAATATAAGCTGCAATGCTTGCCAAGACAAAGGCTAAAACTAGGCTAATAATAGAGATGGTCGTACCCGTATTTGGTAAGAATCCTAAGATCTTGCCTGGTTTCTTCGGCTCTGGTTGGCTTGGTTTTTTAGGTTCAGGTTGACCCGGTTTCTTTGGTTCAGATGAACTTTGAGGAGTTGGTTGTTTTGGAGTTTCTTTTGGAACATGCTTGTTAGTAATCACAACATTTCCTTTACCATCCTCGTCATTACGAGCTTCATAGCCCTTTGGAACACTGACTTCTCTCACTGTATAAGTGATTGTGTTTCCATTTGCTTTTTCATCCAAATCTGCAAAGGTATGGGTCCACTTGTTTTCAGCTGATAATTCTATTTCTTGGCCAACTCTTTGATCATTAGCATAGAGCTGAACGTGAATGTTCTTCGGACGAAGACCATCCTTGTCATTCTCATCATCCCACTTCTTGGTAACAGTGATGCTTGTCTTACCAGGTGCATGGGTGTTGGTAATGGTATAAGCAGCTTGATCGATCGCAGTTGTATATTCAGCTACTTTCTCTTCTTGAATTGTATAGACGATTTCTTTACCATCCTTGAATTTTGGAAGACCTGTAAAGTTCTCTTTCCAATCTGTCGCATTCGTGAGTTCTTTTTGAGCAACTTTTTCACCATTGGCAAGAAGATTCACAACGATACTTGCTGGACGAAGACCATCTTGATTGTCTTGGTCATTCCAAATCTTGGTCACTGGAATATCGATCACCGCTGGCGTATGCGTATTGGTCAAGATCGTATGAGCAGCGTCAGAGGTATCGGCAGTGACTTGGTAGCCTTCAGGAACAGAGACTTCTTCCACACGGTAGCTGATAGCTTGACCAGCTTTCTTTTCAGCTAATTTGCTAAAGGTATGAGTCCATTGATTGTCCGCTGACAATTGAACCGGATCTCCTACTTTTTCATCATTTGCATACAATTGAACCTTGATGGATTTTGGACGGAGGCCATCTTGGTCATTGGCATCTTCCCACTTCTTAGTGACTTTCATCTCTGTGAGAGCTGGTTCATGCGTGTTGGTCAAGACAACATTAGCCTTGTCCTTATCATTTACCGTCACCTTGTAACCATCTGGGACAGCTACTTCTTTAACCGTATAAGTAACGGCTTTTCCAGTTGCCTTGGCATCAAGGTTTTCAAATGCACCTTTCCAATCATTCGCTGCAGATAGTTCTAATACTTGGTCAGTAGGAACGCCATCTTTGTACAACTGAACTTGAATGCTGGCTGGGCGTAGACCATCTTGGTTATCAGCATCTTCCCACTTCTTGTTCACTTCTACTTTGGTCTTTTCTGGAGCGTGCGTATTGGTCACGACTACTTGGCCTGGATTCGTTGCTTCGACGGCTTGGGTGTAGCCTTCTGGAACATCGATTTCTTTGACTGTATAGTTGATAACTTGGCCAGCTTTCTTCTCATCTAGGTTTGAGAAGGTATGGGTCCATTTGTTATCTGCTGACAATTCAACAGCCTTACCAACCTTTTGATCACCAGCATACAATTGAACCTTGATTGTTTTTGGACGAAGGCCATCTTGGTTATTGGCATCCTTCCAGTTTTTCGTAACAGTAAGGCTTGTCTTACCTGGTTTGTAAGTATTGGTAATCGTAGTTCCATCAATCTTAGTGGTGTAATTGTCCACTTTGTCTTCTGTCACTGTGTAGACAACTTTTTGACCATCTTTATAGACTGGCAGGTCTGTGAAGGTATGAGTCCATTCATCTCCTTCACCAGTCAGGTCAAGTGCTTGCACCTCTGTTCCATTTGCCAAGAGGTGAACTTTGATGGTAGATGGGCGAAGACCATCTTGGTTTTGAGCATCATCCCAGACTTTCTTGACTGTTACCGTCGTGGTCTCAGGAGTGCGCTTGTTGGTGATGGTGGCTTTTCCATCTGTGAAGCTGGCTTCTTCTGTATCGACCGTATAATGAGTCGGAACTTTCACTTCTTTAACAGTGTAGGTATTGAGCTTGCCGTCACTGTCTTTATCTGGAAGATTCGTAAAGTGAGCTTTCCAGTCTGTTGCGGCTGAAACCGTGACTGGTTTTCCTTGAGCTTTGCCATTCTTATAGAGTTGGAATTCCACACTTGCTGGGCGAAGCCCTTCTTGGTTGTCTTGGTCATCCCAAACTTTTGAAGCTTCAAGATCGAGATACTTGATATCTGCTTCATTAGCGATCTCAACTGGGACTGCTTTTGATCCGACTGATTTTCCATCCACCGTGACGTGGTAGATTTGTTTGTCCGCATCATAGGTAACAACCACGGCATGTTCTGTTTCATCCAACTTGTAGTTTTCAGGTGCTTTGGTTTCTTTGAGCGTATAGGTTCCTTCTGTTAAGGTGTTAAAGGAAAGTTCCCTTTTTATCAGAAGTTTCCGTCGCAACAACCGCGCCATTTGCATCAGTTAAGGTAAATTCAGCACCTTCAAGGACTTTCTTAGGATCATCCTTGTCCACCTTCTTGACGTGGAAAGCAGCCGAGAAGATTTGTGCAGTTACGGTATTAGACTCACGATTTCCTTCGTGACCTTTCGCCTTGTAACCAAACTGGTTATGAGCTTGAACAAGACCAGAACGACCGCCGTTGTCTTCGTTGTCTTTGGTACGTTTTTGTATCAAAGCCTTGACTTCATCGGTTAATTCACTTGGATTTACGACTGGGACACCAAAGCTTGCTTCTCCACGCGCAGGAATCGTAGTACCAGCATTTGCAACTAACTTGATTCCTGTTACTTGACTGTAATCAGCCACAGCTGTCGTCCAGATATCCTTGTCAGCAGCTTGCGCCATGGTATCTGTCGTAACGCCTGTATCAGTTGTATAGTAGACCGTCCATCCTTCTGGAGCTGTCACTGGTCCACGAAGGCTGACCGTGTATTCTGTCATCCGACCAGATCCGTCTAGTGTGTTAACGTCTTTTACTTTTGGTAGGACATCATAGACGACTCCGTCTTCTACTGCCTTATCCGTATTATTTTTAATGGTGAGTTTGTAGTTAAAGGTTTCACCTGGTTTGAAGGTACGTGTCACAATCGAAGCGTCTGACAGGTCATCATTTTTAGCGATATATTTGCGTGCATAGATTCCTTCAGCAGCAACAATCGTATAGTTTGATTCCGCATATGGAATTTTATCCGTTGTTGAACCATTTCCGTTCAGATCATACACATCTTCCGTGACCCGATCAGGGTTGGCATTTTCAAGATCGTGGATCCCATTTCCAGCGACATAAACTTTATTGGTGAAGGTCCCACCATCGTCTTTCCCTTTCAGATCGGCCACGATAAATGGTAGACGCACGCGATTAAGATCTTGAAGAGAAGTTTTAATAAACTCTTTTTGATCCAAATGCATGATGAGAGCTGTCCGTCCAGAATTGTGGTAGTTTTCAATGACATCGTAGCTCTTTAAGAATTTCATACCTTTTTCATTAGAGGCAAGGTTTCTCTCAAAATCTTTATAGTCGACTTTAAGGGTATTTGGATCATAAAGATCAATGATTCGCAGGTCTCCATAATCCTTATCAGGATCTAAAACTACTTTGGTTGCCATCAAACCAAAACGAATATTTTGTCCATCAGTATAACGAACATCATTGTAATCCGTCGTTTTTGAAATCTCAAAGCTTTCCTTCAAAGGAATCAGCTTAAAGGTCCAATCTGATGTTTGGTCTTTAGCAATATTTGATTGTGTTTGATAAGTGACACGACCTGTATTCTTGAATTCATTCTTGGTCGCATCATTTTCATCGTAACGAGTCTTTTCTGGATCTTTGAAGCTTGTATAGGTATTGAGGCGAATTCCTTGACCAGATTTTAGGACAAAATCATCCTTCATTTCCATCCGCCAACCGACAACGGTTCCATACTTGCTTAAATCAATCAAGCCATTGCCATCTTTGTCTGTTTCCGGCTGAATTTCTTTTTGGCTACCATCTTCTAAAGTAAGGATGATGCGTTTCACATATTTGCTGATATACTCACCAATACCGTAATTTCCTTGCATAAGACGAGCGTAATCAATCTTGGTGAATTTTAACCGAGAGTCCACTGTCTCATCATAGAAAACAAAATTCTTTTGTGTCGAAGGAGTTTTATTATCAAAAGCGATGATCCATTTATAGTTTGCTGCTTTATATTCAGTTGAATCATAGACATCACCATCTGCTTTTTTGGCAAAACTTCCAGCCCCTTCCAGGTCACGAGAGGTCAAGCGGAAAATAAGAGAATCTTCAGCTGTAAGATCCGGTTCTCCCTCTCCACGATTGGCAGGAATCCCTACAACACGACCTGTATTTGTCAAATCCTTACTGAGAACATCCTTGAGGGTTTTGTCTTTCTCTAAGACCAAATCAGGGAATTTCAAGTAGAGGTAACTAGTATTCTTAATTTTGGTCATGAATTCTTGGTGGTAGGCTGCTGGATTGTTATTTGCATCCGCAGTGAAAGTCTTCGAAACGGTGCCATCTCCATTGTCTACCCAACCTTCAGACTTGGCTGTATCGAGCACAGCTGTACGAGTCTTCCCGTTCTTATCTGTATAGGTTGGTAACTTATCAGTGATGGTTGCTGATTCTAATTGACGATATTGACCACCGTATTGACCACGCATTCCATCCAATTGGAAGGCAAAGGGACAGAAGTTGGTGTTTCAATATAGTTCTTTCCATCTGCACCTTTGACAACACCTGGCATAGCTTCCGCATAGTCCTTGGACATGGCTTCGTTCAAGTTTTGGTTGATATACTTGGTTAAGCGATAGTCATTGTACTTGGGTTTCCAAATGATATCATTGAGTTTTGCTTCTTGACCATTGATATTCAAGGTACCCGTAATATCCAATGAATAATTGGTCGGTGCATAACCGACTTTAAATTTTCCAATAAATGGTAGAGTTAGGACCTCTGACTTTTGGTAATTGTTAAAGTGAAGTGTGACTTGATAATCATCTCCAACTTTTGTAACCGTTGGTTTGTCATGCTCTGAAGCACTATTGAAGTCAGGGAAACTAACTTCTCGTAAGTACTTTCCAGGAACCTTCAAGGTCACCGTTACTTCATTAATATCCGTTGTCAAATTCTTAGGGGTGATCTGGATATAACCAGACATGGTATCCCCTGTATAATAGGACATTCCACCTGGATGATCTTGTTTATCCCCATACATAAGGGTAACATCCAAGGCCCCATTATCCCCGACTGCTAGCTCATTGGCAAAGGCTGTGATCGCCCCTTGACCAAGCTGGCCTAGCATCATGAAAATTGTTAAAATGGCAAAACCTTTTTTCAAAAAGTCTTTCCATAATGAACGAAGCTTTTTCATGTTTCATCTCCTTTATTTTTGTTAACCTTCCAAAAGGTCCTCCCTTTAATTTTATCACTTATTTTTTAGAATATCCTTTGTTTATCAAATTAAATTATCATCATTCAATAATATAGACATCGATTGCAATAATGTCTATATTATAAATCACTATCTGGTACTGATTTCCCTTTCTTTTATCCAAGGGCAAGAAAATAAAACATTTATAAACAAGGAGAAGCAGCCTGCCAATTCTTATTCTTCCTTGATTTTCTTCATACAAAAAAACTCAAACACATCTGCTTGAGTTTTGTACACCCTACTATTGGTTGGTTATTTTATCTAACTCTTCACCATTTGAAGGAATCTTTTGTTTTTCCCTTCCCTCTCGTACCCACAGCATGACTAGTCCAAAGAGGTGGCTGCCAAACAAGGCCGTCACAAAAATCAGCTTGCCCCTGTCTGGATAAGAGAGAGGAGGCTGCTAAAGCCATAGCGAGCCCACTCGATAAAGATCGGATGCGAAAAGTAAAGAGCTATACTCATTTGCTTTAAATACTGTAAATCATAGCTTTTCAAAAAGGACGATCGCAGGCAGGCATTGACAAAATAAACGGTCACAAAAGGAAGAAGAAAGAAAAAGTTCTTATCAATTCCTTCGTGTTGAAAAATAATGATCCCTTCTAGGCAGAGCAAACCAAAGGCAAAAGCTAGCTTTTGCCAACGGTGAATTCTAAAAGTTTGTGCATGAAAATGATCATACAGATAGTATCCCATATAGATAAAAATGGGCGTGTAAAAGAGACCATTTCGCGCTGTAAAAATAAATTGCTGTAGAGCTGGTAACCTTTGAGAAGACTTGTGGTGTCCAGATAAGCCGAATAGGTCTCGATCAAGCCCCAGCAGTAAAGAAGAAAAGTGATCACCCCTGTCCAAACCATACCTAGGCGTTTGACCAATTGATTGACCAAAAACAAGCCCAGCAAAAAGCAGGAATATACCAGAGTTGGTAGCACATTCCCAAGTAGACCAGAGCAATCAAGATTCCTGCTGGAAAGAGATAAACAGGAAGATGGAGACTAGAGAAAAAGAGCCAGGCATAAGGGAGGTAAACGAAACTCCAAAACAAATAGTTTTTTACGATTTTGACCAGATAGGCCTTCATTTTCTTAGAATTCCCTAGGGATTGTTTGAGGAAAAAGCTGGCACAGACGATAAAAATGGCACCGCTAGACGGCCGAGCATACTCTTAAGACCAAAATGCAGTGGCTCATAAGAGGTCAAGCGACCACTATGCACCAAAATCACTGCAATCGCAAAGAGGTATTGAAAAAGCTGATACTAGAGGTGTTATAGAGGGATTCTTTTGCATGGTCCTACTCCTTGCCCAAAGCAGTTTCTATGGTTATTTTAGCATGAAAGGGAAGGCCAAGCAAGGAATCTTACATCCTTATCTACCTTTTTTCCTCTATTTTTGATATACTCAAAGCATGCATAAACAAACCATTATTGATTTTAAAGAGCTTGGTTTGCGCCACCTTTCACCAAGCCCATAAAGGAATTAAAAACTAGAAACCTCGACCAGGTAGAGGCTCTTCTTCAAGAAGTTGAAGCCTACCAGAAGCAAGGCTTTTATGCTGTTGGCTATGTCAGCTATGAGGCTGCTCCTGCTTTTGAGAAAAAGTTTGCTGTCCATCCAGCCCCTCTTATGGGAGAGTATCTCCTCTATTTTACGATCCACGAGGAGGTCGAAACCCTTCCTTTTCCAGAGGACTATGAAGCTGTGGATCTTCCAGCCAATTGGAAGGAAGAGGTAGAGGCGCCTGCTTATCAAGAAGCCATCAAGACCATCCATCACCATATCCGCCAAGGAGATACCTACCAGGTCAACTACACTGTCCAGCTTTCTCAAGAGCTAAAGTCTGACCCTTTAGCCATCTACAACCGCTTAGTGGTAGAGCAAAAGGCCCATTACAATGCCTTCATCCAGCACGATGATGTCTCCATCCTCTCCATCAGTCCTGAGCTCTTTTTGAGCAAGACGACCGGCTACTGACCACGCGCCCTATGAAGGGAACGACGCACCGTGGTCTCACTAACCAAGAGGATCTTCAAGAAGCTGCTTGGCTAGAAGCCGATCCAAAAAATCGAGCAGAAAACATGATGATCGTCGACCTCCTCCGCAATGACATGAACCGGATTTCGGAGATTGGAAGTGAGCATGTAACCCATCTCTGCCAAGTCGAGCAATACTCCACTGTTTGGCAGATGACCTCGACCATTGAAAGTCGCTTGCGAGCTGAGGTCGACCTGGTCCAAACCTTTCGAGCTCTCTTTCCTTGTGGCTCGATTACAGGAGCACCGAAGATCTCCACTATGGAAATCATCCAAAAGACGGAGAAGTCTCCTCGAGGTGTCTACTGTGGAACGATCGGCATCCTTCTCCCAAAAGGGAAACGGATTTTTAATGTGGCCATCCGGACCCTTCAAATGCAAGACACCAAAGCCATCTATGGTGTGGGAGGAGGCATCACTTGGGACAGCAAATGGGAAAGTGAATACCAGGAAACCAAGCAAAAATCGGCGGTTCTTTACCGGCAAGAGCCTCGATTTGAGCTCCTGACGACCGGATGTATCCACCAAGGAGAGTTGACTTTCCTGGAGCAACACCTAACCCGTTTGAGAGAGGCTAGTCGCTACTTTTCCTATCCTTATGATAAACCCAAACTCCTGAAAGAACTTCAAGAAGAGCTTGCTCATTTGGAATCCAACCTTGACTATCGTTGTCGGATCGCCTTGCAAAAAACGGGACCTTCCACCTAGAGATCACAGAACTGACAGACTTGCCCGCTAGCTATCTACAGGCCCAACTGACAGAGCAGAAGCTTGATTTAGCGACGCCATTTACTTATTTCAAAACGAGTCAGAGAGACCATCTCAACCAGTCAGATCACGAGCAAATTTTCCATCTGCCAGATGGAACCTTACTAGAGACGACGATTGGCAATCTGGTGCTGGAGATAGAGGGACAACTCTATACCCCACCAGCTCACCTCCCCTTACTCGATGGCATTTATCGGCGCCATCTTCTTGAGACCCAGCAGGTTGAAGAAAAACTCTTGACGCTGAATGATTTAAAAACGCCGATCGCATTTATGCCTGCAATGCTCTTCGTGGTCTCTACGAACTCGATTTTCAAAGAAAGGATTCCTGATGAAACTTATTTTTTTACATGGACTAGGGCAAGATGTCCTCTCTTGGCAAGGAGTCCAATTTGCACTTTCACCCTTGCACTCCAAAACTTTTGATATTTTCTCCCATCCAAAAGAAAGCTATCAGGAAGTCAAAGAAAGGTTGATGGAGCGCCTCCAGCAAGAAAGCGAACCCTTTATTCTGGTAGGACTCTCACTAGGTGGCGTGCTCGCTCTTGATCTCTCCAGACAAGCCTTCCCGCAACTCAAGGGCTTGGTCCTTGCAGGAACTCAATACAAACTCAACACCAACCCCTCTATCGGCTCCAGATCCTTCTCTTTCGTCTACTTCCCAAGCATGTCTTTGAAAAACAAGATGCCAATAAACAACAGATGCTTCAAATTTTGACCGAATTAAAAGGGCTCAATTTAACCGATACCGTTAAAGCTTGCTCTCTCCCTAGCTTGGTTATTTGTGGCAGCAAAGATTGGGCCAATCAATCTTCTTCTAAAAAATTGGCCAAACTCCTGCCAAAAGGTCGCTATCAAGAAATCGCAGACGGAGGTCATCTACTCAATACCGAGAAACCCTATGAACTCGCGCAAGCCATCAAAGAGTTTGTTGCTGAATTTTAAAATGAAGAGGCTACATTAAAAAAACAGTTCCTCTTAATGTAGATAAAGTATATTTTCATGTTACATAACTTAAAAAATCAAGAAATTTAAAGAAATGTTTATTTTCTTAAGTTACTCATGAATACCTTGAGGCTTTCCACTGTGAGAAAAGTGCCTGAAACACAATTATTTCAGGCACTCGGGAGTTTTGAGACCTTAGACTCAAAACTAAGTCTTGGAACTTCTTTGAAGTTCGCTGACGTCCGTACTCACCTAAGGAAAGCCTCTAGGAAAACTTAGTCCTAAAGTCACGGCTAACTTTTTAAAAGTTAGTCGTTTTTTAGAAATATTTGAGAATTGCTTGATAGTTATTTGAAAAGCAAGCTGTATACTAAGAGTGTAAAGAAAACAACTAGTCATTTGGACGAAGGAGAAAACCATGGAAAAAGTATTAGAAATTTCCCATTTGAGTAAAAAGTTCGGTCATCAATACGCCTTAAATGATGTGAATCTCACCATTCGCAAAGGCGACGTTTATGGCCTGATCGGTAAGAACGGGGCTGGGAAAACCACCCTCATCAAGATCATCACCCAGCTGATTCAAGAAACTGACGGAAGCATCTCTCTCTTTGCTTCTACAAATCGCTCCCAGTGGACCCAAGCCTTGAAACGGGTTGGATCTGTCATTGAAAGTCCCGTGGCTCACAAGCATATGACCGCCTATCAAAACCTGGTCTACTATTGCAAGGCTCGCCATATTCCCAATCCCGACCAGGTCATCAAAGAAACCTTGAACTATGTTGGCCTGAATAATACGGGTAAGAAGAAATTCCGTGATTTTTCACTCGGGATGAAACAACGGTTGGGAATTGCGATTGCTCTCATTGCTAAGCCAGATTTCCTTATTCTGGACGAACCCATCAATGGCCTTGATCCAGTCGGAATCAAGGAATTCCGTCAGATGATCAAACGCCTCAATGATGAACTCGGCATGACCATCCTCATTTCCAGTCACATCCTCTCCGAACTCTATCTGGTTGCCAATCGCTTTGGCATTGTCGACCAAGGACGCCTGATCAAAGAAATTAGCAAGGCTGAATTCGAAGAACAAGGAGAAGACTACATCATCCTCAAGACAAGTCAGCTAGCCCTTGCGAGTCAACTGATCCAGGATCAACTCCATCACCGCATCAAGGTCATCGATAAGGATGGAGAAATCCATATCTTCGGACAGACTCACGATATTAAAGTCATTGTCAAAGCCCTCGTTCAAGCCGATATTGACGTGGACGAAATCTACTATGCCCGCCAAGATCTGGAAAAATTCTTTACGGACTTGGTAGACTAGTCCAATCACCGTCTTCCTCTATTACCTATCCCACATATTTCATTTAGGAGATTTATCATGTTGCATACCATTCAAGCAGATTTTTACAGACTTTTTCGCTCCAAAGGTTTTTGGATTACAGAAGCCATTCTCGTTCTCAACATCCTGTCTGGAGTCATCTTTGGAGCTACTGGCCACGTCGGCGTCAATACGGAATCCAAATTGCCCCAAGCGACCGAAGTTTGGACAGGCTTTAAAGCTTTGACCAACTACTCTTCCAGCATCAGTGTGACTATCCTCTTTACCATTATTGTCATCACCTTGGTCCTGGGAACAGACTTAACGCAAAACTTATACAAGAATAGTCTGGCCTATGGCGTTTCGCGCACCAGTTACTACTTTGCCAAAAGCGCCGTTGTTCTGACCATTGCTCTCTTCCAATTTCTTGTTTCTTATGGTCTCGTCTTCTTGATCGCGACGCTCTACAATGGACTTGGCACCATGCCAGAGCACTTCCTTGCTCATTTTGGACTGACCGTGCTGATTCAGTTCCTTTCCACCTTGGCTTGGGTCAGCATCATTTCCTTCCTTCTTTATGCCAGCCAATCCATCACCTTGGCCTTCGTTGGCTACTTCATTGGAAATATCCTCTTAAGCCTTCCTGCGCTCTTCCTTAAAGATATTGATATTCTCCACTATCTAAACTTGGAATTCCAATATTCCATGGTACAGAGCACAACAGCAACAACCAACACCCTCTCGATCGCCCTTGGATTCATCCTTGTTTTCGGCTTCCTAGGACTGGCTACTTTTAAACACAAAGATTTATAACAAAAAGACTTGAGCAGTGCTCAAGCCTTTTTCTTAGTGTAATGGTCAAGATAAACCAGTCTGCCTCCGTTGCCAGTTGCAAGTCTCCCCTAAGATCTCTACAAAATTTTGAATAATGTAGAGACCCAAGCCAGATGACTCTTCTGTATCCGAGAGATTTTCAGAGTAGAATCGGCTAGCCAGTTGGTCTAAATGCTGAATCGGTTGTTGCACAATATTGCGCAGCTCGACTCGAATCATGTCCGTATCCGACATCAGGGTCAGACGGGCCTGCTCCTTCCCATGCTTGAGGACATTGCTGAGCATATTTTGCAAGAGGCGCTCCCAAAACTCAGGATCGGTAGCATAATGAAGATGCTCTTCTAACTCTACCTCTAAGGCAATCCCCGCCTCAGACAAGCTATCATAATACTGGAATAACTGCTGGGTTAGCACTTGGCTGAGATTGACGTCTGAAAGCCGAGGCTGGATGGCTCCCTCCATCAAGCGTCTGTACTCCAAGAGAGATTCCAAGCGTTTTGAGACAACTTGAAGATTGGAAGCAATTTTCTTCAGCTTTTCCTCTTCTTGTGTCCCACCCTTGATGATTTGTTGGGTATAGCCCGAAGCAATGGTCAAAGGTGTCCGAATATCGTGAGCAATATTACTGATGGCCATATCCAAGGTTTTCTTCTCTTGAAAGGCAATCCGATTGGTCCGCTCGATCTGTTCAAAGAGATCACTGACCTGCTTGGTCAAGGCGGCCAATTCTTTTTTGAGACCTGAGAGGTCAACCGTACCCCACTCCCATTTTGGAGCTTCTGTTGAATCTGCTCCTGCAAATCTTTTAAGGCCGAAAGCAAGCGAACATAACCCAGTCCCAAGAGAAGAACAAGGACGACTAGAACTAGAACCAATCCCCACATTACTTGTCTCCTTTCAAGCGAACACCCAAGCCCCAGACGGTTTCAATATAGTCCTCATCTGGATCTAATTGGGCAATTTTCTTTCGGAGATTGCTCAATTGGGCATTGAGGGTATTGTCTCCTGGCAGATAGACTTCTTCCCAGACCGCTTCATACAATTCTTCTTTGGTGAAAATCTTCTTTGGATACGCCAGTAAGGTCTCAAAAATTTGAAATTCTTTTTGCCCAAGCGAAGCGTCTGTTCTCCAAACTCCAGTTCAAAGGTTTCTGGGTTCAGGACCAGATTTTTAAAGGTCAGCTTTTTCGATGATTGAGCTTCCTGTGC
Source organism: Streptococcus sp. 2A/TPW/M5 (assembly GCA_036663675.1). Taxonomy (GTDB): domain Bacteria; phylum Bacillota; class Bacilli; order Lactobacillales; family Streptococcaceae; genus Streptococcus. The sequence continues at coordinate 949,237 of JAYXUK010000001.1, read as the reverse complement.
TACCGTCGTTTGATTTCGCAACTGCACCGTCACTCGAGCTGCTACTTCGTCCAGATTAAAGGGCTTGACTATATAATCATTGGCACCTGCAAGGAGATACTGGCTAATGAGGTGTTTGTCTCCAAGAGCGGTCATCATGATGACTGGCACTTGACTCTGCAAACGGATCTCCTCCAGAACCTGATCACCATTTTTCCCAGGAAGCATGATATCGAGAAGAACCAAATCAATGGCTTCTTGCTGGAAGAGCCGCAGCCCTTCTGTACCTGAAAAAGCCTGAAGGACCTCATGCTCTTCACTTAAGAGACTGTATAAAATTTCTTGGATATCATTATTATCCTCGATTAATAAAACCCGTGCCACTTGCCTCACTCCTTTTTCCTTTGAACTCCAAATCATTTCTATTCCTCTAGCCTATCAAATAAAGGGACCTTCGTCAATCAAAAATGCAAAGAAAACACTCGATCAAGAAGAACTTTCCTCCTAATCGAGTGTTGAATTTAATTAACAGAAGCTCCATTGGTCGCAATGACTTCTTTGTACCAATAGAAGGATTTCTTGCGCGAACGGGCTAGGGTTCCTTTCCTTCGTTGTCCCGATCAACATAGATGAAGCCGTAGCGCTTCTTCATTTCTCCAGTCCCGGCAGAGACCAGGTCAATACAGCCCCAAGTCGTATAGCCCCAGAGGACAACACCATCTTCGTTAATGGCATCTCGCATGGCCTTGACATGGGCAGCCAGGTAGTCAATCCGGTAATCATCAGCTACATAGCCATTTTCATCTGGAGTATCCACTGCACCAAGACCATTTTCCACGATAAACATGGGTTTTTGATAACGATCCCAGATGGTGTTCAGCGTAATGCGGAGACCAAGAGGGTCAATCTGCCAACCCCATTCTGAGCTTTCTAGGTAGGGATTCTTCAGAGAGGCAAAGATATTGCCCGCTGTTTTCTCCCTTTCAGCTGGATCCCCTGAAGCGACCCGACTGGCATAGTAGGAGAAGGAAATAAAGTCTACCGTGTGTTCTTTCAACAATTGCAGGTCCTGCTCGGTCATCTCGACCGTGATCCCCTGACGCTCCCACTCTTTCTTGGCATAGGTAGGGTATTCCCCACGCGCCTGCACATCGATAAAGAAATAGTTCTTGCGGTCTTCTTCTAGACCAGCCCAGACATCTCGCGGAGCACAGGTATGCGGATAGTTTTGCCCAGCTGCCAACATACAGCCGACCTTATTGTTAGGATCAATCTCATGGGCAAGTTTGGTAGCAATGGCTGAAGCGACCAATTCATGGTGAGCTGCCTGGTATTTGACCTGCTCCTCATTCTCCCCTTCTTCAAAGCAGAGACCCGCTCCCATAAAAGGCGCATGAAGGATCATATTGATCTCATTAAAGGTTAGCCAGTAGTTGACCAAGCCCTTGTAGCGAGTGAAGAGGGTCCGGCAGAGACGTTCATAACATTCCAACATCTTACGACTACGCCAACCTCCATACTCGGTAATCAAATGCATGGGACAGTCAAAGTGGGTAATGGTCACCAAGGGTTCAATGCCATACTTGTGGCACTCCTTAAAGAGGTCTTCATAGAACTGTAGACCTGCTTCATTCGGCTCTAGTTCATCTCCTTTAGGGAAGATCCGAGACCAGGCAATGGATAAACGATAGGTTTTAAAGCCCATTTCCCCAAAGAGCGCAATGTCTTCCTTGTAGCGATGGTACATATCAATGCCATCTTTAGCTGGATAAAAATAGCCTTCTTCAAAGTCGAACATCTTTTTCTGACCCATAATAATGGCGTGACGATCAGGCCCAATCGGCACCACATCCACATTAGCCAAGCCACGGCCGTCTTCATTATAAGCTCCCTCACACTGGTTAGCAGCCGTCGCACCACCCCAAAGGAAACCATCTGGAAATTGAAGTTTGTCGGTCATCTCTCTACCTCACTTGATTTGATAGTTCTATTATACCCTTCTCTTTCCAAAAAATCCTACAAGATCCTATGAAAAACTGATACTATTCTAAGGTAACTCCTGCACTTGGAAATAAAAAAGACCGGATGACTCCGATCTTTCAGAATGTATAAAAATGCTTTTTCACCTAATTTAATATCGGCTTTTCTGAAAAAATAAGAATGATTTCTATTTTTAAATCGTAAAGAATAAACTGAAACTTTTCGCCGTGAGAAAAGTGCTAGAAACACGATTGTTTCTATCACTCGGGAGTTTTGAGAGTAAAACAGTTCGGGGAACTGTTTTAGCCTGAGCTCAGAAATTGAAAAGCGAAGGGGCTCAAAACTAATTGAACACGAGCTGTGGATTGTGTCAAAAGATAAGTTCTCCTAGAATCAAAAGATTCTGCGTCAAACTTCCTATTTTGACTTTATCCGCAGACGCCCTTTGCATCTTGATTTAGTCATGGAACTTCTTCGAAGTTCGCTGACGTCCGTACTCACATAAGGAAAGTTTCAAAGAAGACTTTGTCTTTAATAAAAAGACCGGATAACTCCGATCTTTTAAGTTCCACTCAAAGAACGTTTTAATTTTTTGATGAAAAATTTGATGATAGAATTACCTACTTCATACGATAAAAATCAAGCACTAGTCCGGAAGGGCCTTCAACTAACAGGCTTTCGGTTCCCCAATCGGTTACAACTGGACCGTTTAAAACCTGGATACCAAGCTCTTTCAACCGTTTGTAGTTCTGCTCTACATCCTCAACCTCGATATGAAGAATGATTCCTGACTGAAAATTTTCCAAAGGAACCAAATGATTTTGTGATAACATGAGGCAGTGACTGCCAATCGTAAACTGAGCAAAACTATCATCAACATAGTCTGCCTTCTTATCCAAGATATGCTCCAGTTCAGCACAGACTTGGGGAATATTTGAAACGATAATATCTAATTGATTTAAATTCATTTACTATCTATCCTCCACAAAAGACCGGATTGCTCCGATCTTTTTAAGTTCTGCTCTAAGAAAATCAAAGAATAAACAAGGCATCGAACCGCAGACAGTACTGGAGTACGGCAAGGTGAAGATAACGCAGTTTACATTTGATTTTCCACGAGAGGAATTATTTGATTGCGCGTGATTGCAATCCTTCTTCTTCCAAGAAGAGGCGGAATGGTACGAGTTCTTCTGCTTCGTATTTTTCCTTGAAGGCTTTGATCGCTTCTTCTGAGTGTTGTTTTGGATCCAACTCAAGAACTTCTACTGGAAGTGGACGGTGTTGCGTGATGCGAGCATCGATGACAACTGTCTTACCTTCTTTGTTCAATTTAACAGCTTCAGCAACGACTGCGTCGATGTCTTCGATACGGTTTACAGTGAATCCTACAGCACCTTGAGCTTCAGCGATTTTCGCATAGTCAGCATTAGGAAGTCACAACCAAACAAGTGTTTGTTTGTGTCTTCGTATTTGTCCTTGATGAAGGCATATTTACCATTTGAGAAGACAACGTTGATAACTGGAAGATCGTATTGAACGTTTGTGATAACGTCTGGGTAGCACATGTTGAATGCACCGTCACCCATGATGTTCCATACTTGGCGATCTGGATTGTCTTTCTTAGCAGCAATACCACCAGGAAGGGCGATCCCCATTGTCGCAAAGAGTGGAGATGTACGCCACATGTTCTTAGGTGTCATGTGAAGGTGACGAGTAGATGTTTGAGTAGTGTCACCGACGTCGATTGAGTAGATAGCATCTTCGTCAGCGTATTTGTTAATAGCATTGTAAACTTGATACAATTGCAATTCACCCTCAGTTTTACCTTCGAGTTTGTTCATGTAATCACGCCAGTTTTGGTTGTTCTTCACGTTTGCACGCCACCATGGAGTAGATTCAACTGGATTCACTTTATCAAGGATTGCTTTGGCTGCTTGACCTGCATCTCCAAGGATTGAAGCGTCAAGAGCATGGCGTTTACCAAGTTTGTAAGGATCGATATCCACTTGGATGAATTTTTCAGTGTTCTTGAAGGCTTCGTATACTTCAGCAAATGGGAAGTTTGAACCAAGGAAGAGAACAGTGTCTGCTTCGAAGACTACTTCGTTGGCTGGTTTCCAACCAACACGGTAAGCAGAACCTGTCAACCCTTCGTAGTCCCATTCGAAGGCTTCAAAGTTTTTACCAGTTGTAATGATTGGTGCTTTAATTTTACGAGACAATTCAGTGATCACATCACCCGCACCAACTCCACCGAAACCAGCGTAGATCACTGGGCGTTCAGCATTGTTCAAAATTTCAACTGCTTTATCGATTTCCACTTCGTTCAAGGCAGGAGCGATAAAGTGACGTTCATAAGAACCTGATCCGTAGTAAGAGTTTTCGTCGATTTCTTGGAAACCAAAGTTTACTGGAATTTCAACAACGGCTGGACCTTTTTAGAAACGGCAGCACGGCAAGCTTCATCGATTACTTTTGGTAATTGTTCTGCGTAAGCTACACGTTTGTTGTAAACAGCGATACCGTTGTACATTGGGTTTTGGTTCAATTCTTGAAAAGCATCCATGTTCAATTCATTAACTGGACGTGATCCAAGAATGGCAAGGAATGGAGTGTTATCCATAGCTGCATCGTAAACACCGTTGATCAAGTGAGTCGCACCAGGTCCACCTGAACCAACTGCAACCCCGATAGAGCCACCAAATTTAGCTTGCATAACCGCTGCAAGAGCACCAGTTTCTTCGTGACGAACTTGCAAGAAACGGATATCTTTGTCTTCAGCCAAAGCGTCCATAAGTGAGCTAAGTGTTCCAGATGGGATACCGTAGATCGTATCTACGCCCCATGTTTTCAATACATTAAGCATTGCTGCAGATGCAGTAATTTTCCCTTGAGTCATTCTAACTCTCCTTTAATTCTATTTTGATCCCTTAAAATGCAGCATAGCGCTTCTACTTCATCTTTGTGATCATCTCGCCTTGAAAATGAGTTTTTTCTGACTTTTCTCATGAAAACGATTTACAAAACGATTACAGTATTAATTTATCACAAAGAGATTCACATGTATAAGGATCTGCTCAGAGATGCTCAATCCCTATTCCATAACAGATGCTCTTTTGAGAAATTTTCACAAACTATCCTACAATAGGGTATTTTACTATAATTTCATACTCCCTCTTTTCCCTCGTCGCTCTAAGGAAAAGAGAAAAGAGTGATACAGAATTCTGTACCACTTCTTATTTTCGTTAATCTATTTTCGCGACATTGAGAAGCAGCGAGCTAGTCAAAACAGACACAGAACTAAGGGCCATAGCAAGACCTGCTAGTTCTGGATTGAGGGTCAATCCCAGTCCTACAAAGACTCCAGCAGCAATTGGAATCCCAAGGATATTGTAGATAGAGGCCCAGAAGAGATTGAGTAAGATGCGACGGAAGGTCTTTTGACTCATGTCAAAGGCGCGCACAACTCCAAGCAAATCATTTTGCGTGAGCACGATGCCACCGGACTCGATCGCAATATCCGTTCCAGATCCCATAGCAATTCCGACATCGGCGATCGAAAGAGCTGGAGCATCATTGATCCCATCTCCCACAAAGGCTACCTTACTGCTTTCTTGCAGTTTTTGGATGGCGCTGGCTTTTTCTTGAGGAGCACATCAGCGATCACGGTATCAATGCCCACTTGCTTAGCAATAGCTTGGGCCACCCGTTCATTATCCCCTGTTAACATGACCGTTTTCAAGCCCCGTTCTTTGAGCTTTTTGATCGCTTCTTTTGAGCTGGCCTTCGGAGCATCTTGAATGGCAATCAAGCCTATCACTTGCCCATCCACAGACAAACTGATCACTGTTTTGGCCTGCTCTTGCAACTCTACCATCCGTTTTTCAAGCTCCGGATCCATCGCTGTCCCGTCATGAAGTTTGCCATTTCCCAAGGTCACCAACTGCTGGTCGATCAGACCTTGGACCCCTTTTCCTTCAATCGCTTGGAAGTTTTCCACAGGGGATAACACCAAACCTTTTTCTTCTGCTTGGGATAACACCGCTTGGGCTAGTGGATGTTCTGAAAAAGTTTCAAGACTAGCAGCCAGTGTCAAGACACGCGCTTCATCTCCTACAACATCGGTTACAAGTGGTTGGCCAATGGTAATAGTCCCTGTCTTATCAAACACAACGGTTTGAATCTTTTGCACTTCTTGAAGAACTGTTCCATTTTTAATCAGAACCCCCATCTTGGCACTACGGCCGGTTCCGACCATCAGGGCAGTCGGCGTCGCCAAACCAAGGGCACAAGGACAGGCAATAATGAGGACAGAGACTGCATAGAGCATGGCCTCTTGAAGCGACGCGCCCAGAAGCACGGACCAAACCCAGAAAGTCGCAATGGCCAAAATCGTCACCACTGGAACAAAGATACCTGAAATCTTATCCGTTAAATCTTGAATGGGAGCACGACTGGATTGGGCCATTTTGACAAAGTCCACAATTTGAGATAAGAGGGTCTCACTACCGACTTTTTCAGCCTTAAAGAGAATGGTCCCATTGCTGTTGATAGTGGAGCCAATGACTGCATCACCAACTGATTTTTCCACAGGCAGGCTTTCACCTGTCACCATCGACTCATCAATGGTCGTACTTCCTTCTACAATGGTCCCATCAACCGCGATCTTTTCCCCAGGACGGACCCGAATCAAGTCATCAATTTGGATATCTTCTGCCGCCACCTCGACATAGTTCCCATCACGGAGAACTTGAGCCGTTTTTGCCTGCAAATCCAACAACTTTTCCACAGCCTCGGAGGCATTGTTACGCATCCGTTCCTCAAAGATTTGCCCTAAGAGGATAAAGAAGATGATAAAACCCGCAGCCTCAAAGTATACTGGCTGACCAGTAAAAGGGCAAATACACTATAGACATAGGCTACCAGGGTTCCAAGAGCTACCAAGGTATCCATATTGGAATGGTGCTTCTTAAATGAGGCCCAGGCACTCTTGATAAAAGGAACTCCTGCCACTAGCATAATCGGCGTTGTCGCTAGAAAAGTCCCCAGCGACTGACTTGATGGGATACAAATCCTGCCATCATCCCGATCATCAAGATCAATAAGGGAAGGGTAAAGATACTAGTAATCCAAAAGCGACCCAGTAAACCTAAGACACGACGGCGTTTTTCCACAACCGTGTAGGAACCCTTTTGCATCTTCATTCCACATGAAAACTCGAAGTCCCCTGTTTCTGTCGGGGTAAAAGATATGACCTTATCCACACCGACTTCCAAAGGCTCTAAAATCCCCTGATCTTCAAACAAAATTTCCTTGTAACAGCCGGAAGGATTGACCCGATGGAAGGTGATTTCAGCAGGGATCCCTTTTGAAGTTGAAATTCCTTTGGACTATAGCCTTTTTCTGCTGTAATACGGATCTTTTGCACTCCGTTTTCCACAACTGCTTTTTGTTTTTCTACCATACCTACTCCTTTATTCCACAATCATGTGACCATGCATCATGTTCATTCCACATGAATACCCATATTCGCCCGCTTTTTCTGGCGTAATTTCAATGACATGTTTTTCACCTAAAGGCAAATCTTCATGAACGCCAAAATCTGGAAAGATCACTTGAGCCAGACATGAAGATGGATCCTTGCGATTAAAGATGATCCGGGCTGGAACATTCTTTTTCAGGACAATGGTTTCAGGCGAATAGCCCCCATGACTTCGACTTCAATTTCTTGATAACCTGATTTCTGACGAGCGTGGCCGCTTACCTTTTCATGCTCTGCAAAGAACCACCAAGCAATAAAAGCAACCACAAGTAAACAAACAATACTAATCAACAATCCAAACATGGAATTTCCTTCTTTCTATTACATACAATTGCAAGGGACTGTTTCGACAGCCTCTGCTTTCTTTTCTTCCAGGACCTGCTGCAGCTGATTAAGATCTGCAAGCGTAAAGTCACTCTCCTGAATCAAGTTTTCAAGCACCTGGACAATTCTTTTTGAGCAAACCTTGTCTTTCACATCCTCAACCACCAAGTCTAAACTTTGGTCCTGCTTCAACAAAGCCGAGTAGACAAAGGCTTTGCCAGATTTTCTCTGGTCAGACAGCCTTTCTCCACCAAGCGCGTCAAGAGGGTCTTGATGGTCGACTTCGACCAGTCAAAGCGCTCGGACAAGACGGCGATCAAATCCGTGCTGGTCTGCTTGCCTTCCATCCAGATAATCTTCATGACGCGCCATTCCGCATTGGAAATTTGCATGGCTTCTCCTTTCTGAATCTACATTTGTAAATCTTATGATGCTATTCTACTCCTAAGATTTACATTTGTCAACCAAAAGACAAAAAAATTTCCTCTTGGAAATAGAGGAAGGTAGACAATCTGTTTTTACAAAAAATCATCTAAAGAAATCTAAAAGAAATAGAATTGATTTCAATTATAAGAACCATTCAAATATTTCCTGAAACTTTCCGCCGTGAGAAAAGTGCTAGAAACACTATTGTTTCTAGCACTCGGGAGTTTTGGAACCTTAGGTCCAAAACTAAGTCATGGAACTTCAAAGAAGTTCGCTGACGTCCGTACTCACCTAAGGAAAGTTTTTAAGAAGACTTTATCTTCAATCTGAAATTTTTCTTTGAAGATTTGTCTAGTTGGGCTTTTTCGCTCCCTATTTTGTCTCTATAATGTCTCCTGCAGAGCTTGGGCTAGAACTCGGTAACCAGCCACACTTAAATGGAGACCATCTGTCGTATAGGCTTCTGCTAACTGCCTCTTTTCATCCAATAAAGACGAATACACATCAATATAGCTGACCTGGTGGTAGGCTTGGGCCAATTCGCGATAGGCCTGGTTAAGGGATTGAATTTTTCATTGGTCCGCACATAGACCTTTTGCTTGTAGCGCTCTTCTTGACTCACCGGTAGAACCGAGATCAGGTTGATGTGAGTTAGCGGAAAATCCCGCATAATTGCTTGTAAGACCGCTTCTACATTGTCTAGGGTTTCCTTTTGAGAATTTCTTTTCCGATATCATTGGTCCCGATCAAGAGAAAGATCCGATCCACCGCCGTTCCAAAGACATGGGCGTCTAGATGTTCACGAAGGAGATCTGTCTTATAGCCTCGCACTCCCCGATTGACCATGTGCTTCGGACTTTGTAATAGTTCATGAATGGGAAATACTCCACGATGGAGTCTCCGATAAAGATCAAACCAGGCTCCTTCAGAGGGCTTGATTGAGTTCCCGATAGGTTGTTACGATCTTCTCCTGCTCCTTTATGAGCCAGTCTTCTAACAGTTGTACCGCCATCTAATTCTTTCCTTTCACTTGTTCCCAGGGGTCAATTCTAGATACTCTTCGATCACCTGGTAGACACCACCTTCCTGATGGCTCGGTGCTATGTGTTTGGCAACAGCTTTGACAGCTTCTTCTGCATTAGCCACAGCATAGGAGTGACCCGCCATTTCAAGCATTTCGATATCGTTTCCGCTATCCCCAAAGGCCATGACCTGGCTGGCATTAAGCTGCCACATCTCCATTAATTGAGCCAGTCCCCAGGCCTTGTGAATGCCTACTTGTAAGAGATCCATGCTCCCAAAACCACTTGAAACCGCCATCAGCTGATCTCCAAAAGCCTGCTGGACTTCCCGACGCACTTGATCAAGACGATCCAAGCCAACCACCAAGCTCATTTTAAGCACTTGATCAAATAGATCCGCTGTCAATTCCGGGACAAACTTCATCCGCTTGTACAAGGCTTCAATCACTTCCGGCTGCATGAATTTCTCAACCTCTGTAAAGACTGTTCCTTCCTTGGCAAAGCCACCATTGACAGCTGACACAACCAGCTGGTCCGAAATTTCCCGCCCCTTAAAATAAGCAAGAACCGCCTCTACTAGCTCTCGATCCCAGAATTTTCCCAGAATCATCTGATCATCCTCAAAAATCCGAGCTCCATTGGCTACGACCAGGGTCACCCGCTTGACCAAAGGACCCAAGAGCTGGCACATGCGATGGATTTCATTTCCCGTCGCAATGACAAAGCGAATCCCTTTTGATCCAAGTGGTCCAAGATCCTTTCCAGACGCGGAAGATCCACCTCTCCTCGCTCATCTAATAAGGTTCCATCCATATCTGTTGCAATCAACTTAATCATACAATCTAACCTTTTCCCTTTCAAAGGGTGTAAATTATCTGGTTCCATTATACCACAGATCAAGCAAGTCAAAACCACCCGTGAAAACAGGTGGCTTCCTCTTGGGCTGAAGGTTGTTACTGATGGCCAAAGGATCTTATAAATACAAGCCCTTTTCTACACTTTCCTGAACCAACTCTTCTGTCAGTTTCCACAACTCTTTGGACTCACTTTTTATAAAATTTTTCTTTTCTAATACCATCTCTGAACGGATATGATCAGGATTATAATTGACTTCTGACACTTCCAAGTGATTGATCAGTGGTACCAATGCGTCAATCACTCTTGCATATCTTGCCTCAGGACTCTGCCCTTTTTCAAACTCCAACCACGATTTTTTCATATTCAAATATGTTGCTTCTGGAAGGAGGCTCATTGTTTTTTCTATAGATTCTAGCTCTCTATCATGAGCATGAAGCTTTTTTCATCATCAAACACCCAAGTATCTCCAGCATAAATCTCACCTAAATCATGGATCAGTAACAGAAACATGACCTTTTCCATATTCAATTTTTCAGGATAATAATCCTGAAGAACCATCGCAGCGATCGCACCCTGCCAGGAATGCTCGGCACTATTTTCAAACCGTCCATCAAGGGTTCTATTAAACCTTGTTACTGACTTTAATTTCTCGATTTCTTTAATAAATGCAACTGTCTGATTCAAATCACTCATGGCGACTCCAACCTCCCTATTCGAAATTACGACTATCATACCAGAAATCCTGTTTTCCATAAATGAATTCCCGTATTTGCAAAAGATAATGTCCCTCCTTTTTGGAGCACCGCCATTTTTCTAACAAGAGCACAAGGACAAGCAAAAAAGCTAACCAGTCTTTACCGGTTAACTTTAGAATGAGACAAACTATTTTAAAGTAAAATAAGTTAATCGATTCTAAAAGTAAGTAAAAATGAGTTCCTATTTTTAGAATGAATCAAGAAAATACAAAAACTTTCCGCTGTGAGAAAAGTGCTTAAAACAATACGTTTCAGGCACTCGGAATTATTGAGAGTAAAACAGTTTGGGAAACTGTTTTAGCCTGAGCCCAGAAATTAAAGAGCGAAGGGGCTCAATACAAATTGAACAAGGGCTGCGGATTGTGTCAAAAGATAAGTTCTCCTAGAATCGAAAGATTCTGCGTCAAACTTCCTATTTTGACTTTATCCGCAGACGCCCTCTGTATCTTAATTTAGTCATGGAACTTCGTAGAAGTTCGCTGACGTCCGTACTCACCTAAGGAAAGTTTTTAAGTTGACTTTGTCTTAAATCTGAAGCTACTGCTTAGCTTCTATTTTTCACCCAACAAAGGCCCAAATAATGGCAATCAGCACTGCTGGAAGGAGATTGGCGACCTTGATTCGTTTGCCCCAGATGAGATTGATTCCTACACAGAGAATGAGGCTGGACCCGACTAGGGACAGATTCGAAAGGGCTTGTGGAGTCATGATCGGTGCGATCAAATGGGCTAACAGAGTGATCAAACCTTGAAGGAACACTAGGGGAACCACCGCAAAGATCGCGCCCTTTCCTTTTGAAACGGTCAAGATCAGAACGATAACCATATCGAGAATAGCCTTGGCCAACAAGGTCGAGGTGTCGCCTGTTAGGCCATCCTGGACAGCTCCGACCACCGCCATAGCCCCAATACAAATGGTCAAGGCCGTGGTCATAAAGGCATCAACAAAGCTGGTATCGCCTTGGTTGCCCGTCTTTTCCTTCAGCCAGGTTCCCAAGCGCTCAAAGCCTTCCTCAATCTTCAAGAGTTCCCGATAACGGTCCCGATCACTAGACTCAGAATCAACATCATACTGCCGTGACTTTCTACATGACTTCCATGCACCACCAGCATCTTTTCCAAGGTCCCCGCGATGCCCAAGACAAAAACAGCAACTCCTGTCACTTTCAGAAGGGTCTCATGAAAATCTTCTGACAAACGTTGACCGATGAGCAATCCTAAAAGCCCACCAAATAAGACCCCTAAGGCATTATAGAAGGTCCCTAAACCGATCATTTACAATCTCCTTCGTTCATTTTTCATTCTTTTTCAATTTCTTTCAAAGACCAGTGGCCCGTCTCTTCATACTGGTCAATCAAGTCCTTGGCTGTTTGCGTGATCTCCTCTGGATAGTGCAGGCTTTCTAGGGTATTGACCGCATTCTTGGTCACAGCTGATCCTGGCTTGATCTGGTAGTCAAAGACGATCTTGCCATCCACATAGCGACTGTCAAAATGGTAATTATCATTGACCTCACCGGAGGCCGCGACCAGCTCAATATCATGGCTGGAAATCATGTAGAGGCAGTTTTGGGTAGCTAACCAGCGGACAATCCCAAGGCCTGATCCAATCCGCTCGATCGTATTGGTCCCCTTAAAGAGCTCGTCAATAAAGAAGTAGTGAAAACCTGGCTCTTTCAGATGCTGAATCATACGCAAAATAGCTTTACTTTCAGTGATAAAGTAGCTATCTCCAACTTCAATATCATCGCTTACATCCATAGCCGTTAGGACATGACCGTAAGGCAGGGACAAGGTTTCTCCATAGGCAAAGCCCAGCCCTTGAGCCAGAATAGCATTGATAGCGACGGTCTTCAAATAGGTTGATTTCCCAGACGCATTGTCCCCACTGATGACCATATTTTTTTGAAAATGCACATCATTTGCAATCGGATTGGACAGCAAGGGATGATAGAGCGTCTCACCTTCAATCCCACCCGTCTCTGTAAAGACTGGCTGACAAACCACTTCTAGATCCCGCTTATGGCGCAAGAGACTAATAGCGACTTCCATCTCCCTAGCAGATCCAGAAGCTTCTGGGCCTCTTTTGATGAGCCTTCACCTGATTGTAAATATAAACCTGAGCGATCTGCGGGAGTAAAAGAGGACATTGAGGTAGAGGAGAATAATTTCCATCTCAGAAGTCCCCGTTGGACTCTGCAAAACACTGGCAAGGATCCGCGTTTTCTTAAAGGGTTTGACCGCCTGCTTGAGTTCTTCTCGTTGTGGCAAGGCTAGATGGCTCAAGCGTTCTGCCGAAGCAAAGATGCGGACCAGATAACTAACATTGTCCAGACGGATTTTATTGGACCAATTGCGCAAACTTGAAAAGACGATATTAAAGACCACACTGATCACCAAGAGGGTAATCGCCCCAACCGGCTCAAAGGGGATGGCAAAGAGACAGAGGATTGGAAGACAGGCCAAGGCTATATAGAGGGGCAAACCTGCATAATGCTTGCCAGGATTTGCGACAATGCTACGCGCCATGTTGTGGTTCTTCTTGCCTAGTTGGTTGAAAATGACCTGAACCTTGAGCCGCAAATCCGGACGCTCTTCAAAGAAGGCTTCTAAGTCATGAAGCTGATCCTGAGGCTGGAATTCCAGCAGGCGCATTTTTTGATAGAGGGCTTCTGCCCCAAGGCTCGATTGGGTGTAATTGAGCTGATCAAAGACCGCATCCAAAGCCAAATCATGCCAGGTCTGATCATCCAGTTGGCTATCGATCGTCTTTCCTTTAGCTGGATAAGCCAGACTGTCTATCAAACTTTCTTCTGTATCTTTCTTACGAAAGAAAGGCGCTCCATCCCAAGCTTTTTCAGCTTTTGCTTGAGGCGGATGGCCGTCAGAAATTTGGTTGCCCAAATCACCACCATCAATCCTAGGATCCAAAGTGGGAGCCAGTTTACATTTCCTTCCATACTCTATTCCTTTCCACTCTGAGGCCAATCCAAGTGAACATGTTCCTTCATTTCTCGGTAAGCCGTGTCCACTCTCTCCTTGGTCTCCTCATCCAGCTTGTCGCGGTATTTACCACCCTGGATAAAATCTTCCAAAATATAGGTCTGGTACTTGTACAAGTCATAGCCTTCAGGAGAATAGGTCCCCTTCGGAGTTCGACTGACCCAGGTTGGATGAGCAGTCGCTGTCTTAATCTTTGTCTTGCGGCCGACCTTTTCGATGGTCACATCCATCAAGACTCCTCGCTCTGTCCACTGGGCGGTCTCCACGTCCCCATGGTTTCCAGACGCTGATTAGAAAGGAAATTCCCCATCGAGTAGATGATGAGCTTGTTTTGACCATCTTTATTGACCACTTCAGCAGGCTCTACAACATGGGGATGCCCGCCAAAGACAATATCAGCTCCCCATGAAATCATCTTATGGTAGAGCTCTTTTTGCTCTTCTGTCGGCTCCAACTGGTATTCGATTCCCATCTGGGGCATAACAATAGTAATATCGGCCTCTTGCTCTGCCTTTTGGATCTCCGCCTTCATCCGCTCTTCATCCAAATCAGACAAGACATCTGCTTGCTCCTCTGGAGTGAGCGTCGTTTCCATCCCATTAAAGCCGTAAGCATAGGCTAGAATAGCAATCTTGATGCCATTCACTTCCTTGATCACCAAGGAGCTTGCCCTCTCTTTTCATGCGTGTAGACACCGACAGGTGTGATGCCTGCATCTTCAAAGGCCTTGGCTGTCGAATAGACCCCATCTAGGCCTGAATCCAAGATATGGTTGTGTCCCAAATCCATGACATCATAACCAGCATCCTTGATGGCTGGTACGACTTCGCTTGGTGCATTAAAGAGAGGATAACCTGACAAATAGTAATTCGGGTTAATGGTTCCCTCAAAATCACCCAAGGCTAGATCCGCTTTTTGTAGCCAGGGTTTGACATACTCATAATTTTCATGAAAATCATAGCTTCCGTCTTCCTTTTGTGCACTCATATAGACCAGATCATGATAAAGCTGGTCTCCATTCGCCATGATTCGAGCTGTATGAGGAATCTGATCAGCCGGTGTTTTGGCCTTGTACACAACCTCTGGCCGTTCCGTTGCGGTGATCGGAAAGCCTTGGAACTTTTGCACCCACAAGATGGCATTGGCCACGATAAAAACGATGGACAAGAGCACATAGACAAACTGTTCATTGGTCAGCTGAATCCTTGAAAAGAGACGATCAAAAGCCCAATCAAAGGCCGCCGATAGCTCTTTTCCCATCGTTTTGATGGTCCCTTTCACATTCTCCCGCTTCTCTAACATTCCTACCTCTTCTTCGTATCTGATTTTTCCAATGATCCGCCAACAGATTGAGCTGTCATTGAAATACTTTCTCTTCATTGTATCACAAATTTCCAGAGGAGAAAAAAGTTCTGCAAAACAGAACTTCTAAATGATTTGATATTAAAAGAATGGTTTCTTCAAAGCAGAAAACATCATCACGATTTTCAACTGATGCAAGCATCTACTGAAACTTTCCGCTGTGAGAAAAGTGCCTAAAACATAATTGTTTCAGGCACACGGGAGTTTTGAAAGTAAAACAGTTCGGGGAACTGTTTTAGCCTGAGCCTAAAAATTGAAAAGCGAAGGGGTTCAAAACGAATTGAACACAGGCTGCGGATTGTGTCAAAAGATAAGTTTTCCTAGAATCAAAAGATTCTGCGTCAAACTTCCTATTTTGACTGTATCCGCGGACGCCCTTTGTATCTTAATTTAGTCATGGAACTTCTATGAAGTTCGCTGACGTCCGTACTCACCTAAGGAAAGTTTCTAAGATGCTTTTTCTATTATCTCAATGCTTTTGCCAAATAACCATAGCCTTCTTGCTCCATTTCCTCTTTTGGAATAAAGCGCAGAGAGGCCGAATTGATGCAATAGCGAAGACCTCCTTGGTCTTTTGGTCCATCGGTGAAGACATGGCCTAAATGGGCATTACCTGAGCGGGAACGAACTTCGATCCGTTCCATTACGTGACTATGATCTTGGTAATAGTGGACAACATCTTTGGCAATGGGACGGGAGAAACTTGGCCATCCACAGCCAGACGCAAACTTATCCTTGGCAAAAAGAGAGGTTCCCAGTCGTAATATCCACATAGATCCCTCTTCAAAGGTCTGATCATAGGCATTGTGGAAAGGACGTTCCGTCGCGCTTTCTTGAGTGACTTGGTACTGCTCTGCTGTCAGTTTCGCCTTTAGGATTTCTTGATCTGGCTTCTGATAAGCTGCTGGATCAATCAAGGGCTGCTCAGCATCTGTCACATCGATATGGCAATAGCCTCCAGGATTCTTCTTGAGGTAGTCTTGGTGGTAGTCCTCAGCTAGGATATAGTGGCGCAAGGGTTCCAACTCAACCGCGATTTTGTGGCCCAGTTGCTTTTCTTCTTCCGCAAACACTTGGGCGATCACTTCACGATCTGCCTCGTCTGTATAATAGACACCCGTCCGATATTGGCGGCCTCGATCATTTCCCTGTTTGTTAATGGATAAGGGATCGATCACGCGGAAATAGTAGAGCAGAATCTCTCGTAGGGTGATCTTGTCTGGATCGTAGATAACTTGTACAGTCTCTGCATGATCCGTTTCCTTGATCAGTTGGTAATTGGTCGTCTCTACCTGGCCATTGGCATAGCCTACCGTCGTTTGTTCTACACCGGGATCCGTGAAAATATTCCTCCAAGCCCCAAAAACAGCCACCTGCTAAATAAATCTCTGCCATCTTTTTTCCTCACTTCCTGCATTCCCCACAAGGAACGCTTCTTATCTATTAGCTCCATCATAATCCAAGAGCCTCAGATTTTCAAGGATTCTGCATCAAAAATCCCTTCTACTATATGTAAAGGGATTCAATCCTTCTTATTTTTCAAATAAGAAAAAGAGCGAGTAGTAGAAATTCCAAAACGATAGGCTTAACTGATGTAGAAAATCATGAAGAACTACCATGACCAACACCTCCTCTGAATATCTGTGGATAAACACAAAGCTAGTATCAACTACAGAAGCACCGTCGGTCCGTAGACCTGTAACTGAGGCTTCACTACCTCATAATGCCAGTGATCATAAGCTCGCCAAGCTTGAAAGGCCTCTTCGTTCAAAGCTAGCCCACCCAGACCAATCAATAGACTGGCGGTCTGATAAAACTTTTCCAACTCGATCAACAAGCGATTGTCTACCCGCCTAGCCTTTCGTAAACCTTTCAACATCTGATCTAGATTTTCTCGAAATCGAAGGGCATCTGGACTGGGGTGCATCCTTTCAAAAGGCTGTTTGAAGAAGGCTGACCGTCGTCCTTGCCTCTTGAATCACATCCCTTTCTTCCATAGAAATCACCTTCCTTTTCACCTCCATTGTACACCTTTTTCTCTCTATAAAAATGGAAAATTCCTAAAACTAGGAACAGAATGAGGTTGGGACAAAAGTCCTAGCCTCTCAATTATTTTTGGATTGTCGAGCAAGACGCAGTGGTTGAGTGGGCTCTACTACGCTGATTTCATCAGCTTTACAGCCCTACTCAACTGTGCGGAGGTGGGACGACGAAATCGAATTCTAACGAATTACCGATTTCTGTCCCACTCTCATAAAAACTCCCCAAGTTTCCACTTGAGGAAGTTCTTTTCGAAAGATTAGTCAATGTAGTGCAATTTCCCACGGAAATCTTCCAAGCTTTGGTAGCCTTTCTCTTCCATGATGGCTTTGAGCTCAGCAGTGATGCGTTCAAAAGCTCCCACTCCTTCTTTATGAAGCGTGGTTCCGATTTGCACCATACTAGCCCCACATAGAATATGTTCAAAGGCATCACGGCCGGTCAAGACGCCACCTGTCCCTACAATCTGAATTTCTGGATTCAGACGTTGGTAAAAGGCATGGACATTGGCCAGAGCAGTTGGCTTGATATATTCTCCACCAATCCCACCAAAGCCGTTCTTCGGACGAATTACCACGGATTCATCTTCAATGTAGAGACCATTCCCTACGGAATTGACACAATTGACAAACTTAAGCGGGTATTTGTTAAAGATCGCTGCTGCTTGATCAAAATGAACGATGTCAAAATAAGGGGTAACTTGATACCTAGAGGTTTGGTGAAATAGGCAAAGACCTCTGACAAGATCCGATCAGTCGTATCAAAGTCATAAGCAATCTGAGGTTTCCCAGGGACATTAGGGCAAGAAAGGTTCAGTTCTGTCAAGCCTTTAAAGTCGCTGTCTTGCACCTTTTTCAAGATGGTATGGGTCTCTTCAGGAGACATGCCGACAAGAGATAAGAAGAAGGTCCGGTCAGGATCTGTTTTTGCAACTTTAATAGGTAATCCAAATAATAATCCAAGCCTTGGTTGGGAAGGCCCATCGAATTGATCGAACCAAGTGGCACATCATGATAGCGTGGTTCGGGATTTCCTGCACGGAATTCTAAGGTCGCTGTCTTGGTCACAAAAGTCCCAGCAGCCGAATTCCTCACTTCTTCCAACTCTTCCTTGGTCATACAGGCCACTCCTGCCGCATTCATCAGGCAGTTGTCAAATTCAAAAGCAGCAATTTGCGTTTTTGTCGATACCATCTTGTACTCCTTTTGAAACACCCATCAACAGAATCGTTCGGGATGCTCTCTATTTTCTTCTTTCATTATACCATCACTTGAAAGCTTCCGGACAAACAAAGCTAAAAATTCTTGCAAACATTCGGACTTTCCTAGTCGCGATAAAATTTTCAGAAAATTCAACTTTTTTCTTTACAAGCCAAAAAAGTCTGCTATAATGATCCATGTAATAAAACGTGACATTGTTTGTCAACTGTCTCAAAACCACTCCCTAGCGGGTTTGCTGGTTTTCGTTTCATTCACAAAAGGAGAATTAACATGACAACTGCTAAAGAATATATCCAAAGCACCTTCGAAACTGTAAAAGCTCGTAACGGCCATGAAGCTGAATTCCTTCAAGCTGTTGAAGAGTTCCTCAGCACTTTGGAACCTGTATTCGAAAAACACCCTGAATACATCGAAGAAAATATTTTAGCTCGTATTACAGAACCTGAACGCGTGATTTCCTTCCGTGTTCCTTGGGTTGACCGTGAAGGAAACATCCAAGTAAACCGTGGATACCGTGTTCAATTCAACTCTGCTGTAGGTCCTTACAAAGGTGGTCTTCGTTTCCACCCAACTGTTAACCAAGGGATCTTGAAATTCCTCGGATTCGAACAAATCTTCAAAAACGTCTTGACTGGTCTTCCTATCGGCGGTGGTAAAGGTGGATCTGACTTCGATCCTAAAGGAAAAACTGACGCTGAAGTGATGCGTTTCTGCCAAAGCTTCATGACTGAATTGCAAAAGCACATCGGTCCTTCTCTTGATGTCCCAGCTGGTGATATCGGGGTTGGTGGACGTGAAATCGGATACCTTTACGGTCAATACAAACGCCTTCGCCAATTCGATGCTGGTGTCTTGACTGGTAAACCACTCGGTTTTGGTGGTAGCTTGATCCGTCCAGAAGCAACTGGTTATGGTTTGGTTTACTATACTGAAGAAATGCTCAAAGCAAACGGCGACAGCTTTGCTGGTAAGAAAGTCGTGATCTCAGGTTCTGGTAACGTTGCCCAATACGCTCTTCAAAAAGCTACTGAACTTGGTGCAACTGTTATCTCTGTATCTGACTCAAACGGTTACGTGATCGACGAGAACGGTATTGACTTCGACCTTCTTACAGACGTGAAAGAAAAACGTCGTGCACGTTTGACTGAATACGCTGCTGAAAAACCAACTGCTACATACTACGAAGGTTCTGTATGGACTTACGCTGGTAACTATGACATCGCTCTTCCATGTGCAACTCAAAATGAAATCGATGGCGATGCTGCTAAACGTTTGGTCGCTCAAGGTGTGAAAGTTGTCTCTGAAGGAGCAAACATGCCAAGTAACATCGATGCCATCAACGTATACAAAGAAAATGGTATCCTTTACGGACCTGCTAAAGCAGCCAATGCTGGTGGGGTTGCTGTATCTGCTCTTGAAATGAGCCAAAACAGCCAACGTCTTTCATGGACACGCGAAGAAGTGGACGGACGTTTGAAAGACATCATGACCAATATCTTCAACACTGCTAAAACAACTGCAGAAACTTACGGACTTGGTAAAGATTACCTTGCAGGTGCCAACATCGCTGCCTTTGAAAATGTCGCAAACGCGATGATTGCACAAGGTCTTGTATAATCAATCGATATTTTTCTTTGAGACCTTCGGGTCAAAGCCTCTCAACTCCTGAAACCAGTATGTTTCAGGAGTTTTTTATAGCTACAGACCTCTGTCAAGTCAACCCGACCAAGGGAGAAAAGCCATTTTTAGATAAGGGACTCGACTGTCTCTAGTGGGGAGATGTGAGCCCTCTCTTTTTCTGTATCTTTTTCTAAAAAATTTTATTTTTTTACTTTACCCCTTGCATTTTTAATAAATTAGTATTAAACTATAGCAAAGGAGGTGTGCTTATGTTTCTTTTAGCTCAAGAAAAATCAGATACGATCGAATTCCTTAAGTCTGAATTGGTCCAATTACTCTCCAATATGCGACAAGAAATCGCAGCTAGCCGTCAATCACAGACCGGTGCAGCTTGCCATCATATTGAATATTGCATGGACAAGATCCAAAGGGCAAAAAGTTCCGTAGCCATTGCCCTCCCCATCGAATCCTTAAATCTCGAAATCACGACGATGTTGCGCCAGCAACTCATCGTCTTGCCACCAGAGGCTCGAAAAATTGGGACCAGATTAAAAAGCTGGATTTCAAATACTGCTACTTAAAATAGAGAGTGGGACAGAAATCGGTAATTCGTTAGAATTCGATTTCGTCGTCCCACCTCCGCACAGTTGAGTAGGGCTGTAAAAGCTGATGAAATCAGCGCATTAGAGCCCACTCAACCACTGCGTCTTGCTCGACAATACAAAAATAATTGAGAGGCTAGGACTTTTGTCCCAGCCTCTTTTTGTATTACATGATCCCGTTCTTTCCTGTCGGTAGGCTAATCCCTGCTTCCATCAAGGCATCATGGTAGAGTTTATAGTAGGTATGATAGACAGTCGTCTGGGTTCCATTTTGCGCAGTCATCGCGATGCGGAAGGAATAACGACCATTTTTTTCGATCTGTGGGCCTAATATCGTAGGACCTGTCAACACTTCTGGGTGTTTGTCTTGTTCAGACTGATTGACCTGTGTAATCACCTGATAGATCTTGTCAAGGTCGGTATTCGCATCTAGCGGAATATCGATCAGCACGCGCATATCCCCGCGTGAGAGATTACTGACGACAGTGATATTGCGATTCGGAACAAAGTGGAGAGTCCCATCAAAGTCCCGCACCTGGGTCGTGCGAATCCCGACACTGCTGACGATGCCGGCAATATTAATAGACCCATTCGTGAGACGAACATTGTCTCCCACGTCCAACTGGCGTTCTAAAAGGATGAAGAAACCATTGACCAAATCGGAAAGAAAACCCTGGGCTCCCATCCCAATCGCCACCCCAGCAATCCCAGCACCAGCCAAAAGACTAGAGACTGGAAGACCCAGAATCGACAAAATCCAGTAGATCAAGATGAAATACAAACAATAGTTTAAGAGGCTCTCAACCAAACGGAGAATCGTATTTTTACGGGCTTCATCCTGCACCGTATACTTAAAGGAAGGGGTTAATATCCGCTTGACCAGGCTATGGATGACCTTTTTCGCGATAAAAAATAAGAGAAAGACAAAAATCAGAGAGATGCATTTTGATATCAGATCATCAAAAATCTTCGTCCAGTCTATTTTACTGAAATAACGTTGGAAAGCTTGACTCATTTATTCGGGCCTTTCTAAGAAAGAATAGTATGATTATATCAAATATTCGGAAATAAGGCTATTTTTAAAAATTTCATTGCTTTTCCCCCTCACTATCGTATAATATTCCTTAATTATTTTTAAGGAGGTCCTACATGATTCATCGACTGATTACCACTTGGAATAAAACCAACCTTATGAAAAGGATCGCAATCGGGATTGTACTTGGTGTCATCCTAGCCCTTCTCTTCCCGAAAGCATCTGGCATTGGACTCTTAGGTCAGTTCTTTGTTGGAGGGCTCCGTGCGATCGCACCCTTCTGGTCTTTGCGCTTGTCGCAAACGCTCTCTCCCAACACCAAAAAGGGACAGAGACCAATATGAAAAAGGTCATCGTCCTCTATCTCCTAGGAACCTTTGCAGCTGCCTTCGTCGCTGTTTTGGTCAATTACATCTTCCCAATTACCATTACCCTGACTGGAAAGGCCGCTGAAGGATCCTCTCCAAACGGGATTGGCGAAGTGATTAGTAACCTCTTGCTCAAGATCGTCGACAACCCGGTCAACGCCTTGCAGCAAGCCAACTACATTGGGATCCTTTCTTGGGCAACTGTCTTTGGGATTGCCATGAGAGAGGCGAGTGAACATAGTAAAGACCTCCTGCAAACCCTAGCAGACATCACTTCAAAAATTGTTGAGTGGATTATCAACCTAGCTCCATTTGGGATCTTAGGCTTGGTCTTCACGACCATCGCTGGCCAAGGACTCAGTGCCCTTAGTAACTACGGGATTCTCTTACTTGTTTTGGTTGGTACCATGGCATTTGTAGCCCTGGTCATCAATCCATTGATCGTCTTTTTCATGATCCGCAAGAACCCCTATCCCCTTGTTTTTAAATGCCTCCGTGTCAGTGGGGTAACAGCCTTTTTCACTAGAAGTTCTGCAGCTAACATCCCTGTCAATATGCGTCTCTGTGAAGAGTTGGGGCTGAATCCAGATACCTATTCTGTCTCCATTCCACTTGGTTCAACTGTAAACATGGCAGGCGCAGCCGTGACGATCAATATTTTGACGCTCGCTGCTGCTAATACCTTGCACATTCAGGTTGACTTTGGAACTGCTCTCATTCTGAGTGTGGTAGCGGCTATCTCTGCTTGTGGAGCATCTGGAGTTGCGGGAGGATCTCTCCTTCTCATCCCTGTTGCTTGTAGCCTCTTTGGTATCACCAATGATTTGGCCATGCAAGTCGTCAGCGTCGGCTTTATCATCGGGGTCATCCAAGACTCTTGCGAAACAGCCCTCAACTCTTCGACAGATGTGCTCTTCACCGCCATCGCCGAAATGAGTAGCTGGCCAAAAGAAAACGCTATTAAATGCTCCTATCTCAAATAGATAAGAAAACCCAGATCCATCAATCTGGGTTTTCTTATTTCTTAAAGTATTGTTTGCTTTCTTTGATGATGACAGGGAGAGAGCTAAAAGGGCAATCAGGTTGGGCAAAGCCATCAGCCCATTCACAATATCCGCGATCACCCAGACCAGATCCAGCTTAAGGAATCCTCCTAGTCCAACCATAAAAACAAAGAAGGTCCGATAGAGGTTGATACGTTTAACACCAAATAGGAATTCAAAACACCGCTCTCCGTAATAAGACCATCCAAGAATGGTCGTGGTCGCAAAAAGCACTAAACATAGGGTCAGAATGATGCCTCCGACTGGGCCAAAGACGCCTGTAAACGTATCCTGAGTCAGGGTACTAGTACTGCCCTTAGCCGTCCACTCACCTGAAACCAAGAGCGAAAGTCCTGTCAAACGACAGATGATAATGGTGTCAATAAAGGTTCCTGTCATGGAGATCAAACCTTGCTCGACGGGCTCATTGGTCTTGGCTGCAGCGGCTGCAATGGGTGCAGATCCGAGACCCGATTCATTGGAGAAAACTCCACGCGCCACCCCTTTTGGATAGCCATTTTGACCGTTACTCCTGCAAAACCTCCCATGGCTGCAGTTCCTGTAAAAGCACCAGAAAAGACTGCTTTTAAGGCTGGAAGCAATTGGTCCAGATGCAAGGCAATGATCGTGACAGTCGCAAAGATATAAGCAGCAGCCATAAAAGGAACCACTTTTTCAGAGACTTTGGAAATCCAGTGAATCCCTCCAAAGATGATGGTCGAAACCACCAGAGCAATCACTACACTAGCCACTTCTGGAGCTGTCCCAAAACTAGCTTGAAGGGATCCCGTAATGGAATTAACCTGGGTCATGGTTCCGATTCCAAAGAGGGCCACCAGCACTCCTGCAACCGCAAAGAAAATAGCCAATGGTCGCCACTTCTCTCCCATCCCGTGAAGAATGTAGTACATCGGACCACCTGAGATATGACCGTTGTCATCCTTGGTCCGATAACGAATGGCTAAGAGCCCTTCTGCATACTTGGTCGCCATTCCAAAGAAGGCTGCCATCCACATCCAAAAGAGGGCACCTGGGCCACCCGTCTGAATCGCTGTAGCCACCCCTACAATATTCCCTGTCCCTACAGTAGCTGCTAGAGCTGTCGCAAGGGCTCCTAAGCTCGAGATATCCCCGTGTCCCTCATCTTCTGTAAAGATCAGGCGAAAAGCTTTTGGAAGGTAGCGTATCTGAAGCAAACCCAAACGAAGGGTTAGGTAGATCCCTGTCCCTACTAAAAGCACTAAAAGTGGGGCGCCCCACACTAGATTATCGAGCTGCTGAAAAACTGCAATACATGATCCATTTTCTGTCTCCTTTTTCATCGACCGCTCGACAGAAAAGAGAAAAGAAAGAGCACATGTCAAACATGTACTCTGGTCCTGCTTAAAATAGGGGACTTCCCTATCTTTCGCTCTGTCCTTTTACCTGAGAGTTTGAGTAGATGCATCCTCTACCTTGCCCCTTCGGTGCCATTTCTGGTCTCTCCAGAGTTCCGTCCATTCACAGTCACTCACGCTCCTGCAAACTTCATTCGGTCGTATGTAATTTTCTCTATTTTAATCGATTTTCAAAAGTTTGTCAATCATTTCTGAAAATATCTTGTAAACTACCTGAAAATGTACGCTTTTAATCACTCAAGGAGAAGTGATTGGTCATGAGGTTGCTAGCATCGAGCAAAATCTTGTCCAAGAGTTGATCTGTTGCTTCCTGGATTTGATCACTCATAGCTTGGTTTTCCGCCTCAAAATCAACAGTGTCACCTGCTGCAAGTGCACGATCGACTTTATTGATGCGCGCATGTCCCCAGGCCATTGTCGTTTCTTGGTAATCGTCCAAATCACCAACATGGTGAGCATAGTGAGGATCTGCTAGTCCTGCAATAATCCGGTTGGCCCAGTAGAAGGAATCCGTTGTTACCTTAGCCGTCGTATTGGCAAAGTAGTCTGGCGTTGTATCCACTTGGGTAAAGAAAGGAACGGCTGTATTGTAAGGCATGGAGCCATAAGAAATCCATTGGATGCCTGTCGTTTCTTGTGGTTTATTGGGACGCAATTGCAGAATCGCTGTCTGGCTGGTCCGGTTAATCCCGATCGTCCGAAAGGTCCGTTGACTCACGTGATCTCCTTCAGGACCATAAGGATCGTAGATGGTGTCTTGGTAATGGTTGCTCAAGACATATTTGACATCTTCAATCGTTACCTTGCGATAAGGTTTTTGACACCAAGGAATCTCAAAGCTCCGTGGATCCTGCTTGATTTCAGGATTGAGGAAACGCTGGATGGCCCAAGCCCGCGGTGTATTGTAGTGACGGTCCTTGTCTTTTGGCTACCAAAGGCATAGCGTGGATTAAAACCTTTCCTTCTTGATCCAGAATCAAATGGTGCTCTGTGACAAAACGTTCAAGATCCGGGTCACAAAGAAACTCATCTGGATTTCCAAATTCAAAATAATCACTTCCCAGTTGGTTTGGGTTGGTCACATAGGCATCATCTGGAACACGGCGCGCCATCCAGTGGTGACCTCCGATGGTTTCCAACCACCAGATTTCATTCACATCTGAAATCGCAATCCCGTTAGACTCATAAGTTCCATACTCTTCTAAAATCTTCCCGAGACGCAAGACCCCTTCGCGGGCGGTCTTAACATAAGGCAAGACCAAGGTCAGCATGTCTTCCTCACCGATGCCACTCTCTACAAGAGGATCTGCCCCTAGCACACGGCTATTGGTCGTAATGGTCTCTGTCTCACTCATGGCTACATTATAGACATTGATCCCAGCTTCTCCCCAGATCCCGTCTTTAGGAATGGCATCTGGAACCGCTGTATAGCGAACTGGATTATCTGGTAAGTCGATTTCAAAAGTTGATAAAACCGACTTGTAATGACGCGGTTGATCTTCTGGTTTGACCACGATCAATTTCTTGGGCGTAAAAACGCCATTTTGAGAATCCTCTGTTCGTGCTACAATGGTCGAACCATCATAGCTAGCATTTTTTCCGACTAGAATCGTTGTACACGAATCTGCACTTTCACGTTTACGCATGCGTATCCTCCCAAATCATTCATTGCCTCTATTATAGCACTTTTAAAAGGGAGGACCTACTGAAAATCAGATTTAAAAGTGAATCCTTTTCAACAACTTTCAATCATTTTCATTATGTCAGATTTTAAAAATCCTAGCTGATAAACAGCTAGGATTCGATTAGCCTTTAAACGTGACAATGGTTGCGCCACTTCCACCCGCATTTTGGGGGCATATTCAAAACTTTTGACATGTTTGTTGCGACGGAGGTACTTGGTCACCCCTTCACGGATAACTCCCGTCCCGATCCCGTGGATGATATCGACTTGGGCCATGTTGTTGAGCAGGGCCTGATCGATAAAGCCATCGAGCTCTTGCATAGCCTCTTCATAGCGTTTTCCACGGAGGTCCAGACGCACTCTTGGCCCACTCGTGTTCGAACGTTTGACGACATTCACCTGGCGTTTCTTAGGTTGAGCCGCTTCTTTTTCAGCCTTGATGAGGTTGAATCCTTTTTCTTCCAAGGTCATCTTGATCAAGCCGACTTGCGCCTCCCAGCGGCCATCTTTGAGTTGCTTGACCAGGGTTCCGCGTTGGCCATAGCTGATAACCAAGATTTCATCACCTACCTTAGGAGCACGCGCTTTTTAGCTTTTTCAAGACCTTGTTTTTAGAAAGGTCAACGGTTTCAGGCGCTAGTTTTTCAACTGAGCCTTGGCCTCAATGATCTCATGTGGTTTCAACTGGGATTTGGCGTGAAGACCTTGAAGGATACGGTCACTCTCTGAGAGGGCCATGTCCACAATTTCCTTGGCCTCTTCTCTTGCCTTATTGAGCTCTGTTTCTCTCTCTCGGGTCAGTTCGTTATAGAGTTTTCGAAGAGCGCGATTGAATTTGAGATTTTCTTGCTCGACCTCTTGAATGGTATCTAAGCGCTTGCGACTTTCTAAGGTCTGCGCCTCCAATTTTTCAATAATCTGATTGACATCGTTATCCGTATTGGTCATCTTCATGGCATCCTGGATAATGGTCTCAGACAAGCCCAAACGGCGGGCGATCTCAAAGGCATTGGAGCGACCAGGAACTCCTTGCATGAAGCGATAGGTTGGACGCAGACTCGCAGTGTCAAATTCCATACTGGCATTTTGCACCCCAGCAGTCTCAATTCCATAAGCCTTGAGCTCTGGATAGTGGGTCGTCGCCATGGTCTTAATCCCGCGTAAGCGCAGGTCTTCTAGGATGGCAATAGCAAGGCCAGCCCCTCTTGAGGATCGGTTCCAGCCCCCAACTCATCCAGAAGGATCAAGGAGGCGGTATCCACTTGATTTAAGATAGATACGATATTGGTCATATGACTGGAGAAGGTCGACAAGCTCTGCTCGATCGATTGTTCATCTCCAATATCTGCAAAGACCTGTGAGAAGATCCCACACGACTACCTGGATCCGCTAGGATGGGAAGACCAGACTGGGCCATAATTTGCGCTAGTCCCAGCGTTTTTAACATGATGGTTTTCCCCTGTATTGGGACCGGTAATCACGATTTCTGTCAAGTCCTCGGTAAAATGCAGGTCATTCGCGACGGCATTTTCAATCAAGGGATGACGTAGTTGCAAGAGCTGAATAGAGCGATTGCTACTAACCTCTGGTACCACTGTCTTATAATCGCGCATAAAGCGATACTTGGCCTTGATCAAGTCCAAGTGACCGATAATCCAAGCGTTATTTGCAATCTCTGCTGCGTGAGGGCGCAGGGTGTCAGACAATTCCTCCAGAATCTGAATGATTTCATACCGTTCATCGGCTCGATGGTTGGCAATTTCTTCATTAAGATTGACGACTGCCCGAGGCTCGATATAAACGGTATTCCCGCTGGCTGAGATATCGTGGACCACCCCTGCAATCCGGTTGCGATAGGTGTTTTTACGGGCAGAACATTGCGTCCATTCCGACTAGCAATCACAGCATCCGCTAACATATCGGCCTTGCTTTTCAGCAGGTCTTGTAGAATCTCTCTGACCTGGTGTTCATTTTCTTGGATTCGGCGACGAATTTTGGCCAATTTTTCGCTGGCAAAAGACTCGACAAAGCCTCCTTCGTTGATAGCTTGAAGCCCACCTTGTAGGCGAGGAAGATCTACCAAGTTGTCAAAGAGGCGATTGAGCCTTTCCAGACGGACATTTTCCAAGTTGTCGTAGAAATCCTTGAGCTCATGTGTCACCCGAAGAACAGCTTTTAGCGCTAGTAATTCATCGATATTGAGGATGCCTCCATCTCCAAACGCTTGGCCACTGGACGGACATCTTGAATGGTCGATACGGCAAAGCGAGGCTCTTCCAAGAGGATCTGCTCCATATCTTCTAGCTCCATAAAGGCCGTTTCGATGCTTTCTTTTTATCAGTTGGAGTAAGGGCTGCTAGCTCCATCTCCCTTGTTCTGTCTGTAGATAGGGTTCAAAGAGTTGCTTGACCTTGTCAAACTCCAGAATATCTAAGATTTTTTTATTCATGTTTCTCCTACAAAAAAGTGAGCGTCCTTCCTTGAATCGGACTTGTCTCACTCCTTTCTTCATTTTTGCTCCTTAAGCTCCGATAATCGCAGTCACCCACAAGTTGTGGAACAGACTGGAACTGATCGGGGTATGAAGGATGATAAAGCGGATCAATCCACTTGCATTTAGTCTATTTTGGATGGAAGCCATGGGAACCGTTGAGAGGACAGTCAAGCCCATCTGGATGACCAAGAGAGTTATCACGACGGCGATCACACCTGCTCCAATTTGATACTTGCGATCCTCCAGTTTTTCTGGCTGGGGTACCAAGTGCATAAAAATCCCAATCACACGACCAATCAGATAGACTATCGCAAAAATCAATACATAAGCTAAACCTGCATAAAAGATGTCATCTAATTGAAATAGGTAGCGGTTGGCATAAAAATAATTCACCGATTGCTGGGTGGGACTCGAAAAAGGAACCCATAGAGACAACACCTTGGCCAGTCCCTTGTAGCTGCCACCTGCAATCAAGAGGGCCACTAAGGTCACTAGAAAGTAATAGGACTGGAGGATAATCCCTCTTGCATAGCCAATATAAAAGCTCCATGCCAAAATCAATAAGATTAAGAAAGTTAACATGTATCTCCTCTTATTTGGATGATTTATCCTTTAAGTCGTCTAAAGCCTTGCGACGAAAATCATCTAATTCTTTTTCTTTGTCGTCAAACTCAATCTCGCGATTCAGCTGCATGGACAAACTGTTTACTGCCAATAAGATCGCGATGGTTTCATCATCTGCCTCTGGCATTTGTTCCTTAATTGCTTGGTATTTTTCTTTCGCAACACGTTCGACTTCTTCCATAAACAAATTATCATGGTTGGTTGTTAAAGTGAGCGCTTTGTTTCCAAATGTAAATTTATATCTATTTAAGCTCGCCATAAAAATCACCTCACGGTATTATACCAAAAAGGCTAGCTTTGTCAGTAGCAAAGCCCCTCTTCACAGGGATTTTCCAGTGGATTCTTTCTTTCTTTTGCTCCCTCTCTCACTGAATTTGTGGTACAATAGTGGTTATGGAAAGTATGACACTCACTCCAACACAGGAGCAAATCCTTGATTTTGTCCATACCTATCGCCGTTCTCTCTCTCAAAGCAAGAACCCTCATATGGATTATTTCTTTCGACTAGAGGGAGCGACCGTTTCGATCTACAAGTCTGGAAAAGTCTTGCTTCAGGGCAATGACCTTACTCCTTACTTGGCCTTTTTCGGGCAAGATGCTGGGACCCCTAAAGGTTCTACTACTTCATCTGCAGGACAAGATCTAGCCATGATCGGAACCGACGAGGTCGGAAACGGCTCTTATTTTGGTGGACTTACCGTCGTTGCATCCTTTGTCACACCGGACCAGCACGACTGGCTCAAAAAGCTCGGTGTGGGGATTCAAAGACCTTGGATGATCGAAAAATTCAGCAATTGGCTCCTCTCCTTGAGGAAAACATCCAGCACCAAGCACTCTTATTGTCTCCAAAGAAGTACAATGAAGTGATCGCTTCTGGCTACAATGCTGTTTCGGTCAAAGTAGCCCTGCACAATCAGGCCATCTATCTTCTATTAAATAAGGGAGTCCAAGCAGAGCGAATTGTGATCGATGCCTTTACGACGGCTAAAAACTACCAAAAATACGTGAAAGCTGAAAAAATCAGGTCACCCAAGCCATTGAGTTGGAAGAAAAAGCAGAAGGTAAGTATTTAGCTGTTGCAGTTAGTTCCATCATCGCCCGCAATCTCTTCCTTCAAAATCTGGAAGATCTGGGCAAGGAACTGGGCTTTAATCTCCCTAGTGGAGCAGGGGCGAAGTCAGACCAAGTCGCTGCCAAATTGCTTCAGACATACGGGACGAAGGCTCTGGATTATTGTGCCAAACTCCATTTTAAAAACACAGAAAAAGCAAAGAAATTACTAGAAAGATAAGTTATGTCAAAAGAAGTTCAAAACAGTCATCTAGCTCACCAGTGGTGAGATTCCTTAAAGAATGGGGCCTCTTCAGCATCATCGTTGGTCTCATCATCGCCTCTCGCATCTACCTCTGGGCTCCGGTCAAGGTGGATGGCCATTCGATGGATCCTACCCTGGCTGATAGCGAGTACCTCCTTGTGGTCAACCACCTCTCAATTGATCGTTTCGACATTGTCGTTGCCAATGAGAAAGATGACGACGGCAAAACCAAGGACATCGTCAAACGGGTCATCGGTCTTCCTGGTGATACCATCCAATACGACAACGATACCCTTTACATCAATGGGAAAAAGACCAATGAGCCCTATTTGAAAGACTACATCGCTCGTTTCAAAAAAGATAAATTGCAATCAACCTACACTGGAAAAGGGTTCGAAGAAAATGGAGAACTCTTCCGCCAATTGGCCAATACAGCCCAAGCTTTTACAGTAGACAAGGATGGCAATCCTAAATTTACCTTGAAGTTGCTCGACGATGAATACCTCCTACTTGGAGATGACCGGATCGTTTCAAAAGATAGCCGTCAAGTCGGAGCTTTCAAGAAAGAACAAATCAAAGGACAAGCCGTCTTTAGACTATGGCCGATCTACCCTTTCAAAACTTATTAGTATAGATTAACAGACTGAGGCTGAGACAAGTATGTCCCAGCCTCGCTTTATAAAAAGGAAAGAAATGATGGAATATTATTTTTCTGGTACTATTGAGCGCATTATTTTTGAAAATCCTAGCAGTTTTTTCGAATCCTCTTGCTCGACATTAGCGATACCGATGCCGAAGACTTTGATGATTTTGAGATTATTGTGACGGGCACTATGGCAGATATCATGGAAGGCGAAGACTACACCTTCTGGGGAGCTGGTCCATCATCCTAAATACGGAGAACAGCTCAAAATCAGTCGCTATGAACGTGCCAAACCCTCTAGCAAGGGCTTGGTGAAATATTTTTCCAGCGATCACTTTAAAGGAATTGGTCTCAAAACAGCCCAAAAATCGTGGACCTCTATGGGGACGATACCATTGACAAAATTCTGGAGGCTCCTGAAAAATTAGAAGAAATCACTGGTCTCTCCAAGAAAAACCGCCTGGCTTTTGTGGAAAAACTCCGTCAGAATTACGGAACGGAGCGCATTCTCGCCCAACTAGCCAACTATGGCATTCCCAATAAATTAGCCTTTCAGATCCAAGATTTTTATAAAGAGGAAACCCTCCAGATCGTGGAGCAACAGCCCTACCGATTGGTGGAAGATATCCAAGGTATGGGCTTTAAAATCGCGGACCAACTAGCCGAAGAATTGAGGATTGCAAGTGACGCCCCTGAGCGTTTCCGAGCAGGTCTGATCCACAGCCTTTTAGCTACTCTATCGAGACTGGAAATACCTACATCGAAGCCAAGGACCTCCTGCGCTATACCATTGACCTTCTAGAATCAGCACGTCCAGTAGAATTGGATCCTTCCACTGTCGCCCAAGAATTAGGATGCCTCATTGAGGAAGACAAGGTCCAAAACGTGGACACCAAGATCTTTGACAACAGCCTCTTCTTTGCGGAGGAAGGGATTCGCAGTCATATCGGTCGATTGTTGGAAAAAGGAAAGCAAGCTTCATTTGACCCTGATAAAATCAACCAGGCGATTGAGGCGGTTGAAAAAGATTTGGGGATTCGCTACGATGCGATTCAAAAGAGGCCATTCACCAAGCTATCCAAAACAAGGTCTTTATCCTCACAGGTGGACCGGGGACAGGAAAGACCACTGTTATCAATGGGATGATTAGTGTCTATGCCCAGCTCCACCAGTTGGATCTTCGAAAGAAACAAGATCTACCGATCCTACTAGCTGCCCCAACGGGACGGGCTGCTCGGCGAATGAATGAATTGACAGGACTTCCGAGTGCTACCATCCACCGTCATTTAGGGATGACGGGGATGATGACACCAGCCACTTGGATGACTATTTAGACGCTGATTTTATTATTGTGGACGAGTTTTCTATGGTCGACACCTGGCTAGCCAATCAATTGCTCAGCAATATCGCAACCGATACCAAACTTTTGATTGTGGGAGATGCAGACCAATTGCCTTCTGTCAGTCCTGGTCAGGTCTTAGCTGATCTCTTGCAGATCCCAAGCATCCCTCAGACCAAACTGGAACATATTTTCCGACAGAGTGAGGACTCGACCATTGTCTCACTAGCAGGAGACATTCGCCAGGGTAAGCTTCCTCAAGATTTCACAGAACGAAAAGCCGACCGCTCTTATTTCGAAGCCGGAAGCGAACACATCCCTAAGATGATCGAACAAATCACTTCTGCTGCCCTTCGCAGCCAGATCCCTGCACGAGATATCCAAGTCTTGGCACCTATGTACAAGGGCCAGGCCGGCATTGACAACATCAATACACTCATGCAAGACCTTCTCAATCCAGCTGTCAAAGATCAGGTATTTTTGACACACCAGACTGCCAATACCGTGATGGAGACAAGGTCATCCATCTGGTCAATGATGCAGAAAGCAATGTCTTTAACGGAGATATTGGCTACATCACCGATCTTCTCCCAGGAAAATATACAGAATCCAAGCAAGATGAATTGACCATCCAATTTGATGGCAATGAAATCGTCTACCCGCGCAATGAATGGTACAAGATTCGCTTAGCCTATGCGATGAGTATTCACAAATCACAAGGAAGTGAATTTCCGGTGGTGATTTTACCCATTACCAATCAAAGCCACCGGATGCTGCAGCGTAATTTGATCTATACTGCCATCACCCGCTCTAAGAGCAAACTGATCCTCTTAGGGGAATACAGCGCCTTTGATTACGCCACTAAAAATACCGGTACTGCCCGCAAGACCTACTTGGTGGAACGCTTCAAGGACCTGGATGGAAACAAAGCCACCAAAGCCTCTTCTTCATCCGTTGCCGCCACTTCTGCTACAGTCGAATCCGCACGAAGCAAGGAAGAGACTGTTGAAAGGAAGGCTGAGCCTGATGAACCGACTGTCTATCGACTGACAGAAGACAATCTCCACACCATCTCTCCTATGATCGGACTGACTGAAGAAGAAATTGCAGCCTTTTTGACATCAAAAAATACGACTAGTTTGTTCACTAGTCGTTTTCTTTTCTTCCACCAAAGGCAACTCGGTATGATCGACGAAATTGGTCATGGTGACACCCAAGAGGCGGATTCCAGTATTTGTCGATTCGATTTCTTGAAAAATCTGGCGAGCGGAACGATTGATCCGCTCAGCCTCTCGTGTTGGCTCCGTCAATGTCATTCGCTTGGTCAGGGTGGTGAAGTCTCCATAGCGCACCTTTAAGACCAAGGTCTTGCCTTGCTTGCCGTGTTTTTCCAGCGATTGGGCTACCTTACTGGACAGATTGGCAATTTCTTCTAAAATATCATCTTCAGCATAGAGGAGTTTGCGGTAGGTCCGCTCTTTTCCGATCGACTTGCGGATACGATGGCTCTTGACAGGGCTATTGTGAATCCCTCGCGCCTTACGAAAGAGATCATAGCCAAAGCGCCCAAATCGATCGATCAAGGTCATCTCCGGGATGGCTAAAAGATCCGCGCCAGTATAGACCCCCATCTCATGCAGCCGCTCCACTGTCTTCTTTCCTACCCCGTGAAATTTGGCAATATCCATCTGGCTCAGGAAATCCTCGGCATCCTCCGGCAAGACCACCGTTAGGCCACGGGGTTTTTGGTAGTCACTTGCCATCTTTGCCAAAAACTTATTATAAGAGACACCTGCTGAAGCTGTGAGATGCAGCTCTTCCCAGATCGCATGCTGAATCAAGCGAGCAATCTTGACAGCTGATTTGCTCTGGATTTTATTTTCCGTCACATCTAGATAGGCTTCATCAATACTCATAGGCTCGATCAGATCTGTATAGCGCTTAAAAATCTCACGAACCTGCTCGCCCACTTCTCGGTATTTTTCATAATTTCCAGAGATAAAAATCGCTTGAGGACAAAGGTCCAACGCTTCTTTAGAACTCATAGCCGAATGAATCCCATATTTCCTTGCTTCATAGTTACAGGTCGAGACCACACCTCTCCCTCCTGATTGACGAGGGTCCTGGCCAATTACGACAGGCTTCCCCTTTAAACTAGGGTTATCTCTTTCTTCGACCGCAGCAAAAAATGCATCCATATCAATATGAATAATCTTGCGACTCGTATCATTCACCAATGGAAATATCAGCATTTTTCACCCTCCTTTTTCTATTATAAGAAGAAAATTTTAGAATTGCAAAAATCGGCCCTCCCTAAAAACATGAAAATTGATGGAAATTCGTGTTCATTTTCAAAAATGTAGTACAGTATCACAGAAGAATTGAAACTGTATTATAAAAGAATCTGCTATTTTTCGCAATTTGTCTTTGTGTAACCGGTTTCTGTGTGGTATACTACTATTGTAAGTGCAACAGATATAGTTGCTAGAAAGACAATAGAGGAAAATAAAAATGGTTGTTAAAACAGTCGTTGAAGCACAAGATATTTTTGACAAAGCCTGGGAAGGCTTCAAAGGTGAAGATTGGAAAGAAAAAGCAAGCGTTTCTCGCTTCGTTCAAGCTAACTACACACCTTATGATGGAGATGAAAGCTTCCTAGCTGGTCCAACTGAACGTTCTCTTCACATCAAGAAGATTGTTGAAGAAACAAAAGCTCATTACGAAGAAACTCGTTTCCCATACGATAACCGTCCAACATCTATCGCTGATATCGCAGCTGGATATATCGACAAAGAAAACGAATTGATCTTCGGTATCCAAAATGATGAATTGTTCAAATTGAACTTCATGCCTCGTGGTGGTATCCGTATGGCGGAAACTACTTTGAAAGAAAATGGATACGAACCAGATCCAGCAGTTCATGAAATCTTCACAAAATACGTTACAACTGTAAACGATGGTATCTTCCGTGCTTATACTACAAACATCCGTCGTGCACGTCACGCTCACACTGTAACTGGTCTTCCAGATGCATACTCTCGTGGACGTATCATCGGGGTTTATGCACGTTTGGCTCTTTACGGTGCTGACTACTTGATGGCTGAAAAAGCAAACGACTGGAACTCTATTACTGAAATCGATGAAGAATCAATCCGTCTTCGTGAAGAAGTAAACCTTCAATACCAAGCACTTCAAGAAGTTGTTAAATTGGGTGACCTTTATGGTGTGAGACGTGCGTCGTCCTGCCTTCAATACAAAAGAAGCAATCCAATGGACAAACATCGCCTTCATGGCTGTCTGCCGTGTGATCAACGGTGCTGCTACTTCTCTTGGACGTGTGCCAATCGTTTTGGATATCTACGCTGAACGTGACTTGGCTCGTGGTACATTTACTGAATCAGAAATCCAAGAATTCGTTGACGATTTCGTTATGAAATTGCGTACTGTTAAATTTGCTCGTACAAAAGCTTACGACCAATTGTACTCAGGTGACCCAACCTTCATCACAACTTCTATGGCTGGTATGGGTAACGACGGACGTCACCGTGTTACGAAGATGGACTACCGTTTCTTGAACACTTTGGACAACATCGGTAACTCTCCAGAACCAAACTTGACAGTTCTTTGGACTGACAAATTGCCATATAGCTTCCGTCGCTACTGTATGCACATGAGCCACAAACATTCTTCTATTCAATACGAAGGTGTAACAACAATGGCCAAAGACGGATACGGTGAAATGAGCTGTATCTCATGTTGTGTATCTCCACTTGACCCAGAAAACGAAGAACAACGCCACAACATCCAATACTTCGGTGCTCGTGTTAACGTTCTTAAAGCTCTTCTTACTGGCTTGAACGGTGGTTACGACGATGTTCATAAAGACTACAAAGTATTTGACATCGATCCAATCCGTGACGAAGTTCTTGAATTCGAATCTGTTAAAGCAAACTTCGAAAAATCTCTTGACTGGTTGACAGACACTTACGTAGATGCTTTGAACATCATCCACTACATGACTGATAAGTACAACTACGAAGCTGTTCAAATGGCCTTCTTGCCAACTCACCAACGCGCTAACATGGGATTCGGTATCTGTGGATTTGCCAACACTGTTGATACTTTGTCAGCAATCAAATACGCTACTGTTAAACCAATCCGTGACGAAGATGGCTACATCTACGATTACGAAACAATCGGTGAATACCCACGTTGGGGTGAAGATGATCCACGTTCTAACGAATTGGCAGAATGGTTGATCGAAGCTTACACAACTCGTCTACGTAGCCACAAACTTTACAAGAACGCTGAAGCAACTGTTTCACTTCTTACCATCACTTCTAACGTTGCCTACTCTAAACAAACTGGTAACTCACCAGTCCACAAAGGGTATACCTCAACGAAGATGGTTCTGTGAACTTGTCTAAATTGGAATTCTTCTCACCAGGTGCTAATCCATCTAACAAAGCTAAAGGTGGATGGTTGCAAAACTTGAACTCACTTTCTAGCCTTGACTTTGGTTATGCAGCTGACGGTATCTCACTCACTACTCAAGTTTCACCACGTGCTCTTGGTAAAACTCGTGACGAACAAGTTGATAACTTGGTAACCATCCTTGATGGATACTTCGAAAACGGTGGACAACACGTTAACTTGAACGTTATGGACTTGAACGATGTTTACGAAAAGATCATGTCAGGTGAAGACGTTATCGTTCGTATCTCTGGATACTGTGTAAACACTAAATACCTCACTCCAGAACAAAAACTGAATTGACACAACGTGTCTTCCACGAAGTTCTTTCAATGGATGATGCCTTGAACTAAGATTCAAATAGATCTTAAAAACCAGTCGGAAACGGCTGGTTTTTTCATCCCCATCGCAAGAGTATTCTGAATTTTGAAAGAGTTTAAGAGCTTACTATATAGAGTTTGACAGCGCTTTCTCCAAGTGTTATAGTAGAGCTGTAAATAATATAGAAGGGGTGATCCTATGTTTCTAACATTTATTTTCGCTATTATTTGGCTCTTTATCCTGATTGCACTGATCTTTTTAGCAACCCTTCTCGTCCAGGATAGCACCGTGCAGCACCACCACCCGAGTTAATGAATGATAAGCCTAAACAAT
Source organism: Streptococcus sp. 2A/TPW/M5 (assembly GCA_036663675.1). Classification (GTDB taxonomy): domain Bacteria; phylum Bacillota; class Bacilli; order Lactobacillales; family Streptococcaceae; genus Streptococcus. The sequence continues at coordinate 911,439 of JAYXUK010000001.1, read as the reverse complement.
AGCTATTCTAAACGAATTCAGAAAGGATAAGAAACAAACTAGAATTGTCAGATTTTAGTTCTGTCTCTCGTCCTTTTTGCTATAATAGAAACAGATTATTTAGTAAGAAGGATATTATGGAAGAGTCAAAACAGATCAACCAAGTGATCGACGTCCTGATGTTAGCTGGAACCCTCCTGATAGAGAGCGGTTCTGAGATTCACCGAGTCGAAGATACCATGATCCGGATCGCCCATTCACAGGGAATCGTCGATTGCAATGTTTTAGCGATGCCAGTCGCTATTTTCTTTTCAATTGAGAATGCCAATGTCACGCGCATGAAACGGATCTTGCGGACCAATTACAATATCGAAAAGGTCTGTGATGTCAATCAGATCTCTCGTCAACTCGTCTCTGGAGAGATAGATCTCGAGCAAGCCTACCAAGCCCTGAGCGAGTTGAAAATGAAGCGAGTTCCTTATACCAATCTTCAGTTGACCATTGCAGCAACTCTCAGTGCGCCTTTCTTCTCCATCATGTTTGGAGGAAATTTCTATGATGCGATTGGAGCAGGTATTGCAACTGTCTTTGCCTTTGCTTTTTCTCTTGTCGTTGAGAAATACGTTCGTATTCCTTTTGCCACTGCCTTTGCGGCCGCCTTTGTCTTTGGTTTTTGGCCCATATCTGGACGCGCTATAGTGGTTTTCCTTCCAATACCGATCTCATTATCGCAGGCTGTGTCATGCCCTTCGTTCCTGGAATCGCTATGACCAATGCCGTCCGAGATCTCATGAATTACCACCTCAACTCTGGGATGAGCAAACTCTTTGAGACTCTTCTCATTACTCTTGCACTTGGTGCCGGTACAACCGTTGCCCTCGTCCTTATGAAATAAAATCATGAACTTAACTGAATTTTTAATCCAAGCGGTGGCCAGTTTGATTGCCATCATCACCTTTTAATTGTCCTCAATGTGCAGCGCTCCATGTTGATTCCTGGAGGAATTCTCGGTATGGGCATCTGGCTACTTTACTATATCCTAAAAGGGCCTACCAATGTCATCGTTGCAACCTTTATCGCAGCCATTGTCGGCTCCTGTATCAGTCAGATTTTAAGTATCATTCTCAAGACGCCTGTCGTGGTCTTTATGTTGTCCATTCTCGCGCCCTTGGTTCCTGGATATATTTCCTATCGAACCACTTCCTTCTTTGTCAGTGGCCAATATCGCCAAGCAGTAACCAGCGTGACCCTGGTGGTTATTCTGGCCTTGGTGATCTCCATCGGGATGGCTAGCGGCTCTGTTGTCTTGAAACTCTACCATTCTTACCAACGCCATCAAAAAGAAAAATGACCAATGCCAACTAGCATTGGTTGTTCAATTTTTATGAATGTCATCGCTTGCATTTTCCACATAAAAGAATACAATAATAGTGAAATAACAAATCCTTTAAAGGATGCGAGGTGCTGTATGATGCTAAACAAGTATATCAAGTATCTTCCTTGGATGATCCTAGGAGCTTTCCCCTCCTATCAATCAGCGACTTACTATGCTCGTAATTCATTTGACTTGTTCTATCTGACCTTGAACTTTATGATTGTGTACATCGCTTTAATCGTCTTCTACGAAAAAGTTCTAAGAGACAAATGCAAAGAACTCTTCATACGAATCATGAGTAATCCTAAAAAAATAAGCAAGGATAAGAGTTGAAAAGCCATCTAAGGATGGCTTTTTCTTATAGATTCTCTATTTTTCTTTGAAACATTGCAAAATCGGTCCCGAGAATGATTTCCTTGCTGATCTAGCTTTTTCAAAGGAGTTTTACCCTTAAATATGGTAAAATAGTAACGAAATATACTAGTAGATATCAAATAAAAAAGAGGTTAAGAATGACAATTGGGATTGATAAGATTGGTTTTGCGACGAGCCCTTATGTCTTGCGTTTAGAAGATTTGGCTGCTGCTCGTGATACTGATCCTGAAAAACTGAGCAAGGGTCTTCTCTTAAAGAACAAAGTGTTGCACCGATCACAGAAGACATCGTCACATTGGCTGCAACTGCAGCAGATGATATTTTAACAGACGAAGATAAAGAAGCGATCGACATGGTGATTCTTGCGACAGAATCTGGAATTGACCAGAGTAAGGCTGCTGCTGTGTTTGTCCATGGCTTACTAGATATCCAGCCTTTCGCTCGTTCTTTTGAGATGAAAGAAGCCTGCTATGCTGCGACTGCTGCCTTGGATTATGCTAAACTCCATGTTGAAAAATTCCCACAGAGTAAGGTTTTGGTCATTGCCAGTGACATTGCTAAATACGGAATTGGAACTCCTGGAGAACCAACACAGGGGCCGGAGCGGTTGCCATGCTAATCAGCCAAAATCCTCGTATTCTATCTTTTAACGATGATAATGTTGCCCAAACACGCGATGTCATGGATTTTTGGCGTCCAAATTACGCGACAACTCCCTTCGTGAATGGAATTTATTCAACACAACAATATCTAGATTCTCTGAAAACAACCTGGGCGGAATACCAGAAACGGACTGGCCTTACCTTGACAGACTTTGCGGCCGTCTGCTTCCATTTACCTTATCCAAAATTAGCTCTCAAGGGCTTGAAAAAAATCTTGGATAAGTCAGTACCAGAAGAGAAAAAGATCAATTACAATACAACTTTGATCAATCGATTCTATACAGCCAACGCGTGGGAAATATCTACACTGGATCTCTTTTCCTAGGCTTGCTGTCACTACTGGAAAATGACCCCCAACTCAAAGCTGGTGACCGAATCGCCCTCTTTAGCTATGGAAGTGGAGCGGTTTCTGAGATCTTTAGCGCCAATCTCGTTCCTGGTTTTGAGCAACTCTTAGATCACAAACGCATGGAAAGACTGGACCAACGTACGGTTCTTAGTGTTTCTGACTACGAACGACTATTTTATGAGGAAGTAGATCTAGATCCTAGTGGCAATCAAGTGTTTGAGCCTGCTACGCATCAAACTTTTGCTTTGACAGAGATCAAGGAACACCAACGCACTTACCAGAAAGTAGAAAAATAATGGCACGATTACCAGGTTTTGCAAAACTTTCTCCCACAGAACGCATAGAGGCCTTACTGAAGGAAGGCCTCTTAACTTGGGATGAAGCACAGATCTTAAAAGAACAAAAGGACTTCCCTTTCTATTGCAGATCAATTGACGGAAAATGTCTTGTCGACTTTTGACTTGCCTTTTAGCCTTGCTCCTTATTTCCTGATCAATGGTCGTGACTATGTCCTTCCCATGGTCACAGAAGAGCCTTCCGTAGTTGCAGCTGCCAGCTTTGCGGCCAAGCTCATCCAACGTTCAGGCGGTTTCACCACCCAGGTGCACCAGCGCCAAATGATCGGTGAGATTGCTCTGACGGATGTTGAAGACGTAGAAGTTGCTAGCAAGCGCATCTTCGAAGACAAGGAAACTCTTCTTCAGCTGGCTAATGAAGCCTATCCTTCTATCGTTAAGCGTGGAGGTGGAGCGAGGGATCTTTGGGTCGAAAACAAGGGGACTTTCTTATTGTCTACTTGGCTGTCGATCCCAAAGAAGCCATGAGGGCCAATATGCTCAATACCATGTTAGAAGCTCTGACCGATCACATCCAGGAACTCTCTGGTGGTCAGGCCTTGATGGCAATTTTATCCAACTTGGCTACTCGCTCTTTAGTGAGTGCACGGTGTGCCATAGATTTTAAAGCACTGAGTCGAAATCCTGATGAAGCTATTGAAATTGCCCACCGGATGGAGCTAGCTAGCCAACTGGCCCAAGTGGATCCTTACCGTGCAGCCACTCATAACAAGGGAATTTTTAACGGGATTGATGCCCTAGTCCTTGCGACAGGCAATGACTGGCGGGCCATCGAAGCAGGAGCCCATGCCTATGCTGCACAAAGTGGTTCTTACAAGGGTTTGAGTCACTGGACAAGTCAGCCGGAAGAGAAAAACTCTATGGAGAGATCACCCTACCAATGCCGGTTGCGACAAAAGGAGGCTCGATTGGCCTCAACCCAACGGTTCAAGTCAGCCACCGTTTGCTAGGAGAGCCTTCTGCTATTGAATTAGCAGGTATCATTGCTTCGCTCGGTTTAGCGCAGAATTTCGCGGCCCTCAAAGCCCTAGTCACCACAGGAATTCAAGCAGGACATATGAAACTCCAAGCACGCTCCCTAGCCCTTCTAGCAGGAGCAAAGGAAGAGGAAGTTCCCGATTGGTCAACCAACTCCTTGAAAACAAACCCTTTAACTTAGAAAAGGCACAAACACTCTTACAAGAATTGAGAAAATAAAGAACTAAGACCGACGTCTTAGTTCTTTTGTGTTTGAAAAGATTTTCTTATTGTTTTAAAAATGGCAACTCGGGATGTTTCTTGGTATAGAGCACCACTTCGATAAAAGTCCCTACTTGGACGGCAAAGAGCAGTCCGACGAGAAGATTAATCCGATGGTCTGTTTCATAAAACGGAGAGTTCCATAAGAAGTGATTGGCTACTGTCGAGAGAACACACCAAAGCCCAAAGAGTTTTTCCTTTTGCTGGGTTACTTGAGACAACAAGAGGAAGATACCAACAGATACAACAGCTGTATAGAGGGCATGTGAAGCTAATCCACCAGAGATCCGGTTAATGGCCTCAGTAACCGCGGCTAATTGGCTGGTTTTGGTTTGGCGGGCAACGTATCCTAAATCCTCAATGATTTGAAAACCAAAGCCAGAGCCCAAGCCTGCAATTAGAATCGCTTTTAGATCTTTCTTGCCAACCATCAAGACAACCCAAAAGGCAACTAGAGCCTTAAAGAATTCCTCTGAAAATGGGGCCGTCAAAGCATCGGTCCACTTGTTAAAGACAGTGGCATCCTTGATCACATGGCTATTTATAATATCAATCAAGCTATTGCCTGAAAAGCTCAACCAGCCTGCTACGAAGGCTCCTCCAAACATGGCAATCCATAAGAGATAGGTTGGGACAGACAACTGCTTGGCCAATCGTTTTGAAAAGAGATAGAGCGGGATAATAATAGCAGCTAAGACAGACAAGTTTAAGACCAAATCTCTGCCGGCAGACTGGCTAAATTCTTGTTGAGAAAGATGACCGAGTTCAAACTCCAAGCCAATTCCTGCAAACAGTAGAAAAAGATAGATAGAGGCTCTTTGAATTTTAGTCATCTTGTTTTCCTCCCTTTTGTTTCTTTGAGCGAATCAGGTAGATCACAATCGCTAGAAGGGTTGCCCCGAACAAGCCTGCTGCTAGAATGTAATCATAGTCAAATTCAACGAGATCAATCTTTTCTTCATAAGCAGCATCTTCTTCGTCATCTAGATCTTGCAGAGCACTTTTTCCGTGTTCATCTGCTACCTTTTGTTCTGCTTCTTTTCTGATTTCTTGCAAGCGTTCGAAGGTTTTCTCAGCTCTTGCCAAGCTTTCCTCTGTTGCCTTCTCACTCGCTTCTTCAGGCTGAGAAGCAAGAGCGATTTGTTCCTTATCACTCAGATCTTGTTCGACCATCCACTGAGACTCCAATCGTTCCATTTCAGTACGAATCGCCCCATCTTCGAATAAATCTGGATACTTGGCCACAAGGTCATTGATTCTTGAAATGGTCCAATACCAAGAGCGATCATTGTAATGATCCCCTAATTCTTGGTAGGCTTGATAGGTGTTGAGAATATTGCCATAGTACGGTAGGTATGGGGCATTTCGTGGACTACCCATTGACAGCCACATGGTGCCTCCACCCGCACTCGCTGGGACATCATCTTTCAGTTGGAAAATATGGGCCTCCATGACATTTGGATTGGAAATAGGGTATTTATAAACCGCATCAAACTCTCCTTTTTCGGAATGCCTTTTCCATCCAGCTCCATTTGATCCTGTGGTTTATATTTGGTTCCTTCCAAACGATTGCGTTGCAGATTCATGGCATCGCGGAGGGTTAATTTTCGATCGGTTGTATGAAGAAGGTCAAAGGACGCATCGTCATATTTAACAGGAGAGCTTGGGTCTAGCGATTTGATTCCCGACCAAACCCGTGAGCGATCTGCTTCTTGCAAAGGCGGATTATAGGATTGAGAAACGTGGAATTTTCCGTCCACTTCCTTATAGCTATTGGCTTCTTTGGCGACTTTTTCAAGATCTTTTGAAGCGATCGTGCGTTCAGTATCTGACAGATCTACATGTCCTAAGAAGAAGGTATTTGGAAAGACAGCAAACCGATCCTCTGGGAAGAGAATTGCCGCATATTGGTGGCCAGATAGGATTTCCATATACCAAACGCCTTCCTTATCGGCAATGGTCACAATATTTCCTTCTGCAGCACCTTTTTCTTCGACAATTTTAGCAATGAGTTCAACCCCTTCTCTTGCGGTTTTCACACTAGGGAGAACGATACTGGTCAAGCCCGATTCTGCAAGGCCATCCTTGACGTAGGGATCTACTTTTTGGATCTTGTCATTTGCTGAAGCAGATACAGTGGCAGAAATGGAAACACCATATTCATTGAATCCTGCTTCGTCAAAAATTCCCTGATCAGGGGTGACATCTGGAACCGCTGTATACTTATAGCTAATCTCTGGCAAGGGATATTGAAAACCGTTAGCAGCATCCTCAAAGATGGCTCCTTTTTATTGTAGACACGCTCTCTGACCACAAAATTTTTATTATGGTTTGGCTCTAAATCTTCGGTACGCCCTACCAAGGTTGAACCGTCGGCAGTCAGTTTCTTACCGATGATGAACCCTGTACAAGCCTCAACAGGTTGAGCAATCAACAAAAGCGGAAGCAAGGCTGCTACAGCTGATCGAAAATAGTGCTTCTTCATCCTAAACTCCTTTTTAAAAATGTTTTTCCTTATTTAGTATACTCTTTTACAAGCCTGTTTTGCAAGCGATTCCAGCAACCGTAAACGATTCGTAAACTATCAGAATTTTTGAGGGAAATACTTTTCAAAAAGAAAGGAATGGCTTATTTTGCCAATCCTTTTCATTTTTCTGTTGATTCGCTTGCCACAACTTTCCATAGAGGAGATAGTCGACTTCACGGAGCTCTTTCAGGTTCTGACAACCGAGCGCACATAGAAGCAATCTGAGGTCTTCTTTCCAGCCTTGGACAAGGACGATCACTTCTTCAATGCTCTTAGTCTCTACCATCTCAAGAAAAACGCGGGATAGTCCTACGCCACGCGCTCAAGGACTAAGGCCTTGACCATATCAAGGGGATGACGGATGCCCCGCTTGCGAGGATCTCAATCTGATCCATCTGATCCTGTAACTGTAAGAGACACTGCGCAGTTGATTGTCCCCAATCATCCAGATAAGCACGATTGCCACCACGACGATTCTCAATATAGGCAAAACTAGTGCCACCACGACCAGAAATATCGACGGTTTTGATCCCAGCTTCTAACGCTGCCTGAACTGTTTTGGGATCCATACCAAAGCCAACTTCCTTCAGGACTACAGGTACAGGAAAGCCCTGCCCATAGCTCTTTAGATGGTCTTTCCAAGTGTGGAAAATCCGCTCCCCTTCGGGCATGAGCAACTCTTGCATCAGATTCACATGGACTTGAAGAAAGAGAGGTTGTAGCTCTTCCACTGTTCGCAAGCCCAGATCTGGCTCTTTATCGATGCCAATGTTGGTTGCTAAAAGAAGATGAGGATGGTCTTTTTGACCGCATACGATTGATCGTTCGGATCCTTCAGTGCTGCACTGTAAGAGCCAGTCACAAAGAGAAGCCCACAGGCTTCGGCTACTGCTGCCAACTTTTGATTGATCTCTTTGGCTCGTTTACTCCCGCCTGTCATGGCATTGATGTAAAAGGAAACTCCCAATCACGCCCTGCGAAATGGGTTATCAAATCAATCTCCGCTAGATCCACAAGGGGAGGGATCGGTGAATCAGCTCGATCTCATCAAAGCTATTATAGGAGGAGCTTTGCTCCAAGGCATAACGAATATGCTGGTCTTTTCGATTTTCGCTCACGAATCTCCCATCCTTTCTTGGTAAATGACTTCAATATTCTTTTTCTTCCAGCGCTTTATCAAGATCTGAGTCTCAACTGGATCAAAACTAAGGGCGATCCCACAGTCGCCTCCTCCAGCACCACTGGATTTGGCACAGGCAAAAAGGCCCTCTGTCGATTCTTGTAGCTCTTTTAGAGCTGGGGTATAGATCAAAGGGTTCAAAGACTTTAGGTTCTTATCGGCTCGTTTGATACTGGTCTCAATGTCCTTTTGGTTCCCTTCACGGAGGCCTTTTTCAAGATTCTTCACTGCGCTCTGGCTCTCCTGAAGAAATTCTTCCTTGATCGCTCCCTTGACCTGACGGATCAAATCACTTGAAATCGCTGGTTCCTTGGTCCAACCAACCAGAAAATCATAAGAGATGGCTGGCTGGATCGAGCAGATCTGGTAGTCCCAATCCAGGTCTAAAACTTGTGAAAGAGGCTGAGAAGTCAAGACTTCATGCAACCAAGCCCGATCAAAGGATTGGTAATAAATCAAGTCCTCGTAAGCGATACAAGCCAAATCGCCCATGGAACCATTGTCCCCTCTTTGCACCAAGACCACTGCTGCTAGTCGAAAGAGCAGATCTGGATTTAAGTCTAACTCATACAGAGCAGCCATGGCCTTGATCACGAGCAAGACCACACTTCCGCTGGAACCAATCCCATACTTTTTCCCCTCTTCGCCCAGTGTTCCTCTAAGGTGAAGATCAAAGGGTTTAGGGGCTATCCCTGATCTTTCAGCCACTCTTCCATAAGCTGAATAGTCTCTTGAATCAAGGCGTAGTCCTTATTTGGGGTCAAATCTACCTTGTAACCAAAAAGGTCTGAGGCTAGCTGGTAGGCTGTTGCTTCTTGGATGGTAGCTGATAGATAAATGGGGATAAACTGAATCACTGCCCCATAGCCAGGCGTTAGCACCGCGTATTCTCCAGCTAGATAGAGCTTGCCTCCGGTCTGTACCTGATACTTAGTCTTCATCTTGAGGATCCTTTGTCTTAGATACGATGGTCCGATAGCGGTCGTCAAATAAAGGCACCAGCTGATCCAAGTCTTCTTCTAAACAGAGAACCTTAACGTTTGGCCCTGCATCCATGGTGAAGTAACAAGCATGGCCTGCAGCGCGAAGCTCATGGACAAAGTCCATGGCTTTGTGGCTTTCTTCTGTCAAGTAGCTAAAGGCTGGAGTGGCTGTTCTAGTCGTCGCATGCATAGCAAGGGCATTGCGCTCTGTCAGCTGACCGACCTGTTCAAAATCATTGCCAGCTAGATAGCCCAGCATGTCCTTGTAATCTTGTCGAGACTCTTCGATCCATTCTTTGAAATTAGTCGAAGTCTCCATGCAGCGTTTCATCCCTTCCCGGCTGGAAACGGGCTTTTGCTTGTCATTGAGGACCAGCATGATCATCGCGAGTTTTAGGTCTGTTTGGACCTTATAAATTTCTCCACTTTCTTTGTCCCAGGCTGCTAAGGGTCCAAAGAAAGACCGTGAAGAGGAGCCCGAAGCAAACTTGGCTTTTGAGCCAATTCCTCCTGGCTCAAGCCCAAATCATAGTACTGATTGCAAGCCTTGACGAGAGCAGAGAGCCCACTCGAGCTAGAGGACAAGCCTGCTGCTGTTGGCATGTTGTTGCTGGTATCCACTCGAACAAATCCCGCTTCATTTGCTGGCTTCAAGCCATCAATCACAGCTCCAATTTTGGCTTGCTCAGCTGGATTTTGGAATTCCCCATCGATGTAAAATTCATGCGCAGTCGCATTTGCTGGCAAGGGAGAGAGACTGGTCTCTGTATACATATTTTCTAAGGTCAACGAAATCGAACTGGTCGAAGGGACCATCTGTTTGGCATCTTCTTTTCCCCAGTATTTGATAATCGCGATATTGGCATAGGACTTAGCCTTTACAGGTTTTCGATCCATGTATGGTGCGCTCCTTCTTTTTCTAATGCATGGGCAATGGTTGCTGCTTCACGAGAATCCTTGACGAGGGCAATCACACAACCTCCAAGACCGCCTCCGCTCATTTTAGCGCCTAAGGCCCCATTTTCAAGGGCAACGGCGACCAGGTGGTCTGCTTTTTCACAGCTGACACCTACGGCTCTCAAGTGCTCATGGCAAGTAGTCAGAGCCTGTCCTAGGTTCGTTAGATCATTCATTTTCAGAGCCTCTTCCACCTGCTGGGTCAACTGACCAATCTCATGGAAATGGGACAAAACTTCCTTCCCTTTGGATTCAACCTTTTGAATCGCCTCACGGGTATTGCCGTGAATTCCCGTATCCGCAATCACCAAGCTCGCTTTTATACCTAGCTCCAGCGGGTAAAGCCGACATTCCGGATGAATTTAATGGCTTGATCACTCAAACAAGTCTTGGCATCAAGCCCACTTGGATTCATATGAGCAATGGTTTCTGCTCGATTAACCAGAACTTCTAAGGTCTCATCATCCAGCTTCTCTTGATAATAGTCAAAAACGGCACGAATAGCTGCGATACTCACCGCCGCAGATGATCCCATCCCCGTTTTTCCGGCACCATGGACTGAATGCGACAGCGAATACGGGCCTCGCGAATCCCAAGGTGCTCAAGAGACGCAAAAACCGCCATGGACAAGGTGTCATCTTCAAACAAAATCCATGGACTGTCTGCCGGGATGATCTGGCAGGTCACTTCGATATGATGGAGTGGCAGCGCAATAGCCGGATAACCATAGACCACCGCATGCTCTCCAATTAAGATAATTTTACTATGCGCCTTTCCGACGCCTATCTCTTTATGCATATTCATCTCGCTCTATTAAGGTCATTACTATTTTAATATAAATCAGCCAAAAAAGCGATGCTTTTGAAGGAAATCCAACCTAAGACGGAGTCCAATAATGAATCACCCAGAAGAGCTCCTTTTATAGACAGACAAGAAAAGGCCGGGATCCGTCATCCCAGCCATCCATTTCTATTTCTCACATTCTTGTTTGATCAAGTCCATCAAAGAGTTGCGGTCCAGGATCCATTGGGCCCGTTCGTCCTTCTCATAGGTCCGGTTGGACAAAAAGATCACAGCTTCCTGCTTCTTTCGATTGTACATGATAAAGGTTCCTGTATAGCCTGTATGATCCAACCAGTCCCCCTCTAGATTCCATCCGAGAGCGCGGGTCTTACCCTCTTTAGGCGCAAAATTCTGAGACAGTTCGCGCGCAAAATCATCCTTCAGATAATGCTCTAAAAAGTGCTCTAGATCTGGAACCGTTGAAAAAGTCCAGCACTTCCCGCATGACAGCCCAATACTCTCGCTTTTGGATCATGGACACTTCCAGAAGCAACCCCACGGACCGTTGGTACCGCCTTTTCGACCGGTCCAAACCGGGTTTCCGCCATCTTCCAGGGTGCAAAAATCAACTCTTCAAACAAGTTATCCAAGGACTGACCGAATGCTTCTTCTAACCAAAAACCTAGCAAAGAAAATTGACATCGGTGTAATGAAAACTCTTGTCCTCTTTTAACTGCAAATTTTCAAGGGCCGCTTTCAATTGTCTCGCATCCAATTGATCCCGATTGGGAATGTAGGGATCAAGCCCAGAAGTATGGGTCAACAGTTCCTGGATGGTCGTCTTTTCATGAGCAAAACGTGGGTAGAGCTCTTTAAAAGGGCGATCGAGCGCAAGCTCCCTTTTGCATACAAAAAGGCACAGATAGTAGCGACTCCGACAACCTTGCTGACACTGGCCAAATCATAGACCAGATCAGCCTCTACTGGCTCTCCTTTTTCAGGATCTGCTAGTCCCAGATAGTGCTCACTCCACTGACCATTTCGGTAAAGCGCAAGAGAGGCACCTGGATAGATGCCTTCTTGGATTTGTTCGGTGATTTTTTCGATGATTGCCTTCACGCTCATCACTCCATTCTTATTCTTCATAAGAAATATGGACCTGATCTTGATTGGCTTCAAACCAGAGTTCGATCTGGCTCGGATCCTTAGCAATCAAGAAAGTTCCCTTACGGTGCACAAAATCGACAGCTTCTCCTAAGCTTTCTTTCAGAACTTCTACATCAAAAGGTGCCAATTCGACCTTGATCATACTCAAATCCCAAGTCACATGGTTTCCCACTTGGAGATCTTCTCCTTGAGCCTCTTGCAAATGGATAAGATGTGCCAAAGTTGGCAAGCTGCTATAGAACTTCTCAGCCTCAGCAAGATCAGCCACATTGACCTCAAGAAAGTCCACATCAAAGTTCGTCAAACCTTTGAAATCTTCGGGAACGTCTACAAGAGGAGCACTGTCTATGGGTGCTAGGCTTTTAAGATCTTCTTCTGCGTGTACGAAAATGGTATCTCCTTGAGGAGACACTGCTTCAAAGGCGCGACCATTGGCACCTTGGTAAAGGGCAGTTGTTTCTGGCTGGCGGGCCAATAAGTAATCAATTTCTTGAGCTTGTGCCACTTTCACCACGATGCGACCCAATTTCTTTGGACCTTCAACCTTACGCGAACGCATACTCGGTGATTCTTCTAGGACGATTTTTCTACTTTTGAGGCATCTCCTAAAGATAGGAGAGCTCCTTCTTCTACTAATACTTTCATTCCCAATGTCTCTTCATAAAAGCGTTGATTGACATTTCGGTTATTCACTTTCAAGACTGGGATCACTCTTACGATCTGATTTGCTGTCATACTTTCCTCCAAGCACTTTTTATTGTAAAAGATTTTCTGGCTTTTTACAAGAAATTTTGCGCAGATTTATGAAAAACTCTATCGACAAGCGCTTTCTCTATTTTCTTTAGACAATCCCTTTTTGATTCAGTATAATAGAAATTGTAACGATGGGAGCGCTTATATGATGGCTGACCCAAATTGAGATGTGAACAAGATCGGAGAATCTACGATGAAATTTAATCAATTTAGCTATATTCCTACGGCTGACGACAAGATGAAGGAAGAATTGGCTCTTCTGGGCTTTCGTTTCCAAGAAGAGAGTGATCCCAAAAGAATGCTGGAGGCCTTTATACGCCAAGTGTCTTTCCAATACAAGGACACAGACTACGCCTTATCCACTCTTGTGGCAGATAAAGAAACCGATTTGCTAGACTTTTTCAACTCTGAAAAACCCTTAACAGCAGATGTCTTTTATACCATTGCCTTTCAATTACTAGGCTTTAGCTTTTTGTCGACTTTGATAATAGTGAGGCCATTCGAAAGGAGACCGATTTCCCCATCACGTACGGTCCCCTCCTAGAAAATCTTTACCAACTCCTGAACACCCGCACCAAACGTGGCAATACCTTGATCGATCAGTTGGTCAGTGATGGCTTAATCCCTGAGACCAATCAGTATCACTATTTTAACGGCAAGAGCCTCGCAACCTTTACGAGCCAGGATGCTATTCGTGAGGTTGTTTATGTCGAAAGCCGGGTCGATACCGATAAGGATGGTCTGCCAGACTTGGTCAAGGTCAGCATCATCCGTCCTCGCTATGACGGCAAGATCCCAGCTGTTATGACCGCAAGTCCCTATCACCAAGGGACCAACGACAAAGCCAGCGACAAGGCGCTCTATAACATGAATGTCGACCTAGAGGTCAAAAAACCTCATTCTATCCAACTAGAAGAACCCCAATTAGAATTGGTGGAACCTGTCGGCTCAGCCCAACTTGTCGACGAGGCCGAAGAGCTTCTGACCCATATCAACTCCAGCTACACCCTCAACGACTACCTGCTTCCACGCGGATACGCCAATCTCTACGTATCAGGAGTTGGAACAAAAGATTCGCAAGGGCTGATGACCAACGGAAATTACCAACAAATCGAAGCCTATAAGAATGTCATTGATTGGCTCAATGGTCGTTGCCGTGCCTTTACAGACCATACACGCAAACGCCAAGTCAAGGCTGACTGGTCTAATGGAAAGGTCGCAACCACAGGGATCTCTTACCTCGGAACCATGTCTAACGGCCTTGCGACCACAGGTGTGGACGGCCTAGAAGTCATCATTGCAGAGGCTGGGATTTCTTCCTGGTACAACTACTACCGCGAAAACGGCCTCATCACAAGTCCTGGAGGCTATCCAGGTGAAGACTTTGATTCCCTTGCCGAATTGACCTACTCGCGCAACCTTCTAGGTGGAGACTATTTGCACCATAATGCGGCCCACCAAGCCGATCTTGATCGCGTCAAAAAGAGCTGGACCGCGCTTCTGGAGACTACAATCAGTTCTGGCACGACCGCAATTATCTCCTACATGCTGATCGGGTTAAGGCTGAGATGGTCTTCACTCATGGTTCCCAAGACTGGAACGTCAAACCCCTTCACGTCTTTAATATGTTCCAGGCTCTTCCAGCAAGCATCAAGAAACACCTCTTCTATCACAATGGTGCCCATGTCTACCTCAACAACTGGCAATCCATTGACTTCCGCGAAAGCATGAACGCCCTCCTCTCTAAAAAATTGCTGGGCTACAATTCAAACTATGAATTGCCTACTGTCATCTGGCAGGACAATACAGGAGAACAAAGTTGGACTTCCTTGGATGATTTTGGCAACCAAACAAGTCAGCGGACCTTCTCCCTGGGAGATGACGAAAAAGTCATCCAAAACCGCTACGAGACAAAAGATTACGAGCGCTATGGCAAGGCTTATCCGACCTTCTTAACGGACCTCTACCAGGATAAGGCGCAACAGGTGACAATTGATCTGCCAATTGAAGAAGATCTACACCTCAATGGGAAAGCTCGCCTTCACCTGCGACTTCACTCCAGCACCAATAAAGGCCTGCTTTCAGCACAACTCTTAGAGCTTGGAAGCAAGAAATACCTCCAACCCTATCCCGCTGTCTTGTCGGTCCGTACGATGGATAACGGTCGCTACCATATGCTAGACAATTTGACTGAGTTGCCTTTCAAAGAAGCTGGCCAACGAGTCATTTCTAAGGTTATCTCAACCTCCAAAATCGTCATGATCTCTTAGAGGTTGAGGCCGTGACGCCAGGCGAGTGGATGGAATTTGACTTTGATCTTCAACCAACCATCTACAAGCTCGAAAAAGGAGCGACCCTTCGCCTGGTCCTTTACACGACAGACTTTGAAATCACTGTTCGCGATCAAACCGATTACCAACTGACCATTGATTTAGCACAATCCAACCTCCATCTTCCTGAAATGACAGAGACCCGCTAATCGTGGTCTCAAGGCTTGCCCTTACTCGGCTTCATTTGACAGCTTAGCCTACTTATGTTACTATCTAATAGAGTATTTCATAGAAAAAGATATTAGAGGAAGTTATGGCGATTGAAAAACTGTCAGCGAAATTGCTGAAATTTTAGGAGTCAGCCGCCAGGCGGTCAATAACCGTGTCAAGGCGCTGGCTCCAGAAGATACCCAAAAAACGAAAAAGGGTTACCGTTGTAACCCGTAGTGGCTTGATCAAGCTCGAAGAAATCTACAAAAAACTATTTTTGAAGATGAGCCAGTCAGCGATGATGTGAAGCAACGCGAATTGATGGAAATTTTGGTGGATGAAAAAATTCTGAAATCGTCCGTCTCTACGAGCAACTCAAAGCCAAAGACGAGCAACTCGCTAAGAAAGATGAACAGTTGCGCGTGAAAGACATTCAAATTGCTGAAAAAGACAAGCAATTGGACCAACAACAACAATTGACTTTACAAGCAATGAACGACCGCGATACCTTGAAACTTGAACTCGAACAAGCCAATGAAAAAGTTCAAGAGCAAGAAAGCAAAGGTTTCTGGGCACGCGTTTTCCGTCGATAATCTGGGGCTGGATCCTACCAGTCCCTTTTCTTTTCTACCACAGGAGATTTCCAATGAAAATATTAGAAGATTATATCGCCTTCGATCTCGAATTTAACCAATACGAAGGTGCCTATCAGATCATCCAGGTGTCTGCCGTGCGTTTTACGGACGGTAAAGAAGTCGACCACTATGACTCCTACGTCTACACCGATAAGCCTCTAAAAAGCTTTATTAACGGCCTCACTGGCATAACTCAGGACAAGATTCAAAATGCTCCACAACTAGAGCAGGTCCTCGGCGAATTCAAGTCCTTCGTTGGAGACCGCCCCTTGATCGGATACAATGCCAAAAGAGCGACCTTCCCATCCTACTTGAAAATGGCTTGGATTTAGAAGACCAGTACGCTGTCGATGTCTTTGACGAAGCCTTCGAACGTCGTCCATCTGACCTTCATGGCATTAAAAATCTCCAACTCCACACCGTTGCAGCATTTCTAGGAGTCGCAGGAAAATCACACGATAGCTTAGAAGACGCCCGCATGACAGCTCTTGTTTACGAACAATTCCTCGAGTTTGATCAAGGCCGTACCCTCCTTGAAGAGCAAGAGAACTTCTCCACCAACCCCTTTGGAGGCTTGGACTTATCCGGATTTTTGATGAATAAAGAGAGAGTGGGACAGAAATCGGTCATTCGTTAGAATTCGATTTCGTCGTCCCACCTCCGCACAGTTGAGTAGGGCTGTAAAAGCTGATGAAATCAGCGTAGTAGAGCCCACTCAACCACTGCGTCTTGCTCGACAATCCAAAAACAATTAAGAGGCTAGGACTTTTGTCCCAGCCTCTTTTAAGTTAATGAAAATTTCCTTAGCTTAAAATGGCAATTTCCTGCGAACGCACCGAGTTTTTCTTAGTTGCAGCATCAATTTCTTCAATGGCGGCATTGATGGCTTGCACCGTCATATCAGAAAGCGTTTCTGTATCTTCTGGGTCAACCACTGCGGCGTTGAAATCGATGGAAACGACCTTCTTATCACCTGTAAGAGTTGCAACAACCAAGTCCTGAGCAGATTTTCCTACAAATTGAGTTGCAGCTAATTCTGCTTGGCTTTGCTCCATTTGCTTTTGCAATTTTTGAGCTTGCTTCATCATATTTTGCATATTCATCATAATGTTTTCTAGATTCCTTTCGTATCAAGGGTTTAGACCCTATTGCTTAATTTTCACTGCCCACTTCTGCCCATTTTTCTAAAAATCGTCAAATGCGTTAGCGACCTCTTTTGTTGTGATGGGAACAAATGTGAGTAGATATTTATTGTTGTATTGATAGAACTATGTCCTAGTCGTTTCATCAGTGTGAAAAAGATATAATCCTTTCCTTCTCCTCTCCTCAATCCCTGATTAATTAAAAGGCCACATGCGAATGCCTAAAATCATGGTTTCGAATCAATTTGAAGTCTTCTGGCAATCGTTTCTTGAATGATGCTCTAAAGTTAGAGACATTTGGAGCAGTCATAGGCTCCCTGAAAATTGGAAAATCTGTAAATCATCTGTTGAATCAGTTAGCTTAGCCAGCTTCTGACTTTGAATTGATTTCCATGTTCTCAACTCATCCACAAAAGCTTTATGGATGTAGATCTCTCTATTTGATTGAGTTGTCTTTACAGATCCAATATGTGTTTTTCCATTACGATAATAGGCCGACTTACGGATTTTAATATATCCCTCATCAAGAAAAACATCTCTCCAAGTTAAGGCAAGTGCCTCCCCATACGAATTCCCGTAAACATGAGTACACGATACAGAAGTTTAAAAGGATACTCACTTTCTTCAAAATAAGATTCAAACTCCTTGAATTGTTCAGGAGTATAATAAGACATTTCTTTATGCTTTTCTGGAAGTTTCCGAATAGCATCACATGGATTATCTTGTCTAAATCCTTTCGAAATAGCAATATCAAACAACTTATGAACAAAAATCATTTGTTGGTTAATATGCGTTGCTGTAAGTGTGCCACCTTTTACACTAGGCTGTTCAATTAACCAATCTCGATATTTTTTACATCTTGAATGGTAACTGAAGACATATCAGCATTTTCAAAGAATCGCGATACATATTGGGTATAGTATGAGTTCTGGGTATCTACTGTACCTCTTTTATTTCCACGAAGCTCATCTTCTTCTTTTAACATTACATAAAGAGAGGAAATGGTGAGTTTTTGTGTATTCTGTATCTGATTTAACTTATGGATACGGTAATAAGCCTCATATTCCTCTGCTTCTTTTTCGTTAAAAATTAGATTTGCGATGTCGTATACGTTTGCCAGTTAAGGAACTTTTACCATCACTAATATCAACTAGCCACAGTCCATCGTCCTGTTTTATTACCGCCATGCTATTTTTCTCCTTCAGTCATGACAGCGCTTTGAAGGTTCTCCTCAATTATATCATTTTTTAATTGTATTTGAAAACCAAGAATGGATTCAACTGTAATAATCGGTACACGTCCAATACGTTTATTCTTATACCATTCAAATCCTTCTTGTACAAGCTGGCTTTTAGCCTTTCGTATTAATTTACTAGCTTGTGTTTCAGAATATCCAATCAACTCCATTAAATCATTTTTATCTACAACTTGAATCATCTATATCTATTCCTTTCTAATGTCCAATAACATAGGTAAATTGTTTGGCAGTTTCTGCGTCAAAAGTACGGTAACTAATAATCCCCAATCCTTTCACATTACATTCTGATACGAGAATTGAACCATCTGATTTGACCTGTTCCACAAATGAAATGTGACCGTATATTGGATCAGCTCCAGCTTGTCCAGGACTGAATGATAGAGCAGAGTGTTCTGTTGGTGTATGGGTTGTTGTGAAACCAGGCTTATTCATCCATTGTCCACCATTTCCCATAAATGGATCAAAGTTGACTCCGACTTGTTTTCCACGGTTGAAGACATACCGGTACATTGTCCCCAAGGATAGGTACTAGTGATATATCCTGTGGTATCAATAGCTGTTGTCAAACTATAGCCTACAGGTATATCATTTGAAGTGATGCCACCACCATCTCTAGTTTTTCCTGTAGTTTGTTCAGGAGCTTTTGGAGTTCCTCCATGTTCATCAATGAAGGCATCCAGTTTTTGCATGGTTTCTGCACGTCTTTTTCCTGATCCGGTGGTATCTGTGAAATAGACCCCACCATCAGTTGCTGGATTGAGTGTTCCATTCGCAAACTTTTTAGCTTTGTCATCTTGAATTTTGAAGGTTTGGTTTTTATTTCCAATGATGGTTTGCTGGGTTAATCCAACAACAGCAACTTCATCATTAAAGTTATTGGCATATTCGGGATTAGAATCATAAGCTCCAAAACCAAACATATTGGCTCCAGGATTAGTGGCTACCCCAGCAGTTCCAAGGGAACTTTCATTCAGTGCGATTGCAACGATTCCACGGACATCAAGATTAGATTTAGCTTCCCATTCGAGGAGCTTTTTCCCATTAATTCGGTTTTTATCATAGGAGATTCCTAACGTATCTAAAAAGCCGTCTAATTGCTCTGCCGTGATACCGAAGCGATGAACAAGTAAGTTATGAGTATAGGGATCTCCATCTGACCAGTGATCCGCATAAGTCACTCCATTTTGGGATTGGGGTGAGCCATTTGTTCCTCCACCTCCGACAGCTCCCATAAGGATAATGATAATGAGGACCGGTAGAAAGAGAGGAATGAGACAAGCTAATAGAAACCATTTTAGTTTTTTCATCGAATCTCCTTTCTAATTAATGTCTTATATAAGCAGTGAACAAAACAGTCCCAAAACGCCATTTAGCATCTAAAACAACTGAATAGGACTTAGTTTGTAGGATGATTTGGTCCCGCTCTTGTTCTGTGACTGGAAATAAAAGAAGGAAATCGACTGAGCGTTTCCCTTCTTGGTAGGCCTGATAAAGAGTTTCTTCAAGAACTCTTTGAAAAGAAGTTCTTGAGCGTATTTTGGTATTCATGTCATTCTCCTCTGAGTTGTTTTAAGCGTTCTGTTAATCGGTCTCTTCGTTCAATATTGGCTTTCAATTTATCATCTCGTGTCATAGTTTTCCTATAAGCACGAGTGAAGGCATTCGATCCTTGGGCTTTGTACATGGCTTGAGGATCTTTATATTCCTCTAATTTGCGCTCAATACTATTAATGCGGAGTTGTTTAAATGGAGAAATCCATTCTTCTTTAAGGGTTTGGAATTCCTCGCTTGAACTTGGTGTTGGCTCCACTGTGATTGGAGATTCCATTGAAGGAGTTGGTGTTTTTCTTCAACTGGTTTAACCTTCTCAGAAATTGCCTTGGTTTTCGGAATGTTTGGTTCTGGAGCATCTGGACTTGTTGGCGTCTCAAGCGTTTCTGTTGGGAGCACTTCATCGGGTTGGTGCTCTGATTCCTTATTAGTAAAGAAAGAACCAACATTTTGGAAGTGACTTTTGGCATTCATCATCATCCCAGCTCCAAAACCAGCACCTGCTAGGGCAAAGTTCCCAAGGTGTTGAGCAGATGAAAGACTTCTCGATGGTACTTGTGAAGCTACCTCTCTGGTCTTTGTGACTCCTTTTTCAACTTTGTTTCCAATATCACTCGCAACCATTCGTGCTTTAGAGCCAAGAATGAATTGGATCAATTCAGCTTTGTATTTCCATAGAAGGAAGTATACAAGTCCTTTTGAGACAACTGAAATGAGTAGTTTAAAGACGAGGCCAAAAATGATTAAGGATGGAAGTGTTTTAAGGATGCTATCAAAACCTGTAATAACAATGTTTTCTATCATTTTTTCAATGTAGAAGACTAATAGAGTCAATAGACTTGTGATAGCTGGGAAAAGCAATCCACCAAACATGACTTTTAAAACTCCAAAATCAAATCTTGCATTCTCGGTACAAAGGACATTAGTAGCACAATTGGAAAGAGCAGAATCATCATCAAGACAAGAGTTTGAGCGATGACGTTTAACATCTGAATCAAAATAACTGGTATCGCTAATACAAAAGCTTCACAGATTTTGAAGATGACGTAAAACATACGAGTAAAGATGAAATCTGGCATAGCAGAAACCCAACGGTTCTTTTCACCATCATCATTGGCTCCATTTCCTAGTTCATCCAGATATTTATTACGATCTTTCGATTTAACCGCTTTAAAGTTTCCATTCTTATCGCCTGTTCCTAATACCTTACTATCGTCAAAAGTCTCTTGTTTTCCATCTTGACTATTCTTATATTTCCCATTTTCTTGACCTGTATTGACAAAGACATAAGCTTTATAAGAGGTTTCTGCAATATAGCTATCTGCCATGGAGTCGCCAATTTTAATGGATTTATTATTGCCATATTCAACCTTGATATTCGTGATATTTTTGGTGACATCTTGAGAGACATGGTTAATGGTATCAAGTAGATACAGACCACCTGATGTTCCAGCAATTGTTCCAAAATAACCAAAGCCAAGGATGAGAACTAGAAAGACGTGAAGGAGAGTTCTTGAAAAAGCTCCCTTAGAAAAGAAGAACTGGTAAAGAGATAAAACGCCAGAATCAGAAGCAACATCGAAACGAGTGATTGTTTTGCGACCCCACCAGAGCTTGAACCGATGAATCCTTTCCAAATATTCATTGCTCCATTAAATACATAGTTCTTGTAGTTAGAGTAGAGATCAATCTTTTCAAGAATTCGAATCAGCAAAGAAAAGAAGCCCACCACTGCATTTAGAATGAAAAAGAAGAAGTTGACGAAAAGCTCATTAATCAGTACCCAAGCCCCATTAAAGGAAGCGAACCCAGTAGGCTCCATATAGGACTTGAGAGAGAAGATATCGACTCCTCTTAGTTTGTCAAAAGCTTCTTGCATGGGTTCACCTCCTAACTAGCGTATTTATTTTCAAGGCTTGATGATACCGTAGCTTTCATTGGTTTTAGAAGCATATCAATATCTTCAAAGATGTTGTGTACAGAAATCATATTGAGATTGCCATACACGTCATAGTACAGGCATTGACCAGAAATCATGTTGTCAATCCATTCGAGATTGCTTTCAGTGACTTCTAGATTGACGTGTCTTAAAATATCTTCCCGTTCAGACTTTTCATAAAAGGCAAAGATAGTTCCGAATCCAGTCGTATCATCGTCATTTTCTGCATCATGTACAGACTGAGTGATCAGTGCCAAGGTATTATTTTTGGAGCGTCCAATCCGACGCATATTTTTGATAACGGCTTTTCCTTCTGCGGACTTCATAAGAATCCAAGCTTCGTCAAAGAACTCAATGGTATCTTCATTTTCATTTCGTTCTCCAAAGTGGGTACAGAAGGCACCAAGCGCAAACATGAGGGCAATAGAGTTGCGTTCATGATCTGAAATTTTTGTGGAATCGTCCTTTGGTAGTTTGAGGTTATTGACCTCTAGAATGGTCACTCTTGATTCATAGTTAAGTCCTTGAGTGGTTCCATCTGAAAAGGCTAGTTCCAAGATAGAATTCGTCACAATTGAAGTCAGATATCGACCAACCGAAGCAATTTCAGAGGAAGTGGCATCTCTCAGAACTTTTAGGACGTGCTTAAAGCCAACTTTCTCACCAGCGACTCGTTTCTCCACAATCGCATTAATAGCTTCTGTGATCGCTGTTTTCTGATCCATTGTGACATCATCTACGGCTTGTAGTAGAAACTCAAGCATGTTTTTTGCGACCTCTACAGCCTGTTCTTTATCTAGAACGACAATAGGATCTAAGACTCCGTGGTTTGATGGTAGTGAGCTATCTAGTGTCACAAAGTTAAAGTTCTCAATCTGTTTCTTACGTTCAGGATAGAGACGTGCGAATTCAGGTGAGTTGATCACTTCTTGATAGTGATTTCTAAGTTCACGTTTAGGGTCAATATAAAGGGTTTTAACATTTTGCAAAGCTACACTTAAAAGATGATTTGTGCAAGGAAGGATTTTCCTTGACCTGTTGCCCCCGTGATGATGATATGTGGGTTCTTGGTGATCTTTCCAGCAATATCTTCCTTATTTCCGACTGTCGCATTATAGAGAACAATGTTCTTTGAGGAATCAATAGCTTTCGCAATATTGTCCCAACGTCCTGTCCAGTTATCTACACGGCCAATATACCAACCAATACGGTTTCCAGAAGAAGTATTGGTGAAGGGCATGAGTTCTGAAAATCCACGAGCTGTGACCATATGTGTCCAGGTGCGAGTTTTCTTTTGAAGATTTTCTCCATAGAGTAGCGCTTGAAAGAGATAAGGTCCGTCTTGAGAGGCTTCACTAATTTCGACTCCCATATCATCAAAGTAGTTTAAAACCACTTGTCGTCTTTGACGAAGCTGATTGACACTAGAAGCAGAGACGATCAGATAGGCCCCATATTCGATGATATCTTCCTTGTTTCCGACTTTCTTCATTAAGTCTTTTAGGAGATGGATCCCATGATGATCTCGTCTTGTTGGACAGTATCAGTATTTTCTGCCTCTTCCATGATGTTTCTATAACGTGTATTCGATCGTCCCATTCGACCCTTGATTTTACCTGTATCAATGAATTCCGCTTTGATTCGTAGCTCTACGGGAAAGTTCAAACGTTGGATAAATTCGCCTAGATGAAAACCGTTGAATTGAACAGGAAATTTACCTACAGGAAGAATCGTCACAAAGGAAGATCCATAAGGGCTTTCTAGCTTGAGGAAGCCACCTTTTAGAACTTTGATCAAGGTATCCGTGATATTGAATTGAGCACGATTAGCGAGTACCTCCTTCTTATAGTGAGGGATATAGCGGAGGTATTGCATGCGCTGGTAATAAAAGAGTTCTTCATTGGATAACCGTTTTGCCCTAAGGACGGAGAAGGCTTGGAAAATAGTGAATTCATCACTTTTATAGTCTTCATACCAAGTGGGACTTAATTCATATTCATAGCCAAGACCCTTTGCGATTTTTTCAGTAAACTCATTAAAGCTCTCATAGGCTAAGTCTTTGACGGTAGCTCCGTGATTTTGTTTGCGTAAGGTCACGCCCACGACCCAGTCAAACTGATAAGGAATCTCCATTTCATCTGTTAGACGATCCACCGTGTAGAGAAGAAGTTCTTCTCCTAGTTCACGACTATCATCTGCTAGAGCATCTGAAAAGTCCCGCATTTTCTCTTCTAAGAGATAGTCTTTAGGGATCAGAGATATTTCAAAGAACTTGTTTTTCTGGAGCTTCTTCATCATTTGAGCAACAGTGATTTTATGTTTGCCCTTTTTCTCATCATCTGTAATGGTGATGGGAGTGTTTGGAATACGATAATAAGCAACGACTGTTTGATCTTTTTGAGAGCTAGATTTTCGTGTGTTTCCCTAATAGGATAGGTTAAAGTAATACTCATAGGTCCTCCTTTTCTATAGATTTGTTTTTTCAAAGACAATTTCTTCTACAGGCTCTATTCGATCTTCATGGTAGATAGCTCTTTTATTGATCTTAAAGTCCCAGAAGTAAATCAGGTAATCTCCGATAAAGACGTGCATCTTTTTACCGTGAGGCTCGTATTCAGTATAGAATTTAGCCAATTTGTAAGGGAGATACCAATAGAGCAAGAGAGAAATTGAGTGAGTAATTTTGCGAGTGGCACAAAGATAAACCCTCCAAAGAGTAACATGGCCACAAAAACGATGATAAAAACAATGAAAAAGGACAACTGCATAGGTGTCGCAAAGTACCATAGTCGAGTGCCCTTTTTGTCTTAATTTCTTGGATCCAATAAGGAGCATTTAGGCCCTTACTGTAATCATAAAGTCTTTCTTCGTTCATACTTAAAGTCCTGATTCAATACCGAAGAGTCGCAGGAACCAGCCGACTGCTTTTAGGATATCTTGTCCTTTCGCAATCGAAACAATAACGGCATAGAAACCAACGACTGAAAAGAGTTGAAGCCAAGAGCTATTCCGCCAAGCCTTGATCGCTAAAAGCACGGCAATGGCTGTCAGGATCCAAATTCCATCGCCCTGAAGGAAGGTCCGTAGATTGTTTGTATTCATAGAGTTCTCCTATTCTTTATCATTTGCATAGTTTAGTGGAATGGTGTGTTCAAGTTTTGAGACATAGTAGGTCTTTTCTTTTTCTGAGAGGGTAAAAGTGAAGTTTTCTGAATGAGTGGATCCTCCGACCTCAAAGGTTGCTTGAACATAAGCGATTAGATTCTGACCGTCTTTTTTAGATAGGTATAATCAATCGTTTTGAAGGTGGTATTGGCTATAATATCTACATCCTTAGCAATCAGATTAAGGTTATCTTGGTTAGTAGTATAGTTGGTAAAGAAGACCTTGAGGAACTTTTCAACTTTCTTACGCTGACCGTCTGAAAAGTGATCATTAGCAGTTAGTTGGAGCTGATCGTCTTCGCTAAAGTGTCCAGCTTGTGAGGATTCAATAGCAGAGAACCAAGGAAGACCAGAGATATAGTACTTTCCATCTTTTTCATCAAATGGAATATTGAAACCTGTCACGATTTCTTTTTCTTCCGTGTTATTATCCCGGCGGATAGTTTCCTTGTATTTGATCTTATAGGTCGCAACTTTCCCTTCTACAGTTACTAACTGAGAATAGAGGAGTTCACTAGGATTTCGAACTTGACCTTGGGCTTTCACATCAGGAATGAAGTTGTAAAAGCTATTTAAGTAGTACACTTGAGCTTGTTGTTTATCTCCTTCTTGTGGGAGGGTGAAATAAGCGTAGACATAGTCGTTCAAGTAGTACTGGAGTTTATAGTCGTATTTTCTACTAGACTCCATTGGTTGTGCCCTTTGTTTTTTAGTGGACTCCACTTGAGCTTGTAGTGTTCCTACCTTATTTGAGAGTGTGATAGCACGAAGAGATCCCAAGAGACCAACAAAAGGAGGAAAGCAATTCCTCCTATGACTGCGATATTGACGGTCTTTTTATTGGTGACTTTTAGTTTTGGTGGGCCTCCTTTTTCTCCACCTTTTAAAGTGTGAGAGGTATTCTTTTGCTTGAAGCAAGTAGCGTTTGGCTTTTTCCATAGATCCTCCTTTTAGAGACCAGCGAGTTCAATGAGCTTTGAGCCTTTTGCATAGAGGCGCTTATTGGCTTTTTCGATCTCGCCATTAATGTAATAGTAGCCTCGTAACTCAGTTTGGAGTTGTTCGATCAAGTCAGGCTTTAGATCCTTGGCTTCTTCTTTTTAAGGAGACTATTTAATTCTCCAGCCTTGGTCCAAGCCTCTCTGTGATCTTTCTTTTTAAGTAATTCTCCCAGTTCATTCGTAACTTGAGAGACTTTCTTTTCAAAAATAGTTTTAGTGGCCATTTCAATTT
This sequence comes from Streptococcus sp. 2A/TPW/M5, assembly GCA_036663675.1. Classification (GTDB taxonomy): domain Bacteria; phylum Bacillota; class Bacilli; order Lactobacillales; family Streptococcaceae; genus Streptococcus. The sequence goes on along the minus strand of JAYXUK010000001.1, from coordinate 885,352 downwards.
CCTTTCTAAATGTTTCTTGTTTGCTTTTAATTGTTTGTTGGATATAGGCGATGAGAGAAGGTCGCATTCTTTTGTTTAGACTGAGCACATCGCCATCTATAGTGAAGAAGGCATGTTCGTAGTCAAAGAAGCCATTCGCATCTGGTGGTTTTTCGGTAGATCTTCCAGCGCATTCATAGTAGAAGTCCTTTCCTTTTCGTAAGAGAACGTACATATGCCAGAATTCTTGTTCTGGAAGAAGCAGAAAATCTGCTTGATAAATCTTCTTCAGCATCTCAAGAAGCCTCAAGTAGATCATCGTAACCTAAAGCTTGGTAGATAAAATCAGAATCAAACCAGAGCCAGTCATTGATTTGTCCTTCAGTTGGTGTATCACCAGAGAAGATATCCTCACAAATGACGGTTAGGGTATCTACTCCACCGCGTTCACGGACGGTGTTTAAGGTGGTTAGTCCACCAGACCAAGCTCTAAAGTTATCTAGTGAATTGATTTGAACTTTGTATTCCATATAGTTTTTCCTTTCTAGTGTTCATAGTGTTTATTGGCTTTGAGAAGTCGTAACATGGCTTTTCCTCGATCAGTGATCTCTCCGCTATTCTGAATCATTTTCATGTATTCTGTTTGCAGGATTTTATCTGCTTCGGTGACTAGTGCAAGAGAATTCGCAACTTGATAGGTCAGCCAGCGAATCGTTCGCTCAATACTATAAGGCTGTGGGTTAGTTGAGAGCTTTAAGGGTTCGACGCCTCCAAAGAGACGTTGCCATTTTTCATCAGGTTTATAAGCTCCAAAACGAGTAACACCATCATAGACTTGGATTTCTTTATTGATGATGCCTCTAGCGATTTCTCCGAGATCTACACCATTGATGTATTCCTCCACAATACCTTGAGCTTTCTGATCTGAAAACCGCAATTCATAGCGATTCCAGATACCAAAAATCTCCAAGGATTCGTCCAAGGAGATGTTTTCCATTCGAGCAATTTCATAGCGCTTTTCATAAAAGTTAAAGTAGAGTTGACTTTGACGGCTCCCAAAATAAATGGACAAGCCGTGATTAGCTTCCATGTCTTCATTATCTGTGAAAGATCCACCACCCGTGATATTCCATTTCTTGATCGTGTCTAGGACAATCTCTTTGGAATAGAGTTTATCAATCAGTTTGGGAATTTGAATTTGTTCGTCCTCGTGACCGTAACCTTTATAGAGTTCATCTAGAGCAATATCGAGACGCTTCACCCGAACATCTTCATAAGAATACAGAATATCTTGAAGAAAGATCTGCCAAGTGATTCCCTTGTCTTCTAGAAGTAATTCCAGCTCACGGCATCCTTGACCGGATAGTTGAAGACAAGTTTGGTAGTCATTGGTCACAGATTTATCAAAGAAATCAAAAATCCAGATGTTCCCTCGTTGCCATAAGTGAGTATAGTTCATAAGACGGGTTTCTTGGTCGGTAAATTCGCTTAGGTAGCAGTGAAGGAAGTTTTCACAGAAAGCGTCTAAATCCTTTAATCTCGGGAAAGTCAATCGTAGATAGTCGATCTGAGCCCGAAGACTGTTTTTATCGCAATCTTGATAGTAACCGAGTCTTTCTTTTAGTTCTCTGAACTTATCAATCGTCAGTCCTCTTTCACCCGTTTCATAAGAGCGATAGGTTCTTGTAGGTAGATCAACAGCTTGTGCAAATGCTTTTTGACTAAGTCCTGTTTGTTTTCTGAAATTCTTAATATGAAAAGGACTAATTTTGTCCATTCATCGCAACACCTCTTTCTAACAAAGTGACACACTTTTTTGACGAAAGTGACACACTTCATAAAAATTGAAAACCCAACTCCCATAAGGAATGAGGAGGGGTGGACTTGGCGTTTTTGCCAAATGTAACCCCCTATTAGAAAACGGGGTTGAAGTTTCATCATGGCCTAGAAACTTCGGGCTACGGTCTGCGCCTGACCTGCGGTCAGGCTTGCCCTGCCCTTGTCCTAGCCCATGATGAACAATCGTCGCTTCAACTGCTTTTGGATAAGACCTGCGTCCTCCCTCTTCAAATTGAGCGAGGATTTCAAGAAGAAGTTTTTCTTGAAAAGGATCCACTAGAATAGCGGATACAGTCCGTTCAAAGATGATCCCTTGTTCTGTTAAGAGATAGATAATCTTGCGCAAGGTTGGCATTTTAAGATTTTGTTCATCTGCGAATTCTTTGAGTGGTCTCTTGTTTGATTCGTTTTCTATAGTCTCCTCTTCCTCTATAGGATCAATTGTTTCAACCGGTGGTTTATATTCTTCAAAGACTGAAAATTCTTCTCCTTCAAACTCCATAATAGGAATTTTAGAGTAGGCATCGTAGAAGGAAAAGCCTTGATCAAGCGGTACATAAGGAGAGAAAACTCACCAGCCAGCTCACCGTTGTTTGCGATATAGCCCCGTCCTTTGATTTTGACTCCATTAATTTCATCTAGCTTTTTAAACTCTTTGGTTTTATTAGCATCTCCAAACATCATGTCATATCCTGTTGATTCTAAATGACCGACGGAAAGACGCTTCATAAAGTTGTCCCGAAGAGCAGTTTTGATAAATTCCCCATCGGGCCGTTGCATAGCAAAGATGATAAAGACTCCAGCTTGACGACCTTCTAAAACTAACTGTGAGAGATATTCCATAAGTTCTGACTGTTGGCTATAATCACGGTCAATCTTTGCCATGAGAGCTGCCCACTCGTCCACAAGAATAAATTTTGGTTTCATGTCATAGTGAGTAAAATTCTTTCCAGCTTGGAATTTTGGCGAAGTAGACATCCGTTCATAGCGTTTTTCCATGAACTCTACATTCTCTCTAAAACAGTTAATGATATCTTCCTTACTAGTGTAGACTCGACCATGAAAGACTGGAATTTTCTTTAATCCAGCAAGATCCGCATTCTTTGGATCGCAGATATCGACAAAGCCGATTTTAGCTAGAGCGTAGATAATGGTCATGAGAACAACAGTTTTTCCTCCACCTGTTCCACCGCCGATGAGAAGATGAGGTTCTTCAATATAGTCCCAAGATACATCTTTCATGAGCTGGAGTTTGGATCCCTTGACTTTTACTTCATCGATGGAGATCCTGCTTTCAATTCGGTTAATAGCAATTTCATATTTGATAAAGCGATTATCAAAGGTTTTATTGCGAAAGTCCCCGTTAAACATGACTTCAAGCTGTGGCCCCAAGATTTAGAAAACGATCTTGGAACTTATTACCCTCTAGAATAAAACTCACTTCAATCTTGTAGCGAGACTGCTTGATATACACTTGAGGCAAGGTGATTTTTTCAATGATCTTGTTCTCACGCTTGACCTTTTAACGAGATAGAGGTTATTCTCTAACAAAAAGCGAGAAAGAATTCGAAGGCTGTTTAGCTTTTGAAAAAGAGCATCTTCCTGTAGCAAACTCGATTGATAAACCAAGAGAAGATCAAAGAAAAGATAAATCCAGCTCCTAGAAAATATCCTTGAGGTAAGGGATGAACTTTTAATTCTTCTAAATGTAAGTAGCTGTAGACACTAATAGCCAACAAAAAGGAAACCACCAGATAAACCATGTGATTCCCTTTAGTTTACGATGAGAAACTCGAACTCTTTTTCCCCGATAGGTAAAGAGTTTCATCCTGCATCACCTCCTAGTTTTCCTTCTTATTTTCTACTGGTTTGTTTTCTTTAGTCGGTGCACCTCCAGCTTTTTTCTTGATCTTAGAAGCAAAGAGCTTATAGATATCATTGCGATTAACATGGGTATGGGTGATAACAATATCTTCTAGTTCCACCTCTTCTCGGTATTTAATGCCCAAATCTTCAATTTCAGACTCTGACATATCTGCGATAGTGAAAAAGAGTGTTTCGTGCTGGACAGAAGAGTGAATCCCTACGACAATTCCACGGATCTCACCAGTATTAACTTGGACAAATGATCCATCAGGATTACGTTGTGAGCGATCCACTTCAAAGATGATATCAGGGCCCTCAATGCCTCGGAAAGTCAGTTTTCCAAGAACTGCTGGTACATCCAGCCCGTCTGTAATGACACGATAAGTCTTGTCAGCAATTTGTAGTTTTCTCCATAGTTTAATCCAATTTTAGCCATGTGATTTTCTCCTTTTATTTCTTATTTTTTAATTACCAATTTTTCCGCAAAGACATTGAGATAAGGTGCAACACTATTGCCATTCAAAGCAGTGTCTGGGAAAAAGATTGGGTTAACTGCTTCTACTAGAGAATCTTCTGGAAAGACTGTTGTGGAAGCTGGTGTGATGACATGAAAAGCACCGTGCTCTGCGCTGTTTAGAATGTGACGTTGGTATTTACCTTCTTTTCCAAAAATAAATTTAGGAGCATCTCCTAAACGTTCGTAGTAAGCAGGGCCAATAAATTCTGGTTTCATTTTAAGTGTTTCTGAGATCATAAGATTTTCCTTTCTGAGTGTAAAATAAAAAGAGTTAAGCTAGTTGCTTCACTCTTGAGTAATAGTGGGTAAATAGTTTTCGTTTAAACATGCGACTATAAATATCAATATCCCCATGAGCGTAGCCATTTCTACGAGCATCTTGAACCAAGTGATCTAAATCTATTTGAGCTTGAGCATAGAGTTTAGCCTGTAGTTTATCAGATTCACTAAACATGCCATAGGTGAATTCATAGTTATCATAGAGTCGTTTACATTGTAGTGCGAAAAAGTTTGTCATATTATTATCCTTTATTGTAAAGCAAAAAGCTACTAAGTGAAAAAGGAAAGAACTTAGTAGCTTGAGAGTAGGTCTATCTTATTAGATAGACAGCAGTAAAGAAAAGTTATTTGGTTGGAAAGATCCCTCTTTCCACGGTGGCAACGTTTAGCAAGGTGCTTTGCGTCAATTACCATCGCTTTCCCAGCCAATCTCTTTAGGTAGTCATGATCATACCCAAGAGATTCTCTTACGCCCTTTGGCGAAGCCAGTTCACTTTACTATTCGGAAAAGTGCGAAAGTCCGAAATGCGTGGAAGCCCACAAGAATTAAATCCTGTTTTTTATCTTCACTTCAACCATAAAACGGACTTGACTTTTAGTATCAAATAAATTACAATAAAGGTACGAAGTTTAGTGTAGTTTGATAGTCAGTCCTCTGGTTGTCAGACGCACTTTTTATTTAATTGTCAATGATCTCAATTGGTAGGGATTATTATTTTGATTTTCAATATCGCTACCAGCTATATCTATATTTTATCGCCTATAGCGATAAAAGTCAAGGGATTTTAAAATTTTTTAAAAAATTTGAAGAGGAATAACTATGGCGTTTGCAGAACGTTTAAAAGAACTACGAAAACAAGCTCACCTTACTCAAGTTGAATTAGCAAAGCAATTAGGGATTGGGCAGTCTTCCTATGCAGACTGGGAGAGAGGAAAGAAAAATCCCACTCAAGAGAATCTTATTAGACTAGCACAAATTTTAAATGTGTCAGTTGATTATTTAGTTGGGAACTCAGAAGCAAAATCAGAGGAGTTAGATAATATTGAACTTCTTTTCCGTATGAACTCAAAAGGATTGACCGAAGAAGAAAAAGAGATTTTCAAAAAGAGTTGATTGAGTTTATGGAAGAACGGAAGAGAAATTTTGAGTCCAGAAGTTAGTATATAAATGTTATGAAAGTACGATTTAGATTCTATAAAAATTTAATTCTTGGATGAAAAATGCCAATAGACTTTATTCAGACTTATAATTGCGTAATGTAGTACTTGTTAATTTTTGAAAATATTATACAATAAGTTAGTTTAGGAGGTGAAATTTATGTTTTTAAATACCATAGTATATGATGAAAAGCAGTATGAGTCAGTAAAACGTAGTATTTCTACCTATCGAGAAAATTTTAAGAACTATCGTTCTGAACTCGAAAGAAGAGTAGACGATGATGAAGAGCTCAAATTTTTTTATTCTAACATTATATCTGAGAGTATTAAAGTATCTATTTTAGATAAGATTAGTTCTGATAAGGTATTACAAAAAAATATTCAAATGATTTAATAAAATTTTTAAATTTTTATAGTGGTGTATTATCAAAGGAAACTACTTTCTTAGGACGTAATAGTGATGTAGAAAACTCTATTAATATTTTACACAGTAATAATGATAAATTACAGAATAAATTAAAAGATATTTATATTCAATTTGAAAAAACTTTTCGAAAAAGATGATCATAAATTCGAATTAGATAATATTGTAGTAACACTACCAGAAGGAGATAATAATGAAGATAATCAAGTCGATAGATTCAATTTATCCAACAGAATTAGTATTCAATTTAAATAGATTAGATGAAAAACTTTTACCAGATAATGTGGTTGAAATTAAGGTTGGTATAACAGTTAAAGAACTTGAACATGATGACCAAGGAAATTTCAGAGCAATTGTTTCATTCCTATTAAGTGTCGCTGATGAAAAGGAAAGTTTATTTAAATTATCGCATCAAATAGAATTCACTAGTTCAGATGAAAACTTTAATATCAAGGATAGGGAATATAACTTTGCATTGTTTGAAATCGTAGAACCTTATATTAGATATAGATTTAATGAGTTGTTTTCACAAACAAAATTCTCATCTCTTGAGATTCCATATAGATTTTGGGAGACAATTGATGACAGATCCGAAATATAAACTAAAGCATATTAGATTTAAGTCTAATCAAAGATTTGCGCCAACACGTGTACATAATATTGTATTGGAATTATATAAGTGGGCTGTTTCAGACTATTCCTGTTATAGAATTATTAATAGTTTTTTTGATTCAAATAGAAATAATAATGAAACTCAATTAGTTATAAATTCTCGAATTGAAGATCTTAAAGACGAACAAGAAGTCATATATAATAATTCGGTTAATATAGACAGTTTTAATGAATTGAAGAGATTACTTCTAAGTTTATTTAATAATAATTTATCTGCTCAAGACTATCGTATGATATATAGTTATTACCTTGAGTATATCACAATGCGATGGAGAAGAACTCCGGGTAGATTTGGAAAAGTTGTTTATGAACCTTTAATAAAGTATAAGCGGAAGGAACTATTTGGAAATAAAGATTTTTCTAAGTCAAAATGTGATGTAGTGTATAAGAATAATAGAGATAAGTCACTATATATCTATGAGTGTAAATTTGGGTTATCTACTTTTTTCTACCATCTCAGAGTTAATATCAATACTGCAACAGGAAGATTGAAAAAAACGGAATTCGAGCTAATCGTAAAATTCAATATCTAGAAGAGTGTAACAATGTGTTTAAAACTAGTTCCGATGTTATTAATCTTGATGTAAAAATTGTAACACTTGCAACTAGAAGTTCTATCATAAGTTCTGTTGGCTTATTAAGAGGTATTGATTTAATGACTAGAGATGAACTAGAGGCCAAAGACTTTTACGACTTGTTAAAAAATAAAGGAGTCTAGCTAAAGTTAATGAACATTGTAAATAAATCCTTGGAATAATGTTTTTCAATAATAGACTATTAAGGTTATGATTTTTAAAATATTATATTATTTTTTTGGGTTGAAGAGTGGACAAACGTCCACTTTTTTGTATAATCAACTCAATCAAATTGGTTTAGTTTATAACTAGTGACTTAAAGGAGGTACTATTCATTGGATGAATTGTATTCAAGAGTAAGTAAAATAACAAAACAAGCCCTGTATTCCTTTATGAAAGAGGAAGATATTTCAACCCTGAACTATCTCTTTCGCTACTATTTTGACCATTGTATTGATATGAATCAGATTAAAGTCATCCCTCATCACTTTTCAAACCATAAGATTGAAGGGTTGACGGTTATTGATGAACTAGGAACGAGTTTCTCCTACGAACAAGATAATCCTGTAAGCAAGCGTCACTTTACCTTGTGTCATGAATTAGGGCACTTTATCTTGAAACACGATGGTTCTTATTTTACAGAGTCAGTGGATAATCAGGAATCTATTCTAGAGCGAGAAGCTAATATATTTTCAGCTATCGTTCTCATGCCTGATATTGTTCTACTATCCAAGATTTACTACTCTTGTGATTCATTTCAAAAAGTCAAAGAGGATCTAGAAGTTTCAAAGCAGGCACTTTATTTCCGACTGATTGACTTATTGAGAGTTTACCAAGTGGATACTGAATCAGCCATCAAACAGGCAGTAGATGAATACCTTGACGGTCAAAACGCCTCACTTCACCATTTCTTTCATCAACTCAAAGAAATATTGATTGAAGAGTTCAATCAATATCAACCCTCGCTTATAGCACGGCTAAAAGAGATTGAAACAAACCAATTTCGTGACGAGTCAAGAACTACCAGAATTACTTGACCAGACTAGGTGGGACGAAATTAGAGCGGTAAAGAAATTCAAGGTGTGGCTTGTTTACAATAAGGGAAAATCTTTAGCCTACGTGTGGGATAGTGAAAAGTTATCTGAAACAGAAGCAAGGAGAAAGGCGAATTTAGAATTATTAGTCATGTGAGGTAAGTGATGTATCAGCCAGAAAAACTAAAAATTCGTAGGAAAGAATTGAAATTAACACAAAAGGATATTGCGGATCGATTAGGTATTAGTTATCAAGCTTATTCTGCATGGGAACGTGGAGTAAAACAACCATCTAAAGAAAAAGTAAAGCAGTTAGAGCAGATTCTAGATGTCCCAATAGGTTATTTTACAGAGGTCGAAATTGTCCGACTATATAATACTCTATCTGATGAGGGGAAGGATCAAGCACTTAGCTATGTCAGAAACCTAGTTCAGAAAGAACAATGTAAGAATGTTATTTCAATAGCAGAGAAACTATACGAATACCATGTTTACGAAAAAATGTCGGCTGGTATCGGTTCATCAGTTTATAATGATCAAGACTATGATACTGTTTATTTTGATGAAGAGCTAGCCCACGATTTCGCCTCATGGATATCTGGAGATTCAATGGAACCCAAATACAAAAATGGTTCTGTTGCTCTCATTCGTGAGACAGGATTTGATTACGATGGAGCAGTTTATGCTGTAGTTTGCAATAGCCAGACTTATATTAAACGAGTTTATCGAGAGGAGCATGGCTTAAGGCTGGTTTCTATCAATCCAAACTATAAAGATATTTTTCTTTCTTATGATGAAGATCCTAGAATTGTAGGAATTATTGTTGGTAATTTTGTACCAATAAAACTCTAACAACATTTTATTTACGTTGATTTTCTATTTCTGATGATTATGTAACAAAGAATATAGAAATCTTTTACTTTGTAACCCTATGCGCCACCCCTTTAAAAATTTAGATAAATTACAAATATTACAAAAATATTTCAAAAGCACTTGACATTCTGTAACATTGTAATATAATAGCTAATATAAATTTAGGTGAGGTATCATAATTATGAAAAATGGACAAGTTTAGCACTTTTAGGCTTAACTTCTGCAACTCTACTTGTAGCTTGTGGTTCTAAAAAGAGGAGAACAGTTCTTCTGTAAAAGAAACACAGACTTCTATGAAATCTGGTCAGAATAAAACAAATCAGTCTTCTAAAAAGAAAAATACAAAAGCTACTGAATCTACTTCAGAAGAAACAACACAATCAAGTCAAACAACCACAGCGTCTAATACAACAAGTGGTGACAAAGCTACAGATTCATCTCAAATGGTTCCTGCAGAGCTGGTAGGGACTTGGACAGGTACAACTGAAATCGCAAAAGATGTCCAAATGACAGTGGCTGCGGACGGAACGGTCACTACGACAGCAAACTTTTATCAAGCAGATGTGAACCCAATTCGTACAGCAACGACGAAAGCAAAGGCAGTCCAAGCTTCTGGTAATATCTACTACTGGGAAACAGACGAACCTGGAGCTTTTGATGCCCTTCTTCCAGGTATTGCTGGACTTGGGGAGCCAATGCCAAGGTAAAAGCCGGTTTCATTTTGGAAGAGGGACATTATACACCAATTGTATTTGTAACAGGACTTAATGAAGACTTTGATTATAGCAAATACAATGATTTCCGTGTCTCACTCACAAAATAAAGACATATTCAACGCTCTTAAATTGAAAACACCCCAAAAGTTAGATTTTCCTATCTATCTTTCAGGGTGTTTTCTTATAGCCAAATTGGGAAAGAAATCAAAACTTCATCGCTCTATTTCTACTTATTATATTGTTGAAGTGCCTTATTATATGTTTTACTGCCTTTTTGGTAATATTCATGTTCTATTCCAGATATATCGACTGTAATGGTGCCATCCTTAACTTTATATTTTACTGTTGAATCACTTCTACCTTCTCCTTCTTATTTTAAAAAATAATTATTTTATAATTTTTTATATTTAGTGTAAACTATTCAGTGCGTCCCAAATACGGGAGGTTTGTTTCTGATTTTCATATTTGGATTATAATACTCTCATCAGAGTTACTTAAGGAGTAAGATATGAACCAGATTATGAAACAATATAAATTACTATATTTCTTGCTTATTTTATTAAGTCTGACAAGTGCTCTTTTAATGACATTCTTCTCTCTCCAATTAGGAAGAATACTTGATAGTATATCTAATTCAAATAGTGGATTACTCTTTCATATCACTATTTGTGTAAGTTCGATTTTACTGTGGTTCTTGATTTCTTGTTCCTATTCCTATCTTAAAAACCAATATGTAAAAAAGTTATTTTAGATCTAAAAGGCGTCTCTTATTACATTATTTATCGCGTGAATTTAACCAAATTGACAACCGTAACCATTCAGATTTCTTAAATAATATCACCAAAAACAGTGATCTTATTCAAGAAAATTTATTAATCCCTAAAATCTCTCTAATTGCAAATTTAGGGAGCCTTATCATGAGTGTGGTTGCTATTATCTATATAGAATGGCGATTAGCATTAGTCTTTCTTTTATTGTCGAGTATAACGATTTTTCTATCACAAATTCCTGGAAAGTTAATGACTAAATCAACTAATAATTATTCTCTACAAAATAATCACTATTTGTCAAAAATGACAAACTTTATTAATGGTTTTGAACAAATTAAGTTATTAAATATTCAAAGCTGGACCCAAGAAAAATTCAGGGAATCAGTTTAGAATTTGAAGAGTCCAGAAAAACATATCAATTCTTAAAAGACTTAGCTTCAACTACTGGAATTTTACTAAGTTTTGGCTCTCAACTATCCTGTATGGTCGCTGGTATCTTTTTGTAAGAAATAACTTACTGACTATTGGACTACTAGTAGCAAGTATTCAATTATTAAACGGTGTTTTTGCTCCATTACAATCTATTCTTTACAATAAAAATTTAATCAGCAGTAGCAAGTCCATTATTGATAATATCCAAGAAAATTTATATGAGACAAATCATGAAATTTTCCATAAAACAAGGACAATTGATTGTGATAACATTTCGACCATTTCTATTAGCCAATTACATTATGAAATTGAAAATAGAATATTATTTGATCATTTTTCCTATGAATTTAAAAAGGCAAACGCTATGCGATTATAGGTGCTTCAGGAGCTGGGAAAACAACTTTAGTAAAATTAATACTAAACTATTATTCCAAAAATCTTTATGATGGGGAAATAAAAATCAACGGAAAACAGAATATTGATATTCCCTCAGAGGAGTTATATAAAGATATTGCATTTGTGCAAAAAAATGATTTTCTGATTGAAGGAAATATCCTAGAGAATATCAAACTGTCCAGAAACCTTTATTTAACTGAAAAATTAAGAAAAGCCTTAGGATTTAGTGAAGACTTCCTTAATAAGAGTCTATCTCAATCAAATCAAACCATTTCAGAAGGAGAAAAGCAACGAATTGATTTAGCTAGGTTTTTAGCCAAACCATATTCTGTATATATTTTTGACGAACCTACAAGCAACCTTGATCCAATAAAAGCCAAAGCAATGATGGACTACATTCTATCCATTAAAGATGCAATTGTTATTGTCATTACTCATGATCAAAATCCAGAAATATTGGAAGAGTTTGATCACGTTATTACCCTATAGATAAATGGCCTAGTCTACTAAATGAATGATGTGTTTCTCAAAGTATTCTTTGTAATTTTTGTAGATTGTTTTATTGAAGAGTTCGAAAATTTTTAAAGCTTCTTCGATTTTTAAAAGTGATTTTTGATTATGATAGAATTTCAGTTCCAAATATCCATCTAAATACAGCAAAATAGTTTGTTCAAAAAAATCTGTGGAATCCGCTAATATATTCTTCGTAGCCTGTTTTAAAAATAAAGATTCCTCATATAAGTCGTTCTCAATCATTATAATCAAAGAATTGAGAAGTAGTTGAATGAGAGATTGTCTATTTTTAGGTATAGAGCTATACAACTTCCCTTTTTGAGCGCCTCTTTGGCATATCTAAATAATAAATCTGGAGATAGAACACGACAGCAATTTCCAAGGATGAGCGTTTCGTAATAACCCCAGTTTTCAACGGAAAATAAATAGTTTGTAAGATAAGAGGCGTCTTGACGACTCAATTGATGATTCTTATCCATTCCCGAAACAATACTTTCGATGAAAATAGCATTTAATTTATGGTAATGAGAATTTGTCTCATGAAAAAGTTCTATTTCTTTCTCTACCATATCTAGTAATGCTTGAGTATCTTCATTATATGCGGCCTGTTTAACAGAAGCTATTAAGGTATTAAAATCCGAAGGTTGATACTGATTACAGATAAGCAGAAATTCTTCTAGTGTTACTCCTATTCTTTCAAGAAGATACAATAACTTAAAGACAGAAATCTCTGTTTCTCCTAATTCAAATCTAGATATTTGAGATTTTGAAATTTCAGCACCTGCTAATGAAGAAATAGAAATCCCTTTTCTTCTCTTATTTTTCTATAAGTTTCACCTAAAATCATACTTATCTCCATTTATCATAAAAAATCATTAGAAAGCGTGACAGATTATGAAAAATACTATCAAATCTTTTTATTATTATTTGATATTATCATTATTATTGGATTATATCAATAAAATTAATGAGTGTGTGAAAATTCAATACTAGGAGAAAATGAAATAAATATTTCCACAATAAAACGTATGATATCAAGTTTTTTGGAAAGCCTCTGTTCGTAAATTATTTTAACTCATAGTTGATGATTCCACAAATTGAAAAGTTTTAAACTTAGCATTTAAACGCTCAATTTTAATACGTATTACAACTATCTCTATTAAACTTCTTATCCTCTACAGTCGATACATGCTTTTAGAACTTTTTAAAGGAAAAAAGATATCTCATGAATATTCATAGTATCTAAATAACAAAAACAAGTAATTGCTCTGACATACTTGACCTATACTTTCTTTAAAAAGAGTAAAATCATGTGTATGACCATCTCAAAAACTAATTGACAGGCACGAAGTGTCGTTAAATCGATTATGATTGTGTCTTTATGGTGTATATCTTTTTCCAGGATAATTCTTACTTTGGTTTCTTTTAGGACATTGAAATAGGACTTTCTGTGACATCAATAGCTATAGTGACACTTGTTGATTTTAAGTTTTCTAAGTCAAATAGACTTGAGGAATGAAGAGTATATTCTACGAATGTTAATGTTCAGTGACTATCACTAGTCCAAGACCAAAATCAAAAAACTAGAAGATGTTGAGTTGATTAATAGCATAAATAATGCAAGTTCAGAATTAACTGTTTTTCTAGACTTAAAGTTTTTGTGCCTCCTCCTTTACAGTGTTTGGATTTATAAGTTGTATCTAGACAGGATATCTTTGTTGGGAAGGTATCCTTTTGACACTAATAAATAATTTAAAGTTCTCAGGAGTTAGTTGCATGGTTTTTCGTAAATAGTTTTCTTAACTATAGTATAGCATAGTACAGTATGGCACTTTATTTTTTCCAATAAGTCTATTATATCCCAAGGACAGCTGGTTTTAATTTTTTCTCTGAACTGTACGATTTTGCGCCAGAAATGTAGGAATTACCTTTCGTTGTGATGTGATAAAACTTACAAATCTTTTTGTTATTCTTGACCTAGTTTTTTAGAAAGAAGGTCTAAGATGTTAAATAAAGTCAAAACTAAAGCCTTAATTAGTGTTGGAGCAGTGGCTGCAACTAGCTTTATTCTCTGAATCTTGCATGATAAGAAGAATAAAGAAATAAAAAGAAAAATCAAAGTGTTTGTTTATCGGCAATCATCACAATTCGGTTTTTTAAAATAGGATGGTATATTTTGTTTCTTTGACCAAAATTTGAACAAAAAATAGATTTGACTTTCGGTTAATAATAAGCTTAAAAGTTTTTTGAAGGAATCTATTTAGCACAAAAAACACCTATTCGGTAAAATAGGTGTGAATGATCTTATTTATATCCATATTGTTTTAGAGCCTTCTTATACGCTTCGCTACCTTTAAGATAGTAGTCATGCTTAACTCCACTAATATCAACAGAAAAGACCCCATCTTTAAATGAATATTCTTCTGTTCGACTTGCTATATTTTGTCCAGTTAATTCAATCGTATTCTTTTGTTTGTTAATGGTAAAGCTGTCGGCTTCTCCATGCTCAATGGAAGCATTATTTCCTTTAACAGTAAACGCTAACTCGTTTCTTTCATTTGAGATCCAATAATACTCACCATCTAAAGATTGGTAGTTGTTTTTAGAGCAAGCAATTAACGTAATTATTGATAATGAAAGTAGTAGTATACCTATTAATTTTCTCATAACCTGTGCCTCCTTCTATAATTTTAATTATACCAAAATAATATTACAAGAGTATGTCAGTGTCTGTTATAACGGAAAAATGAAGAAATGTCTATTATAACAGCAAATAATAACTTTCGGGAAGTTATAGATAAGGCCTTTTTTACTTGAAATCAATAATACATAAACATTTTAATTTTTAAACAGCTTGGGATAAATGTGTTAATATATATTTTGAGTGGTATAATAGTTTTAATAGCAGTAAAATTTATTTCTTAATTCAGTACAGTCTAGATTGGAGCTTTAAATAAAAAATGCCTTTCAGGAGAAAATATGAACGACTATAGAGAAGTTTGGGAAACAAATAAAGAAAATAGAGAAGTCAGCATTCTAGAAACACAATTTAACAAGAATATCTCTAATGAAATACCGATATTAGATTACAGACCACTCTTTTATAGATTTATGGTTAATAGTCAATTAAAGCATTGGAATCGTGATGGTTTTAATTTCTTACTAAAAAAATTTACGAACTTGAAGAATCATTAGGAAAAGAAAGATTTTTAAGAACTCTTCTAAATAATTTCAACTTGTTTACCTCAATGTATGAACAGTTAAAAGATATTGAGGAACGAATTAATCTTATGGAGTTATTCAATGGAAATGAAGAGTTGCGGGTAAAACTATTCGCTGTTGGTATTTATAATGATCTTCTCAATACAGCATACAGCAATGGACTTAAGTTGATAATAAAATTTTATGGAGAAATAAACAACAAAAATCAAGATCAAAAACACTGACTCCTCAAATTGAATATCTTAAAAAGCGAAATTATAATATCATCACAGATGTGTCGGATTCAGACATTCGTAATGCAATATCTCACGGTGGTATCATATATAATGGAAATTCTTTAAAATTTCAATTTACCCAAGGAAATAAATCAGGAAATAAAGAGGTTTCTACATACCAATTTAAGACGGACATTAAAGAGATTTTTGATATTGCTAGTAGCATGTGTCTATCTTGGATATACTATTTACAAAACAATATATCATTTATAGATCTTCATAATTCACAATATTTGTCGGAGGAATCTAAAATTTTTATTGATAGGATTTCGTTATCTACTCTTTTATTCGAATGTAAAAGAATAAATTCTGTAGTTCCGTTATCTAATAAGGATAGTAGACAATATAATCTCGAATTTACCCATAATAATTTGAGTATAACTGAGAGGCTATATTTGGGGATTGAGTCTGCTACAAAATTTGTAATTCAAAAAAATTGCAACCTGGAGACTACATACATGTTTCATTTGAATCACCAAAAACTGTTTCTTCATTTTTCACAATACCAACCGAACATTTCATAAATTATTCAATGGGAGCTATCAATATTGAAGAAATTGTAGATTTAAATAAAAAGAAATGTTGATGGGTGAGGTAAATGATGAAAATCGAAGCGAAATAGAAGATAAATTCCGTTCATATTTAGATATTAATAACGAAGAATATTCTATTATTGAAATTGAGGATATCAGCTTAGAAGATGTAAAACGATATTCTGCAGTTTTAATTAGAAATAAAAATCTACTAAATTTCAGTTAAAAGAAATGATAAAAAAGCTATAGAACATATAATTTCAATAGAAAATTATGGGTTTACTAGCCATAAAGTAAAGCATGGTGATATGCCTGCTGATATTGTTTATCTCACTGTCTACAATCAGGAACTACGAAGACGTAAAAAGAGAACTTTCACCAGAAAATGATAACTTTATTTGTTATGTACAGTATGATAAAAATAAAAATTTCCAATTCGCAATAACTTAGTAGATCCATATTTAAAAAAGAATAGAGAGGGAAATTTTGAATTTAACTGGAATCCGAATTATAAACATCAATAAATGATATTCGTTTTTGGGATAAAAATGGGGAAGAAATTCATGTTGAAGTTAAAGCATCAAAATTAAAGTTTTCGGACGGTTTTGAAATGAGTTCTAATGAAGTAGAAGCATCCCGAAATGGATATCCGTATAAAATCTACTTCATTTATGATCTAAATGTGGAATCGAAAAAATGTAAACTTAAGATTTATGATGGACCAATTACGGATGACTCATTTAGGCTAGTTCCTAGTTCATACAAGGTGTTTTTAAACTAAACTCAGATTTTTGTATAGTAATAAATGTTAGATAATATTACGAATCTTTTATTTGTTACCTGGTATAGAAAGTATTGATATTATTTTTTGAAGAACTGAAATATTAAATCTATAGATGAAAAGTTAAAATAGTATAGTAATAAGAATAGTTGGGAGTAAGATAATAATGGCAGAAAATGTCAAAGAAGTTTTAAAATCGGTGTTGATTTTCTTGAAGAATTTATTTATATATAAGCCAATGAAATTGAATTACATTTTAACATTGATTGCAGAGTTTCCTGTTATAATCTATCTAAGTTGGAATATATATATAAATGGAAATAATGATGCACTTAAAGTATTTTTGGCAATACTCCTGCTAGCACATACTGTAGGAAGCATCGTATTTATGATCGAGAACAAAGATGATCTTAATCAAAGAATGGGTAATTTCATTGAACAATTATATCTTGAGCAATCGCCAAAAAGTCTAGAAATTTCTAAAAAATATTATTATATGGTTTTCATTATATCGTAATTATAATATGTTTCGTAGAGATATCTGACCATTTTATCTTAAATTTACCTGATTTTTTCTTGCGAAATCAAGTTAATATATTATTTCTGGCTATTCCAATACTCTTGTCTATTGTAAGAATTCTGTATGTTTCGGCTCGTATCTCCCTTTTATTATTTTTGTTTTAATAATTGTACCTGTTGGTTTATTTTCTGTTATAGGAATAAATAACGGAATATTAAAATGGACTTTTTGGTAATGGTTATAACAAATTGCATATTTCCTCTATTCGATACTAGTATTAAATACTTGTTACCAAAAAGATTTGAAATGTATCTTGATGATGAAAAGGTCAAGAGGAGACTTCAACGAAAAAAATACTGGTTATTATTTTATTTACCATTTTTATACTTGGCGTTGCAATTTTCTGAATTATTTACTTCGAGTGATTCTTTCAAAAATCTGATTAACAATATCGCTGGAAATTCAAATTTATATTGCTTATCTTATACAGTTTATAGTTCCATCGTAAAAATGTTGGCTGTCACATTTTCTATGATAATACTTGATATACCTATAAGAAATTTATTGGAGAGGCTAGCAAGACTCTTGCTGAATAATCCATCTCATATCAATAATACATTAATTAGTAAAAGAAAATTCTGTAAGACATATAATGGAGGTAGTCAAAGAAAACGAAGTCATAAATAAAATAATTTTTAAGATTTTGATCTATCTCTTACAGATCTAAACTATTCCTATGTTTAAAATATATTGATTCATATTTTATGAAATTAATAGGTATATATAGTTCTGAAAACACAAGGTATTGCATTGTTTTTAGTTCAACTGAAAATCATTCTTGTCAAACCAGGTCTTAAGAAAGCTCGTAAAGCTTCACAATTTAGTAAACGTTAAAACTTATTTACATTTATTGAAATCATTTCGTATCCAAAATACGGGATGCTTTTTCTGTCTAGCTTAATTTTATAAATTGGATTACTTAAAAGGGTTGCCATCCGATATTGACTTCATTGACATGAAGGTGTTCATTATACTAAAAAGCAAAGACGAGATAATTACTTCGTCTTTGCTTTTTACGATTTTCCACTATACATATAGTATGTATACTTCTCCTGATAAAATTCTTTTTCTTATATTTTAGTGAACTCCATGTTGAATCACTGAGTCAAACAAGTTCTAAAATTCTGAAATTCTAACAAATGCAACGTCACGTCATCGTCATCTAAGACTGTCACAGTCTCGCCTTTAAAACAATGTGGGATAGGGACAGTTTTCTTTTGAAATGAATGTAAAACAACCATATCTACTAATTTATTGTTGAAAATTATATGCAGACAAAGGATGTCATCAATATGATTTTCAACTACTAGATAAGTTTATAACTCTAGATGATTGTACAAATTTGGCTGTTGTGTCATATAGTATTCAAAATTTTCATCCTTAAACTTCCACTTTCTTCGTCGTTCTATAGACTAAAATGATTGTCTCAGTTGCGAGTGAGTAGACTAATTTACAAAAGCTGATTTCAACGAGACAATTCGATCACATTGTTTCGCATGGTCTAAATTATGTGTGACGATTAGAATTGTTTTTCCAAACTGATCTCTCAATGACCGAATTAAGTCAAATGATTTTTGAGCCATATCAGGATCCAATGAACCTGTTGGTTCATCTGCCAAGATGATATCACCTGGTTTTAGAATAGCTCTCACGATGGCGATTCTCTGCTGCTCACCTCCAGATAATTCATTGACCTTGCTATCTAGTCTATTTTCCAAACCAACAAACCGCAAGATTTCTTTAATCTTTTTCTCCTTCTCTTCCTTAGAGAAATTAGTAAAGTTCATAGCAAGCATGAGATTATCTTTTACACTGGATGTAGAGATGAGTGCATTTGATTGAAATAGATAGTTGATAACATTCTTTCGATAGTTAACCGCAGAACGCGAATTCACTTTTGGTAAGATCTTCCCGTTGATTAAAATCTTACCACTATCAATATTATCCAAAAGGCCAATCATATTGAGTAATGTAGATTTTCCAGAACCAGATGGACCTACTAAAGCTACAAATTCATTTTCCTCAACATCAAAACTTAAGTCTTTTAAAATCTCACGTGACCCAAATTTTTTTGATACATTTTGTACGGAAATCATAGACATTAAATCACCCCTTAAACGATTGTATGAGACTTTCTACTTCTTTACGGAATAGATTGAAGTAAAGAAGTAATAATTGGAAAGCAAATGTAACTAGTGTTAAAACTATTCCCAACTTAGAGCCTAGTAAGATAGAAACTAGTAGTTCTATCGCAGAAACACCAACGACAAGAGAAAAAACTCCGCTATACCTCTTCCAAGGAGAAAAGCCCATGAAGTATTGTACATACAGTTTTTCTTCGAAAAGCAAGCGATAAATCAAGACAAAACTCCAAAAGATAGCCATCATAGTAAAGACAATAATAGCGATGATACTTCCAAATAGGTAGAAAGTATAGCCTAGATCTTTCTGAAGTCCATTGATATAATTCTTAACCGTTGTAAATTTCAGTGCATTGTCTGATAAATCAGGGAACTCATTATCTAAAATTGATTTTACCTGATTCATTGTTTCCTTATCACGAACTTTCAAAATTCCGTCATATCCACTCACAGATAGGTTTGCTGATTCCATGAAGTACAAGTTTTCAGGAGCTGCTACAAAAATAACAGGTTCTTCACTAGTTACACCACGATCGATTGATCTTGACCAAGTAAAAATGGACTTAGATGGCTGATAGGTTCTAAATAAAAATCTTGGATTTTCTGTAAACTTAGTCCCTATATCCCTGGTTTTACTCGAACAACTTCTTGTAAGTAAGCCTTCATGGTTTCAACATCCGCTGAACCTAGAGTATCAGGAATAAGGTACAATCTGGCACCATTACGTATTTCGGATAATTCTTCATTACTTAACTCAACTCCTAGTTCAGATAAGTAATTATAAGAATAGGTTAAATACCAAAATGGTTTTTTAGGAACATTTTGATACGTACCATAGATTGTATCAAGGTATTCTTGCCCGAGATATTCTCCTGAGCAATATAAACACCTGGAATCTCTGAAATTCGTTGGTAAAAGTGATACATGCTGCTTTCTAATGAATTTGTATTACCAGAGTAGGTTCCTATATCATCCCCTTCTACAAAATCCGAAATAACATACATATTTTCGACACTTTTCCACTCCCTAGCTACTTTGACATTATCAATGAACTGATTCATTGGCGCATCTAAGGAATGACTAACTGCTATTAATAAACCAGCTACTAAAGTATAGAATAACAAACTGGTTGCCATTAATGGTTTCATTGGTAACCGTTTATGAATTGCAGCTAATGGAGAAACCAAATAAACAACAATACTTGGAATAATTAATGTTAGCAATAGTAACAAGATTGAAAGACTTGTACCCGCAAAGACTAACACAAATGATGATAATCCAAAACTAGCCCAACCTGACAAAAACCAAGTTGCTAGTGCGGAAACAGGTGCAATATAAATAGAAAACAGAAGAGAATCCTTGAAGAGGGCAGACCACAACTCCTTCCTATCCCATCCAAGTAGTATCAATGTCCCAAAATGTTTAAAGGATTGTAAAACACATATTAGGAAAAGAACAAGAAGAACCATAGCATTTACTGCAATACTAGCAGCTAAAACGATTGGCACAATTCCCTCAACAGTATTACTGCCAAAACTCTCTCTAATCAAGTCTTCAACAGAAATCCCAGTAATGGATGAGAGATTTGATAAAAACGTTTCTCTTGAGAGGTTGTCCTGAAGACCATTGATATGATATATCCTGTTTATTGTATTTGTTTCTTGAAAAATATGGTCTAACCGATTAATAACAACAGGGGTTGTAAATAACAAGCTCGGTAATTCATAGAGCATATTATCAGTTCCCTTATCAAGTCCAATAGTCAAGTTATTGTCACTATGGGATAATAAATCTGAAATTTGTTGGCGTGATAAAATTATTTTACCACCGTTTGTAAAATCTGAAAAACCTTCAGGATTGCCAAGAACATCTAAATATATTCTATTTATTGAACCATCCCTACTACTATTTGTAGTACGTTTCGTCCAAATAGACAAGTCACTTTGTTCCAAAAAGTATTGGTATACACTTTGCGACTGTTCTTCAGATAATCTTTGAAGATAAACTGTAACTGTCCTAGAATTACGGTTATAACTTTGCCATGACTCCTCATACTGAACACCTGTAAAAAAATTGCCATCAGAGCAAGTAGTACGCTCTGAATGGCAATCAAAAACAGGATTAAGTACTTCATTTTACCTAATAACATGTTTTTGTATGTCATAGGCGCTTACCTACAATTCCAGTAACATTGTGCTGTACCACTTCCAATATATCTAGATGCACGTGCTTCAATTCCTGGCCGTTTCCAACCTGAGAAACCTCCGTTAGCACTTGCTGCGTGTTCATACACACCAGATTGAACGTGTGAGTAACTCCAAAGTCCTACTGTACGACCATAGTTCCAATAAACGGCAGAACCTTTATAATAAACTGTTGCGGCAGAAGCGATTGAACCACCTGCACCAGCTAGGGTAAGAGCAAGTAACGATGTTGAAATAATCTTCTTAATTCTTTTCTTCATAACATAGTCTCCATTTCATTTTTGACTAAAACAAACAATTACAACTCTTTTTAGTAACTTATGACAACTTAGTACATTGGAAACTATCCTTTCTTTGAACTGGTAATACTACCAGCTTATTCATAAAATTGTACAATTCATATTTTAAAAATCTACAGAATATAATTCTCCAGGATCAAAGCCTAAAGGGGCGGGAGCAGGATTTATCGATGGTTTACCAACAATAACTAATAAACCCGCTAATAAAACTGCGACAACAAACTTTTTAGTTGCTTTCTTCATATCTTGCAACCCCTTTCATATTCCTTGATTGTATTCTATCATGCAGAAAATTATTTGTCAATCGTATTTATAAATATTTTTTTATTTTATTTTTTATTATGAATAAGTTTATTTTAACCGTAGAAATAACTCGTCTCATGAGAGATGTTACAATAAATGCATATAAAAACAACACAGTAAAGACTGAGTTGTCTATAACAATTATGCTGGGAATGTTTCATTGATAAAACGCTCAAGGTCTAAAGCCATCTTATCATTTCCCTCTAGCAGGTATGCATGCTGCGCTGTTACAAAGTACTGTTTAACGGCATCTTTATGGGCAAAACCTTCACTAACATTCCCAAGTAAACAGTAAAGATTAGCTAAACAGTAGAAACTATTATTTTTGAGACAAATATCAATCGTTTCAAAAGTCTCACTTATCGCTCTCTCTGTTTGCTGGTTTAACCATAGATACCGACAAAAGTTATACCGACATTTAATCAGAATTTCAAGTTCATCAATTGTCCGAACCTTAACACTCTTAAAAAGATTGGTCATGCGATTATAGACTTCTTCAAATTTTGAGAGTTCATCCGTCTGAAAGTAAAAGTGTAATAAACTATTTGAGATATTCAAATATTCCCAATCATATTCGCTATATTTTGACAAAATAGCTTCTAATTTTTTGATCGCTTCATTCTGTTTAAGGTCATGGTTAAACAACACAATAGCCTCTATCCACTGAAGGTATAACTGATCGGAGAGAGGGAGTTTTACTGTCTTCTCAGCTTCTAACTCATAGATATATTTTAGTGAATCATAATCTCGTAAGTCTAAGAATTTCTTAGATACAGCACGAAATTGAGTCAAAAACTCCGATTCGACATGGATATCCTCGTCAAAAAAGTAGTCCATTGATACATTTAGCTTTTTTGCAAGGGCATATATTAAGTCTGAGCCAGGACTATAGTCTGCATCTCGCTCAATTTTACTGATTTGGGCCTGTTCACAGATACCAGCAGCCAATTCAACCTGAGACAAATTCAGTTCTTTTCTCCGACTACGCATTCGGCTCGCCAATAGTTTCCCCATATGGCCACCTCTATTCTATGTAATATTTATCTTTATATCACAAATTATAACATTATGACTTTTATTTTTCAATTATTCATACTCACCTAAAATCAAAAACTAATCCAACTTCTATGAACAATAGTACTGTCCAATGCAAGCTCCTAATCACTTCTTGCAACTTATCAATGACTTCATTGAGAGTTTTAAACATCTTGTTCTTGAACCCTCGCTTCCGAATCTCTGCCCAGACTTGCTCAAGAGGTAAATTCTTATCCCCAAATTCATGGAATTTCATATTTCAACTCCTTACTGTAGGACTTTCACTAGCTACATCCCTAGTTTGATGTTATTGTACTGATATTTTTAGACAGAGTTTTTATTATCCAACCTACAAAAAGAGAGAACTTGCCACTCCTTTCTGAAACCTATACCTCCACCTATTTCTCCAGTTTTATCACCTTATCATAGCGCTTCAAGTCCTCTTCACTATAGTGATGAATCACTTCTACGAGTGCTTGAGGGAGCGAGAAGAGAAGTTGACTGATTTTCTCTTGATTTTTAAGGTCCAGATTGGCTTTGACTTCATCAGCTAGGATAAATTGGCGATTGTGATAGAGAGCACGTGCAATTTCTAACCGCTGCTTCTCACCGCCTGACAGAGTCTGGTTACTAGGGTTTTGCTTTGAAGAGCTTTCAAACCAGTTTGTCGCAGGATTTCATCCATCTTTACGGAATCCAGTTCTTGTCCCAAAGCAATATTTTCCTCTAGGCTCAAACCATCAAAGATATGACTAGACTGGAGAATGTAGGCTCCTGCCTGATAAAGTTCATCCGAGGTTAGCTCTTGCCCATGGTAGCGAATCCGACCATGACTGGGCTTAATTTCACCATAAATTAAGTTCAGTAAGGTGGTTTTCCCAGACCCACTTTCTCCGATAATAGCAATCTTTTCGCCTTCCTCAATAGTTAGGTCACAAGGGGCTAGAATTTCTTGACCATCACGCACTACACTTACTTGCTTTAACTGGATAGGAAAGACAGAACCTTCGAGAACAGAAGGCATTTCAAAGCCCACTCCCAGCAATTTTTGATATTTATCACAGAGAGACTTAGCTGATTTTCTAGTATTGATAAAATAAGACAACTCCTGAAATTGATAGCCAATATTATACGATACTAGGTAAATCCCTACAAAGCTGGCTGCAGATAGGTAGTTATAATAGGTCATGAAACCACCAATGACAATAGGCGCGACCGAGCAAAAAGCATCAATTCCATTGATAAAGAGACTATTTATGGTCCGTTGCTTCTCATAGGCGATTTCTTCCTTTAGAGTCTTATGCAAATCTTTAGAAAACAATTTGAAAAACAAACTTTGTCCCCGATAATACCGTATGGAACGAGCACCTGCGATCATATTGGTTGCTTGAGAGACATAGACTTGGTTCGCTAGGGACTTCTCCTTCGTAATTTCATCCAAACGTTTAGAGCCAATTCCACTACAAAGAGTAGGTATCGAATAAAAACGATAAAGAGCAAGCCAAGATAAAAATTAGTCCAAAGAGCATAACAGATAGAGACGGTTGTAAATCCCAAAGAAGAAATGATAATAACAGTCGACTCAATATAATTATCTTCTAGCTGTTTTACATCATTTTCCAAGTCTGACAAAACTTCCTCATCCGCAATCCGACGACTATATAAGAAAGTCTGAAAGATATCCTTCTTAATACCCAACTTGAAGTCTGTCAGTACTCGTGCATAGTAATAACGTTTCCCGCCAAACCCAGCAAGAGAATCAAATTTCCAATAATCCCCAAACCAAGACTTGCCATAGCAAATGCAACTGGTGATTGGTAAAACTAGAGACAATATACTGAATCAAAGCTGGTGTAATGATAGCCTCCAGCCAAGTAATCATAATCGCCACAAAATAGAAGAATAAGTGCTTCTTGGTTACATAAGATCTAAGCATAACGTATAAACCTCCTGAAATTATTTACCAACTTAGATAGTCGCTCTTTATCTCTAGAAAGGTATATAATTTGTTGTATGCAATATTATTGTAACACCTTATCAAAAAAATCACTAGGTAAGGTGTTGGTTTTGTGTACACTTTTTTGAACTGCGCCCTAAAAGTTAGACAGAAAAAATCTATCTTTTGGGGTGCTTTTATTATGAAATTAACTTATGAAGATAAAGTTCAAATATATGAATTGAGAAAGCAAGGAGAGAGCTTTAGACGTCTTTCTAATCAATTTTGGAAATCTTCAGTACATGATTAAATTGATTGATCGTTATGGAATAGAAATCGCAAAAAAGTAAAGAATCGTTATTATTTTCCTAAATTAAGATAAGAAATTATTTATAAAGTTCTCCTGGAAGAGTGTTCATAAAAAGTGTATCTTTGGCTAGAGAAAATCACATAATCTAAATAAAACAGAAGACACAAAATATTTATAATATGTAAAAGGTAGTTCAAAAATATAGAACTACCTTTTGTTGATAATAATGAAATTAGATACTTGTTCTTTTGAAATTAGTAGAGTAAAAATTTCTAGAGGGAATCATCAAACTGCTTTGATTTAGCTATGGTTATTTTACTTTTGTGGTCGAGAACGAATGGAAGATATGGGATTACACAGAGTGAGTATTTCTTTTGTTTTGATTGAGATACATGAGTATAGATCTGAGTTACAGAAATAGAGCTATGTCCAAGTATTTGCTGTATATAACGAATATCTACATCTTTATCCAGTAGCATTGTAGCAAAGCTGTGTCTAAACATATGTGGCGTGATAGTTATAGATAAGTTGTTTTTCTTAACCAGCTTCTTTAAAATTAGACGTACGCTTTGTTCTGACAGTGCTTTAAGAGGATTTTGACCAGTAAATAAATAGTCATTAGGTCGGACGCAGTATTTATTTATATATGTTTTCAATAAACTAAAGGTTGTTTGGTCTCCTAAAAGAGGATACGTTCTTTTTTCCTTTCCCGATAATATGAAGTGTTCTATTTGAAAAATTAATATCTTTAAGATGAATATGACAAAGCTCAGAAATCCGAATGCCAGTTGAAAGTAATAAGGAAATGATTAGTAAATTTCTTTCAGCTTTTTGTTTTTGATATTTAGATTTTGAATAGATAACTTTTTGTTCTGAATATGAGTAGACACTTTTTAAAATATCATAAGGAATGGTTTTAGGTAATATTTTTTCCTTCCGAAATTGAAATCGTAGTTGATTAAAAGGATTTTCATCAATTATATCTTGAAATTTTAAATAGTTATAAAAACCTTCAAACTTGCGATTTTTCGTCGTAGAGTGTTTGATTTTATATTTGATTTTGTTAAAAACTCAATATATGATTCAACATTATTGTAGTTTGAATTGTAAAATTGTAAAAGATCGTTTTTGTAAGCTCGAATTGTATGTGTGCTTAAACGCTTATGCGTTTCGCAGTAACTTAAGTAAGTAGAAATAAGTTTAGAATCCATGAATATCTCCTTTAGTAATAATCATGTTATTTTAAACTTATTTAATCATTTTGTATAGTGATAATAAATAGTTATCGGTAGGAAAATGGCATGAAGCAATTGTTACAATCTTATTTAAATAATTTTGATAAAGAGTGCTCCAAAAGCAATTTATTTTTAGTTGCTAATCTACAAAAACAAACTAAAAGGATGTCTTATTATACAATTGAGCATGCTTCTGATAGTGAGTTTTTTCGCTGTCTGAATTTGAAGAGATTACTTCAGCATTATTAAAAACAGGATTGTGCGTGAATATTTTTATAATGAAATAGACTTCATAGAATATATTTTAAAACACTATCCTCAATTATCAAAGAAGGATTTATTAGTCTATAATTTAGCTAGAGATGGCCGAAAAGAAGGAAAAAATCTTTAATTCCGTCATTTTGTGATTATTTCAATCTTGATTATACTGGCTCAAATGCTTTAACAGTATCTCTCTGTCGTAATAAATTTATTTGGGGTGCTGTTGCAAATAAGTTTAATATTGCAACACCTAAAATGGTCTGTATAGAAAATGGTAAGGTACTTGGAGAAGTGTTTGAATCCCCAAAATATATTCGCAAAGAGATTTCAGAATCAGCAAGTATCAACTTGTCGGAAGATTCCATTATAGATGATTTTGATTGGGAAAATGTTGGTACTCAAGATTTTCTTCTTCAAGAATTTATTGAAGGCATTGAGGTTGAAGTTCCATTTTTTAATATTAGAGGAGACTATATTATATTAGATCCAATTAAAATATCAACCCACTCCGAAATTTTGACAAGTGAATTGTCAGATAATAATGACTATATATTTGAAAGTTTAGAAGATAGATTTTTGTGTGAGAAATTAAAAGAAGCAACACAAAAACTCGCCCAATATTTAGGTATAACTACCTATGGGCGAGTTGACTTTAGGATAAAATCAGATAGAAGTTTTTTCGCTTTTGATGTTGCAACAATGCCTTATACTACGAAACATAGTTCGTTTAATTATAATTTCGAACAATATGGATTTACACTAACTGATGTTCACAAACTAGTAATATTAAGTAGTTTATAATGCACTAGTATACTGTATATCAGTTAGCATAAGCCCCCTTCGAAAGTAAGCCCATTCTTTTGAAGAAAACTTAGATTGTAATAGAAATTCAGAAAATTCCTTTCCTGTTTTGATACTAGATTCCAAAATTTTTCCATATCGACGATGCTTTTCAATCAGCATTTTTTCTCTGATTCAAAAATTATTGGATAGAAATTCTGCAATTGCATATACTTATTTTTAGCAAGTTGTTGACTGTTCTCAAGCAATAATTTACAAAACTCGAACCATCCAAAAAAATAGCGGTAAAAATCATCTATTGAAGTATCATTGATATCAGATAAATCATCAACTTCCATTAACTCTTCAAGTTTTATTTTATAGTATTTGTAGTTTTCTATTTTAGAAAAGTATAAAGAAATTGAACATAGATTTGTATATATTAAATGCTTACTCACATCATTTAAATTATATTCAGCAAGAATATTTTCAAATTGAGATTTCCAGTAATCAAATTCTCCTTCTAATCCAGAAAGAAAGTCCAATAAAATAAAATTATTTTTAGATTTCCAATATATTGGGAGATCATATTCATCTGATAATGATTCTATTTCTTGTCTCACCTGATTTGCTTGCTCATAGTCGGAAGAAATAAGTAATAATCCTAGAAGGCTACCAAGAGTATAATACTGTTCAATTGTATCATCAATATCTCTAAAAAATTTTAATGCTATATTTGCATCATTGATTGATCTATCATTATCTTTATACAAAAACTTTTTCTTCGATAGATATTCTTAAGGTATTGTGCACTCTGCTCAATATCTTTTGTTGTATAAAATTTATTGATAATGTCTTCATTTAAAACTTGAAACTTATCAATTTCATTAAGTTTGTCTATTAAATGAGGGAGTAACATATAAATGCATGAAATATAGTGAATAGGTTCAACAATGACATTTTTGATACTTTCAGCTAATATATTGTCATAAAGAGTATCGCAAAGTGAATTGAAGGAAGAATCTTGTGATGTATTTCCTTGAAAATTGATATCATTTTTTAGTAATATTGAAGATAGTAGCGAACTTTCGGGTAAGATTTCTTTATAAAGAGAGTTCGCATTGTCCGTATATTTGTATTCAATACATTTTAAATATATTGATTTAGTCTCTTTCGTAAGAAATTCAAGTCTATTTAAGCTATTTTTTTCACTCTCGAGTATCTCATTTTGATTCGATAAATGTTCATGCCAAAGCAAATATAGTGATAACAAATATTCTTGACTTTCCTTAAGTTTTGCGACAATTTCTATTTTTAATCTGTAATTAAAGGGCTCTTTTCCGCATAAATACTGGTAGTATCGCCTATAAATTTCTTTTTGTCCTTTTTCAACTGTTAATAGGAGCTTATCTTTCATAATCAATATCAAGCTATAAAAATTTATTCTATTTTTTACAGGGATTAAAACTAATAATTTTATTAAGATATCAATTGCTTTTTCAATTTGGAAAGTTTTTAAATTAAAATATTCTTCAGCATCATATGGGTTGAAATATTCTGGTAGGACAGATAGCTGGTATATGAAGTCAATATCAATTTTATTCTCTCTAAAATCTTTTTCAATCGTGTTTAGTAAATCATCCAATAACTTTTCAATATTAGAATCATCAGGTGCTAGTGAAATAACATTGTAAATTTTCTCCAAGTTTCCTTTTGTTAGAGGATAAAGTTTATCTATCAAATCATTAGATATATTTGGTGTTTGTATATTACTTAAAATGTCTTTTAAATCATTTAATTCAAAACGATGAATATCCATTTTTTTGAAAATACAATATCATTACTTTTGAATTCTGTGCCTCCAACTACAATGATGATTGATTTATTATACTTTTTTCATAATAGGATATATTATTAATAAGGCGTATAAAGAATAATTTTAGTTCTTTACCTAGCCACTCCCAATGCTGGATTAGAAATATTAATCTATAGTTGTTGCTATTATCTAATATTTTCTTCTCTATTCTAGTCGAATCATATTTTAATGCTATACCAGCTGTTCCGAACCCTGGTATAGAACTATTAACAGACATTGAAACAGGTTTGAAAAATTTTTCTGCAAATGAAAGTTTATACTCGTCTGTAATATCGTTTTCTCCGAAATCACTATATAGCACTGTTCCATTCCCATCAATTTCTCTTTCTAATAGTTCTTGTAATATTTTATCAAATGCTAAAGATTTTGATAAAGAATCTTCAAAGGGACGTATAGAGAAAGTGACTTTTGAGTTGTGTGAGCTTGAATAATCGAATTAGCAATCTCTATTAAAAACTGATTCCATTGAGACATAATTAAAATTCCTACCGATAACTATTTATTATCACTAGTATACCATAGTTTCTAATCTCCTATATGTTTCCAACAGTAACTTTTTATTGGGATGGATAAGATGAATACTTACTGGGAAAAACTCGGAATATCATTAACAGTTTAAACTTTTCTAATCTTTTGAATATTCATTGACCAGCCTTATTTTTAGATGTATAATGAGCATGTAAAATATATCACAAAGAATAATATGTAATAAGATTTAATGATTACATCTGATATTTCTCAACCATAGGGTTCTATTTTCTAGGAGAGATTTATGATTCATATCTTTAAATATCTTGATAAAAAAACAAAATACCTAACCATTATTGGTGCACTAGCAAATGGGGTCTCGCATTAGGGCAACCTTTAGTTGTTGCCAAAGCACTATCGATAGATCAAAATAACCTTACCTATTCTTCTATTTGGAAATTTGCCCTCTTTGGTTTTTCTGTCTATTTCGCTTTGTATAGTCTAATGTTATTTTGTAATCATGCAAATAATATCTTTCGACGTGAAATTCACATGAATATCCGAACGGCATTGTTTCATAAGTTAATGGAAGACAAAGAATATAGTGAAGATGAAAAGATTACTATGCTGACACAGGATATGGAATTTTTAGGAGATAACTTTTTGAACGCTATATGTCTATTTCATGTTGGGGATTTGGAGCACTGATTACGGCGATCTATATCATTGCCCAAAATGTTTTATTGGGTTCTATCTTTGTTTTCTTCACAATCTTACGTCCCATTCCACAATTCTTGATGAATAATAAGCTAAAGAATTCAGGGGATGAAATGTCTCAGGGAAGAACAGCCGTTCATAACCAAATCTCTGATAGTATTCGAGGGGCTCAAACCTTGCGGATGAATCAGGCCTTGCCTGAAAATTCTCAGCGCGTCTGGGATATCAACCTACGTTATCAGCGAGCCATTCAAAAGTTTGCTTTTACCCATAATATTGTTTTCTTTTGTAATGGTTTTATGGTCTTTCTGAGCCAAGTACTCCCCTTGGTATTAGGGTTCTTCCTTGCTATGCAGGGTCATCATGTTTCAGTGGCTAGCCTGGTTGCTATGTATATTGCTGCTGGTCAACTGGTAGGTCCTATCCAAAATATCATGTATGATGTGGTTGAAGTACAAGGAGCCAAAACAACGGCAGAAAAGATTTTCGGAATTTTAAATCGAGCAGATGATAGTGAATCGGACAATCATTCGATCTCACAAGTAGAAGAACTAGAAATTTCTCATTTAAGTAAATCTTATAACGGTAGAGAGATTATACGCGATCTTAATCTAGCCATTCAACAAGGCGAAAAAGTCCTCATCAAAGGGCCAAGTGGTTGTGGGAAATCAACCCTCTTTCGAATGATCACAGGGGAAGAAAAGGTGGATGATGGGACGATTACTTGTCGGACAAGGGATGGAGCAAAAACAAGTTATTTTATTCGTCAGGTAGGTATCATCAGTCAGCATCCTTTCCTCTTTAATGATACTGTTCGCTACAATCTTAGTTTGGGACAAGAGTTTTCAGATCAAGAATTGGAGACTGTTTTGAGACAGGTCAAACTCGACCATGAACTAACTGATGGACTTGATTTTGTAATCACTAATAACGGAGAAAATATTTCAGGCGGACAACGAGTCCGGATTGAACTAGCCCGCTTCCTTCTTCGTAAAAGGATATTTTATTAGCAGATGAGGTAACTGCTGCTCTTGACGTAGAAAATAGCCAGATGGTTCGAGACTTGATTTTCTCGCTACCGATGATGGTGTTAGAAATTGCTCACCATATTGATAATGAAAGTCGATACGATCAAGTCATTGAACTAAGAAAAAATTGAATTATTTTCATGATAAGATAAAGTAGTGAGTATTCTCTCCAGTCGGAAACTTCCTCACTACTAATCTTAATATGTTTGTTAACTGTAATGGGGACGAAAATTTCAACAACGAGGAAGGATATGTTTGTCCTTTCTTTTTTGATGTCGGGGACATGAAAGCGTGCTTCTTAAAGTTTGAAAAGTTTCTAAATCTAAATTCTTGTTTGATCATTTTGTTAGTGGTTTAGGAGAACTGATTTCAAGAAGTTTATTAGACCAAAATAACTTGTTATTATCTTTCAGCCCATTAGGAGTATTGAATATTTTAAACCCTGTTTCAAGGGATATTTCGATAATTAGCTACACCATTCAACTACTTTTAACTGTTATTTATTCAATCGTAATTTTTTACATTGCTATTAAACTGTTTGAAAACAAAGAATTCTAAATCTATAAAAAGTACAAAACAGTAACAATTCAAATGGTGTGAACTTTTTGGTAAAATCTAGCTCAATTCGTTTATTTTTAGGGTAAAATTCACACCATTCAATTGAAAGTTATTCAAATTAGATGAAATATTTCTTTCTTAAAAACATGGGGAAACATTGATATTAAGCATATATTGAAATTCATTCAAATACGAGGTGTTCAAACCAGGTCTCACAATTTGTAAGTAAAAGAACAAATAAAAAGAGGAGCTTCATACTAAAGTTCCTCTGCTTTTAAATATCCGAATCATTATTCTTATTTCAAAAAGGTAGTGAAAAGATAGTGATTCGGTTGATTTATATTGCAATGTAGTGAAATTTAGAATTTCAAGAATCGCATAAAATCAAGGTTTCTCACATCTATTGACGTGTAGTGAATCCCTATTTTACTTCTATAAATAACAAACAGGGCAGAGCATTGTATCATATAGAAATTTCAATGTTCTTAAGAGGTGGAACTAGTCAGTCCGCTAAGTATAATAAGAAAAGTAGAAAATCCTATAAGGATATTGACGATCTAGTAGATTTTGATAGACCTGTTCACATAGTTCCACATATGTTCCGACATAGTTTTGTTTCAGTCATGGCTGATAAGATTGTAAGCCTAAACGTTATTAGAGAGTTTGTAGGACATTCAGAAGATAGTAGAGAGATAGAAAAATCTATCTTCATGTCATGCAAAAAGAAAACATAAAATTGAACAAGCCATGATAGATTTAGCTAAAATCATAAAATGAGTAATAGTTGTGGTTATTGATTCAGTTTCATTAAAAAAATGATATGATAGTGATATAAAGTATCAATTAGGTGTAGGTATGATAAATAGACAAGCTAAGAAGTTTTTGATTATTATTTAAAAATAGTTGCAACAGAAGAATATCAATCTTATTATCAAAGACATGAGCAGGAAGGATTAGAATTTCATAAAAAGTACATTGAAGAAAAACATCCCAAATGGAGGACACGGACAGACTATTTTGATGAATTCTCAATTGGCGAGTTTATTATTTTAGATACACTTTCAAATGAGGGTGTTAATAAATTAACGAAGCGTTTATATTCGTTGCCAAAGTCGAAATTTAAAGTGAAAAATTATTATAAAAAACCTACTATATTTAAAAAATACGACTATGTCCATTTAGAATATTTAAGGCATGGAGTCGGAATTTTTGCTGAAATTGAGATAATTGGAGATAATTTTTTCAGCAGTATTGAAATAAGTTGGGCGACGGTAAATAATTATTATGCTATTTTTCAATATAGATTTCATTTCAAACAAGTATTGACAGAGTCTAATCTTCAATTATTTATTTCTGATAATATCAAAAACTTGAGTAAAAAGATTACATTAATTGGTATATTCTGGATGATGAGGACGATAAGCTTAATTATCTATCTATTGATCAGATGACAAATGAACTTCCTTCTTTGATATGTCAACATTACATAACTACGTTTTTATATAGCGAAAATGGGAAAATGAACAAATTAATTAATCTAACAGTTGCTTTTCGAAAAGATAAAGTTGATATAGATAAAATATACTTCGGGGATATTAGTTATAGTCTATATAATAAAAAGGCAATTACTATATTTCAAATAGTTTTAATGATAGTGATTATGTTCTATACTCAGGAAATAATTTCATTCCTAGATTTAGTATTTTAGGGTCTATATCACAATATGGGAACGAGCTCTATTACTTATTATTTGGAGAGCGAGAGCTTCACATTTTTGAAAGAGATTTTTCGAAATATGTATCAGGAAGAAAGAACATAATGTTTAATAAGAATTTTTAAACCTTTTGAAAAAGATACAAAGCCTATCGGAGTCAGAAAACAGAATAGATATTTCTAATTTTAAAAAGACTTTGAAGATTCTTGGACTATATTTGTATCAAATGACGAAGTTCAGCTAGAAAATTTATTTCATAAAAATTTGTCATATTATCGAAATGTAATTAAAGAAAATTATTCCTATTTGAATATGCTTACTGAGATAAATTACACAAAGACAAATACCATAAGTTCTATCGTTGCTACGATAGTCTCCATCATTGCTACCATTATATCTGTTATTGCACTCCTAAAGTGATATAATCAGTTAAAATTCAGTTATTTTGCTAAAATTAAAGAAAAAGCCTTTGAAATGCTGATTTCATAGGCTTTTAATATATCTAATCACTTCACTTTTGTAATTATCAAGTATTACAATCTATATTTCTTTTAATATTTTACCAAATAATTCTTCTAGCTTCCCTAAGTCTCCATAGACAGTTCCGTCCATATAAAGGTTGTAAACTTCATCATCTTGTTCCACTCGTATTTGTGCAGAATACCCTTTTGATAGTGCTAAGGAACGAATAACTTCCCGTTGAGTTCGTCCATTACCTTCTCGAAAGGGATGGAAATAATTAAGATTATCAAGAATTTTTGCTAAATGTTTAATGATTTCATCTCTTGAGTTGGCAGTTTGATGATAGGAATGAATGAGATGATTTATATAAGTTTCCGCAGCATTAAACGACTGTATCGACATAAAAGGATTACCACTTTTAGAGATATTCACCTTGCGATATTGTCCTGACCAAGCATAAACATCTTGAAACAAATAGTTATGAATGGCTAAAATATTACCCATGGAATAGACTTTAATGGCTTTCAAGCGCAAATCTGCAAGTCTTTTAGTAACGAATAAGTGTTCATTTCGGTAGGCTTCTTCAATATTTGTAACATTTTGTTTATTGATTAAGACTGTGGAATTTGGATAGGTATATTGGTGATTGGGGTCAATGTACTCATAGCCTTCGTATTGATTTTTAACCAATATTCAATTCCTTTCGTCTGTTGATAACATAAGTTTTTAAGTCAATCACATCTTGAACAGTAGGTTCATAATTTTCAATCATTGATGACCCAATAGCATACCAGACAGTATCAAAATCTGAAAAGTTATCAAAGGGAATCCCTAAAATTGTTAATTCTTCTTTATTTACATCAAGAGTCATGGCACACCTCCTTGTATAGAGTTATCCTTATTATACCATAAAATCGGTATTTTTACCTAAAGGGATAGAGACCAAAAGATATATGTAAGCGTATAGATTAATACTTATGAAACGGTTGTAGGAGGAAAATCTCTCCTACACTATTATTTATTCTGAGAGAAAATTGCAAAATATCATCTACCAAACTTTCAATTATTAAGATTTTTGCAATTTATCTGAATTAGAATCGCAAGGCTTCTCAATAATATAATTGTCGAATTTTTTCATTCTAACTTCCTCTCCACTGTTTCTTCCTTTATCAAGAAAAAGTTAGCTCAATATTAATAAAGTACAATTCTAAATTAACTCCAATTATTGATTCATGATAATATTTCAGTAACTCATCGTGCAATTAAAAACAAGGATTTTTATTTCAAACGATCCATCGTGATCACTTCATCAGCCATCTCCCAAATTGCCGGATTATGTGTTGCGATAATGATTAACCTATTATCATCTCGAAGAGATAGCAAAATCTCCATAATCAACTGAGAGGTTGCTGGGTCTATTGAAGCTGTTGGCTCATCTGCCAGAATAAGGGGTGGATTCTTTAAGATAACTTTTGCCAAGGCAACCCGTTGCGATTCTCCGCCCGATAACTCAAAGATTCGCTTATCTAGGTCAAGATAAGCCAGGCCGACCTGTTCTAAAGCCTGCTTCTGCCTCAACCGCTGTTCCGACCGACTCAACTTTTGACCAATGAGACCTAGCTTAAGGTTTTCTTCAATACTTTGGTTTTCAATTAAGCCAAAGTTCTGGAAGAGGTAGCCCAATTCGTGACGGAAGAAATCACTCGATTTATAATTGGCCAGGTCTTTACCTCGGTAAAAAATCGTCCCATCATAAGATTCTAATTTCCCAATCATGTTCATCAAGGTTGTTTTTCCGCTACCACTTGAACCAATTAAGGCATAGACTTTTCCAGCCTCAAATGTCATTGAAAGATTCGAAAATAACTCTCGTTCTCCAAAAGATTTACTCACCTGTTTAAGTTCAATCATATTAACCTCCCTTCAAAACAAGCATGGACATCTTGTTTTCTTTCTGCATTTGGACATGTAACTGTAAAAGAGATAGACCAGTAAAGAGTAACGAGACTAAGAAAGCAACTAGTATCTCTACCTGAAGAAATACACTCGCAACAAATCCCAGTAAAAACACACCCAGTTGAGCAAAGAGATAAGTGCGATGGATTTCTAAGAACCTGAGACCTGCAATGCGTTTGATAAAAATGGCACGTCTAAATTCTTCAAAGTAGAGCCTATTCATAGTGTTAAACAACAAAATTGAAGTTGCAATCCCAAGCACAGCTCCTGCTAGCATTACCCAACGTTCCCTCTGGATATTATCCAATAATGTGATGTAGTTGTGGTAACCTGTTTGCATTTCTGAGACCCAATTTTCAATGCCTTGTCTCTGGATAAGCTCCTGGGCATCAGACAATTGATTAAAGAGAACGTAGTTCTGTACTGCGTCTACCCAAAACAAAATGGACTGTGGACCAGTTGATTGGGGTGTTATAACAATGATGATTGGATCTTTCAAAAACTGCTGGTAAGAAATAGGGGTCGTATTATACACAAAACGATCCTGACCTGATTCCAAATAACCCACCGTAGCAGTCATTTGCTGTCGTTCATCTTGACTAGACATGCGACTGGTTAAGTCGTCTTCAAAAACAGATTTATAATGTTCTTCCTCTGAACGGAGGTGTTCAGGCAGCAATAAGACAAACTCCCCTACATCAAGGTGATTCATCTTTTGCTCAATAGTTGTATCTACAGGAATGTTTTGACGCTTCAAGTATTGCGGTGTGACGATAAGGACATTGCCATTCGGGCTGTAATCGTGCCATTCTGTAGAGGTTGTCAAGTTTTTGGAGGAAGCCATGCCATTTTGCAAAGTACGGTCAATTAACTGGTGTCTAGATAAGAAAGCCTTTTGTTCTGAAACAGCCAGATCCATCAATTGATACCAAGTTCTGAGTTTCCTTTGAGCTTGTTCATCAAAACCAGGACTCGTTCCTTCACGGCTGATTGATAGGATAATCAGTTGCCTTTCCTGACTCCAAACCTCTTGTCCAATCCGATGCTGTTGCCAGGCTTGGGAATACTTTAAGCTACTCCCTATTCCCAGCGTTACAATAATAATCGCTAATAGTTGACCGATTAAAATCAAACTAATGATTCCTCTGACAGGCACTTGCCCTTTTATAATCTGCATCAGGTGTATCTTTTTATCCCAACTGCGAAGAGTTGAGCGAAAAACAGGGAGATCGACAACAAGATGAGATTATAACTGAGCAAGCCTTCTCCTATGGTCATTAGGGATTGCGTTGGAAGCGACAGAATTTTTGCATAAGAATGGCGAGCACGCCAGCTAAACTGAAACCAACAGCTATCCCTTTCAAATCCTCACCAACTGGTCTAAGGAAAATGGACCACCGTTTCTCTCCTGAAATGAGGCGAATGCCCGACGACCGTAATTGGCTAATTTGACTAATTAAAGTCAGTGCTGCAAAGGTTAAGATGAAAATCAATAGACTGATTAACTGAAATCCGTTACTAAAGATAGCCATTAACGTAGATAGTTTAGATGGAATTGTCAGGTGCATGTTAGTCAAGCCAAGTTGACTTAGCTCCTCCCTTAGCAAGTGAATATCTAGGTGTCCATCGAATACAAAATAGTTTGTTATCAGCACTCAAACACGTATAGTAATAATAAGGCAACCTAACCACCAAAAACATTGTATTTCAACAATCACTAACAAAGTGAGACATGCTGGGGTAACTTAAAGGGTAGTAAAAAGGAACTAAATCTAATGAGTTCAACAGGCAAGAATTAAGCTCCAAAATTTGGGGCTTTTTAAAATCTTTGACTTTTTTGACCTTCACCCCACCCCTTAAAAATTAACCCTTATATTTAGAAAATCGACCCCTCCCACCGGTTCCCAGAAGCCGATTTTGATCGATTTTTTTCAATAGGGGTCAAATTTTTGGATCTGAAACAATCTGAAACGACATACAAATTAGAAAGCATACCCATTGTTTTATGTTTCGTTCTCATTCGCTATGAATTCCTTTTACTTATTCTATTTTTGTGTAATCAATCTGATTTAAATAATCATTCACCATGCAATAAGAACACACTGTTCATTAAATACCAATTGTTATTCATATTATCAAAGAAAACTAACTAATTATATTCTTCTGTTTCAATCTCACACAAGATCTAGACTTTAAATAAGATCCTAACTTTTCTTCTTCTAACTCATATAAGTTATTCGCTTATTTAGTTACTAATTGTATTTCTTCCTATCTTCTTTATCACATCTGACTTAGACATATCTTACATTCTGTCTAATT
Organism: Streptococcus sp. 2A/TPW/M5; assembly: GCA_036663675.1. Lineage (GTDB taxonomy): Bacteria > Bacillota > Bacilli > Lactobacillales > Streptococcaceae > Streptococcus. The sequence continues at coordinate 846,316 of JAYXUK010000001.1, read as the reverse complement.
CGTTTATTCACCAAACCCCAAGCGTATCAAGGAACTACAAGATTTTAAAAAATGAATTGGCGTTTCCCTCATTATGTCTAATTGGAAGAATTGAAAGATAAAAAGATAGGCCGAAGCCTATCCTCTACCTATTTTATCTTCTCAACTCATCGACTTTACTTTGATAATCATTGAGACCTTGAGCCACTAATACAGTTTTTCCATTCTCCAGTATTACATCTCCAGCCTGGTATCCTTCGTTTAGGTATGGCTCCGAATAACTACCCTTTATCTCTTTTTGAATTTGTTCAAATCTTTTCTCCCGAATAGTTTTTAATGCTTCATGTCTTGCTTCGAGAGTTAACAACATGACTATTTTTTCAGCGTCTTTTGCTACGTTTAACATCTGTTGAGTAGTGAGTTTCTTATTTGGTGTCAACCCGATTGTCATTAGCTTCTGACCGTATGACAGATTGTTTTTCTTTTCCTTTACTCCAAGTGTCATTAGTTTCTGTCCGTAAGACTGATCTTTGTTATTCTCAATGCTTTTCAGTTCTTCGATATTCGCATCGATTTTATCTAGGTTCTTTTTGATTACATTTTCCATAAACAAGTGTCGCCCTTGTTCTGGGACATGTTCGAGAATACTAGCAACCATTTCACGGGAAATTTTTTTCATGAACATTTGTTTATCTACAAAGCCATACTCTAACGCACGATCACAAGAAAACCATGTTTCTTCTTCCATTAAACTTCTAATAGTTTCCATTGGTAAACCTGTCTTGTTTTGATATGCCAAAGCGATACTATTGTTTACTACTTCTAGAGCTTCAATTTGTTTTTTATGCTCTTTAGTATTACCATACGTCCAAGCCATTGCGTTATGTATCATAAACAAACCTGTCGGGCTCATTTCTACAGTATCCCCAGCCATTGCAATCACACTGGCAATACTAGCACAAACTCCCACTATTTTTACTGTTACTTGTCCTTTATATTCTTTTAATCGACTGTATATTTCACTTCCTGTAAATACATCACCACCGCCAGAATTTATAATCACTTCTACGGGTTGAGAAGAAGACGGTAATTCAATATCTTGTAAGGCCGTGTATTCCTTCCCCTCTTTTTATATGCTTCAATACTATTATTTGGGATAATTGCCCCTTTAATCTCAATCTTATTCATTTGTAAAAGCTCCTAACATTTTTTTAAAAATCCTTCTTGTTTCCCTTGTGCTTTCAGTTCTTTCAAAGCCTGTTGCATTTTCATGTCTTCAATATATTCAAGTTCTTCCGCTTCTTTTCTTTTTCATGGACACTTGCAAGCCATTCAACTTTTGAACTAAAACCATTTTCTTTCCAATAGTTTTCCACTTTAAAGTTTGTTAAATGTCTATTAAGTGTTGGTAAACCAAGTTCTTCAAACTCCGCTTCCGCATGACGTGTAAATGAAACTTCTTCACCAATTCTAATGAAATAATTAAAATCACGATCTTTTAAAGGTGGGTAAGGTGTATATAATTCATCTACAAAATAATTTGTAAATTCAATTTCTGTACACTCTGGATGGTTCGTATATAGATCGATCTTTGAAGGAAGAACTTTATTGTCGCCAAATTCCCCAAGTGCTTCACTAGCTTCTTTAACTATTTTTAAAATTGGAGAAAATACTTTTTCTTGTTTACTAGCAAGTTTTGTATTTACTTTTACTAACTCATTTAGATTTAAAGTAATTTCTTTTTTAATTCAGTTGCTTTTTGATCCTTCTTTTGCTAGTAAGATAACGATCAGAAAGAAGTTTATCCATTTCCTCAATTGACTTTGTTCGAAGTTCCCAATATTTTTTAATTGAGCTACAAATTTCTTCAACAAATTTAATAATTTCTTTACCCCTGATAATGTACTGGCAATTTCTGGAATTAGTCCTAGCGATAGGTAATGATAATTATCGTTATTCTCTACACCAAAATAGGTAGATTTTTTATTAAATAAATTATAGTTTTGAACTAATTCAAAATAAATCTTTTTGCGTCTTTAATTTCCATTGTTTTCCTCTTTTCTTTAAATTCCTACAAAAAGAGACATGACAAAAACGAATTTTAAAAACGTCTTATGTCATGCCTCTTGTCTTCAAGTCAGCAATTATATTTTTGTCTGTTCTTTCGTCTCTACAAGTGTAACTACACCATTAGAGATCTTTAAATTTATCTCCCCAAATTCAGGGATCTTCACGTTTTTTATTATACCACGGTTCATAAAATATATCCAACCGTCATTTAGTTTATCCATTATAACCCCTCCCATTCTTTATCGAAATCTAAATTTATCCCTGTACGATATTCATCATAAAAGTTACAGATTTGATTTAGAATACTGCTTAAATCATTTACAGATACATATTTTAACGACAATCTAGTTAGACTACTGTCCTTTTCTACACATAGGAAGTCCACCTTTGCATTTACCCTAAAATGAGTACCCAGTAAATATCCTATAAGTGCCTCCGAGGCTATATGAGCTATTTCTTCTGTTTTAAAATCATATGTAAAATTAAATTCCTTTACATCGTATTTTAGTTTTATTTTCATTTTGCACCTCCTTTTTATCGTTTTGGTTGTAAAAATTTTCCAACTGGTTGGAATTTATAAACTTGTTTTCCAACCGTCTTTAGCCTGTTCTATCAACGTTTTTCAGATCTGGTTGGAAAAGTTGGATTTTTTCACCGAAAGTTAAAATAATTTAATACAGTGTATTCAACAATAAGTAATATACTTTTTCTTCTTAAATATTGTTATTTTCCAACCAATTATCAAAAAACCTTATATACCAAGCGTTTTCGTGGTTGGATTTTTCAAATAACTTTCCAACCATTTTTTAAAAAAATTGTTCCCTTACTCTCACAAGGGTTTACATGGTTGGAATTTTATTTCCCGTTTTCCAACCCAATTGTTAAAATTCCAACTATCCATTTTTGAAGAAACCAGATGTAGTAACTTTTCCGAATTTTATACCTTTCTTGTATTGCCATTCCTGTTGGTTTTGTAGAGCCATTCTAATTTTGGCTTTCTGCTTTTGAGTGGGGCTATCGTTCAGATAGACTTCTTGAAAAAATAGGTTAACAGTTAAGCGATCACGCTCAACTAATTTCCCGTATTTTTCATCTAGTTTTTCTTCCTCACCATTTCCATTAAGCCAAATTCCATTAGTTAAAATTTCATGGATAAAATACTTTCTAACTTTATCATTAGGAGGGCTAAAATACATTTTTTCGGGATATGGGGTATTAAGATATCTTTCAAGATCCTCTAATTCTTCATCTATAGCTTTATATTTGGCCCGTGTAGCGTTTACTAGTGCTTCTTGCTCATCTGATAGGGTTAAGTCTTTATTATCTCTCCAAGCCTTAACCATCGCCCCCAGAACCTCCTACGATCATTTTCAGTCCAGTTCCTACCTCTGTAGGAACTATCTTTATATACTTCTGCAACTAGAAAACGGCGTTCTCCAGTTAAATCATTTAGGAAGTCGGGCTGGTTTGTTGCCCGTACAATAATAAAGTTTTTCAGTAATCGCCTATCAGTGCTACCATAAGGCGGGCGATATTCGATTTTTCTATCAGTTATGAACCTTTTAATTCTTGGAAACTTGTTTTTTAGTTGCTACCATTTCATCATCAAAAACGCACCAATTTCTCACCATTCGGGCTTTATCGTCTTTATCCGTGAAAGTTTCAACGGTTGTAAAGTATTGATCTGTAAACAAGCCTTCAAAAAATTGTGTTTTTCCTACCCCTTGTTTACCAGTCAAATCTAATACAAAATCAAACTTTACACTAGGATCAAACACTTTCGCAACTGCTCCACGAAAAAATAGATCAAATATTATCCGATTGTATTTACTATCTTCTACATTAAGATATTGACGTAAAATATTAAATGTTTCTGGTGGATCACTGCAAGAATTATATTCCCTTTCACATTCTAGCAAGAATTTTTTCAAGGGTTGTAACCTTGTGTACGGGCCACAACTTCCAAAGTGTCAGAAATATCGCTTTTTTAAAATCCACTTTATATTTTTTTGCAATATATAGACGAATTTCTTTTAAAACACTATCATCTGCTACCCCAGTAAGCCCGTTATCACTATTGAGTTTTAATGAACCGATGATATCAATTTCATGTGTGAATTCATTATATCTTAACTTGTCTTTCAGTAGACTGTCTCCACTTATAATCTTACTCAAATTATCTAAACTAGAAGCCCAGCCTTTCCCTTTGGCCTTTTCAACCAAACCAAGACTATTATTTTCGGTCTCTGTTTCTCTTCTTTCCGTAAGGTTTGGAAAGTTCGGGAAGCCCGTTCTTCTTGTATTGTCTTTTCTAATGCTTTTTAACACTCATGTAGTTACCTCATAACGGTTTATCAATTCAACAAAATCACGGGCAAGAGATTTCTTTTTAACGATATTTGAAAAGATCTGTATGATTATTTCTAAATTATATCCAGCCCCGATCATCATTTTTAAAAAGGTAGATACTTCTGTTCGATCATTTAAGCCATACGCAACAAATTCCAGTAATGGCCCATTAAATTCTAAACCATAGCCATTTTTATAACCTCTAAATTTATAGACTTCATATAATTGTAAAAACTCTAGTAAGTCCCCTTGTAATTTACTAATAGGAAATTACGTACTAACTTCCAGCCCCTATTTTCTAGGTTTTTAGAGTTGGTTACTACTTGGATAAGCATTTTAGGGCTTACTTGTTCAGTCAGATTTTCCCCATCGGTTCATAGTAAATAAAAGCGTACCACTCATTCTTTTTATAAACCCTAGTAGGGGTATCCTTCAAAAGTCAAATTCTTGTATCTTTTGTTCTTGTAGAAATAAAATCACTTGTCTATACATCTTTTCACCTCCTCAAAATGTTCTATGATCTTCTTTTCAGCTTCTTCATCTGTACCTAATGGCAGTAATAAAAGATTAAAAGGAGCATTATATACTGCTTTGTTAAAATCTTTAGACGGTTCATAATATCTCACTTCCATTTCTCTTTACCTCACTGATAAGAACAAATAAATGTCACTTGGGCGATAATAAACTTTTCTGGCTCTCTCCATAGGAGTTTGAAAACGTTGTAAACCCATCAATTCCCAATTTCTTAGTGTTTCTCCTGAGACTCCTAGGGCCTCTTTTAATTCCTCTCTAGTAATAAGATCTAGTTTTCCTTTTCGTTCCATTTCTAAATTCACAAGTGTTTCTAAAGTCTCTTTTTGTGCTTGAAGCCATTCCAATTGAATTTCCTTTGAAAGTAATTCCATATCCTTACCCCTTTTCAATTAAAACGCTTGCCAGCTAACCAAACATAAGCCCCATAATCTGGATTTAATCCTTTTGAAACTTCTACCTTTTCTTTTTCTTCAACTAGTTTGATTGGACTTGGTCTATTCCATATTTTCCATACAATTTTAAATAGAATTACAAGTAAAATAATGGTTTTGTCAGTTGGTAAATTCCATTCATTCATTTTATTTCCCTCATTCTCTTTTAACTTCTACACGCCTCTAAATCAGCTTTTTCCTGATCTTTAGGCGGTTTATAGTGGTTTTTCATGGATAGATATCCATTTATATCATCTTTCTATAATTATTGGCCTGTTCAGTATGTTCTAAAATAAGTTGGTTTATAGCTTGAATTACAGTATTTAATAAAGCTGATGAATTTTTACCGTCTTCCATACTAGCCATTTCTAAGACTAGTTGAATTTCACTCAACTGTGAACAAATCCTTTCATACTCAACCAAAACATCATTTGTTTTTACTGTCATATTGTTTTATTGTTCCTTTCAATTGCCGTTTCCTATACTGAGTTAGCAACACTCCAAACGCTAGGCTATTGCCCCAAGTTGGCGAACGCTTGTAGTGGTGTTTCGTGGGAAATCACCCACATTTTTTCTAAACAAAGCCTTTAAATTGTCCTGTCAGCATGGCTTTTCTTATACAGTTTTCTTTTTCACCTATCCGCTTGCCTGTTTAATAAGTGATTATTTATTTAATTTTTGTTCATGTTCTATCTGATCTCCAAGTCTTTTATAAAAGATATCAAAATCAGATCTTGTAATTTCTCCATGGTATAGTTGTGAAACCAATGTCACTGCCCTACTTAATAAGCGGGGATAATGGGAAAACTTCTTTCCTTTCATCTTGTGTACCTCTCTAATTTCTGATATACTAGGTACATAAAAGTATTTAGAAAGTATTCTTTCTAGGTACCTGTTTCTTTTAAGTCATATACTCAATTTTTGGCGAAGGCGAGTATTTGACTTTTTTGTTGTCTTTTTTGAAAATCATGTATACATTATGTATCCTTTCTAATCTTTCACATCTAGAAATTCATCAATAGTTACCCCTAGAAAACTTGAAACTTTCTTCAAAGTATCCAATGTTGGACTCTTTGCACGTTCATAGTATAATGCCGTTAGTGTACTTTTTGATATCCCTGTAGCTTCTGCAACGTCAGAAGTTTTCTTCCGTTGCTTTGCTAATAATAAGCGCATGTTATTTCTCATGCTTTACCTCCTTTATATTATTTTTATGGTGTTTACTAATTTGCACGCAACTTCCTGCGGTACATCTTGAATTATACACGCATTTTTTGCGTTGTCAATACTTTTTAAAAAATAAATGCAATTTTTTGCGTCTATTTAAATATTTTTTGTGTTATAATGTTTTTGAAAGGTGTTTACTATGAATAGATTGAAAGAATTACGCAAAAAGAAAGGAATTTCACAGAAGGAATTCTCTAAAGAACACAATATTCCTTTACGTACTCTGCAAAGTTGGGAAAATGGTGAAAGTCAATTCAAAGCAGATAGAGGGCAACAGTTAGCCGAATATTTTGATGTAAGTTTAAATTATTTATTAGGTTTTGAAGATGAACCACATAAATCTATGTACGACTTGGCTCAGCAAAATCCAGAACATTTCCCTAGTGATGAAGACGGTTCCCAAGATATTACCCCCAAGGACTTGTGGACGCTTCTTCAGAAAATAATAAAAGATATTTTTATATAGAAAACATAACTCATTTTGTAAAAGATAAAAAACTACAAATAGTAAGTTAAAGTTGCTATCTGATATAGTAGATAATTTCAAAAAGTCGTAACGTTTCGACTTTTTGAAAAGCAACTTACCCTATTTTAAAATTACCCAACGTTGGGAAATATGAAATGCTACTTTAATAATCATGACCACATGATCATTTTTATTAATCTAAAAGCGACAACGTTGTCGTTTATCAAATTTCGAAACGTTTCGAAATGTTGCAACGTTGCAACATAATCCAAAATCGTTCAACGTTGAACAATTCCAAATTACCCAACGTTGAGTAATTTGAAATTGTGGGACGTCACAGAATTTAGAAAGTCCAAGATTAGCAATACGACCACATGGTCGCATTTATTTACCTTGATATGTGACAACGTTGTCACATTTATTAATTTTCTTTTCTCACCTATCCGCTTGCCTGTTGATGGAAAGGAAAGAAAAATGAATATCAAAACCGTAGTAAAAAGAATGGCCAAACTGTTTACCGTGCTAGTGTTTATTTAGGTGTGGATCAGATGACGGGGAAAAAGGCCCGTACCACTGTTACGGCTAATACTAAAACGGCCGTCAAAATCAAGGCTAGGGAAGCTATTAATACCTTTGCAAACAATGGATATTGTGCTAAAAATAAACCAACGATCACTACTTATAGAGAGTTAGTTGCTCTATGGTGGGAGAGTTATAAAAACACAATCAAACCAAACTCCCAACAATCTATGGAGGGTATTGTAAGGCTTCATATTTTGCCCGTTTTTGGCGATTATAAACTAAATAGCCTAACTACCCCTATTATTCAACAACAAGTCAATAAATGGGCCGATAGAGCGAATAAGGGGAAAAGGGAGCATACGCAAATTATAGCTTTCTAAACAATATTAACCGCCGTATACTCCAATACGGAGTAACTATGCAAGTGATCCAGCACAATCCAGCCCGTGATGTTATTATTCCACGCAAGCAACAAGCAAAAGATCAAAAGATTAGATTTTTAGCAATCAAGAATTAAAGCAATTTCTAGCCTATCTTGATAGTTTGGATCTAACTTTATATGAAAATCTTTTTGATTACGTTCTTTACAAAACTTTGCTGGCCACTGGTTGCCGTATTGGGAAGCTCTAGCCCTTGAATGGTCTGATATAAACCTAAAAACAGGTACGATCAGTATATCTAAAACTTTGAACAGATATCAAGAAACAAATACCCCTAAATCAAAAGCTGGGCTAAGAGATATTGAAATAGATCCAGCGACTATCTCACTTTTAAAGCAGTACAAAAGCGCCAACAATTGGAATGGTGGAAACTGGGAACATCTAAAAATATAGTGTTTACACCATTTACTACCAAATACGCTTACGCATGCTTATTGAGAAAGAGACTCCAGGGGCATTTTAAGAGCGCTGGGGTACCCGACATAAGTTTTCATGGTTTCCGTCATACCCATGCTACTATTATGCTTTACGCTGGAATAGAGGCTAAAGATCTGCAATATAGACTAGGCCACTCTAATATAACAATGACATTAAATACATACGTCCACGCTACAAAAGAAGGCGCAAAAAAGCCGTCTCAATATTTGAAACGGCAATCAGCAATTTATAAATACAGTAAAATACAGGGTGAACCTGAAAAGGTACACCCTCTTACTATACAAAAATTAGTCATAGGTAACTAAAAGGGTAGTAAAGAAACAAAGCACTCTAGGAAAATACCTAAAGTGCTTTGTTTAAAAGCTTTCCAGCCTATCATAGTTAAAAAGATATTACAACATTTTGTTTCAACACTACTACTTTGAGCATCTTCTAGATTTTTTCCTGAAGCCCATCAGGCAACTTTCCGTCCCCAAAGGTCGTATAAGAAAAAACTGTAGTACCTTCTGAGTTAATATCTTGGTGTTGAATCGCAATAAAGCTATCCGTTTCTTTTGCTAGTTTTTCCAAGCGTGTAGCAACATGCTGTAAAGTTGTTTCAGGGGAAGAATCACGTACAACAACGTTGGGGTAATAATGGGAGACATATGTATCAGTCCAAATGGTAAATACCCAAACAAAGAACAAACTAGCAAGCAGGTTGGATATGAGTATAAATAATTTTTTCATAGTGCATTCCTTATTCTAAAATAGAGGGCAGAAATACCCTGCCCCTATAAACTAACAAGCTTACTAAACTATTGATAAAAGAATCTTCTTCAATTATTCTTTACCATCCCGCATCAAATGTAACTTGCTCCCCAAAATATGTATTAACAAACGCATAGGCCTCACCACGTGCTCCTGCATAAACTAGTTTTTGATTGTCACGTCGAATACTTCCAACATAGGCCCAGTGAAACCGTGAACCATGATAATAATTCGAAAATGCTCCCCAATTAATTGGATCATGATGGCCTCCATAAGTCCACTCGCCACCACGGAGAGAAATTGCCAAAACAGGAGAAGCCAAACTAAATGCCAAAACGGCAAGGGATGATGCAACTACTGTTCTAATTTTTAACATATTATTACTCCTCTGAATGAAATATTATGAAAATGAGCGAAATGCAACTACACATTTTAATTAGGAATCTCAGTCTGAATTATAGTATCCTATTTTTTCCTCCTTTCTAACTGCACGTTCCTTTCTACAGACAGAGACCTAATTTTATAAACCAATCTTAAATACTTTAGATTTTGTAACTCATAATTTTCAACAGTTGATTAGCTATGAAAGCATTTTATCAAACATCTCCATTCTTATATCTATCTGGTATTGTTACAAGCTCTCATCAGAATACCTTTCTCTAAATAGTTGAATTTTAAAGTAATACGAAATTAATCAGCCTTCCCAACATCAAGACCATTGGACTTTTTTGTGATTGCACTCGAATCTCAAATTGTTTATTCTTCTGAATAAACTGTTGGTAAGGGAAAACTTTTTGTTAAATAAGGTTATCGTTACTATTAACCACATATAGTTTTTAGCCAATCAACTATAGGTGGTCTAAGTAATGGGATTAAGAATAGACCTACAATGATACCTAAAATAAATATTAGAAACATTTTTTGAAGCTTCTTTTATTCATCTATGGACACATCCCTTCAATGAATGGAATCCCCACCATCGCCAAATATCTAACAAGTTGAAGAGTGGGAGTGGTGCTATAAAGAATAAATAGTGATTTTTTCACGTTTATCACATCTTTCTTTAATATATATGATATACTAAACATATATCGAAATGTAAAAATGTCACATATATACACATAATTAGAGGTGGAGCTGTTATGCGTTGGGATTACAGTACGATCTATAAAAAATACGGAAATCAAAACATATTAGTCAAGAGGAAGTTTGCGCTGTAGTTTTACTAAATCTCTACGACTATAGATTAAAAATGTATACACTTCTATACAAATAGTAGAAAAGGACTCAGTCCTGTGCAATACAGAACTAAATCCTTTGGATAAATTATTAATCTAACTATTTGGGTGCACTTAACTTTCGGGATGTTTTGTCAGGAAATGAATATGTAACGTAATGAAAATCTGTGCTATTACCCTATTCTTCATTGACTAATTTTTAGGCTTACCACTTGATCAGCTTGTTTCCAAATGGTTGGATTATGTGTTGCAATAATGATCAGACGTTCCTTATTTTTTAATGTTAGGAGTAAGTCCATAATCTCCTGTGAGGTCTCAGGATCAAGAGCGGCAGTTAATTCATCTGCCAAAATTAGAGGAGGATCTTTTAAAATGATCTTTGCTAAGGCTACACGTTGTGCTTCTCCTCCAGAAAGCTCATATACTTTTTGATCTAGTTGAATATAAGATAGTCCTACTCTATCTAATACTTCTTCTTTAGTCTCTCTCTTTTTTGTTTGTCTAATTTATGACCAATTAATCCCAAATCTAAATTTTCTGAAACAGTTTTATTATCTATAAGTCCAAAATTCTGGAAGAGATAACCGAGTTCATTTCTGAAATAGTTTGTTGGTTTAATCTTTCGTAAATCTTTTCCTTTATATTGAATACTTCCCTGATCATAAGGTTCTAGCTTGGCTACCATATTTAGTAAGGTTGTTTTGCCACAACCACTATTTCCGATAAGAGCATAGACTTTACCTGCATCAAAATTTAAGTTCAAATCACTAAATACCGTCCGGTCCCCAAAGGTTTTTGTTAGTTGATGGATTTTAATCATTTCTATGCTCCTTTCAATATAATACTAGCCATCCTATCTTCCTTACGAGAACGATGCATTAGTATTAAAATAGAATTCAAACCAAAGACGCAAGAGGTTAGAAAGACTACCCAAAGTTTATTTGTTAGCAAAAGACCAATAGCCCCTCCCAAAATGAAGATAACTATTTGCCAGATAAAAAATTTCTGGTGTAACTCAAAAAAATTTAATCCTGATATTTTCTTAATAAGAATAGTTTTACGAAATTCTTCAAAGTAGAGGATTGTCATTGTATTAAAGAGTAGAATTGAGGTAGCAATACCGAGAAAACCACCAGCAATGATTGTCAATATTTCAACTTGAATGTTGTGACTCATACCACGATAAACATAATAGGCAAGATCATACTGACTGATATATCTCTTTATTCCACCTTGTTCAACTAGTTTTTAGTGGCATCCAAACCTTTAAAATACAGATAATCAGATGGATAAGTGAAGAAAGCATTATGATTTTTTCCAAAAGAGCTTGGTTTAAGGACAATAAGTATAGGATCACTTAGAAATTGTTGATATGAGATTGGTGTAGAATTATATACGAAACGCTTCTTATTGTTTGAAATATAGAAAACACGAGCTTTCATAGCCTGTTGAATTTTATTTCCCTTATCGTTTCGAATCGCTAGGAAATCTTCATAAATTTGACGCAATTTATCTTCTTGATCTTTTAATTTTTCAGGCAATAGTAGTCCAAATTCTCCTTCTCCAAGGCTATTAATGTTCTTCTTATCTTCTTCATTTAATTCTACATTCTGAACATCTAGATAATTAGGAGTCACATATAAGCTATTAGCATACGGATTGTAGTCATTTATCGACATTTTTCTCCCGTTAAGGGATGTGAAGACAGACCTTTTAGATCGAATGATGCAAATGGATGCTGAACAAGCATTCCTCCATTCTGAATGCCAGTTTCTATGAAGTTTTTCCATTGTTCTTCCAACATTTTTCTATTATCCTGATTTCCAATCTCTGCCCCAAACTCCCTATTTGTTGAAAGCAATACCCAATCTTTTGATTTGACCATGCTGTATCTCCAGACTGATGCAATTGCCAAATAGTTGAATAGATACTTGTTCTATGAATGGTAAGTACTATTAAAAGAAAAGCGACCAATTGCCCCAAGTAAAGAATACCCCTAATCTGTTTCAAAGGTAACTTTCCTTTGAGCAAAGAAACCAAATGTACCGCTTTAATACTTAAAACATAAAGAAAGCTAAAGAGTATAGAAAGTAACAAAAGTAACAAATTATAAGTTATGTTAGCTGAAAAAATAACTGGAATAGAAAATGGTGTGATATGGAATAGACTTACACCACAGATTCCAAGAAAAATCCCTGTAATTACCCCTAAAAGTAAATCTCCACAATCACTAATAATTGAGTTTCCAAAAATCTGAGTTAGGTGCAATCCAGAAATATATCGAATCCCAACTGTTCGCATTTCCTTGGTTTTTTGAATAATCATTAAGGCTATAAAAGTTAGTAGAAAAATGACCAAAACGAGTAATTGAGTACCATTTCCCATAAACGTAAATAAGCTAAGAAAAATACTTGGATATGAAACAATTGTTTGTGTGAAACCCAATGATTGAAGTTCATGATTTAATCTATCTAGAGTGAGATTTCCAGATAAAATATAATAATTGACAAATAAGCTACTATTGTAAAAATCTTCTTTACTAGCTTTAACAAGGCCATTTGGGATATGGCCCGATCCATATATTGCATAGGAAAAATGAACCTTACCTTTATCATCTATTTTTTCAATTTGTTGACCAATCACACTGTCTGTTTCATTTGCTAATTGATCTAAACTGTATTTTACCTGATCTTTTGATATCTCTTTGTTCTGGGAAAGAATACCAATAGCTGGAAAACTATTGTGAATAACCAGATTTGAGGTTGAAAAACAAATCCAAAGTAGAAAACTTGTTATAAAGATATTTGAAAGGATGACAAAGAAGCGCTTCATACTTTACTCACTTTCTAAAACTTTCATGGATAGTAATATAATCTTTTCTATGAGCTATGAATTTTTTAAAATCCGTAATTAAAATATGCTGTTTCACCAAAATTTGTATTTATAAAAGCTCTTGAGGTCTGATGAGAAGGAGCATAAGCATATGATGATTTACTATCTCTTGCACGACTTACGCTTGACCAGTGATATTTGTAATCATGGAAATAATTTGAAAATGCACCCCAGTTATTTGGATCGTGATTAGCACCATAACTCCATACACCACCAGAAACCCAATCTGCAAAAACCGGACAAATTAAACAACAACTAATAACAATAGTTAAAGAAGTTAAAAATATCTTATAAAATTTCATTATTAAATACCTCCTAAACCTATATTTATAATTTTATAACTTATTTGTTTTAGATTACTTAATCTGGGACCTCCTTTCATATTACTATCCATGAAATTCTCAACAATTTATACATAAGGGCTATCAAAAATATTTATGCTAAAATTATATATTATCTTACAATTCTAATCTCATTTCTATTAATGGAATCCCCACCATCTCCAAATGTCTAACAAGTTGAAGAGTGGGAGTGATGCTACAAAAAATAAATAAATAGTGATTTTTTTCATGTTTTTCACCCCTTTCTTTAATATATATGATATACTAAACACATATCGAAATGTAAAAATGTCACATATATACACATAATTAGAGGTGGAGTTGTTATGCGTTGGGATTACGGTACGATCTATAAAAAATACGGAAATCAAAACATATTAGCCAGGAGGAAGTTTGTCAGGGTTACATTTCAAGAGCGCACTTATCGCGTATTGAATCGAACCAAGTGGTACCGAGTTTTGAGTCGATGGAGCATCTTCTAAAGCAAGTTGGCCTAGATTTCGAAGAATTTCGATATATATGCCATTCTTACCACCACTCCGATAGAGAAGAAATTATCTTATTGGCAGAAGATAACAATGCCTACCAATCAAATGATAAATTATTGGAACTGAAGAATAAGAGTGTAGCTTATTTAAGAAAGCATCCTAATGATATTCCTGTGTCAAATATACTAAAGAGAGTAGAGGTCATTCTTTGTTTACGAGAATCTGGTCCAAATGAAAAGGTAAGAATGATGGCCACGGAAGCTTGGGACGAAATCAAAAATCAGGATGTCTGGTATCATAGTGACCTTAAATTAATTGTCGTTATTTTATTTACACTTCCACTAGAAACAGTGATTTCTATCTGTGATGAAGTGATAGATAGACTGAACGATTACTCTGATTATACAGAGATTCTTCCCACCAAGTATAAATTACTCTCTAATTTAGCTAGTATTTTTCTGTGGAATGGTTTGATGGAGAAGTGTACTAGTATCAGTTATCTATTGTTAGATACGGCCCAAAAAAGTAAGCGATATGATTTTCTAGGAAATGCTAAAGTGACACTTGGAATTTGTTTAACGGATAAAAAGTTGGTCGATGAAGGATTGCAGCTACTCGAATTAACGGATGAAAAAACACTGTTGGAAGCATGTCAGTCCGATGTGAATCGTTTTTTCAAGGAATGAGTTTCTAAATGGATTTAGTCATAAAACAGTTTGAAGATATAATCAACATGTTATTCTGTGCATGCTCGATGGATATTGGGTAAGGGATAGAAATCTATACATTATCCCATTAGATCAGCTAGTTAAGCAATAGAAAGAATGATCATTTAATTTAATAAATAATAATTTTAAATTGCACCCAAAATGTTAGAATTCATCTAACATTTTGGGTTTTTAATATGAAATACAATAATTTTCAATTATCGAATAAAGATATTTCCGTTCAGAAGACTTTGATAACATAGTTTGAACCACTAAATACTGGGGAAAATATTTTGAGCTCATTTATCTAAACATAAAATGTGTATATTAGAGACAATTTGACATTTGCTTTTTTATTTTGTGTATTATTATTCTAGAAAGAAAAAATAGATTTCAATTTTAAAATCGTTCGTTATCTTTTATTGTAGATAAATAGGTAATGAAGTAATGCTATAGAAAGGAAAAGTGATTCCATTGAGCTATATAATAAATATGATGGTTTCAAAAAGAAAAAACTTGATCTAGTTTGGAAAGGATGATGAAAAATGTTCAAATGTTCTAAAATATTAGGTACATTCACAACTGTACTAAGTTGCATTTTATTAGCAGGTAATGTAGCCGCATCAACAAAAACCGAGTCTATTGCATCAGATACAGGTATTATTGATGGAGGAGTCGATTTAAATACTCAGCCAAATGAGGCACCAAAATATTCTGAACGAGCTCCAAGACCGCGACAAAAGAATTGCATATAAAATTTCAAACTCAAATTAATGACTATTATTGTGGACCTGCTTCAGCCTCTATGATTGTGACGTCTTTAGGACGGCCACGTTCACAACAACAAATGGCGACACTACTGGGTACTACCGCAAATGGGACAAACGCGGGGAATAATGTATCAAATGCATTAAATACCGTCATGAAAGGAAGTCGATATAAATTCAACTGGGTTTGGCATAAGTATTCAGATATAAATACAATAAAAGATCATATTACTCATGCTATTAGCTATGGAAACCCTGTCATGGTTAATACCATGGAAAGCCCCAGTGATTGCTACTTAGCAGGTCATAATATTGGTACAACACTTTATCATTATGGTATTGTTGCGGATTACTTTGATTATGGAAATACTGTGACATATGTTGATCCAGGATATGGAAGATATAATGGTTTTCGTATGAATCAGCGTGTTTCTATTAAAGATATGAGTTATGCTACGGGTGGTCGTGGATATGCTTGGTAGATCATAAGTCAGGAGGTATAGGCTGATGAAGAAAAAGATCTTGTCAAACAAAAATTTTTAACTTTTATCATCCTTGGTATTATCATTCTCTTATCAGCCTGCACTCTTGTAGGACCACAAAAAAATCTCCTTCCGGTAGTACCAATGTGTCTAGGAAAATAGGATTCGAGGAAAGAAAGGCAGAAGATTTATTAAAAAATTCTATTTCTATCCCTTATCCAGATGGGAAACTCTTTACACCTACCGCGCTGTCAAATGATGGGATTGCTTATGGCGAGGCTGTTGACCAAGGACACGAAGATCAGAATTATCTTGCCAGTATGAATTTACATACCAAGGACTTTCAAAAGATAAAAGATGTTGAAAGGACATCCAATCTGACTCATGTAGCTGTTAGCTATGTAGATCATGATATTGTTGTTTTTGAAGAGTATGATCAACTCAATCAGACAGGGATCTACTATCTTTGGAAGATAAAAGACAAATCTTTAACGACACTGATCGATAGGAGACCTATTGGAACGGTTCCAGTTACTCAAGTAGCTCGATCCAATCAGAAACTTTTTATAAATTATGAAGTAGGCGATAGCCTATATCAAATTGAAGAATTTGACCTTGAAACAGGGACTCATCAGACGATTGAATCAGAAAATAGCGGTTTTCCGACTGTCTTTAAAGATCACTTGTATTATGTACAAATTGATAATACAGCTTTAACTACAAAAATTGTAGCCTACTCCTTAAATGATGGGCAGAAAAAGTTATAGATCAAACAAAGGATGATCAACGCTATTATGTCGATTTATTGACGAACGGACACAATCTCCTTTACTTGGTTGCAAATAATAAAGATGCTTCGTTTACCTTCGAAAATAAAAACCATAAAAAGATATTTTCTACTTCACAGGCAGAAACCTCCATATATCGCAATATTTATCTCACATATATGGGAGAAAGAAGAAGTGAGGAGCGTGTTAAATCTCAATATTATTTGTGGGATTTAAGGCATCGGATTCATTATTTATATGATCATGGCCCCATTTTACTGTCGGACAAAGGGATTCTATGGATTCAATTCAAAAGAAGGATAGTGAGATTCCAAAAGGTGAAATCTACCGAAATGAAAACTCCGTAATGCGCTATCAGGAATGGTAGAAAGGAGAAAAATCATGAGAAAAGTTCATTTATTTCTTTTATTTCTAGCTTTGCTTGGTTTATCTGGCTGTACAGAGACACAAAAAGAAGCCAAACAAGTCCTTCTAGCACTCGTAAGGTCACATCCTCTTCATCAAAAACAGTTAGTGAAAAAACGAAGGAGCGTACAGAACCTAATCCACCAATGCCAGCAGAAGTAGTAGAGCGATTAAAAATCAAGGAAGGCAGAACGGAAGCCGGTAGTCAGGAAACCTTGCCATCTTCAAAACAGGAACAAGCTTCATCGCAAGAGAATACGCAACCTTCTCAATCACTCAAGCAAGGAACATCGTCCCAAGAGAATCAAGGGATCCGAAAACTATTGCCTATTTCTTTAAAACTTCAAGAAGAATGGTATTTCTGTGCTCCAGCGACAGTCCATATGATGCTGGCTAGTCGAGGGGTTAGCGTTTCTCAACACCAATTGGCTAAGGAAATGGGGACTTATAATCCCTATGGGACGCATAATCGAGATGCCATTCGCGTCTTGAATCAGAATTTATTTGGCTATCCAGAACCAAGTGGAAACCAAGCAGGTTATCGACTGGTTACTGTAACAGATGCTCGTCCAGGTTCTGAAGATATCCGGCTCTTTAAAGAACGTGTTCGCAAAGATATTGATGATGGGTATCCTCTCTATTACACCTTTAATGTAGCTCAAATCTATCCTGGAAAAAGTGGGGAACATAATGTTGTTGGAGTTGGCTATGAATTGACAGCAGATGGTAAGGACATCTCAGCAATCTATTATCTGGATCCCGATACACATGTACAGGATCCAACCTATGGAGGGTTGAAGAAACTGACACCAGAGGAGCTGTTAGCAGCCATGGCTACCTGTGGTGAGAAAAATTATGCTTGGTGAAAAAATTAAGTCGTGAAATGGATAGAGGTGATTTAAATTTCAAGAAATAAGAGTTGATAATATAATATTAAGATTGTATCAAAATTAAATTCGTGAATTAGAAAAGATGAATTATGTATTCCGCTAATCAGTTAAAAGATTATGCTTCATTAGGTGAAAAAAATGAGAAAATTTACAAGAATAATCATAATGTCGATTGTATTCATTCTTAGTTTTCAAAATATAAAAATTGTGAATGTAGATACAATTAGTAATACCGAAAGTAGCGATATAAAACAAAGTATTCTAAATGATATTCCAAATAAAGAAATAGAATATAAAGAGTACGGTCTAAATGCTCCTGTATTAGGTGATTTAAAAACAATGGAACGGACAAGTGTTGGTTCGTGGAGCTGGCGAGACGGTCTAATTTGTGTAACAGATCAAGGTTTTGGGTTAGGCCCCTTTAATACTTGGCATGCTGGAATAATTGCGCCACAAAAAATTACTCTGTTGCAGAGGCAGCTAATAGTAATAGTCCTGTAAGATTAAGAAAAGGAAAGTGGACTCAAGGAACTGTTTGGCAAGTAGGAGTAAAGACAACAACTATTCAACAAGATTGGAATGCCGGTCATTGGGCAGGTGAGCAGGTAGGAAAACCCTATAATTTAAATTTTTGGAATGCTCGACAAACAAATAGTTTTTATTGTTCTCAACTTGTATGGGCTGCGTATTACTACACATCAGGAATCGATTTGAATAAAAGTGATAATGATATTGGCTCAGCAATTGCAATTCATCCGGGTGAATTTGTTAAAAATTCTAAGACAACTATTGTATACAGAAATAGATAGTAGGAATGATATATGAAACGCTCTTATCTTTTGGGATTTTATTTCTATTCTTCCTTTTGCTTTCTTGTTCTAAGGTCCAAACACCAATGTTTCAAGTTGATCCAGAATCGAATCTTTACTTGGTCACCTCAAAAGTATTCAATCATATACTAAGAAAGAGAATAAACTTGAGTTACATCGAGTAGAAAAAATTGATGTAGCAACGTATGTTAATCTCTGGTTTTCGTGTTTAAACAGTGGTGATAAGATGATCGTAACTGAAGGTGATGATTTTGCACCAATAGATCATCAAAATATCATTTCAATTGATTTTTCTAAAGGTGAGATGAGGAAAAATCATACTAAGAATTATGCAATGATGGGATCAGGTATCTCTTCTAATTACTTTTATACTGCTCAAACAGATGCAAACTCAGGAATATTAACAGTCTTTTCTCTTAATGGAAAGCAAGTTTTTCAGAAAAAATTTAACCAAATGACAGCAATTTCGAGTCAGATTGTTGCAAATAATTCTAACGTATATGCTGAGATTGCTTATCAAGATCCAAAACGAAATCGTCCAGAAGGCGTGTTGGATTCAGATTTAATAGTACTAAATGAAAAAGAGCATTGGAAAGAAAAAGATAGAATTCGATTAACTTCAGATGGTAAAAAGGTTGAAATGTTAGAAGGCTTGGCAATTGTCAAAGATAGGGCATTCGTAAGTATCTCTGCAATTCGTGATACAGAAACTTTTGAGAAGGTGGCAGGAAACCAATTGTTGTCAGTCGATTTGCACACTGGAGAAAGGAAATTATTTACCTTACCCAATCCTTATCCTAATATGCTTTATCCAAGTCCAGATAATCATTACCTTGTCGTCAAGCACGAGGTAGAAGGAAAGAATATTTTATCTGTTCTTGATTTACAAAATGAAACTATAAAAGCGATTGTGTTGGATGACAATTCAGGTGAAACACCAGAGGAAATAAATTCTCTTACAATTTCAAATGAAAATATGTTGTATCTAGCTACTGGTAGACATTTATTACAATATAGTCTCAAGGATGCTAAGTTGATTGAGAAACAGAAATTAAAATTGGGAAAAGATGATTTTCCAATCGGATTAAGAATCGTAGAAAAAGATTTAGGGTCAAATTAATAATAAACTGCACCCCAAAAGATAGATGTTATAATCTATCTTTTGGGGTGTTTTGTTATAAAAATTAATATGTAGTAGAATGAAAATCTGTGCTATTACCCTATTCTTCATTGACTAATTTTTAGGCTTACCACTTGATCAGCTTGTATCCAAATGGTTGGATTATGTGTTGCAATAATGATCAGACGTTCCTTATTTTTTAATGTTAGGAGCAAGTCCATAATCTCCTGTGAGGTCTCAGGATCAAGAGCGGCAGTTAATTCATCTGCCAAAATTAGAGGAGGATCTTTTAAAATGATCTTTGCCAAGGCTACACGTTGTGCTTCTCCCCAGAAAGCTCTTCTAATATTTTCTTCTTTTAAATTATTCATGGATCAATTATAGAATAAAGTACTATATAATTTTTTGATTTAATTATTTGGTAAGAAATATAAACCAGTTGGTACAAATAGATAAGTCCAAAATAGAAAAATCATCTATAATACTCTAAAATACACCTATTCGGTAAAATAGGTGTATATGATGTCATTTGTAACCAAATTCTTTGAGAGCTTTCTTATAGGCACTGCTACCCTTTAAGTAGTAGTCGTGTTTCATTCCACTAATATCAACAGAAAAGACCCCATCTTTAAACGAATATCCTTCTGTCCTTTTTGCAATATCTTGTCCAGTTAACTCAATGGTTTTCTTTTGTTTATCAATCTTAAAGTTATCGGCTTCTCCATGTTCATTGGAACCTTTATCACCTTTTATAGTGAATGCCAGCTCGTTTCTTTCACTTGATACCCAATAATATTCTCCATCCAAGGACTGTTGATTGCTATTAGAACATGCAATTAACACCACTGCCATTATTGAAAGTAGCAAAACACTTATAAATTTTTTCATATCCTTCGCCTCCTTTTGTAATATTATTTTACCAAAATGATATTACAAAATTGTGTCAATGTCTGTTATAATAGAAATTCCAATAAATGTCTGATATAACAGACATTGATAAAATTTTAAAAAAGAAGTATTTTCGGAAATCCATACTATATAACCTCTAAATAAATTGAAACGTTTGATTAGCATAAAGCTTTCTCCTAATGAGAAGAGATATTTTATTAGTTGGAAATGTAACTGCTTTCATGATATACTAATACTTAGTGAAGTTGTGGATATCAAATAAAAACTTCTATGCAGAAAGTAAAACAAGATGAAGTTTATAAATTGCCCTCCCCGATAATATTCCTTAACTTCTCATGAAGACAAATGAAAGGAAACTCTAATATTCATGGAAAGTTTTACACAAACATTTTTTCAGAAAATCCAGAGTTCGATATATGGAATAACTTAAAGAACTTTTCTTATATAGAATATGTAAAAAGTACTTTAAAAACAGAAATATTGAACCTGATATAAAACTTCTAGATACTATTTCAGGATCTATATCTCAGGCCTTCGAATATTTTGAAGCGAGCAAAGTCGTGAGTATTCAAACTGCTCCTCTTATGCTTTATTATGGAACAATTAATTTATTATTTGGGGCATCCTGTTTAATTTCGGGAAAAATTATTAATGTTTCTGGTCACGGTTTAACTCTAAATTTACAAACTTTAGAAAATAACTCGCTACTAAATGTTGAAGCAGATATAAAAATAACCAAGGAGCTGGTTTTGCCAAATATCTAGAAATACTATCAAAGCAGAATATTTCACAAAAACATACAATAAAACTAGAAGATGTATTTTCATCAATTCCTGAACTATTTAGAGAATATATAAATATTAATGAAAATAGGCAATTATCTATATTACCACTTATCAAATTAGTGAATGATAATCTGGAAGCATATAAATGTCAGCTCAATTCCGCTCAGTATCATTACATCAGAAAAATAGAAATGTCAAAAAAATATAAACAATCGTTTCTACCACATCAAGAGAATTATAAAAATGAATTGATATTTTACGTAAGATTAGGTAAGAACGATAGCATAAAAACTTCCTTTCTAGGAGAATTCTTTTTCAGCTTGAAATCAACGAATCACTTGTAATAGAACCAATTTTTTTAGGTGTTATAGGATTGTACATACTAGCAACTTTGAGTAGATATCATACCGATTACTGGAATTCTTTTATTAAAAATAATAAAGACGGATTAATTAATTTCATAGAAAAATTTTTAAATTTTATGAGGAGATATTTACCAAACTATATTCTTGATATAATTGAAGAAAAAAACATATATATACAAATCACGTTGTATCAATTGAAGATCTTCGAAGCAATTTATCTGAAAAATGTATAGAGGAACGTATAAAAAGAATCATTCAAGAAAATACTAGGAGTTAAGATGAGTACTTATAAATCGGAACTATTTAATCTATGTAAATCTATAGGACAATCAGAACTTTCTAAAAAAGTAAGGGAAATGTGGAATAATTTTAAAACAGATGATCCACTTTACCTTAATAAAACAATCTGGTTTACTTCTACTAGAGACGACCAAAATCATTTTTATGGAGTTTTATTAAGTCAGAGTAGATTTGAAAGCACTTCAAAACCTTTCTCTAATTGCCCCAAATTAAATCAAAGAGAGCTAGAAATTTGTAAAGAAGCAAATGAATTTCTTGTACATATATATACTAACCTAGTTAATGAACTTTCTTTTTACCTACTTCTATTAAAGAAGCACTTAATCCATATTCTAAACTTTTAGATATCGATACAGAATTCTATAAAAGAATTAATATTAGTAATCATGAGGAAATTGATTTTTCTGGATTGACTAAAAATTTAGAAAATCTTATATATTCAATGTAATGGAATCTAAAACGCAAGAGATTGATCCTAATATTTTGGGTACTATTCAAAAGGATAATATACTGGAAATATTTGCTATTTTCGAGCAAAATGAAGTTTCATGCAGTTATAATGAGATACCTGAAAATTTAAATATAATTAAAAGAAATGAAATTAATGGAAGACTTGGTTATGAGGATATAGTAGAATTTTTCTTTTTACATTATATGTATTGAGAGATATTATAGAAATAACATTAAACACATTATATTCAGCTTTAAAAGGGAAAAATTACCGGTTTTAAATAATGATAATTTGATAAGTATAGAAGGTCCATCTACAAACTATTTATATAAAAAATATGAATTAGTAAAAATCTCCAGCGAACATGATGATAATCATCCAAGTGTTAACAATCTTTGTTTAATCGACGCATACTTAGATAGTGAAAAACAGAAAGTTCATTCTCTTATTTATGTTGTATCCACAACTTATCATCCAATTGATAGACTTGGTAGCACAACCTCAATGAAAGGACTTGAGGTTGATGATTCTCTAAATAGATTTTTAACTTCTTCAAAAAATAAAGCCTAAATTCTTATCAAAAGGCTAAAATTATAAGTAGTAAGGTCAAACGTTGATCTCATCCCTCTTGGAATTGAACTTTTCTCTTACTTCTTAACTCGTATTTTAAAAAGAGATGCAATTCAAAATTCTGCATCTCTTTTCTCTCCTTCAAACACTCTGTCACTGTCCATTTACTGTCCAATATAATGTAATACATCTATAAATTGTTTATTTTATCAAATGCAAAATCGCTTAAAATCAGTATTTTGATAAATAACAAGACTTTAAGAATCTTAAATTAAGTCTTGCATATTCATCATAGCAATTACATTCCTTCCAACTTCTGAAATTTACAGTTCATTATACCATTTTTTAAACGCTTGGAAAAGCTTTAGATAGTAATCATGAAAAGCTTCTTTCACTCTAGATTGATTTTTTAGCTTTCACTACAAAATGAAAGAGACCCTTTTGAGCCTCTCTCAGAAAAATAATAAATTGTATTAGGATAAAATCATCGAAGCCACGATTGGACTAATGAATACATACAAAATTCCTGTAATCCCAATTGCCAATCCTGCCATAGCTCCTGCGACATGACCATACTTAAATGCTGTACCTGTTCCTACAGCATGTCCCGTTCCACCAAGAGCTAAACCAATAGCTACAGGATCTTTAATCTTGAGCAACTTCAATATCGTAGGTCCCAAAACACTTGTTAATAATCCAGTTGCTACAACTACCACAAGGGTGATGGTCGTAATCCCCTGCATTTTTTCAGTAATCCCAACTGCCATTGCAGTCGTAACCGATTTTGGAAAGAGCGAAATGGCTAGAAAGTACTTCATTCCAAATGCTTTCGCGATCAAGGCTGTAAAAATGGTATTCACAACAACTGCCAATGTCGAGCCGACTAGAATACTCCGTGCATGATGCTTCATCAAATGGAAACTTTTATAGAGAGGAATCCCCAAGGCGACTGTTGATGGGCCAATCAACTGATTTAACAGGGAACCACCGACATAGTAATCTTTATAAGAAATTCCTGTAATCATTAAGAATAAGATAACGATTACTGTAGCCACTAAAAGTGGCGTTGTTATTGGATGGGGATACCTGCGGAAAATTAACATCCCAATCAAATAAGCCCAAATAGATAAGACAATCCCAAATAAAGGATTACTCGCAAAATTAGCCATGCTTGCGTCCCCTTCTGGATAATCACCCTCAAAACGATTTTTTATAAAACTAACCACGATTGCAATTAAAGCCACATTGATGACCAAGGCTCCAAGTAGAATCAACATGATTGGAAACAGATAAGGTGCAATCACATGAAACTTATCCATAATACCGACAGCAGGGGAAGAAACAGAATCGTCATGTTTGCTAATAAAAATTTCCTACCATATTTACATGGCGCATGCGTAGTAACTTAAACTGCAATAATAAAAATAAAATCAACAGTCCGATCATACTTCCAGGAATTGGTAAGTGCAACCCATCAGAAATGATTTCACCAATTAATGAAATCGTGAAAATAATCGTCAGTTGTACATATAATTTCATCCCCATCTCCCTTTTATGGATCATTTCCAACAAGGATTCGTATCCTCGCTTCTGCCTACTTAGAAGTAAATATCCTCTTATTCCCTATCAGTTTACTCCTTTTCGGAAAATTTGCAAGCTTTTTCTAAAAAATAAAACAAATTACCAAAAATTGAAGCTACTATTTTGATTCATGACATCCATTTTATGATACAATGAAACCAAAAACGGTTAAGTTACCAAGAAAGGATCTACATGACTCACTTTCACACCATTGTCATCGGTGGTGGCCCAGCAGGTATGATGGCGACCATTGCCAGCGCCTCCTATGGCCAACCTACGCTACTGATCGAAAAAATAAAAGGCTCGGTAAGAAACTTGCTGGTACCGGAGGAGGTCGCTGTAACGTCACGAATAACGGGACCTTAGACGATTTGATGGCCGGTATCCCTGGAAATGGCCGTTTCCTTTACAGTGTGTTTTCCCAATTTGATAATCATGATATCATCCAATTTTTCACCGATAATGGGGTCAAGCTGAAAGTCGAAGATCATGGCCGGGTCTTTCCTGCTAGTGATCAATCTCGCACCATTATTCAAGCCTTAGAAAATAAGATCCTTGAGCTAGGTGCTAGCATTGCCACCAACTGCGAAGTGGTCTCCGTCACCAAGCCAGAAGACGTCTTTATCGTCAAGTCTGCTGAAAAAACATGGACAGCTGACAAGCTGATTGTCACAACTGAGGGCAAATCCTATCCTTCTACCGGCTCTACTGGCTACGGACACGAAATTGCCCGCCACTTCAAACACACCATCACCGATCTCGAAGCGGCAGAAAGTCCTCTTTAACAGACTTCCCACACAAGGCCCTCCAAGGGATCTCTCTGACAGATGTGACCCTCAGCTACGGCAAACACATCATCACCCATGACCTGCTCTTTACGCATTTCGGTCTTTCTGGCCCTGCAGCCCTTCGGATGTCTAGCTTTGTTAAAGGTGGGAAATCTTATCTCTGGACCTCCTTCCGACTACCTCTTCTCAAGAGTTAAAAGACTTTCTAGAAGAGCATCGAGAAAAGTCCATTAAAAATAGCCTCAAAACCCTTCTTCCTGAACGGTTAGCTGATTTCTTGGTGCAAGGATTCCCTGAAAAAGCCAAGCAACTCACTCCTACTCAGACAGAAGAGCTCATCCAAAAGATCAAAGAGATGCCTATCCCCGTCACTGGGAAGATGTCTCTAGCCAAATCCTTTGTAACCAAGGGCGGCGTCAGCCTCAAAGAAATCAATCCTAAAACCCTAGAAAGTAAGCTAGTTCCTGGGCTCCACTTTGCAGGAGAAGTCCTGGATATCAATGCCCATACAGGCGGTTTTAATATCACATCCGCCCTCTGTACCGGTTGGGTAGCAGGAAAACTTCATTACTGATAGAAATTCACTAACTTTATTCTTCATCTATTGAAATAAAATTTTTAAAAATTCTTTACAAGTTAGTATTTACTTGATAGAATGGATTGGTATAAAATTTATAAAGGAGATTATTAGAATCATGGATTTTGATTTTAGTGTTAAACTCTTTTCAGAGTTTATTGGAACGGCTTTGCTACTTATCCTCGGAAATGGTGCAGTTGCAAACGTCGAATTAAAAGGAACAAAAGGTCATCAAAGTGGTTGGCTTGTCATTGCGATCGGATATGGGATGGGAGTAATGATTCCAGCCTTAATGTTTGGTAATGTTTCAGGAAATCACATTAACCCAGCTTTTACCCTTGGACTTGCAGTTAGCGGACTCTTCCCATGGGCAAATGTTTTACCATACATCGTTGCCCAACTTCTTGGAGCTATGTTTGGACAATTGGTTGTTGTTGCAGCTCACCGTCCATACTACATCCAAACTGAAAATCCAAACAACATCTTAGGAACATTCTCAACCATTTCTAGTGTAGATAAAGGAACTCCAGAATCACGTAAAGCTGCTACAATTAACGGCTTCATCAACGAGTTTGCAGGCTCATTCGTCCTTTTCTTTGGCGCCCTTGGCTTGACGAAACATTTCTTTGGTGCAGAAGTTGCAGGTCTTGCTCAAAAAGCTGCTACTGAACAAGGAGGCGTCTTTGATGCCACTTCATCAGCAGCAAAATTGGCTTTATCACAAGCACATGCTTCAGGCCTAGGAATTGCTCACTTGGCTCTTGGATTCCTTGTTATGGCTCTTGTTACATCACTTGGAGGTCCTACTGGACCTGGTTTGAACCCTGCACGTGACTTTGGTCCTCGTTTGGTCCACGCCTTCCTTCCAAAGTCTATCTTGGGAGAGCACAAAGGTGATTCAAAATGGTGGTATGCTTGGGTACCAGTTGTAGCCCCAATTCTTGCTGCTATCTTAGCTGTACTATTGTTCAAAGTTATCTATCTTGCTTAATCTAAGTACTAAAAAACGAACTCGATTTTCCATCGAGTTCGTCTTTTATTGTTCTTTGGTTAATGAAAAACGGAAATCATTGTATTTGTTGTAGTCAAATGGTGTATTGGTAGCCGTTGTGAAAACAATCGGTGTATAGTGTCCTTCTTCTAAGATAAAACCAGGTTCGAGTCGGAAATCAGCGACACCTAAGCCTGTGATCCCAGGGAGCAAGGCATCAGCCCCATCGAGACCTTCAGCATCCCAATAGTAGATATTTCCAGTTGCTTGGACAGCTCTTGCCGTATAGGTCGCTGTCCGAGTCGGTTCGCTATCATTTTTGAAACTTACCACTGTTGTTACATCCCCATTGGCATCGACGGTCATTTTGATCGCATCCGCTTGTGGACTAGATCCTACCCAGGTTCCCACCAGTTCTGCAGGGACAGTAGCTTGCGTCGTAGCAGACGCATTCTCGGTCTTACTAGAGCCTTTTGTACCTGTTTCGCTACTGGCTTGAGTTGAAGAGCTAGCTGTATCTTTTGCCTGATCAGAAGATGCTGCACTCTTTTGCTATTACTTTTGGCTTTTTCTCTACCTTACTGGTAGATGCTTTTGCGGATGAGGAAGCTGTTTTTTATCCTTTGCACCACAACCACCGAGAGCTAGACCAAGTGAAGCAGCCACCAGAACAGCAGCACTCCAACGGAAGATTGATTTTTCATAAGATCACCTCTTTATCTTTCTGAATCCCATTATACTCCAATTGTTACAAAAATCAAGTTTTTGTAACAATTGTAATTTTTCTGTAACATGTTTTTACATTTAAAATGTCAATCGTAATAGAGCGATCAAGACAATTCCAAACAAAACGGTTCCCATAAGGTTTTTGTAACGAAAGGCTACAAAGAAGCTAGGAATGGTCACCATGAGGTCCAACCAGTGGAACTGCGGGAGACTTCCCATTTTCCCTCTACTAAGCTTGATAAAACCAAGGCAAAGATAATGGAAATGGGCAGGTATTTGAGAAAGCGGGTCACAGGAGCCGGCAGTCCCTTGTATTTAACTAAGAGGAAGGGTAAGATCCGAGGAATCCAGGTAACGAGGGCTGAGGCCAGAATGGCCATGAAGATAGAACTATTCACGCGCATCACAGACCACCCCACAAAACAGCCGATCAAGGTCGCAGCTAGCACAGCAAGTGGTTGCGAAACAAAAAGAGTAAGAGAAAGAAACTCACTGCTACTGCTAAGAGCACCATTAGCATGGTCTTGGTCTTTTCTGTCAGTTGCATTCCTTGGAACTGGGCTGCAAAAATCCCAATAAACATAGCCACTAAGGCAAAATCAAGCCCAAAAGCCTTTGGATCTGGTAGGAGAGATCCCAGAGCTGTTCCGATAACCGTCGCACTGATCCAGGCCACATAGCCTACTAGATTGTTCCCATGCATCCAAGGAACTGTAATGGTGTCCGTCTTTAACTTCTCACTCAAGTAGACCCCATAACTCTCATCGGTCAAGAGGCTTCCAATCCCAATGGTATGAGCGAGACTCGCATCCTTAAAATCCGAGGACGTATGCAGACTCATCAACATATTCCGGAGATTGATCAAACACACGGTCAAGGCCATATTCAAGATCGAAGAGTGGGCCGCAATCAGAGAGATCATCGCAAACTGAGCCGCCCCAGCATAGACCAAGACACTCATCAAGGCCATCTCCAAAGGAGAAAGATAGGGAGACGCCACCACACCGCAAGCCAGGCCAATACTGATATAGCCTAGAGCTGTCGGCAGCGCATCCTCACCCCTGCCAAAAATCTTTTTCCATACTCTCACTCCTTCCTGAATCATTGACCTCTATTATAACACAAGAAAAAAGTTGAAAAGGGACCAATGAGAGAGAATGGATAAGCCATCGATATATTTCTATCTCTCCCCTACCGATTCACTTTTAAATCCGACATCTCTAATGACATCTTTTCTTCTTGTGTCATGCTCTCGACAATTTGTTTTTGCTCACTGGATATTGGCAAGGTCAAAATCGTAGCAGATCGATCCGGCAATGCTCCACTGTCACTAATTTTATAGCCAATCCGTTGATGTTGATAAATGAATTGCCCATCATATTTCCAACTCAATGAAAACTCAAAATCCTTATCAATTTGAAATCCAGCTTTGTTAATCAATAGAAAAACGGCATATTCTTGTTGGTTGGATGAGAAAGTTGCGCCAGTATAGTTGATCGATAGGCTTCCTTGATTTCCAAGTTCTGGATGTTCCTTGGTTAATTTCTTCCCTAGTTCAATTACATTTGATTCTGTTCCTTCATACTGTGGTCCCACCACAAACTGCAAGCCTTTTTCTTTTTAACAGCCGAAGACTCTTTTGAGGTCTGCTCCGTTTTGCTCGGCGAAGAATCTTTTGATTCCTGTCGAGACTGGGCGCATGCTGTTAATGATAGAAGCGCTACTAACAAAACGATTGTTTTTTCATGATTTCTACTCCTTTTTCTTTTCCATTTCATTCTAGTTACTTTTTTCAATGTCTATCTCTTCTACACTATCAAGACTTAAATTCCCTGTTTTAGCTCCTAAAAGAACTGGAACTTTACCAAATTCAAAGGTCAACAGAAAAGCCGTAAGAATACCACCCATCACCAATAAGATCCCTTCTGTTCCATTATTGATGAATAAATACATGGCTAAACAGGCCAGTAAGACAACATTTAATAGATGGGCATCAAAAATTTGCTTTCTTTCTGGTATCGGCTTGAAAGTCACTCTGTATCTCTTAGTCACTGTAGGAAATAGATTCTTAACCTTTTACGAGCCTTTTCTATGGAAAATCGAAAGAGCACAAAAGATATAAGCATGGCAACCATGAATAAGACTATCTTTAGAAAAATTTGCTGACTAATAGCATACTCATTGAATAGATTTTTAAGAGTCTATAAACCACTCCAACAAACGGCTGAACTATAATGGCTGCTGTCCCCTTTTATTGTATTGATGGGTGTGCCTGGAATTGTAACATTTTTATCTACTTCCATCATCTCAACAGTGATCTCTTCCGTTGGCAACCCCAATAATAGAGCTTGGGCTTCATGGTACTAGCATCTAACAGAAATTTTTGCCATCGTACTCTACCAGTTGGTGACAGAAAATACTTGTTTCTTTATATTCTAACATCCTATTTACTTCCTATATACTTTCAGGATAACATCCTAGACAACCACAAACCTGATCCAAACCAGCTTCCTTCAACTCCCGTTCTTCCAGAAGAAGCTTTACTCAGCCAATTCCCCACCTTTTCCATTGTAGTATTGTTTAAACTCATCATAAGAACGAATTTCATGTTCTTGACCATCTATTGAGTACTGAGCTTCAATTTTACCCCAGGTAATGTGTCCTGTCCCTTAGGTGCAAACCAATGAAGAAGAGTATCAAACCATTCCTTACTACTTAACAACTGTAATCTAGGTTCAATCCAGTACTCACCACTCAACATTTTCTCTTTGAATTCCGGAT
Organism: Streptococcus sp. 2A/TPW/M5; assembly: GCA_036663675.1. Lineage (GTDB taxonomy): Bacteria > Bacillota > Bacilli > Lactobacillales > Streptococcaceae > Streptococcus. Next base: position 815,338 of record JAYXUK010000001.1, on the reverse strand, counting down.
AAATTACAAATAAATTGATATCTGTATTTACATTCTTGGCCTGTTTCTGAAATTTAAATCCTGCTTGAAGGTCAAAACCGGTATTTTTATCGATTAATTCCATTAAATTTGTATAGTCTATAATTTTTTCCTTAACTGCACTGCCCTCTGGGATGGCATACGTGCTGTAGTATTTCTGTTCATCCAACTTGTAATAAATATTTTCTCATCACCGATATCACGTTCCATTGCTCTACGAGACATATAATATCCCATATCTACAACACTCACTCCACTATTAACGTTTATTTGATAATCATTAATAAATGCATTTGGTGCTTTCTTTCGAATCTCGTCTAAAACATTTACGGTTGTTTCTTTAAATTGATTGTCAATCTCGTAATATCGGAATCCAATATACTCCTTTTTATATCTTCATCCCCATTTACATAGTCAAAACCAACCAGATACTTCCCATCAACCAAGGTCAGATCCTTACTCAAAATAAATTGATTTTTCTCACCAAATAGCTGAACATCCTTGAGATTCCCTTCATGGATGACTTTGGTTGAGCTAGGTCTCTTTTCGATAGGATTTTTCTTAGTCTCTGAAGGTTTAAAATAGAATACTAAACCGACTACAATAATTGCTAGACAAACCAGTTTCAAACTTAAAAATTTTTTCAATACATTCACCTACTTTTTATAGAACTATACTGGGAACCAACCCCATTCCATCATTCTTTTATTCCTCTATCATACCGAATTTTCTTTCGACTCGCAAATCCGCTACTAGTTGGTGAGATCCCAGCAAAAAGCCATTGGAATCGCACATCCAATTGGCTCCTTTTTCTTATTCAATTCCTTCAAAGGCTAGGCTTGGTTTGGCATTGAGATCCCAGCCTGCGAAGTTTTCTTTGTTCCATTCGCTGACACTGGCATAGGCAATCATCCCTGCATTGTCCCCGCAGAGACGCAGAGGCGGAATGATGACCTTAACATCCGTGATCTCAGAAGCCAAGCGTTCACGAAGGCCTTGGTTGGCTGCGACCCCACCAGCGACGACTAGAGTATTGACTGGATATTTCTCCAAAGCCTTTTTGGTCTTGGCCATGAGAATGTCTAAGACAGCTGCTTGGAAACTCGCTGACAGGTCTGCATTGGAGAGGCTTTCTCCTTTTGCTCGGCATTATGGTGCAGATTGATAAAGGCCGATTTGAGTCCTGAAAAAGAGAATTCCAGATTGTCTTCCTTGATCATGGCCCGAGGAAATCGTAGACATCAGATCCTTGGTGGGCTAGCTGATCAATTTCACGTCCTGCTGGATAGGTCAAGCCCATCACGCGCCCAACCTTGTCATAAGCCTCTCCGACAGCATCATCACGGGTTTCTCCGACGATCTTATAATCACCCGCTTCACTGACGTAGACTAGTTCTGTATGTCCTCCACTCACCAGCAAGGCCAAAAGTGGAAATTCTAAGGGCTCGACGCTTTGAGCGGCCATCAAGTGCCCTGCCATATGATTGACAGGAATCAAAGGAAGGCCGTGCGCCCAAGCAAAGGCCTTGGCGGCTGCTAGGCCGACTAACAGAGCCCCGACCAAGCCTGGACCGTAGGTGACAGCCACAGCTGTGACATCAGCTTCTGTGATGCCGGCTTCTTCTAAGGCTTCTTCAATACAAGCGGTGATGACTTCCACATGGTGACGAGAGGCTACCTCAGGCACCACCCCACCAAAACGCTTGTGACTTTCGATTTGACTGGCAATGACATTGGACAAGAGTTGGTCGTCATTTTTCAAGACAGCCACACTGGTCTCATCACACGATGTCTCAAAAGCCAAAATATATCTATCTTTCATTCAGGTTCCTCTTCATGATCACGGCATCCTCTATCGGATCGTGATAGTAGTTTTTCCTCCGTGCAATTTCTTCAAAATTCATTTTTTGTATAGGCCTTGGGCCGGTTGATTGGACACGCGCACTTCTAAGAAAATCTCTTTTTATCCGGCAACTGCGCGAGTAACTGCTGAGCTAGGCCTCGGCCCTGAAAAGCGCGCTTGACCGCAATCTGCAAGACCTCTGCTTCATATAGAGTCTCTTGAATGGCGACAAACCCAAGGACTTGTCCCTCATCCACAGCTAGAAAATAGGAGATCGATTCCTGCTCTATATCGGCTTCAATCTGCTCCAACTTCCAGGGACTCGCTTCATAGACATCTTCCATCACAGCGAGAATGGCAACCGCATCCTGGACGCTCCCTTTCCTGATTGTTCCTTTCATCATAGTCGCTTGATGTAAGAGGTCGTTGTTTCCGTGTGGTCTTTGAGCCAATTTTCCTCCGCTTCGACCCGTTTGAGATAATTGGGGACAAAATCATGGAGGTTAGCAGGCGTTTCTTTGAGGCCGAGACGTCCGATTTTCACTGCATCTGGCAAGGTTTCATAGTAAGTAGCCCTTGGCAGGTTAGAGGCAATCTGCTCCTTAAAGGGAGTGATTTCTCCGACAAAGGTGACCTGCTCACTCGTCGCTGCACGCTCTAGGACTTCCTCAAATGGAAAATGCCCTTCTGGTGTGACCAGCTGATCATCTTGGTAAAAACCTGCATAAACGTTGTTTCGACGGGCATCCATGACGGGCACTACCAAACCATCTAGATCATCTGGCACTAAGGCTAAGAGGCTCGAAACCCCGACCAATTCAATTCCTAAGGTATGAGCCAAGGTCTTTGCCGTTGCGACCGCAATGCGCAGTCCAGTATAGCTCCCAGGACCTTCTGCCACCACGATGCGGTCCAAGTCCTTGGGTGTCAAGTCGATTTGTTGCATCAAAAATCGATGACCGGCATCAAGGTGATACTATGATTCTTTTTAATGGTTAATGTTGTTTCTGCAAGTAGAGTCTCATCTTCTAAAATCGCTACAGAAAGAGCCTTACTCGAGGTATCAAATGCTAATAATTTCATTTCCTACTCCTCTTGAACTGGATTATATTATACTACAAATTCCCTTCAAATCCCAGCGAAACTCTCCCTTAAAGCGCAGGATTTTCATACACCAGACCGCTCATAAGCTTCTCTACTACAGGTCTTTGCCCCTCTGACTTTTCCAGTCTATCTTTTACTTACAGGCGAATTTATGATATAATAATAATTAATTGTATCGAATCAGGTCCACTAGTTGCGAGTCGAAAACTCTAGTGATTACACTCCTTCGCAGCTAACAAGTGGACCGAAATAATGAAAGGAAAATTACTTCATGATTTACAAAGTTTTTTATCAGAAAACAAAAGAACGGAACCCTCGTCGTGAAACGACGCATGCACTGTATCTCGATATTGATGCACCAAATGAACGCGAAGGACGCATCCAAGCTCGTCAATTGGTTGAAGCAAACACAGATTTCAACATTGAATTTATCACACCACTTTCTGAGCAACACCTTGCTTACGAGAAAGAGTCAGGTGCCTTTGAACTAACGGAGTACTAATCCATGGCGTATACCTTAAAACCTGAAGAAGTTGGTGTATTTGCCATTGGTGGACTTGGAGAAATAGGGAAAAATACCTACGGGATCGAGTACCAAGATGAAATCATCATTGTCGATGCCGGGATCAAATTTCCAGAAGACGACCTCCTTGGGATCGACTATGTCATTCCGGATTACTCTTATATCGTTGACAATATTGATCGTGTCAAAGCGGTCCTCATTACCCACGGACACGAAGACCACATCGGTGGGATTCCTTTCCTTTGAAGCAAGCCAATGTCCCTATCTATGCTGGACCTTTAGCACTTGCCTTGATCCGTGGAAAATTAGAAGAGCATGGCCTTCTTCGCGATGCCAAACTCTACGAAATCAACCAAAACACTGAGCTTCAATTTAAAAATCTTAAAGCAACCTTCTTCCGTACCACTCACTCTATTCCAGAACCTTTAGGGATTGTGATTCACACCCTCAAGGAAAGATTGTCTGTACCGGAGACTTCAAATTTGACTTCACGCCCGTTGGGAACCGGCTGACCTCCATCGTATGGCAGCTCTTGGAGAAGAAGGCGTTCTCTGTCTGCTCTCAGACTCAACCAACGCGGAAATTCCAACCTTTACCAACTCTGAAAAAGTGGTTGGCCAATCCATCATGAAGATCATCGAAGGCATCCATGGGCGCATCATCTTTGCTTCCTTTGCCTCGAATATCTTCCGTCTCCAACAGGCAGCCGAGGCCGCTGTCAAGACAGGTCGCAAGATCGTCGTCTTTGGACGCTCCATGGAAAAAGCCATCGTCAATGGAATCGAGCTTGGTTACATCAAAGTCCCTGCTGGAACCATTATCGAGCCAAATGAGATCAAAGACTATGCGGCCAATGAAATCCTGATCATGTGTACAGGAAGCCAAGGAGAGCCAATGGCAGCCCTCTCTCGGATTGCCAACGGAACGCACCGCCAAGTGCAACTCCAACCAGGAGATACCGTTATCTTCTCTTCTAGCCCGATTCCTGGAAATACAACCAGTGTGAACAAATTGATCAATACGATTTCTGAAGCGGGTGTCGATGTCATTCACGGGAAGATCAACAACATCCATACCTCTGGACACGGGGGCAACAAGAACAAAAACTCATGCTCCGCTTGATCAAACCAAAATACTTCATGCCTGTCCATGGTGAATACCGGATGCAGAAGATCCACGCAGGACTTGCTCGTGATTGCGGAGTAGAAAAAGACAATATCTTCATCATGAGTAATGGTGATGTCCTCGCCCTTACAGCCAACTCAGCTCGTATCGCAGGAAGCTTTAATGCCCAAGACATCTATGTCGATGGAAATCGCATCGGTGAAATCGGAGCTGCTGTTCTTCGTGACCGGAGAGACCTTTCTGAAGACGGTGTCGTACTTGCTGTTGCGACTGTTGACTTCAAATCGAAGATGATTCTGGCAGGACCAGATATCTTGAGCCGTGGTTTCATCTACATGCGCGAATCAGGAGACCTGATCCATGAAAGCCAACGCATCCTCTTCAATGCCATTCGTATCGCCTTGAAGAACAAAGATGCCAATATCCAAACCGTTAATGGTGCGATTGTCAATGCTCTTCGTCCATTCCTGTACGAAAGCACGGAACGTGAACCCATCATTATTCCAATGATTCTCACACCAGATGACGAAAATTAAAAAACAACCAGTTGAGACCACTGTTTCAACTGGTTTTATTGTTGCATTTTGAAGAGCAAAGAAGAGCTTGGAATATTTCCCAAGCTCTTTACTCTTGTTTCTTAATAAAGATCTAGATAGTTGTCTACTTCCCATTGTGATACGAAGGTAGCGTAGCTTGCCCATTCAATTCGTTTGGCTTCAAGGAAGCTGGTGTAGATGTGCTCACCCAAGGCGGCTTTTACCACATCATCTTCAGTCAAGGCTTTCAAGGCATTGTGAAGGGTAGAAGGTAGATCTGTAATTCCAGCGGCTCTACGTTCTTCCGGTGTCATCACATAGATATTTTCTTCGATCGGAGCAGGTGCTTCGATTTTATTTTCAATCCCGTGAAGGCCGACTTCAAGCAAGACTGCCAAGGCTACATAAGGATTGGCCATTGGGTCTACGGAGCGCAATTCCAAACGAGTTCCCATACCACGTGATGCTGGCACACGTACCAATGGGGAACGGTTGCGTCCTGCCCAAGCAATATAAACGGGTGCTTCATATCCAGGAACCAAACGTTTATAAGAATTGACAGTTGGATTTGTCACTGCTGTAAAGTTGTAGGCATGCTTGATCAAACCACCCAAGAAGTGATAAGCGGTTTCTGACAATTGCATTCCACGTGGATCTTCTGGATCAAAGAAGGCATTGTTGCCATCTTGGTCAAAGAGAGACATATTACAGTGCATACCTGATCCGGCAATTCCAAATTTTGGTTTGGCCATAAAGGTTGCATACAAACCGTGTTTACGAGCAATGGTTTTCACAACGAGTTTAAAGATTTGGATCTTGTCACAAGCGCGGAGCACTTCGTCATACTTAAAGTCGATTTCATGCTGACCAACGGCTACTTCGTGGTGACTGGCTTCTACTTCAAAGCCCATCTTGGTCAAGACATTTACGATTTCACGACGAGTGTTATCTGCAAGGTCTGTTGGAGCCAAGTCAAAGTAGCCACCTTTGTCGTTTACTTCAAGAGTTGGGTCTCCATTTTCGTCCAACTTGAAGAGGAAGAATTCTGGTTCTGGACCAAGGTTAAAGGATTTGAATCCAAGCTCTTCCATATGACGAAGGGCACGTTTCAAGTTGCCACGTGGGTCTCCTGCAAATGGTTCTCCTTCTGTCGTATAGACATCACAGATCAAGCCAGCTACGCTACCATTTTCATCTCCCCAAGGGAAGACTGTCCATGTATCCAAATCTGGGTAAAGATACATATCTGATTCGTTGATACGGACAAATCCTTCGATAGAAGAACCATCAAACATGGCTTTGTTTGAAAGAACCTTGTCCAGTTGCTCATCGGTAGCTGGAATTTCGACGTTCTTCATGGTTCCCAAAATATCAGAGAACATCAAGCGAATAAAAGTAACATTTTTTTCTTTTACTTCTCGGCGAATATCTGCAGCAGTAATTGACATTTTGTCTCCTTAAAATAGATTACAAGCTTATGAAATGATCAACGAAATTGACCATATGGCGATGGGGAAGATGTGAAGCGACTTTGCTGAAGAATATCGCGATGAAGAGCCTTACGAATGGCTTCTTGGCTGACCACCTTGGTTTGCTCTTGCTCTTTTTCCGCATATCTCTTCTTGATATCCGCAATATTCAAACCATCTGAAATATAATCTTTGATCTCAAGCAGACGGTCCATATTGTCCAATGAATACATGCGGCGATTGCCTTCTGTTCGATCAGGAGAAATTAACCCTTGATCTTCATAATAACGAATCTGACGAGCTGTCAAGTCGGTCAACTTCATAACACTTCCGATCGGGAAGACAGCCAGTGAGCGTCGTAATTCCTTTTCCTTCATACCATTCCTCTTTCTATTCTATTATATCGAAAAAAATCTATGTCAAGATTAAATGTTATATAATCTTACATAGGTTTTTTGTACTTCTTGAGAAAATCTCGAATGCGATCGACATCCGAATTGACCAAAATCGCAACAAAAACGCCGATAAAGGTCTCAAATATTCGGGCAAAAACATACAAGAAGGTTTCTCCGTTAGGAATCGAGAGAGTAATGATCAGCATTGCCGAAACTCCTCCGATAATTCCTGCTTTGTTATTCATAGCGACATTTGTCATAATGGTTAACATGGTCGCAATGGGTACAAAAATAAGAGTCACCCAATACGCCCCATGAAAGAGCGTTTTTAAAAGGAAGAACAATACGGCATAAAACCTCCGATACTGTTGCCCATGACACGCGAAGCCCCGAAGTGGACACTCTTATCAAAGTCTTCCTCAAGCTAAAAACAGCTGTCAAAGTCCCGATCTGAAGGCCTCGCCAGCCAAATATTCCAAAAATAAGTAGTACAATAAAAACGGCAATCCCTGTTTTAAAGGTTCTCATCCCCAAACGGAATTTGGACCAATCAAATTTGTGTCGTTTAAAGTAATCCATGGTCACCTATCTTTCTATTTCTATTATTCTACCATATTTTCAGAAAGGAGAGAACAGTTATCAATAGAAAGAAAAAGAGAGTGGGACAGAAATCGGTAATTCGTTAGAATTCGATTTCGTAGTCCCACCTCCGCACAATTGAGTAGGGCTGTAAAAGCTGATGAAATCAGCGTAGTAGAGCCCACCCAACCACTGCGTCTTGCTCGACAATCCAAAAATAATTGAGAGGCTAGGACTTTTGTCCCAGCCTCTTTCATTTTATTTAGATTATTTGTCTGTAAGAGCAGCCAATCCTGGAAGTTCTTTACCTTCAAGGAGTTCCATAGAAGCACCACCACCAGTAGAGATCCATGAGAATTTGTCTGCACGGCCAAGGTTGATCGCAGCAGCAGCTGAGTCACCACCACCGATGATTGATTTAACGCCTGGTTGTTTCACGATAGCGTCCATCACACCGATTGTACCAGCTTGGAAGTCAGGGTTTTCAAATACACCCATAGGTCCGTTCCATACAACTGTTTTCGCACCAGTCAATTCTTGGTCGAATTTAGCGATTGATTTAGGACCGATATCAAGACCAAGGAATCCTGGATCTACTGCTTCACCTTCAGTGTCTTTCACTTCAGTGTAGTCAGCAAATGCGTTCGCTTCTTTTGAGTCAACTGGCAAGATCAATTTGCCGTTTGATTTTTCAAGAAGAGCTTTCGCCACATCCAATTTGTCTTCTTCTACAAGTGAGTTACCGATTTCGATACCTTGTGCTTTGTAGAATGTGTAAGTCATCCCACCACCGATAAGAACTTTATCAGCTTTTTCAAGCAAGTTTTCGATAACACCGATCTTGTCTGAAACTTTTGAACCACCAAGGATGGCTACGAATGGACGTTCTGGAGCTTCAACTGCTTCTTTAATGTAAGCAATTTCGTTTTCAAGAAGGAATCCAGCAACAGCTTTTTCAACGTTTGCTGAGATACCAACGTTAGATGCGTGTGCACGGTGAGCTGTACCAAATGCATCGTTTACGAAGATACCATCTCCAAGTGATGCCCAGTATTTACCAAGTTCAGGATCGTTTTTAGATTCTTTCTTGCCGTCAACATCTTCGAAACGAGTGTTTTCAACCAAGAGAACTTGTCCATCTTCAAGAGCGTTAACAGCTGCTTCCAATTCAGCACCACGTGTAACACCTGGGATAAATTGAACTTCTTGACCCAATTTTGCAGCCAAGTCAGCAGCTACAGGAGCAAGTGATTTACCTTCTTTATCTGCTTCTTCTTTAACACGTCCAAGGTGAGAGAAGAGGATTGCACGTCCACCTTGTTCAAGGATGTACTTGATAGTTGGAAGAGCTGCAGTGATACGGTTATCATTAGTGATCACGCCATCTTTTACAGGAACGTTGAAGTCAACACGAACGAGAACTTTTTCCCTTTCAAGTCAACGTCTTTAACAGTCAATTTTGCCATTAGATATGACTCCTTCTTTTTTAATACATGATAATTATATCACAAAAGCTGTAAAAGAGGTAGAAAAATCCAATGCTTTTCCCTCTAATTCACAGGATCCGAACGACACTTCTAGATACAAGATCAAACCTCTCTGGTTTTCACCAGAGAGGTTTTTTTGAGAGTGACTTTTAAGTGAACAAAAGAATCTTGTAAAAGAATTACTCTTCTTTCTTCTTACCAGCCAAGAGGAAGCCTCCTAAGGCTGCTAGGAGAACAGCTTCAGCTGCAAAGGAAGCTTCTAGGCTTGCCGTATTTGGTAAGTGTTCCGATTGACCTTCTTTGCTGGCATCTTTTGTTTCTTGCTGAACCGTTGGCTGTGCGTTCCCCTTGGTGGGCACTTAACAACTGATGGATCTCTTGATCGACCACATCCTTGTGATCCCCTCTTGATGACCCGGTTGAGTAGAAGTCGTTGGGGCCAACTGATCCACTTGAGAAGACTCTGTAGGCTTCAGTGGATTAGCCGGTTCTGGAATCACTGGGACAGCTGGTTGGACTGGCTGATTTGGTTGAGCCGATTGAGCCGGTTGAACAGGCTGATCTGGTTTAGCCGGTTGATCTGGTTGGATCGGTTGATCTGGTCCTTCCGTTTGTGCTGGCTTATAGACAATCGCATAGTGAGTAAAGTGAGGTGCTGTAAAGATGACTACATCTCCGACTCTCTCAAAGGCCAAGGATTGAGGAGCTTGACCTTCTGGGAAGAAGAGAACTTGCTCCACTTCTTTATCCTTATCCACAGGAATTTTCACAAGGGATGGATGGTGGGTATCGATATCTTGACCGCTTGCATCCACGCCTTCGATATCAAAGACGATTCCTTCTCGACCCTTCAGCTCTTCTTTTTCTGCCTGATTGGCTTCAACTTTTGCAACTTTTAGTCCTTTGACAACGGTTGGCTCTAAGTTGGAGAATTGAACTTCGACTCCAGTCGCAGGGTCTACAAAGACCGCTGGCTTATCTTCTTTCAGGAGCGCAATCAAGGTCTCTAGACCTGTCTTAGCTGTTTCAAGCGCTTCAGGAGTGAGCTCTGAAGAAGCTAGGAGCTCTTTATTTTTCTCAACCAGTGCCTGCAAAGCTTCACCAGAAGGGTGATTTGGCTTGCTCGCTAATAGAGCAGTCGCTTCTGTTGTTAGGACAGAGAGAGCTTCTTTTCTTTTGTTAGATTAGCTTGACCATCCAAGGCTTTCAAGAGAGCGGTCAATTGGTTCAACTGCTCATTGACTTGATCTTGTGTGCTGGTATCATGCTCTTTCAAGACTTTTTCAGAAGCAGCCATTCCAGCTAGCAAAGCTTCTTTAACTTCAGGAGTGGCAAAAGTAAAGTCTACTTTGGCTTTTGCAGCTTCAGCTTCAGCCAATTTTTGCTTGAGGTATTCATCGTTGAGAGCTGGTTTTGGATTGACGAGGACATCAAAGCTTGTGCTAGCTCCTTTGTAATGGATAGTGATGGTTTGACGGCCTTCCTTGCTCGCATCAAATCCAGTTATTTCAACACCTTCATCGGTCAAGGCGTGCGTTTCGGTCGTTTCATCTTCAAAGACGACTGTAAAGCGTCCGCCTTCTTTCTCCAATGCTTCTCCGACGATATATTCCACTTTTGGTTTGTCGGTCAATTCTAGACCAGCAACTGCTTTTCACCTGCTTCCTCTGCACTGACCACAAAAACAGTGAGAGTCTTATCCAATTTCTGACCAAGGTAAGAAACTTCTAGGTGTTGTTCTCCAAGCTTGCTACTGTCAAATCCATGAATCTCTACACCTGAGTTGGTGAGGTTGACCAGTTGATCTGCTTGGCCATCTTTATAATGAACGCGGAGAGTCGCCCCTTTCAAGGAAAGGGCATTGCCTTCCAGTAGACCTTCTTGGTCAATCCATCTTCAAATTGAAGTCCCGCAATTTCTTTATCATTCTTTGGAACTTCGATCGCCAAAACATTACTGATATCTTTACCAGGTTCTTGCGCACGATAGTAGAGAAGAGATGGGGTTGATTCAAAAGCGAGCGGTTTAAAGATCAGATTTCCAGCTTGATCGGCTGTCATGGTCGCAATTGGATTAGTGGCTTCTTTATCGGCATAAAGAGTCAGAGTAGTATTAGCCGGAACATCTTTGAAACCGACTTGGACAAAATGATTGCCCAGGTTTTGCGCTGCAGCATGTTTCATCGGGATGTTGACCGTTTCAGTATCTAGACTTTCATACATCTTCCAGTTGTAAATCCGGATGGCTTGCCATGGGGTGCCGTTATCGGCTGTAATGACATGGAGACGCCAGTCTTGAGCCTTGATCGGATGATCAAGTGTAATGTCAGACACATGGGCTTTATTGCCACGAACTTCCTTGGCCAATTTCCACTCACCGGCTTCGTCCTTGTAGTAAAGGTCGAAGTCACGGGTATTCATCTTGCCATCATCGACAGATTCCCCACCAGCACCGGCATGGTCCATGACCCAACGAACAATGGTCCGAGGTTGTGTCAAGCGGATATCGACAGTTCCACTCAATTGAGCAGAAGACCATTTATCTGAAAGACTGGTAATGGTCCCATTTAACATACCTTCAATGCCTTCACTACCATCCGCATCTGGGAAGCTCGAACCGATCACTTTGGCTCCGATAACCACGTTTGGCGCTAGGGCTTTTGGTAGACTGGTATCTGACACGGTCATGCCCCAATCAAAGGCTACAGTTCCCGCATCTGAACGTTGACCATTCTTTCCAACTGCCACAACCTTGAGTTCCTGAGTGGTTCCTTCAGCACTTGCTGAACGGCTAACTTTTGGTAGATAGACGGTTGTCGCAGAAGATCCTGTTAAGAGACGCCAGTTATCGCCATCTTTTTCATAGACTTCATAATAATCCGCATCTGCTACCCCTTTAAAATTGAGGACTGCTTCTGCTTCTTGCGCATTTTGTAGACGTTTTGCACGAACGGATACTTCTGCTGGAGTCGCTGGTTTCTCTTGGTTTGACGTAATCGACAATTGGCCGAGATTAAATTTGTAGTCTTTAACATCCGTATCATGGTCAAAGAACATCTTCACAGCATAAATGGTCTTGCCAGCCAAACTTCCCAAATCAAAGGTTTGAGTAGACCAATCCGCACTCGGTGTCAATTCTTTCCATTCGTATTCAGAGTAGTCTTCTTTGGTGGCAACAGCTACCCAGGCAGCAGCTCCGATCCCACCTTTATGACTGACGCTCAATTTTGTCGTTTCTGTCACAGGAATCTTGGTCGAATAGAGCATGACATTTTGACTGCTATTGGCTTTTAAATCTCCTTCAAAGGCTAGAGAATTTCCTCCATTGTAGGCTTGATCAAAATCATAGCGACCTTTTAATGGTGTACTATCTTCACTATGCTCTACCCACCAACGCCAGGTCGGAAGGTAGCCAGAAACAGAACGGTAGTTCCATTCCCTTCTTTAGAAATCTTGCCATCGACAAACCAGTGTTTTCCGTGACCAGTATTGAAGGAAGTATTGAAATCTTCACTAGTGATTGGGGTTTTGTCCACTACTAGATTGGACATACCGTACCAAGATTGGTCTGCTGGTTTTCCTTTAGTCGGATCTCCTTGGAAACCTGTCCAGAATAGATCTTCATGGGTATGGTATCCTTCTCCAGTCTTTCCTAGCCCTGTAATGGTATCAGGTGCATAAAGCCCAAGAGATAGACGCAACTTGCCATGTTCATCTAAAATGGCATTCCAGTCTACATTAGTCTTATAAGAGCCTCCTTTTGGAGTTCGAGTCCAGCTAGAACATCATAAGGATTCCGATGAATCCATTTAGCTGTACTGATGGAATAATCCACTTCTGATTTGCCCCAGTTAAAGTTAGCAAAGAAAGTATCAACTGGATTTTCCCCATTTTCTGGCTGCATAAAATTGTAGTTGTATTCTCCCAGCGCATTCTCATGGTAACGGCCATATTCATAGGTCATAGCATCATACCAGGAATACTTAATCGGATAGTTCAGACTCTTCGCATATTCCTTGGTATAAAGAAGAAAATCTCTCAATTTTGGACCCAATGGTTCTACAATATTTCCGGTTGTTTCTTGGTTGATAAAATAACCATCAAAGCCATAATACTTGGCAAGTTCAACTAATTTACGGGCGATCGGGAAAGTTTTAGAGCCTTCACTATCTTCTTTCAATGTTTCTGCAAAATGTTCTTGATCCTTGATACTGCTAGACCAGTTATAAAAGAGTGTTCCATAAATAGGAACCCCATTTCGGTGGGCAGCATCGATCACATCTGCTGATGGAACCAGTCCTTCCCAAAAGACCATGGAATCCAAATATTGCCAGTAATCAAACGCATAGGCCTTAAACTCTTCCCCGCCGACAGACGCATGATCCTTGGCTTTGGAGTTCATGTTTGACAGCGCTTGGATCTTCGCTTCAGGGTTGGCTTGTTCATTAATTTGTTTTCCTTGGAAACGACTCGCAAGTGGAACGCTTGCTCTGTTCATATCGTCATCCACTCGTTTTCCTGGTTCCCACTTCAAGAGATCATCCCAGGTATCGAACTTAACTTCTTTGGGCCTTAATTGTTTTTCTTCATTGGTTGGTAAATCGGCCACTTTTTCAGCAGTAGCTTTCGGTTTTTCAGTCTCTGAAACAGCTGGAGTATCTGTAGTCGTCGAGCTAGCTTCTGTACTTGTAGGACTAGCCTCTGGAGTGACCGCTTCTGTGGCCGGTTTTGCAGGATCAGCCGTAGGAAGTGCCGCATCTGCAGTATAGACGCCAGCTTCTCTCACTAGATGATTAACATCTTCAGTCGCTACTGAAGAGGTTTCCAAGGGTTGTTCACTAGTAGAAACCGTCTCATCTGCAGAGACAGCGCCTGTTCCTAAAAATGCTAACCCAATCAATGCGGAACAAACTCCCACACTGAATTTTCGTATACTAAATCGTTCTTTCTTTTCAAATAGATGACCCTTCATCTTGACCTCCTTGTATGGTTTTTTCTTTTTCTTGAGCGATTTCCATTGGCTCCTTTCTCCACGACCTGTAATCGCTTTCATTTCGTTGTATTAGAAATCTCCAATCAAGAATAGGATACCCTAATCTATTTAGCACTGTCAATCCATTTTGGCAATTCCTATAATATGATGAGAAAGCCCTAAAAAAGTACAAAAAAGAGGAGGTTTCCTCCTCTCATCATACGCATGAATTATTTAGCAATTTTTGCGAAGTATTCAAGAGTACGAACAAGTTGTGCAGTGTAAGACATTTCGTTGTCATACCATGAAACAACTTTAACCAATTGTTTACCGTCAACGTCAATAACTTTAGTTTGAGTTGCGTCAAACAATGATCCATAAGACATACCTACAACGTCTGAAGATACGATTGGATCTTCAGTGTAACCGTATGATTCGTTTGAAGCTGCTTTCATAGCTGCATTCACTTCATCAACAGTAACGTTCTTATCAAGAACAACTACCAATTCAGTAACTGATCCAGTTGGAACAGGAACACGTTGTGCAGCTCCGTCCAATTTACCGTTCAATTCAGGGATAACCAAACCGATTGCTTTAGCAGCACCAGTTGAGTTAGGAACGATGTTAGCAGCACCAGCGCGTGCACGACGAAGGTCACCTTTACGGTGTGGACCGTCAAGGATCATTTGGTCACCAGTGTAAGCGTGGATAGTAGTCATCAATCCTTCAACAACACCGAAGTTATCTTGAAGAGCTTTAGCCATTGGAGCCAAGCAGTTTGTAGTACATGAAGCACCTGAGATAACTGTTTCAGTACCATCAAGAATATCGTGGTTAGTGTTAAATACGACTGTTTTAACATCTGATCCACCAGGAGCAGTGATAACAACTTTCTTAGCACCACCAGCATGCAAGTGTTTTTCTGCAGCTGCTTTAGTAGCAAAGAAACCAGTTGCTTCAAGAACGATTTCTACACCGTCGTTAGCCCAGTCGATTTGTTCTGGATCGCGTTCAGCAGAAACTTTAACGAATTTACCGTTAACTTCGAATCCACCTTCTTTAACTTCCACAGTACCGTCGAAACGACCTTGAGTTGTATCGTATTTCAACAAGTGTGCAAGCATAACTGGATCTGTAAGGTCGTTGATGCGAGTAACTTCAACACCTTCTACGTTTTGGATACGACGGAAAGCAAGACGTCCGATACGACCGAAACCGTTAATACCAACTTTAACTACCATTCGTGATTTCCTCCTTATGAAAATCAAAAAATTTTTGTGAAAAGAGTAACTTGACAAAGCGCCAAACATCTTTTAACAGTCTCTATTATATACTTTATTGCATTAAAAAGCAACTATTTCCCAACGAAAAGCAAGATTTATCATAGATCACCACCTCTTTTATTAAAGTTTTTCACAAAGTCTTGTTTGCTAGGAAGAGCACTTTTTACTTGTATTCACTTTTGGAACAAAGAAAACTCTTCCCAAAGTGGGAAGAGTTTTTAAGCATTGGTAAATTAAGCTTCACCTTTAGCTTTTTTAATGATTTCTTCTTGTACTGATTTTGGTACATCTTCGTAGTGGTCAAATACCATCATGAAGGTACCACGTCCTTGAGTTGCAGAACGAAGGACAGTAGCGTAACCGAACATTTCAGCAAGTGGTACATATGCACGAACGATTTGGCTTGCACCGTGTGCTTCCATACCATCTACACGTCCACGACGAGCAGTTACGTGACCCATAACATCCCCAAGGTTTTCTTCAGGAACTGTGATGGTTACAAGCATCATTGGTTCAAGGATAGCTGGTTGTGCAGTCTTAGCAGCTTCTTTAAGTGCAAGAGATGCAGCGATCTTGAAGGCAGTTTCAGATGAGTCGACATCGTGGTATGAACCATCGTAAAGCTTAGCTTTCACGTCAACCATTGGGTAACCAGCAAGAACACCGTTCGCCATAGATTCTTGAAGTCCTTTTTCTACTGCAGGGATGAATTCACGTGGAACCACACCACCGACGATCGCATTTTCGAACTCGAATCCTTTACCTTCTTCGTTTGGAGTAAATTCGATCCAAACATCACCAAACTGACCTTTACCACCAGATTGACGTTTGAAGAATCCACGTGCTTGTGTAGAAGCGCGGAATGTTTCACGGTAAGATACTTGAGGAGCACCAACGTTAGCTTCAACCTTGAATTCACGTTTCATACGGTCAACAAGGACATCCAAGTGCAACTCACCCATACCAGAGATAACTGTTTCACCAGTTTCAGGGTTTGTTTCAACGCGGAATGTTGGATCTTCTTCAGCCAATTTTTGAAGGGCGATACCCATCTTGTCTTGGTCTGCTTTAGATTTAGGCTCAACCATCAATTGGATAACTGGTTCTGGAACTTCGATTGATTCAAGGATAATTTTGCTTTTTCATCTGTCAATGAGTCACCAGTTGTAGTATCTTTCAAACCAACAGCAGCAGCGATATCTCCAGAGTAAACTGTTTCGATTTCTTTACGAGTGTTGGCGTGCATTTGAAGGATACGTCCGATACGTTCACGTTTACCTTTAGAAGTGTTCAATACGTATGAACCTGAGTTCAAGACACCTGAGTAAACACGGAAGAATGTCAAACGACCTACGAATGGGTCAGTCATGATCTTGAAGGCAAGAGCTGCAAATGGCTCTTCATCAGATGCTGGACGTTCTTCTTCTTCGTCTGTATCTGGGTTTACACCCTTGATTGCAGGGATATCAAGTGGGCTTGGAAGGTAGTCAAGGACCGCATCCAACATCAATTGAACCCCTTTGTTCTTGAAGGCAGAACCACAAAGTACTGGGTAGAATTCAACGTTGATTGTAGCTTTACGGATACCAGCTTTCAATTCTTCGTTAGTGATTTCTTCCCCTTCAAGGTATTTCATCATCAAGTCTTCATCAGTTTCAGCAACTGCTTCAACCAATTTTTCACGGTATTCTTGAGCTTGTTCAAGGTATTCAGCTGGAATATCTTCTTCAAGGATATCTGTACCAAGGTCGTTAGTATAGATTTCAGCTTTCATCTTGATCAAGTCAATAATTCCGCGGAAGTCATCTTCAGAACCGATTGGCAATTGAATTGGGTGAGCGTTTGCTTGAAGACGGTCATGAAGTGTGCTTACTGAGTAAAGGAAGTCAGCACCGATTTTATCCATCTTGTTAGCGAATACGATACGTGGAACTCCGTATTCAGTTGCTTGACGCCAAACTGTTTCAGTTTGAGGCTCAACACCTGATTGTGAGTCAAGAACGGTTACAGCACCGTCCAAAACGCGGAGTGAACGTTGAACTTCGATAGTGAAGTCCACGTGTCCTGGTGTGTCGATGATGTTTACACGAGTGTCTTTCCATTGAGCTGTTGTAGCGGCAGATGTGATAGTGATACCACGTTCTTGTTCTTGCTCCATCCAGTCCATTTGTGACGCACCTTCGTGAGTTTCACCGATTTTGTGAATCTTACCAGTGTAGTAAAGGATACGCTCAGTTGTAGTTGTTTTACCAGCATCGACGTGAGCCATGATACCGATATTACGAGTTTTTTCAAGTGAAAATTCGCGTGCCATGAGGTTTGTTTCTCCTATATTTTTATTTCTATATTCTATTATAACATGATTTAATAAAAACGGATAGGCAGGACCTACCTGTTCTCAGTGTTTTCATGCTAAGTTTTGGTTCCAACTTGTAAGAAGAGTTGAATTGGGTTCAGGCTAAAGTTAGTTAGCCGATTTGAGCTCAATTGAACCTGGGCTAAAGTTAGTTAGCCGATTTGAACTCGAGCGAGGCCCGGTGCAAAAGATAAACTGCTTTGTGTTCACGGAACACTGCATCAGTTTCCTATTTTTGCCTTGGGCCTTTGTCGCTCTTAGTATCATTTTCTTACCAGCGGAAGTGTGCGAATGCACGGTTAGCTTCAGCCATACGGTGAGTATCTTCACGTTTCTTAACAGCTGCACCAGTGTTGTTCGCTGCATCCAAGATTTCTTTTGCAAGACGATCAACCATTGTGTGTTCACCACGTTGACGAGCGATTGTTACCAACCAACGAAGTCCAAGTGTTGTACGACGTTCTGGACGAACTTCAACTGGGACTTGGTAGTTAGAACCACCGACACGGCGAGCACGTACTTCAAGTACAGGCATGATGTTTTCCATAGCTGTTTCGAATACTTCAAGAGCATCGTTTCCAGTAGCTTCTTTAATTTGTTCGAAAGCTCCGTAAACGATTGAAGCAGCTGTACCACGTTTACCATCAAGCATAACGCGGTTGATAAGACGAGTAACTAATTGTGAATTGTAAAGCGGATCTGGCAATACATCGCGTTTAGGCGCACGGTTTTACGACTCATTTTTCTTTATCCCCTTTCCTTATGCTTTTGGTTTTTAGTACCGTATTTAGAACGGCCTTGTTTACGATCGTTTACACCTGCAGTATCAAGTGCTCCACGGACGATATGGTAACGTACCCTGGAAGGTCTTTTACACGTCCACCACGAAGAAGAACCACGCTGTGTTCTTGCAAGTTGTGTCCGATACCTGGGATATAAGCAGTCACTTCGATCAAGTTGCTCAAACGTACACGGGCAAATTTACGAAGGGCAGAGTTAGGTTTTTAGGTGTCATTGTTCCAACACGAGTTGCAACACCACGTTTTTGTGGTGAAGAAACGTTTGTTTGAACTTTTTATGACTGTTGTAACCAACGTTCAAAGCTGGTGATTTAGATTTTTCTACTTTTGATTTACGCGGTTTGCGAACCAATTGGTTAATTGTAGGCATCTACATTCTCCTGTGAAATTTTTTATTTTTGGTGATGGTACACTTGGTGACAGCTACCATCTGTGTGTACTTTTGCAACATTTGTCAGCACGTCCCTGTACACTCTTGAGAGACCAAAGTAAAAAGTACCGTCTATTATTATAACATGACGGCACTTTGATTGCAAGATGTTTTTTATTTTTTAAAGAAGTCGAAAAAGTTCATTATTGACCAGCTTCAGCAGGTACTTCTGCCCCTGCATCTGCAGCCGGAGCATACTGTTGTTGCTGTTGTGGTTGAACTGTAGCATTGGCTCCAGCTACTCCAGCGTTGGCATTAGCTTCTGTTTGAGTCTGCTGCGTTGCCGCTGTGTCACTCTCATAGGTCAGTCCATAATAGTTAGCGATGTATTGGATACGGGCATCAAGCGATTGCTTTTGAGTCGCATCTTTGACTTTCTTCACAGCAGCTTGGGCAGCGTTCACAGAATCTTGACTTGGAGTTGTTTCCATTTGAACGACTGCTTTTTCAGCAGCTTCTGTATTTTTCTTTTCTTCCTTCTTTTCTTTTTCTTCCTTTGTTTCCTTTTTCACTGGAAGGGAACCTGTTTTTTAGCAGGTTGAATTTCTGTCGTTACCTGGGCAGCCGTATTCTTTTTAACGGTATACAAACCAGCTACCAAAATAAAGGATAGAGACAGAACTGTCACCAAGCGAATCCACAAAGGACTATTATCAAATCGATCTAAAATTCTTTTCACTTTTTGATCCTCCTTTGCTGCTCTTAATCAAAGATATTTCCAACTTCGACGCTCAATTTATTTTCTTTTACATCGATGTTGGTCACGCGCAATAAGGATTTGTGTTCAAAGAATTCCCGGTCGGTTGCAGCATTATCCGCAAAGACAGCTACCCCGGCTAATTCAGAATCGAATTCAGCCAAGAGACTGACCATCCCGTTAATCGTTCCGCCACCTTTAAGGAAGTCATCGACAATCAAGACCCTGCTTCCTGCTTTTAGGCTCCGTTTTGAAAGGAACATTTTCTCAATGCGATCCCCACTTGAGCCTGAAACATAGTTGACACTAACGGTTGACCCTTCTGTGATTTTCAAATCACGACGGACAATGACGAATGGAACATTCAAGACATTGGCCACTGCATTCGCCAAAGGAACTCCCTTGGTCGCTACGGTCATGACAGCATCAATCTTCTTATCTCGAAAGGCTTTGGCAATGATGCGGCCGATCCGATTCAAAATCTTTGGATTGCTCAAAAGATCAGACAGGTAAATGTAGCCACCAGGAAGGATACGATCACTTTCAGACAGTTGCTTGCAAAGATCCTCGACGATTTCTTTGGATTCTTGATCTGATATAGACGGTGTAAAGATCACGCCTCCACCAGCTCCTGTGATGGTCTCAATATTTCCGATTTCCATCTCTTCAAACGCACGCTTAATGATCACGATATCTTCTGAGATGGAAGACTTGGCAGACTCATACTTTTCCGCAAACGTATTGAGGCTAGTCAATTCATAGGGATGGTTGATCAAGTAATTAGAAATTACGACCATCCGTTCACTTCTTCTTAATTTCATTTTCTCACCATGTAGTTTTTTCTATCATTATACCATAAGAAGCGAAAAAACGAACATTCTGATTTACAGAAGGCCGTTTTTTCCTGATTATTTTATTTTTGGCAGAATCATTCCCGTATTTATCCCTGTTTTTACTAGTCGAGATTCGGTTTATAGAAGGAACGATTTTCCATAGCAAAGATTTTATTGGTCATTTCGCCAGGACCAATTAAGCCAAGGGCTGTTGTCATCATCATCATTTCCGCATCCAAATTATCGATCATATGAATAATCTCTGCTTCCATGATTTTTGGACGAACAGGACTACCGTATTCGAGCAAGCCATGGTGACTCAAGATCACATGGCGAAGGACGATGACTTCTTCTTTTGGTCATCAATCTTCAAGTCTTGCAAGACCTTGGTGATTTCTTCATCGATGAGTGCAATGTGGCCGATGAGGTTGCCTCGAACAGTGTATTCTGTATTTTCAGGTCCCGTCAACTCGATCACTTTGGCCAAATCGTGTAACATAATCCCTGCAAAGAGCAAGCTCTTATTCAACTGAGGATAGATATCGCCGATACTATCTGCCAAGCGGACCATGGTTGCCGTATGATAAGCAAGGCCTGCTTCAAAGGCATGGTGGTTGGTCTTAGCAGCTGGATAGCTATAAAACTCTTTCTCATATTTCCCATAGAGGGCCCGGACAATCCGTTGCCAGACTGGATTTTCAATTTTGAAAATCATGTTTGACAAGTATTCATGCAATTCTTTAGGATCTACTGGTGGTTTTTCCTTGAAGTCTGCTGGATTGTTAGGCTCTCCCGCTTGTGGCAAGCGCATGTTTAATTGGTTGACTTGCGGAGTATTATTGTAAACTTCTCGACGTCCAGACATATGGACCACGCGCCCAGCCATAAAACTCTCTACATTGTGGGGTTGGGCATCCCATAGTTTACCTTCGATTGTACCGGTCTCATCCTGGAAGACAAAGGCGAGGTAGTTTTTCCCGGCCCGCGTTTGACGCACTTCTGCTGACTTGATCAAATAGAATCCTTCGAACAATTCATCTTTTTTCATTTGGTTAATTTTGACCATCATCTTCTCCATCTTCTATATATACATCTAGTCCCAGCAGGTCCTCATCGCTTTCGATTTGGCGGAGTGTCCGCTCGATGGCACTGGTCCGTCTGGTTAGCAAATCATCAATATTATTGGAAGCATTCTTTAAATGGCGCTGAGTCTTGGCCAGAATCCTCCAAACTTATGGAATTCTGATTTGACCGATCCCAACACCTTGCTAATGTCATCTGCACTCTTTTGGATGTTGAGCGTTTTAAAGCCAACAGACAAGGAGTTCAAGAGGGCTGATAAGGTACTTGGCCCAGCCACTAAAATTTGTTCGTCCCGACGCAAGCGATCGAAGAATTCTGGATTGCGAACCACTTCGGAATAGAGGCCTTCGGTTGGCAAAAGAGAATTCCGAAATTCGTTGTCGCTGGTGGAAAGAGGTATTTTTGTTGGATATCCTTAGCAAAACGCTTGATACTAGCAAGAAGGGCCTTGCGGTAACGCTCGATCTCCTCTTTCTCTCCTGATTCATAAGCTTCTTCCAGACGATAGTAGTCTTCCAGTGGGAATTTAGAGTCAATCGGCAGATAGACTGGCTCCTCTCCTTGTCCTGGAAGCTTAATAGCATACTCCACGCGCTCACTGGATTTGGGAACGGTGACAAACTCCCGCTCATACTGGGCTGGGGTCAAGATATCTTCGATGATTTGGCCCAGCTGCAATTCGCCCATAATCCCACGCGTCTTAGTATTGGAGAGAACTTTATTAAGAGTTCCGACATCCCGCGCCACCGTCTGCATTTCTCCCAGCCCTTTGTTGACCGACTCCAATTGTTTTGAAACCGTCTCAAAGGAGGTCTGCAAGCGGTGCTGCAAGGTTTTCTCCAATTTTTCTTCTACCGTTTGGCGCATCTGTTCTAGCCGCACTTCATTGGACTCTTGGATCTGGCGCATGCGCTCATCTGTTTTGTCCCGATTTTTAGTAAAGTGCTCATTCATCTCAGCGCGCAGAGCCGTCGTCTGCTGGTGGATCTCCACTCGCATCTCGGTCAAGCGATCTGTCAGAGCGATCTCTAACTGCTGATTGGCAATCTGGCTGGCTTGTCTTTCTTTTTCAAAACGATAGTCTAACTGGTCTGTCAAATGATCCTCGTGGTCTTCCAGCATCTCTCGTAAAGCCGGTCTGGTGTCATCTGACCGTTGCAAGAAATAGATAAGGAGACCCAGATTGAGCAGCCCAATCAGAAGCAGAATGATATTCATATTAACCTCTGTCTTTACTATAAACAATGACAAGATAGCCACGATCAAGACTCACTTGAATCGGTTGACCCAAAATTCATTGGAGCCATACATGGCCTTCAAAAATAATTCTCCCGATGGAGCGGATACTTGGCCCCTGTGATCTCTAAGTGGCCTTGTCCGACAGGCATAAAACCAACATAGGACATGGCTGGATCTGGCTGAATCTCATGGCAGCCTGCTGATCTGTAGATCAAGCGATTTTGACCGTCGACTAATTGGATCTGCTCCATGTAGGGAGCTAGGTCTGGATCGGTCGGCAAAAAGATATTGGACAAAAAGTGATCCAAGCGACCGCCGAAAGCACCATAAACGGTGACTTCAGCCTCTGGATAGGCCTCAAAGGCCGCTTTCAAGGCCAATTCCAAATCCGTATCGTTCTTTTCAGGGACGGATTGAACAACTTGCTTGGCTTGGGTTCGGATCTGGCGCAAATCGGTCTCAGAGACGGAATCGAAATCCCCCACAGCTATATCTAAAGGCAGACCTTGTTCCAGTAACTTCAAACAGCCACCATCAACGCCTACATAAACGTCATGATTTCTTGGCAAGAGCGTGCTGTCACCTCCTGCCAGTATTGCAATCTTAACCATTTACAGCATCTCGGAGCGTTTGAACGCGCTCATTAACATCTCCATTAAAGACATAAGAGCCTGCTACAAAGACATTGGCCCCAGCTTCTTTGGCTTGGGAAATAGTTTGGCCATCAATTCCTCCATCGACTTCGATATCAAAGTCTAAGCCTTTTTCTTCACGAAGAGCGGCTAATTCGCGCACCTTGTCCATGGTTTCAGGCAAGAAGGCCTGGCCACCGAATCCTGGATTAACGGTCATAACCAAGACTTGATCCACCAAGTTCAAGACATGTTTGATACTGTCTACAGGAGTCCCTGGATTGATCACAACACTGGCCTTCACACCCGCTTGACAGATTTTTTGAAGAGCTCCGTGAATATGGGGAGTAGCTTCCACATGGATGCTGATGATATCAGCACCTGCACGGGCAAATTCTTCGATATGGTGTTCGGGATTGGTGACCATCAAGTGGCAATCAAAGACCAACTTGCTATGTGGACGCATGCTCTCTACGACACCAGCTCCAAAGCTGATATTAGGCACAAAATGGCCATCCATGACATCGATATGGGCATAGTCAGCTCCAGCTGCTTCTAATCGTTTTAATTCACTTTCAAAATTGGCATAATCGGCACTCAAAATTGAGGGTGCAATTTTCATTGTTTTCATCGTTGTAGTGTCTCCTATTTTGGTATTTTTTCGAAACCTTTTATAGGTTTCGCGACGGTTTTCAATTTCACTTAGAAATTGCAAGTAATCCTCATAACGGAAAGGCGCAATTTCCTCTCTTTCAACGGCTGGTTTCACCGCACAAGCGGGCTCATGCGTGTGGGTACAGGTACGAAATTTACAAGAGTAGCTCACGTCGGCGATTTCTGGGAAGGCATGATTTAAGTCTTCACTGGTCGTCACTTCATAATCGAGGGAGGAGAAGCCAGGCGTATCTGCGATCTTTCCTCCATTTAAATGGTAAAAGCTGACAGCTCGAGTCGTGTGTCTACCGCGCCCCAGACTATCTGAAATCTCACCCGTTTCAAGCTCCAGATCCGGAGCAATTTTATTAAGCAAGGTCGATTTTCCTACACCGGTCTGTCCCATAAAGACCGTGGTTTGATTGGTCAAAAGGGCAAGAGTTCCTCAATCGACAAGACAAAATCATAGCCAATAGCCTGATAGATCCCTTGGTAGTAGTGGATGTCTTCCATATCTTCTAACAAGTCCAGTTTTGAAATATAGACAATGGGATGAATCCCTTATGCTCCAAAAGAACCAGAAAACGGTCTAAAAGGTTGGCATTGAAATCAGGTTCCTTAGCTGACATAATGACTACCGCCTGATCAATATTGACAATAGGAGGGCGCACGAGGCTATTTTTTCGAGGGCAATGCTCAAGATGTAGCCTTCTGAATTCTCTTCAGCAGAGAACTCCACCTGATCTCCCACATAAGGAGTCTGTCCTTTTTTCTAAAATTTCCACGAGCCCGTGTCTGATAAATGTGACCATCTGACTCCACGTAGTAAAAGCCAGCCAAGGCCTTGACGATTGTTCCTTGCAAATCGCACTCCTTTGAGATTAATACTATCTATTATACCAAAAATGAGAAATAAGGCTGGATTGCTCAATAAGAAAAAACGAAAAGTGAACCTCTCCGGACGCTTTTAGAAACGAATAGGTTCGTTTTTAAATGGATAGAAACAGAAGACGGAGTATCTGTTATGACTTGTCTTTTAGCAGAATTCGGGAAAGGGCACCTTCCTTTTTTCCTTGGCATTTTTCCTAAAAAGTGTATAATAGAACTATGCGGAGGTGGTGGAACGGCAGACACGCATGCTTCAGGCGCATGTGCCCCTTCGGGCGTGAGGGTTCAAATCCTTTCTCCGCATCTTGGAAAGGTGGCCCAGCTCGGTACGGCACCGGACTCGAAATCCGGCAAGTGGATTTTATTCACGCGCGGGTTCAAATCCCGTCCTTTCCTTACGATACAAATAAGCCATAGGTTATAACCTATGGCTTATTACTATAAAATTTCTTTGAGACTTTCCTTAGGTGAGTACGGACGTTAGCGAACTTCTCCGAAGTTCCATAACTAATTTTTGAGCCTTAAGTCTCAAAATTCCGAGAGCCTAAACTACCTTTTATTTAGGCTCTTTTCTCACAGCGGAAAGTCTCGATTTGTAACCAATATCATTCGAAAACACATAAAAACATAGTGCTTCATAGTGTATTTAGAATTAAGAAAGAAGATTACGAACCTATGTCTTTTCTGTTATTTTATTCCTGCTTCTAGAAGGCCATCTGCTAGGCGAGCGAAGTCTTCTAGGCTAAGAGCTTCTCCTCGTACAGAAGGTTGCAGGCCTGCGGCTTGGATTCCTGCTTCCAGCTTGGCTTTGATTTCTTCGGTCTTGCCAAAGCGACTGGTCAAGTTGTTCCAAAGTGTCTTCCGCCGGTGGACAAAGCTGGCCTTGCTGACAGAGAAGAAGAAATCTTCATCCTTGACGGCTACTGCTGGTTCTTCGCGACGGACCATCTTCAAAATGGCAGAGTCGACGTTTGGTGCTGGCACAAAGACGGTGCGAGGCACGATAAAGGCTACCTTAGCAGTCATATAGTATTGGACTGCAATGGATAAAGAACCATAAGCCTTGGTGTTGGGCTCAGCTGAGATGCGGTCTGCCACCTCTTTTTGCATCATGACCACAAATTCTTGGAAAGGAATCTTGGATTCGATCAAGTGCATGAGAATTGGAGTCGTAATGTAGTAAGGAAGGTTAGCCACCACCTTGATCGGAAGGTCTGGATTTTTAAACTCTGCGATGTACTGGTTGAGGTCTACCTTGAGGATGTCTTGGTTGACAACTGTGACATTGTCAAAATCACGCAAGGTATCCGCCAAAATGGGAACCAGGCGGTCATCGATCTCAAAGGCCATGACCTCTGCCGCATTTTCCGCCAAGAACTCAGTAAGAGCTCCAATTCCGGGACCGATTTCGATGACATTGACTTGCTTATCAATCTCAGCCGTATCCACAATCTTTTGAAGGATATTGGTATCGGTCAAGAAGTTTTGACCGAAGGATTTTTAAAGGTAAAACCGTGACGCTCCAGCACTGCCTTGGTCACGCTATAATCTGCAATTCTCATTTTTCTCTTTTCTAACATTAAAGAACTTTTCTAATCTTGAGTTCTGCCTTCTAGTTCCTCACTAAGCTTTTGCATCTCTTTAAAAGTTGTTATGCTAACATAGGCACCTGCTTCATAGAATTCAGTTGGGTTTATGGCATAGTCAAAGCCTTCAATCATGCCACCAGCTTCTTCAATCATGCCATTCCACTTTTCATCAAAGACCATTCGCAGACGTTTCCAATCAGTAAATACCGGCACAGAGTTGCGCCCATCTTTTCCTTCTCTGACTGGGATGCTGAACTTAGCGTCTTCTTTCAATACAAAGGAGTTGACTCCTGACTCTTATCGGGGAATCCCGAAGTAGCATTTAAAGGAATGAGGAGTTTGGCTTTTGGCATGGCTGCTGAGAAGAATTTATAATAGAGGTTATATATTATTTCTTCGTCATCTGTCGTAGGCTTATCCATCTGCCCCATCAACAGCATCCATCTTACAATATCAGGATTCATAACAGGAACTTGTATCTCTGGTAGGTTCGAAAAATCTGGTTTATGAACCAAAACAGAAGCACTAATGCTGACTTCCTTGGTATTAAAGGTTGCTCCCAAAGCTCCATTTAAGTAAAAGGCTGTCCCAAGAAAATTCTCAATTCCTTTTTATTTGCTGTATTTTCAATCAGTTTCACAACTGAATTTGGTCGACTATCAATGGTTTCCTTAAATTGGTGATACCAACGTGGCGTATATAGCATGATCATCGGGTCTGAACAGAGATAACCCTCTTCACCTCTATCATAGGTCGTTGAGAAAAGATACGCTTCCCCGTTTTTTCTGAAAAGACCGCGTAAATCGAATCTGCTGCTAACAACTTGTCCTTGACGATTTCTGCTAGGCGTTCTAGCTTTCGAGTGTTAGCTTGATAGCTTTCTTCACTTTCAGTTTTCTGATTTTGACGGCACTCCCATAAAAGAGGCGCAATATTTCTATGCTATCATCAAGACTAGCAGCTTGATAGTCTTCATTGGACATTTGACCTTTTTGGACAATTACAAACGCGTTATAAAGAGCATCTCTATAGCTTGATAGCCGTTGTTCCTCATCGACACCATAACTATAGAGAACACTTCCCTTTTAAGATTAACCAAGGAAGTTTCCAAATCGATTACCAAATGAGCTAGAGATTCATCCGTGAGAACATCTACATCCTTATTTTGATTAATGAGTTTTTTCACGACTACAGAACCAAGAGCGTCCATACCTTGATCGGGATTGCAAAATTGCAGACAATCCCCAACCTTGAGTCCGCCCTCTAAGCTCCCAATAATCAATAACTCATTCGTCTCCTTTATCGGAAATAGTTCTAGAACTCCCAAGCAAGTTTTGTCAAATGACTCTACTGTTTCATTTGTTGCTTCAGTTGTTTCTGCCTTTTTAAAAAATCGAAGATTCCCATAAATTATCCTCATTATCTACACTCATAACAAATCCTGTGGAGTCACTTTTCTAATGCTTGCAACCAAGCCTGATTAAACCGTATATGCTTACTTCTATTGTGTCACTTTCCCCTTGCTTTTTAGGGAGTTTCTCAATTCTCATAACTTTTCATGGTATCTTCAACTTCAGCCAAACCAATTCCAAACAACTCCAAGCGTTTGATCAATTGCTTGCCATTGCAGTAGCCGATGCGCAAGGCTTCGCCTAGATATTCCCGCCGTTTGCGACTATCGCTTCCCATCAAAAGACCGAGACGCATCAAGTCGGTCTTTGTGATATCAAAGAAATTCTCATCTTCGTAAGACCCGACCAGTCCAGCTAGGGCTTTTTCTAAGTCTTCAAAACTGGCATGCTCCACTCCCAAGGAACGCCCCTTGGTCTTGGATTTTGGGACTGCTTCACCACGATTTAAAAGGCATGTTTGGCCTGGGGCACCTCTTGCATAATGATCTTGCGAATTCGCTCGCCATTGTAGTCTGGATCGGTAAAGACAATGACCCCACGCAACTCTTGCAAGGTAGCAATTCGTTCCAAGTCATCTTGATCGATCGCAGAGCCTCGCGTTTCATAGGTATCCACCTCATAAAAACGACGGAGATTAGCTGTGTCGTCCTTGCCCTCCACGACAATTACTTCTGGTATTTTTCTTTTCTCAGTCAAGGCCAAATACCTTTCTTGCATTGTCATAGGTTGCCTGAGCCACTTCTTCTGTTGTTAAGCCACGTAGTTCTGCAATAAAATCTACCACATAACGAGTGTAGGCTGTTTTATTTTCCCGACCACGTTTGGGAACTGGCGCCAGATAAGGGGCATCTGTTTCAACCAAGATCTTGTCTAACGGAAGGCCAGCTGCTGCTTCTTGGACATCTGTGGCTTTCTTAAAGGTCACCACTCCAGAAAAGGAGATCATCATCCCCAGATCCATGAAGCGTTTCGCTTCTTCTAAACTTCCTGAGAAAGAATGCATGATCCCACCGCGAGGACCGACTCCTTCACTCTTGATGATGGCATAAGTATCTTCTAAAGCATCGCGTGTATGCACCACAAAGGGGAGGTCCAAGTCCTTAGACAATTGAATCTGACGACGAAAAACCTTTTCTTGGACATCTTTTGGTGCTGTCATCCAGTGGTAATCCAGACCGATTTCTCCGAGTGCGACGACTTTTGGATGTTTTAGCTGTTCAAGTAAATAGGCCTCCACTTCAGGACTATAATCTCCTGCCTCAGTGGGGTGCCAGCCAAGCGTGAGATAGAGTTCTGGATATTGATCTGCCAACTCCATGGCACGCTCAATCGTCGGTTTGTCAAAACCAACAATATTGTGGGCTACAACACCCATTTCCTTGGCCAAGTCGAGCTCTTCTTGTTCTTTTCCTGCGAATTCTTCCACATTGAGATGGGTGTGGGTATCAAAAATCTGCATGATCTTCCTTTTCTTCCGAGTTTTCTTCTTTCTATTATAGCAGAAAGCGCCTCTAAATTCACTTTCGGACAAAACAAAAACCAGTAGTCTCGAGTTTCTACTGGTTTTAGGTTTTTATCTGAATTACGCAGCCAAAACTTTGCGTCCTTTACGACGACGAGCTGCCAATACGCGACGACCATTTTTAGTTGCCATACGGTGACGGAAACCATGTTTGCGCGCACGACGAAGTTTACTTGGTTGATAAGTACGTTTCACGATGAATACCTCCTCATAGATTTTGTATTCGTTTAGCCGGCTAGTTGTGATCAGTTACTAAACATACTTTACTATTCTATCGGATTCGACTCTATTTGTCAATAGCTATGGCAAAATTGTTGCAAATACAGGTCGGAGAACACCTTTCTACACCTGACGGGTTGCCAAGTAATAGGGTTCCAGAGCAACCAGCGCCTCTTGCAACTGATCCAGGATAGCCTCAAGAGAACCTTCCTCGACTAGAGAAACATCGTATTTGACGAGGACCTTACGAACCGCTCCGTCTGCTACTGCTTGTAACAGATCATGGCGATTCTTTTCTGTTCCCTCTACCCTCTGACTCTCTCCATTTTTCTGGGCGAAATAATAAACTGGCTGAGTGATGGGAAGAGTGAGAACCATGTGTTGTTTTTGAAGGCTCTGCTCATCTTTTTTCGCTCGATAAAACTCACCTCTAAGGAAACTCCAAAATCAGCAGCATCTCCATAGAGCCTCAAGGCAAACATAGGTTCTGCCATCGTCCCTTCTCCTTTTAGATAGGCCCAAAAATGAGGCCGCAAGACCTGGGCCTGGTTCATCCATTGGCTGGTCCGATCCTGCTCCAAGTAAGGGTGATGCTGCTGAAAGGCTGAGACCAAATCGGTGAATTCCTTACGAGCCGCTTGAGCTAGGGCACGATACTGCTCCATCTCTGGGGCTAGCACCCCAGCCTTTGCTGGGGCCTGGTAGTGAATTCCTTGAAGCTTTAAAACTCTCGAATCGCTGCAAATGCCATCTGCTTCCTTTCTAAACCTAAAAAGGAGAGATCGGCTCAATCCCGTCTCTCCCTTATGGGAAATAATAGCTAGATTATCCTTCGATGTCTACCACCACGTAACGGTTTGGTTCTTCTCCTTCAGAGTAGCTAGTGACTCCTTCCATCTTAGAGACGATCCGGTGAATGATTTTGCGTTCACTGTTTGACATCGGATCTGTCTGTTGGGCTTGCCCATCTTCGAGAGCACGCGTTGCTAACTTCTGAGCATAGCTTTGAAGAACTTCTGCCCGGTGTTCTACATAGTCATTAACATTAATGGTAATGTAAAAATTCTTTGAATAGCGGTTATAGAGGTAATTTTGCGCCAAGAGTTGAAGAGCCTTCAAGACTTTTCCGTGGTAACCAATGACACGTCCTGGCTCATTGGTATCAATCTGCATATTAACCGTACGGCGGTTGTGGCTACTTGAAATAGTTGCATCCACATCCATCTCATCGACCACTGTTTGAACATAGGCTGTCACATCAGCGACGACTTCTTCAACATTGTAGTTTTCCTCTACTTCGATACCAAGGTTTGAGAAATCCGACTCATTTGTTTCTTCCACTGCCGACTCTTTGACCTTCTCAAGGATATGTTCATGCCCTTTTTCTTCAAGAACGGTATCTGCTTCTTTGTCATGCTTTAGGATTTCTGTCTTGATTTCTTCAGAGACAACTTCTCCCTCTTCTTCAACCTTCTTGATCGCTGCTACGACGCGTCCGAGATCGACCGTTGCTTCGCTCACCGTCTTAACCGGTTCGTTTTGTGCATTGATCTCATCTGGGACACCTTTGACAGCTTTTTGATTGGCTTTCACAACAGTTGTTTCTGCAATGGGTTCAATCTCTACTTGGGCTGGTTTTTCCCAAACAAGCCAAGAAAACCTTTCTTTTCACGCGCTACAACCGTAATATGTGCCTTCATACGAGGAATATCTAAATCGTTCAGACCTTTTTGAATCGCTTCTTCAACAGTTGCTCCAGTATATAGGACCATATGTCCACCTCTTTCTTATTTTTCTTTTTCTGTGCTTTGTTTAGGGCACGGCGTTTTTGTTTTTCCATGTCGCGCGAAGCTTGCTCTTTTGCTTCACGCTCTGCAATAATCTTGAAGGGGTTGTTCAAGAGATAGGTTTGCCCGACTTGGTAAGCATTGGAAGTCACCCAGTAGAGTGCAACCCCGCTGGCTGAGAACAAGGCAAAGAAGAAGATCATCACAGGCATCACATACATCATGGTTGTTGCACTACCATTGCGCTCTGGCATGGCTTTATTGGTCAACCAACTACTGAAAAATGTGAAGAGAGCTGCAAGAACCGGCAAGATGTAAGTCGGGTCGATCGCACCAAGGTCCAACCAAAGGAAGTGACCGACTTTAAGGAATTCTACACGGCTCAGCGCTTGGAATAAGGCCATCAAAACCGGCATCTGAATCAAGAGAGGAAGAAAGGCTGAAGATGTTTTGACGCCTTTTTCCTTGTAAAGGGCTCGCATCTCTTCAGAAAGCTTGGTCCGACTATCTAGATCCTTTCCAGGATACTTGGCTTGCAATTCCTTGAGTAGGGGTTGAATTTCCTGCATCTTGCGGGTTGAATTCATTTGATATTGGAAGAGAGGCAAGAGGACCGTCCGTATGACAATGGTAAAGACGATAATCCCTACACCGATACTTCCGCCAAAGGACAAGAAGCGGATGGCTTCTGCAAAGAAGTAGACGAAGCGTTCCCAACCACCTGTCGACTGAGCTGTCACTTGAGAGGTTCCACAAGCTGTCAAGACCAATAAGGCCGCACCTAATAATCCAGTTAACTTCAGTTTCTTTTTCACATTATTCCCTTTCTTGGTAGACATGCGATAATTTTAAGACATGTACAAGATTTTCTCTACTTGATGAAAGTCGAGCTCCTCCACTCCTTTACGAGCAATGACAACAAAATCATCGGTCGTAAGGAAGGCTGGTGTTTGATCAAAACATGGCGAATCAAACGTTTGATGCGATTTCTGGTCACAGCATTTCCCAGTTTCTTACTAACAGACAGGCCGACTCGAAAATGCGGTTGGTCTTTGCGCAAGCGGTAAACAACGAATTTCCGATTGGCAACATTTTGACCACTTTTAAAGATAGCATTAAAATCTTTGTCACGTTTGACGCGGTAGCTTTTTTCAAACCTCAACTCCTTCTTTTAAATTTATTCTATTATACCATATTTTCAAAAAAACCAATCTCACTCAGGAAATCGGTTGCTACTTAAATACAGATAAAAGTAAAGGCAAGGTATAGTAAAGATTGAGCAGGATATGAGCCAAAATAGGAGAAAGGAGCGTCTTACTCCGATAATACAGGATCCCAAAAATCACACTCGGCAGGAGATAGATGATAGAAGCTCCCAGCGAAAAGGGAGTGTGGAGAAAATGCAGGCCACTATAGATGAGGGCTGGAAGCCAAATCTCAGCATAGAGTTTCCAGCCTTTGAAGTAGGCATTCACCAAGGCTCCACGAAAAATCAGCTCTTCTGTCACTGGCCGGATGACGACCATTGCGATCACTAAGATTAGCACCCTGTGGGACTAATTTCCCGTGGAAAGAGACTCAAAACGGCTGCCCGTCCTTGAACAAAACCACTGATGAAGTAGTCCAACCAGTAAACCAAGCAGGCCGCAAAAACGGCTTCTATCAGAGCTTGAAGAGGGTTCTTCCCCAGTTTAAACTGCGCTTTTTAGAAAAACGATAGACCAAAAATCCTGCAAAGCTTGCATAGAGCCCTTCTAGGCCAAATAAGGTCCAATAATAGCTATTTGCGCTTGCTAGACTAGTTGAGACATACTGGGCCAAGGGGCGAAACTGAGGCCGGATATAAAAATAAAACAAGAGCAGAAAGAGGGGATAAAGCAGTGAGAGCTTTCCTTTGATGAATTTCATAGAGACCTTTCTTATAGAGTATGACAAATCGTATAGTGCATCTTACCATAATCGCGTCCAGGAATCAATCGTAAGGATGCCTACCCTTACTCTTTAAGAAAAGCTACATAACCTCCTAAAACAGCGACTAAAATCAAGAGACAAAGAAGAGTTTCCATCCATACAAGAACTGTCAAGAAAGGTAGTTGCAACAAGCCTTGGGCCATTTTTAAAGAGGTCGCTGTGATGACCGTTGGAAAGGTCAGAGCTGAAAAAGCGGGTTGAAAACCTTCTTTGATCATTCTTGGCAGGCGCGTCAAAACAAAGAAATAAAACCCTTGCGAGGCCACCACCATGATCAGTAAGGGCCAGGTGGGAAGGCTTGCTCCACCCACACGAACCAGGGCTGCTAAAAGAAGGGAAAATGGAGCACAATAGATGCCTTCTTGCCCTAACAGATGATTGGGTAAGGGCTGCTTTTTCCCATCAAAATAAATGACTGGGTAGAGAAGAAAGGTCAAACCAAAACCAATCACTAAAGCGAGATAAGCAATCTCTCTGATTCCTACAACAGGGTAGGTCAAGGCTGCTACTGCAATGCCCACATAGAGAACGGTCCAACTCGGAGTAGCATTGGCTCTTGGTCGCGCTAGGACATGGGTCTTGGTAAAATAAAGAATCAAGCAAAGATCCAAGAGAAAGGCTGACCACCAAACCAACTGAGATAGACCTCCAAAGGCGGGAAAGAGGCGAAAAAGATAGGTGGATAGAATCATCCCTGCCATGGGAAAGGTCGCCATCCCAGATAACAGAGCTGGCTGTTGGAGTTCTATCTTGGTTTCTTGCCAGCGAATCGCATGATAGACTAAAAAGAAAAACCAGAAGAACAAACCTGTCAAACTAAAGGCATGGGCAAGAACAGGCAGAGAGTCTGCAAGAAGGTTTCCAGCGCCAACCAATCCTAACAGACAACCTGAAAATACTAAGGGAATCTTTTTCATCGGAAGCTCCAATCATTTTATCGCTTTCAGTATACCATAAAATCAAAGGGAACATCATCAAAAAAGAAGTTGGTAAACCAACTTCTTTTAGAATGTAATCCACCTGTTTCTTACATAATACATCCTAAATGATACTTAAAAATTAAAAAGATATCAACTATTAGGCTCACTTAGACATCTACTGAAACTTTCCGCCGTGAGATAAGTGCCTGAAATAATTATGTTTCAGGCACTCGGGATTATTGAGACCTTAGGCTCAATAATTAGTCATGGAACTTCCTCGAAGTTCGCTGACGTCCGTACTCACCTAAGGAAAGTTTCTAAGATGACTCTATCTACAATTTGAAAGAAGTTGGAGAATACCAACTTCGTTTTATCCATTCCATTAGACACTAGGCCTGTACGACCATCATATAAAGAAACAAGGATAAGAGAAAGACGATACTAACGGCAAGGGTTGCTAGCTTGAGGCCGCGGTGGGAGCGCCAATAGCTTGGCTTCCTAAGTTACTGGTTGCATCTGTTGAGAGCGATTGTTGTTGGCGAGGTTGCAGGGTAATGAGAACCACCAGAGCAAGGGATAAAATCGAGATGAAGATTGCAAATACCATTTCCATCTTAGGATCCTCCTAACACTCTCAAGAGGGTAAAAATAACTCCCAGCAGAATCACCAAACCAATGATCACATTAAAGGTAACATTGATCTTTTCGGAACGCGTCGTCTTTTCTTTTTCGGAAGGACGGCGTTTGAGAGACTCCATCCGTCCTTCTACTTCTTTGTAAAATAAATCTTTCTTACGATCACTCACCTTGTCCACCTATCCCTTCTTGCAAGCGAGCTGTGAAAACAGCTGGCTCGACACTACTTGATTGGGCAATTTGTTGCGCGACTGCTTCTCTGTAGCTATCCACAGATTGGTAGATTTCCTGGATACGGGCCACCATATCCGCTTCTTTTCCTTGGTCAAAGATATTGGCTTGCGCGAGGAAGTGGCGGTCATGCAGGGTATGGCTAAAGGCAAGGATGACTTGCTGGTGTTCGAAAGCCTTGCGGACAATGCCTTGTACCTCTGCATAGTGGTTGATATCCAGGTAAATACTAGAGACCTTAAGCAGCTCTTTGATCCGTTCTTGGCTGATGTTTTGATACAAGACCACATTTGGATAGCGAACCATAGATAAGAGACTCGCAGACATTTCCGTTAAAGCTGCTACACGGAAGGTCACATTTGGCAAATTCTCTACTAGGTAGGTCAAAGCTTCAATCTGATCCGAATTGGTCAAGACAAAAGCGTCTTTACGGATATCGTCTTTCACCTTGAAATCATACAGGTAGCCAAGAGGACCAAAATAGCTATGCTGGTCTTGCGAGGTCAACTGGAGAGCACGGTGGTAGGTCGCATTTTGTGGAATCAAGATCTTCTTGGTCCGGATTTCTGGGCTCTTTAGAATCAACTGCATATTGCCTGGAAGGCTGTCATGAAGAGGTTCTTGCCACACCAAGACGTCGCGTCCTTTAATCCCTTTATTGCCCAACTGAAGACTAATGCTAAAGGAGGTAGCAAGGGTATTGTAGACCAAGCCATCCAAATCAAACCCACGATGCTCTAGATAAAAGACAAAATATTCTAAGCGATTCTTGAAAATCCGCATGGGTTGATGGTCCAAGGTCAAGATCAAATCCCTGTTTGGTGATTTTCTGTCAAGCGCTCGGTATCCCCTTCAAAATAAGTAGTCACCAAATACTGTCCCTGATCGCCACAAGTCGTTACGGCAATCTTACGACCGTATTGGTCGTAGTGCTCAATCATGACCACTTGTCCCTTGTCATCTAACCACTCTAAGCGCTCGACGATGCGTTTGTAGGAAGCAGCGTGGTACACAATTCGAGCCTTTTCTTGACCATAGTAGGTCACTTTTCCCGAACTATTATCCCCAGAAACTTCCCAGAAATCAGGAACTGGAACTTCATTAAAGTAGCGTCCCCGCTTCTCTCCTTTTGCTTGTCCTAAGAAATAAATAAAGGGAGACTCGACACCGTCTGGTAAGAAACCATTTGGCTCCAAAACAACGGTCGGATGGTCAAAACCAGACTCTTTCATGGAGTGGAGCAGGTCTTGGCTTTCACGAGAATAACTATCAAATACGTTCAGCATGTGTCACCTCTTCTATCAATTGTGCCCAAGCTTCTTCTACTCGGCTGGTCAAAAGTCTTCTGCACGCGCATAAGATGCTTGACGCATGCTGGCTAGATCAT
Organism: Streptococcus sp. 2A/TPW/M5; assembly: GCA_036663675.1. GTDB lineage: Bacteria > Bacillota > Bacilli > Lactobacillales > Streptococcaceae > Streptococcus. The sequence continues at coordinate 778,719 of JAYXUK010000001.1, read as the reverse complement.
CTTTTTGTATAGCTGGATCATTTTTTCCGCAAAGGCAGAAGCAATCTGGTCGACCACTTGATCTGCTGAAGGCGGAATGAGATAGCCATTTTTACCTTCTGTGACAAAGGTCTGATTGCCATAAGGAACGTCAAAACCGATAATCGGTAGACCCGAACCAATCGCCTCCATCAAGGTCAACCCAAAGCCTTCACTGGTCGATGCTGACAGGTAAACCTCATAATTCTTATAAATTTCCTCTAGATTGGCATGCCCTTTGAGATGGATATAGTCTGCCGCCCCAATTCATCAATTAGAGAACGCAACTTGCCTTCTTCTCCACCTTTTCCATAGATGTCAAAAGACAGTTCTGGCAATTCTTTTTGGCGCGAACCACTGCTCGCACCAACCAATCAATATGCTTTTCTGTCGCCAAACGAGAGGCAGTAATCATAGAAAACGGGGTACGATTTTCGTTTTGTGGCAAGCTTGCAAGGCTTCCAACTGGAATGGTATAGATAGCCGGCTGATGGTTGGTGTATTTAGCAAACTGCTCAGCCAAGATTTCTTTTGGCGATCCGTCGCAACAATAAAGAAGTCCACCTTGTCTGCATTGGTAAATTGGTACTCGTAGTAGTTGTTCCACAGGATATACTGATCATCAACATTATTGGCACTGAAGTGCTCGGCGTGAACGACCACACCCAGACGGGCTTTTTGCGCTTCTTCAAAGATAGGCTGACCGATATTAGTTTCCCGATCCAAAATCACCAGATCTTGTTTGGTCAATTGAAGAGTTTGCATGAAGTAGCGGATCAATTCTTGGCGACCAACTAGGTAGCGATCTGGGAAACGATAAATTTCGCGGCCATCTGCCATCTGCATGCTGTAGGCAACCGTCCCGTCTTCATTGTAAAAGCGGCGCTCAATCAAGTTGGCTTGGTTGTTCTTAGGAATGAAATACTCGGTACAATAGCGGGTATAGGAGAAATAATCCTTTCTCACCAAAATCCCTCTAGACACGTACTCGCAACGTTCAACATAGGGACTGTTTTCTGCGCGCAGGTAGCAGGTCAAAAAGTTGTCCTGGTCCTCATAAAAGAAGCGTTTGATCTTACCATCGACTTCTTCCCGAGTCGGTTTTCCGGCAAATCCTGCTAAGACCTGATCAATGGTATAGGTCGTTGGCGCAATTTTATATCTGTAAAATGGCTATAGAGCCAGATGATTTCATCATTTTTAAAACCGATATTTTCTGTTAAATGCTGGATATTATCGGCTAGGATCATATCCATAAAGACAAACTTGGCTGGTTGATGGATATTGCGTAACAGCTGGGCACGATAGGCCTGGGCATACTCAACACCACTGCTGGCCCAACCGATTCCAAGGTTGATATTGTATACTGTCATAATGTCCTCTTTTATGGGAAATGCAAGACAATTTCCCCTTTTTATTGATTTCTACTCGACTTAGTAAGAGATTGCGGACCATTTGTTCTTTGGCCACCTCTTTCATTCGTTCAAAGGATTGGTAGGCTTCTTGGAAAAATTCTACCAAAGGGTTTTTCTGACTGGTGTACTGACCAGAGAGCGCCATGCGCAATTGTTGCAGATAGTCTACCTGCTCGACCCAGTTTTCATCGATAGCTTTTAGGATGGCCATGCGCTGGAATTGGGCGATCACCTCATCGGTGCCTAAGATCTCATACTTAGCTTCCAACTCGCTTTTAGCAATCTCCCATAAGAAATTCTCTTTGGTTTTCTTGCTACGGAAGGTTTGGTGGGCCTTTTCCGGATCTACTTGGTAGCTCACATTGTCTAACATATAGCGATAAAAAGCTACCGGTTCCTTGTATTCTTTTTATGGGCTACGCTTGAAAAGACGGAACGAAGAACTTTTTCAACGATGTCGTCCAAGCGACCTTCTTGTTTGATCAAGCGGTCGCGCTCTTCGTAGACGATGGCACGCTGAATGTTCATGCTTTCCGCAAATTCTAGCGTCATCCGACGACTGGCCTGACCAGAACTTTCACTAGCATTTTGAGCCCGTTCCACCAAGTTTCTATACTTGCGCTTAGTCAGAGCTTTGGCTGAACCAATCCGCTCATCCACATCATAGTCTTGATAGGTATCCTGGATCCAGTCTGGTCCCCAGTTTTTCATCAAATCGTCTTCTAAAGAGACAAAGAACTTGGTCAAACCGGGATCTCCTTGACGACCTGAACGTCCCCGAATTTGAAGGTCAATCCGCTGGTTCATCATCCGCTCAGTTCCTACAACTACTAAACCACCTAACTCAGCTACCCCTGGTCCCAACTTGATATCGGTTCCCCGACCGGCCATTGAGGTCGCTACGGTCACGGCACCCTTTCGACCTGATTCTTTAATGATCTGGGCCTCTCGGGGAGCATTGTTGGCATTAAGAAGATTGTGTGGAATCCCTTCACGCAAGAGAAGATTCGAATAAAGAATCGACATCTCAACCGATCCGGCAAAGACCAGAATCGGATTACCTTTTTCGTGGATTTTCTTCACATAATCCAAGGACGCCACGATTTTCTCCGGTAAGGTTTGATAGATTTCATCCGGCAAATCCTTACGGATCTTCTTGCGATTGGTTGGAATCTTGATCACTGACATGGCATAGGTATCGAGAAACTCTGCCTCAGCGACCTTCCCAGTCCCCGTCATGCCTCCCAACTTCCTAAACATCTTAAAGAGATTTTGGTAGGTAATCGAAGCCATGGCCCGTGTTTCTTGAGTTAGCTTGAGACCTTCCTTGGCTTCAATCGCCTGATGGAGTCCTCCTTGCAAGCGGGTCATTTCCATCAAACGTCCTGTTGCCTGGTCTAGCAAGACAATCTCATCTTGCCCTTCGACATTGGGATGGATGACATAGTCCTTATCCTTAATAAAGTTTTTATTGGCCTGCAGGGCTAGGCTGATATGGCGGACCAAGTCACGGTATTGGGGATCATAGAGATTGGGAATAGCAAGAAAAGCTTCTGCTGCATGAGCTCCCTTTCGAGTCAACCAAACGCGTTTCTTTTCTTCGTCAAACTTGAAATCCTCCCCTCCTTGAAGGTTTGGATCAAGGTGTCAATAATCCCATAAAGGTTGGACTGGACCCGAGGAGAACCAGAAATAATCAAGGAGTCTGAGCACTATCTAGGAGCACCGAATCAATCTCATCGACAATAGCGTAATTGAAGTCTGCCAAAAATTGGCCATCTGCTGAAGCCGTCAAGTTCTCTGTTAGATAGTCAAAGCCCAGACTGGTATTGGTCGTATAGATGACGTCTGATTGGTAAATTTCGCGTTTGACTTCTGGATCTAATTCTTCGTCCTCTGACTGTTTCAAAGGAACGCCGACGGTCAAACCTAAAAAGCGATAGACCTGTCCCATCTCTTCTGCATCCCGAGTTGCCAGATAGGTATTGGTCGTAATGACCATAACCCCTTTGCCCTCTAGGGCATTGAGATAAACAGGCATGGTCGCTGTTAAGGTTTTCCTTCACCGGTATTCATTTCAGCGACATTCCCCTGGTGTAGGACGATCCCTCCCATGACTTGCACGTCATAAGGAAACATACCTAATACCCGTTTATCCGCTTCCCGCGCAACCGCAAATGCTTCTGGCAAGAGATCATCCAAGGTCTCACCCTCAGCTAGACGTTCCCGAAATTCTGCAGTTTTCTCCTGTAGTTGTCGATCCGTCAAGCGGGCCATATCATCCTTCCAGCTATTGACTTCTTTTAAGATTTTTTGATGTTTCTTAATTTAACGTAATCCAATGTGATCCTCTTTTTTGCAGTGATGTTCGTCTATTCGAGAACTTCTGCTCCCTCAGACGATATTGGTTGAATAGTGAAATAGTGGAAGGTAAACTCTTGCAAACCTGCACTGAGCAAGCGTACTTCGTAGGCGTAAGCTTGATCTGGATAGGTGAACTGCAAGCGACCTTCTGCGGTTACTCGACGGCCAACAAGGTCTCCAAAGCGATCTCTAAAGATAATTTCTACCATAACGGTATGAGTGGGAGTCGCTTCCATCGTGATAACCAATTCATAATCTTGCTCTCTTTTGAGCAGGGGCAGACTAGGAATTTGACGAGTTGCGCCAAAATTTGTCTGCGAATGCCAAGTTTTCAGCACTTGACCAGATGGCATGAGGGGTTCTGAAACTGAACGCTTCCTTGGTCAGTCGCTTGAATGGTCGACCCCAAAGATAATCTGCCAGAACGGTATCGCCCCAGTAGATTCGTCTGCTTTCATTTTCTTTTATTTTTATCATTGGTTTCTTCCAAAGTCTCTTTCCATGATTTCTTTGTACTGGGTCACAAACCACTCAATGATTGGACCACTCGCATCATTGTGTCGACCGGCGCGGCTAGTACTGATAATACGAACCGGCAATTCATACAAGGCCTCTAAAATATCTGGATAAGCTTGCTGGTCGTAGTCATCATCCCTCATATAAGCAAGGGCTAAAATCGTATCCTTGAAATCTGCCTGGTCAAACCGTTCCCAGAAGCGTTGATTGAGCTGACCGATCCCTTCTTGCGACACTTGACCAATGATCAACTGCATCATATCTAGGGATGTTCCAAACTCATCTGGACGTTTAAATTTCAGGTTGGCAGCGACATCCCCAGGTTGACAATGGGTTTTCCGACCAAGATCGCATGAGGAGAATAAAGAGCACCATAGTAAAGGGCACCAAAGGTCCCCATGGACAAGCCTGAAAAATTCATATCTTTTGGCTCAAAGCCGAGCAAGTCCAAGTGCTGATCAATAAAGGCAGTGATTTGACTTTCCAATTCTTCTGAGCCCATATAGAAGGATCCACCTTCCAGTCTTGGGTCAGAAAAGAGAATAAAGGGACTCCCCATCGCACGCATCATCCCAAACCCTTCAAATCCTTCGGCTGGACGATACCCAGAAAAGTAAATGTTTAAAGGTGGCTTCATATCGCCAGGATGGAAATAAGCAAAAATTTCTTGGCGTTTGTGGTCCCGTAGCGTCTTAGCTCCTACTGTCATCTCTCCTAAAGGACCATGTGACAAGCGCTTATGTAAGGCTCCGATCGTAAGCGTCCCTTCTCCTTTGCTTCCAGCGAAAAGGCTAGGTAATAAGGTTCTGCTCCATCCAATTCTAGTGGTTGCTCCATCTCTTCTTCTGAAAAGACTGCATCTTTGACCCACTCTCCCAGTGCACCAAAGCGGTAAAATTGAATCCGCAATTGTAGCTGACAGCTTGGATCTTTTCATATTCCAACCAAAAATTGATGGGACGACTAGCATCATACACGTAGTTGTAGACCCACTGAGCAATCGGTGTAAACTCTTCACCGTAAGATCCATCCAGCTTCAGAAAATGTTGCCCCAGCACCGTTTGCTGGCCAGCAAAATCCGGTCTCACCCGCAGGTCACGAACTGTAAAGGCATCTCCATATTGATTGTCGTATAAAAAGCGGTCTAAGACATAGAGAAATTGATGCTTGTTTGAGAAATCCCAGGGTCTTGCTTGCTTGAGCCTTAAGAGGTGGGCCAATTCTTCAGAAGGCGCCTCTAGTTCATAGCTTTTATCATAAAAAACAGTATAAGGCTGGAAATAAGCCAGGTCTTCTCCTAAAGCTAATAAATCTTCTGGCTTTTCCAGAATCAAGGCTTTGAATTTGGAGATTTCCTCTTCTTCCATATACTCTTTGAGCGATGGAAGAGTGGTAGCTTGAAAAAGTGCCAGCCTAATCCAGCAGGAAGCTCCACCTGATCTCGCCAACTGCTTGAGCCGATTTGGAGAATATGGGGTATTTGTAATTTTTATCCATGACGTTCTTTCATCCATCCTTCCCATTTCTCGATCAAGCGTTGACCGGTGTATTCTTGAATTTTTTCGATCGAGTAGACCAAGGCTTCATTCCAAGGCTTCAATTCCAATAAGAAGTGAGTGATTGCTTTTTCTAATTCCTTGTCTCCCTTTGATAAGACATAGCCGTTTTTCAAATGATCGACATATTCTGTCTGGACGCGGTTGACCTGAGGAATCCCCGCAGAGATCCCTGCAATCTGCGTATAGAGGTTGGGCTCCTCACTTAAATCGACAATCAAACGTGTTTTTCCAACTCTTGAATAATGTCATTTTCATTTGAAAAATTCTTAACCACAAAACGGTAATCCGGTGCGTCTTGTACAGACTCTTCATCAATGATTTGGTTTTCTCCAAGCCCTTCTGACTGACTTGGCGACTGAACAAGATGCAAGTCCTGCTCACTAGCAATCAATTCCTCGAGTTGCCCTTCTAATTCCTTCACCCGCTCCGGTGATCCATTGTAAAATGCAAAAACAACTTCAAATAAGGGATGTTGCGCTAAAATTTCCAGAACCTTCTTGAGCTGGCTCTTACTTGGAAGCTCGGCTTCGTTGACATAAAAGTAAATCTTGGATTCCTTGCGCTCCTGACTAGAGCCCAAACGAAGGCGGGAGTCAAAAGAGGTAATCCGGTGTGTCTTTTGAGCCAGGCTAGGGAAAAGCCCCCAATCGCTTTTTGGTTTTTCACTATCTGTAATCAAGAGCTGGGCATCAATCATATCAAAATAGAGGGCAAAGTTTTCAGCAGATAAGGGCTGACGATCTCCATAGAAGGACAAGACTTTCTTGACACTACTTGCTGTATCCTGTAAGAAAGCCAAATTTGCTGGATGAGCTGCCAGAACCAACTGATCTCGTCCTGGAACCAAGGCTGCCAACTGTTCCTTCATCTTTTCAGCGACAACTTCTCCCATATCGGAATAGCTTTCTTTTTGAAGGCAGGAAAGAAAACCTCATTGACCATAACAGATTGGTTCTCTTCGATCAACATTTCTCTCAAAACCCATTGTCCATCAAAACTAAGATACTCTTGAAAATAAGGTTTCCTCTCATTGTAGTAAATCCTACTAGAGATAAAGCCGCGATCATCTAAGTACTCGATGTAGCTGATCTCATCATTCTTATAACGAGTCAAAGAGAGAATGTTTCCATCTACTCCCATATCAATTTTTGCTATGTGGTGGCCCTTTCGAAACGCCATCACCAAAAGGGAGTATAGGAAAAAGTGGTCTCACTCGGCCATTCGATGTCCTGAAGCTGAACTGGGCGCATAGCCAAATCAGACGGAACCTGTTGGATCTTATCAAAAATCGAGAGTACATCTGTCTCTAACAAATCTTGGCGGTGTAAAAAATAGCGCAGTTGTGGACTATATTGAGGCAACAATAAGATCCGATCCATTTCTGCTTCTTGAAAAATACGAACTTGATTAATGGTATCGTCAAATTCAATGGACTCTCGCATCCAGTACCAAGGGGTAGCTGTTTGCTGCCAGATGCGGTCCGTTCCATACCAGGCTGGTACAAAATAATACATGGTTACTCCTAGAATATTCTTGTATAACGTTGATTCACACGAAGGGCACGAATTTCTTCTCGGATATTGTAAATCATTCCGACAAACATGAGGAAGGTTCCTGGAATCATGGTCAAGCGCAAGAGATCCTTATCCCATAACAAGAGAGAAAAAGGAAGCGCCGTGAAGAGGATCAGATACAAGGTCCCAAAAACCGTCAAGCGTAGCACAATTTTATTGATATAGCGACGTGTATCTGCTCCAGGATAGACATGATCGATATACTCGGAAGCCTTCATCATCTTATCTGCAATTTCTTCTCCGTTTACATTGACAAAGGCAAAAGCAAAAGAGAGAAGGGCGATCATCAGAATGTAAAGAAGAATCCAAATCGGATCTCCCATCACCAAGTGTTTGGCTAAACGAGCAGCCCACTTGGCATTGGAATCCATTGACAAGATCAAGAGCATAGCATACTGAGGAATGGACACCAAGGTCATGGCGTACATGAAGGGCATCCCTCCTGCCGGGTTAAGCTTGATATCCAAAAAGTATAACTTTTCAAGTTGTTGTGGATCCCTAATTTATTGACAGGAATCTGGTACTTGGAATATTCCACCAAGACTGCCACATAGACAAAAAGCAAGATGAAAATCACGCCCAGAACATAAGCGATTTCTGGGATATTATTGACATTTGAAAGGGTCTGCATCACGTCTTCTGGCAGATACATAACCATCCCAGCCATCATGATCACAACAGAACTTCCAAGCCCCAAAGCGGCATTTAGATCGGAGAGCCAAACTAAAAGAAGGCTCCGGCCACCATAATCATGGTATTGACCGCAATGACAAGTCCGGGGTTCAACCCTGTCTTCAAGGGAGATACATGGCCACTGCCAAAGACTGGACAATAGCGAGCGCCAAGGTCACGTACATCTTTCGCCGCTCCACTATCTCCGTGCTGGTTTTTTCAAGGTTAAAGCGTTTTGAAACGGTAAACATCCGCCACAAAATCATGGAAGACATCCATGGCGATAGACCGATCGAAAAGATAGACATTCCGCGGAGGTTTCCCCATCACAGCGCTTGAGAGCTGCAAACCCGTTGTCGTTCCCTCATTGAGTCTCAGGGCCTTTGATAAGTCAACAAAAGGCAGGGAAATTTTACTTCCCAAAACATAAATAAAGACGAAAAATATCGTCCAACAAAATCTCTTTCCTACTTCAGATCGTTTTAACATTTCTTTTAAACTTTCTCTTACTCATTTTGACTCTTTCACCTGGGAAACAGCCTTTAAATATGTGCCTTTAGAGCATTTTATCTCAACTTATTTTACCATAATTTGCGACTTTTCCAAACTCATTTGTCACTAATATTTGATAATATTTCAATTTCCCCATTTGGTACCGTATTCAACAAAAAATCCTTCAGATGTTTATCTGAAGAATCTTGTTTACTTGGATATTATTCACCTAAAGCCATGATGGTATCGACAAATAATTTCTTTGTAAAATAGCCATTGCGGATCAAATAAGAAGTATAGTGAGCCTTTCGGACCATTTGGGCATACTCTTCTTCTGTACAGTCTTGGACCAAACGATTGGCTTCTTCAAGACTGGAGGCTACAAAGCCCAGCCCTTTTTCTCGAATATAGTCTGCATTTGACAAATAGTCTGGCACTACTACCGGAAGACCAGCAGATAGATAAGTCGATAGTTTGTAGGAAATATTTTCTTTGTAGTAATCCCGCTCATCCTCAGGATTCTTAGAATTTCCCCAGACAAGCCCAAAACCACCCTTGGAAAGCTCGAGAAGCAACTCTTGCTTAGTCCGCCAGCCTTCTATATGGACCTTAGAATAATCGACTCCTTCAACTGCTTCGGTATAGACATGAAGGGGTGTCTCATATTTCCAATCGATGATATGTGGGAAACGCGACGGATTCCCTGAGAAGATCAGTTTTTCTCAAATTGCGGAGTATAGAGATCCAAACTGTGGGTCAAATCCCACAACTTTTGGACCACATATTTTTTCACTGTGAGCCCTTCTGATACTAGACGATGGTACATTTGCTCTGACGGAACAACGACCAGATCACTCTGATTGTACATGTCGATATAGTTAGGCATTAGGTAATAATTGCTCTCAAACATGAGTGGTGGAACATCATGGATAAACATGACCAGCTTGGTTTGAAGGAGTTTTAACTTATCAACCAAACGGCGGTCCCACTCAATTCCATTCCAAGAAGGAGATTGAACGAAGACGATATCCCCAAAAGCAACGCCTGCTAAAATCCCATCCATCCGCGAATTCAATTCGCTAGCCGGCTCATTGCTATGATCATAAAAGTAGATCCCTAGTTCATTAACCCCAAGTTCACGAACGACATTCATAATATCGTTTTGTGCCATCAGGGCAACACTTTTCGAAGATTGACCAAATAAATTTGTAAAATGGATTTTCATCTCTTTCCTCTGACTCTTCTTTTTTAATCCCATATTTCCTGAAGATATGAAGGCAAACAGAGCTTTTCACAAAGTAACCTTTTTCATATCCCTCAACGAAAACTTCCTCATTCATTATAACATATTTCCCAACTTCTTAGACATTCTAGATCAATAAAAGACCGGTTCATTCCGGTCTTTTAAGGTTTTATTTGCCATCTTTTTCCGAATTCCTAAAAGGGCTAATCCAGACAGAAGAATGGAAGCTCCTGTAGCAAGAATATTAGATGAAGGATGGGCACCTGTCTCTGGAAGAGCAGGTCCGGAAGAATGCGTTGCAGTTAGCGAGCTTGTGTCTGATGGAGATTCTGAGTAAGAGGTGCCAAACGAAGACACGACAGACTCCGAAGAACTTGTCACAGCAGAGAAACTTGACGCATAAGACACACTGATCCATTCAGAAATTTCCTGCGATAAGGATTGACTCTCTGTCGATGATGCGCTTATAGAATCTGAAACACTCGTCAAAGGAAATTCAGATACTGGCATGGACGTTGAAGCCGATTCACTTGCTGAAAGGAGCGAAGTTGATTGGCTATAGGAGTCTGATTTTGAAACAGATGTTGACGCTAGAGATTCTGAATAGGATGTCCATTGTGAAGCAGATAGACTCTCAGAAACGGATCGAGAGAACGATCCAGACTCTGAAACCTGCGATGCAGCTACAACATGAGAAGTTGAAACTGATTCGCTTGTCGAAGCAGAAGCTTGAACTAATGAATCTGATTGACTTGCAGAGACTGATTCTTGAACCAACGATTCAGATTGACTTGAAGAAACTGACTCTTTAATCAATGTCTCTGACTGACTTGCTGAAACTGACGCTTGTACTAAGGAGTCGGATTGAATTGCCGAAACGGATGCTTGGGCCAAGGAGTCGGATTGACTGGCAGAGATAGATTCTTGAGCCAATGAATTTGATTCACTTGCCGAAACGGATGCTTGAATCAGCGAGTCTGACTGACTGGCAGATACAGATTCCTGAACCAATGACTCGGATTGGCTAGCCGATACTGAAGCTTGAACCTGCGACTCTGATTGACTAGCTGAAACGGATTCCTGAACCAAGGATTCTGATTGGCTTGCCGATACCGATACTTGAGCCAACGAGTCTGATTGGCTGGCAGAAACTGATTCTTGTACCAGCGACTCTGATTGACTGGCTGAAATCGACCCTTGAACTAGCGAATCGGATTGACTCGATGAAACGGAGTCCTGAATCAACGATTCGGACTGACTAGTAGAAACGGACGCTTGAACCAAAGACTCGGATTGACTAGCTGAGATCGACTCTTGGATTAGCGATTCTGATTCACTTGCCGAAACGGATGCTTGGGCCAAGGAGTCGGATTGAATTGCCGAAACGGATTCTTGTACTAACGAGTCTGATTGACTAGCTGAAATCGACTCTTGAACTAACGATTCTGATTGGCTGGTCAATACAGATGCTTGAACCAACGAATCCGATTGGCTAGCAGATACTGAGGCTTGAACCTGCGACTCTGATTGACTGGCCGATACAGACTCCTGAACCAATGATTCCGATTCACTCGCAGAAACTGACTCTCGCACCAACGATTCTGATTGACTCAATGATGTTGATTGCAAATCAGTCGATACTTGCGATTCCGACTGACTCATTGAATCAGAACGAGAAAAGGATATAGATTCTGTAATTTGAGACTTAGATTCGACATCAGAAGTAGATTGCGATTGACTTTCGGAAACTGATGCTTGAATCAAGGACTCAGATTGACTGGCGGAAACTGACTCTTGAACTAGCGAATCGGATTGACTCGCGGAAACTGATGCTTGAATCAGCGAGTCTGACTGACTGACAGATACGGATTCCTGAACCAATGACTCGGACTGACTTGCGGAAACCGACGATTGAACCAAGGAATCAGATTGACTAGCTGATACGGATTCTTTGAGCAACGAATCGGATTGGCTAGACGATACAGATGCCTGAACCAACGAGTCGGATTGACTCGCAGAAACTGATTCTTGAATCAGCGAGTCTGATTGACTGACGGAGACTGAGGCTTGAACCAGTGACTCTGATTGGCTGGCAGATACTGAGGCTTGTACCAGTGACTCTGATTGGCTGGCTGAAACCGAATCTTGAACTTGCGACTCAGATTGACTCGCGGAAACTGACTCTTGAACTAGCGAATCGGATTGACTCGCGGAAACTGATTCTTGAATCAGCGAGTCTGACTGACTGACAGATACGGATTCCTGAACCAATGACTCGGACTGACTTGCGGAAACCGACGATTGAACCAAGGAATCAGATTGACTAGCTGATACGGATTCTTTGAGCAACGAATCGGATTGGCTAGACGATACAGATGCCTGAACCAACGAGTCGGATTGGCTTGCAGAAACGGAGGCTTGTACCAATGAGTCTGATTGACTAGCCGATACGGATTCCTGAACCAAGGAATCTGACTGACTCAACGAAACGGATTCTGACAGCTTTTTGCTCATCGAAATAGATTGTGACAAGGAAATCAGTTGAGAAACCACTTCCTCCGATCCAACCGCTGATGTCGACTGCGATTGAGATACAGAAATTGATCCAGATGCTAAATTAGATAAGGATACCGACTGACTCAACGAAACAGATTTAGAGGCTTTTTCAGACTCACTCTTAGATGCTGATGCTGCTTTTGATTGTGAGTCGGATTGACTTGCCGATACAGATTCTTTAATCAATGACTCTGATTGACTCGCTGAAATCGACTCTTGAACCAGCGACTCTGATTGGCTTGAAGAAACTGATTCTTGAACCAAGGAATCAGACTGGCTGGCCGATAAGGATTCCTGAACCAAGGAATCTGACTGACTTGCAGAAACTGAGGCTTGAACCAACGAGTCGGATTGACTCGCCGATACTGATTCTTTAACCAGAGACTCAGACTGGCTCGCAGAAACTGACGCTTGGACCAGCGAATCTGATTGACTGGCAGATACTGACTCCTTAATCAAGGACTCTGACTGACTGGCAGAAACCGATTCTTTAATCAGCGACTCTGAATGGCTGGCCGATACAGATGCCTGAACCAGCGAGTCTGATTGACTGGCGGATACAGATTCTTTAATCAAGGACTCTGACTGACTTGCGGAAACCGATTCCTGAAGCAACGATTCAGACTGACTGGCAGATACGGATTCTTGAACCAAGGAATCGGATTGACTAGCTGATACAGATTCTTGAATCAAGGAATCGGATTGACTAGCAGAAACGGACGATTGAACCAACGACTCCGACTGGCTGGCTGAAACTGATGCCTGAACCAACGAGTCTGATTGACTGACGGATACTGATTCTTTAACCAGCGACTCTGATTGACTAGCTGAGACTGATGCCTGAATCAACGAGTCTGACTGACTTGCGGAAACCGAGGATTGAACCAAGGATTCTGATTGACTTGCGGAGACTGATGCCTGAACCAACGACTCCGACTGGCTCGCAGAAACTGACGCTTGAACCAGTGATTCAGACTGGCTGGCTGAGACTGATGCCTGAATCAACGAATCTGATTGACTGGCGGAGCTAGATGCTTGCGACAAAGAAACAGACTCACTAGCCGATACAGACTGAGACGATGAAATCGAATCTGAAACCAAAGATGCCGACGTTGAGGCTGAGAAGCTTTGAGACTGTGATACAGATTCTGACGACGTCATTTTCCGATAATAATAATTCACGCTCGTCAATGGATTTGAAACTACCATTTTTGAATGGTTTGTTTAAAGTTAGAAAAACCTTCTGCACCTTGAGGTGTCGCATCTTCTCCGACAATCATAGTCTGATTATTACTTAGAAAAGGTGATTTTGGAAGCTCTGTAAATGGTTTTGGAACCGTATATTCTGTCCCTGTATTTTCATCTGTATAGGTGACGGTGTCCTTAGCCGAAAACCATCCTGTGATCTCCAACTCAAGATGACGATCATCCACTCGTTTTGGCGTAACATTAAGAAAATAATCTTTGTTCTTACTTTCGACTTTACGCGTTCCGCCTAAATCTGAAAGATTATCAGTACTATCTTGTTTAAATTCTTTTTCATAAACAAGTGTATACTTGTCAAATACCGGCTCATTCCCGACATCCAGATTTGAAACGTTATAGACTTTGGAAGGATCTAAAACGTAGTAACGAAGGATGTAGTCACCATTTTGACTGGTTGTAACAACTTCACTTTTTATAAAATGCTCACGCGCATTTCCGTACAATTCTACACGTCGATCTCCAACTGTACTATTATCAAAAGTTCCTGTTCTTACATTTTGAGCCGAGTTCACTACCGGAACCTTGACATATCCTGCAATATCACGAGCATTGGAGGCTGTATAATGCTGACCTTCAATCCCGTATTGGGTGTACTCTGCCAAGACTTCTTCTTTCCCAGTTGGCGTGTATTCCCCATCGACCCATTTGCCTGCTGGATCTACCACTTTGTAGAAAGTCGACTGGTGCCCCACATAGATGGTACCTTGATTTCAGCTCTCGAAGTCAATAGTTCCCCTTGTTTCGAAGGGTTCATTACATCGTATACATCACGTACAAGGAAACTTGTCTCAGGACTAGCGTAGGTACCTAGATAAACATTCCCAGGTTTCCCATCATCAGCCTTGCTATAGGCAAACATATTCCCCAAAGGAGCTTTCTTAATCAACACTTCGTTAGGTAGTTGGAACTGCGTGCCACCAATGACATTTGCAGAGAAGGTTTGAGAGAAAATCTCAGAACCATCTGATTTTTTCACAATACGGAAATATACATCATTTCCCACATGGGTATTCGGATCGGTATCGGTACGATCGACAGACAAGGTCGCATAATAGCCGAGTGATTCTCCTGTTTTATTAACAAAATCCCAAATCCCAAAGGTATAGCGAGTCGCATCCGTATCCTTCTTATAAGCAGCAATTTCTTCAGGTGTTTGGTTAACATAGCGCTTATCGATATGAGGATCTTTAGCAACATCTGTAGCTGTTAGAGTGGCATCTTCAACACTAGCACCGTTGCGATCATCCATGTTTGGTGTAATCTCTAGATCTTTGCTACTACTCTTAGCCACCTCAGCAATGGGAGCCAACTGAGCAGAGATCGCAGGTTTCCCATCTACATTTGTATTTCCCACAAAACCTGCAGCTGTCAAGGTCGTCATCATCTCATCGACAGCTTTCTCCAAACGATCGCGCTGGTTAGCATAAGCTTGAGCACTGGCATTGGTGTGGATCAAGTTATTGCTTGCAGTCACTTCAGCCTGCACTTTGTTAATGACCGCTTGGACCACTGCTCGACGATCGGTGTCCGTCATTTTAGATGCGTAATTCCCTGCAATTTCTTGAAGCAATTCAGCTTCAGAGGTATTTTGTTCCAAAACAACAGCTTCTTCTAAACTAGTCGGCTCTTCAACAACTACCTCTGACTCTAAAGCTTGAGCAGACTCGCTAAGTGCCGTTGATAATGCAGTTGATCCAACTTCGCTTAAGGACAAAGAGGTGGATTCACTGATCGAAGCAGACGCACTAACAGATGTAGAAAGGCTAGTGGAGTCTGAAACAGAGACAGATTCTGAAGTCTGGGTAGAGGTACTTCCCAAGACCACACTATCTACTTCTGCTAAAGTTTCCTGTTTTGTCTCAGAAACCGTTGGTGCAAGTGATGTTGCACCTTCCGCCTTAGCAGTCGTAGCAAGTACAGCACCACTAAATACCGTTCCTACCGTAATCAAACCTTTTAAGAAGGCTTGGCTGTGCTTTTGACTTTCTATTCGATCTTGCTGCACGTTGGCAATGATGGTCTCCTCCACTTGCCCTCGAACCACACGAAAGAGTCCTAGAGCAGCAGTTGATGCTCGAAGCCAATTTTTCCTGATTTAATTAATTTGAAGCGTACGACACGATCTGTCTCACGAAAGTTTCCTTTTGAACGCTTAAATTGCATGATATTCCCCTTACATTGTAGTCATTATTCATTATACAGGAATACTACGTAGATTCAAGTAATTTGCTATAAAAACTTATTTATTATTGTTTTTGTTTTCGAATTTTTGCAAGAAATTAAAAACACTTCATTCTACTAGTAAAAAGTGAATCTCCTATGAGATTCACTCGAAAAATGATATTTCCTACTAGATCAGTTCCCCTTCTTTTTACGTCGGGTCAGTCCAGCAATTCCAGTTAACCCTGTAACAACCCCAAGAAAAGCTGATATCACAGATCCTGTTTCGCCAGTATTCGGAAGCGCCACAGATTGGCTGTGCTTTTGTGAACCACTTGATGATTCAGATGCAGACAATGATTCTGAACCAGAAGCTGATTGTGAACCACTACCAGATATTGATACTGATTGTGATTGACTCACTGAAACTGAAGTACTTACTGATGTTGAAGTTGATTCAGGTGCAGAGGTACTCAATGATGCTGACTCAGATGCAGATACTGAGGTCGAGATTGATTCTGAAACTGAAACCGACGCCGAGATTGAGACTGATTCGGACATCGAAACGGATTCAGATGTAGATGCCGACTCTGAAGTCGAGACTGACTGACTTTCTGATACTGAACTGCTCAACGATGCTGACAATGATTCGGATGTCGAGATTGATTCAGACGTTGATACTGATTCGGACGTTGACACTAATTCAGATGTTGAAAATGACTCGGATGCTGAGACTGATTCTGAGGTTGATACAGACTCAGACGCTGAAACCGATTCAGATGTTGACACCGACTCAGACGTTGAGACCGACTCAGACGTTGAGACCGATTCAGAACTTGAAACTGACTCGGATGTCGACACCGATTCTGATGTTGACGCTGACTCGGACGTTGAGACTGATTCTGAGGTAGAAATCGATTCAGACGTATACACTGATTCTGAGGCTGACAATGACTCGGATGTCGAGACTAACTCAGACGTAGACACTGATTCTGAGGTTGATACAGATACTGACTCTGATACTGATTCTGAAGTCGAGACTGACTCAGATGTTGAGACTGATTCGGACGTTGAAACTGATTCTGAGGCTGATACTGATTCTGACGTTGATAATGACTCAGATGTCGATGATGACTCGGACATTGACACTGATTCGGATGTTGAAACCGACTCAGAGGCTGAAATTGACTCGGAGGTTGAGACTGATTCAGAAGTTGAAACTGATTCTGATGTGGACACCGATTCAGAGATTGACACTGATTCGGATACAGAAACTGATTCAGACGTTGATACTGATTCTGAGGCCGATACTGATTCAGAGGTTGAGACCGACTCAGATGTTGATGCTGACAATGATTCCGAGGTCGAGATTGATTCAGACGCGGACAATGACTCAGAGGCTGAAACTGACTCTGAAATAGAGACTGATTCAGACGTAGACGCTGACTCAGACGTCGATACCGATTCAGACGCTGAAACTGACTCAGATGTAGAGATTGATTCAGAGGTTGAGACTGATTCGGACAATGAGACTGATTCTGATGTAGAGGCCGACTCAGAGGCTGATGCTGACTCAGATACAGAAACTGATTCAGACGCTGAAACTGACTCAGAGGTCGATACCGACTCAGACGTTGAAATTGACTCCAATGCTGACAATGATTCGGAAGTCGAAACAGATTCAGAAGTAGACACTGATTCAGAAGTTGATACCGACTCAGAGGCTGAAACCAATTCAGATGTTGATGCTGATTCGGATGTTGAAACTGATACCGACGTTGAAACTGATTCAGAGGCTGAGACTGATTCTGAAGTTGAAACTGATTCTGATGTAGACACCGATTCAGAGGTTGACACTGATTCGGATACAGAAACCGATTCAGATACAGAAACTGATTCTGATGCAGATGCAGATTTAGAGGTAGACACTGATTCAGATACAGAAACTGATTCAGATACAGAAACCGACTCGGATGTCGACACTGATTCAGATGTAGATGCTGACTCAGAAGTAGAGGCTGATTCGGACGTAGACGCTGACTCAGACGAAGAAACTGATTCAGACGTTGATGCTGACTCAGACGAAGAAACCGATTCAGATGTAGAAACTGATTCTGAGGTTGAAACCGATTCGGATTCGGACGCAGAGGCTGACTCAGACGTTGATACAGATTCAGAAGTAGACACTGATTCTGAGGTTGACGCTGAGACTGACTGACTTTCAAATACTGAGGTGCTCAACGATTCAGACGCTGATACTGACTCAGACGTTGATACTGATTCAGATACAGAAACTGACTCGGATGTCGAGACTGATACTGATTCGGACGTTGATGCTGATTCTGAGGTTGAGACTGAGTCTGAAGTAGATGCCGATTCTGACGCTGATACCGACTCAGACGTTGAGACTGATTCTGATGCCGATACTGACTCGGACGCTGAGAGTGATTCAGAAGCAGATGCTGACTCGGACGTTGACACCGATTCAGAAGTTGACGCTGATTCAGATACAGAAACCGATTCGGACGTTGACACTGATTCTGATGTCGATACAGATTCAGAGGTTGATGCTGATTCTGAGGTTGAAACTGACTCAGACGCTGAGACTGATTCTGATGCTGATGTTGATTCGGACGTTGAGACTGATTCGGACATTGATACAGACTCGAATGTTGAGACTGATTCTGATGCTGATGTTGATTCGGACGTTGAGACTGATTCGGACATTGATACAGACTCGAATGTTGAGACTGATTCTGAGGTAGATGCCGATTCAGAGGTTGAGACTGACTCAGACGTTGACACTGATTCGGATGTTGATTCAGACTCTGATGTCGAAACTGATTCTGATGTTGACAATGATTCGGAAGTCGAAACAGATTCAGAAGTAGACACTGATTCTGATACAGAAACCGATTCAGACGCTGAAACTGATTCGGACGTTGATACTGAATCAGACGTTGATACTGATTCTGACGTAGATACTGACTCAGAGGCTGACGCTGATTCTGACGTAGATACTGATTCGGACACTGAGACTGATTCTGACGTAGATACTGACTCAGACGTTGAGACCGATTCAGACGCTGAGACTGACTCAGACGCAGAAGCTGATTCTGATGTAGATGCAGACTCGGACGTTGAAACTGATTCAGACGCTGATACCGACTCAGACGCTGATACTGATTCTGATGTTAACACCGATTCAGAAGTAGACACTGATTCTGATACAGAAACCGACTCTGATGCTGAAACCGACTCTGATGTTGAGACTGATTCGGACACTGAAACTGACTCTGATGTCGAGATTGATTCGGACGTTGAAACTGACTCAGACGCAGAAGCTGATTCTGATGTAGATGCAGACTCGGACGCGGACAATGACTCGGATGTTGATTCAGACTCTGATGTCGACACTGATTCAGACGTTGAAACTGATTCAGATACAGAAACAGACTCAGATGCAGATACTGATTCGGAAGTCGACACCGATTCAGAGGTAGAAACCGACACCGAAGTTGAGGCTGATTGACTCTCTAATACGGAAGTGCTCAACGATGCTGATTTTCTAGCGGACTCACTCAAAGATACTGATGCAGACTCAGATTGCGATTGGCTTACGGATTTTGAAGCCGACTCGCGAGTCGATTGACTTTGTGATGTTGACACCGACTGTGAAACCAATGCTGAAGCAGACTGACTCACTGAAACAAAGGCGCTCGTTGAAGCGGATGTCGAGCTTGAGATAGACTGGCTAACCACTTTGGATGCACTCGCTGATACCGAAGCAGACTGCAAGGCACTGACACTTGCAGAAACGGATTCCGAAACCTTCACAGATTCAGATTTTCTTGCCGATACAGATTGACTCGTTGAAGCGAATTGAGATTGAGAAATCTCCTTGCTCAATGATTGACTGCGAGATAGACTTGCTTGAGCGGATACACTTGCTTGAGCGGATACACTTGCCGAGGCTGATTGGCTTAGTGAAGCCGACAAACTTTGCGAACGAACCGAGCTCAGTGATTGGCTCAATGAAACGCTCTGCTGAGCCGATACGCTCTGTGATTGCTTCGCACTTAAAGACTGACTGATCGATTGCGAAGTCTTCGTAGATGCACTCTGACTGTTTGATACAGACTGACTGTGATCGCTATCTGACAGTTTCACCGCTACAACATTGGTCGTACTATCTTTATAAGTAATGGTGACTGTACCATTACTATTAACCGTATAGGCCTTAATGCGGTTAGCCACCTCTGGATTAACAGCCGACACAGCTGCAATCACCTTGCTCTTATCTGCATCTGTCAATGCAGTTAGGCTCGTCACCTGAATAGTGCTTGTTGGAGCGACACCTGGTGTACGATCAGCGAGACGTCCTTGTGTAATCCGAATCTCACCCAAACCATTTGGACGGTTCATATTGGACGCATTGTCAATAGCAGCTACGTTGCGTTGCCATGTATTCCGGTAGGTATGGTAAAGATCATCATTCAAATGAATGGTCGTTGTGATGGTTGCAGGGTTGGCACTAGTAGCCGTAATATCTCCCGTGATAGGAGCAATATCGCCTGTTCCATACTGGCTGCCACCAAAGAAATTCCCGTTCAAAGCATTGTCGTTCAAATCTGCTCGTGCAACGACTTTCATTTCTTTCAACTTGCCACTGTCATCAGTAGCTGTAAAAGTCACAACTGCATCATCACCAGCATAAATGGTATAATTCTTCCCACCACCTTCAAGAGGGGTTGATTTCGGTTCCACACCATTGACAGTTAACTTAGCCGTCACTTCAGGACGTGTGGCATCTGTTACAGCAACCATGTTACTTGCATCGGAATAAACCGCATGATCACCATACAGAATGCGAGCCTTAGCTGTTACTCCACCCGTCTGCAAGGGAACATTCGGTGTTACGATCGCTTGTCCAGACGCATCCGCCACTGCTGTTCCGATTTCATCATCATTGTTATACAAGACAACGGTCGATCCAGGCTCAGCACCGGTCACTGTTACAGGCGTTTGAGTGTAAGCTTTCTCCAGCAAGCGTGTCTCTACAGTAGGAGCTGCAAGACGTTGCACAGGCATGGTCACATCATTAGAAGTATTGTCCTTATAAGTAATGGTCACCACACCAGATGATGAAACGGAATAAGATTTAAAATCCTTTGAAGTGGCAATATTAGGGTTAGCAGTCTTAAACGCTTCCCAAATCTTCTCTTTTTCAGCCTGGGCCAAGTTAGTAGTATCATTGACAAAATTCGCTGTCGTCACAGCCGTAATCGGATTACGAATGCCATCATTTTGCGGCAAAACCTGAATGCGTAGCGTTCGTGTCACTGACTGCCTAGCCGTATTGGTCACTACAAAAGAAACATTATAAATTTTCCCAGGCGTTACGACCTCTGTCTGCCCAACAGTTCCCATGATATTAAAGGCCACTGCACTATTTTTCAAGGCCGACGTCTGAGGCACATTGATGCCATTCACACGATCACTACCAGAAGCGTAGCCAATGCTTTTAATACTATTTCGTGTAGGAATGGTTTCCACAACATTATAAGCATAATTGAGGTAATCTGAATTATAGACAGAAATCAAAGTATTATTAGCTGGGCCTAAATTATACTGAGGCGCACGGAGACTGGTATCAGCATCTATACGATTTCCGTTACGCGGATCCCGTTGGCCAGATGTCGCACGAAGCACCGCATTGACCAAGCGATTGCGAGCACTCTTAGCTTGACTTTCTACAGCATCGATTTGAATTGCTGGATTGGACAAACCAGTACGAATTGCTTCTATAGCCAGATCTCCACTTTCAATAGCAGATTCTGTCCCAGGGATTTCCAAAGCCTGCGCACGATAGGTGTATAAATCCAAAGCCAAAACTTGCAGACGCTTCACCTGATCTTCTGAGCGAGTGTTTTGAGCCTCTGCTACTTTCTCACTCGTTTCAGAAGTAGCTGCATGAATAGTATCATTCTCTGAGAGATTGCTACTAGCAATTTCTGAAGTGGACGGACTCGCTGAAGCACTGACACCATGAGATTCACTCAAAGATACCGATTGAGACAGAGAAAGGCTGTCACTAGCTGACTCTGAAAATGAGATAGATTCACTTATAGATTGACTGGCTGACACAGAATCTGAGTTTGACGTCGTTCCCAATACAAGACTATCCGAACCCGCTACACCGGTCGACGGACTGATTTCAGATCCAACAGTCGCATTCATCTCATTTTCCTCGGCAAATACTGGATTAGCAACCGTTGTCGCCCCAGCCAGAGCCCCTAGCACAACCATCCCTTTGACCAGATCCGTAGGCATAGAGTGTGATGATGCTTCATATTGAACCACGATGTTTTCATCTACACCACCTCGCATGACACGAAATAGGCCTAACCGCGAGACAGATGCCCGTACCCAATTCTTTCCTGATTTGATTAATTTATAACGTGTGATTCGCTCCGTTTCGCGAAAATCACCCTTCGAACGTTTAAAAACATGTCCGCTCCTTAAAAATAAGATATCGAGTTATTATACACTAATTTTCCCCAAAAGTAACTAATTAAGACTAGTTTTTAACATAAAAACAGCACACAAAAAGAGAACCCGGAGGTTCTCTTTTTGGATCCTTTTCATTTCCCACATACCTGAAATGACCGAATCAAATTAGGATAGAAGATTATTTTTCATCTTCTTTTTGCGGCTTCCAAGTGCTGCAACCCCTGCAACCCCTGCAACTGCTCCAAGAAGAGCTGAAGCTACAGATCCTGTTTCACCAGTATTTGGAAGTTGTTCAAGAGCTGGAGCTGGTTTAGCTGGTTGCTCAGGAACTGGGTTCACTGGTGTATTAGGTGTTGGATCTACCGGTGTGTTTGGTGTTGGATCCATTGGTTTATTAGGTGTTGGATCTACCGGAGTATTTGGTGTTGGAGTTGGTGGCACCGGAGTATTTGGTGTTGGAGTTGGTGGCACTGGAGTGTTTGGTGTTGGAACGTTTGGAGTCTTCACAAGTTTGTAAACATAAGTAACGTTCTTATCACCTTCGATAACTTTACCAGTTGTTGGGTCAGTTGTTGTCAAGTGACCTTCACCGTCAACGTTACCTACTGGGTAGTTACCTTGTGGTACCAATTCATAGACTTTACCATCTGCAGTTGTGATTGTCTTAGGACGGTTATCCACAACTGTATCGTAGTCTTTACCTACTGGTTGGTCTTTTTCATCCACTACTGAAGTCTTGATCGTGTTACCATTTTCATCTACATAGTGAACGTATACATTACCCTTAGGTTGTGCAGGTTCTTCGACAAGTTTGTAGATGTAAGTAACGTCTTTACGTCCTTCGATCACTTTACCAGTTGTAGCATCTGATGACTCAAGGTGACCTTGTCCATCAACTTTACCTACAGTGTAGTTACCGGCTGGTACCAATTCATATGTCTTACCATTGTATTGGATTTCTTTTGGACGGTTGTCTACTACTGTATCGTAGTCTTTATCAACTGGTTGATCTTTTTCATCAGTGACATCATCTTTAATTGTGTTACCTTCAGTGTCTTTATAGTGAACGTAAACGTCACCCTTCACTTCTTTGTATACGTAAGTGATGATTGAACGTGGTTTATCAACTTTACCTTTAATTGGATCAGATGATTCTAAGTGTCCATCGCCATCAACTTTACCTACTGGGTAGTCACCTTTCGGTACGATCTTGTATGTCTTACCGTCTGGAGTCTTGATAGTGTTAGGTTTTTCACCTTCCTCAGTTGTGTTATATGGTGTATCATATGGTGAGTTTGGTGTGTCTTGACGAGGTTTTTGAATTTCTTTACCTTTTTCGTCTACGTAAGTGATGATGACGTCACCTTCTTTAGGTTTCGTTGGATCTTCTTTCAATTTGTAGACGTAAGTGACATTCTTATCACCTTCAACAACTTTACCAGTTGTAGCATCATCACCTGTCCAGTGACCTTGTTCGTCGACTTTACCTACTGGGTAGTTACCAGCTGGTACCAATTCGTATGTCTTACCTTGGAACTCGATCGTGCTTGGACGGTTGTCTACTACTGTATCGTAGTCTTTACCTACTGGTTGTGCCAATTCATCAGTTACAGATGCTTTGATCGTGTTACCTTCAGTATCTACATAGTGAACGTAAACATTACCCTTAGGTTGTGCTGGTTGTTCTTTGAGTTTGTAGATGTAAGTAACGTCTTTACGTCCTTCGATAACTTTACCTGTTGTAGCGTCTGATGACTCAAGGTGACCTTGTTCGTCAACTTTACCTACATTGTAGTTACCTGCTGGTACCAATTCATATGTCTTACCATTGTATTGGATTTCTTTTGGACGGTTGTCAATTACTGTATCGTAATCTTTATCAACTGGTTGATCTTTTTCATCAGTGACATCATCTTTAATTGTGTTACCGTCAGTGTCTTTATAGTGAACGTAAACGTCACCCTTCACTTCTTTATAAACGTAAGTGATTGTTGATTTAGGTTTATCAACTTTACCTTTAATTGGATCAGATGATTCCAAGTGTCCATCGCCATCAACTTTACCTACTGGGTAGTCACCTTTCGGTACGATCTTGTAAGTCTTACCGTCTGGAGTCTTGATAGTGTTAGGTTTTTCACCTTCCTCAGTTGTGTTATATGGTGTATCATATGGTGAGTTTGGTGTATCTTGACGAGGATCTTTAATCACTTTACCTTTTGTATCTACATAAGTGATGATTACTTCACCTTGTTTAGGTGTTTCACTTTCAGAATTTGATGAAGAGTTAGATGCTGATTGTGATACAGATGTAGAAAGTGATGTTGAAGCTGATGTGCTCAATGACGCGGATTGGCTCGCTGATACGCTTGCTGATTCAGACGCTGATGTGCTCAATGATGCTGATTGACTTGCTGATACTGATTCAGATGCTGAAACTGATTGGCTTGCTGATACTGATTCAGATGCTGAAGCTGATTGGCTTGCTGATACTGATTCAGACGCTGAAGCTGATTGGCTTGCTGATACTGATTCAGATGCTGAAGCTGATTGGCTTGCTGATACTGATTCAGATGCTGAAGCTGATTGGCTTGCTGATACTGATTCAGATGCTGAAGCTGATTGGCTCGCTGATACTGATTCAGACGCTGAAGCTGATTGGCTCGCTGATACTGATTCAGACGCTGATGCAGATTCTTGAGCTGATGTAGAAGCTGACTCAGATGCCGATGCACTTGCTGATTCTTGAGCCGATGTAGAAGCTGACTCAGATGTAGACGCTGATGCAGATTCTTGAGCTGATGTAGAAGCTGACTCAGATGCTGATGCACTTGCTGATTCTTGAGCCGATGTAGAAGCTGACTCAGATGTAGACGCTGATGCAGATTCTTGAGCTGATGTAGAAGCTGACTCAGATGCTGATGCACTTGCTGATTCTTGAGCTGATGTAGAAGCTGACTCAGATGCAGACGCTGATGCTGATTCTTGAGCCGATGTAGAAGCTGACTCAGATGCTGATGCACTTGCTGATTCAACTTCTGATTGGCTCAATGATGCAGATGCTGATTCTGATGCAGATTTAGAAGCTGATGTTGTATCAGATTCAGATTGTGATACAGATTGTGATTTAGACACTACTTCTGATTCTGATTGTGATACAGATTGTGACTTAGATACTACTTCTGATTCAGATTGTGATACAGATTGTGATTTAGAAACCACTTCTGATTCTGATACAGATTGTGACTTAGATGTTACTTCTGATTCAGATTGTGACACTGATTGTGATTTAGAAACCACTTCTGATTCTGATACAGATTGTGATTTAGAGGTTACTTCTGATTCAGATTGTGACACTGATTGTGATTTAGAAACCACTTCTGATTCAGATTGTGATGCAGAGTTTGAGAAGGATTGCGATTGAGAAGCAGACTCTGAATCATTCATCTTCTCGAAGTAATAGTTTACATCAGTTGATGGTTTAATCGCAGTTGGAATTGAGTAGTTGTTTGAGAATGATGAATAACCCTTCAAATTAGAGTATACTTTCCTGTTTGGAGCTGTAGGATCATTTGCTACAGATCCTTCTGCTTGGATTTCTGGAACTTTACCAGCAATGACATTGTAACTGTTGTTACCAGCACCCGCAGGTGTCAATGATGTGCTTGGAGCACCTTTGAATGGACGTGGATAAGTGTGCAAAGTTCCGTCCATTTGTTTATAAGTATCTGTCTCAGTAGGAGACGACCAACCAGTAATAATGAGTGATTTGCTTCCCGCAGTTTCGTTGACTTCAAGATAGTAATCACCATTTTTACTGTTTACTTTTGTAACTTTAGTCTCATCAGACTTCCACTCTTCACCAGCCTTATTAACTTTACTTGTATAGATGAGTGTATACTTAGATACATCTTCAGTACCAATATCTGATGTAGCAAAATTGTTCACTTGAGATGGATCAAGGGCGTAGAATTTCGTTACAGTTGAACCTTCCGTATCAACGATTTCAGAAATACGTTTCACATAGTAGTGGTTTGCGCCACCTTGAAGTTCGACCAGTTTTTGACCGACAACACCCTTACCAAGGATACCTGATGTTTTTTGAGTTGAGTCAGTTGTAGCAGCTACATGCTTGTAACCAGGGATATCACGGTTGTTTGAAGCTGTAAATTGTTGACCAGCAAGGCCTTTTTGCGTATAGCTTGCCAGATCTGTTTCATTTCCAGTAGGTTTGTAAAGTTGACCTGGAGTAGAGTTACCTTGGATAAGCTTATAGTGAGTTGTTTGCTCAGCAACTGCATAAGGAACCGAAGTTTGAACGTTTGGCTTGTCTTCATTTTCGTTACCTGGGTAGTTGGTATCACGAATTTGAAGTGTTTCATACTCAAGGTTAGCGTTGACCAATGAGAAGGTTACATTACCTGGATCACTTCCGTTAGCACCAGTGTAAGTCAAGGTATTGGTTACATCAGAGTTGTTGTTAGTGATGTAGCTTGGAAGAGAGATATTGCTTTCTCCAGCTTTGAGGGTACGTGTATAAGCTTCAGTACCATCAGATTTCTTCACAATACGCAAATGTACATCTGGGTTAGCTGAAAGGCTACCAGTGATGGCTGAACGGTCTACTGAAAGAGTAGCGTAGTAATCAAAATAAGTCTTATTGCCAGAAGCATGATCTGTCTTAAGGAATTGCCATACACCAAAGGTATAACGATCTGCGTTTGGATCTAATGCATAACCTGCTTTGTTGAAGGCTGCATCCTCAATCGTTGCACCGTTAGGATCTGCAATAGCTGGCACAGTAGTTTCAGGACCTTTAGTATCTGTAGAGATTGGTGCCAACTGAGCTGAAATTGCTGGAGCACCATTCACTGTTGTGTTACCAGTAAAACCTGCTGCAGTCAAGGTTGCCATCATGTCATCTACTGACTTGCTCAAGCGTTCGCGTTGGTCTGCGTAAGATTGAGCTGAAGCATTAGCGTTGATCAAGCTGTTGCTTGCTGTCAATTCTGTTTGAACTTTAGCGATGGCAGCTTCAAGTGCTGCTTTCTTTTCTGGAGCTGAAACAGTTGCTGAGTAGTCTCCTGCAATCTTGTTCAACAATGCTGCTTCTGAAGTGTTTTGTTCCAAAACAACTTTATCTTCAGCTTTCGCTACTGTTGTAGTGCTTTCTACACTTGCTTCAGAGCCAGCTGCTACAGTTGATTCGCTTGAAGCTGCTGAAAGTTCTGCTGAACCTTGTTCGCTCAATGAAGCTGAGTGAGATACAGATACGCTTGTAGAGGTTGAAGCACTTGCAGATGCAGAAGCGCTAGCTGATTCTGTTGTTGACTCAGTTGTTGATTCTGTTGTTGATTCAGACTGAGATTCAGTTGTTGAAGTTGTACCAAGTACTGTACTTCCTTGTTCTACAAGAGCTTCACTTGAAAGCTCAGATGCAGTCGCAACATCTGATCCAGTTTCATCTGCTTTTGCAGTGTTCGCTACTGTAGCTGCACCAAGAACAGCCCCAGCTGCTACGATCCCTTTGAGCAAGCCACGGCTTGTCATTTCTTTCACTGATACTGCGTCTTCACGCACTTCAGCTACAACAGTCTCTTCGACTTGACCACGAATGACTTTCAAAAGACCAAAGTTAGAAGTCGCTGCTCGCAACCAGTTTTTACCTGACTTGATCAATTTGAAACGAGTCACTCGATCCGTTTCACGGAATTCACCATTAGAACGTTTAAAAACATTTCTATCTCCTTATTGCATTTTTTATTTCCCTTACATTATAGACTAATCTGTCGATTTTTGGAAGCAATTATTCTTAATTATTGCTATTTTTTATAATTTTTATTTTAGATAGTAATAAAATCGTTTTCAGTAGGATCGATTTGTCAAACCGGGGCAATTTTTTGAAAAAATCCTATAATACTTTTACTTTAGAGCTAAAACAAAAAGCCCCATTTAATAGGGACTTTTCTGATAATTATCTGATTTTTTCCAACATACTTTCAATGTGTTGGATGGATTTTTCGCGTCCAAGTAAATAGATGGTATCTGGCAATTCAGGACCATGCATTTCACCTGAAACGGCAATACGGATTGGCATAAAGAGATTCTTCCCTTTGATCCCAGTTTCTTTTGAACCGCTTTGATTTGTGGGAAGATATTTTCTGCCACAAACTCATCGTCTGACATGGCTTCCAATTTCGCTTTGAAGGCTTCAAGTACAGTCGGAACCGTTTCACCAGCCATGACTTCTTTTTCTGCATCTGTCAACTCTGGGAAGTCTGAGAAGAAAAGGTCTGTCAATGGAACGATTTCGTCCACCGACTTCATTTGTGGCTTGTAGAGTTCTACAAACTTCTCAGCCTTGTCTGTCAAACGACCTGCTTCTTCGAGGAATGGCTTGGCCATTTCAAAGATAGTCGCAAGATCCGCATTCTTGATATACTCATTGCTCATCCAGTCCATTTTCTTCTGGTCGAAAGCAGCTGGAGACTTGCTGAGACGATGTTCATCAAAGAGCTTGATGAGTTCTTCGCGAGAGAAGATTTCGTCTTCCCCACCAGGGTTCCAACCAAGAAGAGCGATGAAGTTAAAGACTGCTTCTGGAAGGTAGCCCTTCTTACGGTAATCTTCGATAAATTGAAGGGTATTCGTATCACGTTTAGACAACTTCTTACCTGTCTCAGAGTTGATGATTAAGGTCATGTGACCAAATTCAGGTGCTTCCCATCCAAGAGCTTCATAGACCATGAGTTGTTTTGGGGTATTGGCAATGTGGTCATCTCCACGGATGACGTGAGAGATTTGCATATCGTGGTCATCGATCACAACGGCAAAGTTGTAAGTTGGGTAGCCATCTTTCTTCTGGATGACCCAATCCCCACCGATATTGCCACCTTCAAATTCGATATCGCCTTTGACCATATCATGCCACTTGTAGATACCAGACTCATTCACTGCCAAACGAACCGTCGGGATGATGCCCGCTGCTTCACGTTCTGTGATATAAGCAGCTTTTTCTTCTTCGCTCATGCCAAGGTATTCGTTGATATAGCGAGGTGTTTCACCTGCTGCTTCTTGGCGTTCACGTTCTGCTGCCAACTCTTCTTCAGTGACGTAAGATTTGTAGGCTTTTCCTTCCGCCAAGAGTTGGTCAATGTATTTTTGATAGAGTTCCAAGCGTTCAGACTGGCGGTAGTTTTCATGCGTCTCTGGGCTTTCATCCCAGTCCATGCCCAACCAACGAAGGTTTTCAAGCTGTGAACGTTCGCCGTCTTCGACGTGACGTTTGCGGTCTGTATCCTCGATACGGATGATAAAGGTTCCACCATGGTGACGCGCATACAAGTAGTTAAACAATGCTGTACGAGCATTTCCGATGTGTAGTAGCCCTGTTGGACTTGGTGCATAACGCACACGAATATCTTTTGCCATATTTCTCTCCTCTTATCTTGTTCGCTATTTCTAGCGCATTTATTCAATCGTTCCTATTATACCACAAAGAAAGCAGGACTGAAATGAATAAGTGGGCTTTCTAGCTTTTCTTCCTATATATAAAAAAGCCAGAACAAATGCTCTGACTTATATCCAATCTATTTGTATCTTATTAAATGAACACGGGCTGCGGATTGTGTCAAAAACGCAAGCTGAATAGCAATTAATTCAAGACACAGTAGCTGATTGGATTCTTCTGTCGCTTTCTAAGCTCAGAAGAATACCTAATCAGCCTTGTGGGAGTAGGACGACGAAGCGTTTATAAATGATATCGCTTCTGTCCTACTCCCTATTTTGACTGTATCCGCTACGCCCTTTGTATCTTAACTTAGTCTTTCTTCCAATTCAAAGTCGATTGGTAGAGTTTGTAAAAGTGCTCCAACTCACGTTCCCAATAGAACCATTCGTGCTTACCTGGGCTGTGGGTATAGGTGACATCCAAGCCTAACTTTTCTAATTCCTTGACTTCAAAATTATTGGCTTCATAAAGGAAATCCTGCTCCCACACCAGATCCATAGTTTGGTCTTCTTATCTGAAAACTTCTTGGCAGCCGTCTCTAGCGAGTAGGAACTGGTCGTCCAATCCTCAATTTCTCCAAAAATTCCCTTCCAAAAAGCTGGTTGTTCCAAGTCATTGTTTTCAAAGTCTCTATCATGGAAACTCAGAGCGCCGGAAAAGCTAGCCGCACGAGAGAAACGATTGGTCTTGAGAGCCAAGAGCATCGATCCATAGCCACCCATGGATAGACCAGCAATAAAGGTCTTCTCCCGTTTCTTGGTCATATTAGGGAAGAAGCGAGAAAGAGTCTCTGGCAATTCCTCCGCAATGGCTGTGTAGTAGTTGTAACCATACTGGGTATCTGTGTAAAAGCCATTATTGGTGTTGGGTAGGACCACGATCAGATTGGTATTGCGCAGGATGCGCTCCACATTGGTCCGCTTCAACCAGGAGTGGTGGTTGCCATTCATCCCGTGTAAGAGATAGAGAACAGGAATATCCGTATCCGCTGGATCTTCCACGCGCGATGCATCGGGATAAAGGACGGACACCCCCACTCCATCTTCAAAGCTTCTGAATAATACTCAATCTGCATAACTGCCATTTGCTTTCCTCTTTCTACTGTTAAAAACACTCGGCAAGCCTTCGCCCGCCAAGCGTTTCCATTTCTTCTATTATTTTACTTCCATCACGACTGGTAGGATGGCTGGACGGCGTTTGGTTTGTTCAAATAAGAACTTAGACAAGTTGTCGCGTACCAAACCTTTTAACTCACCCCAGTCAAAGCTGTCTTGTGCCAAATAGTCTTCAACGCTTTGGTTGACCAATTCGCAACTTTCACGAAGAATATCCCGACTCTTCTTGACATAGACAAAACCACGGGTGTGCACGCGCGCTTTGGAAATAATCTTCTTCTCTTTGCGGTTCACTGTGATCGCCACGATAAAGATCCCGTCTTCTGACAAGACCTTGCGGTCACGAAGGACGATATTGCCCACATCACCAATGGCATTCCCATCAATCATGACATCTCCTGCTGAGACGCTACCGGCAGGGACGAAGTCCCCTTTTCATACTCCATCACCGTTCCGCGTTTTGGAATAAAGATATTTTCAGGCAAGATACCGACTTCCATCGCCACTCGTGCATGGGCATCCAATTCGCGGTATTCTCCTTGGATTGGGAAGAGATATTTAGGACGAAGAAGGTTGATCATCAACTGCAAATCCCGCGCGTTTCCATGACCAGATACGCGCAAGCTTGACGTGATCAATTTGACAACTCCACCTGCTTGATAGATCATGTTTTCTACACGTGCCACCACTGCTTCTTTGGCAATAGACGGCGTTGTGACGATGTAGACCAAGTCCCCATCTTTGATTTCTACATAACGGTGACGGCCAATAGACATCTTGCGCAAACCGTTGATCGGCTCACCCATCCGGCCTGTTTCCAAAATGATCAATTCATGATCCTCAAAACGGCTCATTTCTTTTGGCTTGATCAAGAGTTTTTCGTTGGCAAGAGACAATTTGTTCAAGCGAATAGCTGTGCGGACGATGTTTTCCACATCAAATCCTGTCAAGACCACTCGACGGCCAGTCTCAGCCGCAGCATCAAAGACCTGCTGGATCCGAGAAAGGTTGCTGGCTACCGCCGCCACGATGACACGACCATCCCAGTCTGCAATCGTATCTAAGATAGCATCGCCTACTTCTTGCTCACTGGCAACTTGAATATTACTATCCGCATTGGCCGAATCACTCAAGAGAGCGAGCACGCCTTCGCGTCCAATCTCAGCTAGACGAGCAAAGTCTGTCGCGTATGACTCGCTGGCAGTTTGGTCAAATTTAAAGTCTCCTGTGTAGACGATATTGCCCTCAGGAGTGCCAATCACAATCCCGATACTTTCAGGGATGGAGTGGGTTGTTTGAAAGAAAGACACGACGGCATCACCAAAATCAATCTCAGAATTCTGATCGATGACATGGAAGTCGTTGAATTTCTTCACACTGTCATTGCTTTTTACAAAGAGTTTAGCCAACTCAATGGTCAACTCGGTCCCGAATACAGGGACTTTCGCTTCCGCCAAAAGATAAGGCAAGGCCCCAATGGCATCCGCGTGACCATGGGTCAAGAAAACACCCGCAATGCGGTCCTTGTTTTCAAATAGATAATCCATGTTGGGGATAACGACATCCACCCCAAGTTGCTCATTTTCTGGATACTTCAAACCTGCATCCAAGACAAAAATCGAATCGTTCACTTCGGCAACGTAGAGATTTTTCCCATTTTCTCGAACACCGCCAAGAGTGACTAATTTAATACTACTCACTGTTGTCTCCTTTAGTGTGATTATTTTAATACTTACGGTCCTTGGTCGCCCAAGTCGAATTACAGCTTTGCAAATACTTGCATATCCACTCTATTATACAATTTTTTCTCTTTTTTCAAAAAGCTTTCCACAGCAAAAAGTCCTCTCATCTGAAGTAGATGAGAGGGCTTCTAGGCGCCTATTTTTAGGGGAAAAGACCCTAAAGATGGTAATCTCCCTGTTTATTTTCAATGATCCGCATGGCTGCCTTGATCACATGAAACTTGCCTAATAATTCCTCTAGGCGCTTACTATTTCGCTCGCTCAATTGGCCGTTCTTGACCGCTTGGGACAGGCGATAAAAATCATCCAAGTCCTCCCCAATGTTTTCAAACAGCTCTTTGGCTTCCTTGAGTCGGTAGCGATTGACTAGGTGGTTCACATTTTTTTGAAGGAAGCGACATTGCTTTCGTGAATGTCCGTATAAGCTTCCTCTTCTTCTTTAGATTCTTGGTAATTAACTGCCTTAAAACAGGTGATAAACTCCCGACTTTTGATATTACAGACAAAGATGACGCCATCACTGGCTACATAAGCTTCTGTATTAGCTGGTTGAACCACATTACTATCATAAGGAGAGAGGGAGGAGAGATGTTGGTTGATCCACCTGTTCAGGTGCTGATCATCTACACCAAAGCGCTCAAAAGCTCTCTGCCGGAAATGGTCCCGACAACTATATTCTTGCGCATACGATAATCCCATACTCTCACCTCCTCCTGAGTATTTTATAAAAATGGCCTCCAGTCTTACGGGACTAGAGGCCTGGTCTGCTTCACTGACTTGGTGCAATTAACCTTTTGGCTAACAAAACAATGCTTATGATGTTGATTTCATTTAATAGTATTTGTGTAAAATACCAGAGGTTTTCTTTGCTATCCTAAATCCAAATGATTAGTTTTCGACTGGACGCATCGAAGTTTGAAAACCTTTACAAAAAGCTTCTACCTACTATTTCCACGTTTTCTTATGTCTCCGGACAAACTAAGCAGGTTTGCCCGACCGTCCAACCGATCCGACACACACGACATGACTGCTCTTTTACGATAAGAGCATGAACAGATATCAGCAAAACAGGCCTAAAACGAAGTAACCTAAATTTTAACTCGATAAGGCATTGGTATCAATCCCTTCTTTATCTTTCTAACTATATTATACTCAGCTACCTAAGCAATTGCAAGCGATTTCAGCTGAAACTAGTTCCTATTTTTATGCCGTTTTATAGATGATTTAAGGAAAGAAAAAGTTAGAGAGCAAGTCTCTAACTAAACATGCAGACAAACTACTTCTATATCAAACAACCTAAGTGATACTAAAAATTAAAATCAATCGATTCTATTAGGCTCATACAAACATACTCTATAACTTTCCGCCGTGAGAAACGTTTTCAAAATGAGTTTGTATCTTAGTGAAGCGCCTAGGCAAGACACAGTAGCTGATTGAACTCTTCTCTCGCTTGATCAGCTCGGAAGAATTCTAATCAGCCTTGTGGGGTAGGACGACGAAGCGCCATGAACGATATCGCTTCTGTCCTACTCCCATTTTACGGGCTTTGTATCTTATTCTTTCTCAAACAATTGATAATAGTCTGCGATGGTCATTTGGGCTTTTTCTTCTTGATTGAGATCTTGGACGATGTGTCCGTCTTTCATGACAATCAAGCGATTTCCATATTTCAAAGCATCTTCCATATGGTGGGTGATCATAAGAGCTGTGAGGGCATCTTGTTTCACAAACTCATTGGTTAAGGTCATGAGGGCCTGACTGGTTTTGGGATCCAAGGCTGCAGTGTGTTCATCTAAAAGTAAGAGTTCTGGACGTTTCAGTGTCGCCATCAACAGACTCAAGGCTTGTCGTTGCCCCCTGATAGAAACTCAACGGCTGTGTCGATATGATTTTCCAAGCCATTGCCAATCTTAGCAAGGACTGTTTGAAACTCTTCTTTATAGCTGGCCAAGTGACGCGGAACCAAACCACGTTTTTCTCCACGAAACTTCGCTACCAAGAGGTTTTCCGCTACTGTCATGCGAGGCGCTGTCCCCATTTTAGGATCTTGAAAGACCCGCGATAGGTACTTGGCTCTCTTTTCAGGAGAATAGTTGGTTACATCTTCCCCAAAATATAAATCTTCCCACTGCTTACCGGAAGCGTCCCTGCAATGCTATTAAAGAGGGTTGATTTTCCAGCTCCATTGCCCCCAAAATCGTGATAAAATCATGTTCTCGAATTTCCAAGGAAACATCATCCAAAATGACTTTTTCTTCGTTCATCCCATTGCTCACGGCTTTGGTTACATTTTTTAATTCTACAATTGCTGTCATTTACTGAGTTTCGCTCCTTTCATGATTTTTCCCTTAAAGGTTGGAATCATCAGGCAGATAGCCAAGATCAAGGCACTGAAGATTCGAATATAGCTGGTATTGATGCCAAGCGCAATCACGGCCCAAATCAAAAATTGGTAAGCGATCGATCCGATCGCAATACTGAGCAAGCGCTCTGTCAAGGTGACATTTGAAAAGAGAACCTCTCCAATAATGAGGCTGGCAAGCCCAATAACGATGACACCAATCCCACGTGAAGCATCCGCATAGCCTTCTTGCTGGGCCATCAGTGCACCAGAAAGAGCAATAATCCCATTTGAAATGACCAAGCCCATCAACTCCATCCGGTCGGTGTTGATCCCAAAGCTCTTGGCCATATCTGGATTGTCCCCTGTCGCAATATAGGCTTGACCCAAGCGTGTATCCAAGAAGAAGATCAAACCAAGGATCACAAGCGTTACGAAAATCAAGCCAATCAGAATCTCATTGAACCCACTGGCAAAAGGAAGAAATTCCTGAATTTTTTATAGCCCAGAAGTCCCAAATTAGCCCGCTGCATGACAAAGAGAATAACCGAGTTACAAGAGGTCATTACAAGGATCCCTGACAAGAGTGTGGGGATTCTTCCTTTGTGTAGAGAAGACCCGTCGCAAGGCCCGCCAAGCATCCTGCACCAATAGCAGCCAGCGTCGCAAAGAGTGGGTTGACCCTTTGGTAATCAAGGTTACCGCCACCGCTCCTCCAAGCGGGAAGGACCCTTCTGTCGTCATATCTGGAAAATCTAGAATTCGGAAGGTCATAAAGATTCCTAACCCTAAAATGGCCCAAATTAAACCTTGTGAAACAATTGAATTAATCATAGTTTCTCCCTTCGATAATAGTAGTTTAATTGTATCATAAATATGGAAGAGAACCTATAGGAAATTCACAATATTTCTTGGATCACCAGCTTTTTAAAAATAAAACGGAACCCTCCTGATTATATGGAGCAGGAGGGTTCTATAGCTTTATAATTATGCAAAAAAGAAACCTGTGTTTGTTTCACAAGTCTGGTCTTACTAGGGTAACTGACGACAATAAGGGTGTGAAGTACTACCACTCCAAACCCTACTGTATCCCAATTCAAAGTGGATTCATTCCCTTGTTGCCGGCAGTTTGAAAGATCAAATTGCTTTACTAGCATACTGTTTTCTCTACTTCAAGTCAATGGAATTATACTGAAACTAGTAACCGAATGAAATGAATATATAGAATTTTACTGAAACTTTTTCATCACATTTATGCATGTTTTTCTAAGTTTCCAATACCAAACAAAGAGGCCTTGCTCTTTCGAGCAAAGCCTCTTCCTGTTGGATCTAAAATTGTCACCTCATCAACAAGTTTGCTGATGTCACCTCAATTTTAGTCTTCGCGTTTTTTGCGTTTTGCAAGTCCCGCAAGGCCAACCATACCAAGTGCAGCACCTAACAATGCAGCAGATGCTGATTGTTCTTCACCAGTTTCAGGAAGTGCTGGAGCTGGAGGAGTTGTAGGTGTTGGTGGCGTTGGTGGTGTTGGCGGTGTTGTTGGTGGTGTTGGTGGTGTTGGTGGTGTTGTCGGCGGTGTTGTTGGTGGTGTATTCGGTGGTGTTGTTGGTGGTGTATTTGGCGGTGTTGTTGGCGGTGTTGTTGGCGGAATAACAGTGTTGTTAAACTCTGTATCTTCTGGCAACTGAGTAATAGCCGTCAATACTTTACCGTCTTTGTTAATCATAATACCCACAGTGGCAACCATCTTATCGTATTCGATGCTAGAATCTTTGCCACGGATTTCTTCTACATGGTAGAGATGAGTTCCTTCTTCACCACGTTTGAATTCAAGATTTGAGAAGGTGATCTTACCAGCCGCATCATTGGTTACGGTTTCGATCACATTT
Source organism: Streptococcus sp. 2A/TPW/M5 (assembly GCA_036663675.1). Lineage (GTDB taxonomy): Bacteria > Bacillota > Bacilli > Lactobacillales > Streptococcaceae > Streptococcus. The sequence goes on along the minus strand of JAYXUK010000001.1, from coordinate 741,777 downwards.
CCTTTTTCGTCCTTCAGAACGAAACTGAATTCACCAGCCTTCAATGCACGACCTTCCAATTTCTTAGTGAATTGGAATTGAACCTTAACTGGAATGTTGACTACACGTTTTTCAGTTGGTTTTTCTGGTTTTTCTACAGTCTTCTTAGTTGGATCGTATTGGTGTACGATTTGTGAAGCTGTATTTTCAATGTCCACACCATCTTGAGCAGATTGTTTAATTTCTGCAGGAATTTCAAACTTGTAGTAACGTCCAAAGGCCAACTTAGTTGTGTCGATCACTTGTGTATTTTCTGCGTCTCCAAGTGACTTAGTCAAGTCTGCTTTAGATGTTGCAGTAATCACACCGTTTTCAACCTTGATATCAAACTTAGCTGTTACATCTTCTCCTGTTACAGAGTCGTATGCCTTAATATCAGCTCCGTTGACAGTCAAGTTTGCACTGTCATATTTATCTGTAACACCAACAGATTGAATATTGTGTGCTTCAGTGAATTTAGTTGTATCCAACCATACTTGGTAGTATACTTTATCACCTTTCTTGAGTGTCTTCGTATTGATATTTTGAGCTTCGTTGTTATCAGTCTTATCAACGTAAGGGTTCGCATTTGTGTCCGCAACTTTATTCTTCAACTCGTCATCATCGTCGAGAAGTTTCACACCTGTAAGATCGAATTTAGATTCGTTCAAGATGTATTTCTCTGGGTTGAATTCTGGAGTTTCAGGTGGACGAACAGTGTTATTGAATTCTTTGTCTGATGGATCCGTTACCTTAGTAAGGAGAGCTTTCGCTGTTCCATCATGAGAAACTTCAACTGTTACAACTGCTTTCATAGTGTCATAAGTAACGGTTGCGTCAGATCCTTTAACTTCTTCTACAGTGTAGTTGTAAGTTCCTTCTTGACCTTTCTTGAATTCAAGAGCTGAGAACTTAACGTTACCAGATGCATCGTTCTTCACAGTTTCAAGAGTCTTACCATCTTTATCCTTAAGAACAAAGCTGAATTCGTTAGCTTTAAGCTCACGGCCTTCCAAACGTTTCGTGAAGTTGAATTCTACTGAAACAGGGATGTTCACAACACGTTTTTCAGTTGGTTTGTTTGGTTTCTTCACTGTCTTGCTTGTTGGATCGTATTGGTGAACGATTTGAGCTGCAGTGTTTTCAATATCCGCACCACCCTTAACAGTATCTTTCACTGTTGCTGGGATGTCGAACTTGTAGTAACGTCCAAACGCAAACTTAGTTGTGTCGATCACTGGAGTATTTTCTGCGTCTCCAAGTGACTTAGTCAAGTCCGCTTTAGAAGTTGCAGAGATCACACCGTTTTCAACCTTGATATCAAATTTAGCAGTCACATCTTCGCCTGTTACAGAGTCGTAAGCTTTGATGTTTGCAACATTGATGTCAAGTTTGTCTTCTTCGTAGTCATCAGTAACACCAACAGATTGGATGTTGTGCGCTTCAGTGAACTTAGTTGTATCCAACCATACTTGGTAAACAACCTTATCGCCACGTTTCACTGTCTTAGTATTGATGTTTGCTGCTTCATTATTGTCAGCCTTATCAGCGTAAGGATTTGCGTTTGTTTCCGCAACCTTGTCTGCCAATTCTTTATCATCATCAAGAAGTGATTTACCAGTAAGGTCGAATTTCTCAGCGTTCAAGATGTATTTCTCTGGGTTGAACTCTGGAGTTTCTGGAGGAGTCACCTTGTTGTTAAATTCTTTATCCGCAATGTCGCCAACTTTCGCGATCAGAACTTTAGCTTTTCCGTCGTGTGAAACTGTGACTGTTACATTCGCTTTCATGGTGTCGTATGTAACGGTTGCGTCTGTTCCTTTAACTTCTTCTACTGTGTAGTTGTGAACGCCTTCTTGACCTTTCTTGAACTCAAGTTTAGAGAACTTAACGTTACCATCTTTATCGTTCTTCACAGTTTCAAGAGTATTTCCTTTTGAATCTTTAAGAACGAAGCTGAATTCGTTAGCTTTAAGCTCACGGCCTTCCATACGTTTAGTAAAGTTGAATTCTACTTCAACTGGAACGCTGTTGACACGTTTTTCAGTTGGTTTGCTTGGTTTTTCAACTTTCTTAGTAGTTGGGTTATAGTAGTTAACAACTTGAGCCGCAGTGTTTTCGATGTCAACTCCACCTGCAACGTCAGCTTTCACTGTAGCTGGGATATCAAACTTGTAGTAACGTCCGAATTCGAATTTAGTTGTGTCGATCACTTGTGTGTTTTCTGCATCGCCAAGTGACTTCGTGAAGCCATCTTTAAGGGTTGCAGTAATCACACCGTTGTTCACAGTGATATCGAATTTAGCTGTTACATCCGCACCAGTCTTACCATCATAAGCTTTGATTGCTGAACCATCAACATCAACTTTAGCCTCATCGTAGTCATCTGAGATTCCTACTGATTGGATATGGTCTTTGTTGTTTGCGTCAAATTTAGTTGTATCCAACCATACTTGGTAAACAAGTTTTTGACCTGGTTTAACTGATTTAGTATTGATATTCGCTTTTTCGTTATTAGATGCATCGTCCGCATATGGGTTCGCATTGGTATCTGCGTACTTGTCTGCCAACTCTTTATCATCATCTAATAATGAAGTTCCAGTCAAATCAAATTCTTTTTCGTTTAGAACATATTTTTCTGGATTGAATTCTGGAGTTTCTGGAGGAGTGACACGGTTGTTAAATTCTTTATCCGCAATGTCGCCTACAGTTGCTACGAGAATCTTAGCTGTTCCGTCGTGTTTCACTGTAACTGTTACATTCGCTTTCATGGTGTCGTATGTAACGGTTGCGTCAGATCCTTTAACTTCTTCTACTGTGTAGTTGTGTACGCCTTCTTGGCCTTTCTTGAATTCAAGAGCTTTGAACTTAACGTTACCAGCCGCATCATTGCTTACAGTTTCAAGAGTATTACCTTCTGAATCTTTAAGCACGAAGCTGAATTCGTTAGCTTTCAGTTCACGGCCTTCCAAACGTTTCGTGAAGTTGAATTCTACTTCAACTGGAACGTTGTTGACACGTTTTTCAGTTGGTTTGCTTGGTTTTTCAACTTTCTTAGTAGTTGGGTTATAGTAGTTGACCACTTGAGCCGCAGTATTTTCGATGTCTACACCACCAGGTACATCAGCTTTCACTGTTGTTGGGATGTCGAACTTGTAGTAACGTCCGAATTCGAATTTAGTTGTGTCGATGACTTGTGTGTTTTCCGCATCGCCAAGTGACTTCGTGAAGCCATCTTTAAGGGTTGCAGTGATCACACCGTTGTTCACAGTGATATCGAATTTATCTGTTACTTCTGCGCCTGTTACTGAGTCGTAAGCTTTGATCTTAGTAGAATCAAGTTCCAATTTAGCTTCATCGTAGTCATCTGAGATTCCTACTGATTGGATGTTGTCCTTGTTGTTTGCGTCAAATTTAGTTGTATCAAGCCATACTTGGTAAACCAACTTGTCGCCACGGTTCACAGTCTTCGTATTCAAGTTTTGAGCTTCGTTGTTAGATGCATCGTCCGCATATGGGTTCGCATTGGTATCTGCGTACTTGTCTGCCAACTCTTTGTCATCATCAACGAGCTTGTCACCAGTGATATCGAATTTCTCTTCTGAAACAACATATTTTTCTGGTTGGAACTTAGGTTCTTCCGGAGGAGTCACACGGTTGTTAAATTCTTTATCCGCAATGTCGCCTACAGTCGCGATAAGAACTTTAGCTGTTCCATCGTGTTTCACTGTGACTGTTACATTCGCTTTCATTGTGTCGTATGTAACGGTTGCGTCAGATCCTTTAACTTCTTCTACTGTGTAGTTGTGTACGCCTTCTTGACCCTTCTTGAATTCAAGAGCTTTGAACTTAACGTTACCAGCCGCATCATTGCTTACAGTTTCAAGAGTCTTACCTTCTGAATCTTTAAGAACGAAGCTGAATTCGTTAGCTTTAAGCTCACGGCCTTCCAAGCGTTTAGTGAAGTTGAATTCCACTTCAACTGGAACGTTGTTAACACGTTTTTCAGTTGGTTTTTCAGGTTTTTCAACTTTCTTAGTCGTTGGGTTGTAGTAGTTAACTACTTGAGTCGCAGTATTTTCAATATCCGCACCGCCAGGAACGTCTGCGTTCACAGTTGCTGGAATATCAAATTTATAGTAGCGTCCAAACTCGAACTTAGTAGTGTCAATGATTTGAGTGTTTTCAGCGTCGCCAAGTGACTTAGTGAAGCCATCTTTGAGGTTAGCTGTGATTACACCGTTAGCGATTGAGATGTCAAACTTAGATGTAACATCCGCACCTGATACTGAATCGTATGCCTTGATGTCTGAAGCATTCACAGTCAACTTAGTTTCATCGAAGTCATCTGTGATACCAACTGTTTGGATGTTATCCTTGTTAGCTGCGTCGAATTTAGTTGTATCCAACCATACTTGGTAGTAGATCTTTTCGCCACGTTTAACAGTCTTGGTGTTCAAGTTTTCTTCTTCGTTGTTTGATGCATCGTCCGCATATGGGTTAGCGTTTGTATCCGCAACCTTGTTAGCCAATTCTTTGTCATCATCAACGAGTTTTGTACCTGTTACATCAAATTTCGCTTCAGAAACAACATATTTTTCAGGATTGAACTTAGGTTCTTCTGGAGGAGTGACACGGTTGTTAAATTCTTTATCCGCAATGTCGCCAACTTTCGCGATCAGAACTTTAGCTGTTCCATCGTGTTTCACTGTAACTGTTACATTCGCTTTCATTGTGTCGTATGTAACGGTTGCGTCGCTTCCTTTAACTTCTTCTACAGTGTAGTTGTGAACGCCTTCTTGACCTTTCTTGAATTCAAGTTTAGAGAACTTAACGTTACCTGAGGCATCGTTCTTAACAGTTTCAAGAGTCTTACCTTCTGAATCTTTAAGTACGAAGCTGAATTCGTTCGCTTTCAGTTCACGGCCTTCCAAGCGTTTAGTGAAGTTGAATTCTACTTCAACTGGAACGTTGTTTACACGTTTTCAGTTGGTTTGCTTGGTTTTTCAACCTTCTTAGTTGTTGGGTTGTAGTAGTTTACAACTTGAGCCGCAGTATTTTCAATATCCACACCACCAGGTACATCAGCTTTCACTGTTGTTGGGATGTCAAACTTGTAGTAACGGCCGAATTCGAATTTAGTTGTGTCGATCACTTGTGTGTTTTCTGCGTCGCCAAGTGACTTAGTGAAGCCATCTTTAAGGGTTGCAGTAATCACACCGTTGTTCACAGCGATATCGAATTTATCTGTTACTTCTGCGCCTGTTACTGAATCGTAAGCTTTGATCTTAGTAGAATCAAGATCCAACTTAGTTTCATCGTAGTCATCTGAGATTCCTACTGATTGGATGTTGTCTTTGTTAGATGCGTCGAATTTAGTTGTATCCAACCATACTTGGTAAACCAACTTATCGCCACGTTTAACAGTCTTGGTATTCAAGTTTTGTTTTTCGTTGTTTGATGCATCGTCCGCATATGGGTTCGCATTTGTATCTGCGTACTTGTCTGCCAACTCTTTATCATCATCAACGAGCTTGTCACCTGTGATATCGAATTTCTCTTCAGAAACAACGTATTTCTCTGGTTGGAACTTAGGTTCTTCTGGAGGACGAACAGTATTGTTGAACTCTTTATCAGCAGGATCTGTCACGTTTGTGATCAAGGCTTTCGCTGTACCATCATGACGAACTTCAACTGTAACGACAGCTTTCATTGTATCGTATGTAACGGTTGCGTCTGAGCCTTTAACTTCTTCTACTGTGTACTTGTAGGTACCTTCTTGACCCTTCTGGTATTTAAGGGCAGTGACAGTTTTACCAGCTTTATTGGTGTACTCTACTGGAGCAAACTTGATCTTACCAGCTTTGTCGTTGGTTGCAGTTGCGATCACAACATTGTCGCTGTCTTTCAACTCGAATGTAAATTCGCCAGCTTTAAGGTCGCGACCTTCCAATTTCTTAGTGAAGTTGAATTCAACTGAGATTGGAACACTGTTTACACGTTTTTCAGTTGGTTTGTTTGGTTTTTCAACAGTCTTACTTACTGGATTGTAGTAGTTAACAACTTGAGCTGCTTTGTTTTCAATATCGGCACCAGCTACAACATCGTCTTTCACTGTTGCTGGGATATCAAATTTATAGTAGCGTCCAAATTCAAACTTAGTAGTGTCAATGATTTGAGTGTTTTCAGCGTCGCCAAGTGACTTAGTGAAGCCTGCTTTCAGGTTCGCTGTCAGAACACCGTTGTTATCAGAGATATCGAACTTAGTTGTTACGTCTGCGCCAGTAACTGAATCGTAAACCTTGATGTCTGATGCAGTAACCGTCAATTTATCCTTGTCATAGTTATCTGTGATACCTACTGTTTGGATGTTATCTTTGTTATTTGCGTCAAACTTAGTTGTATCCAACCATACTTGGTAGTAAAGTTTTTGACCACGTTCAACTGTCTTAGTATTCAAGTTTTCATCTTCGTTGTTGGCAGTTGTATCAACATATGGGTTTGTATTTGTTTCACCATATTTATCTGTCAATTCAGAATCGTCATCAACGAGCTTCGTACCTGTGATATCAAATTTTGCTTTAGAAACAACGTATTTCTCTGGTTGGAACTTAGGTTCTGTTGGTGGAGTGACACGGTTGTTGAATTCTTTATCCGCAGGTTCTGTCACGTTTGTGATCAAAGCTTTCGCAGTACCATCATGACTTACTTTAACAGTTACCACTGCAGCCATTGTATCGTAAGTGACAGTTGAATCTGTACCCTTAACCTCTGTTACAGTGTACGTGTACGTACCTTCTTGACCCTTCTGGTATTTAAGGGCAGTGACAGTTTTACCAGCTTTGTTTGTGTAATCCACTGGAGTAAACTTGAAGTTACCGCTTGCGTCGTTGGTTGCAGTCGCAATCACAACATTGTCGCTGTCTTTCAACTCGAATGTGAATTCGTTAGCTTTAAGCTCACGACCTTCCAATTTCTTAGTGAAGTTAAATTCAACTGAGATTGGAACATTGTTGACACGTTTTTCAGTTGGTTTTTCAGGTTTTTCAACTTTCTTAGTCGTTGGGTTGTAGTAGTTTACAACTTGAGCCGCAGTATTTTCGATATCCGCACCAGCTACCACATCGTCTTTCACTGTTGTTGGGATGTCGAACTTGTAGTAACGTCCAAATGCGAATTTAGTTGTATCGATCACTTGTGTGTTTTCTGCATCGCCCAATGACTTCGTGAAGCCAGCTTTCAAGTTAGCAGTGATCACACCGTTGTTGACAGCGATATCGAATTTATCTGTTACTTCTGCGCCTGTTACAGAGTCATAGGCTTTGATGTCAGCTTTATTAAGATTTAATTTAGCTTCATCATAGTTATCTGAGATACCAACTGTTTGGATGTTGTCCTTGTTAGCTGCATCAAATTTAGTTGTATCCAACCATACTTGGTAAACCAATTTAGAACCACGTTCAACAGTCTTGGTATTCAAGTTTTCTGCTTCGTTGTTTGATGCATCGTCCGCATATGGGTTCGCATTGGTATCTGCGTACTTGTCTGCCAACTCTCTATCATCGTCAACGAGCTTGTCACCAGTGATATCGTATTTTTCTTTAGAAACAACGTATTTCTCTGGTTGGAACTTAGGTTCTTCTGGAGGTGTTACACGGTTGTTGAATTCTTTATCAGCAGCATCTGTTACGTTGGCAACGATCGCTTTAGCAGTACCATCATGTGATACCACAACTTTAACAGTCGCAACCATTGTGTCGTATTTGACAGTTGCATCTGTACCAGGAGTTTCTTCAACTGTGTAGTTGTATGTCTTACCAAGATCATCACGACCGAATTCAAGAGTCTTGAAGACGATCTTACCAGCAGCGTCATTCTTCACGCGTTCAACTTCAACGCCGTCTTTCTTCAATACGAATTCGAATTCGTTCTTTTGAAGTTCACGACCTTCCAAACGTTTCGTGAAGTTCATTTCCACTGGAACTGGAACACTGTTGACACGTTTTTGTGTTGGCTTTTCAGGTTTTTCAACTGTCTTGCTTACTGGGTTGTAAACGTGAACTGTTTGGTTGGCTGTATTTTCAATATCAGCACCAGCTTTAACAGATTCTTTCACAGTTGCTGGAATATCAAATTTATAGTAACGTCCAAATTCGAACTTAGTTGTATCGATAACAGGAGCGTTTACTTTATCTTTGATAAATTCATCTTTAGAAGTTGCAGTGATGGTGCCGTTTTCAACTTTGATGTCGAATTTATTGGTTACTTCTGCACCAGTTACTGAATCGTATGCTTTGATGTCAGCTGCATTGACGTCCAATTTATCAGCGTCGTATGTATCAGATACACCAACGTATTGGATGTTGTTCGCTTCAGTAAATTTCGTAGTATCAAGCCATACTTGGTAAACCAATTTAGAACCACGTTTAACTGTCTTAGTATTCAAGTTTTCTGGTTCGTTGTTGGTTGTCTTGTCTACATATGGATCTGCATTTGTTTCAGTGTATTCATTTGTCAACTCATCGTCGTCATCCATCAACTTGTTACCAGTGATGTCATATTTCTCTTTAGAAACGACAAATTTTTCTGGTTGGAATTTTGGAGTTTCTGGAGGAGTAACTTTGTTGTTGAATTCTTTATCTGGAGTACCATCAGTAGCGTTACCATTGGCATCTTTACCACCTGTTGATGTCACGTTTGTAACAGTTGTCAATGAATGACCGTTCTTGGCAACTTCAACAGTCACTGTAGCCTTCATTTGGTCGTAAGTCATTCCAAATTCTTTGTTTGCCGGAATCACTTCTTCTACAGTATATGTGTGGGTACCAACTTTCGTATTGTCGAATGACAATTCTGAGAAGGTTACGTTACCGTCAGCATCATTTTTCACTGTTTCAACTTTGTTACCAGCAGCATCTTTCAATACGAAGCTGAATTCGCCTGCAGCCAATTTACGGCCAGCCAATTTCTTAGTGAAGTCAAACTTGGTCACAACTGGTGAAACCACATAGTTGTTGAATTCCGTGTCTTCAGGCATTGTAACAGCTGCGCTCAAGAGACCTGTAGCTGCATTTTTGGTTACATTAACGGTTACGACTGCATTCATTGAATCGTAGTCGATGTTTGTATCTGTTCCAGCTTTTTCACGTACAGTGTAAGTGTGTTTACCTACAGCGTTGTATTCAATCGCATCAAATGTGATAGATCCATCTGCTGCATTTTTCTTGGTTTGGATCACATTGCCATTTTCAAGCAATTCGAATGTGAAGGCATCCTTTGTAAGCTCTTTCCCTTCAAGACGTTTAGTGAACTTGAATTGAGCTTGAGCTGCAGCAGGTGTGAAGGTATTGTTGAACTCTGTATCTGTTGGAAGTGTGTTTGTTGCTTTAAGAACATGACCTTCCTTAGTAACAGTGATTGTTACTTCAGCTTTCATTGGGTCGTAAGTCATGCCAGTTTCTTTATTTTCTGGGATAACTTCTTCTACAGTGTACTTGTGAGTACCAACTTGAGTATTATCAAAGGTCAAATCATCAAAGGCTACAACACCTTGTTTAGTATTGGTCTTGGTTTGAAGAGTCTTACCATTTGAATCTTTCAATACAAAGCTGAATTCGCCTTCTTTCAACTCACGGCCTGCAAGGGCTTTGCTGAAGTCGAAACGAGTCTTAACTGGAGCTACTGCAAAGTTGTTAAACTCTGTATCTTCAGGCATTGTCACCTTAGCAGTCAAGACACCAGATGCAGCATCTTTCGTAACGTTAACTTTTACGACTGCATTCATATCATCGTAGTCGATGTTTGTATCTGTTCCAGCTACTTCACGTACAGTATAAGTGTGAGAACCTTCTTTATCGTAAGAAATCGCGTCGAATTGGATGGTTCCATCAGCCGCATTTTTCTTAGTTTGGATGACATTGCCTTTTTCAAGCAATTCAAATGTGAAGGCATCCTTCGTAAGCTCTTTCCCTTCCAATTTCTTAGTGAACTTGAATTGAGCTTGTGTAGCAACAGGTGTGAAGGTATTGTTGAACTCTGTATCTGCAGGAAGTGTGTTTGTTGCTTTAAGAACGTGACCTTCCTTAGTAACAGTGATTGTTACTTCAGCCTTCATTGTGTCGTAAGTCATACCAGTTTCTTTATTTTCTGGGATAACTTCTTCTACAGTGTACTTGTGAGTACCAATTTGTGTATTGTCAAAGGTCAAATTATCAAAGGCTACAACACCTGCCTTAGTATTTGTCTTGGTTTGAATGACCCTACCATCTGAATCTTTCAATACAAAGCTGAATTCGCCAGCTTTCAACTCACGACCTGCAAGAGCCTTGCTGAAGTCAAACTTGGTCTTAACTGGAGCGACAACGTAGTTGTTGAAGACCTTATCATCTGCGCTTGATGAAAATCCACCAGTACCGCTGTATTTAACGGAAGCTTGCAAATCACCTTTAGAGTTCTCAGTTACAGTAACTGTCATGGCAACTGTCATACCATCGTAATCGACGTTTGTATCTGCCCCTTTAACCTCAGTGATTGTGTAGATGTAAGTACCAACTTTATTGAAAGTTAAGTTACTAAATGTCGCTTTACCGTTTTTGTTAGTAACAGTTTCTTCATGTGAAGGAAGTGATTTGTTTTCATTGACTTCTTTAATCTTGAAGCTGAATTCACCATCAACAAGTACACGTCCTTCAAGTTGTTTTTCAACTTCTGGAGTGACTGTTACTGGTTCTTGCTTCACGTAGTAGTAAACAGGTTGTTTATACGGTGTCAAAGTGTTGAGCAAGTCAACGTTGGTACCGATACCTTCTACCCCACGTTCCAATTGAGCGTTAGCTGAGCCGTGTCCAATTCCATCTCCTAAGAATGGCACGAATACAGTATGATATGGTTCATATCTAGCAGCTTTTGGAAGTCAAATGGAACTTCTTTCCCGTTTGGATAATTCGTTTTTGCTCCAGTTTTTGGATCAGTTACAGTATGTGCAATAGTGTTAAGAGGTGATTTTTAACAACTAACTCCTGTGAATTCCATTCACCTGGTTTAATCGGCTTCGTTTCTGCTAGCAACATATAGCCATCGGTACTTAATGAACCATCAGAACGTTTGCTTTGTTGTCTTGGATCAAGAAGATAAACACGAACAACTACTGAACCATCTTCTCCAACAACTTCTTTGATACGTTTGATACCGTAACGGTCCGCATCCATGAATTTCGTACCAATGGTGTAAGGACGACTTACAGTACCTGATTGATCTTTTGCGTCAGCAGTTTGGTAAAGTTTGTATCCATCAAATTGACGTTCGCCAGATGCTGTAAAACGTTGTCCTTCTTCAGCTTTAAGAGTGTATCTAGCTAACTCAACTTCATTACCATTTTCTTTATAATCTTGAACAGTTTTATCTGTCTTATTGGCGTTAAATGTTGGATTGTTTTTATCAACTACTTTATAGTAAGTTGTTTTATTGATTGTTACTGGTATTTTAGCGTTTGAATCAGTAATTGTACGACCATTGTAAGCTGGTTCAACAACGTTTAAAATATCTGTTGTAGTACGAGCGTTATAAACCGCAGTATAAAGTGCTTGCTCAGCAGGCGTAAGTTGGTGCCCACCAGCTACTAAGTCTGTGATACTCTTTCCAACTGCATAACCATTTTGAATAAATGGTTGAGCTGCTTTACCTTTTTCACCAGTACCTGCTTTATAATCAACTTGGAAAGTTAATTGGCTATTAGACGCTGCCGTAGTAGTCGTGAACTTTTGAACGCCACTAGAATCGGTAATAGTTCTTGTTTCTACTACATTACCAGTGTTTTTGTTGAGCAATTCAACAGTTGTATCGGTAGAGTCATCAAATCTCTTATAGGCACGCGCATAATAATTTGTATTATAACGCTTATTGAATTCAGTAAGATCCCAAATAGCGTAGGTATACCAATCGCCTTCTTTAGCAGCGTAACCTGCTGGTACTGTTTGTGATGAAACAGTTGCACCATTTGGATCCGTCATATCAGGTGTAGCAACTTCACCATCTTTAAGGTAAGTTTCTACAGAAACTGGCTCGTTATTGTGGTCTGTCAAAGCACGACGTCCACGACGACGGCTACTTACTGCTAAAGCTCCTGCATTTGTACGTTCGTCATTAGCATTTGCTACAGCCGCAGCAGCATCTGTACTTGCTGCTCTTTCTGCTTGCGCAGTTGCTTCTGTACCAGTGATTGGAGCTGCTGAACTTACAGTAGCTGAAAAAGTAGTTGTTGGTGCTGGTGTAGCCGCTTCTTCTCTTGCAGCTGCTCTTTCTGAGCTTTCACCTGCTGCAGCACGAGTTGCAGTAGGTTGAGCAGTGGTAGCCGCTGTTGTAGAAGCTGGTTTAGAGCTGGTTTCTGCCTTTTTCGCTGTTGGTAGAGCGATTTCTGGCAATGAACCAACGTTTAGTGGTTTTGAAGCTTCTTCAGTTTTTTTAGTTTCAGCTGGAGCTACCTTATTTTCTGTAGCAGCTGGTGTTGCAGCTGCCTCAGCTTTATCTGCTGCTTTGTTAGCCTCAGATTGCTCTTTGACTTCCTGCGCAGCACCTGTATTTGCTTGATCGACATTTGTTACTGGAGCATTATAAGATGCTTCGGTAGAAGAGGCAACTGTTTCAGCTGCTGTGCTATCAGATGCAGACTCCGTCGAAGCTGACGTCGATGCACCTGAAGAGGCAGTTGTTTCCTCCGCAGAAGCCGTATTGGCACCTGCAGCGAAAAGAGCTGTCCCTAAGAGAACAGAACAAACCCCAACGCTATATTTTCGCAATGAAAAGCGCTGACGCTTATTAAATACATCCTTCATTTATAGGATCTCCTTTTTCATATTTCATGATTCCATGATACAAATAAAATTGTAACATCATTGACATCTGCAGTCAATCTGTTGAAATTTAATTGTAATATTCTTGTCAAAATGTCATATTATACCACATATTTTTAATAATTTGTGCTAAATTGTCACATTTTTTCCTATTTGGTTCACTTTTTTACATCAAATAAAGAATACAGGAAAACAAAGATCGTTCTGTCTTCCTATACTCTTCTATATCATTATTTCACTTCTGAGATCAATCCAGTATCCACATCATACACAGCTCCCGAAATAACGACATCCTCTGGAATCAAAGGAGAAGCCTTTAAAAGCTCCATATCCTCGCGGACACTCTCCTCAATATCTTGAAAAGGAAGGAAATCGCGATCTCCTACATCCACACCCAGTTCTTTCTTGAGATGCTGACGGAAAGCTTCGTTTTCAAAGGTCTGTGCGCCACAGTCTGTATGGTGCAAGACCACAATTTCACGGGTGCCCATCTGCTGCTGGGAAATGACCAAAGACCGGATCATGTCATCAGTCACGCGCCCTCCAGCATTCCGCAAAATATGAGCATCTCCAAGAGCCAGACCTAGTGCCGGCGCCACGTGAAGACGGGAATCCATACAGGTCACAATGGCTACTTGTGTTTTGGGCTTAATCGGAAGACGGAGGTCTCCATGTAGCGCCACATAAGCTTGGTTAGCTGTTAAAAATTATCAAAATAAGACATGGTCTCTCCTTCATTCCTTTGAAATTCAAATTATCTATTATTTTACCACATCCGATCCTTTCTGTCAGGGATACCTCCTGTCATCTGTCACATCTGAAAAAAGCCTTAAACTTCCTGTTTAAGACTTTTCTACTATTAAAATTAAAATACTTTCTTCAAGACTTCAGACAGTGTACTCACACCGACCACCTCGATCCCTGATGGTGTCGAAATCCCCGTCAGAGAATTTTTCGGAACATAAATCTTGGTAAAACCGAGCTTGGCAGCTTCATTGATCCGTTGTTCGATCCGATTGACCCGGCGGACTTCTCCTGTCAAGCCCAACTCTCCAACGAAACATTCCTGCGGGTTGGTTGGTTTGTCCTTGTAGCTGGAAGCAATGGCAACTGCAACCGCTAGGTCGATAGCTGGCTCATCCAACTTGACACCACCTGCAGACTTGAGGTAAGCATCCTGATTTTGAAGGAGCAAACCCGCTCGTTTTTCTAGCACTGCCATGATGAGACTGGCCCGATTGAAATCAAGCCCTGTCGTCGTCCGCTTGGCATTTCCAAACATAGTTGGAGTCACCAAGGCCTGCACCTCCGCCAAAATCGGACGCGTCCCTTCCATGGTGACCACGATGGACGATCCAGTTGCCCCATCCAAGCGTTCTTCCAGAAAGACCTGACTAGGATTGAGAACCTCAACCAGTCCACCTGATTGCATCTCAAAGATCCCAATCTCATTGGTCGAACCAAACCGGTTCTTGACCGCTCTCAGGATCCGGAAGGTATGGTGGCGCTCGCCCTCAAAGTAGAGCACCGTATCCACCATGTGTTCCAGCATACGTGGACCAGCCAAGGTTCCTTCCTTGGTCACATGGCCGACGATAAAGATGGCGATGTTATTGGTCTTAGCCAGCTGCATGAGTTCAGCCGTCACCTCACGCACCTGAGAAACAGACCCTGCACCCCTGAAATCTCAGGAGACATAATCGTCTGAATGGAGTCAATGATCAGAAAATCAGGCTGGATACGCTCTACTTCTGCTCGCACGCTCTGCATATTGGTCTCGGCATAGAGATAAAACTCACTGTCGATATCCCCAAGCGCTCTGCTCGAAGTTTGATCTGCTGGGCTGATTCCTCTCCACTAACGTAGAGAACCGTTCCCACTTGAGATAGCTGGGTCGACACTTGAAGGAGAAGGGTCGATTTCCCAATCCCAGGATCCCCACCGATGAGGACGAGACTTCCTGGTACCACTCCGCCTCCAAGGACGCGGTTAAACTCCTCCATCTCAGTTTTGGTCCGATGGACATTGATAGAGGTCACGTCCGCTAATTTCATGGGTTTGGTCTTTTCACCCGTCAAGGACACACGCGCATTCTTAACCTCAGCGACCTCAACTTCCTCAACAAAAGAAGACCAAGAACCACAGTTAGGACAGCGCCCTAGGTATTTGGGTGAATTATAGGCACAATTTTGACAAATAAATGTCGTTTTTTTCTTTGCGATGATAAACCTCTTTCTATATCTCTACCTCACACTCAATCACTTGGCAAAAATCAATCTTCTCATTTGGCACAAACTGGCGCATAAGCATGCGATGGGCTACAACTACCACAGTTTGATGTCCCCGATACTTAGCCATGCATTCTAGAAAACGAGACTTCATCTCTACAGCTGTCTCATATTGAACAGGAGAATTTGGGAGCAACTCCCCTTGTTTTCTAAAAACAGACATCTAGCTGTTTCAAAGTTCTCTATACCTGTTTCATAAACCTGCCATTCATGCAATAATGGCTCTACCCTCAAAGGAAGGCCAGTAGCACAGGATACATAAAAAGCCGTTTCTAAAGCTCGCGTCACTGCAGAAGACACCAGGATATCAGCTGAGCCAAATAAAGGATTTTTGCAAAGTTCCTGAGCTTGTTGTCTTCCTTTCTCAGATAAGGGTGCCAAATCTATCCCGAATCCAGTATAGGAACGCTCCTCTAACTCACGGTAATTTGGCTCCCGTGACGGATAAAAATAATTTTCATATTAAGATCCCCATAAAACTATCCAATCTTGATTCCGCAATCTTGCCACTGCTTCAGTGTTTTAGAGAATTTCTTCTGGTTGGCAACTCCGACAGCAGACAAATCGACAGAAACCTGATAATTCTCCTTGGTAGCTGCCAAAACGGAAGCCTTAACACAGCCATTGCCATCTACCCCTATAAACTCTATGCTTTTAGCACTGTTTCCCTCTAAAAATTTTTTAAATCTGGATTAGTAAAGCAAGAAGCCCGACGCTTTTCAAAAATACGAGAAGATACGACCAGCAAGTCGGTCGCAAATTTCTTCTTTCTATCTTTTCTCTCCCAGAAAAAACGGTTGAGAATATAGATAACTCGGTCGCTAGGATAGGTAGCAATTTTGTCATTTACAGCTGCAGTCAGTTTTTCATGATATGCTTTTCCTACAGCAACGTAATCTGACTGCATGTCTACAACTAATAAATAGTCTGCCATTTTATTCCTTTATTTCCCGTACTTCCAAATCCACCAGTCCGCACGCCATCCGCCTCATCTCCATCTGCAATTAAGAAAGGAGCAAAGACAGCCTGAACCACACGTTCGCCAACTTCAAGGACGACTTCCTGGTCGGTAATATTTTTCATCTGAGCAAAGATATGGCCTTCATTTCCAGGATTGCCGTAGTAGTCTCCATCGATAACCCCAACAGAGTTGATCAAGACCAGGCCTTTTTACGAGGGTTAGAGGAACGGTCATAGAGATAGAGCACCTCAGTCGGTTGCATATAGGCCTTGACCCCAGTTGGGACGAGGACGATTTCCCAGGAGCAATCACCGTTCGTTCTGCCACCTTTAAGTCGTAACCAGCTGCGTGTGCTGTCTCCCGTTTTGGTAGCAAGTCCTGATTGGTATAGCTTGATACAAGTTCAAATCCACGAATTTTTGTCATCATAATTCCTCTTTTATCTAAATAGTTTCCATCTCTTCTATTATACCATCACTTTGCCCTATCGTCTCCCCATACTACTATTCGTATTTTTGAGTAAAAACTTCCTTTTTCACCTTCATAATTTGTAAATTATATGATACTTTCATGGTTGTTTTCTAAAAGAAAGCGAAAGTTAATGAAACGGCTTAAAAGCCCGTAATTATTGCCCCATTTCACCAATTTTAGCTTGAAGCCAACCATTATTTTTGCTATAATTCCTGTGTAGGGAATAATTTTAAAAGTAAAATATTTTACCCTATAAAATTATTTAATGGAGGTCGTGTCTCAGCACTCAATTCTAATTACCAACAGATAGGATTTGAAAGGTCCATATCGTTAAAAGTAATCAGGTATTGATGATTAGGCACTAATTTTTTATGAAAAGGGAAGATAAGATGAAGAATAGGAATATCAAAATTTTCTCATTTGTCCTTTGTTTAGTGGCCATGCTTTTCGCTTTAGGTCTGAATCGCACTTCAGCAGAAACTCCTGGAGTGACAGTAAGCGGAAAATTGGTCGATACAATCAAAAATATCAAAGTTACCAATAATGAAGGTGGCAACCTTGATTGGGAATTAGGACAATGGGCAACATTTCGTATCAATGCAACATATGATTTAGCAGGTAAAAATGTTAAAGCAGGTGACCAAACTACAGTTACCGTACCAGATGCATTAATTATCACATCCGATAGTTTTGAAATTCGCGATATTAACACAAATGAAATTATCGCTCATGCTACTGTTGATGCTGAAAATAAAAATTATCATTAACGTATACAGACTATGTTGAAAAACATTCCGATACAAATGGATCGTTCTTCTTCTATGCCCGTATCGACTTCAAAAGCACCCTCAACAAGGAGAAATTCCGGTTGAAGTGACGGTTAACAACAAAACAATTATTGCAGGTAAAGTTACCTTTAAAGGGGTTGGTGATGGTGATCCAAACCTTTTAAAGAAAACAAGTTGGGTTCACAAAGATGACCCTAAGACTATTTCCTATACCATTTCTGTGAACCAACTAAAGCAAAATATTAAAGAGGTTACAGTAGAAGACACATTGCAATTTACCAATGCTTCTTATGTTAAAGATAGTTTTCGTGTGACAAAAGGTGAGATGTCTTATGTCGATGGTGGATGGCAATTTAATAATACTAAGGATGTAACCAATGAACATCCTGTAACTGTTGGTGAAAATGGTCAATCATTTGTTGTGAATCTTGGAGATATTAGTGAGACGGATCAATACCGTATTACGTATGATGTTCATTTAAATTACTCACCAGTCGATGGGGAAATCTTAAATAACCAGGCTACTTTAAAAGGTAAGAACATCGATACTAAAGAAGCAGTAAATAAAGCTGCCGTTCAAATTGCAGGAGGATCTGGTGTCGGTTATGTCTTTACAATTCATGTCCACAAGGTAAACGATGAAAGCCAGCCGCTTGCTGGAGCTAAGTTTAAAATCGTTCGTCAAGCCAACAACCAAGTGATTGGGGAATACGTTACAGATGAGAACGGAGATATTACGGTTAATGCTCTCTTAAAAGATAAGTACATCTTAACAGAAACCGAGGCTCCTGCGGGTTATACGATCAAGGAGGCTGATACCGTCGTAAATGCTGAAGATTTTGGTAAGGACCATAAGGTTACGAAGACGATCGTCAATCCAAAAGAACAGACAACGACGACTACAACAACCACTACAACTACGACGACTACAACGACAACTCAAGAGCCGACTACCACTACAACGACAACTCAAGAGCCGACTACCACTACAACGACAACTCAAGAGCCGACTACGACGACAACAACAACTGAGGAACCTGCACCTACTACCACTACAACAACTCCAGAGTCAACAACAACTTCAACGACAACTGAAGAACCTACTACAACAACGACTACGACTCAAGAGCCAACAACTACAACAACGACGACAGAAGGTCCAAAACCTACGCCGACAACCACTACAACTACAACGACGACTACAACTACGTCTGAAAAACCAGGGCCTACGCCGACTACGACAACAACGCCAGAGGGGCCAACAACGACTACGACCAAACCTGGTAACCCAGGTGATTCTGACACCACAACTTCAAACGGAGGTCGCAAGACATTCCTTCCGAAAACAGGTGAAGCAGTCGCTACTGGTGTTATCTTGATCGGCGTTGCCATCCTATCAGGAGCCGTCATCTTGAAACGCAAGATTTCTAATAACTAATCGTTCGCAAGTGCGGATCATATAAAAGAATCGCATCCAATTGGATGCGATCTTTTTGTGCTTATAACAGTTTTTGATACTCTCGAACCTTATTGTCCTTCATTACTTCTGCTTCTTCTCATTTGAATGACAAGGTAAGCAACGGAAACAATGGATAGCAAGGCACCTAGGATCACTCCTTTTGTCTAAAGATGAATTCAACCTTGTGATTTCCCTTTGAGATTGGGAAGGATAAGAATGCATTCCATGCTTTTTCGGTTTTGACAAACTTCCCATCCACTTTCACTTTCCAGCCATCGCTGTATGGAATAGAAGTCATCATATAGTTACTATCATCTGTGATAGACACATCACCAACAATATGGGTATTTGAAAACTTGGTTACTTGTAAACCTTGTTTCTTCCGGTTTTCTAATACCTGTTGAATCTGATCAACGTCGGCACGATAAACACCTGCATTGCTCATATCAATGTGATCTGTTCTAAATCTAAATTCAATAACGGTTTCTTGGTTTTCAGTTTGATCTGTCAACTGCCAAATTTGTCTTTGCGTAAAAATTTTAGCATTGAGCAACCATTTATTATTGAGTAAAACCGAGTAATCTTGGTTTTGGATCAAAGATACAGGAGTAAAGAAATAATAGGTGTAATTGGTACGCGGAGTGACCTTATAACGAATAATAGCATCTTTTGACGAATCCGCTCTCTTATAGATGGCTTCTCCCGTTTCCTTATTGACCTTTTCTTCAATCACATTTTCGGTCTCGATCGAGCTGAACGCCAAAGGTTTAAAGTACTCAACGGTATCATTATTGGCCTTTTGATGCCCCTCCATGGAGTTCAAAATGATATTCTGGTTAGCAAAGGCATTATTGGCACCAAATTGAATATTTCTTACCAGACTGTTAGTCCCGTATGCAAGTGGGAAGGAATTTGGATTCTTATAGACGACATAACGCTTGTCCTCATAGACCTTGTCTGTGAAATAGCGATGCAGATCAAAGCGGTCTGTAAATCGATAAAAGTACATCTTATCTGGATTGGCTTCAATCTCTTTGGGATCAAAATCCTTGGCACTCATAAAGTAACGAACACCATATAAAGCATCTGTCAAAGGTGTCCCATTTGAATATTGAGTCGCCGCATTGACACCCAGATCTCCCATGAAAGCAAAGTGATCCATGGTGCTACGTTCCAAACTTGAGCTAAAGGTACTTAAGCCTGGATAGGACACCAAGGAAGGAACTGTTCTGGAATAGGCAAAATCTGCGGCAATCCGATAGAATTTTTGATCTGCATTTTCTTGGATATTGTCTGTCACGCGCTTGACCGAAACGGTCGCATCTGCAAACTTGTGCACATCATCATACCCAAATGTTACTTGGGACAAATACGCATTATAGCCAAACTCAAAAATTGTCAGCACAGATACGACAATCATGGACAAACGTGAGATCTTAAAGTTTAGGATGAAGAGAATGCTCAAGTAGAGCATCGCTGTAATCCCCACTTGCGACAAGAGATAACCTGTCTTTAATAAGACGGCAGCTAGTACTAGAAATACTGCTGCTAGAGCCATTCGAATCATTTTTTCCAATTGGCTCTTCTGAGATTTTTCCCAATACGCATAGAAGATGAAGCAGGTCACTGCTGCTATTCCCAGAACACTTAGAATAGAGAACTTAGAGAGGAAACGACTGATCGCTTGCGGTTGGGTCTTTGAGATAAAACTATACTGATGGAAATAGAGATAAACCACCGACAAGAGCAAGCCCAAGCCGATGATGCAGTTAGTTCGTTTGGAAATAACGATCTTCTGCTTCATCGCTTGATAAGCTAGGACTAGTATAAAGAATGAAAATAGCCAAGAAAAACGGAAGAAGAAACCGGCTGGGTTTTGTCCCATATGCCATATCTTACTGACAAATTCATTGACAAAGGAAATCAGGAAAATGAGGGTAACAATCCCTGCAGCCCATTTTTGGCTTTTCCAACTTTTTGCGATAGGAAATAAAAGATAAAACCAAGAAAGCCGAGCGCTCCAATATAAATATTGGGAAGGTTGGGACCCGCTGACCACCCTGATGTCGTATCAAAGCCACCAACAACCAACTTAGAAAGAATATCTAAAGGGTTAATTTGGAAGGCAAATGAGAAGCTCATGCCTCCACCAACTTGCCCCTTACTTTCAATCAGGTTGAAAAATACAGGCAAGAGCAAGACTGAAGCTGTTGCAATCCCAATAATCGAATAGATCACCGCTTGCAATAAAGGGATACTAAAGTTTTTAATCTTTGCCTTTAGATCTCCCTCAACCAGCAATCTTGGCGATACATAGTAGCAGGCATACAGAGCGATGAAAATGGAGATCATATAGCCCATATAAAACTGAAGCAAGACCGTCAATCCCAGAGCAAAAGCATAGCGATAAGGAGATTTCCCATCTAATAATTCTTCCAAATACACAATCACAATAGGAAGCATGATCATGGCATCATAGAAGATGACGTTCATCTGATAAGAAACCAACATTCCTGACAAGGCATAGGCTGTCGAGAATAATGGAACCAACCATTTTCTAGATTCTAATCCTTTGTAGCGCTTGATTAAAAGGAAAGCAAAGGATAGACCGATTGCCCCGTAGCGGAGCCAAATGGTTAAAAATACTGCTGCTCCAAAATATTTGAGGGAGCTAGAATATAGATGATGTTGAAGGGACTCATTAAATAGTAGCCGAGCACACCGATCATATCTCCACCAAGAGACTTGGTGAAAGAATAACTCAAACTAGATAGATCCCCGTCAAGATGGCATTTTTAGCAAGCCAAAGAAACTGATATATTGCTGTCCAAAGTCAACAGCCATCAGACTCTTACTCCCAAAGGATACATCCCTATAAAAGCCCACACAATGAGCATGATGGTCATTGGGAGCAGGGCACTTGTAGCATAGAGAACTTTCTTTGGATGTTTTTTCCAAAACTCTTGCCAACGCATGAACCAGATTAACATGTTTTCTCCTATCTTCTTTAGCCGATATGATTTTTCTTCGCTTGTTCGATATTGGTCTCTTCAATGATGAAATGAGGACGACGCTTCACTTCGTAATAGATCTTGCCAATATACTCTCCAAGAATTCCGATGAAGATGAGTTGCACTCCACTAAATAATATAATAGCCGCAATCGTTGTGAAATAACCACTCACATAATTCCCAGCAGCGAAGATATATTTCATAAACTCAAACACTAGATATAAAAGAGCCAGCCCTAAACAGATGAAACCGAATTGAATACAAACACGGAGAGGACGATCATTAAAAGAAATAATTCCTTGAATCGCATAATTCAAAGATTTCTTAAAACCAAACTTGCTCTTTCCAGCCTTACGGGTTTCATTCTTATAAGGAATTACTTTCTCTTTAAAACCAATCCATTCATACAAACCTTTATTAAAGCGATTGTACTCTGGCATTGACACAAAGGCTTCCATGGCTTTTCGGCTAAGCAGTCTTAATTCCGATTTCCCGTCTGTTAGGTGAACATCCATGGAGCGGTTTGACAAGAAGTAAAACAAACGTGCAAAGGAACTTCCTACAAAAGATTCTCCTTCACGAGTTCGTTGGCCACTAACAATATCATAGCCCTCATTATAAGCTTCTAAGAATAAGGGAATCAAGTATGGTGGATGCTGGAGATCCCCGTCCATGACCATCACCGCATCCCCACTGGCATATTTAAAACCAGCCAAGATACCGCTCTCTCGTCCAAAATTTCGACTGAAACGGATATATTTGATGCGGTCGTTTTCTCTTGCAAATTCTTCAATTAACTCAAAGGTCTTGTCACTACTTCCATCATCGATGTAGAGGATTTCATAATCAGAGAGCTCTTTCCTAACATTTGCTCAAGCTGATTAGAAATTTCACGATGGGTTTGAGGAAGTACCTGCTCCTCATTCAAGAGGGTTATTAAGATTGATAATTTCATCCCTTTTCTCCATAATACATTCCCAAAAGAGAGAGCTCATGCTCTCCCTTATATAGAAACTCATTGTTTATTTAATGAGACAATTTTCGTTTCAATACGACTGCACCTGCTAACACAAAGGCTCCTGAGAATACAAATCCAGTTGCTGCAACTTCACCTGTATTAGGAAGAAGCGCTTTACGCCCTCCTCCATTGTTTCCACCTTTTGGTCCTGGTTTTCCAGTCGTGGTCGTCGTGGTTGATTCTTCACTTCCTGGAGTCACCGGTTTCTCTGGAGTTGGCGTGGTTGTAGTGGTTGGCGTTGGTTCTGCAGTTGTCGTTGTGGTGGTTGTTGGTTCTGCAGTGGTCGTTGAAGTAGTCGTTGGCTCTTCTGTTGTTGTAGTCGAAGTAGTCGTTGGCTCTTCTGTTGTTGTAGTCGAAGTAGTCGTCGGCTCTTCTGTTGTTGTAGTTGTAGTAGTCGTCGGCTCTTCTGTTGTTGTAGTCGAAGTAGTCGTCGGCTCTTCTGTTGTTGTAGTTGAAGTAGTCGTCGGCTCTGCAGTAGTTGTTGTCGTTGTTGTCGTTGGCTCTGCAGTAGTCGTTGTAGTGGTTGTCGGCTCTGCAGTAGTCGTGGTGGTTGTCGTTGGCTCTGCAGTAGTCGTCGTTGTCGTTGGTGGCTCTGCAGTAGTCGTCGTGGTTGTCGTTGGTTCTGCAGTAGTCGTCGTGGTTGTCGTTGGTTCTGCAGTAGTCGTCGTGGTTGTTGTTGGCTCTGCAGTAGTCGTTGTTGTGGTGGTTGGTTCTGCAGTAGTCGTCGTGGTTGTTGTTGGCTCTGCAGTAGTTGTTGTCGTTGTCGTTGGTTCTGCAGTAGTCGTGGTGGTGGTTGTTGGTTCTGCAGTAGTTGTTGTGGTTGTTGTAGTCGTGGTGGTTGTCGTTGTTGTGGTTGTTGTAGTGGTTGTCTTTTGGTCTACAATGGTTTTGTCGACTGGTTTATCTTTTGACTGAAATTCACTAGCTTCAACAACAGTATCCGCTGCCAAGTCATAACCTTCCGGAGCTGAAATTTCTTTGATGATATATTGGTCTCTCAAAAGGTTTTTGACAACAATCTCACCATCTTTATTTGTTTCAAACTCTCCAATCAGTTGATTGTTGGCTACACGAATGACTTGGAACTTAGCTCCTTTAAGAGACTTATTATTTTCGTCTACTTTATGGATCTTGATTCCAAAGTCATAAGCTACTCCGGTTCCACCTGCAATTTGGATTTTGACAGCACTAGATGCATGGTTAATTTCAGAACCATTTCCAGAAATAGTCACATTATTTTCGATTTTTTCACCATCTACAGGCATGTAGCTCAAGTCTGCTGTATATTCAATCACAAAGTGATCATCTTTTGACAAGCTACCAAGGTTGACAGAAAACGAATTTCCTGAAACGTTAATGGCGTAATCATTGGTGACATCCGTTTTGTTCTCGAGCTTCCAGCCGTTGTCGTATTTAAAGGTCCCTTTATAAATTTTAAAGCTACCTTCTGTATAAGAGACTCCTGTAGATTTCAAGGTATCGGTAATCACTGCATTCGGAATAGCTTCCCTGTTCGGTTAACAGAGATTCTAAAACCAATTTGCTTGTGTTCCTTGTTGACATCCCATCCTGATTTTGCGACGATATATTTTCCGCCTTGGCCCACTTCGCCGGCTTTTACCTTCCCTGTGAATTTGGTCTTATTATTCACCTTCACAGTAACTGGAACATCACCCTCTTTGGGATGTTTTTGTCTGTCTATCATTGAGTAGAAGAAGAAAGAACCTGACACATCATTTTTGTTTCCACAAATTTTGTAAAGGTTAAAACAATCTTACCGGTTTCTTTATCTACCACTGCATTGGCAATCACCTTACCAGTTTTCTTATCCTTAATTTCAAAATTAGTAGAATCAATGATTAAGGGATTTTCTAATACTAACTCAGAAGTATCTCCCTCTTTAACATCTTTTCCTTCCAATGCGAATGTTGCATTCACACGAAACCGATCATACAATCCAAGTGGCTCTGTTAATTCTCCCCAGAGTCATTGCTCAAATTGATGACATTAATCACGTCTACTTTTTTAGACGTTTCTGCACTGACACTTTTCGTTAAAAGCGTAAAAGATACAAATAATAACGAAAACACTATTGATAGATAAATCGCTACCTTTTTCATTTTTTCTCCCTTTTCAGCCTGATTTTTTATAAATCAACGCATATAATATAGCAAAACATAGTGAAGAAGTCAAGGTTATTGAACAAAAATCCATCTTTTGTAGATTTAAGGGCTATTTGGCTTGTAAATTTTTTCTAAATAAGCCTCCCTCTTTCAAACAATTATTTTTCCAGAATCAGCACATCTTTTGTAGATAAGTTGCTTTCTTTATACCCTGATTCTTTATAGAGTTTTAGAGTGGCTGTTTCAGAATAGCCATTTTTTCCTCTTGCATTTCCTTGGAACTACCACTATGTCAATCTTAGAATCAAGCTTTTTGTCATTATGGTAGAAAATATCATACAATTTTTCATGGCTGCGAAGACTCGGCGTATAGCCACCTGCTGCTAAGACCGCTTTATCTTTAGGGATAGCCTGCAGGGTCTTTTCGAGCCCATCAAAATAGTCTTTGCGTGTTTGATAGTATTGGATTTCAAAATTCCAATTATGCGTGAAACTGTATAAAATGGTGCTTGAAAAAATGATGGAAGAAGCTAGTAGAGCCACCAATACATTATCTGATGCCAACTGATTCTTGCTTAATTGATCGATAGACAATAAAGCCATCAAAAACAGAAGCGTGACCGAACCATAGCTATACTGAAAACCAATATCATATTGGTAAGGCCAATCCATCAATAAATTAATGAGAAAAAGGGCAACATCAGAAAATAGGTAGGCCAACGTCGCTGAATCAGTGGTAAAAAGCTAAAAGGAAATAGAACCAAAAAGAGGTAACCAAGTCGTTTCGCTGTAAATAGACTTCCCAAAACATAAAGCGGATTTAGGACTACATTTTTCACAACCATCAGGAGGCCGTTTTCGCCACTCAATAATAGATTATTGTATCGAGAAACCATAGCTCCCTCGCCATATCTTGCTAAGAGGAACATGGCAAATGCAAAATAAAGTATCGGTAAGGCAAACAGGCTGAGATACAACCACTTTTTAAACTTGGCCTCGAAGGTAAAACGATGTTGAAAAGCAAAATAAAGTCCTAAGGACAGCACGTAGACAAAGGCATCCTCTTTCACAAAGAGAAGCAATAAGGTGATGAAAAGAGTTCTGCCACGCCACTGAGAGATCAGGCTGTAGAACAACCAAAGTATCAATGGAGGCAAAAACAATTTTCATGCAAATGGAATCCACCACTCGTTGTCATGACCGGAGTCACAAAAAGAGGGCAAGCACGAGTGGCTTCATGACTTTTGGCAATTGTATTTTCTTTAGAATCAAACAAAGCGGGATAACTGCAGAAAAGACAATCACTGTTTGAGCGATATCTAATGTTTCCACATAAGGAAATAGCATATAGAAGGGCAAAATCAAATAATAAATAGGAGAAATATGGACTCCGAAATGCGATAAGGCCCTATCTCTTTCAAGGGTGGTAACTTGTGAAAAATCATGTCTCATTCTCTCAAACATCTGTGAAAAGATTCCAATATCAAAAGAAGAGACCGCATTGGCTTTAATCTTATAATAGGCAACAATCGATAGATAGAGCACATAGAAAATACCACCGATTATTGTCACCACTGTGAGTCTTCGAACCCAGGTTTCATTAACTTTAGCCAAAGAAACCTTGGAGAGAAGAAAACCGATCAGGACGGCAACGATAACGGCTACTAATACTGGCCAAATCAAAGTAGGCAACTTCGATTCAGAAATCGTAAACGTAAAGATTCCCAGTTCCTTATCTTGAAGATTGGCACTGGTTTGTAGCAACAATTTCGGAAAAGACAAGACATCTACCGCTAAGAAGATATAAGCGATTTTTTCTTTTCCTAAATAAAAATATAGAAACAAGACCAGTGAGAGCAACACTAGGCCCAATGACATAAAGAGACTCGGACTTTTCAAAATAGAAATAAATAGGATACCTGCCGCGAACCAGAGATTCAATTTTTGTATGCAGATATACTTCTTACTCTCCGTCAAAAACCAAAGAATAGGATAACTAATGAACAAAGCAAGGACTGTATGGGTCCATCCCACTTTACCCAGTTCTAGAAATAATTCCTTTGTTGAAAAACTTAATAGATTGACCATCATGGCCACAAAATAAGAACCTAGAAGCAACCATAAATAGTTAAGGTTCATTGTCTTAGCAAGTTTCATTTCTATCAATACCTCCCAATTGTAGTTCCTATTCTAGCACAAAACCCTTACTATTTCTAGATAGTAATAACCATACCAAAAGAGAGGTTGGTACCAGTCCAACCTCTCTTTTTCTTATAATTCCTGTAATAAATAACGGAAGAGTTCTAAATTCCCTTTTTCTTCATTGACCAAATATTCTGGATGCCATTGCAAGCCCATAATCCGATGGCCGTCTACTGCTTCAATCGCTTCGATGGTGTGATCACGCGGATCAAAGGCGGTTGCACGGAAATTTGGTGCAAGATCCTTGATACTTTGACGGTGCACGGAATTGATCCGACTGGCCTGACCAAAGAGTTGCTCCACCACACTGCCTTTTTAGTCTGGATAGAATGGGAAGTCCCAAACGGAAGTCCTTGCCAATGCCCTTCGATCTCTTGGTTGAGTGTTCCTCCAAAAGCCACATTGATCAACTGAACTCCACGGCAAATTCCTAGAACCGGTTTGTTTTGGCGTACTGCTTCCTTCAGTAAGGCAAGCTCAAATTGATCCCGTTCGATATTGTAATCATCGCTCTCGATGGTTTTTTCTTCGCCATAAAGACTAGGATCAACATTTTGGCCTCCACTTAAGATCAATTTGTCAATCGTTTCAACATAGTCCTTAACCAAGGAAGGATCTCCCATCGGGATGACCATTGGAAGTCCACCTGCTTGACGAATCCCTTCCGCAAACTGACTAGATACAGAGGAATGAAGGTTTTTCCTTCCGGGTCCACCGGACAGAGATTAGCGGATACTCCAACAATTGTTCTGCACATATTCATTCCTCCTTCATTTTTACTAATACTTATGTTACCACCCATTAGTGATAGTGTCTAATATGTATTTTTAAAACCGTGATAAATTTTATTTATCACCCTCACCTTCCTCACAAAACAATTGATGATCATACAAGTTTTTTACCTATATTATGTTAAAATAGAGAGGAAAATAGAATCGTCCTTCAAGGCACACATTCGGCCGTTTCGAAGGCGCAAGCGCTAGATTCCTAGCCTTGTTGAAAAATAGACATAGAAATGGAAGATACAATGGAAAAACAAACCGTTGCAGTATTGGGTCCTGGTTCATGGGGAACAGCCCTTTCACAAGTCCTCAATGATAACGGCCATGAAGTCCGTCTCTGGGGAAATATCCAAGAACAAATCGATGAAATTAATACCACTCATACCAATCAACGCTATTTCAAAGACATCGTTATTAGCGATCAAATTACCGCTACGACCGATCTGAAAGCTGCTTTGGACGGTGTGGATGCTATCCTTTTGTCGTTCCTACAAAGGTGACCCGCTTAGTCGCTAAACAAGTCGCTGAAACACTGGATCACCCTGTCACAATCATGCACGCTTCTAAAGGGCTCGAACCTGGTACACACGATCGGATTTCTCAAATCCTTGAAGAAGAAATTCCTGCTTCTCTTCGCAGTGAGGTAGTGGTCGTTTCTGGACCGAGTCATGCAGAGGAGACCATCGTACGGGATATCACCCTCATTACAGCAGCCTCAAAAGATTTAGAAGTCGCACGCTATGTTCAAGAACTCTTTAGCAATCACTACTTCCGCCTGTATACCAATACAGATGTTATCGGAGTGGAAACTGCTGGAGCCTTGAAGAATATCATCGCTGTCGGAGCTGGGGCCCTGCACGGTCTTGGTTATGGTGACAATGCCAAAGCAGCTATCATCACGCGCGGTCTCGCTGAAATCACGCGCCTTGGCGTTAAGCTAGGAGCTAGCCCCTTGACCTATAGCGGTTTGTCTGGGGTTGGTGACTTGATCGTTACCGGTACTTCTGTTCATTCCCGCAACTGGCGAGCTGGGGATGCTCTCGGACGTGGCGAAAAATTGGAAGACATCGAAGCCAACATGGGCATGATCATTGAAGGATTTCTACAACCAAAGTCGCCCATGAACTGGCACAAGAATTGGATGTCTACATGCCGATTACACAGGCCATTTATCAGGTCATCTACGAAGGAAAAGATATCCGCGAAGCCATCCACCACATGATGAGCAATGAATTTAAAGAAGAAAACGAGTGGAAATAAGTTAACCACCCTAACATCAATCCTACCTTTTAGAAAGGAAACTATATGACTAAAGTTAGAAAAGCAGTCATTCCTGCGGCTGGTTTGGGGACACGCTTCCTCCCAGCTACCAAAGCTTTGGCAAAGGAAATGTTGCCAATCGTTGACAAACCTACGATCCAATTTATCGTAGAAGAGGCTCTGAAATCTGGGATTGAAGAAATCCTTGTCGTAACAGGGAAGGCCAAACGTTCGATCGAAGACCATTTCGATTCTAACTTCGAATTGGAATACAATCTCGAGCAAAAGGCAAGACTGACTTACTCAAGTTGGTCAATGATACAACAGCGATCAATCTTCATTTCATCCGCCAAAGTCACCCTCGAGGTTTAGGGGACGCTGTTCTTCAAGCCAAGGCCTTTGTTGGAAACGAGCCTTTTGTCGTTATGTTGGGAGATGACCTCATGGACATCACTAATGATGATGCCTTGCCATTGACCAAACAATTGATGAACGACTACGATGAAACCCATGCGTCAACCATCGCTGTGATGGAAGTCCCTCACGAAGAGGTTTCTTCTTACGGTGTGATTGCACCTCAAGGCGAAGGTATTAACGGTCTTTATAGCGTTGAAACGTTTGTCGAAAAGCCAAACCCAGAGGAGGCACCAAGTGACCTTGCCATTATCGGACGCTATCTCTTGACTCCTGAAATCTTTGATATTCTTGCAAATCAAGAACCAGGTGCTGGCAATGAAATTCAATTGACAGATGCGATCGACACCCTCAATAAAACCCAACGAGTCTTTGCCCGTGAATTTAAAGGCCAACGCTACGATGTAGGTGATAAATTCGGCTTCATGAAAACTTCGATCGACTATGCCTTGAAACACCCTCAAGTCAAAGATGATCTCAAACAATATATCATCGACCTTGGAAAAAATTAGAAGCATCTGAACAAACTTCAGACTAATCATTCATAAATCAAAAGAATACAAAAGAGACTGGCCATATCATGTAAGAGCTTTACTGCCTTACAATGGTCAGTCTTTTTATAAAAAGAGGCTGGATAAACATCCGGCCTCTTTCGTTTCATTGGGCTTGGTCCAATTCACTTTTTAATTCTTATTGTTTAAGGATGAACATTGTAAGAATAATTTGTATTTGGGAAAGTTTCAATTTCGCCTGGATTAAAGTTAGAACCGAAGCGATTATTGTTGTTTACACTGTTTCCTACTACAGGAGCTTCAACCGGAGATTGAACTTTTTCTTCTGGCTTCACAGGCGTTTCTACTTTCGAAGATACAGCTGGTTGTTTATCCTTGTTAGCAACATAGCCAAAGCGATTATTTGGATTTCCTTCTGCATTTGCTGGAATGTCTTTATTAGAAGGTGTTGCTACATAATCTGGAGCCGGAATTTTAATTTTGTTCACATCTTCATTGATTTGTGGTTTTTCTGGAACTTTTGGTGTATCTGGTTTCTTAGGTTCTTCAGGATCTTTATAATTATCTGGTTGAGAAGCACGATATGGATCAGATTTACGTCCAGCTGCCTCTAATTGTTTTTCCATTAATTTTTCATAATCTTTGAAGTGTTGGAAAAGACGATCAGACAATTCCAGTGCATCTTTTGTCACCTTATCTTCGGCAGCTTTTGCAGCTTCCGGTTGATCTTTCAACGCATAATATTCAATATCTTTCTTTTCTTGATCAACAATAAATTGTTTTTCAAGAGCTTTCCAGTGATCTTGGACTGATTTTCCAAAGACATCTTGGTTATTGATCGCCATATTGTCAATGTGCCATACTGTCCAATACCATGAATTTGGATCATAAGTTGCTGTTTGAGGTTTGAAAGCTTCGTAAGTATCTTTTAGATTACCATAGAATGGAACATAAGGAGTGTTCCGAGATGGTCCCATACCAAGCCATAACGTACCACCAAATGATTTTGGAAGTTTTGGATTGATTTGGTAGACATGGGCATCAATAACGTTTTCGTTTCCTAAAGCATACTTGTATTGGTCTTTACGAACAGCATCATTGCTACCATTATCCCCTTGTTTCTTGACACCAATTTGATCGTCTGGAACAAAACGACCATTCAAATGTTCAAAACGGTTGCGTTGGAGAGCAAAGGCATCTTCCAAAGTAAATTTCTTGTTTGGATCTGTTGGTGAGCGGAAGAGTTCGTATTCATCATCTTCATAAGTCACTTTTGATTTTGGATCCAAAAGAGTGATTCCTGCGTAAGTACGTGAACGGTCTCCTTCAGCATATTTTTCTGGTCCATAAGATTTAGCGATATGGAAATTGCCATCTTTATCAGTCTTGTAACTACCTGATTCTTTAGCTACTTTTTCAACATCTTTTGAAGCAATCACATTTTCCTTGTCATTCAAGTTTACATGGCCAAGGTAGTAGGTATTGGCAAAAACTGCATATTTATCTTCTGGAACTTTAACAGCTACATATTGGTGTCCAGAAAGAATTTCCATGTACCAAGTTTCTTTCTGGTCGGCAATAACAACTGTATTCCCTCAGCTGATCCTTTTTCTTCAATGACTTTAGCTAGGAATTCAACTCCTTCACGAGCAGACTTAACGCGTGGTAAAACCACGTCCAACATAGCAGCTTCTGGAATTCCCTTTTCTGTCAATGGGTCAGTCTTCAAGACTTTTTATTTGGAATTGCTGTAACAGTTGAGGTCATAGAGACGCCGGCTTCGTTAAATCCATGTTCACCAAAGGCACCGTTACTACCATCTCCACGAGCAGAGTCATAAGTCGCTGTGTATTTCATTTCACTGGCAGCATGTGGATAGGTAAAACCATTAGATTCGTCTTCCAGTTGATCCCCTTCCTTATAGTTCTTCGCATCAACAACTACAAAGTTTTTGTTGTGCTTTCCACCATTTGGATAGTAAGGGTAGTCTTCTGTCCGACCAAAGAGAGTGGTCCCATCCTTGGTCAATTGGCGACCAATGATAAAACCGCAACAGGCTTGAACAGCTTGAATCGGTAGGAGTAAGAGTGTCATCGCTACCAATGAGAGTTTTAACAACCATTTTTTCATGGCAAATCTCCTTTGTTTTGCACTACTTTTGACAAAATAGCACTATTTTTGGTTTTTATATCTCCAGTTTACAACTTTCTCAATCCTTTTGCAAGCGCTTTCTATTTTGCATTTTTATACCTCTTTACCCATGATTACCTTCTCTATGGACCTAGCAATAGAGGGCTCACTTGACCTCTGCAAACATATTATAATAAATATATACAATTCTTTGCATTTCAAACAATTTTCTGTTAGTTTACGATTGCACTACATTTTTAGGAAAAAGAGAGTGGGACAGAAATCGGTAATTCGTTAGAATTCGATTTCGTCGTCCCACCTCCGCACAGTTGAGTAGGGCTGTAAAGCTGATGAAATCAGCGTAGTAGAGCCCACTCAACCACTGCATCTTGCTCGACAATCCAAAACAATTAAGAGGCTAGGAATTTTGTCCTAGCCTCTTCTTAAAATAGAGTCAAGATTTTACCTAAGAAATAAAGCAAAAGTAAGAGATAAGAGAGGGCTGCACTCATCTGATAGGTTCGGTTCATAAAGCGAGCTTCCCTCTTACTGGAAAGACATAAGCCAACATGACCCCAGCTACTAAGCCACCGATGTGCCCCGCCATACTGATCCCTGGCATGAAGCTAAAGATCAAATTGACCACAATCAAGCTGGTATAGGACTGACTCAAGTGCCGAATATAGGGGCTTTGGACAATAAAGCGCAAAGCACCAATGGTCCCAAACAGTCCAAACAGGGCTGTAGAAGCTCCTGCCGCAATCACATCTGGCGTAAAAATAGCTACAAAGACATTGCCCATTATGCCCGATAAGAGATAAAGAGCTAAGAAAGCCTTCGATCCAAAGAGATCTTCTGCCAAACGTCCCAAGTAATAGAGGGTGATCATATTGAGCACAAAATGTTCTAGGCCGATATGAACAAATGTAGCTGTTACGATTCGCCATAACTGGCTAGGATCGACTTTCACAACCTCTCCAATAATACCACCGCTATAGTAAACAGCAGCACCTGTTTGGTAGTCGCCTCCAAATCGGATAAACATGGAAAGAAAGACTGCCGTTGTGACGAGCAACAAGAGGCTGGTCACAGGATAACGACGATCAAAGAGTAACTTCATAGACTAGCACCTCCTGAACTGCCTGATCAAACGTATCTGGCTGGAACTCCTTCTGCTGGATGGAATAAATCGTACTAACCGTTTTTCCAGTAAAATCTTCCAAATAACGATCATAATAGCCACCACCATAGCCAATTCGGTAGCCTTTTGACTGGAAGACCACGCCTGGTACATGGATCAGATCAATCTCTGACTGATCCACAAGCTTTCCTTTTTCATTGGGCTCCAGCAAACCAAAGCGTGTCTTTTCCAAAATATTAGGATCGTATTCCACAAATTCCATTCGCCCTTGTGGATAGGTACGGGGAACACAGACGCGTTTTCCAAGTTGAAGAGCTGCTTGGATCAAGCCAGCTGTGGAAACTTCATGGTCAAAAGACAGATAGGTCGCAAGGGTCTTTGCCTCCTGAAAAGCTGGTAGCTCCAAGAGGCGCTGAGTCAGCCCTTCATCTGCTTGAGTTTTCACAGTTTGAGGCAGTGCTTTCATGGCTGCTATAGTTTCTTTTCGTAGTGTTTTCTTCATTCCCTACTCCTTTTGTCTAGCTTTTATTGTAACATTTTTTAGGAAAGATCCGAACAGTTTTTATACGACAAAGAAAAAAACAGTTCAAGTGAACTGTTTCATCAGATTAAATATTAAGTCATCTTAGAAACTTTCCTTATGCGAGTACGGACGTCAGCGAACTTCTTCGAAGTTCCACGACTAATTATTGAGCCTAAGGTCTCAATAATTCCGAGTGCCTGAAACATTTACGTTTCAGGCACTTTTCTCACAGCGGAAAGTTTTAGATCTACTTAACTGACTCAAAAATAGGATTCATTTTTGAGGAATTGTCTAGTTATTTTATGTTAAACAAGATTGCCTACATTCTATACAGTTATAATGAACTATTTTTATTTTACTGGAGGAACTGGAGGCATGAACAAATCTTTCAATTCATCTACGGAGTCAGCTTTCCTCCATTCTGTCATTCCAGGTTTCCAAACTAGACTTGAAGATAATAATTGACCCGACAAAGCCATCTCTGTCAAAGTATTTCTATCAAAAGGCCCAGATGTTTGTCCATTAACAGCTATATGATATGAGGCTGTAGGTAGGGGTGGCGGTGTCATTCCCATCTGTGGCTGCGTATTCGTCATCGTATTATTCATCGTTCCGGCAATATTCTGGCCTACAGCCCCACCAACAGCCATACCTGCCATCATCGCAGCGGGATTAAAACCTGCATCACCACCCAAAGAAACGGTTCCCGAACCAGTAGAGCCCATTTGCCCTAATGCATCAGCACCAGCAACCCCAACTTCTGCTTGTTTTTCAATTTGAAAGGCACCCAAATTTGAAGACTGTGTCTGCTTATGCTGTGCATATTGTCCTTCTTCACGCTGAATACGAATTCGCTCAACATAATCAGTTGTCTCAGCTTCAATTTTAGCCGTTGTGACATCTTTAGTAACGGAAATAAGCTGTCGATAGCCTTCACTTGCCTTATCAACTTCTATTGATGCAATATCAACATTTGAAACAGTGACACCAAAAGTAGCTTCCAATCTTTCTATTACATCATTTTCAAGAGCATCATTTATTACAGCAATTTTATTCTCAAGTTTAATGACAGGAATGTTATGTTCCGCAGGAGCATTCGCAACAATATTTTTAGTATATCTAGCGACTGCATCCTTAATTTGATTTTGAAAATCATTAAGATTAAATGTTTGAAGTCGATGAAGCTTGATGAACTCCTTATAATCAGAAATTTTAAAGCTAATTGTCCCTCGAACTGCAACAGGGACTCCAAAATCTAAAAATCTCGGGTCATAGACATCAAAAAATGGCACTGCAAATTTCACTTGGATAATTTGCGCAAGATTGATGAAATAAACTTCTGCTTGGAAAGGTGTCCCACCGTCATAAGCCGCACCTACTATGCTCGCCAAAACGGGGAAGTTCGATGTCTTAATAGTCTGGTCATAAGGACCTAAAATATAATCTTGTATCGTCCCATCTTTTTGCTTATACACAAAGATAGCAACTTCTCCATCTTTAACACGTAACGAGGATCCCCAGCGGATTGCATTTTCCCGATCACCTGCACCTTGTGGGACCCCTCTCGGATGCCATTTCCATATTAAATATGACGGTTCATCACAACGGATTTCATCCATGAAACCGCCTGCTTTATTCATGCCAAATAATTTCATACCCTTCTCCTATAATCGATTAATACAAAAATTAATTACTCATTATCTCTATCTCCAGCAACTACATATAAAAATGCTCCTACAATCGGAAAGAATCCAATCAAAGCAATCATATAAAAGGGAGAGTTCTTATCTCCTGAAAGCCCGCCTAAAACAGATCCAACTGTCAACATAATTATACCGACAGCTCCCAACAATAAACATGTTAATAGTCTAGAACCCATTATAGTTCTTATAAAGTATTTTAACTTTTTATGTCTTTTAGCTTTCATATACAATTGATTGATATACTGAAACTCCTGTGTACCTCCGAAAGAAAGCACCGCCTTCTGATAGGCCTGTTCCAATTTTATCTCCCAAGCCTCATAATCATAATTATACGAATTCATATTTGAAGTAGCTAGAATGACAAATTCATAAATATCTTCTTTTGTATTCGGAATATAGAAATTTCGAATGATACTAATTTTTGCTCTGCACTTTCAGCCAACTCTAATTTGTTTGCTAATTCATCTACTCTGCTCTTGTTCCTAGTTCCCCTCAGTTCATAACCACAACTTGGACAGGATGACATAAAAGAGTTCAACCTCTCAGCACAATTTGGACATTTATAAACCTCTCCATCATACACCGTTTTCCTTTGTTCTGATTCCGTGTGAGCCTCTCCTATTGCTACACCACAATTACCACAAAAATGAGCACCCTCAGCTAGTGCATGCCCGCATTTTATGCAAAAATCCATTTTCTTTTTCTCCAATTTCCCAGTTTACGCCAATAAATCTAGGCGATATAGTCTCATTATACAGCTTTTTTATCACTATGTAAATCTATTACTTTCCCTTAACAAAAGCATTCTAAGCGATTACAAAATAAAAATCCAACTCCAGACGGAGTTGAATCAATCGCTTATTGGTTGGCTTTCATTTTCAAAAATTTACCAATGTTTTCCACAGCAAAGGGAAGGGCTGCTTCATTTGGGCTCATCTTTGGATGATGCAAGGCATAAGGGTATCAATTCCCAGCCAGAACATGACACCCGGGACTTTGCTCAAGAGAAAGCCGAAGTCTTCTCCTGTCATCGCAGGCAGAATATCAATCAGGTTCACGTCCTCCTCAGCTGTGAAAAAGTCCATGAGTTCTTTGGCCAATTCTGGTTGGTTTTCCACAGGCAGGTAGCCCCTTGCTTGAGTTCCAGATCCAATTTTACATCAAAAGCGGCTGCAACTCCTTCTGCAATGGCTTTGACCCGTTTTTGAGTCAAAAGATTCATCTCCATGGTCAAGGTCCGAATGGTCCCATGAAGGAAGGCTGTCTCAGCAATTACATTATTGGTTGTTCCTGCATGCATGGAACCAAAGGTCACCACAGCTCCTTCAATCGGATCAACATTTCGACTCACGACCGATTGGACTTGGGTAATGAAGTAAGAGGCTGCTACAAGAGCATCATTGGCCTCATGTGGAAAAGCAGCATGCCCTCCCTTACCTGTAAAGGTAATCTTGACTTCACAGGTCCCCGCAAAAGGGTAGCCGTATTGGTCGCAATGTCCCCCACCTTCAAATCAGGGCGCACATGCAGACCATAAAATTCATCAGGAGCCAGTCGCCAAAAGCATTGTCCTTATACATGAGCATCCCACCAGCTTCGTTTTCTTCAGCTGGTTGGAAGAGAAAGAGCAGGTTATTTTTGGTTGCACTTGAACCAGTTGATCCAAAAGCCCAAGGGCTGTCGTCATGTGCATATCATGACCACAAGCATGCATCCGTCCTTCGTGCTTGGAAGCAAAATCAAGGCCCGTTTGTTCCACAATCGGTAAGCCATCGATATCCGTCCGCCAACCAATAGTTTTTTCAGGAGCAGACCCATGGAGATAAACCAGGATCCCGGTCCGCCAAGTCCGTTGCTCGACAAAGTCCTTGCCCGCTGTGATCTCTGCGATTCGCTCTAAGAGGTAGGCTTGGGTTTCAAATTCTTCCAAGCCAATTTCAGGGATTTGGTGCAAATCCCGTCTGATTTTGATTAAATCCAATGTCATAGTCGTCTTCTTTCTATTAGAATAGGGAGTGGGAAAGAACTCCTATTATTTAAAAGGAGTTCGTCTTCCCACCCCGCACAGTTGATTAGGTCATCTTTGGAGCTTAATCAAGCGAACAAAGATGCCAATCAACCACTGCGTCATACAATTATTCCCTTCAAACATCAAAGGCTGGACAGTTTTTGCCCAGCCTCTACCATTCCTATCTTACAAATTACGCAAGGCGTCTTCGAGTGCTGTTTTTTGTTGTGTTTTTTCATCGATTTCCTTGATGATGCGAGCTGGGACACCAGCTACGACCACATTTTCAGGGACGTCTTGAGTAACGATAGCGCCAGCGGCAACGACTGAACCGTTCCCTACTTGAACCCCTTCAATCACAACTGCATTGGCACCAACCAAAACATTGTCGCCGATCCGAACAGGCTCAGCAGAAGCTGGCTCAATGACACCCGCAAGAACGGCACCTGCACCGATGTGGCTGTTTTTACCAACTGTTGCACGGCCACCAAGAATAGCTCCCATATCGATCATGGTTCCTGCACCGATTTCAGCACCAATATTGATGACAGCCCCCATCATCACGACAGCATTGTCTTCGATGGTCACTTGGTCACGGATGATAGCGCCTGGTTCGATACGCGCATTTAGATAGCGCTTATCAAGCAAGGGAACAGCTGAATTACGGCCATCTTGTTCGACCACATAATCCTTATTCTCCGTTAAGTTGGCAAGAAGCGGCTCGATATCTTTCCAGTCACCGAACAACACATTGCCAAGCTTGGTAACAGAAACAGGAACAGCTGTTGCCAATTCCCTTCAAAGGTTACTTTCACATTTGTTTTCTTCTCTGCATTTCCAATAAAAGCGATAATTTCTTGAGCAGACATTTTTGTGCAGTCATGAGATTCTCCATTCATTTCAATTAAAGGTATCCATATTATACCACAATCCTAGTGAGATGAACACCTAAGGCGACGTGGTTGTAGCCGAATACTCCAGGCCTGTTATTTCACTGATGGTGCGATTGCTTCCAAAGTCAATCGTAACTAAACGCGAATCAGAAAGTTTATAGTGAAAGGTTAAAAAGACTCTGAACTCATCATACTCGACCAAGAAACACGGCTAGGAATTCCTACGGGATTCACAAGATCTGAATAGCTGGTTCCTATTTTAATACTGGCAAAATCCTCTCTGTTCAAACTGCCATTTTTATTGGCTAATCGCTCACTGTTTAGGTTCTCAAAATCAAGAGAAGATAAACGGTCACCAACAATATTTGAAAGTAAAACTGTTACGGAAGAAGGAGAGCCTTCCGACTGATAATCCAGTTGTGTCATAAAAGGACTGACACCACCTTCTTGGTAGGTTTCTTCCCCACCACTAGCCTTCCCCAGTACAGCTACCACATCCTGCGGAGACAGATAAGTTGAAGAGGTACGGCCTTGATCCCCTCACTTAAACCAGGAATCAGGAAATCGCCTTCTCATAGGTCACTTGAAACTGAAATTCACCTTCCGGTGCAATCAAGGTACTCGTGCCACTCTTCAAGGTTTCCTTTCTGGTTCCATAAGACAGGCCAGTACTTCCGTATTCACTAGTAGTAGAAGAAGGATGTTCCTCACTATGGATACCTCCTGAAGCCAGATAGGCAAATAATCCCAGCATGGCCAATAATCCAAAAAGGCTGCTAGCGAAGACCCTCCACTATTAGAGGAAGGAGAGTAGGTTTTCGCCCTATCCGATTGGGAGTCTAGTACCGTTTGTCTTGGTTCTGAATGCCTGCCTCCCCTATTGAAGCCAGGTCAGCTTCTGAAATCAAGCGGCTCCCACCCTGGTGCTCTACTTTTTCTCAGCTGAAGGAGACTGCCCTATTGTATCTTGTGCTGGTGTTTCTGACCTTGCTTCTTCTGTTAGTGGTGTAGCAAGAACGACCTGAGCTGATTCGTCTTCAGGTGTAGCAAATGAGCCTTCCTTTGGATCATACGATTCCTCCTTCACACCAATCGCTGGTTCGTCTTTTCGTTCCTCTTCTTGTTTCACCTCTTCCTGAAAAGCAGGGACTTCTACCACTTCTGGCTCTTTTGCGAGCGTATCTTCTAGCTTCTCAGGACTTCCTTTTTCTAAGGGTGCTTCTTTCGGCTGGCCTTTCGAAAACCGACTCTGGTGCTCATTTCGTAGATGCGACCAGTCTTTATTTCCCATTGTCCTCTCCTTTTATTTAAAATGCTTCGGCTGATTTTTTACTGTGCTGTAGATGTAGAGGAAGCTGGTGTGGTCGCTACCTCTTTCGATTTGATATCCTTGATGGTTTGCCGGCTATCAAAATGGATTTGAACCGTTTGAGAATCCGATAATCGATAGGTAAAGGAAGGCGCTTCCCGTAACCTAAAAGCCCAGATACATATATTTCATCCGGAATCCCTACCGTATTGAGTAGGTCTAAATAAGGCATTCCGACCTTGATAGTGGCAAAATCGTCCTTCGTCAAGCTCCCATTCTTATTCGCAAATCGGTCACTTTTTAAGTGTTTCAAACTTAAAGAGAGATCCTGTAAAAGGCACCTGTTTTTTCAAGAAGAACCTTCCCATCTGCATCCTTTGATTGATAATCTAAGGTCAGCAAAAGGGACTAGAACTGCTACCACTATACGTTGCTTCCCCACTCCTTGCTTTACCTAATGCTGCAACGACATCTTGTGGATCTACCGTCCCAAAAGAGGTCTTTTTTCTTCCACTGCAAAATTAGGAATGAGAGACATAGCCTTTTCATAGGTTGGCTGAAATTGAAATTCATTAGCTGAGGCGATATAAGAACTATTTTCACTGGTCAGATATTCCGTTCTGATACCATCACGTGATAAACCATTGATCCCCTCACTCGAAGAAGATGAAGAAGAGCTTTTATTAACTTCGTTTTGAAGCACAAACAAAAAGCCATTAACAAGGCGAACCACCCAAAAAATCGCAAAAGCGAACCAATCCCCTCTTTTGAGGAAGAAGGGAAGACTCCATCGTATCTGAATGGCTTCTAGTATCCTGATGATTGTCCATCCCTATTGAAGCCAGATCGGCTTCTGAAATCAAGCGGCTTCCACTCTGGTGAGAGGAAGCTGCCTTGATGTCTGTCCGTTGATCGTCCAATGATGTCTCCTTTCTTATACCAACACCAATTTCTTGGCTTTTTCTTGAATTCCATCACCACTTCTGGCTGCCCTGGTAGCTGGTAAGTCGCGCGATAGCCCATTCCGCCATCTGGCATTTCCCCAGACCAAGCGTTGAGGATTTCCAAGTTGCTTAATGATCTGGGCGAATTCTGTACCTTTTTCTCTTTTTCAGTAGTGATTTCTTTCTCACTGCTTGTCTTCTCTTTGCGTCCAACAAATTCGTCGCATCCACCATCATCAAGCGATACCCTGGTCTCTTTCCTGTTCAAACCACAAGGTCACACTTTTCTTGCCCTGATCGGTTTGCTTAGCTGCATAAGTCAAGACGAGAACCATTTTATCTCCTTGAGCTGTCTTTGTGTAGCGAACTTTTGGGCTTTTCCCCATTCCGTCACAACTGTTTCCAAGCGGGTTCCTGGTTGCTGACTCTGCTTGAGACGAACTTTTAAATTCGCCACAGCTTCGATGGTCCATTTAAACTGTTTGATTTCTTGTTCCTTGCTGACCAAATTCTTGTAATCCTTTGGCTGGAAATGAGTCAGTGTTTGGTCCTCCTTGGTATCGGTTCCTTGCTCTTGCACCTGGATGCTTGCAATCGCAAGTAACAATCCTAAAACAAAACACAAAAACGGCAGCAAGAGCTCTTTTCGATTCTTTTTCATCCACTCGATCATCTGCTTCACCCCTTCTTCGTCAAACGATACTGACCACTATGGTCACGTTCAAAGGTTAAAGAGACCAGTCCATCTGTCACCTGATAAGACAGGGCTAGGACTTGCTTGTCCTTTTCAGAGGTCAAACTAAGAGAATTGGGAAGACCTGATTTTTTCAAGACATCTTCTACTGCTGTCCCCTTTTCCTTTTTTCCATCTAGTGTCTGATAGCCTGTAAAATCTGCCAGTTTTAAGTTCTTTTTGCTCTGATAGTGAGCCGACTTGGGCGCAAAGCCTTGAATCGAGCTCAAATAAAAGGTATTATCCTGCTTTTGAAATTCTATGGTATAAGGATGAATCCCTGCACAGGAGTCCCATAGCCTAGCTGGACTTGCGTTCCAAAAGTCGTATCTTCTTGTGTAAAACTCGCTGCTTTTCCAATTTTTTTGACGAATGCAGATAAAGTCACCCAATTTTTTTGTGTCTTTCCTTCTCCCCTTGCAAGGTCCAATGACAACAAGTCTTCTAAAGCCGGCTCTTTGGAAGAAGACGCAACCAATTGCTGGCTGTCTTCTTGCATGCGAGACAAACTCAACAAGCGATCTTTGGGCAAGGTTTTCACTGGATGAATCATAAACACCAAGCAAACACCAACCATAAAAGCCAGCAAAGCACTTGCAGCTTTTTGGAGGATCCGCTTATGACGATCTATCCACTCTTTCATTTCTTCCATCCTTCATGCTCTTTCTATTCAAACTCTTTCTATTGTATAGAAAATTAGCGTATTTGTCTCGTCTTATCCCAAAAAAGAGGCGCTTGCCTCTTTCTTTTATTCAGTGATTTAGTAGCTGTCTTTACTGCTCAAGAGAAAATCTCCATTTTCTTGGCGAATAAAGGTCAAATCCACGTAGTCCCCATTTTTCTTTTGGAAGTCCATGACCAATTCTATCTCGTCTGAATCATCAGATAAACTCACCGTCAGATTGACTGCATCACCGTATTTTTCTAAAAGCTCTTTGTAAGAGGTCCCTCCAGCACCGGTTTCACTATCTCCAACCTTGAACCCATCTGCAAAGTTATCCTCAACCGTAAGATTTTTCCCAAATTGATTAAATTCAAATTTGACAAGCTGGAATTCTTTCCCTTTCTTAGAGTAAGTCGCTTTGACCTCTTTATTATAAGAGTTATCATCCCAAAATAATTTCAATTCTCCACTTTCAAATTGAACGGAGCTAGCTTTCCCATAAGCTTCAATCATTTCCTCAGGAGTCTCCCCAGCATCACTTCCTGTTAAAAACTGAAGTTGCTCGATATCAGACTGTTTCCAGCTAAAATCAACTTCCGCGTCTTCTGCGGTCAATTGATCCAAATCGATATTGGAAGACGAACCAGACTGGTTGCCTGACCAAGAAGTCTGCTTTCTAGATGATGACGTACTAGGGTTAACATGACCAATCAAATAGCCACTGACACCACCGATAAGGAGACCCACTAAAATCCCAAGGGCAAAACGAATCGCCTTCTTGTCAGCAGTATCCATCGGTCTTCCAACAGGAGAAAGAGGAGCTTGTGGAATAGGTATGCCAGGAATAGGTGCTGTTTGCGGACTAACTGGTTCAGCTACCATGTTTTGAGGAGCTTGAGGCGCAGGCTGGAATGGAGGAGTCGGTTGGGGAGCAGCAACTACATCCGGATGTTCTCCAACAGTTGCTTCATCCACCTTTGGAGGCTCCACTGTTTCTGAAACAGCTGGCTCGTCTGCCTCTTCTTTCGTTGCTTTCGTCTCTGTCACTGAAAGGCCACTAGCTTCTGGAACGACCAAGTCTTCGGCTTCTTCTTTTGGGACAAAGGCTGGCGCAGCCACATCAAATTGAGGCGCACCCTCTACGGGAGTATGTTTCATAAATTGTTCTTGATCTTTCTCGGACATTTCGAATTCTCCTTTTTATTCTTCTCTTCTACTATAACATAAAACCAAGCAAGGACCAACTCCTGTCTTGATGGACTAAAAAAGATCGGAGGGATATCCGACCTTTTAGATGCTTATCTTAAAATTTCTTGCGAAGAGAGACAATAGCAATCAGATTACCATATGATCGAGAAACATAACTAGATCGTGTTTTTATAATTAATTCCAGGGGACAAAAATATGAGTTTGTTTAGCAAATAAAAAACGATCTTTTTCAAGATCGTTTTGTCTATTGATTAAAGACGAGCGTTGAGTTCTGCTCCAAGTTCTTCAAATCCTGGTTTACCAAGAAGGGCAAACATATTTTTCTTGTAGGCTTCAACACCTGGTTGGTCAAATGGGTTGATCGCATTCAAGTAACCTGAAAGGGCGATAGCCAATTCGAAGAAGTAGATGGCATAACCAAGAGTGAAGGCATCTTGCTCAGGAAGAGTCACGTACATGTTTGGCACGTCACCGTCAGTGTGGGCAAGAAGAACACCGTCAGTTGCTTTTTTGTTTACGAAGTCAACGTCTTTTCCTTGAAGGTAACCAAGTCCATCAAGGTCTTCTTCCAATGTAGGGATGATCACGTTCTTACGTGGTTTGTCCACACGGACAACTGTTTCAAACATGATACGAGTTCCTTCTTGGATAAACTGACCCAATGAGTGCAAGTCTGTTGAGAAGTTAGCTGAAGTTGGGTAAATACCTTTTGGTCTTTTCCTTCTGACTCACCAGCCAATTGTTTCCACCATTCTGAGAAGTATTGAAGAGATGGCTCGTAGTTTACCAAGATTTCAGTAGCATAACCTTTACGGTAAAGGATGTTACGAACTGCTGCGTATTGGTAAGCTTCGTTTTCTGAAAGTTTGTCTGAAGTGTAGTCTTTACGGGCAGCGTTCGCACCTTCCATAAGGGCTTTGATATCTGCACCTGATGCAGCGATTGGAAGCAATCCAACTGCTGTCAAGACTGAGAAACGTCCACCGATATCATCTGGAACTACAAATGTTTCCCAACCGTTAGCATCTGCTTCAACCTTAACAGCACCTTTTTGGCGGTCAGTAGTTGCGTAGATCCGTTTGTTAGCTTCTTCTTGACCGTATTTCTTCACCAAGAGTTCTTTGAAGACACGGAAAGCGATGGCTGGTTCAGTTGTTGTACCTGATTTAGAAATCACG
The DNA here is from genome assembly GCA_036663675.1 of Streptococcus sp. 2A/TPW/M5. GTDB lineage: Bacteria > Bacillota > Bacilli > Lactobacillales > Streptococcaceae > Streptococcus. The sequence continues at coordinate 697,187 of JAYXUK010000001.1, read as the reverse complement.
TTTACTGAGAAGTCTTTGTCTGCTACGTACTCTACCAAGTCAGCAAGGTAAGTAGATGAGATTGAGTTTCCAGCATAAAGGATTTGTGGAGCTTTGCGTTCTTCTTTTGTTTGCAAGTTTGCAAAGTGGTGGTTCAAGAAGTCAATCGCTGCTTTCGCACCAAGGTATGATCCACCGATACCGATCACGACCAAAACATCGCTGTCTGCTTTGATTTGTTCAGCAGCTTTCAAGATGCGGTCAAATTCTTCACGGTCATAATTTTCAGGAAGGTCCAACCAACCTAGGAAGTCACTACCAGCACCTGTTCCTTTACGGATCAATTCATCAGCTGCAGTCACTTGTGGTTGCATATATTCCACTTCATGTGGGGCAACAAATTTACCCAAAACTTTTGAGTAGTCAAATTTAATATGAGACATGTTATTCCTCCAAAATTTCTTCTTCTCTATGATATCGCTTTACAGGAATTTTATCAAGGGAAACCACCCTGTAAAACGTTTTCATTTGCTAATTTTTTTATTTTCACAAATCAAGCAACGACGCAATAGCAATCGTTTGCATATTTGCACTATTTTTGGCTAGAAAATCAAAAAAGAAGCTTCTCACGAAACTCTATTTTTCTCTTTTATTCTTTGAATAGGAAAGTTATTTCCACATGACTCTGGTGAGTGATAGCTCTCACGTCGCTTCGCTCATCAGGATCAATATCTCTAAGCTCGGTCGCGCCTTACAGGCTAATTTCATTTACGCTATAGCCCTCACGTCGCTTCGCTCCTCAGGGTCAATATCTCTAAACTCGGTTGCGCCTTATAGGCTAATTTCATGTTACGCTATAGCCCTCACGTCGCTTCGCTCCTCAGGATCAATATCTCTAAGTTCGGTTGCGCCTTACAGGCTTACCTCACTAAGAGCTATAGAAAAGAGCACACAGTTCACTTCGCTTAGGGCTGCTGGATTCCTCCCTGACCCGCTTCACGCAGAACTGTTGCTCCGATAGGTATTATATCATAATTTGTCTCGATTTGCAAAGGTCCGGTTTTTATTCTTGTGTTTCGGCCTTGGCTGCGAGTTTGGCTTGTTTTTTCGTTCTCGACCTTGGCGGAAGAAGGTCTGCATGATGGCTGCACATTCTGCTTCCAAGATTCCTGTTTCTACTTCGACTCGGTGATTGAGGCGTTCATCTGCCAAAATGTCGTAGAGACTACCTGCTCCACCGAACTTCTGATTGGTCGCTCCGTAAATCACCTGGGGAATCCGGGCTAGTCCAATGGCACCGCTACACATGACGCAAGGTTCAATGGTCACAAAAAGAGTCGTATCCAGCAAACGCCAGCTCTCTTCATGCTGATTGGCTTCTTCGATCGCCATCACCTCCGCATGCATGACCGCTCGCTGCAATTCCTCTCTCGCGTTGTGGCCACGTCCAATGATTTCACCGTCTTTGACAATGACACAGCCAATGGGTATTTCCTCATGGGCCAAGGCGATCTCTGCCTCTTTTAAAGCCTCTCGCATAAAAGCTTCTTTCTCTTCTAGGGTATAGTCTCTCACTTGTACACTCACTTACTTTTTATGTTCTTGTTCTATTATATGATGAAGCCACAAAAAAGCCACCAATGGGTGACTTCTTATAGGGAGATATTATGAAAAAGTTAAGAGTGCTAAACAAAGTTGGGAGGTCTTTGTTTATTGTCTTAGTATATCCAAGAGGTCTTAAAGTAATCTTAAGACTCAAAAAAGTTGAGAGAGACTCCCAACTTTTATTGAATTATTTACTTGACCAGACACTTTCAAGGATATTGGTTTGGTCACGATCTGGTCCGACTGAGAAGGTTGAAATGCGCACACCAACCAATTCACCGACACGGCGGACATAGTTGCGGGCATTTTCTGGAAGCTCATCCAAGTGGCGGACACCTGTGATGTCTTCTGACCAGCCTGGTAATTCTTCATAGATTGGTTTGCAACGTTTGAGTTGCTCCAAGCTTGCTGGGTAGTGATCAATGCGTTCGCCATCCAAGTCGTAAGCCACACAGATCTTCACTGTATCCAAGCCTGATAGAACGTCGATCGAGTTCAAGCTAAGGTTGGTAATTCCTGAGACACGACGGCTATGGCGCATGACAACTGAGTCAAACCAACCAACACGACGTGGACGTCCTGTAGTTGTCCCATACTCATGACCGACTTCACGGATCCGATCACCCACTTCATCAAAGAGTTCCGTAGGGAATGGTCCGTCACCGACACGGCTGGTATAGGCTTTACATACACCAACAACCTTGTCGATCTTGCTTGGGCCGACACCTGATCCGATGGTCACCCCACCTGCAACAGGGTTTGAGGAAGTAACAAATGGATAAGTTCCTTGGTCGATATCCAACATAACCCCTTGGGCTCCTTCAAAGAGCACGCGCTTGCCGTTATCCAAAGCATCGTTCAAGATGACAGAAGTATCGGTTACATATTGCTTGATTTGTTGACCATATTCATAGTATTCTTCGAAGATATCGTCAAATGAAAGAGCCTCTGCATCATAGAGTTTGGTAAATTGACGGTTCTTTTCTTCCAAGTTGATGCGAAGGCGTTCTGCAAAGACGTCGCGGTCCAATAGATCCGCAATCCGGATTCCCACACGTGCAGCTTTGTCCATATAGGCTGGGCCAATCCCTTTAATCGTCGTTCCGATCTTGTTGTCTCCTTTAGATTCTTCTTGGAGACGGTCCAATTCGATATGGTAAGGGAGGATGACATGGGCGCGATCTGAAATGCGCAAACTGTCTGTTGTCACACCTTCTTCATGAAGATAAGCCAACTCTTTGACCAATGACTTAGGATTGATCACAACCCCATTCCCAATGACAGAAATCTTTTCAGGGAAGAAGATACCTGAAGGAATCAAGTGCAACTTGAACTTTTTGCCGTCGATCACAATGGTGTGACCGGCATTGTCCCCACCTTGGTAGCGAGCAATGACTTCTGCATTGGCTGATAGGAAGTCAGTAATCTTCCCTTTTCCTTCATCACCCCATTGGGTTCCTACTACAACTACTGATGTCATAATTCTTTTTCATATACCATAGATAGGATGCTATCTATGCCTTTCTTCAAACTAAGGGCAGGAGTCTCACCTGCAAGTTTGTCTTACACTCTATTATAAGCAATTTTTGATGTTTTTTCAAGATCCACTCAGCTATCGTTTATTTTTCTCCTTCCTTTTAAACCAACTTCTCTATGAAACTCGTCTTTTACTTGGAAATTGCTTCTTTCTAGAAATAATGTTCGGAATTTTCTTTTCTTCTTGCCCTACTTCTGAAACGACTGATTTTCGGAATTCTCCTTGTCCCCACTTTGCTTGATTTGTGCTAAAATAGTAGGTATGGACAAAATTATTAAAACTATCTCAGAAAGTGGTGCTTTTCGTGCTTATGTACTAGACAGTACAGAAACTGTACGAACAGCCCAAGAAAAACATCATACACAAGCTAGCTCCACGGTCGCACTTGGCCGTACCCTCATTGCCAGCCAAATCTTGGCGGCAAACGAGAAAGGAGATACTAAAATTACGGTCAAAGTCCTTGGAACTAGCTCACTCGGAGCCATCATCACCGTGGCAGATACCAAGGAAATATTAAAGGCTACGTGCAAAATCCTGGAGTGGATATCAAGAAGACTGCGACTGGTGAAGTTCTGGTGGGACCATTTGTCGGAAACGGAGAATTCTTGGTCATCACAGATTATGGTACGGGAAATCCTTATAACTCCATGACCCCTCTTGTAACCGGTGAAATCGGAGAAGACCTGGCCTTTTATCTGACGGAAAGCCAACAAACACCATCTGCAGTTGGACTCAATGTTCTTTTGGATGAAGAAGACAAGGTCAAGGTGGCTGGTGGCTTCTTGCTCCAGGTCTTACCCAATGCCAAGGAAGAAGAAATCGCGCGCTTTGAAAAACGCATCCAAGAAATGCCTGCCATCTCCACACTTTTGGAATCTGAAGACCATATTGAAGCTCTTCTTGCCGCTATCTATGGGGATGAACCTTTCAAACGCCTCTCTGAAGAAGAACTTCGCTTTCAGTGCGACTGCAGCCGTGAGCGTTTCTTGAACGCTTTAGCAAGTCTGCCAGCTAGTGATTTAAAAGAGATGAAAGATGAAGATCACGGTGCAGAGATTACCTGCCAATTCTGCCAAACCCACTACCACTTTGACGAAAATGACTTGGAGGAACTCATTCGTGACAAATCTTAATACGCCATTTATGATCGGGGATGTCGAAATCCCTAACCGTACTGTCCTAGCCCCAATGGCTGGAGTGACCAACTCGGCTTTCCGGACCATTGCCAAAGAACTGGGAGCAGGGCTCGTTGTCATGGAAATGGTCTCTGACAAGGGAATCCAGTACAACAATGAAAAGACACTGCATATGCTCCATATCGATGAAGGCGAAAATCCTGTATCGATCCAACTCTTTGGAAGCGACGAAGACAGCCTGGCACGCGCAGCTGAATTTATCCAAGAAAATACCAAGACCGATATCGTCGATATCAACATGGGTTGCCCGGTGAATAAAATCGTCAAGAACGAGGCTGGTGCGATGTGGCTCAAGGACCCAGACAAGATCTACTCCATCATCAATAAGGTTCAATCCGTCCTAGATATTCCATTGACGGTCAAGATGCGGACGGGTTGGTCGGACCCTTCCCTAGCAGTTGAGAACGCCCTCGCTGCTGAAGCTGCGGGTGTCTCTGCCCTTGCCATGCATGGACGGACTCGGGAGCAAATGTATACGGGGCATGCGGATCTTGAGACCCTTCACAAGGTTGCACAAGCCCTGACTAAGATTCCATTTATCGCAAACGGAGATATCCGTACGGTTCAAGATGCCAAACAACGGATCGAAGAAGTCGGTGCTGATGCGGTCATGATTGGTCGCGCTGCTATGGGTAATCCTTATCTCTTCAACCAAATCAACCACTACTTTGAAACAGGTGAAATCCTGCCTGATTTGACTTTTGAAGACAAGATGAAGATTGCTTACGAACACTTGAAACGCTTGATCGATCTCAAAGGTGAGCACATTGCCGTTCGTGAATTCCGTGGCCTCGCCCTCACTACCTCCGTGGTACCTCAGGTGCAGCCAAACTCCGTGGCGCCATCTCCCAAGCCAGCACTCTGGCTGAGATTGAAGAACTCTTACAATTAAAAGCATAGAAATACAAAAACAGGACCTCATGTGAGGTCCTGTACTATTTTTAAATAAGTTAAGCAATTCGGCAAAGAAATATAAATATGTTTTAATTTTTGAGCGAATCAAAAAATACCGAAACTTTCCGCTGTGAGAAAGTGCCTGAAACACGATTGTTTCAGGCACTCGGGAGTTTTGAGACCTTAGGCTCAAAACTAAGTCATGGAACTTCTTCGAAGTTCGCTGACGTCCGTACTCACCTAAGGAAAGTTTCTAAGATGGCTTTGTCATTAATCTAAAACAGGACCTCACACGGGGTCCTGTTTCTATAGATTGTCTGTTTGCAGGCCGAGTTGTTTGACTCTGGCGGTGTAGTAGGTCATGATCAAAAAGAGGTTGGCTGTGATCAGCCAGATGGCCCATTGGTGAATGAAATGCATGAGGATGGCTACGCTAATAGCTCCTGCAACAAAGCTCCCAACGACAATCCCGTAATTCATGGCCTGACGCCGATACTCGTCCAAATCTCCCTTTCCTCGAGTGATTCGGTACAAGGCCGTCAGCATCTTGCGGTAATTGCCGGAAGTCATAAAGATCACATAAGGGTGATTTTCGATGAGGCTCCCTGTAAAGGTCAACATCATCATCCCTGTCCCAAAAGCAATAAAGGGAACTTCTACAGGTGGTATGACAGACACCAAGGGAATCAGGAGTGTCACCACAAACAAAGGAATTAACATCTTGGTCCGCCAAAAGGCTGTCTTGCGATACTCTTTGATATGGAGGGCAACCACAAAGCCGAGCGAGAAAAATAAAATAGATGAAAAACGCATGATGGTATTTTCGACACGGGGATCGTGCCAATCAGCGATGAGAAGCAGTAGGTTCCCCGTTTGGGTCGCGACCAAACTCCGGTAGTGCATGTGGCAAAAGACATCGAGGCCCCTCCGATAAAACCAAGTAGAGCCCCATCAGTCGTGTATTTTGTGGTAAAATTATTTTTTCTTCCATAGTCTTGTCTCTTTTGATCTCAATTATGTTTATTATACCACTTTGCACACAAGTGGAGCAGGAAAAATCAGAAAAAGCCCTTCCGTTACTAAAAGGGAGGGCTGGTAGAATGAACCTCGCTCGATCTACTGTTTTAGGCGATAGGTCTTGCGTGGTTTTTCTTAGGTACCCGCTTGACACCCACTTCTTCCACGAATTCTCCGAATTTTACGAGGAAGTTATTGCTAACGATGGGACGTCCAGGATTGATCAGATTGACCAACTCAGTTGCTTCATAAACGGTGAAAGGCTCCTCTAACAGATAGAGGAAGGTTGGATTCCAGTCCAGACGCCCCTGAATCCGCTTGATCGATTCTTGAATAATCTGGTAGTGGTCAAAGGCAAAATCAGAAGCAGCTAAGGGTTCTCCATCAAGCAAACACTGGGACTGTTTGAAATCGACATCGAGAAAAACGACTTCCTTGGCATCGTCACCTGCATGGGCTAAGTCTACTGCTTCTGCTGGCAGATAGACCAGATGGGCAATGGTAATGACCCAGCCTCTGGGGTCCCGCCCAGGGTGGAAACGGTCAGGAGCTGCTCCACCTTATTCACTGGCAGATCGAGCCCAACTTCTTCTTTGACTTCTCGGATACAGGCATGAGTCGCATCTTCATCCTTTTTCACAAAGCCCCCACCAAGGCGAGGCGGTGTTGATAAGGGTGGGCCTTGCGGCGAATGGCTAAGAGCTTGAGCTGTCCATCAACAAAACAGTAAGCCACCATGTCCGCTGTGACACTTGGAGTTTCATAAGTTGGCAGATCTTGCTCCTTGTACCACTTGAGAAAGTCTGCTTCACTAGCGACCGTCTCAAAATACTCTTTCTCCGTCATTCCTGCTGGAATTGAGAGACTTGCCATCTAAGCCACCTCCTTCTTGAGGGCTTTGGTCCATTGGTACCAGCCCACTAAACTATTGAGCGTGTAAACCCAGTACATCCCTTGAATGTGAAGACTCTGATCCCACCAGAGATAGATACTAAAGACGTTGGTCGCAATCCAGAAGATCCATTGCTCCCGGTAAAGGCGGGTCATTAGGAGCTGGCCGACCCCGTTGGTCGCATCGGTGATACTATCGCGGAAAGGGCGAGCGCTATGGATGCTCTGATACGCAAAGCCCATACCAATCCAAATCACAGCACACAAGGCCAAGTAGCGCATCCACTCAATTAAGTTCAATTTCTTGGCTTCAAAGTGAGATTCTTCGACCTTACCTTGATCATTGATCCGATTAGAGAGCCAAACATAAAGTCCGATTGGTTGCATGATGAAGAAATAAAGAGTTGTCAGAACTTCCCCATAGAAGTTTTTATTGAGGGCTAAAACGAGATAGATAGCGGAATTCACTGCTCCAAAAAGGTAGTTGCTAGCTCGCCCTTCTGCAACGAGAATGACACAGACAATGCCTGTCCAAGAGGCAAACAATCCCAGCCAATCATGCTGTCCCGTACGATTGGTCCATTCTAAGAAGAAGGGAACGCTGGAAAGAAGCAGGAGATAGATCCATTGAAAGGCTGTGCGTCCTACAAAAGGTCCTTCCAAAGGAGTTTCATAATATTGACAAAGCCTTGTTTTTTCGCTTCTCGGTGAACATTTTTAAAGTCTTGGCTAAAAGTTGTGAATTTTTCAGATAGTTTTTTCATAAGCTGCTCCTTAGTCGGCTTGGTAGATGGCATCGATCACCTTCTTGGCTTCTTCGTAGTTGCCGAGGTAGTCTGATGCGAGGAAAGTGGTCGGAATGTTTCCTAGGTATTGCTGGCGCAATTGGTCCAGGTAATTTGAAAAGCTGCTGCGGATCTCTTCGTCAGCCATGGTCATATCCCTGAAACCATCATTGACATAAGAGCCGATCGGCTGGACAAAGAGGATCAAATCCCATTTTTCTTTGGACAGAATACTGACAAATAGGTTGTCGAAGGTATCGGTCATGCTGGTATCCTGGCCTTCGACTTCCATATAGTAGTCGTAATAACCCTTGGTCACCAGGAATTGGTATCTGCGATGACCAGGCCTCGATTGGCACTACTATCGATGAGCTTGGAGGTTTGATCATACTGTCCTAAGAGGAGGTAATAGTAATCTTTCGGTGTGAGTTCATCATCCCGAACATTGTTCTTGATCTGGTATTCACGGGCATACTCAAGACTAACAGGTGCATCGTAAAAGCGGGCTAAATCCTTTGCAAGGGTCGTTTTCCCGTTACTGGCGCTCCCCATGATCAAAACTTTTTTGTAAACTGGCGACGGAAGGGCTGGGCGATGTATTTCCAGTATTTGCTTGGATTTTCCCGGATCATGGTAGCAGAGATCCCGAAGCGACGCTCCTCTAAGTGAACTTCAAACCCTCTGCCTTCCAACTCTTCCTTGTAGGCTTTCTCCCCACATAAAAGATCAACTCTTCTGTCTCTGTTTGATACTGGATGGTATCAAGGGCTATTTGTAACCAAGGTTCCCAGCCCAAGGGATAACGAGGAAGTTCCGTCTCATCTAACTTATAGACTTGGGTCAATTCATCGTTTGAGAAGGCTTCACGGATATAGCGGAAGCGTTTTTGTAAGGTCAAGCCCACTTCTTCGCCACGGTCCCCTTCATAACCAGATACGATGACACGAACACGATCACACTGACGCTTGGCCCGTTGGATCAGGTCAATATGCCCTTGATGAAGAGGAGCAAAGGTTCCAAATACCACAGCGATTCTTTCTTTATTCATAGCAACTCCTTTTTATAGTTTTTTATAAATAGGTTTTCTTTATGTTTTTATTATATACTATATTTTCTGGATGTCAACACTTTTTATAAAAAATATATTTTTCTTCAAAACAGCAAAAAAGATCTGAAAAGATAAGATTTTCTTTTCAAATCTTTCGACTTTTATTCACGAGTGAGGGAGTGGCTGACACCGTCTTTAAGAACAGTCACACTGGATATAGAGCCATCTTTTCCAACTACGATATCTAGAGTCGCTGCAGACCCATCGCCTGCTGAGAGATTAGCATGGTAATGGCCGTCATCCAAGGTATAGTTATAAGCGCTGATACCATAGGCTACGGGTTGGCCCCAGGAAGTTGGATGGTCACTTGACCACCTTGGCCAATAGTGACTCCAGTGTCGCGTTTGTCAGACCAATTCCCAGCTGCTGCAGAGAAATCCCCTGCTGCCACAGAATAGACTCCCTTGTATTGGGCATTCTCCGTCGCAGAAGCTTGCTTCTTAGCCTGAGCATGACCGTCTTCTAGACTTGGCAATTTTGCTTTCGCTGGTGTTGCTGGAGTGGCTACTTCTTTTGTTTCTTTTGTTACGGGTGCTGCTGGTGTCGCTTCTTTAGCTGGAGCTGGTGTTTGACTAGCTGCAGCTTGGTTATTTTTGCTACCAACGGTATGACTTTCTTCTGATTTGCTATCAGAGGATGAAGAGGCAATTGGATCTTTACTAGTGATCACTTTTTTCTTAGAAGAAGAACTTGTTTGTTTAACCTGACTGGTCTTTGAACTGCTTGCTTCTGAAGTTTTTCTTCTTTATTCCCGCCACAAGCTCCTAGGAAAAGACTAGCTGTCAAAGCTAGGGCTGCTAGGGAAATGATTTTTTGTTTTTCATAACAGAACCTCTTTTGTAACATTTGTAATATTTTGTAACATTATTGTAACACTGTTGTATGAGGCTGTCAATAGTTTCTTAAATATTTTTCTAATTTGAAAGAAGTTTTAAGTAAGTTCCTAAACTTTAGCAAAAAGAGGCTGGGACAAAAGTCCTAGCCTCTCAATTATTTTTGGATTGTCGAGCAAGACGCAGTGGTTGAGTGGGCTCTACTACACTGATTTCATCAGCTTTACAGCCCTACTCAACTGTGCGGAGGTGGGACGACGAAATCGAATTCTAACGAATTACCGATTTCTGTCCCACTATCTCCTCATTATTTATACACTTCTTGATAGAATTCGATCTTATCCCCTTTTTAACGGTGGTTTCAGCAGCACCTTTTGGAGCCATTTCGCCATTGATCTTGTACATCCAGTAAAGACCTTTTGCTTCATCTTGGCTGTGACCGTCAATCGAGGTGATCATGCCATTTTTTCTTCAATCTTGTAGTTGGCTTTGAGCACTTTCATGAGATTGCTCTCTTCTGCTACTTTCAAGGTTTTCGATTGCGCTTTTTGACCTTCTGGCGTCACGCTAATCGTAATCGAAATTTCGTTTTCTTGGCAACTTCTGTGCTAGAAGCACTTGTTTGATTGTTTGTGCTATGAGACGGAGCGCAACTCGCTAAAAGAAGAGCTGCAAGTAAGGTCATCAAGCTAGAAATGATTTTTTCAACATAAAATCTCCTAAAGATTTGATAGATAATGGGATAGAAAATGATCGTCGACAGAGCATGGGCAAGGTTAAAACTAAAACCATTGACCAAAGCATAGGTCCACCAAGGAATATGGTATATCAAGGCATAAACAGTATCGATCAAGACCCCATAAGCAAAGGACAGTAGGCCCACAAAAAGGATCTGAAGGACATGGGGCAACCACTTGTAACTGATGCGCCAAATGAGCATCAAACAGCCAAAGGCGACAATCTGAAAGAACACAATCAGGCTCATCCCCAGGAAAAAGGCGGAGACAAACATGGTGATCATCATCACAAGAAAAGCAAAGCTATACCCTTCAAATATCACCAAGAGAAAAAAGATGGCAGAAATAGGTTGGACATTTGGGAAAGGGGCAAAAGCCTGACGTAGAGCGACACAAAGGGCCGCCAAAAGCGAAATACGGGTTAATCGCTGAAGCGTCATGACGTCCTCCTAGACAATCTCGAACTTGATCGTTCCGGCTGTCGTTCCAACCTTGATCGTTTGCCCTTCTTGGGCTTGACCTTTCAGCAATAGCTCTGCTAACTGATCTTCCACTTCGGTCTGCAAGACACGACGCAGTGGGCGAGCTCCCATTTCTGGATCGTAGCCTTTGGTTGCTAGCAACTTGAGCGCTGAAGGCTGGAATTTGAGGGTCATGCCTTGTTCTGCCAAGGTCGCGATGAGCGGTTTGACCATGACTTTCACTACCTGCTGCATGTCCTCGCTTGAGAGACTATGGAAGACCACCTTTTCATCAATCCGGTTGATAAACTCTGGACGATAGGTCTTCTTCAACTCTTCAAACATGCGTTTTTCCATATTGGCTTGGTCAAAGCGGATATCTTTGGCACCAAAGCCAACGGTCTTATCATCCCGAAGGGCTGTTGCTCCAAGGTTTGAGGTCATGATGATAATGGTATTGGAGAAGTCGATCTTCCGGCCTTTGCTATCGGTTAAGACTCCGTCATCCAAGACTTGCAAAAGGACATTGAAAATATCTGGATGGGCTTTTTCCACCTCATCAAATAAGAGAACTGAATATGGTTTGTTGCGGACTTTCTCGGTCAACTCGCCTCCTTCTTCGTAGCCCACATAGCCTGGAGGGGCACCGTTGAGGCGACTGGCTGCGAATTTTTCCATATACTCACTCATATCAAAACGGATGAGGGCCGATTCATCATCAAACAGAACTTCCGCCAAAGCTTTGGCTAGCTCTGTTTTTCCGACACCGGTAGGTCCCAGGAACATGAAAGAACCGATCGGACGCTTGTTGCTACGGATACCTGATTGATTGCGTCGAATAGCCCGACTGATACTCGAAACGGCTTGGTCTTGACCAATCACGCGCTTGTGCAATTCTGTTTCTAAGTTGAGGTACTTCTTGGCATCGGTTTGAGTCAGTTTTTGAGTTGGAATACCAGATAATTGGCTCAAGGTCACTAAGACATCTTGGTCAGTGACTTCTTTTTGTAGACAATAGGAGCGGCCTCTACTTCTAAGAGCTGGGCTGCTTTCTTCCACTTGCCATCCATCAAAGCCCGATCCAAGGCGGTCAACTCTTCTTTTACATGACCGTTGGAATCGCGGTTTTGTACAGTAGCTGCCGCTTCATCCAAGAGATCAATGGCCGAATCTGGCAATTGACGGCTAGTCAAATAGCGGTGGGCATATTTGACAGCTGTTTCGATCGCTTCATCGGTAATGGTCACATGATGGTGGTCCTGGTAGGTTTCTTTCAAGCCTTGGAGAATTTGGATGCTATCTGCAACACTTGGCTCTTCAATGGTGACTTTCGCAAAACGCCGAGAGAGGGCTGCATCTTTTTCGATATGCTTTTGGTACTCATCTTGAGTCGTTGCTCCAACTGTACGCAAGGTTCCCCGTGCCAGGGCTGGTTTTAGAATATTGGCTGCGTCTAAAGTCGAATCAATACCGGATCCTGACCCCATAATGGTATGCAGTTCATCGATAAAGAGAATCACGTGACCGTCTTCTTCGATGTCCTGGATGATATTGTTCATCCGTTCTTCAAAGTCCCCACGGAAGCGCGTCCCTGCAACGACATTCATGAGATCCAATTCAAGAACACGCATTTGCGCGATTTCAGCTGGAACATTGCCACTAGCGACACGCTGGGCCAGGCCTAAGGCAAGGGCGGTTTTTCCGACCCCTGCTTCTCCCACCAATACAGGATTGTTCTTCGTCTTGCGGCTAAGGATTTGGATCATGCGTGAAATCTCTGCATCCCGGCCGATCACAGGCTCAAGCTGGCCTGCACGCGCCATTTCTGTCAAATCACGGGTATAATCTTCAAGACCTCCACTGGTGCTTGGTGGCATGCCCATCATATTTCCCATGGTTTGGCGGTTAGAGTTTTGGGCCCGATAAAGACTCCGAATGGCTTTGATATCGTTCTTGTCCCAGCCTGCCTTGTCTTCAAGATTCTTGCGAAGGAGGCAATAGGAACTCCCTTGTCTTGCTCTGTAAAGGCAAAGCCGGCAAACTCCATGACTTGGCTCGCCAAGGTCCCACGGTCTGCTAGAAGAGAGAGGAGCACATGCTCTGTTCCCAAGGTCTTGGCATGAAGGACCTGGGCAATCTCTCTTGCGTGTTTCATAATGGCCTCCATCCGATAAGAAAATGGGAAGATTTCATACCGATTGTCGCTTTGAAAAGCTTGGCCTGTAATATGCTCCGCTGCATCCTGAAACTCATCGATCTGCATAGGATAATCGTTCAGTACAGAACCTGCCACGCTATAGGGATTATTGGCCATAGCCGTCAGGAGATGCCAAGTATCTAAGGTATGCCCCTGATAGTGGCCTGCTAGTATTTGGGCCGCTTCTATACTTTCTAACAGTGCTGTTGAATAGTTCATCTAGTCGGTATTTCCTTTTCTATCTACTTGTTGAATGATTTTTTCAGCATCGTTGCTCGTAGGATAAGAGCATCTCGACCTAGGACCTCATCGGAGGTTGTCGCAAGCAAGAGCTGAGTCTCACGTTTTGTCAATAATTTTTCTTCATAGAGCATCTGGAGGATATCATTGAAGACCTGCTGGCTGATGGTCTCTCCAATATTGGCTGCCAATTCTTGGAGCATCTGATGATGATCTGAAAACTGGACCTTGCCAATGCGGATATAGCCACCACCACCACGCTTGCTCTCTACAATATAGCCTCGGCTCTCGGTAAAGCGGGTCTTGATAACATAGTTAATCTGACTGGGTACGACCTGAAAGACATCGGCCAACTCACTTCTTTTGAGCTCTGCCATGCCAGCTTGAGCCAGCAAGGCCTTGATATAAGCTTCAATGCTATCAGATGTGTTCTTATTTGCCATGATGCTCCTTTCTGGCTTGTTTTTTCTAGATGGATGCTCTGCTCTTTGGCCCATAAAAAATGGCCTTGGAGTGTTCCTTCTCATCATTGACCTTATTTGACTATTATACAATTTTTACGGCTGTAAATAAAGCAAAGACTCCATGGAAATAGGAATCTCTTAAGAAGGCAAAACAAAAGAGGCTAGTGAGAACTAACCTCTTATGCGAAGAAGGAGCTACTCTTTGCGACGAGCAAATTTCGCGCCTCCGCCCAAGAATCCTAGACCAAGAAGGCCTAACCAAGCAAACAATCCACTTTCTTTTGTACCGGTTTGAGGAAGTTTTCCTTCCGATTGTAGAGAAGGACTTTTAACCACTTCTTTTTCCGGATGGTCTGAAGTCGAAACAGAAACTGCTTCTGGGGTTTTCGGTTGCAAGAGAACAGGTCTTCCTTTTTCTTTTTGTCTTCAGCTTGAGAAAGAGTCATAACTTCTGGTTGCACCTTACTTGGGGTGACAGGAGTGGTTGGAGTCGGCATATCAGCTATCAACGGACTTTTTCCGCTTCCTTCGTTCCGACTTCTGTGATCTGGTCCTGGGCCTCCACTTCGACAAAGGCATCGACTTCTGTCCGAATTTCTTTGCCTTCTTCTTGTCGAACCTCGATCAATTTCAACCGGCGTCCGACCTTTCCTGCTTGAAGGATCCGGCTTTCGCCCTTGGCCAAGTCCTTGTTCTCACGTGTTTGACTCTCAAATGGAATCTCCTCCGCTTCGATGAGAAGTTCTGGCTTTTCAAGAATCAAATCCCGAATACCTTCTTCTGGGCGTGTTTGCGTCAGGGGTTCATAATTGTGAGCATCTTCTAAGATGGTTTCAAGGGCTTCCACTTGATTGGCTGCAGCAACCAAATCTGGTCGCTCTTGATTCAACAACTGAGTCAAGTCCGTCAATTGTCCTTGAACCGTCGGTTTGAGGTCTGCTTTCAAGCGCTCGAGAGAAGTAGCCTTGATCTTTTCTACTCCTTCTCTGATGATCTGTTGCAGCTCTTCTTGACTGAGCAACTGACTATCTTTCCCTGAGAGGACAAATCGGTCCACCTGGATGGCTCTGGATGACTGAGGGTCATTGAGGGCTGGATCCAGATGCAAGCGTAGCTGGTGGTAGCCTTTGCTAGGCCTTGCAGATTGACCAAACTCTGGTCGAGCTTGCGTTGATCTCCGTAGCCACTGAAATAATGATCGCCGTCGATCTCATAATCATGGCCACGCCCTTCTTCGAAGGCCATTTCTTTTCCATCCAAAGTGACGCTGTAGAGACCATGACTTGGATCAACCACTCCTCGGACCTCCACGCCTGTGCCCTTAAAGGTAATGGTCACTTCAATGTGTTTCTTGCCTTCCTCATCGGTCACTTGGTTAAAGCTAGACCAAGATTCTGTGCCATTTGAGAAGTTTGGATTGTCTGTCTCGTGCTGCCAACCCTCACTGTAATGCAGTTTTGGATCTTGGTCATCTACTTCTTTGCGATTTTCTGGCAACTGGTCTTCATTCATCACTTGGACTGTCAGTTCTGGAATAAAGCCGACCAGGCTTCCTTGATCCGGATGGAGCAATTTGACCTTAAAGTCATAGACATCGGTCGCTTTTCCTGCAAAATCAAGGGTTGGAACTTGGAATGTTTTTTCTGTCTCGCCATCTGCGAACTCCAGGGTGACGTTGGTATCTTTGTAGACCTTACCATGAACCCCTGTTCCCGGCTCTGTGATCAATTTGAGACTGGCACTTCCTTTAGAGCCACCTTTTCTCTTGACGACGACTTGCGCTGGGTCGCCTTTTTAACAGCTAGGGTTGGCTGAGCAAATTCAAAGAGACCCTTTTCTTGGTTATTGAGAGCATAAATCCCTTCCGTTGCGATCGCATCTCCCTTGCTATTGACCAAGGTCAAGGTGTGGGATCCTGCTGCCAAGTCCGGTGTTTCATAGACCTTTTGGCTCCGTTTGCGGCTTGGGCTTTGGGTATTGACGGTCGCTAGCTTTTGTCCATCGACATAGACATCCATTTCCCCATGACCAGGGTCGACAGTTCCGACGACATAGGCCTTGGTGCCTTCAAATTGATAGGTCACGGAAGCTCCCTTTTCTTTGGTCCACATAGAGGTGCCTCGAACGCCTTCTCCCTCTTCATTCCACTGGCCATTGGCCCGCTCAGCTGTCCGGTCAGAATGATAAGTCAAACCAAGCGGATAGCCATCGGTTTCTTCAATGCTGGCTGGTGTCTTATAGACAGAGACTCCGTTCAAGATTGGAGTGGCTTGGGCATCGGTGATGGACACCCGGATATAGCGACTATCAACTGGTTGCCCTTTGATCAAACGGCGATACCCTACGGTTGAGCCAGCCCCATAAGGAACCCATTGCCCATTCACTGCCACATCAATGGTGAAACCAGAAATCCGTTGGCCTTTCTCGATGGTTTCTTTGAGCTCTACCACATCAAAGTGTTGCTCTTTTCCAAGATCAAGGACAAAAGAGCCGGTTTTGGCATCATCTGCAGGTGCCCAACTGGTCTTTTCATCGCCATCTGTCAAATGGCTGGCCTTGTAGAGAGGATTGCGCCGTGTCGAGTCAGCTTCTACCAAAGCTCCTGCCGCATAGTTCACACTGTAGAGTTGGTCCAAGGTCTGGCGGAATTCTTTCAAACGGGCCACATCGGCCTCCGCAAATTTTCCGTCTTGATTGGGTGGAATATTAAGCAGAAGCGGGGTGCCACGGCCGACCGATTTGAAGTAAATGTCCATCAATTCGCGCAAGGACTTAGGCTCTTGATTGTCATGGTAGAACCAGCCGGAGCGAATAGAAACATCGGCTTCTCCCACTGAGTATTGCTTCCCTTCCGGATCCCCGTGATTGAGGTAGCTGTTGGATGGATTGTTGCGGATCTTATCTGGATTGACCTTTTGCCAAACCGGATCTCCGGCAATCCCTTTTCATTTCCTATCCAACGAACATTGGTCGGCTCAGCTGAGAAGATGGCAATATCCCCTTGGGCCTTGCGAATGGCTTCAAACCACTTGTCAAAGGTATAGGTGACTTTTGAGCCCCATCGCCACGCGCTCCATCCATCCAGACTTCTACTAACTTACCCTTGTTCCCATATTTTGGATCTTCAAGGATTTCCTTAAGCTGGTTGAGGTAGTATTCGTTGTATTGGTCCTCTGTATCCACATGGTAGAGCGGGCTGTGAGCATCCCAAGGAGAGAGGTAGACCCCCATGTCCATGTCATACTTGCTGGCAGAAGCAGAAACCTCAGCTAGGACATCTCCTTTTCCATCTTTCCAACCACTTTTAGCAATGGTATGGTCGGTGTATTTGGAAGGGTACAAGAGGAAGCCATCGTGGTGCTTGACGACCATGATCGTCCGTTTAAAACCAGCATCCTTCAGGGTTTTGATCCACTGATCGGTATCCAGATGCTCTGGATAGAAATAATAAGGATCTTCTTGTCCATCTCCCCACTCACGATCGTAGTAAGTATTCATCCCAAAGTGGATGAAAGCTGCCAGTTCTTCGCGGTGGTATTGCATCTGAGCCTTGCTTGGAAGTGGTCCGTAATCCGCAATCTCAGTCTCCTCTTTTAGAGAAGTGGCAGGTTGAGTGGCTTCTGTCCCTTGGCTGGCTGTGCGATTTTCTTTCTCGCTAGTAGTTGCTGAGGGCTGCTCTGATTCTTCTTGGTGCTCGTTCACAGTTTTTTCCTCCTTTCCTTGATCTCCTGTATTGCTTATTTCAACCCGTTCTTCACGTGGTTCACTATTCTCAGCTTGTTCCTCTGCGTAACTGGTAGTAGCTCCTAAAAAACAAGTCGCTACGACTACCGAGCAGACGCCTACTGAGAGTTTACGAATGCCAAATTGATTTCTCTGATCAACTAATCTTTTTCCCATATTCCATTCCTTTATGTCACCAGGTAAAGAGGGTGGGGCTTCCCCATCCTCCTTCTTTTACCTGTGAACTTTTCACCGTTTTTGCTAGTTTCTCTAGCTGTTTTACTTGGCCTTATTGGCTCTTTTTTTCTGATCGTCCAGCACAGCACTGGCAAGGCCTGCCGCTAGGATTCCAGCAACGAGGCTTGCGACGCTTTCTTCCGTTCCTGTATTTGGTAATCTACCTTCGGAAACTGGAGCAGCTGAAACTGCTGGTGTTTGAGTTTCTTTCTCGACTTCCTTCACTACTGCATCTATCCCTTCCTGGCGCACCGCTTTGACCTCAAGAGATGCTTGAGGAGTTGCGATAGCTACTGGTCCTTCTGAAACATGAGGGCGCTCTGGGTTCGGAAGCGGTTGTGGTTCTGGCTGCGGTTGCGGCTGTGGCTGCGGTTCTGGCTGTGGCTCTGGCTGCGGTTGCGGCTGTGGCTGTGGTTGTGGAGTGTCTGGAAGTACCTCTTTCGTGCCTACCTCTGTGATTTCTGCCACTGGATCTAGCTCTACAAAGGCATCTAGTTCCTTCCGGCTTTCCACACCATTTTCTTGAGAGACTTCCACCAAGCTCAATTTGCGGCCTTTTTGACCTTCTTGAACCACACGTTTCTCACCTTTTGGAAGTTCCGCATTTGGACGTTCTAAGCGTTCAAAGTCCATCTCCTCTGGCTCAATCACCAACTCTGGTTTGGTATGAACCAGATTCTTGACCCCTTCTTCAGGAATGGCTGAGCCTGTAGGTGCTTTTGCGGAGAGAGAAAGTTGATATACTTTTTCGAGCTTGCCATCTTCTGAGACAACCTTGACAAGCACAGGGGCATTGGCACTTTTAGCATCCACGACCGTAACGGCTGTTCCATTCTTGCCTTGTGCTGAAACGATTGGACGGTCTCCCTCATACTCTAGATGATAATCTGGCACATCTGGTTTAAAACCTTCTAGGTTTTTGCCATTCACTTGGATCGTGACATCAGTTGTTGCCTGGGCCTCTTCTGTTGGGGCATAGGCGCTCAATTCAATGATTCCGATTCCTTTAAGATTTTCATCACGAACCATTCTTAAACGGATGGCTTTGGTTCTGGTTTCATTGAAGCTGAGGTTAGAGATATAACCAGGTTCAAAGGCATAATCCAAGCTGTACGGGATTTCTTCCCAGTTAGAGGCCTGGTTAAATGGATGATCTGGAAGATTCTTCAGATTGCCATAATCATCCGGAACATCAAAGTCTGGACCAATGTAGCGTTCAAGAACAGTTTTCGTTGGCAGACCTGTTTCCTGATCTGCAAAGAAGTCGACCGCTACTTTATTGACCAAACGCTCTGTTACTTGACCATTTTTCTTGAAGATAAGACCAGCAAATACTTCAGTTTGATCCGGTTCTCTCTTCCAGTTGGTCCAGCGATAGTACTCGTTGTAGCCACCATCATTGATGTAATCGATATAGTCGATTTGATTTGGATCGAGATCATTGGTTTCACTAGCAAATGCCCTGGTATCTTCTGCATTGTAGTCACGGTTCACAGAGAGGTTTTCTCCTGTCTTTTCGGACACCCGGACGGTCAGCTGAGCTGTCAGATCATAGCCAATGACTTTTCCTTCCAGCGTGAAGCTACCTTCGTGAGAAAGCGCATCAGCTGGTAGAGGCTTCCAGTCCACCGTAAGCTCCTTGCGTTCATAGCCTGTATCCCCTTGGAAATAAACGCCTACGGTAGATGGTAGAACCAGATCTTGACCGACTTTCACAAAGCGGCTACCTGCTTCCACTGCTACTGGAGCAGCTTGTTTCAGTTTTTCTGCATCGCTTGTGAGATGGAGGCGGTATTCTTGTAAGATGGTGCCATCTTCCGCTTTGTGGATGACACGGATTGGCTCCCTTCATGGACACTTGGCACAACCGTTGCAAGACCGTGATGGCTAGCTGTCGCTTCCACTTGTGGATAAGCCCGATCACGCGCATCGATGTAGTAATCGGTCACACTTGGGTTGACACCTGGCAATACATCGCCATTGACGCGAATGGTCAACTGGCTCTTTTCTTCTGCCGCAACCTTATTGGCAAAGATCTGAATCTCTGAAATAGAGCTTCCACGCTTGCCTTCTGGCGTCTTCATACGGATCCGAACGGCATAAGTGTCGACCTTATCAAAACTGAAATGATTCATCTTACCAGCTGCTACCGGTTCTTCAACGGTTAGGTTGCTGACTTCTTTCCAGTTAGCTGGATTGTTAAATGGATGGTCTGTTTCGTCTTTGACACGATTTGGATTGCTTGGAACTGTTGGGATTTGCTCACCCACATAGTACTCAATCACGTATTCACTTGGAGCTCCAACGCCGTGGTCTTCATGGAAACCAACATGGAGGTTGTCCACTGCTCGCTTGGTCAAGATACCAGAATCTCCAAACAAGATACCGACAGAATCTTCCGCATTGTCACGGCCCCAGTTGGTCCAACGGTTAGCTGGAGCATCGGTAAAGGAGATGACCTTGTCATTGACCTTAGCAACTGGATCTGCATCGTTAGAGTCACTTGCAAAAGCGAGTGGCAAGACAGATCCTGTCCATTGCTCTGCTACGTTAGCCCCCTTGACTGTGTTTGCGGAAACACGAATATGAAGACGGGTTGGAAGATCCGTTCCTTCTACACGACCGGCTAGGACAACTTCTCCTTCTTTGGCCAAGAGTTGCGGATCGACCGCATCCCAGGCCACCTTAGCAGTATAGGTCTTACCATTAGAGTGATAGGTCCGCACGCTTTCTGGAAGAGCTGGTTTTTCTCCGACTGGAGTGGTGGTGCTGACTTCTTCTACAGCGATAATGCCTTCAACCGTCACTTGAGCTTGGGCTTCTTTTTCCACACCCTCTACATGACCTGTGACTGTAAAGCTATGGTAATCCTTGACTTGATCTGCGGTTACAGCATCCCAGGTCACGCGTTTTTCTTTAGGGAATCCCTTATCATACTCGACCAAGACTGTCTCTGGAAGAGCTGGCAAAACGTTTCGATCGGTACTGATCCGTACAGGACGCACCTTCACAACCGTCTTTTCTTCTGGATTTGGCGTGATGGTAAAGGTGACTTCTCCTGTTTGTCCTTGGAAGTTAGCTTCTAAATGAACCAATCCTGCTTCCCGCAATTCCAAACCTTTATTGCTTGCGACGGCTTTTCCTTGGCTACCAGTTCTTGTCTTCACATCAATTTGATCTGCTTTGAGACTTGCCTGGCTACCATCTTGGTAATGGGCAATGACTTCAAGTGGTACCGTTTGGTCTTCCTTGAGTTCCTGTCCTTCTGGCAGACGCAATTCTAAACGCTCAATCTGTGGACTTTCTTCTTGGAATTGGACCACATAGGTCTGTACAGCTCCCGTATCCTTAGCAGTCACAAAGATTTGGGCTTTCAAACCATTTTCACGGTTAGCTTGGAGGACCGTCACTTGGGCATTTTCTGCACTTGCTGTGACTTGACCTGGCTCTTGACCATAAGCGAGGGAACGGAAAATGGTATGGTTGCCACTACCAAATTTTGGAAGAACTACTCCATCTAGCTGAACCGTTGGTTTCTTAGCCTTGGCTACATCTCCTCCTGCAACCACTAGTGTCGCTTGGACCGTTTCCCCATTGCCTAGGAGTCCTGTCGCTTTCAAGCGTGCTCCTGGTGTGGACAACTGATCTTCTTGACCAGCTTCCAAGGTCCATTGATCGACCTCATAGTGAGCAGTGGTCCCATCGGTGAAGACTAATTGCACAGCCTTATCCACCGTTGCTAGATCTGCTCCCTGTGGGATTTGTTTGATGACTGGAAGGACTTGTTCCACGCCGATCACATCGACCAGAGCTTCGACCGTGCGTCCTTGAACATGACCGGTCACACGGACTTGGCCAGCACGGCTATAGTCTGCCGCATCCCATTCAACGGCTTCTTCTTGGGCCTTGCCATCACTATAGACTACATTGACCTTACTTGGTAAGGTTGGTTTTTCTCCTAGATAAGCACTTTGTCGAACAGGTTCCACACCTAATACAGTGCGTTCTGCTTGGTCCTTCTTACCTGTAAAGAGGCTGACTTGGTCTGATTGCAAGCGATCTGAGTCTGCATACAGAGTAAAGGCTCCCGCCTGCTCAGTTGATTTGACAATCACAACCCTTTGCCGTTGAAGGCTTTGCGTTGCCATGAGCCATCTTCCTGCGCTTTGTAGCGTTCACGGCTGGCTTGTTCCCCATTATCAACACCGACAATTTGGCCTTGTCCATGCAAATGGAAATGCACCAAATTGTTGGCAGTTGGTACGACACGGCCTTCTTCATCGACGATTTCGTAGGTAATATAGGTCAAATCCTTACCGTCCGCTGCAATCGCGTGTTCTTCTTTCAACAAACGGACACCCGCAGCCTTGCCGGCTGTTTCGACTTGATCTTTCGCGATCACTTCTCCTGCTTCGTTGCGCGCAATAGCTTCCACTTTACCTGGTACATAAGGGACCAACCACTCTAGATAGAGTTCATCCGGATTCGCCCCTTCTTGGTAAGTCCGGCCATCAGCTGTGGTCTTCTTGGTAAAGGTCTTCACTCCTTGTGATTCCCCATTGACAATCAATTCCACACTGTGGGCATTGGAGAAGGTCCGAACAGGAATCCGTCCTTCTTCATCCATGACACGATTGGCTAATTCTGGATTGTCCCAGTTCCAATGTGGCAAGAGATGGACCATTGGATGTTTCTCAGCTGACACCCATTGACTTTGGTAGAGATAAAAATCATTCTTTGGAAGGCCGGCAGTATCGACAATACCGAAATAAGAACTTTTTACAGGTGTGTCATTTTGGTTGTGCCATGGTGTTGGCTCGCCGATATAGTCCGTACCGGTCCAGATAAATTGTCCTGCATAGCCGGCATGATCACGGTCAAAGGTCCAAGAGGCGGTCGCTGTCCGACCCCAACCAACCCGGTCATTGCCGTAGTCTGATTGTTCATAATGGCGGTCTTCTTGGTTGCTTCCTACCCATTCTCTTTCAGGGTGATAGTAAGAGCCCCGTGTCCGCGTTGCAGAAGAGGTTTCAGAACCATAAATGAGCCAGTTTGGATGTTTTGCCCGTAAGCTTTCATAGTTGGCTTCTGAATAGTTAAATCCAACCGCATCAAGCTCTGCTGCTACCTTTTCATGGCCTCCTGAGCCATCACCAAAGCGGAATTTATCAGCTCCCATGGTGACATAACGGGTTGCATCCACGTCCTTGATGGTCTTGACCAACCGACGAACGGTTGCGACAGATTTGTCTGAACCATCTGCTTCACCGACTTCGTTACCGATTGACCACATGACAATGGCTGGATTGTTCTTGTCCCGCTCTACCATGGTCCGTAGATCGTAATCTGACCAAGTATCCCCTTACGAGCTTCTGGGTGAGTGGCATCTTTTCAAAGAAACGACCGTAATCGTATTGCTTCTTGCCACCATACCAGGTATCAAAAGCTTCTTCTTGGACCATCAAGCCCAACTCAGCCGCAATCTTTAAGGTTTGTTCACTGGCTGGGTTGTGGGTCGTCCGAATCGCATTGACTCCCATGTCCTTCATCTGTTTGAGACGGCGGTATTCAGCCTTGTAATTTTCCTCAGCTCCAAGAGCCCCGTGGTCATGGTGAAGAGATACCCCGTGGAATTTCGTCGCCACCCCATTGAGGAAGAAGCCACCTTCTGGCGTCCAGTTCAGATAGCGATAGCCAAAGCGTTCCTTTTGCACATCGACCAACTGCGAATCCCGATAAACCCGCGTATACAAGGTATAGAGAGCTGGATGATCCGTTTTCACATCCCAGAGGGTTGGTTTTTCAACATGCAAGGTTTGAGAAAGGTTGATCGCTTGACCTGCTAGAACAGCTTGTGCTTCAGTGCGCGTTTTTCGCTCACCACTTGGCCATTTTGATCGACAATTTCATATTCCGCATAAATACTATGGGCTTGATCATCCTGGTTGACAATGCGGCTCTTCACCACCGTATCTACTGCCCCATTTTGCTGTTTTTCCAACTGAGGGGTCGTAATCGTAGTCCCATACTGCGCTAAATGAACCTTGTCCGTTACACTCAGCTTAACATCCCGGTAAATCCCACTACCAGAATACCAACGGCTACTTGGTTGTTGATTGACAACATGAACGGCGATGGTATTCTCGCTTCCATCCGCATTCAAATAAGGAGTAATATCATAAGAAAAGGCATTGTAGCCATTTGGATAATGACCGACGAATTGTCCGTTTACATAGACTTTGGAATCCATGTAAACCCCGCCAAATTCCAAGCGGACCTTCTTATCTAGATCTTTGTCGTCCAAACGGAAGGTCTTACGATACCAAGCATCCCCTCCGTTTAATTGCCCCCTCATTTTGAGCAGGAGAGTTGTGATCGAAATCAAAGAAAATAGACCAGTCATGAGGAAGATCTAATTTTTTCCAATCCTTGACATCCACTTGACGCCCTTCTGCACCAGGAGCTGCATTTAATTTAAAATACCAATCTTTATTAAAATCACGTTCTCGATCTTGCACAATATCCTCCGCTACACGATTTTGATCTGGAGCAGCAGTTTCTTCCGTTCCTGTAGCACGCTCAGATGAAGTAGAAACAGGCTGGCCCTCTCCTTGAGGGGCTGGCTTTCCCTCAGCTCTGGTAGGGGTGATGACAGCTGGAGCTTCTGAAACTCTTGCACCAGCTTCAGGAACTTCCGCTTCTGAATTTTCCGTCACAACACTTGGTGTCTCAATCGAAGTCGGTTCACTTTCGAGGGCTGGCTTTTCTTCCGCATGGACCCTTGAAAGACCTAAGGCAGAAATCCCAATCACAACAGAACAAGCTCCAACTGAGAGCTTACGAATACTAAAAACAGGACGCTTTTCAAAAAAGACTTTCCCATAAAAACCTCCTCTTAGGATTAACAATTAAATTTGTAAGCGCTTTCTTATACCTGCGAACGCTACTGAAAATCACATATTAACTATACCAAAAAAGAGGAGCGATAGGCCTCGATTTCGCTCCAACTATAGTTAGATTAAGAATTCCTTTAATTAGTACAAACAAGCTTTATTTGTTACCTACCCGTAATAAAAATATGATAAAATGATTCAACTAATATAAAAAAATGAGGTTTACCTATGAGTGAAAAAATAGAATATAAAAAGAAAAAATTTCTTATTCCTATTCTATCGTTCCTATAATCGTGATGATTTTAATTTTTCTATTTCAAGCAATCCAATCAGGTTCTCAAGTAAAATCAACTCCCCAAGGGACCTTCTCTAGTTCAAGGCAAGAACTTCACTACTCTTCAACCCAGAATCAAATCACGTCCGCAAGGAATACCGAAGCCTCTCAGCTTTCAAGTTCAAGAAATAATGATGATTTTCTTTTTCTTTTTCTTGTATTCACCGGATTTTCTATCGCTTCCTTCTTACTTATCGCCTGCTACAATGGGATGACAGCAATTGAGCCTCCCCTCCTCACTATCACTGATGATGCTATCTATACTATTGGAAATGCATATCGAAACCAGTTACAGATGAAATATAGCGACATCCATAAAATAGAATACAAAATAAAGACTAGCTCTGCTAACGATGTTACTTATACAGATCGCTTTCTTTATTTTTATGATAAGAAGGACAAACTACTCGACAAGGTGAATTTTTCAAATGCAGAAGGAGCCGATTTTAATACAATACAAAAGCAAATTAAAGAACGCGCACCTCACATCGAATGGATTTATCCTTCCTAAATAAATTTCTACTAATTTTTCCCACCAGAAAAACACCAAAAAAATAGAAGCCAATGGCTTCTATTTTTTTATGATCTTATAATCCTGGTTCTTGACCAAGTTCAGCAGCCACCATCCAAATGTTCTTTTCAAGTTCTGCTTTAGCCCCAACAAAGATATCGTTGGTTACATCGTCGCCTTCAGAGTCGGTAACATCCAAAGCTTTTTGGTAAAGGCCATCAAGATAATGGAAGATTTCAAGAACACGTGTCAAGCTTTCTTCTACATTTTTCGTAAATGTTCCACGGCGTTCTTCAATATTGCTGTGTTCCAAAAATTCAGTCATGCTAGAATATGGCGCGCCACCAAGAGTGATCAAGCGTTCGCTCACTTCATCCAAGGTTGCATCCAAGCTGTCCATGTATTCGTCCATTTTGGATGCCAAACCATAAAGCCACGTCCACGCATATACCAGTGTACTTGGTGAAGGGCAATGTGAGCGACGTAGAGATCTGCTACGACTTGGTTCAAGAGAGCTTTTGTTTCTGGAAGAGTTTCTTTATTTGAAGGTGCAAAAGTTGCTACATCAGTAGCTGCTTCATGTTTCATAGTTGTCATGTCATTTCTCCTTTTATAATGATTCTAATTAACTATGTCTTTATTATATGCTTCCTCCACCAGAAAGTCAAGATAAAAGATTTAAAAAGATCATAGTTGTCAATTGAGAAAAGATACGATAGAATGAAGAAGACTAATCGAAAGGCTTGACTAATGAAATATATCTTTACCTTCCTGATCTCCATGGTGCCCCTTGTTGAATTGCGCGGGGCCATCCCTTTGCCATTGCAAATGGTATTCCATTATGGACAGCGCTCCTGATCGGAGTGATCGGAAATCTTCTCCCTGTCCCTCTGATCTTCTTTTTCGCCCGCCATATTCTTACTTGGGGGCAAAAACCGATCATCGGAGGCTTTTTAGCTGGTGTCTCAATAAAGGCCATAGAGGCGGACAGAAATTAGAAAAAGCTGCAGGAGACAAGGGAATTTTCTGGGCCCTACTCTATTCGTCGGCATTCCTTTACCAGGAACTGGTGCCTGGACCGGAGCTCTTGCAGCTTCTATCCTTGACTGGGACTTCAAACGCAGTAGCCTCGCAGTCATGCTCGGAGTGATCCTAGCTGGCCTCATCATGGGAACCCTGTCCCTGCTCCTAGGAATCGATACCTTCGCACATTAAGCAAATGAATGAGCCCATGATATCAGTTCACATAATATCTTCTCTGAATCTTTCCTTAGGTGAGTACGGACGTCAGCGAACTTCTATGAAGTTCCATGACTTAGTTTTGAACCTAAAGTTTCAAAACTCCCGAGTGCTTGAAACTTCATTGTTTCAAGCACTTTTCTCACGGCGGAAAGTTTCAGAAAGTATATCGATGAATCTTCGGTAACGTCTGTTATTTTTGAAAACAAACTTTGTTAATATTTTAAAACAGCTTAAACAATGATATAAGATATTTTCCAAACAAAAAGAGGTTTCCTTCGAAACCTCTTATTTTTTATTCTTAGTTGTTAAGAGCTGCTGCCATTGTAGCTGCAACTTCTGCTTCAAAGTCATTTGAAGCTTTTTCAATACCTTCACCAACTTCAAAACGAACGAATTCGATAACTGAAGCATTTACTGATTCAAGGTAAGCTTCAACTGTCTTGCTGTCATCCATGATGTAGACTTGTGCAAGAAGAGTGTAGGCTTGGTCAACTTTTGTGTTGTCCAAGAAGAAGCGATCCATTTTACCTGGGATGATTTTATCCCAGATTTTTTCTGGTTTACCTTCAGCTGCCAATTCAGCTTTGATATCTTCTTCAGCTTGAGCAACCACTTCATCAGTCAATTGTGCTTTTGAACCAAATTTCAAGTGTGGAAGAGCTGGTTTACCAACCATTGCACGGCTTTCGTTATCTTGGTCGATGACGTGGTTCAATTGTGCCAATTCATCTTTCACGAATTGTTCATCCAATTCTTTGTATGAAAGAACAGTTGGTTTCATTGCAGCAATGTGCATTGAGATTTGTTTTGCAAGCGCTTCGTCTCCACCTTCGATCACAGAGATAACACCGATACGTCCACCGTTGTGTTGGTAAGCACCGAAGTGTTGTGCATCTGTTTTTTCAAGCAAGGCAAAACGACGGAATGAAATTTTTTCACCGATTGTAGCTGTTGCAGATACGTATGCAGCTTCAAGAGTTTCACCTGAAGTCATTGTCAAAGCAAGAGCTTCTTCGTTGTTAGCTGGTTTACCTTCAGCGATGACTTTTGCTGTTGCGTTTACCAATTCAACGAATTGAGCGTTTTTCGCAACGAAGTCAGTTTCAGCATTTACTTCAACTACTGCTGCAACGTTACCATTGACATAAACACCAGTCAAACCTTCAGCGGCAACACGGTCAGCTTTCTTAGCTGCTTTAGCCATACCTTTTTCGCGAAGCAATTCGATCGCTTTTTCGATATCACCTTCAACTTCAACCAATGCCTTTTTAGCGTCCATGACACCGGCACCAGATTTTTCACGCAATTCTTTTACAAGCTTAGCTGTAATTTCTGCCATTTTTGTTCTCCTATATTTTTAATAAAATAAGAGGGTCGGGCTGAGCCCTGCCCTCTTAGGTTCGTTACTTATTGAATGAAATTAAGCGTTGTCGCCTTCTACAACTTCAACGATTTCTTCGATTGAATCAGCTTGACCTTCAGTAGCTGCCAATTCAGCTTCTACTGTAGCAACACTGTCTTCACCTTGACGTCCTTCGATAACAGCGTCAGCCATTTTCGCAGTGATCAATTTAACAGCGCGGATAGCGTCATCGTTCGCTGGGATGATAACATCGATATCATCTGGGTCAGTGTTTGTGTCGACCATCGCTACAACTGGGATACCCAATTTCTTAGCTTCTTTAACAGCGATTTGTTCTTTATGTGGATCCACAACGTACATTACGTCTGGGATACGAGGCATGTCTTCGATACCGCCCAAGAATTTTTCAAGACGAGCGCGTTGTTTGTTCAACAATGCAACTTCTTTCTTAGGAAGAACTTCAAAAGTTCCATCTTCTTCCATGCGTTTGATTTCTTTCAAACGAGCGATACGTTTTTGGATTGTTCCCCAGTTAGTAAGAGTTCCACCCAACCAACGGTGGTTGATGAAGTATTGACCTGCACGAACAGCTTCTTCTGCAACAGCATCAGCAGCTTGTTTTTTAGTACCTACGAACAAGATGACTGCATCGTTTGCAGCTGCATCACGCATGAAGTCGTATGCTTGGTCTGCATATTTTACAGTTTGTTGCAAGTCGATCACGTGGATTCCGTTACGTTCTGTGAAGATGTACTTAGCCATCTTAGGGTTCCAGCGACGAGTTTGGTGACCGAAGTGTACACCAGCCTCAAGAAGTTGTTTCATTGAAATTACTGCCATGAGTAGTTTCTCCTTTTTGTTTTTTCTCCTCTCTCAGACGTCAACTTGCAGCACGACCACAAGGGCAACGGTGCCACAATGGATCCGAGATGAGTATTTGCTGTCTTAGACAACTCTATAAGTATAGCAGAAATCACTAGAATTCGCAAGCTATTTGAGAGATTTTTTCAATCCCTACGATGAAATGGTTTTCTAAAGTTGTTTGACGTAAAAAGTTTTTCTTGACCTATCTTGTTTTTTAGGTTACAATATTATATGTTATGGCGGTATAGCCAAGTGGTAAGGCACGGCTCTGCAAAAGCTTGATCGTCGGTTCAAATCCGTCTACCGCCTTGATAATAAAATTTTTATCATCTTTTATCTTTTAAAAATTCCCTAGCAATAGGGGTTTTTTGTTGCCATTTGCTCCTTTCCTTGATTATTGATATAATAAAACCTCGCCTGATCGGCGAAGCACATTAGAAAGGGTATTTATGAAAAACATTCGTTACCTTACGATCGGCCTTCTTTCACTAGTGACACTAGCCGCTTGCTCACCCGCCAATTCTGCGCAACCAGCAAAAACAGCTTCTAGTTCCAAAAAGTCGGTCCAATCATCTTCAAGCAAAACATCATCGAGTAAAGAGACAAGCACGTCTTCTGAAAGTAATAGCTCAGATGATTTTTCAGATCGCTTCAGTATGGATCCAGATGATGGTGCATCTCTTCAATATGTGCCGGGAGCTGCATCCATTCCTGAGATCGAAAAGCTCAAAAACCTCCACCCTACCACCGGTTTTGTATTAAGAACCGAAGATGGACAAGAGGTTGGTGGGCCAAAAGAAAGAAGCAGTTACGATGACGTAGTTGCAGCCTTTGGTCAACCCGTAAGTAGCACAGACAGTGCGAATCCTGGCGATGGGGTCAATGTTTGGGCAACAGACAATGGCGATATCATGGCTTTCTTCCGCAATAATGTGTTAACAGATATCACCTTCCGACTAAGAGGGGCGATGCCAACCACCAGTCTACTGGCAGTATTTCCAAATCCGATACACCAAAAACGGCCCTCGAACGTCTCGGAAAACCCTATGCCATTATGCGTTCAGAAAATGGGGACCAGCTATGTCTATAAAGATAGCAACGGAGATGAATCTAGCTTCTCTACACAAGGCAATAAGATCTTCAATGTTACATCTGCTGCAGAAACCAAGCAGTTAAAAAGATCACTGGCCTGGATAAAAATCAATAACGATCCATACAAAGAACCCTCCAAGTTTTTCTTGGAGGGTTCTATTTTCTTACAATTCAGCAATTTGGTTCAAATTCACTTCTGCAACTGTATCGTTACCAAACATAGAAATGACCATTTTCACCTTGTTGTTATCAATT
Organism: Streptococcus sp. 2A/TPW/M5; assembly: GCA_036663675.1. Taxonomy (GTDB): domain Bacteria; phylum Bacillota; class Bacilli; order Lactobacillales; family Streptococcaceae; genus Streptococcus. The sequence goes on along the minus strand of JAYXUK010000001.1, from coordinate 666,729 downwards.
TCAGTGATCTTACCAGTATAGTCTGTGAAGGCACCGTCGATGATACGAACTGTATCGCCCACCTTGACATCCAAGTCAAACTCTTGAACGGTTTGACCCATAGAGAGCAAGATGCTGCGGATTTCTTCTTCCAACAATGGAGTTGGTTTTGAACGGTTCCCGTGGGATCCGACGAAACCAGTAACGTTCGGTGTATTCCGAACGACAAACCAAGCTTCATCTGTCATGACCATTTCTACCAAGACATAACCTGGGAAGCGGTTTTCTTCGATTTCTTTTGTTTTACCATTTTTCTCAACTTGTACGGTTTGAGTTGGAATCTCTACGCGCAAGATGTTTTCTAACATATTGTAAGTTTGCGCACGTTGCAAAAGATTCTCTTTACCTTGTTTTCATATCCTGAGTAGGTTTGTAGTACAAACCAGCCTTTATCAAAACTGTCCATTTGGGCATCCTTTCTTTCTGTTTAGCCTGCTCGAGCTTTTGTGAACATACTAAAAAAGCCTCTTGGCTTTCCTTTTCCTAGCTTCATTATACCACATTTTGCAGGAATGCAAAGAGGTTTGCTGATTTATTTTTAAGAAAAGACTATAAAAGTGGGAGTGGGAAAGAACTCCAATATAAAAAGGTTGAAAAGGTTCCCGAACCTTTTCAATCTTCCCACCTCACATAGCTCCAACAGTCTAGGAGACTGTTGGAGGTTGCAGATAAAGGAAACATTGTTTCCGTCCACATAGGCCATCTTTGAAGCTTAAAAGCGAACAAAGATGCCAATCAACCACTGCATCTTGCAGTTAATCCTATCAAAAATCAAAGGCTGGACAGTTGTTGCCCAGCCTCATGGCTTCTTTTCTTAAAAGAAATTGATCATGTGCAATAGGCCACGTGCAATGACTTTGTCGAACAAATAAATCAATGCAACAAAGAAAGCGGTGTACTCAATCACTGAGATAAAGTTTTTCCATCTTTCCTTGCGATTTGGCCAAGTTGTATCTTTTAGTAAGACGAAAATATCTTTAATGAATTTCACAACTCTCTCCTATCGTGTTTCTTTATGGATGGTATACTTGCTGCAATGCTTGCAGAATTTATTGACTTCTAGACGTGTTGGTTTTGGCGTCCCACTCAACTTAATGGAGTAATTGCGTGACCCACAAACCGTACACGCTAGACTTGCTTTTTAATGCCATAACGCCTCCGTTCACCCCATTATAGCAAGTTTTCCACATTTTGACAAGAACAGAAAATCTCCTGTCAAGAAAAAAGCAAATCTAAAGCGTTATCACTCTGGTTTTTTCCTCATTTTTGGTAAAATAAAACAAAAGGAGACGAATATGAAAAGTGATAACCTAAAGGAAAGTAGAAATATCGAAGACCGTCGAGGGCAAAGCTACTCTCAGTCTTCAGGCAACAGTAACCTTGGCGGGGGCATTTTACAAATCTTGCTATCTCCTGGAAGCTTCAAGAGTAAGATCATCCTCATCCTTCTTCTGGTTCTTCTAGGAGGTGGTGGCGCTAGTCTTGGTGGACTCTTTGGAAATGGGACTTCTTCTCAACCTTACCAATCCACCCAAATCACGCGCACCAACAAGACCCATGTCGATGATGCAGATGCTGAGTTCGTCAGCAAGGTCCTTGCCACAACAGAAGATCATTGGCACAAGGTCTTTCAAGCTGAAGGACGGACCTACCAGGAGCCCAAACTAGTCTTCTATACCGGACGGACACAGACAGGCTGTGGAGTTGGGCAAGCATCGGCTGGTCCTTTCTACTGTCCAACCGACAAAAAGATTTATTTGGATATGAGCTTCTACAAGGAATTAACCACCAAATACAAGGCTAGCGGGGACTTCGCCATGGCCTACGTGATCGCCCACGAGGTCGGCCACCACGTACAAAACGAGCTGGGAATCCTTGGCAAATACCATCGGATGCAACAAGGCCTTTCTGAAAAGGAACGAAATGCTATCAGTGTCCGCATCGAGCTACAAGCCGATTACCTAGCAGGTGTCTGGGCCCGCTCCATTCAAGACCGCAACCTTTTGGATATCGGCGATATCGAAGAAGCCATGAATGCAGCCCATGCGGTCGGTGACGACACTCTCCAGGAGCAAGCTTACGGCTACTCGGTGCCAGATAGCTTTACCCACGGAACTTCAGAGCAACGCATGCGCTGGTTCAAACGAGGCTACCAGTACGGAGATCTCCAACACGGCGATACCTTTAGCTTGTCAGATAGTGAACTTTAAACAAATAGAGGCTGGGACAAAAGTCCTAGCCTCTCAATTATTTTTGGATTATCGAGCAAGACGCAGTGGTTGAGTGGGCTCTACTACGCTGATTTCATCAGCTTTTACAGCCCTACTCAACTGTGCGGAGGTGGGACGACGAAATCGAATTCTAACGAATTACCGATTTCTGTCCCACTCTCTTTTGATTAGAAACCAAGCCAACCTTTGAAGGTATCCCAAGCGTTTTTCGCTTTTCCTGGGATATCGGCCTCGTCGATTGCTTTTTCGCATTATCGACCATATTCGACGCCTTTTCTTTGACATCCTCAAAGAAACCTTTGTCTTCTTTGCTATCTGTTTCTGTCGTTTCTTCTCCGACTGGCGCAATGCCGTTTTCAGCATAAGAGTTCTTCACCGAGTCAAACTGAGTACCGTCTGTATAAGGCAGAACACTGTTGGCAACATTGCGGAAGATCTCGGACGCCGTTCCAGCACTACTGTCCGTCAGGTAGTGATTTTCATCGGTCGTTGGGAAACCAAGCCACTGACTGATGACCACATCTGGCGTGTAACCGATCACCCATTGGTCTCCAGAGAGGTCCTTGTTAAAGCTGGTCTCTGTCGTACCGGTTTTTCCTGCCATGGTATAACCATAAGGCGCAGCGTTCACCCCGTACCATTACTAAAGGTACCAAGCATCATATTGGTCATCTTATCTGTCGTTGAACCACTAAGCACTCGGGTTGATTTCTGGCTGTGGCTCTTGACCACTTGGCCACTTGCATTTTCAATCTTGGTAATGAGGTGAGCATCATTCATGACCCCGCCGTTAGCAAAAGTTCCATAGGCTTGGGCCATCTGCATCGGATTGGTTGTCACACCAGCTCCCAAGGCAACGGCAAGCGACTTGTCCACCTTATCCATGTTGAGTCCGAACTTTTTCCCGTATTCAAAGACCGTATCGAGACCCAAATCATTAGCGGTCGCTACGGCTGGAAGGTTAAGGGATTCTGCCAAGGCCTGGTACATCGGTACCGTTGGGCTAGACTGGATTCCCGCATAGTTATTGACCTCATAGCTTCCATATTGGGTGGTACTATTGTCCAACTCCTTATTGGTCGACCAACCTTCAGCAACAGCTGGGCTATAGACCACCAAAGGTTTGATGGTTGATCCTGGACTACGGGCAGCCTGGGTGGCATAGTTGTAGGTACGGAAACCTGGATTTTGATCGCTTCCGACACGCCCTACGAGAGCCCGAACTCCTCCGGTCTTAGGATCAAGCGCCACACTACCAGATTCTGCGCGCGTGCCGTCTTCCGCTACTGGGAAGAGGGCCGTATTGTCATAGATCACCTGCATGCTTGCTTGGTAATTCTGATCCAGCTCGGTGTAGATCCGGTAGCCATTTTTGACAATGTCTTCTTCGGTCAGGCCGTATTCATTGACCGCTTCATTGATGACCGCATCAAAATAGGATGGGTAGCGGTAATCCTCCGACTTGCCTTCATAGGCATCGACCAGCTGACCATGGATATCCACAGCAGCTGACTGATCAGCTGTTTTCTGGTCAATATAACCAGCCGCCACCATATTTTGGAGGACCGTATTGCGGCGATTGGTCGCATTCTCTACTGAATAGAGCGGGTTATAGATTTCCGGTCCCTTGAGCATACCTGCGAGAACCGCAGACTGATCCAGACTTAATTGACTGGCTGAAACCCCAAAATACTTCTTGGAAGCATCCTCAATACCCCAAACCCCATTTCCAAAATAGGCATTGTTGAGGTACATGGTGAGGATCTCTTTTTACTGTATTTCTTATTGATTTCAAGCGCTAGGAAGAATTCCTTGGCCTTGCGCTCTACCGTCTGGTCCTGAGACAGGTAAGCATTCTTGGCTAGCTGCTGGGTGATGGTCGACCCACCACCTGAGCGACCCAGGGTCAAAATCGCTAAGAAGAAGCGCCCATAGTTGATCCCGCTATTCTTGTAGAAGCTCCGGTCCTCTGTTGCGACCACGGCATTTTGCAGATTCTCACTAATGGCATCGAGTTCGACATAGGTTCCTTTTTGCCCGGTCAAACTTCCCGCCTGGTCCCCATTCTTATCATAGATAATGGTAGTCGCCCTCAGTGCATTCTGCAAATCCTTGACGTTGGTCGTCTTAGCAAGGTAGAAAAGATAGCCCCTGTCAAGAGGCTAAAGCCTAGCCCAATGATCAGGAGAATCTTGGTCAAATGGAATCTGCGCCAAAAACGACGGAAGGGATGCTGAGAGAGAGGCTTGCTTCTGTGCTTGCCTGAGCGACTATAGGTCGGCTCTACTGTCTCTTCCGGTAGTTCCGTGTCTGGCACTTCTTCTGCCACCGCTTTGGGCGGATGATCCTTTCTAAAAAAAGTGATCAGGTTTTCAAATAATTCTTTTATTCTATTCATACCTGTTATTGTAACACCTTATCCTTGTCCTAGCAAGAAAAGATAGCTCATCCCCTTCTCCCATTTAGTTTTCTTTAAGCTTAGATTTTGCTACAATAGGGTCATGAACTATCAATTTACCATTCCACAATCCTTTCCCCAGATGACTGTGAAAGAGTTGCTTGAGGACTACTTCCTCATTCCCCGTAAGATCCGGCATTTTTACGAACCAAGAAACACGTCTTGGTCAATGGCGAGACCATCAACTGGCAGAGCCCCGTTCAAAAGGAGACCAGATCCAGCTGATCTTTGACGCGGACGATTACCCTGAAAAAGAGCTCCCAGCCGGAGACCCGAGTCTGGTCGAAGAGCTCTATCAGGATGAGCATGTCATCATCGTCAATAAGCTTGAAGGTATGAAAACCCATGCCAATGAGCCGACAGAAATTGCTCTTCTCAACCATGTTTCCAGCTATGTTGGATCCACCTGCTACGTCGTGCACCGCCTAGATAAGGAAACCAGCGGAGCGATTTTATTTGCTAAAAACCCTTTTATCCTGCCCATTCTCAACCGCATTTTGGAAGATAAAAACATCCAACGCGAGTACTGGGCCTTGATCCAAGGTAGCTTAGCACAAAAACCATCGTCTACAAGGATAAAATCGGACGCGATCGCCACGATCGGCGCAAGCGCCTGGTCGATCCACGCAAGGGACAGTATGCAGAAACCCAGGTAACGCAACTGAAAAAATCGGGCGCAACAGCCTGGTTAAATGCCAGCTTAAGACGGGGCGTACCCATCAGATCCGGGTGCATCTCTCCCATCATGGGCACCCGATTGTCGGGGACCCTCTCTATAACCCTGCACGCGGAGAGCGACTCATGCTCCATGCTCACCGCTTGACCTTCACTAATCCATTAACCCTTGAAACCATCCAAGTCGAAGCCCCTTCTAAGAGTTTTGAAGAAGGGTTGAAAAAATGAGAAAAGAACCGAAATAGTCTTCTTGGAGACTTTCCTTAAGTGAGTACGGACGTCAGCGAACTTCAAAGAAGTTCCATGACTTAGTTTTGAGCCCAAGGCCTCAAAACTCCCGAGTGCTTGAAATTCTAATATTTCAAGCACTTTTCTCACTGCGTAAAGTCTCCAGTCATTATCGAATAATTCAAAAGATAAAAATCATTTAAAACAATTGACAGAATCTCTCATTTTATTTTAAAAACTTATCTGCATTCAAAAAAGAAGCCTGTGGCTTCTTTTTATTATTGATAGCGAGGGTTGCAAATCCACGAATATTGCCATGTCCGATTCGGTAGGTATTGCGACGGACTTGGTTGTTGGAGTTTCCTTCAATGGTATGAATGATCCCATTTGAGACGCTCTCAACAATTCCGATGTGATCCGCAAAGCCATTGTTTTGTTGGCTATTTTGATCCCAGTTAAAGGTGATGATGTCCCCTGCTTTTGGTGTAGTGGTACCATCTTCATTCCAGATGCCCAAGCGTTTGAAGATCTGGATGTGACGTTCGACTCCACATTCACGACCAATCAAACCACTCAAACCTTCCCGCTGGAAGACTGTTGTGACAAAGATATCACACCAGTCATCGGTCGTCTTCACTGCATAACCAACCGGAAGCGGTTTGACACTGTTATAATCATTGACCAATTGTTGGTGAGCTGCAGTGCCGCCACGAACGCCCACTAGACTAGCTGCTGCCCGTAAGACACGGTCCCGTTGCCCATTCGTTACACGAGGACTAAAAGCAGTTTGATCTATTGTCGCACGGGGATGAAGGGCTGTTTGACCAAGGTTAAAGCCTTCAACGCCACCATCGACATAATCCACATAGACGTGAGTGGTATAGTTACCTGATTGGTACTGGTGATTTGCTGCAGAGACCTGCACTTCTGTATGCATTCCAGAAGGTGCTGTTGAATACCAGAAAAGATTTTCTTGGTGTGCTTGAGACCAGGCTGCAACACGGATATTCTTAATCTGACGGCCTTGAGGCGCTTGATCCACCGTTACTGTATAGGTTCCAGCACCAGAATTGACATTCTTGATCCCTGTTTGTGTCTTGGTCTGGGCATTTCGGAATTCAACTTCTGTAGTCGTTGAACCGACACCCACACGAGAACCATCATTTTGAATATAGTAAAGATGAACATGGTACTGACCAGTAGAGTTCTTGTGGTCACTCGCTTTTACAGATACCTTGTAATCTCCGTTCGCTTGGCGTGTTGCTTCATACCAGCGAATATCGTCTTGCCCATCCTTATCAGACCAAGTAGGAACTTGCACAGTCTGCACCCCTTTAGGGCTGTAGACATCCTTGATGATGACGTCAAATGTTCCCGTATCCTTGTTGTTGTTTTGGATCAAGAGAGTGCCGGTTGGACGAGATTGATTTTTGAAATCAATAAAGGCTTTCTTGACAAACTTGTTTTGGCCTTGAGCGTCCACATAGAAAACTTGCGCTTCATACTTGCCATCAGCGTTTTCGTGGTCACTAGCTTTGGCTGTTACAGTATATGAACCGTCTACCTGGCGAGTTGGAGTGTACCAGATGATGTCTTTCATCCCATTGGCATGAGACCAGAATGGAATCTTCACTTCTTTATAACCATCGAAACCTTGAAGGTTCTTAGCTGTAATAGTGAAAGTACCGTCTTTTTCTGATTTCGTAATGGTCAGATCGGCTGACGGTTTAGGAGCTGTGTAGTCAATAAAGGCTTTCTTGACAAACTTGTTTTGGCCGTTAGCATCCACATAGAAAACTTGCGCTTCATACTGGCCATCAGCGTTTTCGTGGTCACTAGCTTTGGCCGTTACAGTATAAGAACCGTCTGCCTGGCGAGTCGGAGTATACCAGATGATATCTTTCATCCCATTGGCATGAGACCAGAATGGAATCTTCACTTCCTTGTAGCCATCGAAGCCTTGGAGGTTCTTAGCTGTAATGGTGAAGGTACCGTCTGACTCTGATTTCGTAATGGTCAGATCAGCAGATGGTTTAGGAGCTGTATAGTCAATAAAGGCTTTCTTAACAAACTTGTTTTGGCCTTTAGCATCCACATAGAAAACTTGCGCTTCGTACTTACCATCAGCGTTTTCGTGGTCACTGGCTTTGGCTGTTACGGTATAAGAACCATCTGCTTGACGACTTGGAGTGTACCAGATGATGTCTTTCATCCCATTGGCATGAGACCAGAATGGAATCTTCACTTCTTCATAACCATCCAAACCTTGAAGATTCTTAGCCGTAATGGTGAAGGTGCCGTCTGACTCTGATTTTGCAATAGTCAAATCTGCGGAAACTGGAGATTCCTGTTGAGGAACACTCTCATTTCTTGCTGCTACCACTCGTGCGCGTGCGCCATATGGTGCGCGACTAGCTACCACAGCTGGTGCTGGTTGCTCTGATACAACCTTGTCGCTAGTGCCCTTGTCAGAAGACTGGTTATTACTAAGAGTCGGTGTGATAGGTGCTGCCTCTGTTGCAACGGTATTTTCTGTCTGAATACCTTTCTCAACTACTACTCCTTCGCTCACGGTATTCTGTGCTTCTGATGAAGTTGTTGCAACGACAGCTGATGTATTTTCTGGTGTTTGATCAGACGCATGTTGCTCATCGGCTTTGACTTGTTGTGTCGAGAAAGCCAACAAAACGGCTGTCCCAGCATAAAAATAAGATCTTTCTTTTTCATGTATCTTCCTTACAATTTTTATACGGATTCTACCCACATAGTAGTATTATAGCACAAACCGCCGGATCAAGAAACAATATCGTGAGAAGAATCCTATTTTTAAAGAAAACAGAAGGCCAGATTGGCCTTCTGATTAGCTTATGCAAAAATTGAGAAGAAAGGTGCTCCAAGCTTGTTATCCATCGGGTCCTTACTCTTAATAGAGTGAAGATAATTGATAGAGTACCAGCCGTTGTTGCCGCTATTATATGGATCGCGAACATAGGTTCTTCCATTGTCATAACCATGCAAGACCAATTCATGAGTATAAGGATCACTAGTAAATTGGCTATTACCTACTGCAGCAAGTACATGCTTGCCAGCCATGAGGGCTTCTGCAATGCCTCCAGCTCCATTAATCAATTGGCTCTTCAAGCCCCAGTTACGAGTGGCAGCTACAATCCCATCAGAATCTGTTCCTGCTTCACCTTTGTTGAATGAATCAGTATTGTTGTAGAGATAATCAGCTACTGTTGTTGGCAAAATAGTTCTACCTAGGATATCTGTAAAGGTCATAGCAAGAGAGGTTGGCACACAACCTGACTGATCGACATTGCTCACACCGTAATATTTCCCAGCCCAACGAGGATCCCGTTGAGAATAATAGGTTGTTTGTGGATTCACCTTTTGATTTCGTGGAGACAAGGCTGTCTGACCGAGGTTAAAACCTTCAACGCCACCATCTTTGTAGTCTACATAGACGTGAGTGGTATAGTTGCCCGCTTCATTACCGTGATTATTGGCAGAGACAGTGATCTCTGTGTGCATACCTGTCGGTGTTGCGGAATACCAGTAAAGATTTTCTTGATGAGCTTTAGACCAAGCTGCGACACGAATGTTCTTAATCTGACGTCCCTGAGGCGCTTGATCTACAGCTACTGTATAAGTCCCGTTCGTTGCATTGACATTCTTGATAGAAGCCTGCGTCTTAGTCATGGCATTTCTAACTTCTACGTCTGTTGTTGTGGTACCAATACCAATCCGAGAACCATCATTTTGAATGTAATAGAGGTGAACATGGTACTTACCAGTAGAGTTTTTGTGGTCACTAGCTTTGACCGATACCTTGTAATCTCCGTTCGCTTGGCGTGTTGCTTCATACCAGCGAATATCGTCTTGGCCGTCCTTATCAGACCAAGTAGGAACTTGCACAGTCTGTACCCCTTTAGGGCTGTAGACATCCTTGATGATGACATCAAAGGTACCTGTATCCTTGTTGTTGTTTTGGATCAAGAGAGTACCGGTTGGACGAGATTGATTTTTGTAATCAATAAAGGCTTTTTGACAAACTTGTTTTGGCCTTGAGCGTCCACATAGAAGACTTGCGCTTCATACTGGCCATCAGCGTTTTCGTGATCACTGGCTTTGGCTGTTACAGTATATGAACCGTCTGCCTGGCGAGTTGGCGTGTACCAGATGATATCTTTCATCCCATTGGCATGAGACCAGAATGGAATCTTCACTTCCTTGTAGCCATCGAAGCCTTGAAGGTTCTTAGCTGTGATGGTGAAGGTCCCATCTTTTTCTGATTTTGTAATGGTCAGATCAGCAGATGGTTTAGAAGCTGTGTAATCGATAAAGGCTTTCTTGACAAACTTGTTTTGTCCGTTAGCATCCACATAGAAGACCTGCGCTTCATACTGGCCATCAGCGTTTTCGTGGTCACTGGCTTTGGCCGTTACAGTATATGAACCGTCTGCTTGACGAGTTGGAGTGTACCAGATGATGTCTTTCATCCCATTGGCATGAGACCAGAATGGAATCTTCACTTCCTTGTAGCCATCGAAGCCTTGAAGGTTCTTAGCTGTGATGGTGAAGGTGCCGTCTTTTTCTGATTTTGTAATGGTCAGATCAGCTGCGACAGCATTGGCCGGTTTTGTCGCCGTATAATCGATAAAGGCCTTTTTCACAAATTTGTTTTGACCTTGGGCATCTACATAGAAGACCTGCGCTTCGTATTTGCCATCAGCATTTTCGTGGTCACTGGCTTTAGCTGTTACAGTATAAGAACCGTCTGCCTGGCGAGTCGGAGTATACCAGATGATGTCTTTCATGCCATTCGCATGAGACCAGAATGGAATCTTCACTTCCTTGTAGCCATCGAAGCCTTGAAGGTTCTTAGCTGTAATGGTGAAGGTCCCGTCTTTTTCTGATTTTGCAATAGTCAAATCAGCTGATACTGGTGTCTGATTTTTCTTTCCAATGGCTACTGTCGTCGTTGTTCCACCCACACCCGTCATTTGTCCATTGTTCTGAACATAGTAAAGATGGACATTGTAAAGACCGGTTGAGTTTTTATGGTTCTCTGCTTTGACATTGACGATATAGGTCCCATTTGCTTGACGATTAGCTGTATACCAAACAAGGTCATCTTGACCACCTGTTTCTGACCAGATCGGTACAGAAACGGTTCGAACTCCATTTGGTGCCTGAACATTTGAGATGACAACGTCAAAGCGGCCCGTCATAGTATCGTTATTGACAATATCAATCTTCCCACTTAAGCTGCCTTCTGTTGGATCCGCTGCAGGTTTTGCGTTCGCTGTGAAGCGACCGGTATAGTCCACACTGTGGTCAAAGAGGTGTTTTCCTGGAAGCAATTCCGCTTGAGAAGTGAACTGCCAGGCGCCAGCTTTCCCATTGTAACGCAAGCTTTTCGCATCGTTTACAGACAGTTTTGGAGAAGGGTATTGGGCAACCCAGAAATTCTGAAGACCAAATTGAGCGGTGTTGACAGGACCTTTCTTGCGAAGATTGTTTTCATCCAACCAGCTAGCACTGGTGTAGAACATCAAGTTGGTGTAACCATTTTTACGCATTTCGTCCGCCCAAGCTTGGGTGTTGCGGTTAATATTTGGCTGCATCTTGGCATCCTCAAAGTCATTGACCATGAGGGTGTTCTTTGGAAGATTCAAGCGTTGCGCTTCTGCAATGTAGAATCGCGCTTCTGCACGCGCTGCTTCCTCAGAAGTATAGCGTGAGAAGTGGTAGGTCGATACTTGCAGACCCGCAGCCTGTGCATTACGAATTTGGTTCTCCGCATTTGGGTTCTTGTACCAAGTGTCTTCTGTCAATTTGACAACGACACCGCCCACGCCTTTATTAGCTAGGGTACGGTAGTCGCCAATACTAATGTCTCCGTTGTGGCTACTCACATCAACGAATGATTTTGGTTGAACCGCCACATCTGTTGAACGACCAGCAGGAGCGTGAGCGCCTGTGTTAAAGAAGGTCGTGCTTCCTGTATTAGACGGAAGAGGAGTTTCTTCTTTTCAGTCGTCGATGCTTCTGTAGCTTTCTCTACAGATGGGGTTCCACTTTCTGAAGCCGTGGTCTTGCTCGCAGGTGCTACAGACTGTTCAGTCACATTTGCTGGTGCTGCATAGTTGCTTGCGACAGGTGCTACCGACTTTTCAGCAACGGCTACTTCTGGCGCTTTTTCAGCTTGGACTTGGTTGCCTTCAGTAGTAGCGGCCTCGTTTGAAACCAGCTCATCTGCACTGACTCCCTGAGCAGATACAGCCATCAAGACTGCCGCTCCGGCATAAAAATAAGATCTTTCTTTTTCATATAAACTTCCCTTTATACAAATTTTATACGTTAATCATTTTACCACACGGTTTCAGCGATGAAAAGTTTTATAAGGCAAATTTTTAAAATTAGTGATATTTTTTAAAAACTAAAAAAGAAGTCCGTCTGACTTCTTTTGATCTTATGCTAAACGCTTTAAGGCCGTCTTTAAGTAGTGACCATCTCGGATTTCTTGGCCAACACGCTTGGTATTGTCTACCAAATCTTGGTAATCGGCATCTGAAAGATTGTCGATTGTCTCCTTCAAGTCATGAAGCGACTCTACTGCAATCCCACAGCCCTTCTCAAGCACAAAGTGAGATAAGGCTGACTGTTTCCACACTACAAGCGGGAAGCCCGATGCTAGATAAAGCGACGCCTTGTGAGAGTTGTTGTAGCGAAGGTACTCGCCAAAGACACCACTACAGGTTTCCGCGCTATCCCCATCCCAGACCAGTCCAAAACCACCCTCAAGGGCTGCAGGAAGCTCATCCGGTAGGAAGGAGCCAAAGTAAGTTTCATTCTCTAAAGCTCTACTCTCATCAAAACCAACACCATAGAGATTATAGGCAGGTTGTGCAGGCAGAGCATAGAGATAACCAGCTTTTCCTGGGCCAAATTACCTGCCACAATCATCGGCTGGTCTTTTGTTTGGCCACTTTTCTCTTGGAAATTTGGAATCAAATAGTCGAAAATGCCAAGGCTGACAATCTTATCTTCCGCAATTCCTTTATCCACCAAGACAGATTTCATAACCGGATTGTGGGCGATGATCCCATCAGCTGCTTTGAGAAAACTTGCTTCTTGAAGGTACATCCGAATTCTGTGTTTTAAAGGTAGTGACGTCATGTTGGCATGGCGAAGCACTTCTAGGTCATGAATCAAGAGATAGACTTTAATCCCTCTTTTTGTGCTTTTTTAACCAAATGGGTTGAGAAAAACTATGGTGAAGCATTGGAAACTGGATCAGCAACTCATCTCCTTGCTTTAGTTGATCCAAGGCTTGACCAAAAGCCTTTGCCTTATGGCGTTGAGCCGCAAGGGTACTCATCTGATACCAATTGTCGACAGAAAGGACCAAAGGATGATAGCCTTCTTCTTTCACAATACTTTCTACGTCATTGCGTGCTTTATTTCCTGCGTTCTTTGCGTTGACATCATGCAGGAATTCTTCTTTAAGTAGTATTTCATAGATTATGGTTTCTTTCAATCAAACTCATTTGCTACGACTTCTAGAGCACGCTCAATAACCACGTGCATGTCGTAGTATTTATAGTCTGCCAAACGTCCACAGAAAATGACCTTGTCATTTTTGGCTGCTTCTTCTTGGTACTTGGCAAACATAGCGTTGTTCTTTTCATCATTGATTGGGTAGTAGGGTTCATCCCCACGTTTCCAATCAGCTGGGTATTCACGTGTGATAACTGTCTTCGGTTGTGTACCATACTCAAAGTGCTTATGCTCAATGATCCGAGTATAAGGAATCTCACGCTCTGTGTAGTTGACCACCGCATTCCCTTGATGGTTTTCCTCATCCAAGACTTCGTGCTCAAAACGAAGACTGCGATACTCCAACTCACCATGTTTGTAATCAAAATACTGGTCAATCATTCCTGTAAAGACAACTTTATCCGCTGAAGCTTCAAGCTCTTCACGATTGGCAAAGAAGTCAACGCCAAGTTCTACCTCTACATCACCCAACATGTTTTCAATGATGACGTTGTAACCACCGATTGGAATTCCTTGGTAACGGTCATTAAAGTAGTTGTTATCAAAGGTCAAACGAACTGGGAGACGTTTGATGATAAATGGTGGAAGGTCTGTGGCAGAACGTCCCCATTGTTTTTCAGTGTAGCCCTTAATCAACTTTTCGTAGATATCTGGACCGATCAATTTGATAGCTTGTTCTTCCAAGTTCTTCGGCTCAACGTCTTTCATATCAGCCGTTTGCTCAGCAATCTTGTCCTTAACTTCTTGAGGAGTCTTAGTGCCCCACATAGCGTAGAAGGTATTCATGTTAAAGGGAAGATTGTACAGACTGCCCTTGTAGTTAGCTACTGGTGAGTTGATATAGTTGTTGAATTCAGCGAATTGGTTGACATAGTCCCACACTTTTTGTTGGAGGTATGGAAAATGTGGGCACCGTACTTATGGACGTTAATGCCTTCAACCTCCTCGCAGTAGATATTTCCACCGATGTGATCTCGCTTGTCAATCACTTTTACTTTTTACCACGTTTAGTAGCTTCATGTGCGAAAATGGCTCCAGACAAACCAGCACCAACAATCAGATAATCGTACATAGTAGACTCCATTTTTCTGTTTTAAAATATATCTAAGCTCTCAGCTGTATCATAGACTCATAGCTATAGATTAGATCTTCAATCCCCCAATTTCCTCACCATAAGAGAGGAAATTGGCCGGCTTTTTCTTGACAACTTCTGTCGCAAAGAGTGTGAACATAAAGATGTTATAAGTCGGTACAAACCAAAATGCTTCAATCATACAGTTAATCGCAATGAGGGACAAAATTGCAACAAATAAATAACGCCCCTTCTTGAATTCATATTTTGAAACAATGACATAAATACCGACTAATAAAGCAACCGGTACGATACCATATGTAAATAACATCTGAACATAAGACGAATCGACATAATTATAATTGAGGACAGACTCTGTGCTTCCTCCGGATCCAATAAACTGAACCTCTCTTGTTCCGAACCAATTCAATGGGTATAAATTAAAAGCATTTTTACCCAGGGCTAACCGACCTGTAATGAATTGATTAATTTGAACATAAAGTGGAGATGACCATGAGAAATGATAGGTCAAGTAGATCATTCCGCTTGAAAAAGGATGATCGAATAGGGCAACAAGTGATACAACTTCAACTTTTTCTCTTTTGTAAAATAAAAGAAGAGAAAGAGCAAGACAGCAACCAAAAGCGAGATCGCATTCATACGAGCGTCACAGAACTTGATAATAAAGAGAGCTAGAAGAACACCACTCAGAGATCGTAAGCCAATATACCGATCTTTTAGCAAATAGGAGATTGCGACATAAAGGTAGAAACAATGGGCTGCAAAATCTGTTGGATAGATAAACCCAAATGAATTACGGATAACAGCACCCCGACTATATTGTAAGTTTGGAACAACCTTTAACAGTGACAATAGAAATACTGCAAGGACAATCGTACCTGCAACACCTACATAAGTTTTTAAAATGACTTTCCTATCCGCATTGACCAGCAAAATCATTAAGAGAGAATAAACTAAGAAATTTAACTTATCCGTCTTGAAATAAACCATAACAGCTACCATCAATAACATGGCAGACAAGATTAGATAATGATAGGGAATCGAGATTTTATTAAAAAAACGAAGCAATAAGAGAGCTACAACCACTAAGAGGGAGCTCGCACCAACATGCAAAAAGCCCTTATTTAACATCGTAGTGGATATTGTATTAAAGAAGATCACAATCGAGACGACAAAACCAACCAGTAGATCGTCAAATTTCATTTTTATCATTAAATTACCTGATAAAGAATTTTTAAAGAAAAGCTCATTCTGTTTAGATTAGAATGCCTGCTTAGGGAACACCCCTGCTATAGCATTCTTTTCTAAAGATTTTGTTTACTTAAAAATTCATATCCTTCCTTTCTACTCTCTACTGTTTATTTAAAAATTGTTGTTTTAATTCTTTCACATCTACCACTCTCAGAGATAGGATTTCAATCAGATAAATGATCCCACCAAGCACCGCATACACGAGTACATTCAGAGTAGGGGTAAAATGTAGGAATGGTTTTACAAGTAGCAAGAGGCCATACATCACAGCAGAGGCCAAAATAATTTTTGTCATAGACCCGATAATTGGAACTTCCTTGAGGTAATGACGGGTATAGTACAGTTGAATCAGCCATACCAAGGATTCTGTTAAGACGGATACAATGGCTGCACCGATAAAACCAAAATGAGGTAAGAAGAGCACATTCAACCCGACACTGACGATAGCAGGAATCGTGGTTGACAGCATAAATTCTTTGTTCTTATCATGCGGGATGAGAATTTGAATCCCCATGATATTGGTCCATCCGATGAAGAACATACGGAAGATCATGATAGCGATGGCATAGCGAGCATCTTGGAAATCCTTCCCTAAGAAGAATCGAACAAAGTCATCGTTGACGATCAGCATACCCGCAATGATTGGGAAAATGACCAAATTATAGATCAAAAAGGACATTTGGTGCATCTTATTGACAGCCTTGTGGTCTCCTGAAGCCAAGAGACTCGCCACGCGCGGAAGCATGACACTTCCTAAAGACGTCACAAGGGTCAGCAAAATATTAACCAATTTCAAGGCCTGGTCGTAAATCCCTACATCCTTTGTAGAGGCGAGAGCTCCCAGCATGGTCCGGTCCAAGGTGACATAGAGGGAAATAGCAATCTGCGGTAAAAGAGCAGAATGACCGGTTTCAAATGCACCCGTGCATAGGCCATATCAAAATGGGCTTTCCCAATGAATTCACGAGCGGGTAGCCACATGCTGAGCTGACCTAAGAGCTCAAAGATAGTGAGTAAGAATACATAGAGATACAAATCATTGGCAGATTTGACAAACAAGAAGATGGAGATGACTCCAACCAGTTTGACCGTGATATTTCGAACGGTAATCTTACGAAAATCCTCTAATCCCTGAAAGAGCCAGGAGATGTCGAGTCCCTTTGAAACCAAACTGAGCCCTAAGATATAGGCCACAGGGTTTTGCATAGAAGGAAGCGCCAAGCACAGCAAGACATAGAGCAGGATGGACACAAAGGTCGCTCCCAACTGGAGGGTATAAATCCCCAGAAATTCTTTTGGATGTCTTTGCGGTGTCCTGAGATCTCCTTGGTTCCGTAGTTAGCCACTCCCAAGGTCGCCAAAAGGATAAAATAGGTGACGATGGAGTTGAAATAGCCATAGGTCCCCAAGTCATTCGAGCTAAAGACCCGCGTCACATAAGGGGTGGTGATAATCGGCAAGATAATCACCAGCAACTGGTAGGAGAGATTATAGGCGTAATTTTTAACACTTTCATGACTGTCTACAATCCCCACTTGAAGACCGTTTTAAACGGTGTAATCAAATCCGTCGCAAAAGCTCGATGAATATCTGGAATGGTTTGAACTTCTCCATCAACGTGGATAATGTTTTTCAAACGGCTTTGGACCCGACGATTAGCCAGCATCTCTACAGCCCGCTCGAAATCTTCACGACCTGAGCGAGAAGACCCTACAAAGGTCAATCCCTTTTCAAGAACATCTCTTGTATTAACTGCGACCCGGTTATCACTAACCCCCATCAACATCACGGTTCCTTGAGGCTTGATATGATCAATAATGTCATTGATGGCCGGTTCACTTCCTTGACCACCAGTACACTCAAAGGCGTGATCAAACCGTTGATCGTCTGTCAACTCGCTGGTTAAAATGGCCTGATAGATAAAATTAAACAATTGCAGTTTGTCACTATTACGCCCAACAACTGTAATCTTCAGCTCTGGATAAAGATAGTGCAAAGAAGTCGCAACCACATATGAAAGACTCCCATCTCCTAAAATCAAAACGGACTCTCTTCGTTGATGGGCAATGAGATCAAAGCGATGAATGGCATGCATGGCAACACTACTAAATTCCGCCAGGGCTGTCACAGGGCCCCGAACTTCCTCTGGATAAGCCACTACACGATCCAGCGGTAAGGCAACGACTTCCTGCATAAAGCCATTAAAGCCACTAGACAAGAAGTGCGTCCCTCCAAATAATTTTCAAAGAAGACACCCTCTGTTTGATGAGGAGGCTGATTGGGAACCATGGCCACAATCTGTCCTGGTTGATAGGTCCCTGTAGGATCCGCTACCACGATTCCAGACGACTCATGGATTAGGGCCATGGGCAATTTCTTTTTAAGCACCTTAGGATCCCGTTTCCCTTGATAGTAACGTTGGTCCGCATGACAAATAGCCATGTAATAGGGGCGAATCAACACCTTGTCTCCACGGCTCATGTCTTCTTCCTGGTATTTGATGGTGATATTTTTCGGCTGGGTCAGCTGAAAGATTTGGTTCAACATATTAATTGTCCTCAATCATACCGCGTGCAATTTTCAAATCTGTAATCGTCGTAATTTTAATATTGGAATATTCCCTTTTGCAAGGGCAACTTTTTGCCATTAATGACAAAGATCTTGCAGGCATCTGTCAAGACTTCTTTTGTTGGTCACTCAAATCATGATACAAGGCAAGAAAGTCTTTCATTTTGAAGGTTTGAGGGTTTGACCCTGATAGAGATATTGGCGCTCAGGGATATCCGTGATAAAGGTATTGTCCAAGCTTTGAACAATGGTATCGGTCGCTTCGACCACTGTATCTACAACATCATGGCTCTTGGCTAGTTCAATGTTTTCTTGGATAGTTTTTAGGCTAACAAAAGGGCGAACCGAATCATGGGTGACGATAATATCCTCTTCTGTCAAAGGCTGCAGCTCATCGATAGCCAGGATGATGTTTTCGATGGTAGAGTTGCGGTCACTTCCTCCCTCTACAACCAAGATCCGGTCCTTATAAGAAGACAAGTACTTGTCTACCAGATCTTCCGTATAGGTCACCCAGTCCGGATGAATCCCCAATACAATCTTTTGAATCTCATGGATCAATAAGAACTTCTCAACCGTGTGGATTAAAATAGGACGTCCACCCAAATCCAAAAATTGTTTGGGCATATCTGTAATCCCCATCCGTGAGCCTGTCCCACCTGCTAAAATCCCTGCATAAATCATCCTAAACCTCCTGATGTTGTCTCTTTTTCCTTCTCTAGAACATGGCTATTTAGCAATCTAGCCTAGTTTTGCTCTCACCTTTTGATACAAATGAGGAGAAAGGAGCAAAAGAAGGTATTTGAGTTTATTTTTTCTTGTAATATGTGAATTGATTAGAATATCTTTCCAATAGCGACGATACTCTTTGCGAATTTTGTTAACCTGATCATACATATGAGAACCCAGCATAGCATGGACCACATGCAAGCCATTAAAGACATAGCGGGTATTGACCGCTTTTTCATTTCCGGATCATCAGGATAGTCTCGCTCGACATAGGCTCTATTCCATTCCATGGCCTTGTAGAAATCCAAGAGCCGATCGCTATAAGAAGAATTGACGATACTCCCTGGTCTTCGATAGTATTTATAAAGATTTAGATCGCTAACTGCAATTTCCTCACAACAAGCAATATGTTCATAAGCAACAGCCAAATCTTCGTAGATCATTCCTTCTGGATAGGGGTATTGGAGTAAGATCTCTTTCTTGTAGAGTTTACCTCCTGAATGGGTCCCAACGTGGTGACCATAGAACATTTCTTTGAGGGCTGTATGACGATCTAATTTCCTTGAACTTTTTCATTTAGATCTCCTGAAAAATCTTTGTCCTCATGATTTCTGACTTCAATAACCGGTGTCGATACAAGGTCAACTTTATACTGTTCTTTTAAGCCAACCAAATATTCGACTGTTCTAATGTCATAATAATCATCTGAATCAAGGAAGATAATCCAGTCAGTTGTCGTAGCTTTCACTCCTGTATTTCGAGCATTAGACAATCCTCCATTTTGAAGATGGAGCACTCGAATACGGTCATCTTCCTGAGCATACTGGTCGCAAATTTCTCCTGATCGATCCGTCGATCCATCATCGACTAAGATGATTTCAATATTTGAATAGGTCTGTTGTCTAAGACTACCGACACTATACTGTAAATACTCCTCGACATTATAGACCGGTATGACAATCGAAACCTTTTCCATTATGCTAATCCCTTCATGATAATTTCTACAATCTGTTGACAAGCCGTTCCATCCCCATAAGGATTACTTGCCTGGCTCATCTTCTCGTATTCATCTTGGTCTTCCAGAAGGAGCTTGAAGTTGCGATAGATGTTTTCTTCTTCTGTTCCGACCAATTTCAGAGTCCCCGCAGCCACACCTTCTGGACGTTCAGTTGTATCTCGCATGACAAGGACAGGCTTTCCTAAAGAAGGTGCTTCTTCTTGGACGCCACCTGAGTCTGTCAAAATCATATAGCTTTGGTTCAAGAAATTATGAAAATCAATCACTTCCAAGGGCTCAATGATTTTCATTCGCTCATTCTCTCCAAAAATCTTGCTAGCCAATTCTCTGACTTTTGGATTTTTGTGAATAGGATAGACCACCTTGACATCTTCAAACTCTTCTAAAATCCGGTTGACCGCACGGAACATGTGCTCCATGGGTTCTCCAAGATTTTCGCGACGGTGGGCCGTCAACATGATGAGCTTGCTTCCTTTTGCCCACTCCAATATAGGGTGGTCGTAGTCTTCTTGGACTGTAGTTTTTAAGGCATCAATAACGGTATTTCCTGTAACGAAAATATTGGTCCGTCCTTCTTTTTGAAGATTCTCTTTTGAAACCTGGGTTGGAGCAAAATTGTAATCTGCCACTATGGAAGTAGCTTGACGGTTAAACTCTTCAGGATATGGGCTTTGAAGATTGTAAGTCCGAAGGCCTGCTTCCACATGCCCCACTTTGATGCCCATATAAAAGGCCGCCAAAGCTGTTGCAAAGGTGGTTGTGGTATCCCCATGGACGAGGACAATATCAGGTTTTTCCTCTTCTAATACCGGTTGGATTTTTTCCAAGATAGAGGTCGTGATGGTAAATAATGTTTGATTGGCCTTCATAATGCCTAGATTATAGTCTGGAACAACACGAAAAACGTTCTAACACTTGGTCCAGCATTTCCTTGTGCTGCCCTGTTACACAGACTACGGTTTCAATGGTATCGTGTTGTTTGAGTTCATTGACCAAAGGACACATTTTAATGGCTTCTGGACGCGTCCCAAACACTAACATTACTTTTTCATTTCGAACCCTTCCTCATCGATTGGTAAAAGTTACGATAGTTGTCTAAAAAGATCGGATAGCTAAACCTGTTATCATAATCTCTCTTTGCTTGAGCAGCTAAAGAGGCTCTTTTCTCAGGATCCCCTGCTAATTGTTTAATTGCTTGAGCTAAGGCTTGCGGATCCTCAGCTGGGACGAGGAGCCCATTCTCAGAATTCACTACTTCGTTCACACCTGGAATATCTGTTGCAATCATCGTTTTGCCGTTCATAAAAGCCTCGATTGCGACCAATCCAAATCCTTCAAAGACAGACGGAAGGACACAAAAGTCAAAGCTATTGATACACTCTACCACGTCGCTTCGGTAGCCCAAAAATGAATTCTTTCTTCCAGACCGAGCTCTTTTGTTTGATTTATCAAATCATTTTTCAATTCTCCGTCACCGACAAGAAACAAGGATACACTTGGATTTGTCACAAGTGACATGGCTTGGATCAGGTAGGGCAAGCCTTTTTGTTCGGATAAGCGAGCGATACAGCCTATTTTGATACCGTCACACTGAGTAATTTCATTTACTGTATGCTCACTTTGTTTCATTTTCACTCCATTATAAATCACAACAGAGTTTTTTGACCTTACATCATTAAGGATATTTTCCTGGACAGCTTGACTGACAGCAACCGTTCGAGCCTTTCCTAGGGCGAATTTATAAAGTGGTAATTTATCCTTGAAAACATTATGGGCTGTGTAGACATGGATCAATTTTGGATGGCGCATCTGCAGCAAACGAATATAGAAAGCAGCCATCCGGTGATGGGTGTGAACAAGAGTGATCTCATTTTCTTTGATGATCTTGGAAAGACTAGCAAGAATCTTAAGCACAGTAGCTGGCTGTTTGCTATCGACATCTAGAATCCGATGGTGTTGAATCCCATTCTCTGCTAGTTTTTCTTCCCACAATCCACCAGTAGACGCAACATGAACCTGGTCAAATTCATCCTTGAGGTCTGTCGCCAACTGATAGACAATGCGTTCTGCCCCACCGATATCCATGGTCCGCGAAATGTGCAGAATATTATTTTTTGCTTTCCGTTTTTCATGTACTACTCTCTTAATAAAAGTGGCATTTCCGACAAAATAGCGCTTAAAGAGCCGTTTTGGTTCATTGGCCACACGGAACAACCATTCCAGATTGGCATTTTGCATCCACATAGGTGCCCGCTTGATATGACCTGAGAGGACATCAAAGCTTCCTCCCACACCCATAAAGACAGAATTGACCCCATTGTCCATAAACTTCTGGATCAAGTACTCTTTTTAGGAGAGGTAATGCCGACAAAGACAAAATCTGGATTCTTCTCACGAATATCCTCTTGAATAGCCTCCTCCTCTTCAGCAGAGAAATAGCCATTGCGATGGCCCACTACTCGGAGATTTGGATAATCCTTTTAAAGATGGCCAACATATCGGTCAAGACTTCCTCTTTGCCCCGAAGAAGTAGACCGAGTAGCCTTTTCATTGGCTAAATGGAGCAATTCCTGCATCAAATCAATGCCTGCCACGCGCTCTGGTACAGCATAACCCAAATAGCGCGCCGCGAGAACAACAGAAGCGCCGTCTGCATTAATGATTTCAGATTCATTGACAATCTTCTTGATGGCTTCGTCTGTCGCACACTGATTGAGCTTATCTGCGTTGACCCCCATCAAATGGAGTGGTTTTTATCTCGTACAAATTCTTCTGTAGCAGCAACGGTTTCTGCCATTGTTAAAGGGTCAATTCTGACCCCATCATTGTAAAACTTTTCAAGCTTATTCTCCCCAAGTGGATTCAAAGTGACCTTTTTGCTCTGATTCTTCTGGCAACTTCATATAATCGCCATAGATCTTTGTCAGATAAGCATCCGGATCAGCATGACCACTGATTTTAATAGTTTCAAAATCAAGGAGTTGTGGCTCCCAAATACCTCTTTGTAGGCCAATTCTCTCTCGCGATAGGATCCTAAGACATTTCCCACGAGATCACTTGTCTCAAAGTCATATTTTTTAATCGTATTTTGTAACTTTTGATTGATTTTTCAGTATTTAGTAATTTGTCTAGGTGAAGGATCTTAGAAACCTTCACAATTGAATTTTCAAAGAAACCTCGGTCGCGATTGTGCAATCGATTGATGACAGATATTTTGGAAAGGGCACGGTAATACTTAATTTTATTAGTGTGCAAGAAATAGTGGAACCCATCTGATGGGTATCCATCTAAAGGAAACACATCGATAAAGGACTACACACAACCCCACCAAATTCAATTTGAAGCGAGGTATCCATGATGGAGGTATTGCCTAAATTATCATCATGGATTCTCAAGATGACATTGCTTGGTAATTCATTTTGGCAAATTTCCAGAAACTTTTCATAGTCTTTCCTAGGCATGCCTAAATCCATATCGTCATCCCAAGGGATAAAGCCCTTGTGACGAATAGCTCCCAACAAAGTGCCCCTAAAGCATAGTATCGAAGATTGTGTTTTGTGCAAATCTCAATATACTTTTCTAATAAGGATAGTTCTCCTAATTGAATCTGTCTAACTTTACTCACAGCCTACTTCGCTCCTTCTTTTCTAAGTACAACCTTCACGGTCTTGAGCAGGATCTGAATATCTCTCCAGATCGTCCAACCATCCATATATGCAACGTCGAGCTTGACTACCTCGTCAAAATCTGTAATCTCACTGCGTCCGCTCACTTGCCAAAGGCCGGTAATCCCTGGCTTGAAACTGAGTCGGCGTTTTTGGGCTGGCGTATAGTCTTGGTATTCGTCTACCGTTGGAGGACGAGTTCCGACTAGACTCATATCACCGATCAGAACATTGTAAAATTGTGGCAATTCATCAAGACTGGTCTTACGGATAAAGCGTCCGATTGGTGTTACCCGTGGATCGTTTTCCATCTTAAACATCCCACCTGTCATGGTGTTTTGCGCCATCAGATCTTTTTAATCTCTTCGGCATCCACGCGCATGGAGCGGAATTTATAGAAGTTGAAATACCGTCCGTTCTTTCCGACCCGCTTCTGTACAAAGAAGGCAGGCCCGCCATCTTTGCGGATTAGAGGGACCAAAACGATACTCACTAGTCCACAATTCAAGAGTCCAAAGAGAGCTCCTACAATGTCCAAGAGACGTTTAGCAAAGACGTGACTCGGCTTGTAGAAATTGGTTGAGAAAGTGACGACACTTAGTCCCCGACTTCTCGAACCCGTTTATTGCCCAAAGAAGCGAAGTTAAAGGCATTGAGATTGACCGATACATCGATCCCCATACTCTCAAACTCCGAGACGAAATCACTAATATTGTAGTCCTCACTTGGCAGATTGATAAACACTTCATCCACCACTTCCTTGGTCACAAAGTTCATCATTTGATCCGGCTGCACCACCCGTACACCCGAATGAGTGAAATCCGTATCGTCCATGACGGTGACACCAATCAGTTCCCCATGATAGAGGCTAGGTGAATGCAGAATATCAAATACCTTTTCCATCCGACTGGTCGCTGTGATCAAGAAAATCTTTCGCGAACTTTTCCGTCGTGGTGAAACAGACTTCCGGTATCTCTTGAGCAAGAGATCCATGATATAGACGGAAAACGTATTGAAAAGAAAGAAGTAAATCATCCCCGACGAGAAATGGAAAAGACCCCATCGAGCATAAAAGAGGTAAAGGTGATCCCAACAGCGAAAAATACATTGTATTTCAAGACCTGAAAGAGCTCATCTAGATAGCCTCTGCTGTAAAAACGATAGGCAATATTGCTAATGTAAAAGGCTACAAAATGCAAGAGATAGAGAATGGCGATCGTCTGTGACGTGTATTCTGCATCCTTAAAAGACTCACAATGTAAGCTGAAAATAGGACAGCTAAACTTTGAAAGAGAACAATATTTAGTTTTTCCAGTTCAATTCTTTCTTCTCCCATTTTCCCTCAATCCTATTCTTTACTTTTTCCCGTACTCTCCGTAAGATCCATACCCACCGTATGAACCATACTCAGCAGCTTTAATGTTAAATTTATTGAGCACTACTCCTAAGAAAGGTGTGCCTGTTTGTTCTAATTGGTCCTTGGCCTTTTGGACAGCCTTGCGTCCATTGGCACCAGATTCTGTGATCAAGACAGTTCCATCACAGCGTTGGGCGATAATGGCCGCATCGATCACGACCCCGATTGGAGGCGTATCGACAATGATGTAGTCAAAATGCTCACGC
Organism: Streptococcus sp. 2A/TPW/M5; assembly: GCA_036663675.1. GTDB lineage: Bacteria > Bacillota > Bacilli > Lactobacillales > Streptococcaceae > Streptococcus. The sequence goes on along the minus strand of JAYXUK010000001.1, from coordinate 641,585 downwards.
AAGGCATCCATCATCACAGTGAAGTTCTTGCTTTGCAAGAGACCTGTTGGGTTTGGCGCGACCTGTCCAGACTCGATGATATCCAAGTTTGGAAAATCAGTCGCATACAAGATTTGGTCCAATTGGCTACGACCAGATAAGAAGTCAGTCAAGCCTTGGATCTTATCCCGACTACGGAAAATCCCTGTCATGACAGAGTTCCGGATATCACAGTCGACCAAGAGGGTCTTGTAACCCGCACGCGCAAAGGCAACGGCCAAGTTGGTTGAAGTGGTTGATTTCCCTTCATTTTCTTGAACAGATGAGATAGCGATGACTTTTAAGTCCACCCCACTCAATTGGATATTCGTCGCAAGGGCATTGAAGTATTCTTCTGCCTTCCGAATTTCTTGTAATTTATTTTTTGAAATTTCTAACGTATTCATGCGATCCCCAGTCTACAGTTTCTTAATATCTGGCACAATACCAAGTAAGGTTAAGCCCATCAACTCTTCGATATCTTCTGGTCTCTTGACACGATCGTCCAAGACTTCTACTACGACCATGAGAACCACCATGAGGCCTGCTCCAGCAATGAAGCCAAGAAGGACATTGCGCTTGATATTTGGTGAAGAAGGTGATTGAGGCACTTCTGCTTCATCCAAGGTCGTAACATCTGACACCTTGGTCACAGCAATGATCTTTTCAGCTGCTACATTCCGAAGGCCATTGGCAATACGAGCTGCCTCTTTTGGATTTCCGTCCTTAGCCGTAATCGAAAGGATACGAGTATCTGTTGGAACGGATACACTGATCTTTTTCGACAACTCAGCAGGTGTCATATCGAGTTTCAATTCTTCGATGGCTTGGCTCAAGACATTTTGAGAAAGAATGATTTCACGGTAGTCCTTAACCAAGTAAGAACCCGCCTGCAAATCAGAGTTTGTCAAGGCATTGTTGTCTTGGTTTTGACGACTGACCACATAGATCCGGCTAGTACTTTGGTATTCTTTCTTGGCTAAAAGGCACTGTAGCCAAATGCTGCAATGGCAAAGACAAGAGCGACCAAAACGATCGAAAACTTGCGTTTCCATAGGGTCTTCAGCATAGCGAAAACATCAATTTCCACTGCTTGATTTTCTTGATTGTTCATTTCCTAATTACTCCTTCGTGTGGATCTCTCCACCTGTTTCATGGTTAGATTAATTCATCCGCTAACAAGAGTTCTTGATTGCTGACAAAGAGAGCTTGTGCGCGTTGTTCTCCGTATTCTTCCTTGATCAAGCGATAGGCTTCTGCCATATAAGGCGGTCGTTTATCCACATTGTGCATATCACTGGCCACAAAGTGCACTAAGTCTTTTTCTAAGAAGTACCGAGCTCGTTTTTTGAGTTGTTTTTGCTCATCCCCAAAGAGGCGAGGCTTGAGAACACTGGAACTATTGATCTGCATGTAGCAGCCCATGTCAATCATCTCTTGCACGCGCTCCTCATTTTCTCCAAGCACTTGTAGCGCTCGATATGGGCCACCACCGGTGTCACACCTAGATGGAGCAAACGGTCCAAGGCCGTATGGATCTCCTTATAAGGTGTTCCCATGCTGAATTCAATCAGCGCAAAGCGCGTATCTGCCAAACGCGGAATGATCTTTTCTTCCAGTTTTTCAAGACATCATTGGTAAAGTAGATCTCTGCCCCGTAATGAATCGTCAAATCTGGCGCGACCTCTGCCGCAATTTTTTCACTTCTTGAAAATTTTCAGAAATCTTTTCTTCGGGAGTTTCAAACATCCCCTTGCGACGATGAGAAGTAGAGATAATGGTCCGTACCCTTGGCGATAGCTTTCTTCCAATAAGGCACGCGTATCTTCTCTTGTCTTTGGTCCATCATCCACATCAAAGACGATGTGCGAGTGGATATCAATCATTTTTCTTTTCCTTCCATTACTTTTTGAATGGTTTCCTTGGCCTTGGTCAAGCTGGCTTGATCCAACTCCATGACATAGAGGTTGTAACCAGGCATAGCATAAGACGGCAAGTCATTTCGTCCTTGACCAGTAATCGCTTGAGAAGTCACCTCATAAGAACCACCCGTTTCTAACTGGGTATTGATCAAGTTCATCATAGTCGGCAACTGCATATTGGTTTGGACAGAATCTTGGAGGTTTCCGATAATCTCATTGTAGTTGCTTAAGACCTTGGTAGAGGTCAACTTTTTGATAATGGCCGCAATGACTTTTTCTTGGTTTTTCCCACGGTCATTGTCGCCACCTTGGAGAGAGTAGCGTTCTCGGACAAAACCGAGGGCTTGCTCTGAATTCAAATGAACCTTTCCAACTGGGAAATGGAACTTACCATGAAGGCTCGTAAATTCTTGGTCATTTTCCACATCGATTCCCCTAGAAGGTCAATCAACTTGAGGAAAGAGGTGAAATTGAGACGAACATAATAGTTGAGCTTGATATCATAGAGATTCTCAAGGGTATGGATCGAAGCATCCACTCCGTAGATCCCCGCATGAGTCAACTTATCATTTTGGTTGTTACCACCATCTGCAATCGGTACATAGGCATCCCGTGGTGTCGTTGTCAATAGGACTTGCTTGGTCTTCCGATTGACAGTCATGATGATATTGACATCTGAACGAGAAACCGAGGTTACCGGACCATAGGTATCGATCCCGCTGACATAGATGTTAAAAACATCCGCATCCGCAGACACCTTGCTCGTCGCTGCCACTTCTTTTCGAATCTTGTAGGAATAGATTTTCTTCAACTTCTTCACATAGTCCGCATCTTCTGCAGCGATAGTATCTTCAAAGGTACTGTTGAGGACCATAGCAGAAGCATTCCCTTCTTGCAGGCTCTTATAGGCATCTAGATAAGTCGGTGCATCCACTACAGAAATTTCCTGACCCTTGGTCTTTTGATGTTGTCCAAGAGGGCCGTGAGATTGGCTTCGTTATTGTTGCCCTTTGGTGCCACCACTTCCTTGATTTCTTTGATGTCTTTGATGTCACTGTCTTTCTTGACATAGACAGCCATCTCAAACTCTGTATAGTTAGAGTGGCCGTTGACATTACTGGTCAGATTCAAAAGCTGTTGACTAGCAAACAAAACTCCTGAACTAGCCAATAAGCCGACAAGAAGCAGGACCAAAGTTGTCTTTTGGCCTGATTTTTGATCACAAACCAAGCTGATAAGAGCAAGAGAAGAGCTAGTAGTGCAATCACGAGAACATTAACATAGCGAAAAGCCAAGATGTTATTGGCCAACATGGTATAGGTCGCCCAACTTGCAGTCATAAGCAAAAAAATAAGCAATACGGAATTAATGATTCGCAATTGCCCCCACTTATGTTCTGAACGACGACTCCGTCTCCTTTGTGACATAAATACCTCCAATTAGTCCTAATCATATTTATTGTAACATATTTTTAGCAAAAATGCATTAATTATCACTTTTTGTCCATTATGGACATTCGGAAAGTAAGCGTTTTCTGAAATAAACAAAATCCCTTGTATACTTATGCAGAGAATCCAAAAAACCGGGTGAAATACCCGGTTTGAGAATGTAGACAAGCTGTTTTTTACATCAAACAAGTTAATGGATGCCTAACAAATTAAAATGAGATACTTTTTAGTCTTATTCAATCATCTACTGAAACTTTCCGCCGTGAGAAAAGCGCTAGAAACACTATTGTTTCTAGCGCTCGGAAGTTTTGAAACTTTAGGTTCAAAACTAAGTCATGGAACTTCTTCGAAGTTCGCTGACGTCCGTACTCACCTAAGGGAAGTTTCTAAGATGACTTTGTCTTCAATCTGAACCGGGTGAAAAAACCGGTTTGTGAAGATCTACAAAAGATCATCCCGCTTGACTTGCTCAAAACTTTCCTTGCCATCATTGAGCTTGTCCCAGATGACAACCTTTCCTTCTTTCAATGATTTTTGAACATCAATAATCCGCTGGTTGGAAGACCCACGGAACTGCAACATGAGGTTGCGCTTGCTTTTATCATACCGTCCATCGACCAGGATATCAATCAGCGACAAGAGCTCCAGTTTATCAGGCGTTTCTAACATCATTTCTTCCCAAGTATAGCCCGTCCAAGACCAGATGTCTTTTCCCGGCAATTCTTTCCGAATACGTTTTACAAGGGGTAAAAGAATACCTGTATTAAGAAATGGCTCTCCTCCTAGCAAGGTTAAACCTTGAACATAGGGTTGGGCAAGATCTTCCATGATCTGCTCTTCTAACTCTTTGGTATAGGGAATTCCTGCATTAAAGGACCAGGTCGCTACATTGTAACAACCCTCACAGTGAAACATACAGCCAGCCACATAAAGGGAGTTGCGCACTCCTTCTCCATCCACAAAGTTAAAGGCCTTGTAATCTATGATGCGCCCTTGACTCAGTTCTTCACTCTTCCACTCGCCTGGTTTTGGTGTATTCCATGTCATCCTTCTACTCCAACTCTATCCAATAGCGCTCCGTCCCATTTCGAACATCCTCCAACTCCCCACCATTAGCTAAAATAACAGCTCTGCTGGCAGGATTTTCCGTGCTACAAGTCACCAGAGCACGATGAATGTTCTTTTCTTTAGCCACTTGCAGACCTTGATGAAGAGCTTCTTTTGCATAGCCCTTACCTCTTTCAGAGGGACGGATGGAGTAGCCAATGTGGCCAGCATAATTCAGCAGCCCCTCATTCAGTCTCAATCGCAGATTCAAAAAACCTAAAGCATGGCCTGATTTATCAAACAATACGAACTGAATTGATGGAACACGATTTTCCGGCAATCCTATTCCCATTTCTTTATTATGGCTAGTTTCTAGCCACTCCTCATAATCAAAGTTCTCATCATCCCAAAAGCCACCGTCATGAGCCGATTGGGTCTCTTCAAACTCTGCCATCATCTCTAAAACTGTTTCTTTATCTGCCAATGTTGGCCTGCGTAGTATCATCTTTACCTCCAACTAAGAGAAAAGCGAGAGCGGACTCTCACTTTTTCTTATTTTTATTTAAAAATTGTTCTCTCAGGCTTGCTACTCGGTCTTTTTATTGACTCCACCTGTTGAATGCTTCTCGTGGAATCGTTGCACCTGAGCCTTGCCCTTATCATCTAATTGGTATTTTCCCATAATGTCCTTTTCTAATCTGTCACTTGGTGTCCAGATGATTTGATGGTGGATCCATTCATGTGTTTGACACGCGCAGCGATTTCCTTGTGACGGCCATTGACCATCGGACGAGCTTGAGGGTTTCCTAGATAACCACAGGTCCGTTTGACCACATCGACCGTTTTCGGATCGCTATTGCCACAGTTTGGACAAGCAAATCCGCGCTCAGTCGGCGTGAAATCTCCTTCAAAATCACACTTGTAACAACGGTCAATCGGCGTATTAGTCCCGAGATAACCGACCCGGTCATAGGCATAATCCCAAACCGCTTCAAGGGCTTTTGGATTTTGTTGGAGCACAGGGTATTCACAATAGTGGATAAAGCCACCAGACGCCCCTGCTTCTGGATAAATTTTTCAAAATCCAACTTCTCAAATGGCGTTGGGTTCTTACGAACATCGTAGTGGAAACTATTGGTGTAGTATTCCTTGTCTGTGATATCCGGAACCTTACCAAATTTCTCCGTATCCAGGCGACAGAAGCGGTCTGTCAAGCTTTCTGACGGTGTCGAATAGATTGAGAAGTGGTAATCATACTGGTCAGACCATTCTTCCACGCGCATTTTCATATCCTTGATGATATCGATCGTGAATTGTTTGGCTTCTGGATTGTGTTCCCAATTTGGACCATAAAAGACGGTTGCAACTTCATAGAGTCCGATATAGCCAAGAGAAACGGTTGCTCTGCGATGACGAAAGAGCTGATCTACCTGGTCATATTTGCCCAAGCGTTTCCCGAAAGCGCCATATTGGTAGAGAATCGGTGCATTGGCTGGTATCGCTTCTTTGGTACGTTCCACTCGGTAAACCAAGGCATCTTCAGCGATGTTCATCCGTTCATTAAAGATTTGCCAGAATTTCTCCTTGTCTCCGCCAGATTCCAAGGCAATTCGAGGCAGATTCACCGTCACAACTCCCAGATTCATCCGGCCAGAATTGACTTCCACACCATTCTCGTCCTTCCACCCTTGAAGGAACGAACGACATCCCATGGGCACCTTGAAGGAGCCTGTCAATTCGACAATCTTGTCATAAGAGAGGACATCTGGATACATGCGTTTCGTAGCACATTCCAAGGCCAATTGTTTGATATCATAGTTAGGCGTTCCAGGCTCCAGATTGAGTCCCCGCTTGAGGGTAAAGATCAATTTTGGAAAAATAGCGGTTCGGTGTTCTGATCCAAGTCCCTTGATTCGAATTTCCAGAATCGCCTTTTGGATTTCCGTTCGAAGCGCTTGGTTCCAAGACCAAAACCAAGCGAAGTGAAAGGAGTTTGCCCGTTTGAAGTAAAGAGGGTATTGATCTCATATTCTAGCGATTGCATGGCATCATAGATGTCTTTTTGAGTCTTACTCCAAGCATAGTCCTCTTGCTTTTCAGGAGTACCCACTCTTTGGCATCCGCTAAGTGTTTTTGGTAGTTCTTTTCTGCATAAGGGGCCAAGACTTCATCGATCCGGTCTGCTGAACAGCCACCATACTGACTAGAGGCTACATTGGCAATAATCTGCGAGATTTGTGCCGTTGCAGTTTGGATAGACTTAGGACTTTCGACTTCTGCATTCCCGATTTTGAAGCCATTTCTGAGCATGCCTTCAAAATCGATCAAACAGCAGTTGGTCATCGGTGTATAAGGGCTATAGTCCAAATCATGGTAGTGGATGTCCCCTTTTGGTGAGCATTGGCTACGTGTTTGGGCAACATTTTAAGACCAATAGACTTACCAACGATTCCTGCCGTCAAGTCCCGTTGCGTGTTAAAGACATCACTGTCCTTATTGGCGTTTTCATTGACGACGGCTTGGTCCTTATTGAGGAGTTTGCCAATCGTAAAGTTGATATCCGTCGCTTTTGAGCGCTCAAAATCACGCTGGGTGCGATAAGTAATGTAGCTCTCTGCAATCGCATATTCATTAGCTTGAAGCAATTCATGCTCAACGACATTTTGAATCTCATAGATCTTCACGCCATTTGGAAAACGTTCCAAAATCTCTGCGATCACACGATCGACAATGGCTTCTAGTTTGGCTTCCATCACGGGAGTGAGAGAAGTCACTTCTTCTGTTGCCTTCAACAAGGCTTTATAAATTTTTTCAACATCGAATGGAACACGACGGCCATCTCGTTTTTCAACAAAAATATCCGGGGCCATTCTCAGTTTTCTTCTCTCAAGGTGATCATACCAAACATGCCTCTCTTCATTTATTTACATACAAGTTGTATTATACCACTCCAAAAATAAAAATCAATATCTTGTGGAAAATTTTATAAAAAACTTTCTAAAGCACAAGATATTGATTTTCTTAAGAGCGTTGATAGAGTTTGAAATGACGGTATTTCTTCTCAACGAGACGATAATTTTCTTTGAGCAAGTCCTTCATTTTGGAGGTCAATTCTACCTGATTGTTGACCACAATATACTTGGGTTCAGACCGATCGATTTGTTGGGTTACATTTGTCCGGTTTTCATTAATCCCCAGATAAGAAGTCGGGGTCAATAAGGCAGAAGCTGCCAAACGATCGCTTTCTTGATAGAGAATAGCTGTCGTATCCCAAGCATAGATGGTATCTTTGCCCTTGCTATGGTTATGAATGTAGCTAGCAATAGCGCTCCGTTCACTGGATTGACCAGACTGAAGCACCAGATCTTGAACCACTGGATTCGCCAACAGATAGATAAGGGCTACTAGTGGTAAGAAAACTTGGCTCGTAAAGTAAGTAGCCCAAACTTCCTTGTTTTTCTTCTTCCGACCACGACGCTCGATCCCATCGTTTTCTTCCCCATCTCGTGAGAACCAAATCGCAAACAAAGGAAGAACAAATGGCAACATCGGTAACAATTGGTAAGCTCCTGTTCAGGAAGACCAATCGACACGATGAGGACTACCAGGCTACCTGCCCATCCTATAAAGCGGAAGATTCGGCGAGCACTGCTACTTTGCTTGGTAAAGGACATCAAGAAGGCAGAGACCAGACCAAAGGCGAGCGCCAACAGTCCGTAATAAATGACGTTACTGAAGGTCTGTCCATTGGTGAAATTCAAGGCATTAAAGACATAGGTCACTTGGTTAATGGCATAACCAAAAGTCTGATTCAAAACGGTGATATAGCCAATTGGATAAAAGACGAGTGAAAAACCAAGGAGAGCTGCCAACAGTTGATAAAAGCCACGCGCCCATCTCTTCTGCTTGATATTAAAGGCTGTTAAACCAAGGAAGGCCAATAAATAAAACAGGGCACTGGTCATCGGATCAATCAAGAAAGCCACGGCCGCAATCGCACCGTAAAGAATAAAGCCTTCGTCCTTACGATGCCCAATCAGATAAGCCAAAATGAAATTCATGCTGGCAAATAGGATTGGAAGGCTAAAGAAGGTCACATAAGTCCCTCCAAAACCAAGGCCTAGCACCAAGAAATAAAAGAGTAACTGGACATTCTTGGCTGTATCTTTATCAGACACCAACAGGCGCACAACACGGTAGAGATAAGTACCCGCAAAGAAGAGGGCAATCGCTTGGAGGAGCATCAAGATCCAATGTCCACCCGCCAAGCTTCCCAACCAGTTGATCGCATAATAGAGGAGACCATTGGTTCCGTAAAAATCACCAAACGGGACTTGACCTTTGGTCATTGCCCAGCCAGCATACAAGTTTTGAGATTGCTGATCGGTTGCAAAACGGGTTAAAAATGGCACGCCGACATGCAGTAAACTAATCAAAAGACTCAACACAAAAGGAATCGTTAGAGGCACTGGACGCTTGGATTGACGACGGATCGGCTCAACTGCCACATCCGTTTCTAGCTCTTCCGTATCCTCTTCTACTTTAGATGCTTCCGCTTTTGTCGCTTCAACTCCCGATTTACGAGAACGGCGACTCATCCGACTGAGCGGTTGCTCTGGTTCCTGTTCCGGTTCTTGCTCAGGCTCTGTTACTGGTTCTAGCTCTGCTTCCACTGCTGGCTCCACATCACTAATTGACTCAGATGTATCCAACGCGACCGGCTCCTCTAAGACTTCTATCTGCTGACTATGCGTAGGCTCTTCTTCGCGAAAGACCGACTTGTCTAGCACTTCGCGAATTTCACGTGTATCCTGGAAACTATCCCCACGTGAAGCCCTAATTTTTCGAAGTCATTTCTTGCTCTTTTTCGCTCATTCTTTTTCCTTTTCTTCACTATTCCTCTGCTTTTCCTTTTAGAAAAAGCTCATCATCTTCTCTAGTATACCAAATTCTGCCGACCCTGTCAGCCTCTTGTCACATAGTGATAGGTAAAAGAGTCAGGCCTCTCAGCTTCTGACTCTTTTCTCTGTTTTCACACACTTGTTACAACATCGGTGCGAATAATTGCATAATTTCCTTGATCAAACTTTGGTGCCATGTAAAGCGGAAGGTATCTTCAGTGATCTCTTGAGACACTTCAAAGATGTGGTCAAAGTCCGCTCGAATCTCTTTCAGAGCAGGCGTTTGATACATCCAGACCGCATTTTCATAGTGATGGACCAGACTACGGTAGTCAAAGTTAATCGATCCCACAACCGCCATTTCATCATCTGCTAGGACTTGCTTGCTGTGGACAAATCCAGGTGTGTACTCATAGATCTTCACTCCTGCATCCATCAAATCTAAATAAGCCCCACGCGTAACGATTTGGATCAATTTTTTATCTGGAATATGCGGAGTCACGATGCGAACATCCACCCCACGAAGGGCTGCATTGCGGATATCCTCTGTCAAATCATAATCGATGATCAAGTAAGGAGTCGTGATATAGACGTAATCTGTCGCCTGGTTGATCATATTTTGATAGACCGTCTTTCCAACCTGCGACTTGTAAATCGGTTTAGGACCGCTTCCATAGGGAATGTATAGTCCTTCACCTTCGACCGCCTTGTTTTCAATATGGTAACGGTCAAAATCCTCGATTTCCCCACGGTTGATGTACCAGTTCATGAGAAAAAGTCGGGTCAAGGCCTTAACAGCCCGTCCATCCAAGCGGATAGCACTGTCCTTCCAGTGACCAAACCGCTCAATATGGTTGATATACTCGTCTGCCAGATTGACCCCACCTGTATAGCCGATTTGCCCATCAATGACCAGAATCTTTCGGTGGTCTCGGTTATTATAAGCTACCGTTAAGCGGGGATCACCTTGTTAAATTTATGGGCATCAATCCCCATTTTTCTCAATCGTTTGGTATAGTTTCCAGCCAAAGTCGCCATACAGCCGATATCATCATAAAGGAGTTTAACTTCAACCCCTCTTTCACTTTCTGCTCTAAAATCTCTAAGATACTGTTCCACATCAAGCCCTCGTCAATGATGTAAAACTCGATAAAGATAAATTTTTCGCTGCTCGCAGATCCTCTAGTAGTTGCGCATACATGTCCTCTCCTAGAGGATAAAAGGTTGACGCAGTCCCATTGTAGAGATCCGCGTTGTGGTCCATGGATAAAATAGACTTAACCAAGCCATAGACTGCTTTGCTTTCTTGCTTGAGCTCCTTACGTAATTGCTGGCTGTTATCCTCTCTAAACTTCATGGATTCCATATTTTTCAGCTGGATCATTTCCTTCTTGGACAAACGCCGCTCGCCAAACATGAGGTATAAGAGCGATCCAAAGACAGGAATGACCGCAATCAAGAGCCAAGTCACCTTATTTTCAGGAGGGTATTGCGGTTAACAATAGCTAGGATCGTCGACACATATAAGATCCCAATGACCGCAACTGATAGCCAATGCGGGAACCATTTATTGAGCCAAAAGAAGGCCGCAAAGGATAGCCATAGTTCGAAGCCCATAAACAAAATGCTAAATCCATACTTGGACATTAAAAGACGTAATTTTCGAAAGGTCACAGCATCCTCCTTTTTCTTTCTACTAGTATACCAATTCTTTTTACTCGATGCAACGACCAACCAAATTCCTTCTAGACAAACAAAGAGACTAAAGATCCGTCTTTAGCCTCTCATATTTTATCTCTTATTGCTTAGTCAGAACGATAATTCCTTGATCATCCTCTGCCTGTTCCAAGTCTTCTAGCGATAACTGATCTCCTTCGATCCGATAGCGATAAGGCTCATCCCCTATACGCATGGATTGATTGACAGGATCAATACTGACCTCTTTTCTCTCTTCTTCTCCATCAGCGTCTTGCACTGTAAATGTGCCTTTTTGACCCGTCACAACCAGTAGAATTGTATTCTCCTCATCCTGTCCCCGATAGCTTCCATCTATGGACACACCTTGCTCTGGCTTTTCATTGGTCGAAGCCACTGTCTCAGATGAATTTGAGCTAGCGCTACTCGAGACTTTTGCTGTTGTTCGTGCTGGCTACAAGCAGTCAGGAAAAGGGCCACCGCCAAGGTCAGTATAGACATGATTTTTTCATTAAAATCGACTCCTTTCTCCTTCGTCGTATCTATCTACCACCAGTATACGCCAAGAAAGTCTTTAGGTCAATTGTTTAACCCTCTAATAAAAATGCCCTTACTTCTGCAATAAAATACAAAGATCCTGTCACAAATAAGACTTCATCTGGACGACTCTGATCCATAAATTCTTTGATATAGGCCTTGTAGTCCGCCACATAGGGCAGGTCTTGGCGGTCACCCTGTGCCACTACTTCTCCGTAATGGAAGGTCGTCAAAATCAATTCAGATTCTGGCAAACCAGTTTGAAGCGTTTCGAGCATCCCACTATAATCTTTTCGCTTAAGAGCTCCAAATAAAATCTTCACGCGTTTCCCGGCTAAGCTTTTGCAAACTCAATCAAACGTCGCATGGCGTGAGGGTTATGGGCGCCATCCAGATATACCTGGTCACCAAACAACTCTAGACGTCCCGGCCAACGTGTCTCCTGTAAAGCTTGCTTGATTTGCTCTTTATCTACTTCTTGATGCGCGCCTTTCATATAAAGGAGAAAGGCCTCTAAAGCTACTGCAGCATTTTCCCGTTGGTAATCGCCTTTCAAGCCAAGAGAGGGCAAGTCAAGCTCCACACTTTCATTCCAAAAATGATTCTGCTCTAAGCCAAAATCTTTATGAAAGGCATGAAGCTCCACATCCAACTGCTCCGCTTTTTCATGACAAACGGCTGCAGCTTCATCAGATAAGGGGCCCACCACTGCTTTCTTACCTTGTTTAAAAATCCCCGCCTTCTGCTGGGCGATTGCCGCAAGCGTCCCTCCCAGCGTTTCTTGGTGATCCAGGCCAACCGAAGTGATCACTGCAATCTCTCCTGTCACTACATTGGTGGTATCGAGAAGCCCACCAATACCTACTTCCAATAAGACCACGTCCACAGCTTGTTCCTTAAAATACAAGAGGGCCATGAGGCAGATAATCTCAAAATAAGAGAGTTGGTCCTGGGTTTGGAGTAGGGTCTGCTCCATCTGCTGCACCTCTTGACCAATCCGAGTGAAATCTTCATCTGAAATTGGCTGATCCCCAATACAAATCCGATCATGGATACTGATCATATGAGGAGAAGTAAAGGTTCCAACTTTCTTCCCATGAGCCATCAACAATTGGCGCATAAAGGCGATCGTCGATCCCTTCCCATTGGTTCCTGTCACATGAAGGATCGGATAAGCTTTATCCGGTCTCCCTAAAAGGCTCACCGCCTGCTCCATACGATCCAGTCCTGATCGGAAATTCAGACCGATCCGACTATTTATCCATTGCTCAATCTTATTCACATCTTCCTCCTAAAAGAAAAAAGCGACAAAACCTCTTCTGACGTTTGCGCTCCTTTCTTTGTAGTTATTCTTTCCGTTCATCTTTACAACAAGTCCATTGGACTTACTTGCGATCTTGCTTTCTAGCGCAAGGCTAAAAACGTCCCCGGACTTCCTGCTTTTCTTATTTCTTGGAGCAGGGCTAAAACGTCCCCGGACGTTTTACTCCTCCATAAAGCTGTTGAAGACTTCTTCGATCATATCCCATTCTGCATCTGAGTCTTCTGGGATTGGTTGAAGGTCGCCTTCTGTTCCGTCTTCGTTTTCTGTAAATGAATAAGCTTGAATTTCAACTTCGCCATTTTCATCTTCTTCTGCATTTGCAGGGATCAAAAGGACATAGTTCTTTCCAAACTCTTCTTTGCCATCGATGGTCAAAAGAATTTCAAACAAGGTTTCATTTCCTTGTTCATCCACCAATGTGATTAATTCACGTTCTTCATGGTCGTGGTTATGATCATGTGCCATACTATTCTTCCTCGTTTTCTTTCTAAAAATTACGATCTAAATAATTTTGTAAAATGAGCTGCGCCGCTAACTTATCAATAACTTTTTGCGTTTGCTACGGCTAACGTCTGCTTGCTCAATCAACATCCGCTCTGCAGCAACTGTTGTCAACCGTTCGTCTTGGTAGTCGACTGGCAAACCAAACTTTTCAGCAATCATCGTGCCATAGGCCTGACTGGCTTCCACACGCGGTCCGCTTGTGTTGTTCATGTTTTTCGGCAAGCCTACAACAAACCGGTCTACCTTGTATTGAGCTACTAATTCGGCTAATCGTTCTAAGCCAAATTCCTTTTTGTCCTCATCAATTTGAATGATTTCAAGACCCTGAGCTGTAAAACCAAGAGGATCACTCACAGCAACCCCGACGGTCTTTGAACCGACATCCAATCCCATAATTCTCATTAGAGGTCTATTCCTTGCCCTTTCAAATAATAACGTACCAATTCTTCCACGATCTCGTCACGTTCATATTTACGAATTTGGTTCCGTGCATTATTATAACGAGGTACATAGGCAGGATCACCACTGAGTACGTATCCTACGATTTGATTAATTGGATTGTAGCCTTTTTCATCCAGTGACAAGTATACATCTTTCAAGGTCTCGCTAATTTCCTTACGATTTGAATCATCAAGATTAAAACGTACTGTCTCATCTGTAAATCCCACAAGAACACCCTCTTTCCTTAGAATACTACTATTATACCATAATCAAGGGTTTTCCACAATGGTCAAGCCCTTGATTTTACAGCTTTTCAAGCATTTTTGAGCTATTTTAGCTAAACTATTTTTTTATTTTTGCTCACTTGCTCCAGCATTGATAAGATTATCCGCAAATTGACTCGGTGTCAACTTCAACAACTCTGGTAAGTGATTGTTTTTGAAGTAAGTCATGCCTTCAGCCTTCTTCACATCCATCGCTTCAAAATCATAGGTGATGGTCACCTTGTATTCATTTTCATTTTCCAAGGTCAAATCAGCTGTGAAACCTGGTACTGTCAAAGCTTCCTTAAAGGCATCATCCTTGTTAAAAGATTCTCTTAATTGCTTTTGCGCTTCTTCGACTCCAACCTGTTGGATCCCTTTTTAACTCCTCATCGGTCGCCGTCACATTGATAGTTTCCAATTTTTAAAGGTGTTCCCCACATAGGTGACGATTTGCGTCTGTTGTGTCCCCTTGTCATCTTTTGGAAAAACAAAGGTTCTTGTAACTACTTGATTTTCTTCAGCCTTTGCAAGATACTCTTATTATCCTTTTGCAGCTGTTCTGCTTTCGCTTTAATTGCTTTTTGCTCACTTGAGGTTGGCGTTTTCACTTGCTTTTTTGACCGCATCCCGTCAAACACAAGACAAGCGCACCCAATAAGAAGATTTTTCTTTTCATTTTCCATTCCTTACTAGTTATTGTTTTCTAAAACATTGTATCATAGATTTGGTAAAATGGCGCAGTAAACTGCTTTCCATTTCGATTTTTAAAGAAAAAATCAGAAACAAATTGTTTCTGATTTTCAATCACTTTAAAGAGCTGCACGCATCCGCGCTTCTGCATTTTCTACATTTCGAACTGATCGTGGCAAGAAGGCACGAATATCGTCTTCTTTGTAGCCCACTTGGAGACGTTTGTCATCTACCAAGATCGGACTTTTAAGAATACGAGGTGTTTCCATGATGATGTCAATGACTTCATTGACACTCAAGTCTTCGATGTCCACTCCTAGATTTTTAGCGTATCGATTTTTTGAAGAGACAATACTTGCCACTCCATTTTCAGTCTTTGTAAGGATATCCAATAATTCTTCTTTGGTGATTCCTTCCTTACCGAGGTTTTGTTCTTTATAAGTTAGCTGGTGAGCGTTTAGCCAAGTCTTTGCTTTTTTACAGCTGGTGCAACTTGACACTGTATAAATTTTAATCATGCATGCACTCCTTTCGCTACACGATAATACTATCGTATTAAATTATAACACAAAAACCATCAGTCTAGCGACCTATTTTGAAAAAAATTAATCTTCAATTTCAATCGCGTCATCTAAATCTAGAGTTACTTCTTCTACGACAGGAGCTGCTTCTTCAGTTTTATCAAGGGTTTTCACTGCTTCGTCTTCTTCGATCAAACCAAAATGAACCCGAACCTTGTGGTCGATTTCGTCAAAAATTTCTGGGTGGTCAGCCAAGAATTTCTTAGCATTTTCAGATCCTTGACCAATTTTTTCGCCATTATAGGAGTACCACGCACCCGCTTTTTGGATGATATCCAAATCTGTTGCAATCTTCACCAATTCACCTGTACGTGAAATTCCTTCCCCGTACATGATTTCGACCATGGCTTCTTTGAACGGTGGAGCTACCTTGTTCTTCACAACCTTGATCTTGGTTTCCTTACCAACGTTGGTATCTTTTGGTCCCCAGTCCCCTTGATTTGAGTGTTTCCACGGACATCTAAACGAACCGAAGCATAGAATTTCAGGGCACGACCACCAGGTGTGGTTTCAGGGTTCCCAAACATGACCCCAACTTTTTCACGCAATTGGTTGATAAAGATGGCAATGGTCTTGGTCTTATTGATCGAAGCTCCGAGTTTACGCATCGCTTGGCTCATCATCCGAGCTTGCAAACCAACGTGGCTATCCCCGATATCTCCATCGATTTCCGCACGAGGTACCAAGGCCGCAACAGAGTCGACAACCACCAAATCAACCGCACCAGAGTCGATCAATTTACCAGCAATTTCAAGCCCTTGTTCCCCTGAGTCTGGTTGAGACAAGAGGAGTTCATCGATATTGACTCCGAGAGCTGCTGCATAAGATGGATCCAAGGCATGCTCGGCATCGATAAAGGCAGCAATGCCTCCTTCTTTCTGTGCTTGCGCTACTGCATGGAGGGCAACAGTTGTTTTACCAGATGATTCTGGGCCATAGATTTCGATGATCCGACCTTTTGGATAACCACCAGCACCCAAGGCAATATCAAGCGCCAAGGAACCAGAGCTCATGACTTGAACTTTTTGCTCTGCACGTTCGCCCAAACGCATGATCGATCCTTTACCAAAATCCTTTTCGATCAACTTCAGGGCATCATTAAGCGCTTTTCACGCTCATCTCCAAATTTCTTAGAGATGTCATCTAATTTTTTCTGTTTTTTCGCCATTCTTTTCTCCTATTTTTTGCTATACAGGAAATGCATGCAACTCACCGACGCTTTCCGTCATTTGAAAGGCACATTTCCTATCCATTTTTAGAATTATTCTTCATTTAGCACAAACTTCATTATACCAAATTTTCACCATTTAATACAGCCAAGCGCACCAAATTAAAGGCATGAAGAACTGCAATTTCGCGGACATCCGTCCGGCTACGTCCGGCGATATTGACTTGGACACTATCCACTCCATTTGGAGTCGCAAGTCCGATAAAGACAGTCCCTGCTGGGTGCCCTTCTAGACTATCTGGCCCCGCAACTCCGGTCAGGCTAACACCATAATCGGATCCTGTTAACTTACGGGCCTGTGACGCCATAGCTTGAGCTGTAAAATGAGACACCACTCCATGTTGCTCTAACTCTTGAGCTGGAATAGACAACATCTTGCTTTTTCTTCCAGACTATAGGTGACAAAACCACCCGCAAAGATTCTAGACGCCCCTGAAAAATCTGCCAAAGTCGCTTGGAAGAGGCCAGCCGTCAGGCTTTCTGCAGCTGTAATGGTCTTACCAGTCCGTTTCAAGAGATCAAAGGCCACCTTGGCCATCGAATTGTCATCTCCATAACCGTAAAACAACTCTTGCAAGGGTTGATGATCCAGGGTGTGACGTGATAAGATTTCCTTTTCTAAGACATCGAGCTTAGCATCCGCTTCTGCCTGATCTTTCGCCTTTGTAGACAGACGTAAGGTCACTTCTCCTGTCTTGGCATAAGGAGCTACCGTCGGATCGCTCTGTTCTTCAATGATATCGGCTAAAATCGTAACCAGCTGGCTTTCCCCAATCCCAAAGAAGCGCAAAACTCTTGAAAAGAGCTGTTCCCCTGTCGTCAAATGAGGCACCAATTGTTCATTGACCATGGGTTTTAACTCACTTGGCGGCCCAGGTAGAACGACATAGGTCACATTGTCGACTTCAATCAAACCTCCAACCGCGAGACCTGTACGGTTTTGAAGGGGATTGATCCAGCGATCATTTGTGCTTGTCGCTCATTATTGGGCGTCCGGACATAATCAGGGCGACTCGCAAAGAAGGTGTCGAGTTTGGCAAGCGCTGTCGGATCAAAAACCAGTTCTTTCCCTAAAAACTTAGCAAGGGTTTGCTTGGTCAAATCATCCTCTGTTGGACCAAGTCCACCGCACAAAATCACCAAATCGCTGCGCTTTGAAGCTGTCTCAATGGTCGAGAAGAGACGACCTTCATTGTCTCCTACCGCCACATGATAATAGACATCAATCCCTAAACTAGCTAATTTTTCAGACAAGAATTGAGCATTGGTGTTCACAATCTGTCCTGTGAGAATTTCGGTTCCCACTGCAATAATTTCCGCCTTCATGGTGCCTCCCACTTATACTATTCGTAATTTTCATTTCATTTTAACACAATTTCCTAAATTATTTAAAAACAGATTGAAGATAAAGTCCATTTTGGACAACTTTCTTCAATCTTTTTCTTTAGAGTATAAAGTAAAAAATTCTTAGAAACACTATTACATCAACATTCCTAAGACTTTTAACTATGTGGTGATCAACTTCTAAAGGGCTATTTTCTATTGTTGATAGAGCTTATCTATATTCTGAAGCAACCATATCGAGTGGTTGCTTTTTACTACTTTCTTGATTTAAAAGCACTCTTCTGAAATCCCACATAGCTTTCTCTTATCTTTTGTGATACAATAGCATCAATTTATTTCTAGGAGGATGAGATATGGTTTCTACTATTGGTATTATAAGTTTATCTAGTGGGATTATCGGAGAGGACTTTGTCAAGCACGAAGTGGACTTGGGGTCCAACGACTCAAAGGCCTCGGACTCAATCCTATCTTTTACCTCATTCACTAAAAGGCTTAGACTTTATCAAAGAACATCCTGAAGCTCGTGCGGAGGATTTGATTCAGGCATTTTCTGATGATAGTATCGACATGATCCTATGTGCCATCGGTGGAAACGATACCTATCGCTTGCTACCTTATCTTTTTGAAAATGACCAACTACAAAAGGTTATCAAACAAAAGATTTTTCTTGGCTTCTCGGATACAACCATGAACCATCTCATGTTGCATAAACTAGGAATCAAGACTTTTACGGGCAATCCTTTTAGCAGACATTTGTGAGTTAGACAAAGAAATGTTGCCATATAGCCGCCACTACTTTAAAGAATTAATTGAGACTGGTAGAATCTCAGAAATCCGCCCTAATAACGTTTGGTATGAGGAACGGACTGATTATAGTCCCAAGGCTCTGGGAACACCTCGTGTCAGCCATGCAAATACAGGTTTTGACTTGTTACAAGGCAATGCTCAATTTGAGGGAGAAATCCTCGGTGGTTGTCTTGAGTCTCTCTATGATATTTTTGACAACTCTCTACACGCAGATAGCACAGACCTCTGCCAAAAATACAAACTTTTCCCTGACTTGTCAGACTGGGAAGGAAAGATCCTCTTGCTAGAAACAAGTGAAGAAAAGCCTGAACCTGATGATTTCAAAAAAATGTTGCAGACTTTAAAGGACACGGGCATATTCGCGGTCATCAGTGGACTCTTGGTCGGAAAACCTATGGATGAAACTTTCTATGACGACTATAAAGAGGCACTATTGGATATCATTGACAGCAATATCCCAATTGTCTATAATCTGAATGTCGGACACGCAACTCCAAGAGCAATTGTCCCCTTTGGAGTCCACGCCCATGTAGATGCAACGGAGCAAGTCATTCGCTTTGACTATAACAAATAAAGCTGAGATGAATTTCTCAGCTTTTTTCTATATTCTCAGATACTCTAGTTACCTATACTCACTAATCACCGTTTTTCCATTCACAATCATTCTCATGGTCATCAACCAGGCCTGCTGCTTGTAAGAAGGATAAAACTGCGACTGGTCCGGTGAACTTAAAACCACGTTTTTGAGATCCTTGGCTAGCTTCTCAGAAAGAGCTGTCTTCGCTGGAGCCTGCCGGTAATCTGGGACATCATTGACGATAGTTTTTCCATCGACAAAAGACCAAAGATAAGCATCAAACGATCCAAATTCTTCCTGGACTTGTAAAAGGCCTGGGCGTTGGCCCGTGTCGCAAAGATCTTAGCACGATTTCGGATGATGGCTGGATTGTCTAACAAAGTTTCCAACTCCTCATCCGACATCTCTGCAACAGCTTGAAGGTGGTAACCATGAAAAGATTCTCGGAAAGCCTGCCGTTTATTGAGCACCGTTTCCCAAGATAGGCCAGCCTGATAGGTCTCCATACAGAGTAACTCAAAAGGGCCTGGTCATCATGGAGGGGCCTTCCCATTCCTCATCATGGTAGGCTACATAGAGAGGGTTGCTCATTTTGACCCAGCCACAGCGTTTTGGCATAGACTTCTCCTATTTCACCAACATCTTAAGGGCAGACTTGATATAGTTTTCTGCTGTATCGGTCGTACCTTCAAAGAACTTCTTGATTTTCTTGAGTTCCGTTGCCTTGTAGCCCAATGCCAACATGGCTTCCATGGCTTCCTCAAGAGCTTGGTTCTCTTCTGCAACTTTGGCTTTGGACTGAGCCGGTGCATCTTCTAGATCAAGATTGATCTTACCTTCTAGGTCCAAGACCATCTGTTGGGCTGTTTTCTTGCCGATCTTCGGAAACTTGGTCAAGTAAGTGATGTTCTTGCTTTCGATGGCTTGGACAAGGCCTGCATTGTCATCCGCAGCAATGATAGCCAGAGCTGAGACAGGTCCAATCCCAGAGACTGAGATCAAGTTTAAAAGAGCTGTTTCTCTTCTTCGGTTTCAAAACCATAAAGAAGGTGGGCGTCTTCCCGGACCACTTGGTGTAGATAGACTTGCACCTCTTGGTTCATTTTGCCAGAGTAGGCATAGGGATTAGCCACATGCAAAGGTAGCCGATCCCAGCTGTTTCTACCACAATGTATTTAGCGGTGATTTTCGTTAAGATTCCTTTAATGTATTCGTACATAAGATTCCTTTATTGTTCTAATTTTGCCTTTCTAGTATACCATATTTTCAATCGAGCATTCGAAATTCACAGCGCTTCATCGTTTCTCATTCATGAAACCTAGTGCTCAGCCTATTTAGATTGCCTTCCCTTATTCTTTAGCTTCTATCCAAACTTGGTAATAATCAGCAAAAATCCTTGATCAGCAGCTGACAACATATAGCGGCCCACGATTGTTTGAGCCTTCAATCCTTTACTTTTGAGTTGTGAAAGCAGGTTTTCTAAATTGGACTGGTCCCCTTTACGCTGTTGCCAGTAAACGGCTGTGAAAAGTTTGCCCTTTAGATCCTGTGCTCTCCAAATCAAGTCATCTGATACAGAATGACTGAAGAGACCATAATCCAAATTTCTAGAATCTTGTGGGTTAATCACAAAACCATGTAAACTTTCGTCTTCCACATAGCGGCTAAAAACATCTGGATTCCTTGTATCGTCTCTCAGTAAGTATGGATAGTCAAAGGAGCATTCTTCTATCTCTAGCAGATCTTCTCCAATGGCTAGCAGTTGGTCGGCCAAGGCTTGTTTTCTCCTCAGTTTGGCCTGAAATGCCTCCAGTTCTTTGATCTTAGCTTGCGTTTCCTCTAATTTATCTTTATAAATATTTTGCCAATCCTGCAATTTCCACTCTTCTCTTTGACGTAAATCTTTGATGGAAATATCCAAATCGCGACAGAGCTGGATATCCAGCAAGGTCAATAAATCCTCATAGCAAAAATTTCGATAATCATTCTCTTCATTTCTTTTTAACTCCAAAGACCTGACTTTTCCCAATACCTGATAGTAGAGGGGAAGCCCGAGCAACCGACTAGTTTCCTTGATAGTTTGCTGGTTCATACATTTCTCCAAAAATTTTAATTTTCCCTCTTGACCTTAAACCAACTTTAAGGTTTATAATTGTATTATAAACTTTGAAAGAGGGTATTTCAACAATGTTAAAAAACAATTTCGTAAAACCATCATTCCAGCTATAATTGCCTTCTTTTTATCTGGAATCTACGTTAGTATAGATGGACTTTTATTGGAAACAGTGTCGGCGATGAAGGCTTAGCTGCAATCAATATCGCTTGGCCTGTCGTAGCCATCATTCTAGCTCTCGGTGTCGGTATCGGGATGGGCGGATCTATCCACATGTCGATTCAAAGAGGCGCTGGAAATGAAGACAAGGCTCAACAATTCCAAGGAAATACGCTCCTTATGCTCTTTTGGCAGCCTTGTTTACAACAACTGTCTTCTACTTTTTGCGACTCCTATTTTGGCACTTCTAGGTGCTAAGGGAGCTGTTTTGGAGATGGCAACCCAATATGTTCAAATTCTCGCTCTCGGAAGTCTCTTCCAAATCGCAGGTCAAGGAACTAATCCTTTGCTTCGAAACCAAGGAAAACCTTGGATTGCTATGGCCATGATGATTCTCAACTTTGTTTTAGACACAAGTCTTAGCGGTATTTTTACACTCTACCTCGGTTACGGAGTTGCTGGGGCAGCGATTGCTAGTGTGATCGGACAAGGAATGGCCTTTTTGCCTATTCTTTACCTCCTATTTAACAAATCAAACCGTGTCCCTCTATCTGCCTATAAATTATCGACAGAAAGAGTCCAAAAATTGTGAGCGCTGGTCTATCGCCATTTGCTCTCAGCTTTATCCCTGCTTTAACAACCCTCATCCTCAATCTGCAGGCGGCTCATCACGGAGGTACTGTTGCAGTGGCTAGCTTTGCTGTTCTTGGCTATATCTTTTCAGTAGGACAACTGTTGATTCAAGGAATTTCTGATGGGGCTCAACCATTGATCTCCTTCCAATACGGTGCTAATCATCAAGAGAATGTAACCCTTGTACGTAAATGGACCTATCAAACAGCCATTACAGTAGGATTCCTCATCTTTGGCTTGGCTTGGCTAGGGTCTTCCATCATTCCTGTCGTTTTCAATACTTCTGCTCAGGCAGGTCAACTTCTCCATCTTGCAATCCCACTTTATCTTGCTTCTCTACCTTTCTATGCTATTACACGAGTAACGACTAGTTTCGTGAATGCGATTGGAAAAAATCATCTTTCTTCTATTCTGACCTATGGAGAAGGGTTGGTACTCATTCCTATCCTAGCTATCTTGCTCCCATTACTCTTTCAACTCAATGGTGTTTGGGGAACGGTTTTGGTCAGCCAAATGATTCTTGGTAGCCTGTCTTACCTACTCATTAAAAAATTGAGACTAGATTAAAGTAAAATAAGTTAAGCGATTCTGCAAAGAAATAAAAATGAGTTCCAATTTTTAAATCGATTCAAAAACACCAAAACTTTCCGCTGTGAGAAAAGTGCCTGAAACAATAACGTTTCAGGCACTCGGAATTATTGAGACCTTAGGCTCAATAATTAGTCTTGGAACTTCGAAGAAGTTCGCTGACGTCCGTGCTCACCTAAGGAAAGTTTTTAATATGACTTTGTCTAGTATTTGCCCAATTCCGTAAACTGGTGTGATTTTCCTGAATGCGTCGGAACATCTTTTCCATATCCGACTTGGTAAAGTTGACCAAGACCGGACGGCCATGAGGGCAGTTATAAGGGTTGTCGCATTGGGACAGTTGATAGATCAGATCGCGTGCAGAGTAATCGTCCAGTGTGTGGTTGGCCTTGATGGAGCGTTTGCAGGACATCATGATGGCCAATTCAGCCCGGTATTTCTTGATGGACACTTCCTTGGTCAAGAGGAGCATGTCACACATTTCATAGATACCCGACTCGATCTCTTCCTCCTTCATCCAGATCGGATGCTCCCGCAAGATCAACTGGTTGGCTCCGTACTCTTCTAAGTAGACGCCCACTTCCTCTAGGAGGTGCTTGCGCTGTTGCAGGCGGATCAGATCGTCTGTAGGGAACTCAAAGATATAAGGCACTAGCAGTTGTTGCTGACTGCCGTCCACATCCCCGATACTCTCCCGGTATTCTTCGTATTTGACCCGCTCTTGGGCCGCGTGCTGGTCAATGATATATAGGCCTCCATTGCCTTGGGCAAAGAGATAGGTTCCATGCATCTGACCAAAATATTCCAACTCTGGGAAGGTCGAATGTTCTTCCCCATCCAACTTATCATAGGCCTTGTCTAGACTAGCCAGATCCAGCTCTGGGTGATCCAGCTCATCATAGACCGCAGCCTTTCTTTCCGCAAACTTGATCGCGCTCGTCGGTTTTTCTACTGGGTTTTCTTGGCTTGTAGAATCAGCAGTTACCTCATCTGTCAGAGGCAGTTGAGGATCTGCCACCTCTGGTCGAAGCTTGAAATCTTGACTTTCTCGGTCATAATAGAGGCGGTTTTCCTTTAAAGGCAGGGTCGTCTGTACTGGCTTTTCTGTTCGACGAATGGTCGACTTGGCTAGATTTTCTAGAGCATCCGGAATTAGGTCCTGCTCTTTCAAAGCATTCGCAATCGCTTGCGAAATCAAGGCCATCAGCTCTCGTTCTTTGGAGATCCGAACCTCTTGCTTGGTAGGGTGAACATTGACATCTGCTAAGTAAGGGTCGATCTGGATATTAATGATCGCAAGTGGAAAGCGACCCACCATGAGTTTACTGCCGTAGCCGTCTAAAATAGCTCGATTGAGCAAGAAATTCTTGATGTAACGGCCGTTGATAAAGAGACTGATGTAATTGCGATTGGCACGAGTCAATTCAGGCAAAGACACAAAGCCCGTCACTTCAAAATCTAGGTCGCGATTTTCAATAGCCACCATCTTCTTGGCAGACGCGAGGCCATAGACACCCGCAATCGCTTGCCGGAGATTGCCCGTCCCCGCTGTTTTGGTCATTTCTTTCCATCATTGATCAAGGTAAAGGCAATCTCAGGATGGGCCAAGCTCAAGCGATTGAGAATATCCACGATATGGGATAGCTCTGCCTGCTGGCTCTTTAAATACTTGAGACGAGCAGGTGTATTAAAAAGAGATCTTCCACTGTGATCTTGGTCCCGACAGGGCTTGTCGCTGGCTCCAACTCCTCAATTTCGCCACCCTTTGCGACCAATTTGGTCCCGTGGGCAGCTCCTTCTTGCGCCGTTAGAAGGGTTAGAATACTGACAGAAGCAATGGAAGGCATGGCCTCACCACGAAAACCAAGCGTTCGAATACGAAAAAGATCCGCTTGACTCTTGATCTTACTGGTCGCATGTCGACGGAGGGCCAAAGCGACCTCATCGTGCGCAATTCCTTCCCCATTGTCTGTAATCCGAATCGACTTCAATCCTGCTTCTTCGATTTCAACAACGATCTGGCTAGCTCCAGCATCGATCGAGTTTTCAACCAATTCCTTGACCACGCTAGCAGGTCGTTCAATCACTTCACCTGCCGCAATCTGATTGGCTAGGACTTCTGGCAATTCAATAATCTGTGACATGTCTGCTCCTTTACCTTTTTTTCACCGATACATGTAGCTCTATTATACCACAGATCCACAAGACTCCCTTTCTTAAAAAATAGAGGCCAGTCCCATCTTCTTCCTTAAAAACCGCATAGGCAAAGAAAACAACCACATAGACAAATTTCCTTGTCTTCCCTTTGGAAAAAGTGTTTAATAGTAGTGTAAAGAAGGAGCCGGGCTAGCAGGTCAACCGACTTTACCCAAAGGAGGGAGAAACGATCTTATGAAAGTTGAAGTACACATTGATTCCCACTTCCAAGAAGAAGCAGTGATGATCACAGCACCTGCACTGTCTGCGCGTGTAGAGAAAATCCGTGACTTTGTGGAAGAATTGGATCAAAAAGGGCGCTTACGTGCCAAAAAGGATGGGGAAGCTTACCTGATCGAAAGCCAGCTATTCCAACGTTTTTACATTGAAAATCGGCAAGTAATTGGTGAGACCATGACAGATCAATTTATTCTGACTGGACCACTCTATCAGCTATCTGAAGACTTACCGACCTGCTTTCTCAAAATTTCCCAATCTGAAATTATCAACACAAAAGAAATCGATCACCTGCACTTTACCAGTGGAGGATCCGTTCAAATCTATCTTAAAAACGGAGTCTGACTTACTCCTCCCGTCGTTACTTAAAAGCCATTAAGGAGAAATTATCATGCTAAAACAATCTTTTTCTGACGCCCTGAAAGGGATTCTCATCAGGCTCATCCTATCCATCTTCTTTTCCTATCTCTTCTCACCTGAGTTGTACCTTCCCTTAAGTCCCAACTCTGCAGTCGGTCGCTGGATGTTCTTGCATCATGTTCACGGCTCACTGGTCATGCTCTATTGTGCCCTCGTTTGGGGTGCGATTGGGGTCCTCTTTAGCTTCGGAAGTCTCCTCTTTCAAAAGACTGGAGCCTCTTACGGGCTACTCTGAGCCATTACCTACTCATGTTACTTGGGTTTATTCCCTAGCTACCTTGGCCGGCTGGTTTCCAGCACGACTCGGATTTTACCTCTCACTCGTTGTCGAATTCACCCTCGTTTACGTGATCATCTGGTTGGTCTCCCATCATTTTTATAAAAACAAGTCCAAGAAATCAACCAAAGCATTGCTAACCACTAAGCAAAAGATCCTCGCTATTACGAGGATCTTCTTTACAATTTCTTTTTCAATTCGGCGACTGCCATCATGACTTCCATGGGAGTCATATTGTAGAGATCCAGATTCTTCAATTCTGTGATCACTGTACTTTCTGTTTCTTCCTCAAAGAGGGACATTTGTTCAGCAACCTGCGAAGACACTTCCTTTTTAGGAGTTGCATCCGCAAGCGGTACTTGCTGGGCTTGTCCTTCGAGCTTGGTCAAAATCGCATCCGCCCGCTTCAACAACTCTTCTGGCAAACCAGCGATCTTTGCTACGTGAATCCCATAGGACTTATCCGCTGGGCCGGGTTCAATCTTGTGCAAGAAGGTAACCTGTCCATCTCGCTCCAAGGTCGCGACATGGACATTTTCCAAACGGGACAGAGTCTCTGAGAGAGCTGTCAACTCATGGTAATGGGTCGCAAACAAGGTCTTAGCACCAGTCCGATCGTGGATGTATTCGATGATGGACTGGGCAAGGGCCATCCCATCATAGGTCGCCGTTCCCCGTCCCAACTCATCAAATAAAATCAAGGACTGGGGCGTTGCCTTGCGAATAGCGTGATTGGCCTCCATCATTTCTACCATAAAGGTAGACTGACCCGATACCAGGTCATCGGCAGCTCCGATCCGGGTATAAATCGCATCAAAGATTGGCAACTCAGCCTTTTGCGCTGGAACATAGGAGCCAATTTGCGCAAGAATCACAATGATCGCCAATTGGCGCATATAGGTAGATTTCCCGCTCATATTTGGCCCTGTAATCAACTGAATATCCCGTTCTTCATCCATATAGATGCTATTAGGAATATAGGACTGAGCGCCCATGACTTTCTCGACAACCGGATGGCGACCTTTGTCGATTTCAATTCGTCGCTCTTCATGAAAAAGGGGCGATTCAACTGTTGCGACTCAGCAACACTGGCTAAACTTTGTAAAACATCAACCGTTGCAATCGCCTGAGCTAATTGTTGCAGACGTTGGATATACTTGCCAACTTCTTCCCGAATCCGCATAAAAATCGTATATTCCAGATTAGCAGACTTCTCACGCGCCTCTAGCATATCTCCTTCGATGCGAGCCAATTCCTCCGTACCAAAGCGTTCTGAATTTTTCAAGGTCGCCTTGCGGAAAAAGTGAGCAGGAACGTGACTCAATTGAGAATTGGTGACATGGAAATAGTAGCCATCCTTCTTGTTGTAATCGATTTTTAGACCTGTAATGCCGCTGGCTTCGCGCTCCTTGGCCTCAATCTCAGCAATCCAACCAGTACCATCCCGAAGAACGACACGGTACTGGTCCAATTGCTCGTCAAACCCAGTTCGGATGATATTTCCCTCCGTAATAACAGCAGACGCTTCCGGAGCAATAGCTGAGGTAATCAAGCGGTGCAACTCAGGAAGTTCATCCAAGCGTGCAATCAAGACATCTAAGACTGGATCACCAATCCCCAGTAGAATCGACTTGATCGTCGGCACATGCCCCAGAGTATCTCCTAGCTGCAAGAGATCCTTAGGGTTGATCTTGCCAAAGGAAACCCGACTCGCTAAGCGTTCAATGTCATAGACCCCTTTGAGGCTGTCGATCAAATCGCTCCGTTCAAAGAAATGATCCATAAAGACCTGAATGATGTCCTGGCGCTCTCGAATCCGTTTCAAATCGACTAAGGGCTTCTGAATCCAGGACCGCAACAAACGACCGCCCATGGCCGTCTTGGTTTCATCCAAATACCAATACAAGCTACCATGTTTCTTCCCAGTTCGCGCATTCTCTGTCAAATCAAGACTAGCCTTGGTCGCAAAGTCCATCTGCAAGAAATCGCAAATCTCATAATGATGGGCTTTTTTGAGGTGGCTCAATTCCCGCATTTGTGTCTGGTGGACATACTGGAGAAGTTTTCCAGCCGTTTTCTTTTCTAGCTCACTCAACTGATCCCCTAAGAGTTGAACATCGTCGAGCGCCGTCTCTACATGTGACAACAAGAGATTCATCTGGCTAACAAACACACGCTCTTCCTGTTCTGGCAGCTCGTAACCCAGGACCACCTCACGCGCACGTAAATTGCGGATTTCTCCACAAACCATGCTAAAGTCATTGAGAGTCGTCACCTGAAACTCCCCTGTCACCAGATCCATATAGGCTAGCCCATACTCATTTCCTGAACGATCCAAAGCAACCAGGAAGTTGTTCTCACTATCTGGCTTGGTCGAATCCACCACTGTACCCGGCGTAATCACCTGTACGACTTCCCGCTTAACGACCCCTTAGCTTCTTTGGGGTCTTCCATTTGTTCTGCAATCGCGACCTTATAGCCCTGTTCAATGAGAACATCAATATACTGCTGGGCCGAGTGGTAGGGAACACCTGCCATGGGAATCGGATTCTCTGCATTTTTATTCCGTGAGGTTAAGGAAATCTCTAAAATTTGAGCTGCATTCACTGCATCTTCATAAAATAATTCGTAAAATCTCCCATTCGAAACAGCAAAAAGGCATCCGGATAGTCTTTTTGATATCTAGATACTGCTGCATTCCAGGGATATTTTCTCTACTGCCATACTTCTTTATTCCTTACTCTTGCATCATTTTCTGACGCAAGCCCCATAGATGAAAACAGGAGTAGATAGCTCACTATCTTCCTCCTTTTGACATCTCTCTTCTCTCCAACGGGGCTTGATTACTGCATCATCCCTAAAATTTCATTTTGAATTTCAATGGCTGCCTCTTGGTCACGGCAGACAATCAAGAGGGTATTGGCCCCTGCTACTGTTCCCAAAATACGCTCATCTGACATTTCATCTACACCATTGGCCAAGAGGGCTGCTTCTCCTAGTTCTGTCCGCAAAACCAAAGTGAATTCTGCTCGTGAGACCGACTTGGCATGGCTGGACAACATAATATAAATCTCTGCCACCTCAGGCTCATTTGGCAAAATATAATACAACTGGTCTTTTCGTTTCACCTTGACTAGACCCAGATCTCGCAAATCTCGTGACAGAGTTGTTTGCGTTACAGCAATTCCTTTTGCTTCTAATCGATCCTGAATCTCTTTTGAGTCGACAATTTTTCATTTCGAATCATTTGTTGAATCAAAAGGTGACGTTCTGTCTTTTTCATTGGACCTCCACTTTTGAATAAATATACTTTAAATTATACCAAAAAAATTGAAAATTCGCTCAGAATTGTGTTAAAATAATAGTTAAAAGGACTAAGGAGCTAATATGAACAATAAAGAACTCATTGCTAGTGAATTGGCCAAAGTGATTGACTCTCTTGACCAAGATGCTATTTTAAATTTGCTTGAACAACCAAAATCATCTGATCTTGGTGACATTGCTTTTCCAGCCTTCTCACTTGCAAAAGTGGAACGCAAGGCTCCTCAAGCAATCGCTGCAGATATTGCTGAAAAGATCGACCAAAGTGCCTTCGAAAAAGTCGTTGCAACTGGACCTTACGTGAACTTCTTCTTAGACAAATCTAAGATCTCTGATCAGGTAATCAAATCCGTCATCGAAGCAGGGGCAGACTACGGTCAACAAGACGAAGGTCACGGCCAAAACATTACCATCGACCTTTCAAGTCCAAATATCGCAAAACCATTCTCAGTTGGTCACTTGCGTTCAACCGTTATCGGGGATGCTCTTTCAAACATCTTCCGCAAAATGGGCTACAACACGATTAAAATCAACCACTTGGGTGACTGGGGTAAACAGTTCGGTCTCTTGATGGTGGCCTACAAAAATGGGGTAGCAAGGAAGCTGTCGAAGCCAACCCAATCGATGAATTGCTAAAACTTTACGTTCGAATCAACGCTGAAATCGAAAACGATCCTGAGCTTGATGAAGAAGGACGTAAATGGTTCAAAAAATTAGAAGATGGGGATCCAGAAGCAACTGAATTGTGGCAATGGTTCCGTGACGAAAGCTTGGTGGAATTCAACCGTATCTACAAACTCCTCGGTGTTGAGTTTGATAGCTTAAACGGGAAGCTTTCTACAACGACAAGATGGATGAAGGGGTTCAAATCCTTGAAGACAAAGGCTTGTTGAAAGAATCTAAAGGGGCTAGCATCGTTGAGCTCGATGATGTGAACCTTCCACCAGCTATGATCAAAAATCAGACGGTGCCACTCTTTATATCACTCGTGATATCGCAACCGCTATCTACCGTGCACGGACATACAACTTTGTGAAAAACATCTATGCTGTAGGTCAAGAACAATCCAACCACTTCCGTCAGTTGAAAGCTGTTCTGAAGAAAATGGGATTTGACTGGAGCGACGATATGGTACACGTTGACTTTGGTTTGGTGACAAAAACCGCCAAAATTGTCAACTCGTAAAGGAAATATCATCCTTCTCGAACCAACTCTTCAAGAAGCCATCTCTCGTGCCAAAGCGCAGATCGAAGAAAAGAATCCTGAATTGGAAAACAAGGAAGAAGTGGCACATGCAGTCGGTGTTGGTGCGGTTAAATTCTACGACTTGAAGACAGACCGCCGCAATGGTTATGACTTCGACCTCGAAGCCATGGTATCCTTTGAAGGAGAAACTGGACCTTACGTTCAATATGCTTACGCTCGTATCCAATCCATCCTTCGCAAAGCCAACTTCACACCATCTACAGATGCAACTTACAGCTTGAGCGATCCTGAAAGCTGGGAAATCATCAAGCTTCTCCAAGACTTCTCTCGTGTTGTCAAACGTGCCGCTGAAAACTATGATCCATCCTTGATCGCAAAATATGCTATCAACTTGGCTCAAGCCTTCAACAAATACTATGCACACACTCGTATCTTGGATGAAAGCCCAGAACGCGAAAGCCGTCTTGCTCTTAGCTACTCAACAGCAGTAGTCTTAAAAGAAGCCCTTCGCTTACTTGGTGTCGATGCCCCTGAGAAAATGTAATTTCTTATCTAATGATTGATAAGTAGAACATCTCTTATGGGAGTGAGAGGAGAAACTAAATGCGATTCAATTTAGTTCTTTCTCACTCCTTTTCTCATGCCTAATACCCTTCATTCTCTACATTTTCAAATCCTTTATATACAGGAGAAATCTATGAATCAAACCGTTTACATCTTAATCCTCATCAGTTTAGTGGTTCTCTTTTATTTAACAAGTACGAAAGAGAAAAACTACAACGGCTCTTACAAGAGCAACTCTTGAAAGATCAAGCTTTCAAAGATAGCATCAAGGAAAAAATCCAAGAGACCGACAATATCAACGATGTCATCCATGCCATCAATAAAGACTATCGATTAGGGCTCCTACTTGCTAAAGAAATCACTGAAAAATTAAAATAAGCCATAGAAGAGGAGTCATATAAAATGTGACTCCTCTTCTATTCAGTCGCAACAAATAAGAGGCTGGGACAAAAGTCCTAGCCTCTCAATTATTTTTGGATTGTCGAGCAAGACGCAGTGGTTGAGTGGGCTCTACTACGCTGATTTCATCAGCTTTACAGCCCTACTCAACTGTGCGGAGGTGGGACGACGAAATCGAATTCTAACGAATTACCGATTTCTGTCCCACTCTCTTTATTTTAAAGATGATACAACTCTTCTACAATGGCAGCTACTTTTTAATATCTCCCAACATCCCCGCATTTCAAAATCGGCTAACATAGGAAACCAAAGCGTTGGCTGTATTGCTTAGCGGTTAAACAATATTGATTGTTAAAATTCCGATTGCCTGATCCAACCACTCCTAAGCACTTGCTGGCATTGTCTCCATAAGCAATAAAATCCGCGACATCTGTCGTCAAAATTTCCACATCGCCATTGTCAACACCATTTCCACCCTCCAAATAGGTTGGCAAAAAGTGATAAAAGGATTGGTCATTTCAAAGAAGGGCTGGCCCTCTTTGACCAAGTCTTTCACATGAACTTTCTCGACTTCAAGTCCTGGATGGGCTTCCAGCAAATAGTCACTTAAGCGGCGGACAAAACTCTCTGTATTCCCGCTCAGGCTAATATAAACAAAGGATACTTTCATCTTTTTCTCCAATCAAGAAGCTCTCTTATCCTCTAAGAGAGCTCTATTCACACTCATCTATTATGCTGTAGCTTGAGCTTTTCTCAAACGCAAGGTTTTATACAAAACAATCCCAAGGAAGAGAAGAGATAAAGCAGTCAAGAGTAACAAAGCAATGGACGAAGATGCCAGATATCGTTGGCGAAGGGACGGGGTTGAAAAACTAGCTAATAGTGGACGCCCTGCAAAATAATTATAGCAAGAGAAGGCTTGACTTAATAAAATCTGCCCCATGTAAGTATAATGGGCTGTTAACAGATCCTGCTTCATAAAGAGGAAATAGAAAGTTGCCAGTAAGGCAATCAGAATCAGGGAAACAAATAAAAGGTTAATGGAGACTGATTGAGTTGGGCTGATTTCTCATAATATGTCACGTAGTCAGCCTTGTCTTGAGCCGTTGTTAAACCAAGTTGTTTCGCAAAATCATCTGTCAACTCAAAACTCTTTGAAGCTCCAAAGGTTGAAACAGCTGAAGTTAGGGTTCCAACCGTAGAGAAAAATAACAGGATGTAAAGATAGATAGGTTTCTTTTTCATACAAACTCCTTTTCATTTCTTACACCCTATTATATCGCGATACAGATAGAAAGGCAAGCGCCTCAAAACCGTGGAAGCACTTGCCTGATAACTGATACGTTCAAATGAAATTCATTTGGAAAAGTAATGTGTGCAAAAGATGAAAAAGCCATCGCAACTGTATAATTGGAATGATTAGAGATATAACGGAGTCCTATAAACTTTCATTCGAACACCACCAGTATACCTCATTCTCTTCTTCTTGTGTCATCCATTTCTATTCTGCTTCATTTCGACACGATTTTGTCTATAAAAGCCATTTCCGTTCCCTATTCAAAAACTATTCTGTTCTTTTTCTC
This sequence comes from Streptococcus sp. 2A/TPW/M5, assembly GCA_036663675.1. GTDB lineage: Bacteria > Bacillota > Bacilli > Lactobacillales > Streptococcaceae > Streptococcus. The sequence continues at coordinate 608,559 of JAYXUK010000001.1, read as the reverse complement.
AACTATTTGGTCATCACCCCATCAAAAAGCCAGAAGGACTTGCCTTCTGACTTTTTTATTTAGATGAATGAACGAAAGAAACAAGAATTAATCTTCTTTTTCTTGCGTGCAAGACCCAATCCAAGCAATCCAGCCATCGCACCTGCAAGAACAGCTACAGTTGAGCTTTCTGTACCTGTATTTGGAAGCGCAGGTGTTTGTGGTTGCGCAGGTTGTACAGGCTGTTCCGGAACTTCAGGAGTTGGTTCGGTTGGAACCTCTGGAGTTGGTGGAACGATTGGTGTAGGTGGAACAATTGGTGTAGGTGGGTTGTATGGAGTTGGTGGAGTTGGAGGAACTGGTGTTGGTGGGGTTGGAATATCTGTTTCCGTTACCACTTTATTCTTATGCCATTTCACTTCAGCTTCCGGTTTCACCGGATTCGTATTTGGAACGACTTCAGGAGTTGGTGGGGTTGGAGCTTTTGGTGGAGTTGGAGCTTTTGGTTCCTCCACATCGACCGTAATCACAGTGTAGTTAGGTGCTGTTGGCGGAGTTGGTGATTTAGGTTCTTCAGGTTTACTTGGCTCTGCTGGCACTTCCACAACTGTTGGTGTTGGTGGAGTTGGAGCCTTTGGTTCTGTTGGTTTTGTTGGCTCTTTCGGTTTTTCTCCTGGCTCTTTAGGAAGACCTACATTTGAGTTGATGGCAAACCAATAAACCGTTGGTTGACCAGCCGCATTGGCACCATTAGCCGTAAAGACTAAGTGTCCATCTGACATCTTCAAGCCTGCTCCACCATAATAGAGGTATGGAGAAGATGGATTATCCCAACCTTCAAGAGTTGTTGAAGATTCACCGTTAAAGACAGAGCCATGTTCAATATATTGGTTATCTTTAAAGGAAGTCACTTCTTTAGTAGCAGCATCATAAGAAACACTTGAGTTTGGAATTGGAATAAATTTATTATTTCCAACATTTACAGACTCTTGGTGTTCCACGTTTTCAAATTTCTTCTTAGGCGTGAACGTAATTTGACCTGTAGTTGCATCTACTTTGTATGATCCGATAACATCATCCTTACCTTCAAAGGTAAATTCTTCTGTACCAATAGAATGAACACTTCCTGAACCCGAAGCATTTACAGTTAACGCATCCGTTACTTCTTCCTTCTCAGGTGTCGTACCAGGAACCCATTTACCTGTGTCATCTTTAACATAACCATATTTCTGAGTCACAATTTTGAGAGGGTTGTCTGCTGAAATGGAAACAGTTGCAGTACCAAAGTCTGCTTTTCCTGTTTTAACCTTCACTTCATTGTTTTCAATGCTCATGGATGAACCATCTGCATATGGATCCCAAGTTCCACGAACAGTGTTGCCATTTTTATCTTTGGCTTCTACTGTAAGGGCACGAGGTTTGTCTCCACTATCGACATAGGAAGCACCTGTCCAGTGGTTGAGCGAGTTCAAAGCGACAATGGCATTGCGTTGAGTCAAATCAAATTTATTGCCATCACCATCATAGAATTCAACATCGACAGCAACCTTAACAGGTTTGTCTTGGTCTGTTGAAGCACCCACTGTCATGGTTACCGTTGGATCTGCGTTGACTGCTGCAATCCCTTTGCCATCATTTGATGGAAGACTTAAAATCTCATAACGGTAAATCACACGTTTGATTGGATGCATATCCGTATTTTCACGCATGCTAGACTGATTCAAGTTATCATAAGTAACGACAAATTTATCGCCTTCTTTCACTTGAATGTACTCAGTTTCATTATTGGCCCAAGGACTAGTCGCTACAATATCTGAAGCTTCCAATTTATTGGAATCATATTGGTGTACATTGCTTGTATTTAAACGAGCTTGAGCATCACGAGTAAGATAAGTGCTGATGCCGTCAATGGTGTGAGTTGCACCACCTTCACGTTGGAAGGTCAAATCTTGAACAGTTGAAACATTTTTAAGGTCAGCATACGCATTGTCTGTCATATATTTGTCGTATGCTTGTTTCGCGTCCGTATATTGTTTTTGGCAATTTCGTATTCAGCTAATTTCTTTTGATAAGCAATATAATCATTTTCGTACTGTGCTTTTTCAACATTGTACTTTTTAAGATCAGCTTCGTATTGAGCCTTGGCAGCATCTTCTTCTGCCTTCTTCGCTACCAATTGATCATAAGCTTCTTTATCTTTATCGTACTGAGCTTTCTTAGTTTGGTATTCTTGTAAATCTTTATCGTATTGCGCTTTAGCTGCAGTGTAAGTAGTCATTTCTGCTTCATACTTAACTTTTGCTTCTGCATTGGCCTTATCTGCTGCTGCTTTTTCTGCTACTTTAGCATCGTAGGCTGCCTTTTTAGCATTGTACTCTTCTAAAGCTTTATCATAAGCTGCTTGTTGGGTTTTGTAGTCTTCTACTTGTTTCTTGTAAGCCGCTTCTGCTTCTGCATTTCTCTTTTCAATCAATGTGATTTCTTGAGATTTTGCTTCATACTCAGCTTTTGCCTTTTGTAGTTTTCAACGACTGTGTTGATTTCAGCTGTTTGAGCTTTATTATCTGCTTCTGCTGCTGCGATAGATGGTTGGACTTTTTCAGCTTCTTCTGTAACGGTCACACCTTCTGTAGCTGCATCAGCTTTTGCTTTTCAAGTTCTGGTGATTCTACATAAGTAGTCGTAACTGTTTTATTTCCTTCTGTAACAGTTGTAGATGTCAACTTAGAACTTGTTGAAACAGCTGCATCGCTTGTTGCTGTATCCGTAGTAGTCGCTTCAGTTGCAGGCGCTGTTGCTTCATCTGCTTTCACTTCTGCTCCGTAGGTATTAACAGTAGCCAATCCAGCGATGGCCAATGAAACAACACCGACTGATAACTTACGAATTGAAAATTTTTCCTGCTTCGAAACATGTTCACGATAGCTTTTCATTTTCAAAACTCTCCTTTTTGTTTAAAAAATCTCACTGTAGAGGCAAAAATATGCTACTTCCAGTTAACTTCATTGTATCACAATCAACCATTTTTATATATTTGTCAATTTAATTTTTTATTTTACTTTAAATATATAACAACTTGAATCCCCAAACTTTCCTTGCCTTCCCCATCTTTAGTTGAAAATATATGCAAACGCCTGTGAAAAAATCCTTTATTTTCAAGGGTTTTTAAGACACTTTCTCTTTTATAAATTTCACCGAAAGGCTTTTTAAAGGGAAGTATTTTTTTATACCAATAAATTAGATTTGAAGACTGAAATAAAAATTATGTAATTTTTTCCCTTTAGGGTTGCAAAATTCAAAAAACAACACTTTTTGCAGAGTGTCCATTCCCTAAACTAGCTCCATTTCTTCTCCCAAATGAGAAGTAATGAAAAGACCAAGGTCTTATGGACCTTGGTCTAACAACTAATGATTAGTTTAAGTGCCAGATATCTTCATTGTACTGAGCGATCGTACGGTCAGATGAGAAGAATCCTGCTTTAGCAATGTTTACGATAACTTGATCCAACCATGCATCACGGTCTTCGTAATCAGCCAACATGCGTTCTTTGGTTACAATGTAGTCTTCCAAGTCAAGAAGAGTCATGAACCAGTCTTTGTTGATCAATTCCTTGTGAAGACGAGTCAAGCGTTCCTTGTTACCAACTGCAAGAACGGCATCGCTGATAATGAAGTCTACCAATGGTTTGATAGCTTCACGTTCATAGAAGTCCGCTGATTTGTATGCTGATTTCTCATATAGATCGATTACAGTTTCTGAATCTTCACCGAAGATGTAGATGTTGTCACGTCCAACCAATTCAGCGATTTCCACGTTTGCTCCATCCATCGTACCAAGTGTTAACGCACCATTCAACATGAATTTCATGTTACCAGTACCTGAAGCTTCCTTAGAAGCAAGGGAGATTTGCTCAGAAATATCGCTAGCTGGAATCAAGTAGCTTGCAGCAGTCACGTTGTAGTTTTCTACCATAACGACTTGCAAGTGTGGAGCTACTGCTGGATCGTTTGCAATCACTTCAGACAAGCAAAGGATCAAGTGGATAATATCTTGTGCAATGGTGTAGGCAGGAGCTGCTTTACCACCAAAGAGAACAGTGATTGGGCGAGCAGGGATATTTCCAGCTTTGATGTCCAAGTATTTGTGGATCACATACAAAGCGTTCATTTGTTGACGTTTGTATTCGTGGAGACGTTTGATTTGGGTATCAAAGATAGAGTTAGGATTGATTTCCACACCTTGATGGTCTTTCAAGAAACGAGCCAATTTCCGTTTGTTGTGAGACTTGATGTTTTCCAATTTTGCTTTGACTGCATCTTTATCTTCATAAGAAAGAAGGTCTTCCAATTTAGATGCGTCATGGTGCCAGTCACGTCCGAGGATATCATCCAAGTAGTGTGACAAGGTTGGGTTGGCATGCATGAGCCAACGACGGAATGTGATACCGTTTGTTTTGTTGTTGAATTTTTCAGGGTAAATGTCGTAGAAGGCTTTCAACTCAGAATTCTTCAAGATTTCTGTGTGAAGTGCTGCTACCCCGTTTACGCTAAATCCATAGTGGATATCCATGTGCGCCATGTGTACGCGATCATTCTCATCGATGATTTGAACAGCTGGATCTTTGTATTCAGCGCGAACACGGCGGTCCAATTCTTCAATGATTGGAACCAAGTGAGGAACCACTTCTTGCAAAAATTCAAGTGGCCATTTTTCAAGGGCTTCTGCAAGGATTGTGTGGTTAGTGTAAGCCGTCATGCTACGAACGATAGAGATGGCTTCATCCATTCCAATACCACGTTCTGTCAAAAGACGGATCAATTCAGGGATGACCATTGATGGGTGAGTATCGTTGATTTGGACAACAGCATAGTCAGCAAGGTCATGCAAGTTGCTTCCTTTTTCGATGGCTTCGTCGATGATCAATTGTGCACCGTTTGATACCATGAAGTATTGTTGGAAGATACGGAGCAATTCCCTTGACGGTTACTATCATCTGGGTACAAGAAGAGGGTCAAGTTGCGAGCGATATCTGTCTTGTCAAAGTTAATACCATCTTCAATAATAGATGAATCAACTGAATCCAAGTCGAACAAACGCAAACGGTTCTTGGTTTCAATCTTGTAACCAGGGACATCGATATCATAAAGGGTAGAAGTCAATGTGAAGTGTGCAAATGGCACTTGGTAGCTACGGCTTGAACGAACGAGCCAGCTTTGGTCAGTCAACCATGCATTTGGAATCGTTTCTTGTTGGTTGTTTTTAAGGACTTGTTGGAACAAACCAAAGTGGTAGTTCAAACCAACCCCATCCCCTGTCAAACCAAGGCTTGAGATAGAGTCGATAAAGCAGGCTGCCAAACGTCCCAAACCACCGTTACCAAGTGATGGTTCCAATTCCACTTCTTCGACTTCGATCAAGTCTTTACCAGCATCTGACAATTCTTTTTAACATCGTCGTAAAGACCCAAGTTGATCAAGTTGTTAGACAAGAGTTTACCGATCAAGAACTCAGCTGAGATGTAGTAAACTTTTTCTTACCAGTATTTAATTTCTTTTGAGCGCTTGCTTGCTTCGTGTAATTTAGCAAGGCAATGTACAATTCTTCATTTGAACATTCAGCAATTGTTTTTTGATGATGATCAATCACATATTTTTGTAATGATTCCATGTTGGGAGTCTCCTTTGTTTCAACAATTTTAATAGGGGGAAAGATTATTTTTTGCTTTCTTAACTTCTTTTTCAAGTCTTTGTTTTCACGACGATAGATCGTAGTGAAATCAAGCAATTCTTGCTCGACAGCTGGAGTCAATTGATCCGCTGTCATTCGCCATGACCAGTTACCACCGAGAGTAGATGGGAAGTTCATCCGAGCTGAGCCATCTAACTCAAGCAAGTCTTGCATCGTAGCAATCGCCATGAAGCTGACGGAAGCAAAGACGGTGCGAAGCATAGCATGCGGTACAGATTCGTACTCTTTCCGGTTGGTATAACGAGCAAGATACTCACGAGTTGGATCGTCGATTTCATTGCGGTACCATCCAAGAACTGTGTTGTTATCATGTGTTCCAGTGTACATCACAGAGTTGTTTGGTGCCAAGTGAGGGCTATCGATACTTTCATCGTCAGGATTGAAGGCGAATTGAAGAATCTTCATTCCTGGGAAACCAGTACGTTCGCGAAGCTCAATAACTTCATCCGTCATAAAGCCAAGGTCCTCAGCGATGATGTTCAAATCACCGAGCTCTTCCTTCACGGCTGCAAAGAGTTTGTAGCAAGGACCTTTGACCCATTTACCTGGTGCTGCAGTTTCAGAACCAGCAGGGATTTCCCAGTATGATTCGAAACCACGGAAGTGGTCGATCCGAACGATGTCATAGATCTTGAAGCTTTCACGCAAGCGTTCAATCCACCATTGGTAGCCATCTTTGTCCATTGCTTCCCAGTCATAGATTGGGTTCCCCAAAGTTGACCAGTTGCTGAGAACTCATCTGGCGGGCATCCTGCAATGCAAGTTGCTTTTCCGTTTTCATCTGTTTTGAAGAGATGAGGATTAGCCCACATGTCGCTTGAATCTTCCGCTACATAGATTGGCATATCTCCCACAATTTCAATGTGATGGTCATTGGCATAAGCTTTCAAGGCCAACCATTGTTGGAAGAAGAAGAATTGAGTCACACGATGGTAAGTCAATTGATCCGCCAATTTTTCACGGTATTGAGCCAAAGCTTTTGGTTCACGTGCACGAATAGTTGCATCTGGCCATTCTGTCCAAGCTTTTAAATCAAAGTGTTCTTTGATAGCCATGTATTCTGCAAATAGTTCCAACCAAGAAGCATTGGCTTCGCAAAAGGCTTGGAATTCTTTTTGATCACCTGATTTCAAGAAGTTCGCAACGGCTTTTTCAAGTAGCGGACGACGTTGTTCGAAAACCTTTGCATAATCCACTTGAGTAGGATCTTGACCAAAGTCCACTCCTTTAAGATCTGCTTCTGTCAACAAACCTCGTTCAATCAAAAGATCGAAATCAATAAATGAGTGTTCCCAGCAAAAGCTGAGAAAGATTGGTATGGAGAATCTCCATAACTAGTTGTACCAAGCGGCAAGATTTGCCAGTAACGTTGCTTGGTCCGAACGAGGAAATCAACAAAATCATATGCTGATTGACCGAATGATCCGATCCCGTATTGTCCAGGAAGGGAAGAAATGTGCATCAAAACACCACTTTGACGTTTTTTCATGGGTTACCACCTTTTTTATTTCTTTGAAGCCTGCGATTCGGTGCACGGTATGGGTATCGTTGCAGAGTCGTATCCAGCTCTCAAGCGGCTCTACTCTTTGTTAAAAATCGAACAGGCGCAACTCAGTTTACGCAATTTTTGCGAAAACGTTTGCGTACCATGTTATTATAAACTTTTTCCCTATTTTCTGCAAGGGATTTCTTAAAAACTTTTTAACTTTTTTCAGAATGTCCTCACCCCTTAGTGTATTCTTTCCTTTGGCTAATGTCAACAAATTTGATGCATTTTATAGAAGAAAGTTCGGAATTAAAATATTTTTAAAAAATTGTTTAAAACTACTTGCAAACGTTTTCGCCTTGTGATATACTTAAGACGTTTTAGGAAAACGTTTGTCTAAAACGGTTTCTAATTATTATCTTTTTTATTCTTTAGGAGGAATAAATCATGAAACGTACAATTTTACGTAGTGCTGCTGTACTTGGTACAGTTGGTTTTGCCGGCTTCTTACTTGCTGCTTGTAGCAATAACTCATCAGGTTCTTCTGAGGCAAGTAAAGAAATCAACGTCTATGTAGACAAAGGCTACAAATCTTATGTTGAAGAAGCTGCAAAAGCTTTTGAAAAAGAAAATGGCGTAAAAGTTAACATCAAGACTGGTGATGCTCTTGGTGGATTGGATAACCTTTCTCTTGATAACCAATCTAAAAAGCTCCAGACGTAATGATGGCTCCATACGACCGTGTAGGTGGTCTTGGTAGCGATGGTCAATTGGCTGAAGTGACATTAAACAAAGATAGCCATACAGATAAAACAACTGAAGCTCTTGTAACAAACGGTGGTAAAGTTTACGGTGCACCTGCTGTCATCGAAACATTGGTTCTCTACTATAACAAAGATCTTGTAAGCGAAGCTCCAAAAACATTTGGTGATCTTGAAAATCTTGCAAAAGATAGCAAGTACGACTTCGCTAGCGAACCTGGTAAAACAACTGCCTTCTTAGCTGACTGGACAAACTTCTACTACACTTACGGTTTACTTTCAGGTAACGGCGGTTATGTGTTTGGTAAAGACGGTACAGATCCTAAAGATATTGGATTGAACAACCAAGGTTCTATCGATGGTATCGAATATGCAAAAACTTGGTATGCTAAATGGCCAAAAGGTTTGCAAGATACAAAAGCTGCTGCTAACTTCATCCAAACACAATTCCAAGAAGGTAAAACAGCTGCTATCATCGATGGTCCTTGGAAAGCTGCTTCATTGAAAGAAGCTAAAGTAAACTACGGTGTCGCAACGATTCCAACTCTTCCAAACGGAAAACAATACTCTGCCTTTGGTGGTGGTAAAGCTTGGGTTATCCCTGCAGGTGCGAAAACCTTGATGGCGCTCAAAAATTCATTGACTTCTTGACAAGTACTGACCAACAAAAAGCTTTGTTTGACAAGACCAATGAAGTTCCTGCCAACACAGAAGCTCGTAAATATGCGGTTAGCAAAAACGATGAATTGACAACTGCCGTTGTTGATCAATTCAAGAATGCTCAACCAATGCCAAATATCTCAGAAATGAGTGCTGTTTGGGATCCAGCTGCTACTATGCTTTTCGATGCTGTAAGTGGTAAAAATCTGCAAAAGCATCTGCTGACGATGCAGTGAAATTGATTAAAGAAACCATCGAACAAAAATTCGGTAGCAAATAAGACAGTTTTTAGGTGTGAGTAAGAGGTTGGAGACAAAGTCCCAACCTCTTATGTTCAATTTTCAAGCACAACTTACTGTCTGACTTGTCTTCTTGCTCTCTAGCAAGGACATTATAAGGAGATTTGAATGACTACAGAACAAAACCCTAAAAGGCTATGTGGCTCTCTTTGATCCCGGGTCTTGGGCAAATTTATAACAAACAAAAAACCAAAGGCTATATTTTTCTTGCCGTAACCATTCTCTTTCTCGCCTATTTCCTAGGAATTGGAGCTGGAGAATTAGCGAAATTGGTTACACTTGGAACCGTCCGTGGACAAGATAATTCTCTCTTTATCTTGATTCGTGGCGCCTTCCACTTGATCATTACCATTGTTTACTTCCTATTTTATGCCTTAAATATTAAGGATGCTGGAACCGTTGCAAAACGTATCAACAATGGCATCGCTGTTCCAAAACTGGAAAAGAAATGGTTCAAGCCATCTATGAAAATGGCTTCCCATATTTATTGATTATTCCTTCATACATTGCTATGACATTTGCGATTATCTTCCCAGTTTTAGTAACTTTGATGATCGCCTTTACCAACTACGACTTCAAACATACCGCTCCAACAACCTTGCTTGATTGGATCGGGTTCCAAAACTTCACTAATATGTGGACCTTGAGTACCTTCCGCTCAGCCTTTACATCGGTTCTTGGCTGGACCTTGATTTGGGCCCTCGCAGCTTCTACTCTTCAAATCGTACTCGGTATCTTGACCGCTATTGTTGCAAACCAACCATTCGTAAAAGGAAAACGAATCTTTGGGGTTATCTTCTTGCTTCCTTGGGCTGTTCCAGCCTTCATCACTATCCTAACTTTCTCAAATATGTTTAACGATAGTGTCGGTGCTATCAATGCACAAGTTATCCCATTGTTTGCGAAGATCTTCCCATTCTTAGATGGCGTTTTGATTCCTTGGAAAACAGATCCTACCTGGACAAAAATTGCTTTGATTATGATGCAAGGTTGGCTCGGCTTCCTTACATCTACGTCTTGACTTTAGGGATTCTTCAATCTATTCCAAACGATCTTTACGAAGCTGCTTATATTGATGGTGCCAACGGTTGGCAAAAATTCCGCAGCATCACTTTCCCAATGATTATGGCTGTTGCAGCTCCAACTTTGATCAGTCAATACACTTTCAACTTTAATAACTTCTCCATCATTTACTTGTTTAACGATGGGGACCTGGTTCTGTCGGAGGAAACGCCGGTTCTACAGATATCTTGATCTCATGGATCTACAAGTTGACAACCAATTCTTCTCCTCAATATTCAATGGCTGCAGCGGTAACCTTGATTATCTCTGTGATTGTGATCTCAATCTCTATGGTTGCCTTCAAGAAACTACATGCATTTGATATGGAGGATGTATAAAATGAAAAATTCAGTTCAATTTAAACGCCGCCTCAATCATTTCTTGACTTACCTGTACATGGTGGTTCTTTCAATCGTTATCATTTATCCATTGTTGATTACGGTTCTATCAGCCTTCAAATCAGGGAATGTCAGTGCCTTTACACTTGATTTTAGTGGCAATCTTAGTTTTGATAACTTCTCAAAACTTTTCTCTGAAACCCATTATGGCACTTGGTATATGAACACCTTGGTTATCGCCATTATCACCATGATTGTACAAACAAGTATCGTTACCTTCGCAGGTTACGCATACAGCCGTTACAATTTCTTGGCGCGTAAACAAAGTTTGGTCTTCTTCTTGATTATTCAAATGGTCCCAACCATGGCAGCCCTCACAGCCTTCTTCGTTATGGCTTTGATGCTGAATGCCTTGAACCAACCTTGGTTCTTGATCTTCCTTTATGTTGGTGGTGGTATTCCAATGAATGCCTGGTTGATGAAGGGATACTTTGATACTGTTCCAATTTCCTCGATGAATCTGCGAAATTGGATGGAGCTGGACACTTCCGTCGCTTCTGGCAAATCGTCCTTCCTCTTGTTCGTCCAATGATTGCCGTTCAAGCACTTTGGGCTTTCATGGGGCCTTTCGGAGACTATATCTTGTCTAAATTCTTGCTTCGTGACGAAGTGAACTATACGGTAGCCGTTGGTCTTCAAACCTTTATCAGTGACCAAAAAATCAAAAAATCGCCTTCTTTGCAGCCGGTGCTATTTTGATCGCGGTTCCAATCTGTATCTTATTCTTCTTCCTACAAAAGAACTTTGTTTCAGGCTTGACAGCTGGTGGAGATAAAGGATAAAATAGAATCTTATTTCAAGCACATTTTATTTTTAAGTTGAGGGTAGTATGGTGGATGCTTTACTACCCTTCGTTAAGAATAAAATCAATGCAAAGAGATTTCTCTTTGCATTTCTGATACTCTTATATTTAGAAAGGTCATCTTATGCCCTATCCTTTTAATTATTTCGCAAGTATCTTCAATTTCCGCTCTTCTTTTGCAAACCGCAAAAAACTGAGCTGGTTCCAAATGATTTTTACTTCTTTCTTTCTAATCTCTATCACACTATTACCTGTGGCTCTGCAAAATGCTCAACTCAAAACCTATCCTTTGACAACCTTTGTCAGCGATGTGTTTGATCCTTTATCAACAGACGTTATGAAAGATATCCAAGAACACGTCGTGATCAAAGACCAAGAGCTCACCTATACAGGGACTAACCCTGTACACAAGACTTCAAAAGGACAGGTTATCTTAGGCCAAGAGGCAAAGGCTAGTGAAGGCAAGGAGTTAACACTCCATTTTGATCGCAAACAATTGATTATCTCAAAAGAGAATAAAGAACTCGCTACAGTCTCATACCAGGCTATTAATCAAGAGAGCCTTCGGGATAAAAAAGCTTCACTCAAGCTATCTCTAGCGATTGGTTTCGCGACAATCGACTCCCTGTCAGTCTCTTTCTCGTGATTTTCTCTGGCTTCTTATCGACAGTCAATTATTTGATTCTCATCGTAGGGGCATCTTTCTTCCTCTACTTGACACGAAAATCTCGACTCTTTTCACTACAAACTTTCAAGGAATGTTTCAATTGTATTCTGAATTGCTTGGGACTCCCTATTTTACTGAGTGTCTTCATCAGTTTACTATTCCATCAAGTATTTACTACGACGATCATGATCCAAAATGTCTTATTTGTACTCTATCTTGCTATGGTATTTTATAAGACCCACTTCCGTGATCCAGACTATCACCGCTAGGAGGTTTTCTCATGCGTGTTACCATCAAAGATGTGGCGAAACTCGCTGGCGTCGCGCCTTCAACTGTCACGCGCGTCATCCAAAACAAATCCACGATTAGTGATGAAACAAAAAACGTGTCCGTGAGGCCATGGTCGAATTGGACTACCATCCCAATCTTAATGCTCGCAGCCTTGTCAGCCAATCTAGTCAAGTCATTGCTTTGGTCCTACCAATCGACAGTGACGTCTTCTACCAGAATCCTTTCTTCCCAACTGTTTTAAGAGGGATTACCCAGATCGCGTCAGACAATGATTATGCCATCCAAATCTGTACGGGGCAAAATGAAGAACGGCGGCTCGACAACCTCAAACAACTCATCTACGGAAATCGTGTAGATGGTTTGATTTTCCTTTATTCCAACCCGAATGATCCCCTCGTTGAATTTGCGATCAAAGACAAGTTCCCCTTCCTCATTCTCGGAAAGGCAGCTTCACCTTTTGTATCGCTAGTGGATAATGATAATATCAAGGCTGCATTTGATGCGACGGATTATTTCATTCAACAAAACTACCGAAAAATTGCTTTTATCGGGGAAACAAAGAACTGTTCGTATCTCAAGACCGCTACGAAGGTTATAAAGAAGCCCTCCAAAAAGCAGGGATTCCTCTCGATGAAAAACTGGTTCATTTCTCATTTGGTTTTATGTTGGAAGACAATTCTTATCAAATGATGGAGAGCCTTCCCTAGCAGAGTTAGATGCCATCATGACAACCGATATTCTCGTTGCTGAAGGGTGCGCCAATACCTATTAGAACACCAGCTGACAATCCCGATTATTTCCTTTGATTCGATTAAGCCACGACTCGATATTGAAGCCTATATTGACATCAATGCAGTGGAACTCGGACGTGAGTCTGTTCGGACAATTCTACAAATTATCAAGGATCACAAAGAAGGAAAAACCGTTTGCTACCGTCAATTGATTGACCATACCATTACGAAACTCTAGGAGTCTTTATGTCTACATTTACTGCTTATTTAGATGACCAAGACCTCATTCGTATCCAAAAGGGAGAGGAGCATATCCTTCCTTTTTATTTGAAAACGAACCAAGGTCATCTTGCCTTAATCCCTGTCAAAACGTCAAGTGCAGCGACTGATACAGGAGACTATTTCTTAAGCCCTGTTCCGCTTGAACTGGGAGAAGAGTACACCATCTACGATGCTGCTGGAAATTCTTCTATTCTCCACTATCGTCAAATTGTTCGCAAACCCATTTTTGATCAAACCTTCACCTATAGTGGAGAGGATCTAGGAAGTTTCTACACACCACATCAGACTCAATTTAAATTCTGGGCACCGATTTCGCAAAATGTGACCCTTCATATCGAAGATCAGGTCTATCCGATGAATCGTACAGAAAACGGTGTCTGGGAACTCGTGCTCAAAGGGGATTGGGAAGGAGCTGCCTACCACTATGAGTTTCGTGTCAATGGCCTAGAACGTCGGATTCATGATCCCTATGCTCTATCCTCTTTAGCGAACTCTGGAGATAGCTTGGTCATCGACTGGAAGAAGATCACACGTCCTATCAGGCGTGCCACTCGTCAATTAGACCCAACAGAAGCAATCATCTACGAGATGAGCGTTCGGGATTTCTCTGCCCAAAAAGAGGCTGGCTTTAAACACCCTGGTAAGTTTAAAGGCCTGACAGAGTCGCCCCAACTCAATGGTGAGGTTCTTGGATTTGATTACCTTCAAAAACTGGGCATTACCCATGTACAGTTACTTCCAGTCTACGATTTCGGTAGTGTCGATGAAGAGGATCAATGGAAAGCCTACAACTGGGGCTATGATCCTGTTCAATACAATGTTCCAGAAGGAAGCTATGCGAGTGATCCTAACGATCCTTATGCACGAATCCTAGAGCTCCAAGACACCATTGACACCTATCACCGGGCTAATCTGAGTGTCATCATGGATGTAGTCTACAATCATGTCTACCAGGCAGATGAGTACGCTTTTGAACAGATCGTTCCTGGTTATTTCTACCGTTATAATGCAGAGGGCGAGCGGACCAATGGAACCTTCTGTGGAAATGACGTAGCAAGTGAACGCTCCATGGTGAGACACTATATCAAGCAATCCCTCAAACAATGGGTTTCCCTCTACGGCTTTGATGGTTTCCGCTTTGACTTGATGGGAATCCTAGACATTCAAACCATGACAGAGATTGCAGAAGAACTCCGTGAAATCTATCCTAACATCTATCTCTATGGGGAAGGGTGGAAGATGGATACAGGCCTCTCTGAAGATCAGCTCGCTCACCAATATAACGCGAAACGATTACCAGCCTTTGGCTTTTTCAGTGATAACTTCCGGGATACGATCAAGAGAACACTTGTAGCTGGTCACCGTCGTGAGAGTCAACATTCTGCGAATGATTTCGCTAACATTCTAACGGCAAATGTCGGGAAGCTAGGGCCTGCTCATTTCACCCAACCTCAACAAGCCATTCAGTACGTCGAATGCCACGACAATGCAACTGTTTTTGATTATTTCCAACTTGAAAAGGAAGAGATTCGTCTAGAAGATCGAAAAGCTCTCTCACGATTAGCTCTTCATTTAGTGTTACTAGCTCAAGGAGTGCCGTTTATCCATGCTGGTCAAGAATTTTATCGCACAAAAGGGCTCGAAGACAACACCTATAACTTACCAGATAGTCTCAACCAATTGGACTGGACATCCCTTCCAAAATGCCAAGAAGAAATTGCTTTTCTTGAAGAATTGATTGCTTATCGGAAATCACAGCCACTCCTTCGTTTGAAAAAAGGGCAAGAGATTCGCGACTACTGTGATGTCAAATGGTTGTCTGATCATCATTTGATCTACACGATTGAGAAAGATCGTGAAAAATAACGATTCTTGTCAATATAGGTGATCAAGAACAGACCTATCAACATCCGAGTGATAGTCAGCTGTTATTTGCCTATCCTCATGCCAACCTCCAAGTGCCCATTCCTAAAGGAAAGGAACTTTCTATTCCTGCCCATAGTTGGCTTCTTCTCCACGAAACGAAATCAGCAAAATAAGGTCACCACAATGTGGTGACCTTTATTTTATTCTTCTGTTTCCACAAAGCGTCCGATGATATGAACGTTTTCTGAAATGGTGATAAAAGCCTGAGGATCAGCTTTTTCATAATATATTTGAATTCATTAAACTCTGCACGCGTAATAACTGTCAGCAGAACTGCTTTTTCCTGATGGTTATAGGTTCCTTCTGCATTGTGGATAATGGTCGCTCCACGGTGCAATTTTTATGAATCTTTTCAATAATGGCATCTGGCTGGCTCGTTACGATCATTGCCTGCATCCGTTTTTGCTTGGTAAAGACAGCATCCGTTACTCGACTCGATACGAAGATGGTAATCATAGAGTAAAGAGCATACTTCCAACCAAAAGTCAGACCAGCAATCAACATAATGGTCCCATTGACCAAAAAGGAGATACTGCCGACATTCTTTCCTGTCCGTTTTCGAATCGTCAAACTAACAATATCCGTTCCTCCACTGGAAATGTTGTTCCGAAGAGCAAAACCAATCCCTGTTCCCATGACAACCCCACCAAATAGGGCATTCATGATCGGATCGTTGGTCAACGTAATCACTGGCACGAACTGAATAAAGAGGAACTCATCGAAACCGTAATAAAGGTAAAGATGGTAAATTTATGGCCAATTTGATACCAAGCCACAATCATCAAAGGGATATTGATGGCATAAAAGGTCAAGGAAACGGGAATCGTAAAGCCAATAAAGCGTTGGCTCAGAACAGATAAAATCTGAGCTAGACCTGTTGCACCGCTGGAGTATACATGTCCTGGTTGAAAGAAGAAGTTGACGGCAATCGCTGATAGAAAACCATACAGCAAGGAAGCTGACACTTTTTCATCGTATTTCTCACGGGAGATGCTCTTCAGCACGCGCAATAATTTAATGTTATAAGCTAGTCGCCGCACATGATAGCGAAATAGCATATGAAAGCGAGTTTTTTCATTTTCAATCCATCGATTAGAAGAAAAGGAAAATCTTAGAGCAACTGATTCCTAGACTTTCCCTTTTCTCTCTTGTCCTATTCTTGCTCTGCTACTTCTACTTGAAGATTTAACTCATCCAATTGCTTTTCAGAAACGACAGAAGGAGCTTGTGTCATTGGATCTGTCGCCTTGTTATTCTTAGGAAAGGCAATGACTTCCCGAATATTATCCTCGCCTGCAAGAAGCATCACGAAGCGGTCCAACCCAATCGCCAATCCTCCATGTGGTGGGAAACCATAATCCATTGCTTCCAACAAGAAACCAAATTGTTCATTGGCAGCTTCTTTTGTAAATCCAAGTGCCTTAAACATCCGTTCTTGTAAATCTTTATGATTAATCCGTAGGCTTCCTCCACCTAATTCATAGCCATTTAAGACGATATCATAGGCAATTGCTCGAACTTTTGAAAGATCGCCTTCCAATTCATGCTCTGTTTCAGCTTGTGGAAGTGTAAATGGATGGTGAGCAGACATATAACGGCCTTCTTCTTCTGACCATTCAAACATTGGCCAATCCACTACCCAAAGGAAGTTGTATTGATTGTTGTCAATCAAGTCAAGCTCTTTCGCAAGACGAACACGCAAAGCACCCAGCGTTGCATTGGCTACTTCAAGAGTATCTGCTACAAAGAGAACTAGATCCTTGTCTTCTAACTGTAAAGCAGCTGTCAAGTCACTTGTCAAGTCTGTCAAGAACTTCGCGACAGGACCGTTCAAAGCACCTTCAGCATATTTCACCCAAGCAAGACCTTTTGCACCGTATTGCTTCGCAACTTCTGTCAATTTATCGATATCTTTACGAGAGTAATGATCCGCTGCACCTTTGACGACAATCGCCTTAACTGCTGGAGCTTCTGAGAAGACTTTGAAATCTACACCCTTGACAAGTTCTGTCAAGTCTTGGAGCAACATGTCAAAACGTGTATCTGGTTTATCTGAACCATACAAGGCCATAGCATCATCATAATTCATCCGTGGGAATGGGAGTGTTACTTCAATTCCCTTAGTTTCTTTCATGACACGTGCAATCAAGCCTTCTGTGATATCCTGGATTTCTTGATCACTCAAGAAAGAAGTTTCCAAGTCGACCTGTGTAAACTCAGGTTGACGGTCTCCCCGTAAATCCTCATCTCGGAAACACTTCACGATTTGATAATAGCGATCAAAACCGGCATTCATCAACAATTGTTTTGTAATCTGAGGACTTTGTGGAAGGGCATAGAAATGACCCTTATTGACACGGGAAGGAACCAAGTAGTCACGTGCTCCTTCTGGAGTTGACTTAGAAAGAAACGGCGTTTCCACATCAATAAATTCTAATTCATCTAAGTAATTGCGAATCGAATGGGTTACTTTTGCACGGAGTTTGAGATTTTCCAACATCTCAGGACGACGAAGGTCTAAGTAGCGGTAACGAAGACGGGTATCATCATTGGCCTCAATCCCATCCTTGATTTCAAATGGTGTTGTTTTAGCAGTATTAAGAACCGTAATAGCCTCTACCTTGAGTTCTACTGCTCCAGTTGGCAAGTTCGGATTAGCTTGTTCACGAGCTTCCACAAGACCTGTCACTTCTACAACATATTCACTGCGGATGCTTTCAGCTGTGGCCATCACTTCTGCACTAACTGTTTCTGGATTGATCACCAATTGCATGATTCCTTCGCGGTCGCGTAGATCGATAAAGATCAAACCACCCAAGTCACGACGACGGCTAACCCATCCTTTCAAGGTAATATGAGTTCCAATGTGTTCTTCACGAACACGTCCAGCATACATTGAACGTTTCATTTCTAATTAATCTCCAAACTAATATTCTTCCTTCTATTTTACCATAAAGACCAGCAGAAAGTGGCCTTTAGCTCAACTTTTCAGTCACCAACTTCTTTAATTATCGTGGCTCTCTTCTTTCTTTTGGGATCATCGTAGAGAGTGGGTGCTAGCACCTTCATTAAAGTCGCCGTCCCAAATCGCAAGACAGCTGCTGCTAGTCCAAAAATAGGGGATAGGTAGCGGAAAAAGAAATCTCCCCTAAGCACATAGGTCATGCCACCCACAATAAAAAGATCACAATTCCCTGAACGATTGCGTAAAACCAAATTTTTTCACACTATTCTCCTTTTCACAAACCAGCTGACTTATCCACTGTTTTTATCACTTATCCACAAAAATGTGGATAACTTTCACCTTTGCCCCTCAAAAGAGGAAGCGTCGTCAGCATCAGGACTTGCTTTCATCCATTTACAAGCAAGTTTCCCACAGCCTGTGGATAACTCTCTTGCTTATTTGTGACTTTCTCGTCACTTTCCTCACAAATCAAGGAGCCAGGATTTGATCCTGCCCCTTTGATCAAGCATTATTTAAATTCGTCTGGTGTCCCTTTATATTGGGCCCAGTCTTTACTGAAGAAGCGATCATTTAGATGGTAAGTTGGTGCTTTTTCAGCCTTTGTGACAAAGGGATTGACCGCTTTATCAAAGGCTAGCCAACCATTCCATCCCATATGAATCGTATCTTCCATAAAGTAGGGCTGATCACCATCTTTAGAAAAGTCTGCAATATTGGTGAATCCTTGACTTTCCAATTGGTAACGAATCTTTTGAACAGCCTGTTCATACTTTTCTTGGCTCAAGCCTGTGTATTTCATCCATTTGGCATTTACTGGAGGAATGACAAAGATAACATTGGTCCGAGATTTAGCAAACTGGTCTAGAACCAACTGCAAGTCATTGTACTCAGGAGATTGAACATAGGATTCGTTTTTTGGAAACCTTTTAGTTTCTTCAACTTCATTTTTAAACGGGTATTGTAAAAATGATTACTGATCCCAAGGTCGTTGTTATTGGTTTTGACTTTTGCTTCAGCCGTTGCAATTTCTTCCAATTTCTCATATGAGAATTGATCTGGTAAATCTTGTAGACGTTTTTGACCTTCTTATCGTAATTCCCGTTTGTACGCGTTGCAAGATTACTAAACAAAGCATCTTCGCGTTGGACAAGGTGGGAAACAAACTGGTTCAAAGACTGATCAAATCTGGAAATTTTCTTTCCTTGAGAAATTTTCGTTACAACACTTTGAAAGGCGACATTTGGATACTGTTGTAACAGACGCTTTGCAGCATACTGGGATGCAGCATCCTGTTGGTGATTGGCAATAAAGCTATTCAACTGATCGCTATTAAAGAATTGTTGAAAAGCAGAGGAATCGTATCCCTTTTGGTAAACCATTGCGGAGAAACTACATAAACAGCTGTATTGTCCTTGAGTTCTGGCAAAATCTGTTGCATCCCAAAATACTGGTTCAAAGAAGCCGCACCACGTTCTCCTAAAAAGTAGGGTCTGTAATTGCGGTCATATTTTTCAGCCAAAACTGCTGGATGCACCACATCAAAACGCAACCACTCACTGGAGCCGAAATAAGGAACAAAGCGATGCTGTGGATCAGAAAGTGCTTCTTGTTTCTTTGTACGACTCTTGAATCCTTCTGCATTCAAACTAACCGCAGCTTTTTCTCTTCGGTATAGTTGTGCTTATGATTGATTGGATAAAAGAATAATAAAGCTGCTACCATGAGGAGCGCGCAAAATACGGGCCCTAAAATCAGCCATAAACGCTTAAGCATTCTGAAGCTCCGTTACACCTTCTACGATCTTGTTAGCAGTATTCCAATCATCGCGTCCAAATTCTGATACAGGAACACGGATGCCAAAGCGACTTTCCAATTCCACAATCAATTCGACTGTTCCCATACTATCAAGAACACCCGCATCAAAGAGATCCTCATCCATCATGTCTGAGACATCTTCCATAAACAATTCGTCAATAATTTCAATTACTTGTGATTTTACATCCATTTTTATTCTCCTTTTATTTCACTTTTGGGAACCATTGCTGATCCAAGAATCCTGAGAAGATCAGGAAGGACAGCATCACTGTATTAAAGGTGATAAAGATCCCCAAAGCCTTGGTCCAACGATTGTCCGGTATCGGATCCAATCCTTTTGCTTTTCTTTCTTTATTGATGGTCTTTTTCTTGCGAATCCAAGCATCATTGATAACCATTCCAAGCCCATGGAAGAGCCCATAAGCGATATAGTACCAGGTCACTCCATGCCAGAAGCCCATGACCAACATATTAATAATGTAGGCAACATTTGAGGTGGTAATTCGGCTCTTGAACACTTTATTGCGCATCAGCACCATTACGAGACGCATAAAGACAAAATCACGGAACCAGAAAGATAAACTCATATGCCAGCGATTCCAGAATTCCTTTAAATCACGTGATTTAAAAGGACGGTCAAAGTTGATGGGACTTTTAATCCCCATCAAATTGGAAGCTGCTAAAGCAAACATGGAATACCCTGCAAAGTCAAAGAAAAGGTCAAAGCCATAAACATACATGACTCCCAGCGTTCCGATGTTGAAGAATCCACCTTGAGACAAAGCATAGGTCTGCACATGACCTAACAATAAGTGGCCAAAAATATGAGCTAGGATAAATTTATAAAGGAAGCCATACATAATGTACTTAACAGCTTGCTCCAACATATCCAATAATTCTTCGCGCTCAGGAATGGCTTTATAATCCTCATTAAAACGCTTGAAACGATCAATCGGCCCACTTGAGAAGGTCGGCATAAAGAGCATAAAACGTAAGAATTCCCAAAGTGTGAATTCTTTCAAGACACCATCTCGCATTTCGATGATCATTCCGACAGCCCGGAAGGTCAAATAAGAAATCCCTAAAAATCCAAACAAGGATTGGTGTCCATTCTTGATCGCTGGCTCTACCTTAACAAAGATCAAGGGCAAGACAGACAAGAAGGAATGAAGATAGAAAATCCACTTATTGTCCGCTTTCTGACGATAAAATTTGTAGGAATACACAATCAAGATTTGCCAGACTACGTAAAAGAGTAAGGCATAAATTTGCTTGAGATTCGAACCTGTCAGCATCAAAATGATAAAGATCAGACTCACAAGTCCTTCATATACCGGAAATCTCTTTTTGAAAAAGAGGCCCACAAAGATCGGCAAAAAGCTAGAATGAGGTAGATAAAATAGATCGGTGTTCCATAGTGTTCTAAATGAGGGAGCTGTTTCAAAAACTCGATCATCGGTTATTAACCTCGCTAATCAACCCTTTGATGTCGATTTTCCCGTTTGGTGTTAATGGCAGGCTGTCACGATAGAGGAATTTTGAAGGCATCATATAAGACATCATGATGTTTTCTAAATCTTCCTTAATGGCTTTCGTGATATCAATTTCGCGCTCAAATTGTTCTTTGACACCCTCTTTTAAGATGACATAGGCCAAGAGATTTTGGACCTTGTGATCTTTATTATAACGCGGTACTGCGACTGCTGAGTCAATATACTTCGATTTATTCAAGTTTTGAGAGACATCCTCTAGCTCGATACGATAACCGTTAAACTTGATTTGGAAGTCCATCCGTCCACCGTAGAGAAGGAGGCCTTCATCCGTCATGGTTCCGACATCTCCTGTATGGTAGGCTGGAAGACCTTCAAATTCGAAGAAAGCTTCTGCTGTTTTCTCTGGATTATTCATATAACCTTTTGAAACGGCTGGGCCAGATACGATGATCTCCCTTGCTCACCATTTGGCAATTTGTTTCCTGCCTCATCAATGATGAAGGTTGGAGAATCTTCTTTGGTGTAACCAATTGGCAGACGTTTCAAAGTAGCTAACATCTCATCTGTTACGGCTACAGCTGAAAGAGCTACAGTTGCCTCAGTTGGGCCGTAGGCATTGATGATGCGTGCATTTGGGAAACGCTCGCGCAATTTCTGAGCAGTCTTGACTGTCAACTCTTCCCCATCAAAGTAGAAATGGGTGATCCCTGGCATTTTTTCAGCATTGAAATCTTCAGACAACATGGCCATATCTGCAAAAGATGGTGTTGAAGTCCAGATAGCAATCGGAAGAGAAAAGATGGTCGCAAAGAGTTGTTTGAAGTCTTGAGTAATGGCTGATGGAAGAGCAAAAGCGTTCCTCCAAGAGCCAAGGTCGGTGCCCAGTACATGACAGACAAGTCAAAGGAATAGGGCGGTTGCGCCAACATTTGCGGACGCTCTGGCGTTGCAAATTCCTTGTCCGTAATCATCCAGTTGGTAAAGCTGAGCAAGTTATCGTGCGAAATTTGCACCCTTTGGTTTCCCAGTTGTCCCTGAGGTAAAGATGATGTAGTAGTTATCATCCCCTTTGACCGGATGTTTCAAGTCATAGGCATGC
The DNA here is from genome assembly GCA_036663675.1 of Streptococcus sp. 2A/TPW/M5. GTDB lineage: Bacteria > Bacillota > Bacilli > Lactobacillales > Streptococcaceae > Streptococcus. The sequence continues at coordinate 586,094 of JAYXUK010000001.1, read as the reverse complement.
TGAGCCGCATAAGCTTCACGCACTTGCTCCAAGGACATGATTGGAGCAGCTGGGTTTTCCAATGGAAATTCATTGATGGCAATAATCAAGCTTGGCTCTGCTACTTCAACAATGGCAGACACGCGCTCCAAGGCAGAGTGGCTATCAATTGGGATATAGGCATGGCCAGATTTTGTCAAGGCCACAAAGGTTGCTAACATTTCATATTCTTGTCCACCAAAGACAACAACAGGTGACTTTTCAGGAAGTCCCATTTGATCAATGTGGGCAGCCAAGCTATCTGAATCAGCCTTCAATTGGCCATAGGTATGCTCCTCACCAAGGACATTGTAGACCGGATAGTCTGGTTGTAGTTGCGCATAACGTTCAATTGTCTCGATCATATCGTGAATAGGTTGGTTTGACACGGGTAGGAGTCTCCTTTTCTAAAATTCGTTGTAGATAAAGCCACCCTGACCTTGACCAAGGTAACTAAAGAAATAAAGTAGGGCTAGGAAAATGGCAAAATACAAGACCGTCTGCCCGATAAATTTATAAAGTGTTTGATGTTTCATAAGCTTCACTCTTCATTTTGATTATTACTCTCTATTTTACCATTTTTTATACCAAGTAAGCAATTTTAAACATAGTGAGAATCCCTGGAAAACGTTATCATTTCAGACATTTATCCCTTCTAACCAAAGAAATTTTCTTTAATCAGTTTTTCTGATTGAAATCCTGTTTTATTTTACATTCCCCGATGAATTAACTCCAGACACTTGTCCAGATCCACATCTCTTTCAAAATGGTCAGGACTCCAAGGAATCTCTATATCCGGTTCAACACCTTGATCCGTCATTCCTTTGCCTTGATCCAGGCTTAGACAGCGAGAAGTAGGAAACATCAATCGATAATCACCATAATCAACGGTACAACAATTGGAATAGTCTAAAATTCCGAGAGTTGGTCTACCTACCACCGTTACCTTCTTAAATTGCTTCATCATCTGGACAAAATTATCTCCAGAAGAAGCGCAGTAGATGTCTGATAAGACAAAGATCCGTTCGGGATAGTGGCCTCCTCTAACCTCTGGGAAGAATTCCTCGCTTTCTTGCTGATACGGTACATAGCCTTTCCCCGATGGCGGAGCAATTCCTCTTTCATCTCTTCAAGCAGTTTAACCGTTTCAGGACTAATTTCTTCCTGTTGCATCCAGTCCTCAAAGTCTTTCAAGCGCAGGTCAACATTGCGCTCCGTATAGAGAATTTCCATGCCATCATCATCCCAGTCAAGCGAATCATAACCCTGATCCTTCTCTAAACCTAGGTGTAATAGAGGGAAATATAAAGAATCTGTCCCTCCGCCGTTCTGTCGAACATCAACGAGAAGGAACTTGACCTCCGTCATCATCGGTAAGCACTCTTGATATACCCGGCTAATAGCTCCCTCATCCATAAAGTTATCCAGACGAAGGTAAAGGATCTCATCGTCTAATCGTTTCCAAAAATCTGATCTTGGATCGGCTCTTGACTGGGCACTACTTCAATGGTCTTTTCTACCCCTTTCCGGAGAAGAGTGACCCTTCTTGACTGAGAGACCAAATCTGCCCATTCTCGGTAATGTCTTTCGGGGTCTTACTGATAAAATAGTCCTTATGAAGAGACGCTACCTGCTCCAAATCACTTCCATCCAGACTTAGGATCTGGTCCCCTGCTTGGAGACCCGTATCTGCATTCGCCTTTTCAACATAAAGTTGATGGCCCGTTACGCGTAAGAGAAAGCCTTTTGACCAGCTTTTTTATTCTGAAAGGAGATATGGCCAATAATCCCAAAACTGGCTAGGTAGGACCTGACTTGATAAAGAAAGGCATCATCCGACATATCATCTGTCATTTTTTCTCGAAAGCGATCGGGGTCGCATCCTTTTCGATCCTTGATGGTAGATGAATCATGGCTCATAATCGAGATGATATCTTCAAAAATAGCAGTCTTTTTCATAAAGGATTCCTTCAATTTTTTAGAAATAGTATACCACTTTTTCTTAAAAAGTTCTTAAAATCCTAAAAACTATCCTAAAGTAGGATAGTAGTTATAAATTCTTTCTTTTCTTGGCTTTCTTTGTCAGAGCAACATCACAATTTTCAATCTTGTTAATCAATAGATTAGCAAGGGCAAAATCATCGATGTTCGATTTCATATTCACCTCATAGTTCAAGGTCAGTTGTTCTCCAGCTTGGGCCGTTGTTACAGAAATAAAGTCAACTTCTGAACAACTTTGGTCTAACAACTGACTGATTTGTTCTGCAACAGCATCTTGTTTTAAGACGGTAATAGTCAAATGACGGCGCCGTTGATGATCTGCCTTACTCTGTTTGTTCTCCAATACAAGCCAAACCCCTAGTAAAGAGAGGGTTGATAAAATGGCCAATAAAAGATAGCCCGATCCTGCTGCTAGTCCTATAATCATGGCTAGAAAAATCGCAATCAACTCTCTCGAACCTCTCGTAGCTGACCGGAAACGAATCAAACTAAAGGTCCCTGCCACTGCAATCGAGGTTCCCAAACTTCCATTGACCAAAAAGACCACTAAGGTCATCATACAAGGAAGCAAGATCAAACTAATGACAAACTCTCAAGTGTACAGTGTCCGGTATTTATAGGTCCAAGATAGGGCCATTCCTAGAAAGAGGCTGATCAAAAGGGCCAGCAGTAAGCGCAAGGGATCCACCGTTGCTGTGGCATTATTAAAAATAGAATCAAATAGATTAGACATAGGCAGCACCTACCGTTTCTTCCACTGGTCTTGGGGCATAATCCAATCCTTGTGATTTATGATAAGCACAGCTATATTTTGAAAATTTCTGCTTGACCAAACCATACTTCTCTAAAATATCCTTTAACCATTGAGGTTCTTGTCCGGGAGCCTTAATTTCCATGATCACGAAGTCATCCTCTAACAAAGGTTCTCCTTTCTTCCCATGAAAAAGACTAACAGCTTGATCACGAAAGACTAAGTTTTGATCGATTGTCACGCGAATTTTCTGATAAGGATAACCCTGAATGGATTTCTTTTCTTTGAGAGACAAGCGATCATAGTAAATGAACATCCGTGGTTCCAACCGATGACCATAGCGTTTGCGCAATCTCTGAATCTCTTGCACTAAGTCTGGATCTTGTATCTGATGATCTACTGTCCCATCTGTCATCAAGTTGATAATGGCTTGTGAAGTAGCGACTAGACGGAATTTATGGCCAATTCCTTCTTCATCTTTTGACTTCACCTCTAGAAATACCGGACTGTCTGCTTGAGGTGTTTCTATATAAGTCCGCATCCGAATTTTTTCACGGCGGTGTTGTTTTGCAAGAGCATCTTGAATGACATCAAAATTTTCCGTATCAAAATAAATGTTTGAAATGGTTGAGGTTGGGTAATCATCTTCTACGACGTATTCTTTTAAGTCTTTGATCAAGTCCTTCACGTCATCTTTTGCGACGATATATTTTGTTTCGATTCGTTTGAAACTTGTCTCAATTGTTTTTTCATGTTTCTTCTCCTTTAAGAGGGATCTATTGTTTCTAACCTTCAGTAAGTATGAATACGACTTACGTGCTTTCTAGTTTAATGGGACTTTCTTAACTGGTCATTAAGCCAAACTTAAAGAAAACTAAAGTTAAGGTTCCTTTCAGAAAAACTTTAGGAAACTTTCAGCTAGCAACTTTAGACTAGGAGCATATCAATTGAACGAGAGGAAAAGCTCATGAAATCAAACAAATGGAAATTTTTATTAACGGGGGCCGCAACCCTCACCTTACTGACAGCTTGCACCCAGGCGTCATCACAATCAGCTACAAAAAGCAATACTGCACAAACTACCGCTACTTCTACTTCAAAAAATAAAACAAACAATTCCAACTATTTTACAGATAAGGACAAGGACAGCTCTTACGATGAAAGCAAAGCCTCTACTGTAAAACTGTCTGGATCTTCTGCAAGTGTATCAGGTGACGGCGTAGCTGTATCTGGATCCACCGTGACCATCTCAAAGGCTGGAACCTATGTCATCTCTGGTGAATCCGATGGGGTTCAAATCAAGGTCGAAGCAGGTGACTCAGATGATGTTCACATCGTCTTGAAAGGCGTTACCATGACCAACACCAACTCACCAATCTCTGCTACAAAAGCAGGACATGTCTACCTCACTTTAGCAGATGGCACGACCAATACCTTATCTGATTCAAGTTCAAACAATGATGAAGATGCCGATGCAGTGATCTTCTCTAAAGGCGACCTCACCATCAATGGTTCAGGTACGCTCAACATTGATGCCAAGAAGAACAACGGTATCAAAGCCAATGACACCCTCCACATCACAGGTGGAACCTATAAAATCACGGCTGTAGGAGATGCCTTCAACGTCAATGACGAACTCAATATCACTGGCACGACCATGAGCATCGATGCAGATGAAGATGCCGTCAAGGTGGATAATGATGAAAATACTTCTGTTGGAACCATGTATCTGTCTGACAATACCATGACCATTTCAGCTGGGGACGATGGAATCCATGCTTCTGGTGATCTGATCATCGATAGCGGAACCTATGAGGTAACCGAATCTGTCGAAGGTCTCGAAGGAAAATCGATCACCATCAACGGTGGTGATATAACCATCTATGCAACCGATGATGGTGTTAATGCAGCCAATGCTAATGCCAACCAAGATGAAATTTTCTTCACTATGAATGGTGGAACCCTCAACGTTGAAGTTGGCCAAGGCGATACCGATCCAATTGATTCGAATGGAAATATCACTGTTACCGGAGGAACCATTAAATTAACGGGTCAATCTGGATTCGACTTTGATGGTACTGCTACCTACACTGGTGGAGACATCTATATCAACGGTGAAAAACAAACGGAAATTGTCAACTCCATGCCTGGAGGCGGTGGGGCTCCCGGAGTTGGCGGACCTCAAGGCGGTGGACCTGGAGGCGGGCATCAATAATAACAAACAAAGGCAGGATTTCTTCCTGACCTTTTTGTTGCCTTTTTATGATAGAATAGAAAATCAATCAGCTTATCGAAAGGAACATGATGAAAAAACAAACACTCCCTCTTTTCTTCACACTGTTGCTGTCTCTTCTTTTTCTATCAGCCTGTGTGCCGGACCTTAAGATCAACTTTAAAAAGTACCCACTACTACCAGCTCAAAAAGAAAACCTTTAAAAAAGTAGCTCGAGTCGTTCTAGCCACCCGATTCGTTCAACTAGTTCAAATAGCTCAAGCAACTCCTCTAGCTCTCCTTCAACCACTACACAGCCCTCTTCTGACATCGTCACGACCGAAGGACTCCTAAAAATGCTCAAGAAGCACCCAAAGATAAAATTTATGCGACAGGGAACTTAAAAGTAGCCTACTCTAGAAATGACGATAAAATTTTTGCACAGACGCCGGATTATGAAGGATATACCACCGCTCTTGTCCAAACAATTCTTGGAAGTCCTGAAAAACAAATAACAGACCCTGCTTATATTGCCGAATCTTTTGAAAATACCGAATTAGAAAATATTAAGGGCTCTACCACGAGGAAAAATCACAGGGAACAAGCTCACGCCTTTTTGATGGGAGCTGTTGATCTCAAACAAGCTTCTAAATTCGGAGTAAACTACACCATTTACACCTATAAAAACAACACTATCCAACTGGTCTTTGACAACGACCAACTTCTCTATATTACTCCAAATCCTGATGTCGTCTTCTTTAAATAATTTACATTCTCGCTTAGACAAGCGAGAATTTTTGTTTCACATGAAACAAAAAACTCCCAACACATTCTGTTGGGAGTTCCCGAAGATTAGTCCTCTTCATATTGTTTTGGATTATAGAACCACATTCCTAGCCCTGCAAAAGAGCAATAGTCATCAGAAGGAAGGCCACTTGATTTCCAATTTCTCCTGTCATCGAAATCGTTTGACGAAGACCAGAAACGGTATAGCTCATTGGCAAGAATGGATGAATGGCTTGGAAAAAGCCATTTGTCAAAGCAAGAGGATAGGTTCCTGCACTAGAAGCCAATTGCAAGAGCAAGAGGATCAAGGAAAGGAAAGCACCGATCTTTCTTTGCCATGTTGTCAAAGCAGTCACGATAGACATGAAGGCCACACTACCAATCACACAAAGGAAGAGCGTAGCCATCTCATGATTAGCTGATAAACCAATCAAGTGAACGGCACCATAGACCAAGACTCCTGCAATCACCGCAATCGTTCCGTTGACCTCAAAGCGAGATTTAAACCATGCCCAGCGACTTTCAGGATGACGACCGGATGGCAATTTTGCAAAGATCATATTGGTTGACAAGGCACAAACAAAGAGTGCTACAGAGATCATATAAGGAGCCATTCCGACACCATTCACCGGGACATTGTCACGGTCTGTTTTAGACAAAGTGACAGGATCTGCTAAGGTTTTAGCGTTTTCTTTTTCAGTTGTAGCCACATTCAATTGTCCCTTAGCATCGTTTAATCCTTGACTCAAGGTTTGGCTTCCTGTTGCTAATTCACCTAAACCATTTGTCAATGTTTGGCCACCTGCTGCTAATTTGCTGGACCCATCTGAGATTTGATTTGCACCGTCGGCTAGTTTATCAGCTCCGGTCACCAGTTGACCTGATTTTTCTGTCAACTGATTGACACCAGTGACAAGTTTATTGACACCACCTGCCAACTCTGGAGTCTTGCTGTTCAATTGTCCTACACCGTCAGCTAATTTTCCAGCACCAGCAACCAATTCACCCGACTTACCTGTTAATTGGGTCGCTCCTGAAGCCAGTTGATTCATACCTGATGTCAAGGCAGGCATCTTCCCATTTAACTCATCTAGACCAGAAGCCAATTGATTGCTTCCTGCAAGTAATTCTGATGATTTACTATCTAGTTGATCAACACCTGCTGCTAACTGACTAGCCCCATTTGTTAAAGTACTGCTATTCGTCTGAAGTTGGGTTGCTCCATTAGCGATTTTATCGACACCAGCTGTATAAGCTCCGATCCCTTGATTGATGGTTTGACTAGCTGGCAACAATTGTCCACTAACTGCGGATTGAATCTTAGACAAGCCACTTGACAAGTCTGTCAAGGTAGAAGAAGCTGTCGGTAAAACTTGATTGGCTGCCGTTTGCAGTTGTGTCAAGCTATTTCCTGTATTCAAACTACCTTGGATCGTTTGAATCGTAGTCAAGATTCCTTGAGCCGCCGTTTCACTCGAGCTTGGGCTCGATGAGATCGCTGCATTGATTTCCGCTTGTTGGTCAGCTGTCATTGCTTGATAGGCTGCTGTCCCTTGCACACTTGCAAGGGCATTTGCACGATCCGCTTGGGCTGAAGCAAGGATTGATTGAGCTGAATTCGCAATACTCGTCAATCCAGACGAAAGTTGACTGGTATCTACTGTAGCATTTTGAATCGCTGCATTTAATTGGTTTAAACCTGCTGCCAATTGATCAATCTGAGCGGATTGACTTGTAGAAGCTTGTAGCTGGCTTGATAATGTTTGAATACCTGATTCTAATTGTGAAACCCCATTTCGAAGGGTAGCAGATTGACTACTTAATTGACCCGCTCCTCTGATAAAGTAGCGACTCCATTTGTATAGGTTGCTAAACCATTTGAAAAGTTTGACAGGCCTGAATTCAATTGACGCACACCATTGGTATAATTCCCAAGACCATCATTGAGGGTCCCCATACCGCTGGTTAACTGACCAACTCCTGAGGCCAACTGAGGGGTTTGACTCGCCATTTGATTGAGACCATTTCCTAATCGATCCACTCCGGTAGCGTAAGCCATCAAGCCTGTATTAAAAGTACCAAACCCATTATTTAATTGATTGACGCCAGATACCAAGTTTGGAAGTTGACCAGCCATTTGATTGAGACCATTTCCTAATTGACCAACACCATCTGTATAGGCTGCTAGACCCGTACGAAGAGTAGTCGCACCATCTGAAAATGCTAAGCTTGAACGAGCCAATGTATTCAAATTAGTAGACAGTGTTTGACCACCATCTTCCAATTTACTTGCACCATCTGCTAATTTAGCACTTCCATCTGCCGCTGTCCCCATACCAGATTTAAGCGATCCCATTTTGGAAAATAAAGCTGTTGTATACGTATTGGTCACTTTTTCGGCCACTGACTGCTTCATCTTTGTCATCGCAGTGTCGCTCATTTTCCCTGCGATAAAACTATGACCACTGGATGTTTGGTAATCAATGGTCATCTGTTCCGGATGATTGGTTAAGATGGAGCTAGCTTTCTTTGAAAGATCCTCAGGCAGGGTTACAATCATATAATAATCGCCATTTTTAAGACCATCTTTCGCAGCTTTCTCATCTACAAAATGAAAATCAAGTGAGTCATTGTCCTTCAAATTGGACACCATGTCTTTTCCTATTTCCATCTTTTGTCCATTATATGTAGCAGATTGATCCTTATTGACAACCGCTACAGGAAGATCCGAAACTTGGCCATATGGATCCCACATGGAAGATAGAAAAATAATATTATAAAGAGCTGGAATCAAAGCAACTCCAATCATGACAATGATAAATGTTGGCTTTTAAGAATAGCCTTCCATTCTTTCATCATATTTTTTGTCTCCTTTTATACACATTGTCTAAATTTCTGATATAATAGATTATACAGTTTCTAGAAATTTTCACAAGTAGGAAATCTTTATTTTTAGACACTGTGTATAATTTTGTGCAAAAAGGATTAACAGATGACTGAGAGCAATAAACGATTAAAAACAAAACGAAATATCGAGGAGGCGATGGTTCGACTACTAGAAAAGGAATCATTCGACCAAATCACAACGGTTGAGTTAGCACAAGAATCCGGCATTAGTCGCTCTAGCTTTTATACCCACTATCGAGACAAGTACGATATGATCGAGCGCTACCAACAAGCACTCTTTCACAAGCTTGAATATATCTTTGACAAACACCAAGACGACAAGCGCCAAGCGATTACAGAAGTGTTCGAATTTCTAACCAAGGAGCCACTCTTTGCGGTTCTTCTGACAGAGAATGGAACCAAAGAGATCCAAACCTTCTTACGACATAAATTACAGATTCTTCTGGTTGATAGTCTGCAAGAGCGCTATAGTCATAAATCATTAACAGATATTGAAAGAGTCTACAGTTCTGTCTATCTGACCAATGCCTTCTTCGGAGTCTGTCAAATGTGGGTTTCGCGCGGAAAAAAGAAAGCCCACAACAAATGGCTGAATTTTTAATGAAAATGTTACGGTAATAGTCTCTCCTGATCTAGATAGATCAGGATTTTTTATTAGCAGGTTTAGGTTTTAAAACAAAAAGCTGTCTCATTTAATGAAACAGCTTTAGAGAATTTGTAAGTGAACAAAAGGGGAGCAAAGCCAGAAATCAACCCTTTAAGACAAAACAAAAAGCCCACTGTTGTAGGCTTTCTGTAAGGTATATCTTAAAATTAAAGCATCTTGTTGTAGAACTCAACGACAAGTGCTTCGTTGATTTCTGGGTTGATTTCATCGCGTTCTGGAAGGCGAGTCAATGAACCTTCAAGTTTGTCAGCATCGAATGATACGAATGCTGGACGTCCAACTGTAGCTTCAACAGCTTCAAGGATAGCTGGAACTTTAGCTGATTTTTCGCGAACTGAGATCACTTGACCTGGAGTTACGCGGTATGAAGGGATATCAACGCGTTTTCCGTCAACAAGGATGTGACCGTGGTTAACGAATTGACGAGCTTGACGACGAGTAGTCGCAAGTCCAAGACGGTAAACAACGTTATCCAAACGACGTTCCAAAAGAAGCATGAAGTTGAAACCGACAGTTCCTTCTTTAACTTTAGTAGCTTGTACGAACAAGTTACGGAATTGTTTTTCACCAAGTCCGTAAGAGAAACGAAGTTTTTGTTTCTCAGCTAATTGCAAACCGTATTCTGACAATTTTGAACGGTTGTTTGGTCCGTGTTGACCTGGTACGTAGTTACGACGTGCCAATTCTTTACCTGTACCTGTAAGTGACAAGCCAAGACGGCGAGATTGTTTCCAAGATGGTCCTGTATAACGTGACATTTGAAATGTCCTCCTATAAAAATAATTTTTGTAGGAAATAACGTTTTAGACAAACCTGATTCGTTCAGAAAGCCTTCGCCCAAACAGCAAAGGTTACTTTTCTAGCTGACTTCCTGTTGACGAGCTTCATTTTGTCCTGCTGTCATTTCGCACAAATTCTATTTTATCACGGAATAGAAACTTTGTAAAGTCCTTCAAAACAATTTCAATGAAATTCAGACAATAATTCTATGATTCGTTTTTATATTGCAATTGTTGCCAGTCCCTATCCGTTGCTGGATCCCATATTAAAGGAAGATCTGCAATAATTTCACCGGGATTATGATTCAAAATATAGACCCGGTCACTCAATGTCAAAGCTTCTTCGATACTATGAGTGATCACCAGAGTGGTGAGACCAAGACGTTCCTTACTTTCTAAATACCAGTGATAAAGATCCTGCCTTGTCAATTCATCTAAGGCACTAAAAGCTTCATCTAATAGGAAGACAGAATGACCCAGAAGATAGGTTCTCAATAGCGCCACCCGTTGCCGCATCCCCCACTCAGGGCATTGGGATAAAGGTTGGCGATACTTCCCAATTTAAATTCATCTAACAATTTTAGAGCTGTAGATATCGCCTCTTCCTTAGGAATCTTTTTCAATTGAAGGGGAAGAATAATATTTCCCAATACTGTCTTATGTTCCAACAAAAGATCCTTTTGTAGCATATAGCTGACTTTCCCAAAGGAGATCGGAGCATTATCTACTTCTATGGTACCCTTTGTAAGGGAAGGATCCCAGCAATTAAATTAAACAAGGTTGATTTCCCTACCCCACTCGGACCTAGAATAGAGACGATTTCTCCTTTTGCACTTCTAGTGATACATTATTTAAAACTGCTTTATCTCCAAAAGAGAAACTTACATCTTTTACGGTTAAAATATCAGTCACCTACCAATTCGTTTGTGAAACCTTTGTCTTCTAAGTCATTTGAAACCAATCCTTGCTCTTTTGCCCAAGCATAAAAAGCATTCCACCGCTTAGGATCAAATTGCCCCCACTTGTCCTTGTCTGAAGCATATTGACTAGAAAGATATTTTTGGGAAGCGAGTACAAAATCACGCTGGTTAGCTAAGGCAGGCGCCTGTTTGATCAAGATATCCGCAGCTTCTTCTGGATGCTCTATAGCATATTGGTAGCCTTTTTTCACCGCCTGAATGAATTTTTTGCTTCCTCTTTATGAGACTTCAAATAGTCATTGTTAGCAATAATAACAGGCGAATAGTAGTCAAATGCAGGAACAAAATCTTTCATATAGAAGAAATTGGTCTTCATTCCCTTTGCTCAGCCAAAATTCCATCCCAACCGTGATAAATCCAAGCAGCATCAAAGACCTTATTTTCAATCGGAGTAATGGAATTTGAATCACTATTTGGAACCAATTTTACTTGATTAAAATCAGCCCCTTCTTTTTCATCATCGATTTGATCATTTCCAACTCAATCGGATCATTCCAGGTACCATACTTCTTACCCACCAAATCTTTTGGACTTGTGATCGCTGCATCTTTTCTTGAAATAATCCCTGACGTATTGTGTTCGACGATAGCTGCAACAGCGGTAATACCCGCACCTTTATCCAATTTCTTGGCCATAGAATCTTGGAAATAAATACCAAATGGAGCTTTCCCATTGATAATCAAATCAGAACTACTGTCTTCCGGCGGAAGTTTTATATCTACATCCAGTCCTGCATCTTTAAAATACCCTTTTTCCTTTGCTACATAGAGACCCGTATGATTGGTATTCGGGGTCCAATCTAGAATAAAATCAATCTTTTTCAAACCACTTGACGATTGCTTGACAGAATTTTGACAAGCACTCAAGAAAACAAATCCCAATATTATTGAGAAAAATAAACCTATTGACTTTTTCATCATTCATACCTCTTTTACATTTTTGTCAATTTAATTTTTACACCATTTACAAGTTTGTCAATCCTTTTTTCATTTTAGAATGTTTTTTCTAATTGGTCAACGAGAAACATACCGAGTAAACTAATAGCAGAAATCAATACAATGATCGCAAACATCGTATCATACTGAAATAACTTCTTCGACTGGATCATATAGACCCCAATCCATCAAAACCTCCTAACCATTCTGAAACTACCGTACTGATAAAAGCATAGGAAACGCTCACACGTAAACCTGCGAAAAAATAAGGAAGCGCTGCAGGAATTTTATAATGGACTAAAGTCTGAAAGCGATTGGCTTGCATAATCTGAAACAATCTCAGAATATCTTGATCGCAATGCCGAAAACCATCTAACAGACTGACTACGATGGGAAATACCACCGTAATAATGATCAAAACTAGTTTTGGAAGCATACCATAACCAAACCAAAGAACCAGGATAGGGGCCAAGGCAATCGTCGGAATGGTTTGAATAACAACCATAAAAGGATAGACCAGATCATTCACCCATTGAAAACTATCCATGAGAATCGCAAAGCCAGCGGCAAGAAGAACCCCTATAACAAGTCCGATCAAGGCTACTTGAAGGGTAGACAAACTGTGATGAATCAGGAGAGCTCGATCTCGTACAAAGGCATTCCCAATTTCAAGTGGCGTTGGTAATACAAATTTGGGGAGGATATTTAAAAATCCTGCTAACTGCCATAAGACAAGAAGGCTGCTAAAACCTGCAAATCCTATCAACTGTTTTGAATATCTTTTTACAAGAGACATCGTAACCTCCTTTCTCACAAATAAAAAACGCCTCCAAAATAGGAGACGGATTGCACAAGGTCACTCATAACGAAAAATACATTTCATTTGTTTCCTACGCTGGCATTACCCAGATCAGGTGCGGTCGAAGCTTACACTTCCTCTCAGACTGTACACAGACTCCCATATGTATTTATTATAATAACTGATTTAGACGATAAAAGCAAGAAATTAATCCAAATAACGAATTAAATTCTTCTCTGTTAAAATATCTGAATAGGTGTAAGACTCTACGTATGTATTAGCTGGTTCACCTGGTAAGCTATTGTCGTTCGTATACTCGATAATAAATAAAGAAGGATAGACCTCAATCAAGCGTCCAAATTTATTTTTTGACGTTTCCGTCCATTTTCAAGCGTCATTTCAACCACTTGTCCTTCATGGGCCTTGATTTCTTCTTTAATTTTTTTCATTTTTGCAACATCTGTAAATGCATCACTCATCTTATTGATCCTCTCTCTTTGAAATACTTGAGAATTTATTGTATTCCTTTTGGAATATTAATTCGACTGTCCCACGCGCACCTGAACGGTTTTTCTCGATAATCACTTCAACCGTATTATTGGGCATTCCATCTTCTTCCTCTTCACCAGCTCGATCATAATAATCATCACGGTACAAGAAAGCAACAATATCCGCATCCTGCTCAATCGACCCAGATTCACGAATATCAGAAAGAACAGGACGTTTGTCTTGGCGCTGTTCCACACCACGTGATAGCTGACTCAAAGCAATGACGGGAACTTTTAGTTCCTTTGCCAAAATCTTTAACTGACGAGAAATTTCTGAAACTTCCTGTTGACGGTTTTCTCTTCCAGTCCCTGTAATCAGCTGCAGGTAGTCAATCAGAATAAGACCGAGATTCCCTGTTTCCTGCGCTAATTTTCTTGCTCTCGAACGAATCTCAGTGATCCGAATTCCCGGAGTATCATCGATGTAAATACTCGCATTGGCCAAATTTCCTTGAGCAATGGCATATTTCCGCCACTCTTCATCCGTCAATTGACCTGTACGAATCGAATGGGATTCAATCAAACCTTCAGCTGCTAACATCCGGTCAACCAAACTTTCAGCACCCATTTCTAATGAGAAAATAGCCACTGTCTTATCCAACTTTGTCCCGATATTTTGAGCAATATTTAGAGCAAAGGCTGTTTTCCCTACTGCAGGACGAGCCGCTAAAATAATCAACTCTTCCTCATGTAGCCCTGTCGTCATATGGTCCAAATCGCGATAGCCTGTCGCAATACCCGTAATATCAGAGGTTTGAAGAGAGCGGGCTTCCAAGCTACCAAAATTTATATTCAAGATGTCTCGAATATTTTTAAATCCACTACGATTTGCGTTTTCACTAACATCAATCAGAGCTTTTTCAGCACCCGCAATGATTTCATCTGAAGGACTTGCACCATCATAAGCTTGATTAATACTTTCCGTTAATCGAGAGATCAATCGACGTAAGACAGCTTTTTCGGCAACAATCTTCGCGTAATACTCCGCGTTAGCTGAAGTTGGTACCGAATTAATGACTTCTACCAAATAGGAGAGACCGCCAATATTTTGGAGATCCCCTGACTATCTAAAATATTTCGAACAGTCGTTGCATCAATCGCATCCCCGCGGTCAGCTAGATCGATCATGGCTTTAAAAATCAAACGGTGCGAGTACTTAAAGAAATCACCAGGCTCGATATATTCACGAACAAAGACCAATTTCCCTCATCAATAAAGATAGCTCCCAACACTGATTGTTCAGCTTGGATATCCTGAGGTTGTGTTCGTAATTCCTCTATCTCAGCCATAAAAAACCTTTCTATCGATCGTGTTTACCCTTCGTTTACACGAATATTAATCACACCTGTAACATCTTGATAAATTTTTACAGGGACGTCAATCAAACCTGTTGAACGAATTGGAGAGGAAACTTGGATATGACGCTTATCAATTTTAATGCCAAATTGTTTCTCAAGCTCTTCTGCAATCTTTTATTGGTAATAGAGCCGAAAGTACGGCCATCTGGCCCAATTTTTCCGTGAATTGAACAACAGTTGCTTCTTCTTCTAATTTCGCTTTAATCTTTTGTGCTTCTGCTAACAATTCAGCATGCGCTTTTTCTTCTGACTTTTGCTTTCCACGAAGTTCACCGATTGCTTGGGCATTGGCTTCTTTCGCAAGATTTTTCTTGATCAAAAAGTTTTGTGCATAACCAGTAGGCACTTCTTTAATTTCGCCTTTTTACCTTTACCTTTTACATCCGCTAAGAAAATAACTTTCATTCTACATTCTCCTTTTCAATAGTTACTTCGTTTTCAATAGTCTCAATCAGTTGTTGACGAATACTCATCAAATCTTGACCCTCAATTTGAGAGGCTGCCGAATTGAAATGACCTCCTCCGCCAAGCTGTTCCATGATACGCTGTACATTGACTTTGCTTCGACTTCGTGCAGAAATCGAGACAGTCCCACTTTGATTGCAAGCAATGACAAAGGTTGCTTCCACCTCAGACATGGCCAGCATACTATCAGCTGCTTTACTAATAGTTACTGAATCATAGGCTTTAGTCGTATGGGCACAAGCTACGATGATATGTGGCAAAATCTTTTCACCAGTCAAGATCAGTTCGTTCACTTCGCGGTACTCGTCAAACTGAATAGCAGAGATCTCCTGGATAGCTACACTATCACTACCTCTTGAGCGAAGGTAACTCGCCACATCAAAGGTCCGACTTGTAACACGTGTGGAGAAGTTCTTAGTATCCAGCATGATTCCAGCCATCAAGACACTAGCTTGAATCTTCGTCAATCGATTTTTCTTCGACTTCTGGAACTGAATCAGTTCACTTACCAATTCACTCGCACTACTTGCTCCACTTTCAATATAGGTGATCAGAACATTTTCAGGAAATCATCATCCCGACGGTGATGGTCAATGACAATAATCTGTTGAAATTCCTGATAAAACTCTTTAGAAAGGGTCAAGGCTGTCTTAGAATGGTCAACCATAATTAACAAAGAGCGATCCGTCACCATTTGCATGGCTTCCTCTAGGGAAAGGATTTTCGTTACCTGCTCTTCTTCTAGTTTCGCAATCGCTCTTGAAATATCACTTGCCATTGCATGCGGGTCATAGACCACATAAGAGGAGGCCAAAATATTGCTAGAGAAAACTGCATTCCCACAGACGCTCCTAGAGCGTCCATATCCAAGTTTCTATGCCCAACAATGAAGACTTGATCAACGGATTTGATCTTATCCGAAATAGCTGTCATCATAGCGCGTGTGCGAGTCCGAGTCCGCTTCACAGCCGAAGCTGTTCCCCACCAAAGAAAATAGGGTTTTCTGTTCATCATTTTCCTTGACAACCGCTTGATCCCCACCACGAACTTCTGCAAGGTTTAGGTTCAAGAGAGCCCTTTACCAATCTCATCATGCTTCCCGTCACCGTACGAGAATCCCATACTTAAGGTAATAGGTAGCTCACGATTTTTAGCTTCTTCACGGAATTGATCGATGACTGAAAATTTTGATTCCATCAACTGTTCTAAGACCGTGTAGTCTGTAAACAAATAGAAACGATCCATCCCCACACGTCTGTAAAACATATGGTAATGAGCTGTAAACTCTTCTACAAAGTTGGCAATAAAACTATTGATATTGCTAATATCAGAGTCTGAAATGACATCTTCTAGATCATCATAGTTATCAACAGAAATAATACCGATAACGGGACGAGTTGTCACCAACCCCACAGTTGCTTCATACTCACTTGAAACATCAAAAAGTAAACAACACTAGACGTCTGATCAAAGTAAACGGAATATTTCTTATCGGCTACAGTGACATAGTGTCCTTTATCCTCAAACAGAGTATTGAGCAACTTTTTCAAGGATTCAACATCAAAGTCCCCATCATCTGTTGAAAAAATCAATTCAGCATAAGGGTTGAACCACTCTACTTCATTTGACTCTTCATTAATTT
This sequence comes from Streptococcus sp. 2A/TPW/M5, assembly GCA_036663675.1. GTDB lineage: Bacteria > Bacillota > Bacilli > Lactobacillales > Streptococcaceae > Streptococcus. The sequence goes on along the minus strand of JAYXUK010000001.1, from coordinate 569,246 downwards.
TGATAACTCCAACAGGCATTTTATCAAGGAGAGATGCTAATCCGCTTTCTGCCTGATGGTTCACATATTGTATTTGTTCTAATTCATCTAACTCTGAAATTTGTAACTGGTATTCAAATAAAGCAATCAATCCAGCTAAGACTAAAAAAATTGCAATGAGAGTTACATAGCCTTTGCCAAAGATTCTTAAAAAATTGCTAAAATTGCAAATGAAATAAAACCAATTAACACATAATGGATGAACGATAAACGAAATTTTTTCATCATAAACCTCTTCTCGGAATTATACCATAATTAGAGGTAAAAAGCGAGGTTTCTCTCTATATTACAGAGAAGATTGACCAGTCAAAAACTCTTTCTCCACTTCACTACCTTGTAAACAAAAGTTTACAATCGTGTAAACAACAGCAACAAATTTCAATCTATAAAATTGAGGCTGAAACATCATCTCAGCCTCATTTGATTAGTGGTTTGCTTTGTTTTTGGAGATACTCCGAGATTTACCTTCCAAGTAAACCATTAAAATAGAGATATCTGCTGGATTGACACCTGAGATACGACTTGCTTGACCAATCGTTTCTGGATTAATTAATTTAAATTTTTGACGAGCTTCGGTTGCAATGGAGTCAATATCATCCCAGTCAATATTTGCTGGAATTCGTTTTTCTTCCATACGCTTCATTTTTTCGACTTGGTCCATTGCTTTTGAAATATAACCTTCGTATTTAATTTCAGTTTCAATCAATTCAATGATTTTATCATCCAGTTCTTCAGCTGCAGGACCGATAAATTCCACCACATCTTGGTAAGACACTTCTGGTCGTCTTAAGAATTCTTTAGCAGTGACAGCATCTGTCAATGGTTTAAAGCCCATTGCAGCAACCTTCTCATTGGTTTCCTTTACAGGCTTTAGCTTAATGCTATCCAAACGCTTCATCTCTTTTTCAAACTGATACTTCTTGGTTTCGAAACGTTGCCAACGTTCATCATCTACCAATCAATTTCTCGTCCCATTTCTGTCAAGCGCATATCGGCATTATCATGACGCAAAATCAAACGGTATTCTGCACGGCTTGTTAACAAACGATACGGTTCGATCGTTCCCTTTGTTACCAAATCATCGATCATGACCCCAATATAACCATCACTGCGTTTCAAAATGAGTTCTGGTTTTCCTTGGATTTTTAGAGCCGCATTGATCCCTGCAATAATCCCTTGACCAGCGGCCTCCTCATAGCCAGACGTTCCATTGGTTTGGCCAGCTGTAAAGAGACCTGAAATTTTCTTGGTTTCCAAAGTTGCGCGCAATTGATGAGGCAAGACCATATCATACTCAATTGCATAACCCGTACGCATCATTTCAGCCTTCTCAAGTCCCTTAATAGAATGGACGAGATCCCGCTGAACATCCTCTGGTAAACTCGTTGACAACCCTTGAACATAGACTTCTTCTGTGTTTCGTCCCTCTGGTTCTAAGAATAGTTGATGACGTTCTTTGTCAGCAAAACGGACAATTTTATCCTCAATAGACGGACAATAGCGAGGACCTACTCCCTTTACAACTCCTGTAAACATAGGTGCCCGGTGTAAATTGTTCTGGATAATTTCATGACTATGACCATTCGTATAAGTCAACCAACAAGGAACTTGATCCTTTACATAATCTTCATCACGCGATGTATAAGAAAAATGATTTGGAGCTTCATCTCCAGGTTGAATTTCCGTTTCGTCATAATTAATTGACGATGCCTTTACACGAGGTGGCGTGCCTGTTTTGAAACGTCCAATTTCTAATCCTAGCTGTTTGAGATTATCGGCCAAATTGATAGAAGCTAGACTATGATTAGGTCCTGACGAATACTTGAGGTCTCCAATGATAATTTCTCCGCGTAAAGCTGTCCCAGTAGTGACAATAACAGCCTTTGCGCCATATTCTTGGTGAGTCGCAGTCCTTACACCAACAACCTTACCATTCTCCACCAAAATCTCATCAATCATGGTTTGGCGAAGGGTTAAATTTTCTTGGTTTTCAACCGTTTTCCGCATTTCTTTTGAGTAAAGTTCTTTGTCTGCTTGAGCCCGAAGTGCACGAACCGCAGGACCTTTACCAGTATTGAGCATTTTCATTTGGATGTAGGTCTTGTCGATATTCTTCGCCATTTCTCCACCGAGGGCATCGACTTCACGCACGACAATCCCCTTAGCAGAACCACCAATAGAGGGATTACAAGGCATAAAAGCCAGCATTTCAATGTTAATAGTCGCAAGTAAGACCTTACAACCCATACGGCTAGCAGCTAGAGAGGCTTCTACTCCCGCATGCCCCGCACCGATTACAATGATATCGTATTCTTCTATAAAGTTATAATTCATTCTATTTCTCCTATTTCTCAAGATGGATGTGTCGTAATTTTCCGTCCCAGTCTGGTAGGGCTGATTTTAAAAAGCCGGTTTCAGGTCAACAGTGTGTAAATCATCTAAAGCAATCCAACGGCAAGGTAATTGCTTTGTATCTTCCTGCATGACCAAAGGTGCATCTTCCAGTAAGTCCACCAAATAATGAAATTCAATGTTATGGTAGTGGATTCCAGCTTGTTCAAAGTGATTTTCAACCACGAAAGCTAACGGACCTGCTGTAGATGTGACACCAAGTTCCTCTTTGACTTCCCGAACTACAGCATCTTCTGTAGTTTCATTGACTTGAATAGCACCTCCGATTGTATAACAGCCGTCCTCATCTTCTATGACGAACAAGCGATTATCTTTTACAATCAAAGCAGTCGCCCTCACACCAAAAACCGTAGAACCTATTTTCGTTCGAAAATCCTGTCGCCTCATTTTACTTCCTTTCGAAATCACAAAAAAATAGTCAAAACTCTGAGAAGTACAGGACAAAAAGCCTGCAACATCCATGAGCTTTGACCATCATTTCTATTGCTTTTATTATTGTAGCAAATTGAGAAAATTTGTCAATTAAATATACTGACAAACTTTTCCATCCCGATAAGCATTGTCAATCAAGCCACCGCCTAGACACTCTTCACCGTCGTAAAGACAACAGCTTGTCCTGGTGTAATGGCTCGTTGAGGTTCTGCGAAAATCACTTCTGCCTTGTCACCTTTAACGTGTACAGTCACCTTTGAGTCAGGCTGACGATAGCGGAACTTAGCTGTACACTCTAATGTAAACTCTTCTGGCATATCTCGTGTAAAGTGAACTTGACTAGCCTGTAAACTTGTTGACATCAATGCTTCATGATAGAAACCTTGACCGACATAAAGAATATTTTGACTGAGGTCTTTCCCAACTACAAACCAAGGAGCATTATCTCCACCTTGTTGGCCACCAATTCCAAGTCCACCCCGTTGACCGATTGTGTAATACATCAAACCAGCATGTTCACCCATATCTCGTCCATCGATGGTCATCATTCGACCTGGTTGGGCAGGAAGGTAGTTCCTAGAAATTCTTTGAAATTCTTTTCTCCGATAAAGCAAATTCCAGTTGAGTCTTTCTTTTTAGCTGTTGCCAATCCAGCTTCTTCAGCTAGACGGCGAACCTCAGGCTTTTCCAAATGTCCCAATGGGAACATGGTTTTTTGAAGTTGTTCTTGTGACAGTTGGCTTAAGAAATAAGTTTGATCCTTCCCGTTGTCAACGCCACGTAACATATGGACAATGCCATCCTCATCACGCGACACGCGCGCATAGTGCCCTGTCGCTACATAATCTGCACCGAGTGTCATAGCATAATCTAAAAGGCCTTAAATTTGATTTCCTTATTACACATGACATCCGGATTTGGTGTTCGACCAGCTCGGTATTCGGCAAGGAAATATTCAAAGACACGATCCCAGTATTCTTTCTCAAAGTTGACAGAATAGTAAGGAATGCCAATTTGGTCTGCAACCGCTGCTACATCTTTGTAATCTTCTGTAGCTGTACAGACGCCATTTTCGTCTGTGTCGTCCCAGTTTTTCATGAAGATGCCGATGACATCGTAACCCTGTTGCTTTAATAATAAAGCTGTTACAGATGAATCCACACCACCACTCATACCAACAACAACACGTGTTTTCGAGTTGTCACTCATAGATTTCTCCCATCTTTTCGTTTCTCACGATTGAAGGTCGTGGTTTGCTTCAACGATTGAAGGTCGTTTTGAGCAGTTACCATTTTAACACGCTTTATATTAGAAAACAAGCATCTTACTATTCTTTTTGTTGATCAGGATCGATGGGTTTACAAGTCTGTAAATTAAAAAGAGTCCTATTCAAGAACTCTTTTTAAACGAATTTAATACCAGCCATTTGCCAACCAGAAATTTTTAGCTGCTGACCATGATCCATAACGGTTGACAACATATTGATTGGCTACTTTTTCTTGGTTTGCAGGTGATAAATCACCATTCAAATAAGTGATAGTCAATTGGTAACGACCATAATATTGGCCATTTTGTGCTGTATAACTACCACTTGACTCTTTTTGGGCAATCCATTCCTTAGCAGCTGCATCTTCCGCATTCAAACCATCTGAAGCAGAGACAGTAGTTGTTGCTTGTGTAGTATCAGCTTTACTAGCAGGAGCTTGCTCCGTAGTTTTCTGCGTTGTATTTGCATCTTCAATCTCAAGAACTTGACCAACTGAGATAAGGTTCACATTACTAATCTTATTTTTCTTAGCAATTGCATCAACCGTTGTGTTCTTCTCTTTAGCAATAGCTGATAAAGTATCACCTGATTTTACAGTATAAGAATCTGCATTCGCTACAATTGGAAGGAAAAGTCCTGCAAGTAAACTAAGTCCAATCATTCGTTTCATCATTTGATTTTTATTCATTATTATATACTCCTTTATTGGTATACCTCTATACTACACAAGAAATATTTCATATTTATTGAAATAATGTGTCAAATATTTCAGTCAGATGTTAGAAATACTAAAAATCCAGGATAATATAAATGCTTTAAGCCCCTTTAAGATTTCTCAGATATTTCGGGAAAAATAGAAGAAATCATCAGCCATATCTGATATAATGAAGTAAAGTGATCACAAAGGAGCAGAGCATGAACTCTTTAAAATTCCAATCAGTTTTTGATATTATTGGACCTGTGATGATCGGCCCATCCAGTAGTCACACTGCAGGTGCTGTTCGAATTGGTAAAATTGTTTCTTCTATCTTTGGAGAGGAGCCAAAAGAAGTTGAGTTCCAATTATTTAATTCCTTCGCCAAAACCTATCGTGGTCATGGAACAGATTTAGCCTTAGTAGCGGGCATCTTAGGAATGGACACAGATGATCCTAGAATCCCAGATAGTCTAAAAATTGCACATGAACGAGGCATTCGGATTGTTTGGTCTATTCAAAAGAAAGCAATGCTCCTCACCCAAACACAACGACTATTACTGTTAAAAATGATCATAAAACGATTTCTGTCACTGGAATCTCAATTGGTGGTGGGAACATACAGGTTACTGAGTTAAATGGCTTTGCTATCTCGCTAAATATGAATACTCCAACCATTATCATTGTTCACCAGGACGTCCCTGGAATGATCGCCCATGTGACAGAAGCTCTTTCTCGCTATGATATTAATATTGCACAAATGAACGTAACACGGGAAAAAGCTGGAGAAAAAGCGATTATGATTATAGAAGTTGACTCAAGGAGTTGTGAAGCAGCTATCGACGATATCCGTAAAATTCCTCATCTTCATAATGTCAACTTTTTCAAATAAGGAGTTCATATGTTTTATTCAATTGTAGACCTCGTAGAACAAGCAAGCACGCAATACGAAGGAAACGTCGCAGAGTTAATGATTGCAACTGAATTTGAACTAACTGGTCGTGAACGAGAAGAAGTCCTACGATTAATGACCCGTAATTTAGAAGTGATGATTGATTCTGTAAAGTTAGGGTTAAATGAAAACCACTCTCGTAGTGGGTTAACCGGTGGGGATGCCGCAAAATTAGATCGCTATATCAAATCAGGAAAAACGTTATCTGACTTGACCGTCCTAACCGCAGCGAAGAATGCTATTGCTGTCAACGAACACAATGCTAAGATGGGACTTGTCTGTGCAACACCCACTGCAGGATCTGCTGGTTGCCTTCCCGCAGTTCTCACTGCAGCAACCCAAAAATTAGGGTTAAACCGTCAGCAACAATTAGATTTTCTACTGACAGCTGGAGCTTTTGGTTTAGTCATCGCAAATAATGCTTCTATTTCAGGTGCAGAAGGTGGTTGTCAAGCAGAAGTTGGTTCTGCTTCAGCTATGAGTGCGGCGGCATTGACACTAGCTGCTGGTGGAACTCCTTATCAAGCGAGTCAGGCAGTCTGTTTTGTCATCAAAAACATGCTTGGGCTCATTTGTGATCCAGTAGCAGGACTCGTGGAAGTTCCATGTGTCAAACGAAACGCAATGGGAGCCAGCTATGCCTTCATTGCTGCTGATATGGCCTTAGCAGGTATTGAATCAAAAATACCTGTTGATGAAGTGATTGACGCCATGTACCAAGTTGGATCTAGTCTTCCAACTGCCTTTAGAGAAACAGCTGAAGGAGGATTGGCAGCAACACCAACCGGACGTAGATTACAAAAGAGATATTTGGAGAATAGCATGCAAGCCTTATTTTTGATTTAGATGGAACATTAGTTGACAGTTCCAAGGGAATTACAGAGAGCTTTCAACATACATTCGATACTTTGAAGGTTCCTCAACCCGATCTCAAAACTATCCGTAGTTTTATGGGACCACCTTTGATTTCTAGTTTTGAAGCTACCCTTCCTGAAACTTTAGTAGATCAAGCCGTAACTATCTACCGCCAGTATTATCATGAAAAAGGTCAATACAAATCAACTCTGTTTCCTCAGATAGTAGAAGCTTTGAAAGCATTACAAGACGAAAACATTCCTCTTTATGTAACCACTTCAAAACATGAACCAGTTGCTTTACAGATGTGTCAAGATTTAGGTATCGCTAAATACTTTAAAGGAATTTATGGATCAAATTCAGATCGTATCCACAAAGCCGATGTCATTCGATACGCCTTGTCAATCAATGACCTTCCAAAAGAGGAGACAGTGATTATTGGAGACACAAAATTTGACCTCATTGGAGGTCAAACAGTTGGCTTAAAAACCATGGCCGTCACTTGGGGATTTGGAGATCTTGAAGAGCTACTTCTTTACTCACCAGATTTTATTTGTCACTCTCCACTTGACATTCTTGAGACATTAAAAAATAGGTTTACAAATTGTAAACCTATTTTTTAATAACCCTAAGCTGACAAACCTTGTGAGCTATATGCATTGTATGCAGCCTGGATTTGATCATCAACTGTTGCAGTTGAACCCCAACCTGGCATTGTTTGGAACAAGCCACTGGCACCAGAAGCATTTGCTGCATTTACTTGACCATTTGATTCACGGGCAATAATTGCTTCCCAAGTAGAAGCAGGTACACCAGTCATTTCAGCCATACGAGCAGCTGCATAAGATCCTTGTTCTCCAGCAGTATTCCCATTTGATAGAACAATTCCACCATTTGTTGATTGTGCAGAAGTCACTGCAGCATTTGCTGCATAAGTTGTTTGTTTTTGAGCAGTTTGTGCTGTTGCAGTTGCTGTAGGTGCACTTTCAGCAGGTTTTGCTTGCTCTTGTGGAGCAACTTTATCAATCATAGATTTTGAACGCTCACCTAACTCAATAATTTGTCCTGCATAGATCAAATCTTCATTGGTCAGATTGTTAGATGCAATAATATTTTCTACTGAAGTGTTATTTTCTAGTGCAATTTTTGATAGAGTATCTCCAGACTTCACTTCGTAAGTTTCAGCATTCACTGTAGCAATACCAGAAATGAAAAGTGATGCTGCTGAAAGTAGGGAAGTGACTGTCCATTGGAACTTTTACTGTTCATGAATTCTATTCTCCTTTCGAACATAATTCTATCATACACACAAAATGTTACAGTTTATTGTAGAATATATTACAAATGTTACAAGAATATGTGAATTTAATGTAAAAAGCGCTTTGTATAGCGCTTTTTCCTTATTTTCGAACCAATACAACTAGCTCTATCCATTTTTTAGATAAAAAACTATCAACATGAGACACAGAATAACGAGCAATGCCAGGTTATCTTTTACTCCCCACTGCAGAGTCCGATAGCGTGTTCGTCCCTCACCGCCTTTGTACCCTCTCGCTTCCATCGCAATTGCTAATGCATCTGCGCGTTTAAAACTTGAGGCAAACAAAGGAATGAGAATCGGAATGAAGGAACGAATTCTTTTTAATAGATTTCCTTCACCAAAATCAACACCACGCGCCCTTTGCGCATTCATGATTCGATTCGTATCATCTACTAAGGTTGGAACAAAGCGCAAACTCATAGATAACATTAACCCAATCTCATGGGCCGGAACCTTAATAATTTTTAGTGGGGTAAGGATCTTTTCAACAGCATCTGCTAAACTCAATGGTGTCGTCGTCACTGTTAAAATCGTCGAATAAAAAATGATTAAAATAAATCTACAAAATATGATGGCGGCTTGCATCAATCCTTGGTCGGTTAATTTAAAAACCACCATTGGTACAAAATAGTTCCTTGAGAGGTCGCAAATAATTGAAAAATAGTTGTAAAAGCAATGATAAAAATCATTGATTTTAAGCCTTTAATATAAAAACTAACCGAAATCCTCGTTAGATACATTAAAACAAAAATAAAACCAAAGAGAAGAACATTTGTCTGGATATTATTTGCCCAAAACAGAAGAAATATGAATAAAAACATTGAGAGCAACTTCCCACGAGGATCTAGTTGGTGGATAATGGAGTTTCCAGGAATATACCTTCCCAAAATCATATTATTCATGAAGTAACAGCTCCTTTAGTTCCTCAATTTTGATTGGTAGTCTGTCCAGAGGAAGTCCTCTTCGTTTCAATTGAAGAGCAAAATTCGTAATTTGTGGGACTCCTAATTGAAGTTTTTGTAAATACTCAACCTGTTGAAACACTTCCCTTGGGGATCCGTTTAGGACAAGTTTTCCCGCTTCTAAAGCAAATACGGTATCAGCAAAATTTGCTACATCATCCATCGTATGAGTTACCAGAACTAGGGTCATCCCATTTTTATGTAATGTCTCAAACAGCGCCATCAATTCCTTTCTTCCAGCAGGATCTAGCCCTGCTGTCGGCTCGTCCAATACTAAAATCTCTGGTTCGATAGCTAAAATACCCGCGATCGCAACCCGTCTCATCTGTCCACCAGATAGTTCAAATGGACTTTTATCATAGATAGACTCATCTAAACCAACGATCGCTAATTTTTCTTTGGCTATTTCCTCCGCTTTGTCCTTAGGTACCCCAAAATTTTGTGGTCCAAAGGCTACATCAGCTAGAACGGTTTCTGCAAACAGCTGACTTTCTGGAAATTGAAAAACCAAACCAACCTTTTTCTCAGGTACTTCATTTCTTTTGGCTCAGAATGATTATCTAAAACAAAATCTTCAAATTGAATCGTTCCTTTAGTCGGACGCAGTAAACCATTTAGTAATTGCAACAAAGTAGACTTGCCACTACCAGTATGCCCGATGATGGCTGTATAAGATCCATCTTTTATTTCCAAACTAATATCAGAAAGCGCCTGCCCTTCAAAAGGACTTCCCTCTTGATAAGTATAATAGACATTCTTTAAAGAGATTCCCATAGTTGGTCTAATAACTCACTTTCTGTTAGATAATCCTGTTTTAGCGGAAAATGCGAGCTGAGAGATTCTTGAACCTGCTTACTAAAAGGCTTATCTAGTCCAATCTCATTAAGGTCATTTCTTGAAAACAATTCCCGCGGCGTCATAGAAGACTCTAGTTTTCCTTTTGAAACACCAGTGTTCGATCACTTAAGGCAATTTCGGTTAAATCATGGGTAATGGAGATAATTGTTAATTGAAATTTTTTCTGAAGTTCTCTCATTACCGCCATTAGATCCTCTCTGCCTTCTGGATCTAACATACTAGTTGCTTCATCAAGGATAATAATAGTTGGTCTCAAGGCGATAATACCTGCTATGGCCACCCGTTGCTTTTGACCACCTGACAAACGAGATGGTTCGCGATCTTTAAACTCCAGCATACCAACTTGCTCAATAGCCTTCTCCACTCGTTGAAGCATTTCTTCCCGTGGAATTCCTTGATTTTCTAAACCAAAGGCAACATCATCTTCTACTGTCGCACCAACAAATTGGTTATCAGGATTCTGAAATACAATCCCAATTTTACTACGGATTTCCCATATAGTTTCACGAGTCAGTTTTTTCCATCAATGTAAATCTCACCAGACTCAGCTTCCAAAAGACCATCAATCAGGCGTACAACTGTAGATTTCCCACTACCATTGTGTCCAACAATCGAAAGCCACTCTCCTTGTTTCACGTGAAACGAAACCGTGTCAATTTGATACTCTTCTACTGTTTTATCGTATCGAAAGGATACATTTTTAGCTCAATCATCTGTTTCATTTATTTAAATGTGTCTTTAAAGAGATAGCTACTTCCCTTAAAGTAGTCGTAACCAGAATAAATTGTGAAAATCAATGCAATATAAAGCAACACTTGCCCTGGAAGAGTCCAATGGCAAAGCAAAAGATAATGGCAAACATTTGGCTAAAGGTTTTAATTTTTCCAGGCATGGCTGCAGCAAGAACTGTACCACCTGTCTCAACAAGTAGAAGACGCAAACCAGTAACAGCTAACTCACGACAAATGATAACGGCCGCAATCCAAGCAGGAACCATTTTTAATTCAATCATCATGATAAAAGCTGACATGACCAATAATTTATCTGCCATCGGATCGGCAAATTTACCAAAATTACTAACTACATTCCATTTTCGTGCAAGAAAGCCATCTAAATAATCTGTAATACTAGCAATTGCAAAAATAACTGCCGCTACAATATGTCCTAAGTAAGAATGACTTAAACTTAAAATAGCAATAAAAATAGGAATCATCACAACCCGAATTAATGTCAATGCATTAGGAATATTTTCTTTTTCATACTTCCTCCAAAAAATAAACTATCTTTACATCTATTTTACAGATGCTGTAAACTCATAAAAATATACGATATAAATCACAAAGCCAAGGATGACAAAACTAACTAGTAGATAATACAGGATTGGTAACCAGCTCGCTTTCTGTCTTAATTTTCTTGAATGAAGCTCTTCGTCATCTACAAGTATTTCTTCATCAAATAACAATTCTTTTCCTTCACGAAAAGCTGTCAATAGGATGGACTCATCTAATCCCAAAGCCCATGCTAACTTTTTAAGATAGATCTGAGCGTAAAGGGACTCGGTAATAGATCAAACTCATCGTTTTCCAACGCTTCTATATAAGGAATTTCAATGGCTGTCTTATTTGACACATCCTGTAAACTTAAGTGTAAATTTACTCTTGACAGTCTTAACACTTGACCAATCGTTCTCTTCTTCATGTTTTCCCTTCTTGATACATTGTTTACTACTTTTGAAAAATCATATAGTCAACCATCTCAGCCTGGTCGATGAACTGACGCCCTAATTTGATGATATCTTGTAAACTAATACCTTGTAAAATCTTTGGAAGATCATAAGAAGTGCTACCGTCTGAAAAATATTCAAACTGAGTGGCACTATACTCAAGCGAATTTAAACCTTGTAAGAAATCACCAAACATTTCGCTTTTAATCGTATCCAAATGTTCCTGATTGACATCTGGATCCTTCTCAAATTGTTTGATTGCTGACCTAAATTGATGAGATAAGGACACCGGTTCTTGAGTATCCATTGTCAAAATAACGAAATGAAATAATTCCTCAACCTCGACTTCAAGTGTCAATGAGTTGTCAATCTTCCCAGCTTCATATAAACTTTGAAACCGTTGCGAAGTCCAACCAAACATCATCGAAAACAGTAATTTCAACATCAATTTATAACGAAATTTTTCCTCTTCCTTAATGATATCATTTCCTCGAATTCCAATTGCCAACCTAGGAGTAGCAACTTCCATTCTACAAGATTGATTCAATCTTACTTCATTTTTCTACAGGAAAACGTTCTAACTCCACAGATGGATGAGGAGGAACTAGATCATATTCCTTTACTACTTGCAATACTTCATCAACATCAAAGTTTCCGATCACTAATAAGTGCATTTGAGAGGGATGATAGAATAGATCAAAGTTTTCACGGAGATTATCTATTGTAATGTCAGAAATAGACTCCCTAGTTCCAGCAATATCATCTGCTAACGGTGTTCCAGGATATAAATTTTCTAAAGCACCAAAAATAATCGATAGTCTGGACTATCTTGGTACATTCCAATTTCTTGTTGAATGATTTTTCTTTCCTTAGATACAGATTTTTCTGTAAAGGAAACCTTTGAAACCATCTCCAATAACAATTGAATATTTTCAGGGACCTTTGAAGTTGTTGAGAAAAGATAACTTGTCTTTGTAAAGCTTGTAAAGGCATTACTTTCCGATCCTAAATGAACGAATTTTTTAAATAATCTTGACCATTTTCATCTTCAAATACTTTGTGTTCTAGGAAATGAGCAATTCCTGCAGGATATTGCCTTTCATTACCATTCACTAGAATTCGTGTATCCACTGAGCCAAACTTAGTTGTGATTATTCCATAGGTTTCATAATAATCTTCTTTTGGAATTAAATGAATAGTCAACCCATTTGACAAGCGTGTAAAGTAAACTTGCTCACCAACTGATTCATAATATTTTTCTTTAATTTTCAATCTTTACACTACTTTCCTTCCATAAAATAAACAGACTGTAAATTAATTGTTTTTGCCACTTCAATAATTTCTTCTCTACTAACCTTATCGATGGACTCTAACCACTCTTCTAAAGAAAGGACTTTCTTTCCTAGGATCGTTTTCAAATATTCCCTTTCAATCAAGGTATTTTGCCGATCCTGTGCTAATAAGGTCGTATTCACCAACATTTCTTTTGTCAATTGAAGCTCTGACTCTGTAAACTTGCCTCGTTTTAAATCATTCAACTGTCTCATAATCAAGGTCATTACTTTCGTACGAGATTCCTTATCAATGCCTGCAAAAACTCTCATAAAGCCTGTAAAAATATCAAAATGGCTAGAGATGGTATAAGCAAGTCCTTCTTTCTCACGAATTATTTGAAAAAGTCTCGAATGCGAGAAAGCTCCCAGCATCCCATTTAATACAACTAGTGGGATATGGAGAGATTCTCCATACTGGGTAGAAAAATGGTAACCTAATTCTAGAATAGATTGTTGGTTTTGTTTTTGCTCTAACTTTTCTCTAACAACATTTGTAAAAGGTTGTTGATAGGTGACAGACAAATTGTTATCACGTGGCTTGAATTCAAACTGGTTCACTCGATCCACAATAGCGACCTCATTAAAATCGCCTATGAAAAAGAAGTCAATATTATCTAATTGGAGCATCTGGTGAAACTGTGAAAGAGAACTTTGAGCTGTCTCTTGTCTCACTAAATCAACTTTCCCCAATCTTGACATCCCGATTGTTTCGTCTTCAAAAAATAGTTGATTCAATTGCCCATGTGCATAATAATAAGGCTCTTCAATTTCTGACTCTAAATCGGAAATTGTATTTTTCTTTTCAACGTCAAATGTATCACTGTCAAAGTGATCTTCTACTACCAAAGGTGAAAAGAAGATAGTTTCTATAATGTCCAAAACTTCATCAGTAAGAACGTTTTCTTGCTCAAAAAGTCATCGCGCACAAAGGAAATATTCAAATCAACATAATGAACACGCCCCTCTTAGAGACTGAGGTTGACAATTCTACCCCGTATAGACTCGCTAATTTTTCACGGAATAATTGTGAAGTTGGATATTTTTGATTTGCAGTTTCCATCATACAGGCTACTAAAACACGCGCAGCCACGGTATTTTCATCTAATGGCGATGAAAAACGGACCTTAATTTTATTGGTTTTAAATTTTTTGATTGAAGAAAGTGAAGATTCACGCCCTTTACTAATTCCATTTTCATCCTCGTTCTACTCAATAGTAACTTTCATTATAACACGAAATCACACTAAAATCCTAATTCAAACTGTGAAAAAGCTCCTCAAATCACTCAACATTCTCTACCCTAGAAAAACTAAAAATATGGTATAATAACACGCAAAGAGGTGAACTATGAATTACAAATTATTTGATGACTTTATTACATTACAAGCAATCTTAAAAGAACTCGGTATTATACAGAGTGGTGGTGCAATCAAAGCTTTTCTTCAAGAAAAAGAAGTCTTTGTTAATGGTGAATTAGAACAACGGAGAGGCCGTAAACTTCGTGTCAATGATCAAATTGACATTCCTGAACTGAGCATGACTATCACCATTCTTGAACCTTCTCAAGAAGAAATAGAAGAACATCTTAAAGAGAAGGAAGAAAAGGAACGTGTTGCTAAACTTGTCAAGCAACTCAATCAACAACAAAAGAAACAACCGACAAAGACTAACAAAAAGAAAAAGCAATTCGCTTTCCTGGTATCTCGTAATGTGGTTAAAACAGTTATCCATTAAACATTTTCGTAATTATCAAGAACTAGAAGTCGAGTTTCATCCTGGATTAAATATTTTCCTAGGTCAAAATGCTCAAGGAAAGACCAATATTCTCGAATCAATTTATTTTCTAGCTTTAACCAGAAGTCATCGAACACGAAATGATAGAGATCTCATCTATTTTGAATCCACCGATTTTAAAGTTTCTGGTCAATTGCAAAGAGAAACTGGTCCCCTTCCATTAGAAATTTCCTTGACACCAAAAGGTCGGATAACTAAGGTAAATCATTTGAAACAAGCCAAATTATCGAACTATATTGGCCATATGAATGTTGTCCTTTTCGCACCCGAAGATTTGCAACTGATCAAAGGATCACCTGCAGGGCGTCGAAAGTTTATTGACATTGAATTAGGTCAGATGAAACCTCTCTACTTATCTGACTTATCTCAATACAACCATGTACTGAAACAAAGAAATAGTTATCTAAAAAATTCGGAAAAAATTGATGCTACATTTTTGGAGGTCTTAGATTCACAACTAGCTAGTTTTGGAAGTCGCGTCATCCATCATCGGTTTGAGTTTATTAAAAAATTAGAAGCTAAAGCAAAAGAAAAACATACTCGACTTTCTGACAACAAAGAAGACCTATCAATTCAATATCAGTCAACTGTTTTTTCTGAAGAAGGAAATGATAATGATATAGAAGAGCAGTTTCTCTCTATGTTGGAAAAAAACCGTCAGAAGGATATTTTTAGGAAAACAACAAGTATTGGGCCTCACAGGGATGATTTGGCATTTTTATCAATAATATGAATGCTACCTTTGGTAGTCAAGGCCAGCATCGAAGTGTTGTTCTCTCTCTAAAATTAGCAGAAATTGAATTAATGGAAGAAATCACAAGAGAAAAGCCGATTTTACTACTTGACGATGTCATGAGCGAACTTGACAATTATCGTCAACTTCAACTACTTGAAACCATCTCTAATAATATTCAAACATTTATTACAACGACCACTCTCGATCATTTAAAAGAACTACCTGAAGAGTTGAAAATTTTCACTGTTCAAGCCGGTCATATCAAAACAGCATCTTGACAATACTGTCAAGATGCTGTTATTTTATTTACAAATGTGTAAATTTATTGTGCTGAGTAGTTAGGAGCCTCGTTTGTGATTTGCACATCATGAGGATGGCTTTCTTTCAATCCTGCACCACTCATTTCAACAAATTGTGCATGATCATGTAAATCTTGAATGGTTGCTGCACCAACATAACCCATACCTGAACGAATACCACCGATCATTTGGAAGACCATATCTGCTACAGAACCTTTATAAGCAACGCGTCCTTCAATTCCTTCAGGAACCAATTTATTGGCTTCATTGACAGATCCTTGGAAGTAACGGTCGCTAGAACCTTTCTTCATTGCTGCAATAGATCCCATACCACGGTATGTTTTAAATTTACGACCTTGGAAGATTTCTGTTTCACCTGGTGCTTCATCTGTACCTGCAAGCATTGAGCCAAGCATAACCGCATTTCCACCAGCTGCGAGTGCTTTGACAATATCTCCTGAATACTTGATACCACCATCAGCAATGATCGTTTTCCATATTCACGAGCTACAGCGGCTGCATCATAAATGGCAGTCACTTGAGGAACACCAACCCCTGCAACAACACGAGTTGTACAGATTGATCCTGGACCAATTCCGACCTTAACTACGTCTACCCTGCATCAAATAATGCACGAGCACCTTCAGCGGTTGCAATATTTCCTGCAATCAAGGTACGATCTGGGAAGTGGGCACGAATTTCTGCAATCTTACGAAGAACACCCGCAGAATGTCCATGAGCAGTATCGATGACAATTGCGTCTGCACCAGCTTCAAAAAGAGCTTCTGCACGTTCAAAAGTATCTGAAGTAACCCCTACGGCACCAGCTACAAGCAAACGACCAAATTCATCCTTAGCCGCATTTGGGAACTCAATAACTTTTTCAATATCTTTGATTGTAATCAAGCCAGAAAGACGACCATTTTCATCTACCAATGGTAATTTTTCAATACGGTGCTCTTGTAGAATTCGTTCAGCTGTTTCCAAATCAGTTCCAACCGGTGCAGTCACCAAATTTTCACTCGTCATATGATTTGAAATGGGTTGATTGTAATCAGAAATAAAACGCAAATCCCGGTTTGTAAGGATACCAACTAATTTACGATTTTCAAGTGTTTCAACAACAGGAACACCACTGATTCGGTATCGTCCCATCAACTCATCTGCTTCTGCAATTGTATGAGACGGAGTCAAATAGAACGGATCAATGATAACCCCATTTTCAGAACGTTTTACTTTGCGTACTTCATCTGCCTGTTGCTCAATTGACATGTTTTTATGGATCACACCAAGTCCACCCGCACGTGCCATAGCAATTGCCATTTGACTTTCAGTCACTGTGTCCATGGCAGCAGTAATGATTGGGATATTCAAGCGTAAATTACTTGCTAATTGTGTACTTAAATCTGCATCATTAGGCAATACGTGACTTTCTGCTGGAATCAAAAGCACGTCATCGAATGTAAACCCTTTTTTAAAAACTTTGTGTCCCAATTAGACATTAGCTGGATCCTCTTTTCTTTTTATTTGAGCAAGGCTCGAATTTTTATTGTTAATATCATACCATTCTATGGCAATTTGTCAATCATTTATTGGTAAATTATCAATGAACAGTAAGAAATGTTCGCTTTTAATGAAGTCGTTTTATTTTTTAAAATAGGTAATTCCCATCGCAGATTTTACTTCATCCAGTGTTTGAGCTGCTACATTTCGAGCGCGCTCACTTCCTTTTTCAAGAATAGAGTAGACCTCACCCATATCCTTTGCAAACTCAAGGCGTCTTTCACGAATTGGTCTTAATTCACGATCTAAAATTTCTAAAAGATATCGTTTGGTCTTTACATCACCAAGTCCACCACGTTGATAATGTTCTTTCATTTCTGCAATTTCAGCTGCATCTTCTGGACGGCCAAATACATCCAGGTAATGAAATACCATATTGCCTTCGATTTTTCCTGGATCCTCTACTTTAATATGATCAGGATCAGTATACATACTCATCACTTTTTCTTTAAAGTATCTGCATCATCAGCTAGGTAAATGCCATTATTCAACGATTTAGACATTTTAGCATTTCCGTCTAAACCAGGTAAGCGCCCTGCTGCTTCGTTTTCAGGATAAATCCCTTCCGGTTCCACCAAAGTATCTGTGTTGTAAGCATGATTAAAGGAACGAACAATCTCACGAGTTTGCTCAATCATTGGCTTTTGATCATTTCCTACTGGAACAAAATTTGCTTTAAAAGCTGTGATATCGGCTGCTTGTGAAATAGGGTATACCAAAAATCCTGTTGGAATACTCTCACCAAAACCTTTTGAGAAATCTCGGTTTTTACAGTTGGGTTTCTTTCAAGTCGCGCCAAAGATACTAGATTCATGTAATACATGGTCAATTCCGCTAATTCAGGAATCTGACTTTGAATGAAAATCGTAACTTTTTCAGGATCTAGTCCAGCTGCCAGATAATCCAAAGCAACATTACCAATAGATTCTACAATCGTTTTTGGATCTTTTGCATGGTCTGTCAAAGCTTGCTGGTCTGCTAGGAAAACAAACATATTATACTCGTCTTTATTTTGCAACAAGACGCGATTTTTTAAAGAACCAACATAGTGGCCGATATGGAGTTTTCCTGTCGGTCTATCTCCTGTCAGAATGATGGGTTTTGTCATACTCTTCTCCTTAATCGTTATCCCTATCATTATAGCACTTTCTAGTTGAAAATGTTAGTCTATCCTCTATGTTTGTAAGGAATTAACACTTTACTAAACTGTCAATTTTGTTTACATCATTGTAAAAACAAATTGACAGTAAAGTTGAATTTTCCCCTATTTTCTAGTAAAATGAAGACATTATAGAAAGAGGAGAAAATCATTGCTTACAGTATCAGACGTCTCACTACGTTTTAGTGATCGAAAATTGTTTGACGATGTCAATATCAACTTTACAGAAGGAAATACATACGGTCTCATCGGTGCCAACGGTGCTGGAAAGTCAACCTTTTAAAAATTTTAGCTGGAGATATTGAACCAACAACTGGTCATATTTCTCTTGGCCCTGATGAACGTTTGTCTGTTTTGCGTCAAAATCACTTTGACTACGAAGACGAGCGGGTCATCGATGTTGTCATTATGGGAAATGAAAAGCTCTACAACATTATGAAAGAAAAAGATGCTATCTACATGAAAGAAGATTTCTCTGATGAAGATGGTGTCCGTGCAGCTGAACTGGAAGGTGAATTTGCCGAACTTGGTGGATGGGAAGCAGAAAGTGAAGCATCTCAATTGC
The DNA here is from genome assembly GCA_036663675.1 of Streptococcus sp. 2A/TPW/M5. Classification (GTDB taxonomy): domain Bacteria; phylum Bacillota; class Bacilli; order Lactobacillales; family Streptococcaceae; genus Streptococcus. The sequence continues at coordinate 550,282 of JAYXUK010000001.1, read as the reverse complement.
TTCAAAATCTAAATATTTCAGAAGACCTTCATTATCAAACTATGAGCGAGTTAGCCAATGGGGATAAAGTGAAAGTTCTCCTAGCTAAAGCCCTTTTTGGTAAACCAGATGTCCTTCTTTTGGACGAGCCGACCAATGGATTGGATATTCAATCCATTACCTGGTTAGAAGATTTTCTGATTGATTTTGAAAATACGGTTATCGTTGTGTCCCATGACCGCCACTTTTTGAACAAAGTCTGCACCCATATGGCGGATCTCGATTTTGGAAAAATTAAACTTTACGTCGGTAACTATGATTTCTGGAAAGAATCTTCTGAACTCGCAGCAAAATTACAAGCAGATAGAAACGCAAAAGCTGAAGAAAAAATTAAACAATTGCAAGAGTTTGTCGCACGTTTCTCAGCCAACGCTTCAAAATCAAAACAAGCAACTTCGCGTAAAAAATGCTTGACAAGATTGAACTTGAAGAAATTGTTCCATCTAGTCGGAAGTACCCATTTATCAACTTTAAGGCAGAACGAGAAATTGGTAACGATCTCTTGACAGTTGAAAATCTTTCTGTCAAGATTGATGGAGAAACCATCCTTGACAATATCAGCTTTATCTTACGACCTGGTGACAAAACCGCCCTTATTGGACAGAACGATATTCAAACAACCGCTTTGATCCGTGCATTGATGGATGATATTGAGTATGAAGGAACTGTCAAGTGGGGAGTTACAACTAGTCGATCTTATCTACCAAAAGACAACAGCCGGGATTTTGCAGGTGGTGAAAGTATTCTTGATTGGCTTCGTCAATTTGCAAGTAAAGAAGAAGATGACAATACTTTCCTTCGTGGTTTCTTAGGGCGTATGCTCTTTTCGGGTGATGAAGTTAACAAGTCTGTCAACGTCTTGTCAGGGGAGAAAAAGTTCGTGTCATGTTGTCTAAATTGATGCTCCTCAAGTCAAATGTTCTTGTACTTGATGATCCAACCAATCACTTGGATTTGGAGTCTATCTCAAGTTTGAATGATGGATTGAAGAATTTTAAAGAATCGATTATCTTTGCTAGCCATGACCACGAATTCATTCAAACACTCGCCAACCATATTATCGTTCTTTCAAAAAACGGCGTAATCGATCGTATTGATGAAACCTATGATGAGTTTCTTGAAAATGAAGAAGTTCAAGCAAAAGTGAAAGAACTTTGGAGTCAATCATAAAAATAAAGAGCCCTGAAATCATTATTTCAGGCTCTTTCAGTAGAAATATATGAATAAAACAAAGCTAAAAACATCCCTTTTATAGTATCTTCTTTCCTGATTCCAGCTATCATGATGTTCTTTATTTACCTCTCACAAGGAATCTACTGGAACAGTGATACATCCCCTTATTAGGAGATGGTTATCATCAGTATGTCATTTTTGATACCACACTTCGAAATATTTTACATGGGACAGATAGCCTATTTTACAGTTTTCAAAGTGGATTAGGTATTAATTTCTATGCACTCAGTAGCTATTATCTAGGAAGTTTCTTTTCTCCTCTTGTCTACTTCTTTAATGCACAATCCATGCCGGATGCTGTTTACCTCATCACTCTTCTTAAATTTGGAGCTATTGGGTTAAGCACTTATATTAGTTTACATGGAATGTTTTCTAAAATTCCTAGATCCCTGGTTCTTACCCTTTCAACCTCATTTGCTCTTATGAGCTTTGCTATCAGCCAAATTGAAATCAAAACTTGGCTAGATGTTTTTATCCTAGCACCATTAATTCTCTATGGATTCAAAAACTCATTTACAATGAGGAGAGATTCTCTACTTTATCAGCTTAACCAGCTTGTTTATCCAAAATTATTATTTTGGGTTTATGATGTCTATTTTTCTTATTTTATGGTACTTGACACAACTGTCATGGGACATCAAAGGAATTGGAAAACGATTCTTTCATTTTGTGATTGTATCTCTTTTATCAGTTATAACAAGCCTTGTGATGTTATATCCAACCTTCTTAGATTTACGCACTCATGGAGAAAGTTTTTCAAAGGTTGACAGTATCTTTACAGAAAAAGTTGGTATCTTGACGTATTTGCAAAAATTTCATTGGAAGTTTTGACACTACTAAATATGGATCAATTCCAATGATCTACGTGGGATTATTTCCACTTCTTTTAGCGATTACCTTTTTCTTTGTAAAGTCGATCAAGTTTCACGTGAAACTTTCTTACTTTATACTCTTGACCATTCTTATTTTGAGTTTTCGTTTTCAATTATTAGATCTCCTTTGGCAAGGTATGCACGCGCCAAATATGTTTCTTCATCGATACTCTTGGATCTTTTCTTTGACGATTATTCTGATGGCAGGAGAAGTACTAAATCGAATAGAGGAGATCACTTGGATTCGTTTTAGTCTTGCTAATTTCCTCCTTATTCTAGGATTTGGAGCAACTGTCCTTTACAGCAGTCACTATAAATTTTTAGATGCAGTCAATTTCATTGTTACTTTTGAATTTTTAATTGCTTTCTATTTGGTCTGTTTAGGATTTATCCTAAAAAGATACCGCCTAGACTTTTCTATCTTTCGATCCTGTTTTTCTCCATTTTTGAATTATCGGTGAATAGTTATTATCAAATGGAAGGAATAGCGAATGAATGGGTATTTGCTTCTCGATCATCCTACGAACGAGACTTAAAAGCCATCCAATCCTTAATAAGAGAGAAGACAGACTCTAATTATCGGACTGAGATTCTACAGCCGCAAACGGGCAATGATAGCATGAAGTATGGTTATAATGGAATTTCTCAATTTTCATCTGTACGAAATACGGATGCTAGCTCGACATTGGACAAACTTGGATTTAAATCTGAAGGAACCAACCTCAATCTTCGATACCAAAACAATTCTATTTTAATGGATAGTCTATTTGGTGTTCGCTATAATTTAAGCCAACAACCTGTTCAAAAATTTGGATTTAAAGAGATTGCAATCAAAAATGGAGTCTCACTTTCAGAAAACGAATATGCCTTACCAATCGCCTTTCTGTCAGCAAAACCTTATAAAAATACTTCCTTTACGAATTTGACACTGGATAATCAGACACGATTCATCCATCAAATCACGGATGAAAAATATAAATTTTATAAGAAATTAAATATTCTCTCGCCTACTTCACAAAATACTACATCTTCGTTGCAAACTGCAAAAATTGAAGAAGATAGTCATCTTTCCTACGCAAGTATTCAATATGAAGTAAGGGTTCCTGCTCATAGTCAACTGTATGTCAATGTTCCAAATTTACAATTTTCAAACGATGATCGAAAAGATATTGAAATCAGCTACAATGGACAGACCCAACGCTATACCATTGATAATGCCTTTCCATTCTTTTCGATTGGCCATTTTGACACAGAGGAAACAGTTACTATTCGTATGAGTTTTCCAGAAAATTCGACAGTCTCTTTTGATACACCAGAATTTTTGCTCTGGATCTTGACCAATACACACAAGCTATCGCTAGCATTCGTCAGCAAGAAGTTGCTATTCACAAAAGAAAAACAAATTGGTAGCAGCCTATAACGCAAATAGAGACACTACCCTTATTTTTACACTCCCTTATGATAAAGGCTGGTCAGCTAAACAAAATGGAAATCCTATCCAAATTCATCGCATCCAGAAAGGATTGATGGGAGTTCGTGTTTCAAAAGGATCCGGAACAGTCACCTTAACATTTGTTCCCCAAGGCTTCATTGAAGGACTCATTGCCTTTTTCGTTGGAATCATTCTCTTTTTCCTCTACGAATGGAGACAAATAAAAAGACGAAAAAGCTAAGGAATCTAACCATTGTTCACTTATAAATAAAAGGCTAGGATAGTAATTATCCTAGCCTTTTTCAAAAACAAAACACCCAAATGGGTGCTATACTAGCTCCGCCAGTAGGACTCGAACCTACGACATCATGATTAACAGTCATGCGCTACTACCAACTGAGCTATGGCGGAATGAGATATAGTCCGTACGGGATTCGAACCCGTGTTACCGCCGTGAAAAGGCGGTGTCTTAACCCTTGACCAACGGACCATATATTCATTAACAGAACATATCCCATTATATCAAAATTTAACTAATTGTCAAGCACTAAATTCTAAATTTTGCTCTTCAATTAATTTTTGGCACGTTTGATATTGCTTCTTGAGATTGGACAAGAATAGCCTTCTTTCAACAGTAGCTGTTTCTTTTTCTTATCCATTCCAATGATCATACTTCTATTCACGATAAAAGATTGATGGGGACTGAAATATCTCTCCTCCACATCTTTCTCCAAGACATCTGATAAACTTCCCGCAATTTCTTTTTGAAAATTTTTCCCAACTAAGTTTAATTTATAAGCCGAACCAACAGTTTCAATATAAAGAATATCCTTAAATGGAATTTTTATCTTTTTATCCTTAAAGTCATACTCAAAATAATCTGTCAAATCATCATTTCCAATTTGAATAGTCGTTAGGTACTCAATACACTCCTTAATTTTTAATCTAAATAAATCTTCATTCAAATTTTTATCAATAAAATCTAAGGCAGATACTTTATAACGATAGGTAATCGAAGCGAATTCTGATTTTGTAGTAATAAAAACAATAATGGCATAAGGATTTGCTTCTCGTATTTTTTGAGCAATTTCCAGCCCACAATACTCATTGTCTTGGATATGAATATCTAGAAAATATAATTGGTGGATATCCGAATGCTGGATATAATTTTCAAATTCGAAATTTTACCGGTAGAAATCACTTCAAGTTTAATTTCTAATTCCTTAGCAATTTCTGCAATATGTTTTTCTACCCGTATCTGTTGAGAGAGCTCATCTTCTAATAAAAAATCTTCATTCTTGTTCGTATCCTCCAATCTTCAAAACTTGTAAAAACGATTTCCTTGCAATTCTGTTTCTAAAAACATCGTTCCATAATTTGCTAAGATTTTTCTCACATTATTTAATCCTAGTCCTCTATTTTCTCCTTTTGTCGAATAGCCTTCTTCATATATTTTCTAATATCAAAAGTGATTTCATTTGTTGTATTATGAATCACTAAGTAAACAATTTTTGAAATAGAGAAAATAGCAATATGAACTTTCTTTTCTTCTGCTTCTTTTGAAGCTTCCAAAGCGTTTGTCACTAGAATCCCAACGATTCTCACGATATCTAATAAATCAACTGGTAGTTGCTCGATTGGTTCACTCGTTTCAAAGGTCATCTCTACCCCAGCATCTCTTGCATCCAACCAGCCTCGAATCAAAATACTTCGTAAAGCAGAATCTTTGATATTGACCAAGTTGAATCCTGATAATGCTTCTGTATTGATCTCTTTATAACCTTTTTCCAATACTTCTCTATGGATTCTCTGTATTTCTGGAATATTTTCTTCCTCAATGGCTAATGACATAGAAATAACTAAATTTCCCAAATCGTGACGAAATCCCTAACAATAGAATAGAGACTTTGAATTTCAGCCATATACCGACTCATTTGTTGCTCAGAAAATTCTTTATACTCCAGTTCTAAATTTTTACGATACTGATCTCGCTCGATTTTCATATGGAATAAGCTGACTACAAAGAGAAAAAACAAATCGTTGCCAACATGCTCCCAAAATTTTTATATTGCGCTTGTTCACTAATCCATAAAGCAAAATTAATCACTACAAATATAGCAAAATAGACACAGATGAGTCTCTTTAAATATTTTTCAAATTCTTGCTCATAAAAAGGAGTGAAATCAAATTCAAATAGGTCAATTAACTTCAAAATGATTCCTAAAGAAAGCAAACGAATACACATATTGTAGACAATCGAGTAAGCTGCTACTAAAGCATCTCCCAACACTGAAGAGACAATTATCGTCAGAAAAGTTGCTGTTCCTTCAACCGCTAAATAAGTAAAAAAGAATAAAAAATGGCGCACAAGCGATTCGTCCGATTGGCATAATGATAATAAGGATATAAATAAATCGGCCATAAGAGCATATTTAAATCAGAGAGTCGAATATTTGAAAATAAAGTCACATCTAAAAATACTAAGAGACTTTCAAAAAGAAGAACAAAGGTGCTCAGCAGAAAGATAAATGCAAATTGATGTTCCTGATAGATTTTTCGTCCACTAATGCAAACGTCAGAACAATGATCCCTCCCAAGAGAAAAGACAAGATTAATGACTGAATCACACAAACTCTCCCACTTTGTTTTTTCTATTTTATTATACTCTAGTATTATTATAAAAAAATAAAATTTTATATACAAAAAATTATAATATAAAATAGCCTAAAATTAAAGGGAATAGGTAAAATTGTAATGTTTTTGTTACATGAATGAAAACTATTTTACACAATTTATATAATCTACACTTTGCACTATATAGGGATTGTTAGTTCTTTTTTAAATATTCCTAATAAATCATTTCATTACTATTTGTCTATAGTGAAGTATACAAAAATTAATAGATAATGAAAATTTATACATTTTTATATAAAGAAAAGATGCAGCAAAAGCTGCATCTCTCATTTGATCCCAGCAGGATTCGAACCTGCGACCGTTCGCTTAGAAGGCGAATGCTCTATCCAGCTGAGCTATGAGACCGAACTTACTTCATTTTAGCAGAAAAAGGAAGGAGCGTCAAGGTTATTTATGGTAAGGACTCCCCTGTTGAATCATGAAAGCACGATAGATTTGTTCCACCAACACTAATTTCATCAACTGATGAGGAAGAGTTAATTGACCAAAGCTCATTAATAGATTTCCTCTTTTTTCACTTCAGGAGACAGACCAAGACTGCCTCCAATAACAAAAGTAAGGTTTGAATAACCAGATGTCATAATCTGGTCAATCGTTTGACTAAATTTCTCTGAAGGAAATTGTTTTCCTTCGATGGCTAATACAATCACATATTCCTTATCTGAAATCTTAGAGAGAATTCGTTCCCCTCTTTTCAAGGATTTGTTGATTTTCGAGTTGACTGGCACGATCTGGAGTTTTTTCATCAACTAACTCAACCTGTTCTACTTTTGCAAATCGACCAAGCCTTTTAATATACTCCGCGATCCCATCTTTTAAGTATTTTTCTTTTAATTTTCCAACTGTTATCAATTTAATTTTCATTCCCTTATTGTAGCATAATTCTTCAATTCCACAAATAATCCACAGCTATAGAAAGGAAATCTATTCTATAAAGTCCTTTTAAAGCCATTTCTCAACTAAATTCTACAACTTATCCACAATTTGTGGATAACTTTAGTTATTTAAGATATAATTAAGAAAGTTTTTCTATACTTTAGACAATTTGATATCCTTAGGAGGAAAATATGAAATCTTCATCTAATTTACTAAAAAAACTTGGAAACATAACCCTCATTTTCGTTGTAGGTTTTCTAGGTGGGATTCTTGGAACCTTTTTAACCTTACAAACCTCTCATTCTTCTACTTCAAATACTGAAAGTAAGCAAGTCCACTCAACCACTGTTAAAACAGCTTATAAAAATACAACCTCAACTAGTGAGGCCGTAGATAAGGTGAAAAATGCTGTAGTTTCTGTGATTACTTATTCTGATTCTTCGAATCAAGGGTTATTTGAAAAGAAGAAAACTCTGACTCACAAATTTCTAGTGAAGGTTCTGGGGTCATTTATAAAAAGAAGGAAAATATGCCTACCTTGTTACCAACACCCATGTAATCAATGGTGCTAAAAAGTAGATATTCTTTTAGCAGATGGCAATAAAGTCCCCGGAGAAGTAGTTGGGTCAGATGTCTATTCTGATATTGCAGTCGTTCGCATTAGTGCGGATAAAGCAAAGGCAGTAGCTGAATTCGGAGATTCAAACCAATTAACAGTCGGTGAGACTGCAATTGCAATTGGTAGCCCTCTTGGAACTGATTATGCGAATTCTGTTACTCAAGGGATCATTTCTAGCCAAGGTCGCAATGTGAATTTGAAAGCTGATAATGGACAAAATATCTCTACACGCGCCTTACAAACAGACGCAGCCATCAACCCAGGGAACTCTGGAGGGCCATTAATCAATATTCAAGGACAAGTCATTGGGATTACCTCAAGTAAAATTTCAAATAATGGACAAACTTCAGTAGAAGGAATGGGATTTGCTATTCCTGCAAATGATGTTGTCAATATTATCAAACAGCTAGAAGAAAAAGGAAAAGTAGTTCGACCAGCTCTTGGAATCCAAATGATGGATTTATCCAACCTTTCAACTTCTGATTTAAGCCAATTAAAACTTCCTGAAAAAATCTCTGGAGGAGTACTGGTTCGTTCAACACTTGAAAATATGCCTGCTTCAGATAAATTGCAACGTTATGATGTCATCACAAAGATCGATGATACAGATATCGAGTCAACTGCAGATTTACAATCAGCCCTCTATTCTCACCAAATCAATGATACGATCAAGGTCACATTCTATCGTGATGGAAAACAACAAACAACTTCTATCAAGTTGACAAAATCAACTGAGGATCTGAGCGATTAACTTTCACTTTCTTGACATACTTGTAAACACACCTTTACGAATTTGTAAAGGTGTGTTATTCTATTCATAAGATGGAAAAATTAGAAAAAATAGCGGTAAAGGACATTCGAACCAATCCTTTCCAACCAAGAAAAGTATTTGATCAAGAAAAATTAGAAGAACTGGCTCAGTCAATCAAAGAAAATGGCTTAATTCAACCAATTATTGTCAGAAAATCTCCAATAATTGGTTTTGAATTGCTTGCAGGTGAAAGACGTTTTAGAGCTTCAAAAATTGCTGGATTAGAGCTTGTTCCTGCGATTATTAAAGAGTTAACAGATCAAGAAATGATGCGACAAGCCATTATTGAAAATCTTCAACGAGAAGATCTCAATCCAATTGAAGAAGCTATCTCCTACCAGAAGCTCGTTGATCATGGCTATAAGCACGACCAAATCGCTCAATTTATGGGGAAATCTAGACCCTATATCAGCAATATGCTTCGCTTGTTACATCTAGCTCCCTCTGTTCAAGAAGCAGTCATTCAAAATGATATTTCTTCGGCTCACGCGCGTGTTCTTGTTCCTCTTGATGAAGAAGAGCAGAGATTTTGGTTGGAGCGAATCAAACAGGATCATTTAAATGTTCGAACATTAGAAAACAAGATCAGTTCAAAAGAAAACAGAAAAATAAAAAGCAAAAGAGAGCTTCCTACTGGAAGAGGAACAGCGATTGAAAAAATATTAGGAACAGATGTGACGATACACTCCTCTTCTCAAAATAAAGGAACTATCCAAATTTCTTTTTCCAGTCTTGATGAATACCAACGAATTATCAACAGCCTTAAATAAGGCTGTTATTTTTATTTTTGTATTGACAAGCTTTTCCACCATAAAAATCTTTTGTAAATAGCAGAAAAATAAGGATATTCACTAGTTATCCCCACTTTGTGGATAACTTTTAAAAACAATGTGAATTTAAATCCACAACTTGTGGAAAAGTTTAAAACTATAATTTAATTTCATGAAATTTAGCCTGTGGAAAACTATTTTTGTTTGTGGTAGAATAGGAGTACGTATGATTTGATACAATTCAAGAAAAGGAGGGAAGTCTGATAGTGTCACAAGAAGAGCAATTTTGGTCTCGTTTTTTAGAATTAGCCCAATTACAACTAAAAGATAGTGCCTATGATTTTTTTGTCGCCGATTCAAAATTAGTCAAAATCGATGGAGAGACGGCTACCATTTATCTTGATGGAAATTATAAAGAATTATTTTGGGAAACAAATCTAAAAATGCTTTGATCACAGCCAGCTTTGAAGTCTACAATACAGATTTGAAGTTCCATTTCGTTTTTGAAGATACCGAAGAAATTCCTAGTAGTCATAGCAGTGAGAATAGGAGATTATCTTCAGGTAGCTTAACAACCGAACCGTTACCTAAAATTGATACAGGTCTGAAATCAAAGTACACCTTTGATAATTTTGTGCAAGGGATGGAAATATTTGGGCGAAAGCAGCAGCGCTTGCAGTTTCTGAAAATCTTGCAACAACTTACAACCCTCTCTTTATCTATGGTGGACCAGGGCTTGGAAAGACTCACCTATTGAACGCAATTGGAAATCAAATCCTAGAAAATATTCCAAATGCACGGGTTAAGTATGTTCCAGCAGAAACCTTTATTAATGAATTTTTAGAACACCTTCGATTAGGAGAAATGAAGACGTTCAAGAATACCTATCGAAGTCTTGACCTCTTACTGATTGATGATATCCAGTCACTCGGTGGGAAAAAGTCACGACTCAAGAGGAATTCTTTAATACCTTTAATGCCCTCCATAGCGACAACAAGCAGATTGTTCTAACAAGCGATCGAAGTCCGGATCATTTAGATAGTCTTGAAGAGCGGCTGGTTACTCGTTTCAAATGGGGACTAACGCAAAATATAACACCACCTGATTTTGAAACTCGGATTGCCATCTTACGGAATAAAATTGAAGATCTAGACTATATTTTTCCTAATGATACACTAGAATATCTAGCTGGTCAGTTTGATTCAAATGTCCGAGACTTAGAAGGTGCCTTAAATGATATTTCTTTAATGGCGAAGGTGAAAAAACTAAAAGAAATTACGATCGATGTTGCAGCTGAAGCTATTCGAGCTCGTAAAAACGATAATAGCAAGACGCTTGTCATCCCCATTGAAAAAATTCAGGAAGCAGTTGGAGCCTTTTATGGAGTCAGTGTAAAAGAAATCAAAGGTTCTCGAAGAGTTCAGAATATTGTCCTAGCACGACAAGTGGCCATGTATCTTTCAAGAGAGATGACGGACAACTCACTTCCTCGAATCGGAAAAGAATTCGGTGGGAAAGACCATACGACTGTCATTCATGCCTATGAAAAAATTAAAAGTATGGTCGACACAGATGATAATCTACGACTCGAAATTCAAAGTATCAAGAAAAAGTTAAATTAATCTGTGGATAACTTCCTCTAAACTTCTAGGGGTTATGCACAATTTTTAAACAAGTAACTTTTAAGTCATAGATAGGATTCTGAGAGTTTTCCACAACTTCCACACAACCTACTATTACTATTAACTTACTAATCATAAAATAAATAAAAGGAATGACCATGATAAATTTCTCTATTAACAAAACTTTATTTTTACAAGCACTAAATACTACCAAAAGAGCGATCAGTTCAAAAATGCTATCCCAATCCTTTCCACGATTAAAATTGATGTCACTCCAGAAGGAGTTGCCTTATCTGGATCGAATGGCCAAATTTCAATTGAAAACTTTATTTCTATCAAAGATGAAAATGCTGGTTTATTGGTGACCTCTCCAGGTTCTATTTTATTAGAAGCAACTTTCTTTATTAATGTGGTTTCAAGTTTACCAGATGTTACTTTAGATTTTAAAGAGATTGAACAAAAACAGGTTCTTTTAACAAGTGGAAAATCAGAAATTACACTTAAAGGAAAAGATGCAGATCAATATCCACGTATTCAAGAAATTGCTGCAAGTAATCCATTAGTTTTGGAAACAAAATTATTAAAACAATTAATTAATGAAACAGCATTTGCAGCAAGTGTACAAGAAAGTCGGCCAATTTTGACAGGTGTTCACTTTGTTCTATCGGATAATAAAGAGCTAAAAACAGTAGCAACAGACTCTCACCGTATGAGTCAAAAAGTGATTACACTGGAGAAAAATGGAGACAACTTTGATGTTGTCATCCCAAGTCGCTCTCTTCGTGAATTCACCTCTGTTTTTTCTGATGATATTGAAACAGTTGAGGTTTTCTTTGCTAACAATCAAATTCTCTTTAGAAGTGAACACATTAGTTTCTATACCCGTTTGCTAGAAGGAAATTATCCTGATACAGACCGTCTCATTCCAACAGAATTCAATACAGAGGCAACCTTCAATGTGGCTAACCTTCGATTTGCAATGGAGCGTGCTCGTCTTCTTTCAAATGCGACTCAAAACGGAACGGTTAAATTAGAGTTCAAAAATGGAGTGGTTTCTTCCCACGTTCATTCACCAGAAGTTGGGCGAGTAAATGAAGAGATCGATACGAGCGCCGTTTCAGGAGAGGATTTGTCTATTAGCTTTAATCCAACTTATTTGATTGAAGCGCTCAAAGCTATTGACAGTGAACAAGTTGTTATTCGTTTTATTTCTTCTGTTAGACCGTTTACATTGGTTCCAGAAGGAAATGAACAAGGGTTCATTCAATTGATTACGCCAGTTCGCACAAATTAACAAAGGTGAATCATGTATACGTTAGGTGATTTTGTAGAAATGAAAAGCCTCACGCTTGTGTGATTAAAGAAACAGGCAAGAAGGCAAATCGTTGGGAAATTACGCGACTTGGTGCAGACATAAAAATCAAGTGTAGCAATTGTGATCATGTGGTCATGATGAGTCGCCATGATTTTGAACAGAAAATGAAGAAAGTACTATAAAAGGTTCAGTCACTTATGTGACCGAACCTTTTCGATTATTTTAATTCTTCAAATTTTCCATTTTTAACTTCTTTGAAACCACCCTGTTTCATCATATCAAAAGTTGATTTAAAGCTGATATAGTCGACTTTTTATCTTTTTGTGTCATTACTAATTTCTTTTCAATTAGCTGATCTAAGTCTGCCTTTTCATAATTTAGTGTTGTTTTTTCAACCATATAATCATCTTTGTATTCAGCAGAATGTGTGAATCCTTTGACATCCTTGTATTCTTCATCATATTTATCGATCATTTCCTTTAATTGATCTTTCGTAACTCCCGCTTCTTTGTAATAAATAGTAGTGGTGGTTTGGTTACTGATCGCTTTATCACCTTTATGTTCTAGTGTAATACGAACATCTGTTTTCTTTTCTTGGTTGATTGCCTGAAGATAGGATTTTTGAACAGATTGTTGTCCACAAGCTCCAAGAAGAAAGAGAGTAAAGATAGCGATTAAAGAAAGAAAAATAGATTTCCATGTTTGTTTTTTCATCTGAAAAACTCCTTTGTTCATTGTTAAATATAGTATACCATTTTTATCTTTTAGAACGTTACAGTTTGATGAAAAATCTAGTTTCAAAGGTGATGAAATATTTCATTTTTCATCACTTGTCTTTTGAATTATGTTATAATAAAAGAGATTGAAATTTGAACGGAGAAAAAGAAAAATGGCATTAACAGCAGGTATCGTTGGCTTACCAAACGTTGGTAAATCAACCCTATTTAACGCAATTACAAAAGCAGGAGCAGAGGCCGCAAACTATCCCTTTGCAACCATTGATCCAAACGTCGGGATGGTAGAAGTTCCAGATGAACGCCTCCAAAAATTGACGGAAATGATTACTCCTAAGAAGACAGTTCCGACTACTTTTGAATTTACAGATATTGCTGGGATTGTGAAAGGAGCTTCTAAAGGGAAGGACTTGGTAATAAATTCTTGGCCAACATCCGTGAAGTAGATGCCATTGTCCATGTAGTGCGTGCTTTTGATGATGAAAATGTCATGCGGGAGCAAGGTCGTGAAGATGCCTTTGTTGATCCACTGGCAGATATTGATACCATCAATTTAGAATTAATTTTAGCCGACTTAGAGTCTGTCAATAAACGCTATGCGCGTGTAGAAAAAATCGCTCGTACACAAAAAGATAAGGATTCTGTTGCGGAATTTAATGTTCTACAAAAAATCAAACCAGTTCTTGAAGATGGTAAATCAGCTCGGACCATTGAATTCACTGAGGAAGAACAAAAAGTGGTGAAAGGACTTTTCCTTTTGACTACCAAACCAGTTCTTTATGTAGCCAATGTGGATGAAGATGTTGTTGCAGATCCAGATTCTATCGAGTATGTGAAGCAAATTCGTGACTTTGCGGCAACAGAGAACGCGGAAGTCGTGGTGATTTCTGCGCGTGCTGAGGAAGAAATTTCTGAGCTAGATGATGCAGATAAACAAGAATTTTTAGAGGCGATTGGTCTGACAGAGTCTGGAGTTGATAAACTTACGCGTGCAGCTTATCACTTGTTGGGACTTGGCACTTATTTCACAGCTGGTGAAAAGAAGTGCGTGCTTGGACCTTCAAACGTGGCATGAAAGCTCCTCAAGCAGCTGGAATCATCCACTCCGATTTTGAAAAAGGATTTATTCGTGCCGTGACTATGTCCTATGATGATTTGGTCAAATACGGTTCTGAAAAGGCTGTAAAGAAGCAGGACGCTTGCGCGAAGAAGGAAAAGAATATGTTGTCCAAGATGGGGACATCATGGAATTCCGTTTTAATGTATAAGAGAGTTAAAAAATGTAAAGGTTGGAAAAAATATTTCCAACCCTTTTAGTGTTTTGAAAGGAAAGAGATGACGAAATTAATTGTTGGATTGGGAAATCCAGGTGATAAGTATTTTGAAACGAAACACAATGTAGGCTTTATGTTAGTTGATCAAATGGCAAAGTCTTTAAATCTTACTTTCTCCCATGATAAGATTTTTCAAGCTGATATCGCCTCAACATTTTTGAATGGCGAAAAGGTCTATTTTGTAAAGCCGACCACTTTCATGAATGAGAGTGGAAAAGCAGTCCATGCCCTTCTGACTTATTATGGTCTGGATATTGAAGATCTTTTGGTTATTTACGATGATTTAGATATGGAAGTTGGTAAGATTCGTCTTCGAGCGAAAGGATCAGCGGGAGGTCATAACGGAATCAAATCGATTATTAATCATATTGGAACTCAGACTTTTATCGAATTAAGATTGGAATAGGAAGACCTAAGCAGGGCATGTCAGTGGTTCATCATGTCTTAGGAAAATTTGATAAAGACGATTACATCACCATTCTACAAACAATCGATCGAGTAGAAGAAGCGGTTAATGATTACTTGGTAGAAGAAAATTTTGAAAGAAGCATGCAGAAATACAACGGGTAAGTAGATGAATGTAATTGATTTAGTGAGTCAAAACTCCAACCTTCTATCCTGGCAACAAGGTTTGCAAAAAAATAATAGGGAATTGATCTTAGGATTGTCTGCGACCACAAAGGCTATTGTAATGGCTTCAGCCTTTGATTCTATTAAAAAGCAGTCCTCATTACTTCCAGTTATAACGAAGCAGAACGATTGGCCAGTGATTTTATTGCCTTACTTGGAGAAGAGAAAGTCCATACATTTTTGGGAGATGATAACCCTTTAGCAGAATTTGTTTTTGCTTCACAAGAAAGGCAATTTGCACGATTAGAGGCTTTGAACTTTTTATGTCAAGAAGATCGTCAAGGCATCCTTGTGACCAATGTGAGTGGTATAAAACTACTATTACCTTCTCCTAAAGTTTTTGCATCTAGCATTTTTCAATTGAAGGTTGGTCAAGAAATAGACTTAACTACTCTGAGTGAAACATTACAGAAGATTGGCTACCAAAAGGTGAGCCAAGTTTTGCAACAGGGAGAGTTTAGTCTACGAGGAGATATTTTAGATATCTTTGAGATCGACCAACTCCAACCCTATCGGATTGAATTTTTCGGAGATGAGATTGATGGAATCCGAATCTTTGACCCAGAAAGTCAGCGTTCTGTTGAAAATGTTGAAGAAGTTCAACTGAAGGCAGTGAGTGATCTATTGTTGCAAGAGGAAGATTTTATCCGTGGTCAGCAGCAAATCGAACAATTGCAAGAACAGAGTGCAAATGAAGAATTTAAATCTTATCTAGCAGAAATTCTGGGAGATATTTCTCAAAGGAAACTCCATCCGGATCTTAGAAAATTTATTAGTTTCTTTTACGAGAAGCAATATACCCTATTCGATTATCTCCCTAAACACACTCCAGTCTTTCTGGATGATTATCAAAAAATAGCAGATCAAATAGCGAGATTTGAACTAGATACAGCTAATCTTTTGACGGAAGATTTACATAAAAATAGAGCTTCTTCTCGCCAAGTGTATTTTGCAGACACCAGTACAACATTACGAAAATATACGCCTGCAACTTATTTTTCAAACTTTCAAAAAGGATTAGGAAATCTGAAGTTTGATCATTTGTATCAATTCAATCAATATCCCATGCAGGAGTTTTTGGACAATTTGATTTACTAAAAGAGGAAATTGAACGGTATCGAAAATCAAACTATACTGTTATTGTCCAAGCAACTTCTCATCACAATCTTCAACAGCTCCATAAAAATTTAGAAGAGTATGGGATTCGATTAGATTATATTGATGGGGATACGATCATTCCTCAAGCTAGTCAATTAGTCGTTGGAGGATTAGCTCACGGTTTTCAATTTGTTGATGAAAAAATTGTCTATATTACAGAATCAGAGATTTATCAGAAAAAGATCAAACGAAAGATTCGCAGGCAAAATATTTCCAATGCAGAACGCCTAAAAAATTATAATGAACTGGAAAAAGGGGACTATGTTGTTCACCAAGTTCATGGTATTGGTCAATATTTGGGAATTGAAACGATTGAAATTTCGGGTGTCCATCGTGATTATGTTTCAATTCAATATCAAAATGGAGATCGCATCTCGATTCCTGTCGATCAGATTCAGATGTTGTCCAAATACGTTGCAAGTGATGGAAAAACGCCAAAAATTAATAAGTTAAATGATGGGCGTTTCCAAAAACGAAGCAAAAGGTTCAGACCCAGGTGGAGGACATTGCGGATGATTTGATAAAACTTTATGCGGAGCGTAGTCAATTAGAAGGCTTTGCCTATTCCCAAGATGATGAAAACCAAGAGGCTTTTGAACAAGATTTTCCATATATTGAAACAGATGACCAATTACGTTCCATTGAAGAAATTAAAAAGATATGGAATCGAATCGTCCGATGGACCGATTGCTGGTTGGAGACGTCGGTTTTGGGAAAACAGAGGTCGCTATGCGAGCAGCCTTTAAGGCAGTAAATGATCATAAACAAGTAGCAGTGCTGGTTCCTACCACTGTTCTTGCCCAACAACATTATGCCAATTTTAAGGAGCGTTTTGAATCTTTTGCAGTAGAGGTTGCTGTTTTAAGCCGTTTCCAGAGTAAGGCAGAGCAGAAAGAAACGCTTGAAAAGTTGAAAAAGGACGAGTGGATATTATTATTGGAACTCACCGGCTCTTGTCCAAAGATGTTGTTTTTTCAGACTTAGGCTTAATCGTGATCGATGAAGAGCAACGTTTTGGAGTAAAGCACAAAGAAACATTGAAAGAATTGAAAAAAAGGTGGATGTGCTTACCTTGACAGCTACCCCTATTCCTCGGACGCTCCATATGTCTATGTTAGGAATTCGAGATTTGTCTGTCATTGAAACACCTCCAACTAATCGGTATCCTGTGCAAACTTTTGTACTAGAGACCAACCCAACTATTATTCGAGATGCTGTGTTGCGGGAGATAGATCGTGGAGGTCAAGTGTACTATCTTTACAATAAGGTAGATACGATTGAACAAAAAGTATCCGAGTTAAAAGAGTTGATTCCAGAGGCTTCGATTGGCTTTGTTCATGGCCAAATGAGTGAAGTTCGCCTGGAAAATACCTTGTTGGATTTCATTAATGGCGAATACGATGTCTTAGTGACGACAACCATTATTGAGACAGGTGTGGATATTCCAAATGCCAATACACTCTTTATTGAAAATGCGGATCATATGGGACTTTCAACTCTTTATCAACTAAGAGGTCGTGTGGGACGAAGCAACCGAATCGCTTATGCTTATTTGATGTATCGTCCAGACAAATCTCTTACAGAAGTGTCTGAAAAACGTTTAGAAGCTATTAAAGGTTTTACTGAGTTGGGGTCTGGATTTAAAATTGCTATGCGAGATCTATCGATCCGTGGAGCAGGGAATATCCTTGGAGCTTCTCAATCTGGTTTCATCGATTCAGTTGGTTTTGAAATGTATTCTCAATTGTTAGAAGAAGCTATTGCTAAGAAACAAGGCCAAGAGCATCGTAGGCAAAAGAGTAATGCAGAGTTGAACCTTCAAATAGATGCTTATTTACCTAATGAATATATTTCAGATCAACGTCAAAAAATTGAAATTTACAAACAAATTCGTGAAATGAATTCTGCGAGTGACTATGAATACTTGCAAGATGAATTGATTGATCGTTTTGGAGAATACCCAGATGTTGTCGCCTATCTACTTGAAATTGGTTTAGTGAAAGCTTACTTGGATCAAGTCTTTGTCCGTCTTGTTGAGAGAAAACAAAAAAATTGACAGTGAAATTTGAACCTATTGCCAAACAACTGTTTTTAACACAGGATTATTTCAAAGCTCTGTCAATGACACAGTTGAAGGCACAGATTGCTGAAGAAAAGGGATTAATTGAAGTAATCTTTGATATTCGAAACAAGAAAGATTTTGAAATTTTAGAAGCTCTGAAGCAATTTGGTCAAACTTTATTGGAAATTAAACAGGAAAAAGAAGAGAACTAGCAGTTCTTAGCTCATTTTTCGCATTTTATGTATAAAAATGATACAATACTATGTTAGAGGTGACAGTATGAGATTAGATAAATATTTGAAAGTTTCTCGCATTATTAAGCGTCGCCCTGTTGCAAAGGAAGTTGCAGATAAAGGGCGAATCAAAGTTAATGGAGTATTAGCCAAAAGTTCAACGGATTTGAAAGTGAATGATCAAATCGAAGTTCGTTTTGGAAATAAAGTATTGACGGTTAAAGTCTTGGAAATGTTGGATAGTACCAAAAAGAAGATGCATCCAAAATGTACGAAATCATTAGTGAAACAAGGATAGAAGAAGATGCCTAAAAATATCGTTCAAATGAACAATAAGTATATCAAAGACGAAAGTCAGCGAAAACGTTTTTTAGAAGAAGAAAGAAAAAACGCAATCGTTTTATGGGACTCGTCTTGATATTGGTCATGTTACTGTTTATTCTTCCAACTTATAATTTAGCTCAGAGCTATCAATCGCTACAAGATAAAAAGAACAATACAAACAGTTGGAAAAAGAGTATAAAGAGACAAGTGAACAAAAAGAATACCAACAAGACATCGCTAAAAATTAAAAGATGATGATTACGCAACAAAATATGCACGCGCCAAGTATTCTTTTTCAAAAGATGGTGAATATGTTTATACCATCCCAGATTTACTCCCCAATAACCGATGGAAAATATTTTACAAACAGTTAAACAATTTCTTGAATTTTCGGATGAAAAATTAGAGGAATTAAAAAGAAAAACCAAATGATCAAACTTCAAAAGAATGAAAAGGAAAGGAATACAGGTGTCTAAACGATTTCTGCTCCTATTGTTAGTTCCAATTTTATTTATTGGGTCTCAAGCAGCGAGTGTTGAGCAGTCTGAGTCTTCTCAGACAATGGTTCATCCATCAGAACTTTATTTTTCTTCAATTCCAGCAAACCCTAATGTCTATCGCAAAATTTCTATTTTTTCTGATCCTCAGTTGAAAAAAATACAAGGAGAAATTCTTCCAAATTCACCGTTTACAATCGAACAACTCTTTGTAAACGATGAAGGGAAAGCTGTATTTAAAATAGCAGATAAAGGATATGTATTAGCAGATTCTTCTGTCATTTTTTCTGATGTTGTACAAGAAACACAAGAAAAAAACAAGACATGTGGCTAAAACCTGGTTTTAAAGTGTATGACCGACCCTTAATAAATGGTGCAAAGGAAAAAATACATCTCTTTCTCCTTATACAAAAGTGACAGTCTTACGTACAGCTAAGACTTTACGAGATGAGTTTGTGGAGATTGAAGGTCAGGGCTGGGTGAACAAAGCATTCGTCACTGAAAAAGATAATCGAATGGAAAAAGTCCAGGACTTGTTAAATAGTAAATACAATTCTCCTTCGTATGGAATCTATGTAAAACAATTAACGACTGGAAATACTGCTGGAATCAATACGCAAAAAGAAATGTATTCTGCCAGTGTAACGAAATTACCATACTTGTACTACGTCCAAGAACAGCTCAATAAAAAGCCATTTCTCCAACTACAACCTACAAATATATTCCAGAAGTCAATGATTTCAAAGGTGGCTATGAACCAGAAGGAAGTGGTAGCCTTTCAAAAACACCAGATGGAAAAGAATATAGTGTTCAAGAGTTGGTAGATAAAATTGCAAAAGAATCAGATAATGTTGGACATAATATCTTGAATTATTATGTCACTCATCAATCAGATCAAGACTTCCAAAAACTTTGGATAAAATTGCAAAGAAACATTGGGATGTTGAAAAGAGAAGCATCCGCTGAAATGGCTGGCAATGTCATGGAGGCTGTCTATCAACAAAATGGCCCTATTATTGATGCACTCTCCTCTACAAAATATGATGATCAACGGATTGCGCGTGACCTTCCAGTAAAAGTTGCTCATAAAATTGGAGATGCCTATGATTTTAGACATGATGTTGCAATTGTATATACAAATTCACCCTATGTAATAGCCATTTTACAGATCATTCGAATTATGATACGATTTCCAACATTTCAAAAGATATCTATGAGGTATTGAAATAATGGAAAAGCGATTTTTAGAGTTTTGTGAAAAACAAGATCTATTTACTCCCCATCGCCGTGTTTTGGTTGCCTTATCTGGTGGATTGGATTCAATGAATCTGTACGAACTTTTATATAAGAATAAAGAACGATTGAAAATCCATCTGGTACTCGCTCATGTCAATCATGGACAAAGACCAGAATCGGATTTAGAAGAAAGTGAACTTCGAACGCTAGCTGATAGGCGAGAGACACGTATCCATGTGGCTCACTATTCGGGTGATTTTACAGAAGCAAAAGCTCGTACCTTTCGTTATGATTTTTTAAACAGATTATGGAGAAAGAGGATTGCACCGCTTTAGTAACAGGTCATCATGCAAACGATCAAGCCGAAACAACTTTCATGCGCTTAATACGAGGAACAAAATTACGCCATTTAAGTGGTATTCCTGTACGCCAACCATTTGGTAAGGGTGAGTTAATCCGTCCTTTGTTAACTTTTACCAAAGATGAGTTGATGAAAATCCCTCACTTTGAAGACAGTAGCAATGACTCACAGGACTATTTTCGAAATCGTGTACGCCATCAATACCTTCCAGAATTTGAAAAAGAAAATCCCCAAATGCAAGCAAGTCTTCGCTATTTAGCAGAGGAAGTGAATCGTTGGCACCAAGCACTAAAAGAATTGACTAGCAAGTTAAGCATTCAAGATTTAGCTTCTTTTAGAAAGTATTCTCATTCTGTACAATCATTCTTATTAGAAGAGTATTTGGCACAATTTCCAGATTTGCAACTTGGTAGGGCCCAGTTTCAAGAATTATTAGATTTACTGCGAAAAAAAGAAATTGCATTCATTATTTAAAGTCGAATTATGAACTACATCAAGAATATGATTTCTTTGAAATACGAAAAATCAGTCAAAAGTCGGATGACCAACCCCTTCCTTTTTGTTAGAATTTGGGAATATCTTTGATATTGCAAATTATAAACTATCTTTTGGACAACCATTAGTAGGGAAAATGTAGAAATTCTTTCTGTTTCACGCGAAACTCCCATCTTAATTAGAGGGAGAAAGGAAGGAGATCACCTGCTTGTTAATGGCCACCATCAAAAATTAAGACGGTGGTTTATCAACCATAAAATTCCAATTTCGCTTCGGCAAAAAGCTCTCATTATAGAACAGAATCATAATATTCTTTCTGTAGTGGGATTGGTAACGAGTGATTTGAGTAAGCCCTCAAAAAGTGGTATAATGAAAGATAGTCTTTATATTCAAAAAATAGATAGGTAAAAACATGTTAGAAAAAGATATAAAAAAGTATTGGTTTCACATGATGAAATTGTAGAAGCAGCAAAGAAATTGGGTGAAACCCTAACAAAAGAGTACCAAGGAAAAATCCAATTTTGTTGGAATTTTGAAAGGCTCTGTTCCATTTATGGCAGAGTTGATCAACCACGTGGATACACATATTGAATTGGATTTTATGCTGGTTTCAAGTTATCATGGTGGTACGGCAAGCTCAGGTATTATTAATATTATCAAGGATATCGACCAAGATATTACTGGTAGAGATATTTTATTTGTAGAAGATATTATCGATACAGGTAAAACCCTCAAGAGTCTAAAAGAACTCTTTGAAGAACGAAATGCAGCATCTGTGAAGATTGCTACCTTACTGGATAAACCTGAAGGACGTTTGGTTGAGATTGAAGCAGATTACACCTGCTTTACGATTCCAAATGAGTTTGTTGTAGGATATGGTTTAGACTATGATGAAAATTATCGTAACCTACCCTATGTTGGTGTATTAAAAGAGGAAGTGTACTCAAAATAGAGGAGACTAGATGAATAACAGAAAAAATAACGGTTTTGTCCGAAATCCATTTCTGTATTTGTTGATTATTGTAGCGGCTGTGACAGGATTCCAGTACTTTTTGCGGGTAATGGGGTTGGTCAAAGTCAGCAAATCAACTACACAGAATTGGTCAAAGAAATTAAAAATGATAATGTAAAAACGATCAGTTACCAACCAAATGGTAGTGTGATTGAAATTGCAGGTACCTATAATAAAGCAAAAGAATCAAAAGAAGATACAGGAATTCAATTTTTTACCCCAAGTGTTCAAAAAGTATCTCGCTTTACTAGTGTCATCCTTCCATCTGATATCACTGTCAATGAATTACAAAAATTAGCAGCTGACCACAAAGCAGAAATCACCATTAAGCGTGAGAGCTCAAGTGGCATGTGGATAACAATTCTCACTTCAATTGTTCCATTTGTTATTGTCATGTTCTTCTTCTTCTCAATGATGAACCAAGGCGGTGGCGGAGGTGCCAGAGGTGCCATGAACTTTGGTCGTAATAAAGCCCGCGCTGCTAATAAAGAAGATATTAAAGTTCGTTTTTCAGATGTAGCAGGAGCTGAAGAAGAAAAACAAGAACTTGTTGAAGTTGTTGAATTTTTAAAAGATCCAAAACGCTTTACTAAATTGGGTGCAAGAATCCCAGCAGGTGTGCTTCTTGAAGGCCCTCCCGGAACTGGTAAAACCCTTTTAGCAAAAGCAGTAGCTGGTGAAGCTGGAGTGCCATTCTTCAGTATCTCTGGTTCTGACTTCGTTGAAATGTTTGTCGGAGTCGGTGCTAGCCGGGTTCGTTCACTTTTTGAAGATGCTAAAAAAGCAGCACCAGCCATTATCTTTATCGATGAAATTGATGCTGTTGGGCGCCAGCGTGGTGTAGGTCTTGGTGGTGGAAATGATGAACGTGAACAAACCCTTAACCAGCTCTTGATTGAGATGGATGGTTTTGAAGGCAACGAAGGAATCATTGTTATCGCAGCAACTAACCGTTCTGATGTCCTTGACCCTGCCCTTCTTCGTCCTGGCCGTTTTGACCGTAAAGTATTGGTTGGACGTCCAGATGTGAAAGGTCGTGAGGCAATTCTTCGTGTTCATGCTAAGAATAAGCCACTTGCTCAAGATGTGGACTTGAAATTGGTTGCTCAACAAACACCAGGATTTGTCGGTGCTGATCTCGAAAATGTTTTGAACGAAGCAGCCTTGGTTGCAGCTCGTCGAAATAAAAAAGTAATTGATGCTGCTGATATCGATGAAGCAGAAGATCGTGTTATTGCAGGTCCATCTAAGAAAGATCGGACGATTTCACAAAAGAACGTGAAATGGTTGCTTATCACGAAGCTGGTCATACAATCGTTGGTTTGGTCTTATCAAATGCTCGTGTAGTTCATAAAGTTACGATTGTTCCACGTGGTCGTGCAGGCGGTTACATGATTGCCCTTCCTAAAGAAGATCAAATGTTACTTTCTAAAGAAGATATGAAAGAACAATTAGCTGGGCTCATGGGAGGACGTGTTGCCGAAGAAATTATTTTCAATTCGCAAACAACGGGTGCTTCAAATGACTTTGAACAAGCTACCCAAATGGCGCGTGCAATGGTGACAGAATATGGTATGAGTGAAAAACTTGGACCGGTCCAATATGAAGGAAATCATGCAATGTTTGGTGCTCAAAGCCCACAAAAATGATTTCAGAACGAACAGCTTACGAAATTGATGAAGAAGTTCGTAGTCTGTTGAATGAAGCCCGTAATAAAGCGGCAGAAATTATTCAAGGAAATAGAGAAACGCATAAACTAATTGCGGAAGCTCTATTAAAATATGAAACCTTGGATAGTGTTCAAATTAAATCATTATATGAAACAGGAAAAATGCCTGAAAATTCAGAGCATGAATTAGAAGAAGAAGCAAAACCTCTATCATATGATGAGATTAAGTCAAAATTAGAAGAAAATAACTAATTCAAAAGAAGGAAAATATTTCCTTCTTTTTATTAAAAAGTGTTGACAGAGTAAAAATATTCTGTATAATAGAATATGTTGTAAAAATGGTCCGTTGGTCAAGGGTTAAGACACCGCCTTTTCACGGCGGTAACACGGGTTCGAATCCCGTACGGACTATCGATGAACTGTCACCAAGTGGCAGTTTTTTGTGTATTTGGACAAAATAATTAAAAATAATAACCAAATAGTTAAAAAAACGTGCAGAATAGAAAAAAAGTCCAATGGGCTTCTTTATTTTTATAAAATACAGATAAAAGTAAAGGAGAGCTTATGGAATTTAATAAAATGTATCAAAAAGTAAAATATATAGTAAGAAAATGTGAAAAAGAGTATTATATTCAATTATGGGAAAAGGATGATTGGGAACAAGAAGGTCAGCTAACTCTGTTTGAACTTTATCAAAAAAATCCTGAAATTGAAACAAATGAAGAATTACTTTATACATATTTCAAAACAAAATTTAGAAATCATATTAAAGATAAAATAAGACAACAGGAAAGTGATAAGAGAAAAATTAATAGACTTCCATATATTGAAATTGGAGAAATTAGTCACAGAATTTCATCAAGAAAAATATATTTAGATGAGCTGGTTGTTCTGAGAGATGCATTAAAACGTTTTAAAGAAAAATTAACAGTAAAAGAAAAAGAACAATATGAAGCATTACTAGCAAACAGAAGATGTCTAGGAAAAACAAAAATGAAAAAGAAATTAGAGAACTATCTAAAGGATTTTAAAAATTCAATTTAAGAACTAAAAGTTGACAGTGGATAAATGAACTTTCAAAAAAATAAAAATTTTAAAAAAGGTATTGACAGTAAGGTAAGGTCATGATATACTAATATAGTTGTCGCGAGAGAGCGACAAAGACCTTTGAAAACTGAACAAGACGAACCAATGTGCAGGGCGCTATAACGCAAGTTATAGTAACTGAACAATAAAAACAATAAATCTGTCAGTGACAGAATGAGTTTAAGACAAACAATTATTTTAATGAGAGTTTGATCCTGGCTCAGGATGAACGCTGGCGGCGTGCCTAATACATGCAAGTAGAACGCTGAAGCTTGGTGCTTGCACCGAGCGGATGAGTTGCGAACGGGTGAGTAACGCGTAGGTAACCTGCCTCTTAGCGGGGGATAACTATTGGAAACGATAGCTAATACCGCATAAAAGTCGACATCGCATGATGTTGACTTGAAAGGTGCAATTGCATCACTAAGAGATGGACCTGCGTTGTATTAGCTAGTTGGTGAGGTAACGGCTCACCAAGGCGACGATACATAGCCGACCTGAGAGGGTGATCGGCCACACTGGGACTGAGACACGGCCCAGACTCCTACGGGAGGCAGCAGTAGGGAATCTTCGGCAATGGGGGCAACCCTGACCGAGCAACGCCGCGTGAGTGAAGAAGGTTTTCGGATCGTAAAGCTCTGTTGTAAGAGAAGAACGAGTGTGAGAGTGGAAAGTTCACACTGTGACGGTAACTTACCAGAAAGGGACGGCTAACTACGTGCCAGCAGCCGCGGTAATACGTAGGTCCCGAGCGTTATCCGGATTTATTGGGCGTAAAGCGAGCGCAGGCGGTTAGATAAGTCTGAAGTTAAAGGCTGTGGCTTAACCATAGTACGCTTTGGAAACTGTTTAACTTGAGTGCAGAAGGGGAGAGTGGAATTCCATGTGTAGCGGTGAAATGCGTAGATATATGGAGGAACACCGGTGGCGAAAGCGGCTCTCTGGTCTGTAACTGACGCTGAGGCTCGAAAGCGTGGGAGCAAACAGGATTAGATACCCTGGTAGTCCACGCCGTAAACGATGAGTGCTAGGTGTTGGGTCCTTTCCGGGACTCAGTGCCGCAGCTAACGCATTAAGCACTCCGCCTGGGGAGTACGACCGCAAGGTTGAAACTCAAAGGAATTGACGGGGCCCGCACAAGCGGTGGAGCATGTGGTTTAATTCGAAGCAACGCGAAGAACCTTACCAGGTCTTGACATCCCTCTGACCGCTCTAGAGATAGAGTTTTCCTTCGGGACAGAGGTGACAGGTGGTGCATGGTTGTCGTCAGCTCGTGTCGTGAGATGTTGGGTTAAGTCCCGCAACGAGCGCAACCCCTATTGTTAGTTGCCATCATTCAGTTGGGCACTCTAGCGAGACTGCCGGTAATAAACCGGAGGAAGGTGGGGATGACGTCAAATCATCATGCCCCTTATGACCTGGGCTACACGTGCTACAATGGCTGGTACAACGAGTCGCGAGTCGGTGACGGCAAGCTAATCTCTTAAAGCCAGTCTCAGTTCGGATTGTAGGCTGCAACTCGCCTACATGAAGTCGGAATCGCTAGTAATCGCGGATCAGCACGCCGCGGTGAATACGTTCCCGGCCTTGTACACACCGCCCGTCACACCACGAGAGTTTGTAACACCCGAAGTCGGTGAGGTAACCGTAAGGAGCCAGCCGCCTAAGGTGGGATAGATGATTGGGGTGAAGTCGTAACAAGGTAGCCGTATCGGAAGGTGCGGCTGGATCACCTCCTTTCTAAGGAAATGGAAACCTGTACGTTGGTCTTGTTTAGTTTTGAGAGGTCTTGTGGGGCCTTAGCTCAGCTGGGAGAGCGCCTGCTTTGCACGCAGGAGGTCAGCGGTTCGATCCCGCTAGGCTCCATTAACACTGTAAGGGTGTTAAGATTGAACATTGAAAATTGAATATCTATATCAAATAGTAACAAGAAAATAAACCGAAACGCTGTAAATATTTAAAGAGTTTAGGTCGCAAGACCAAAAATAAGGTTAAGTTAATAAGGGCGCACGGTGGATGCCTTGGCACTAGAAGCCGAAGAAGGACGTGACAAACGACGAAATGCTTTGGGGAGCTGTAAGTAAGCGACGATCCAGAGATGTCCGAATGGGGAACCCACTAGCTAATGGCTAGTACTCCTATCTGTTAAGGATAGGTAGAGGAAGACGCAGTGAACTGAAACATCTAAGTAGCTGCAGGAAGAGAAAGCAAAAGCGATTGCCTGAGTAGCGGCGAGCGAAACGGCAGGAGGGCAAACCGAAGAGTTTACTTTTCGGGGTTGTAGGACTGCAATGTGGACTTAAAGATTATAGAAGAATGACATGGGAAGGTCAGCCAAAGAGAGTAAGAGCCTCGTATTCGAAATAGTCTTTATACCTAGCAGTATCCTGAGTACGGCGGGACACGAGAAATCCCGTCGGAATCTGGGAGGACCATCTCCCAACCCTAAATACTCTCTAGTGACCGATAGTGAACCAGTACCGTGAGGAAAGGTGAAAAGCACCCCGGGAGGGAGTGAAATAGAACCTGAAACCGTGTGCCTACAACAAGTTCGAGCCCGTTAATGGGTGAGAGCGTGCCTTTGTAGAATGAACCGGCGAGTTACGATATGATGCGAGGTTAAGTTGAAGAGACGGAGCCGTAGGGAAACCGAGTCTGAATAGGGCGTCTTAGTATTATGTCGTAGACCCGAAACCATGTGACCTACCCATGAGCAGGTTGAAGGTGAGGTAAAACTCACTGGAGGACCGAACCAGGGCACGTTGAAAAGTGCTTGGATGACTTGTGGGTAGCGGAGAAATTCCAAACGAACTTGGAGATAGCTGGTTCTCTCCGAAATAGCTTTAGGGCTAGCGTCGACATTAAGATTCTTGGAGGTAGAGCACTGTTTGGGTGAGGGTCCATCCCGGATTACCAATCTCAGATAAACTCCGAATGCCAATGAATTATGGTCGGCAGTCAGACTGCGAGTGCTAAGATCCGTAGTCGAAAGGGAAACAGCCCAGACCACCAGCTAAGGTCCCAAAATAATTGTTAAGTGGAAAAGGATGTGGGGTTGCACAGACAACTAGGATGTTAGCTTAGAAGCAGCTATTCATTCAAAGAGTGCGTAATAGCTCACTAGTCGAGTGACCCTGCGCCGAAAATGTACCGGGGCTAAAACAATTTACCGAAGCTGTGGATACCTTTATAGGTATGGTAGGAGAGCGTTCTATGTGTGGAGAAGGTGTACCGTGAGGAGCGCTGGAACGCATAGAAGTGAGAATGCCGGTATGAGTAGCGAAAGACAGGTGAGAATCCTGTCCACCGTAAGACTAAGGTTTCCAGGGAAGGCTCGTCCGCCCTGGGTTAGTCGGGACCTAAGGAGAGACCGAAAGGTGTATCCGATGGACAACAGGTTGATATTCCTGTACTAGAGTATGTAGTGAAGGAGGGACGCAGTAGGCTAACTAAAGCGTGCGACTGGAAGTGCACGTCTAAGCAGTGAGGTGTGAATTGAGTTAAATGCTTAATTCTGTAACATTGAGCTGTGATGGGGAGCGAAGTTTAGTAGCGAAGTTAGTGACGTCACACTGCCAAGAAAAGCTTCTAGCGTTAATCATACTCTACCCGTACCGCAAACCGACACAGGTAGTCGAGGCGAGTAGCCTCAGGTGAGCGAGAGAACTCTCGTTAAGGAACTCGGCAAAATGACCCCGTAACTTCGGGAGAAGGGGTGCTGGCTTTCAGTCAGCCGCAGTGAATAGGCCCAAGCAACTGTTTATCAAAACACAGCTCTCTGCTAAATCGTAAGATGATGTATAGGGGTGACGCCTGCCCGGTGCTGGAAGGTTAAGAGGAGTGCTTAGCGTAAGCGAAGGTATGAATTGAAGCCCCAGTAAACGGCGGCCGTAACTATAACGGTCCTAAGGTAGCGAAATTCCTTGTCGGGTAAGTTCCGACCCGCACGAAAGGCGTAATGATTTGGGCACTGTCTCAACGAGAGACTCGGTGAAATTTTAGTACCTGTGAAGATGCAGGTTACCCGCGACAGGACGGAAAGACCCCATGGAGCTTTACTGCAGTTTGATATTGAGTGTCTGTGCCACATGTACAGGATAGGTAGGAGCCATTGAGATCGGGACGCCAGTTTCGATGGAGGCGTTGTTGGGATACTACCCTTGTGTTATGGCCACTCTAACCCGGTAGGTTAATCATCTACGGAGACAGTGTCTGACGGGCAGTTTGACTGGGGCGGTCGCCTCCTAAAAGGTAACGGAGGCGCCCAAAGGTTCCCTCAGAATGGTTGGAAATCATTCGCAGAGTGTAAAGGTATAAGGGAGCTTGACTGCGAGAGCTACAACTCGAGCAGGGACGAAAGTCGGGCTTAGTGATCCGGTGGTTCCGTATGGAAGGGCCATCGCTCAACGGATAAAAGCTACCCTGGGGATAACAGGCTTATCTCCCCAAGAGTTCACATCGACGGGGAGGTTTGGCACCTCGATGTCGGCTCGTCGCATCCTGGGGCTGTAGTCGGTCCCAAGGGTTGGGCTGTTCGCCCATTAAAGCGGCACGCGAGCTGGGTTCAGAACGTCGTGAGACAGTTCGGTCCCTATCCGTCGCGGGCGTAGGAAATTTGAGAGGATCTGCTCCTAGTACGAGAGGACCAGAGTGGACTTACCGCTGGTGTACCAGTTGTCTCGCCAGAGGCATCGCTGGGTAGCTATGTAGGGAAGGGATAAACGCTGAAAGCATCTAAGTGTGAAACCCACCTCAAGATGAGATTTCCCATGATTTTATATCAGTAAGAGCCCTGAGAGAAGATCAGGTAGATAGGTTAGGAGTGGAAGTTGTGTGAGCAATGGAGCGGACTAATACTAATAGCTCGAGGACTTATCCAAAGAGTCAGAAGATATTGACAATGTAAGGTTAACTTGTTAGAATATAGATGTTCAATTTTGAATGTTTAATCATTCAGAGTTAAGTGACGATAGCCTAGGAGATACACCTGTACCCATGCCGAACACAGCAGTTAAGCCCTAGAACGCCGGAAGTAGTTGGGGTTGCCCCTGTGAGATAAGGTAGTCGCTTAGCAAGAGATTGAGCCTAGTAGATACTAGGCTCATTTGGGAGTTTAGCTCAGCTGGGAGAGCATCTGCCTTACAAGCAGAGGGTCAGCGGTTCGATCCCGTTAACTCCCATAGGTCCCGTAGTGTAGCGGTTATCACGTCGCCCTGTCACGGCGAAGATCGCGGGTTCGATTCCCGTCGGGACCGTTAAGATAATGAAAATTATTTTAAGACTCGTTAGCTCAGTTGGTAGAGCAATTGACTTTTAATCAATGGGTCACTGGTTCGAGCCCAGTACGGGTCATATTTTGCGGGTTTGGCGGAATTGGCAGACGCACCAGATTTAGGATCTGGCGCTTTACGGCGTGGGGTTCAAGTCCCTTAACCCGCATAAGAGAATAATAATGAGCCGGCTTAGCTCAGTTGGTAGAGCATCTGATTTGTAATCAGAGGGTCGCGTGTTCAAGTCATGTAGCCGGCATTTTTTATATAAAGAAAGCAATGCGAACGTAGTTCAGTGGTAGAACACCACCTTGCCAAGGTGGGGGTCGCGGGTTCGAATCCCGTCGTTCGCTTGAGGAGGCCGGGGTGGCGGAACTGGCAGACGCACAGGACTTAAAATCCTGCGATTGGTAACGATCGTACCGGTTCGATTCCGGTCCTCGGCATAGACAAAGGTTGAAAGAAGCACCCTTAGCTCAACTGGATAGAGTACCTGACTACGAATCAGGCGGTTAGAGGTTCGACTCCTCTAGGGTGCATGGTCACAAGGCTATGTAATAATTGAATAGGAACGAGCACCCTTAGCTCAACTGGATAGAGTACCTGACTACGAATCAGGCGGTTAGAGGTTCGACTCCTCTAGGGTGCATAAAGCGGTAGCTTTAGATCGGGAAGTAGCTCAGCTTGGTAGAGTACTTGGTTTGGGACCAAGGTGTCGCAGGTTCGAATCCTGTCTTCCCGATATTATGGCGGTGTAGCTCAGCTGGCTAGAGCGTCCGGTTCATACCCGGGAGGTCGGGGTTCGATCCCCTTCGCCGCTATATTGTTGATCTTGTTGGACCTTTAGCTCAGCTGGTTAGAGCTCTCGGCTCATAACCGAGTGGTCGTAGGTTCAAGTCCTACAAGGTCCATTGTTATCTTGGAGGATTACCCAAGTCCGGCTGAAGGGAACGGTCTTGAAAACCGTCAGGCGTGTAAAAGCGTGCGTGGGTTCGAATCCCACATCCTCCTTAATATTAACGCGGGATGGAGCAGCTCGGTAGCTCGTCGGGCTCATAACCCGAAGGTCGTAGGTTCAAATCCTGCTCCCGCAATTTGGCTCGGTAGCTCAGTTGGTAGAGCAATGGATTGAAGCTCCATGTGTCGGCGGTTCGATTCCGTCTCGCGCCATTTCTTTTAATAATAAGCGGGTGTAGTTTAGTGGTAAAACTACAGCCTTCCAAGCTGTTGTCGCGAGTTCGATTCTCGTCACCCGCTTTGAACATAGGTTCTTTACCAAGTTTTTAACTTGGGCGCGTAGCTCAGGTGGTTAGAGCGCACGCCTGATAAGCGTGAGGTCGGTGGTTCGAGTCCACTCGTGCCCATTTTGGAGAATTACTCAAGAGGCTGAAGAGGACGGTTTGCTAAATCGTTAGGTCGGGTAACCGGCGCGGGGTTCGAATCCCCATTCTCCGTATAATTTCCAAGTTTGAGATGTCATCTCAAACTATTTTTATATTTTTGAAGGTTTTGTCTATGTTCTTGAATCGATTCTTTAAAATTTTTAGTTTTGTGTTTGTTTTAACTGTTTCAGGAATTTTATTTCTTTTTCCATCTGTTAGAACTTCGATTGTTTTAAAATCTTCTGATCTATTAGCTATTGTTGATAAGGCAGTATCGGTACCATTTGTTGTTGTGGAATCTAAGGCAAAGGATTTAAAGAATTTATCTGAATTAAATGATGAAAACCGTTCGTTAAAATCACGTCTTTATCAAAAGGATATTGATCAGTCAAAACTTAACCGTTTGGAATCAGAAAATAGAGAATTAAAGGATTTGATGTCAATCAAGAATTCTGTATCGGGTTCTAAACAAGTCGTTAGTGAGATTATTGACCGTAATTATGGTTCGTGGGATCAGGAATTTGTTATTGATAAAGGTAGTTCAGATGGAATTTCTGATTCTATGTTTGTTCTTTCGTCTGGTGGCGTCATTGGTGTGGTAGAAAGTATAGAGAAAAATTCTAGCAAAGTGAAATTATTAGTTGAAGATACTATTTCTTCACAACACCTGACGTTTAAAATTGAGAGTCAAGGTCAATCTATTTTTGCTTTATTAAATGGTTATGACGAGAAGACAGGTGAGTTTCGGTTGTTGCAAATTGGAGATCCAGTTGAAATTAAAAAGGATCTCTGGTTTCAACAAGTGGTTTAGGAAAATATAAGAGTAGTGACTTACCTCTTGGTACAGTGACTTCTACTCAAAAGGCATCTGATCAGTTAGGGCAAGAAATTCGTGTGAAACCAAAGGCTAATTTAGATGTCAATCGTTATGTACTATTGATTGGAGAGTAGTGTGAAAGTCATACGTAAGTACCATTTTTCCCTTTAATCTTATTCTTATCTTTATTTGTTGACGGACAGATCTCTTTTCTTATTTCTCGTTTCTGTCCAAACTCTTTTGAACCTACTTCATTTTTATTTCTATATGGTTTTATGTTATTGAGTCTCTATTTCTCTGAGATAGCTAGTATTTGGTGGGGAGTCTTCTTTGGTTTTTGTTTTGATGTGTATTTTTTACGCACTATAGGAATTGCCTTTCTAGTCTTCCCTTTGTTACAGGTGATTTTTTATCGGTGTAATCAGATTATTTTGGTCAATCGATTGACTCGTTTTTTACATTTTTATTAATGATTCTAATATTTCAGATTTCAACCAATCTTCTTCTGATTATTTTTATTGGTATAAAATTCAACTGGATTACTCTCATTATCCATCAAATTGCGCCTAGTTTAATTTTGAATGTGGTTCTAATGATCGTATTACAGCCTTTACTTGAAAAGATTTATTTATAAACTCGAAATAAAAATGTAACAATAGCGTAATATAAATTTTCAAAAAATTTGTTATACTAGTTAGTGTCTTATTAGAAAGGGAAAATTTATCTAATGAAGAAAAAATTATTTGCCACAATCTTATTGAGTACAGTTGCTTTATCACAAGGTGCTGTTGTAGCAGGTGTATCAGCTGACTCAACAGATGATAAGATTGCTGCTCAAGATAACAAAATCAATAGTATTAATCAACAACAACAAAGTGCACAAGCTCAGGTAGATCAAATCCAAGGTCAAGTATCTGAAATTAAACAACAACAAGAAAATCTTCAAGCTGAAAATGACCGTTTGAATGAAGAATCTGAACGATTGTCAGCTGAGATCGATGAGTTGTCAAAAATATTGTTGCTCGTCAAGAATCACTTGCAAATCAAGCACGTAGTGCTCAAACAACTGGAACTGCAACAAGCTATATTAATGCGATTGTTAGCTCTGGATCTTTGACAGAAGCTATCTCACGTATTTCTGCTATGAATGAAATTGCAGATGCTAACAACAAAATGTTGCAAGAGCAAAAACGTGATAAAGAAGATATTGCACAAAAACAAAAAGAAAACAACGACGCTATCAATACTGTTATTGCAAATAAACAGCAATTAGAAGATGATGCGCAAGCTTTGTCAACTAAAGAAGCTGAGTTGAAAGTGGCACAATTGAATTTGGCAGCTGAAAAATCATCTGCTGAAAACGAAAAGAACGCTTTGTTGCAACAAAAGCTGAAGCTGAAAAGCAGCGGCAGCAGCGGCAGCAGCTGAGGCAGCTTACCGTGCAAAACAAAAGAACAACAAGCAGCTGTAAAGCTTCTGCTAATACAACTCTTCAAGCACAAGTTCAGGCAGCAGCACAAACACCTGCTGCAACACCAGCGGCTGCACAAACTCAAGCAGCAGCTCAACCTGCTGTTCAAACTCAAGCAGCAGCAGCTCCAGCAGCTCCAGCAGCAACTGTTTCTCGTCCAACTTATAGTACATCTGCATCATCTTATCCAGTTGGTGAATGTACATGGGGTGCGAAGACATTGGCTCCATGGGCTGGTGATTACTGGGGTAATGGTGGACAATGGGCAGCAAGTGCAGCGGCAGCAGGATTCCGTACAGGATCTCAACCACAAGTTGGTGCCATTGCATGTTGGAATGATGGTGGATATGGACACGTAGCAGTTGTTACAGCCGTTCAATCTACAACGAGCATCCAAGTCTCTGAGTCTAACTATAATGGTATCCGTAGTATTGGGAACTACCGTGGTTGGTTTAACCCAACAACAGCACAAGGTACTGTTACTTATATCTATCCAAACTAAGAATTACACTGAAGCAGAACATTTGTTCTGCTTCTTTTTGATAGAATTTAGGTAGTGATAGATTTTGTAGTTTCCATAAATTAATATTTGAATATTTGCTTAAAAAGCGATAAAATGGTTACAGGAGAAATTTGTGCTGACTGTACAATATGGTTTTAGATTTTACTGGAGGAAATCATGTCATTTTCTGATTTAATGCTCTTTGCTTTGTCGTCAAATCAAGAATTGGCTCAACGTGTGTCTCGAGAAATGGGACTACCG
Organism: Streptococcus sp. 2A/TPW/M5; assembly: GCA_036663675.1. GTDB lineage: Bacteria > Bacillota > Bacilli > Lactobacillales > Streptococcaceae > Streptococcus. Next base: position 515,465 of record JAYXUK010000001.1, on the reverse strand, counting down.
CTTGGAAAGTCAACGGTTCGTCAATTTTCTGATGGAGAAATTCAGGTTAATATTGAAGAATCAATCCGTGGGAAAGATGTTTATATTTTGCAATCCACTAGCTCGCCGGTTAACGATAATCTAATGGAAATTTTGATTATGGTAGATGCCTTGAAACGGGCTAGTGCGCAATCCATTAATGTGGTGATGCCATATTACGGCTATGCTCGTCAAGACCGGAAAGCTCGAGCTCGTGAACCAATCACTTCTAAGTTGGTAGCCAATATGCTTGAGGTTGCTGGTGTTGATCGCCTCTTGACAATTGATTTGCACGCCGCTCAGATTCAAGGTTTCTTTGATATTCCTGTTGACCACTTGATGGGTGCGCCTTTGATCGCCGACTATTTTGAACGTCGTGGGATGATTGGGAAAGACTATGTTGTTGTCAGTCCAGACCATGGTGGTGTGACTCGTGCTCGAAAATTAGCTGAATTTTTGAAGACACCGATTGCGATTATTGATAAACGTCGAAGTGTCGATAAGATGAATACGAGTGAAGTGATGAATATCATTGGGAGTGTTGAAGGCAAGACTTGTATTTTGATTGATGATATGATTGATACAGCTGGTACAATCTGTCATGCCGCGGACGCCCTTGCAGAAGCAGGTGCTGTTGAAGTTTATGCGAGCTGTACTCACCCTGTTTTATCAGGACCAGCGATGGACAATATTCAAAAATCAGCCATTAAGAAGTTGGTGGTGTTGGATACGATTTATCTACCGGAAGATCGATTAATTGATAAGATTGAGCAAATTTCGATTGCGAAACTCCTTGCAGAGGCCATTGTTCGCATTCACGAAAATCGCCCTCTTTCTCCTCTATTTGAAATCGGAAATGCCAAAAATGTTAACAATAAGGAGGCTGGGTAACTGGCCTCTTTTATTTAGGAGGATATACAAATGGAAATCAGAAAATGGTTGGAAAATCTAAAAAAGAAAAGAAACGGAAAAAACTGGTTCAAGCAGCTAAAGAACTAGAAGCAAAGGCTGATCCTAGTTTGCCCAAGAAACGATTGCCAAAAATGGGGTGGTGAAATAGGATAGAAAAGATTTCTATTTTTAAATACATTTTTATATATGAATAGAGTATTTTTCCAAGATGGTTTTAAATTCGTAGTTCTATATCTCAAATGGATCAAAAGATTAAACTTTTTTAAAAAATAATGGAAAAAGTCTTGACATAGGCAGAATATCCTAGTATACTAGTCATAGTTACGAAGTAACGAATAATTTTTGAAAAGAAAAAGGAGATAAAACAATGAAAAAGTTTTATTATCATCAGTAGCAGCTCTTGCAGTATTTGCTGCAGCAGCACCAGTTCTTGCCGAAGGTGGAGTCAACGGTGGAGCTAACAATCCTAGAGGACCTCAAGATACTGACGTCGCTTCAAAATACTATGATCAATCTGAATTTGTAAGTGCTCGTACAGTTGAAGAATACCTTAACGGTCACATGGACGAAATCAAAGCTGAAGCAGCGGCTGATCCAGCAGTAGTAGCAGCTAAAGCTGAATTTGATGCTGTTGAAGGTGGTTCACACCTTTACGGAGAAAAGAAAGCAGCTTATGAAGCAGCATTCAATACTGCATTCTTGAACGTACGTAACAAATATGTACAACAATTCCAAACTGTTCAAAACACAGCTAAGAAAAAAGAAGGCCGTTACTATATCTTGAATGAAACTCCAGAACAAGCTAACGCTCGTTACTTGAAAGAACATGGAATTAATCCAGAACAAGCTAACGCAGACGCAGCTAAAGCAGACGCAGCTAAAGCAGAAGAAGCAGCTAAAAAGCAGAAGCTGGTAAAGCTGGTTCAAAACAAGCTGGTAAAGCTCTTCCAAAAACAAGCGCAGTTAAATAATTTGATTATTAATTAGCTCGTAAAATATCACTGGACCTTCGGGTTCAGTGTTATTTTTAGAAAAAATCATCAAGAGGAGATCAATCAATGAAAAGAGCTGGGGAAAAAGTTCAAATAAATTGGGTCTTGTAATTGCTGCTCTTGTTGCAGTTGTTGTTCTTGTTGCTGGATTTATTTTCTTTAATCCATTTGGAGGAACTAAGTCATCTGGCACGGCTAAAAAAACAACTGGAACAAGCTCAACCAAGCAAGAAACTAAATATGAACCAAGCCAAGAAGAAAAAGATTACTTGAAAAATCGTTTTGCTCAGTTAACAGCTGTTAACCCTGAGGCAATTGCTTATGTCTATGCACCGGGTACTGAGTTGGATGAACCTGTTGTACAAACCACTGACAATGAAACTTATTTGAATAAGACGTTTGATGGTGGAAATGAACCATACATGGGGACAGTCTTCATGGATATGGACAACAAGAAAGACTTCAGTGATCGTTTGACTTGGTTGTTTGGTCATGCTCGTGGTAGTAAGGTCGGCGATCATCGCATGTTTAATGATGTCAACTACTATGACAAACAAGAGTATTTGGACCAACATCCGTATGTTGTGATTGAGAAACCAGAGCGGAAATATTATTATGAAGTAATGGGATTGGTCATTGTCCCAGAGGACACCGCTTTCTACCGTACAAGCTTTACTGATGACAATGATTTTACGACACAATTGAAGAATATCTATGAGTCAGCTCGTACGAAGAATCCTAATATCAAGATCAAAGCATCTGATAAATACTTAGTATTGTCAACTTGTCGTGAAGAGGATGAAACCATTCGTTCTAACCTCTACCTTCGTCAAATTCCTGATTCAGAAATGAAGGATTTTGTGGCAAAACATGCAGATCAATTGAAATACGTGGCAACACGTGGTCAACAATAATGACTTGAAAGACTTAGCATTGCTAAGTCTTTTTGCATGGAAGGATTGTTGAAATGTCCATTGGTGGTAAGCAAAAGGTGGGGATCTGGCTTGTTCTTTTGCGATGGGGTCCTATTTATAGTATAATGAATATAAGTGTTTTGGAGGTGTTCTATGGATTTAACGACACGTTTTAATAAAAATCTGAATCGGATTGAAGTATCTTTGATTCGTCAGTTCGATCAATCAATTTCTTCCATTCCTGGTGTCTTGCGTTTGACTTTGGGGGAACCAGATTTTACAACTCCTGAACATGTAAAAGAAGCAGGAAAGGCTGCCATTGATGCGAACTTTAGCCATTACACTGGGATGAGTGGTTTGTTGGCTTTGCGTGAGGCTGCGAGTCAGTTTGTGGCGGATAAATATGGTATTCACTACCGTCCTGAAGATGAGATATTGGTGACGATCGGTGCAACAGAAGCCCTATCTGCAACCTTGACAGCAATCTTGGAACCTGGAGATGTAGTCCTTCTTCCGGCGCCAGCTTATCCTGGTTATGAACCCATTGTGAATTTGGTTGGGGCGGAGATTGTCGAAATTGATACGACAGCAGATCGTTTTGTCTTGACTCCTGGAAAGTTGGAAAAGGCCATTTTAGAGCAGGGTGAAAAATTGAAGGCTGTTGTTCTCAATTATCCAGCTAACCCAACGGGTGTCACTTATTCGCGCGAACAGATGGCAGAATTAGCTGCTGTCTTAAAAAAATATGAAGTCTTTGTGATTTGTGATGAAGTCTATTCAGAGTTGACTTATACTGGAGAAGCGCATGTCTCTATGGCCTCCTTTATTCCTGAGCAGACCATTGTTATCAATGGCTTGTCCAAATCTCATGCCATGACAGGCTGGCGACTTGGCTTTATCTTTGCCCCGGCTGCGTTGACGGCCCAACTCATCAAGAGCCATCAGTATTTGGTAACGGCTGCTGGAACCATGAACCAGTATGCTGCGATCGAAGCTTTGACGGAAGGTCGAGATGATGCGGAACCGATGAAGAAGGAATATGTGAAGCGTCGGGATTATATTATCGAACAGATGTCCGCGCTTGGGTTTGAGATGATTAAGCCAGATGGTGCCTTTTATATTTTTGCTAAAATCCCAGCTGGTTATAATCAAGACTCCTTTGCTTTCTTGCAGGATTTTGCGCGTGAAAAGCAGTTGCTTTTATTCCTGGTGCTGCTTTTGGTCAATATGGTGAAGGCTATGTGCGTTTGTCGTATGCAGCCAGCATGGAGGTTATCAAGGAAGCAATGAAACGCTTGAAGGAGTATATGGAAGAACATGCTGGAGTCAATTGAGACCCGGGGAATTGTCCTGTATAATCGGGAGTTTCGTGAAGATGACAAGCTGGTCAAAATTTTCACGGAGAAGTCAGGGAAGCGGATGTTTTTGTGAAACATGCGGGAAAATCACGGTTGAATCCCATGTTGCAACCTTTGGTAACGGCAGATATGTTGTTGAAAATCAATGATGATGGGTTGAGTTATATTGATGATTTTCAAGATGTGCAGGTTTATAAAAAATCAATGCAGATCTTTTTGCCCTTTCTTATGCGACCTATGTTCTGGCGCTTGCAGATGCAAGTATTCAGGATAATCAGGTGGATCCAGCCCTGTTTGCTTTTTTGGAAAAGACCTTGTCTTTGATGGAAGAGGGACTGGATTATGAGGTTTTGACCAATATTTTTGAGATTCAGATTCTATCACGATTTGGAGTTATCTTGAATCTGCATGAATGCTGTTTCTGTCATCGGGTTGGACTTCCTTTGATTACTCTTTTCGCTATAGTGGGGTCCTTTGTCCGGATCATTATGATCAGGATGAGAGACGTGCTCACTGGCATCCGAATGTTCTCTATTTATTGGATCAGTTTCAAGCAGTACGATTCAGTGAGTTAGAGACGATTTCCTACAAGCGGAGATGAAAACAGCTCTGCGTCAGGCAATTGATCAGTTGTATGAGGAGTATGTAGGGATCCATTTAAAAGCTAAAAAGTTTATCGATTCCTTGAGTGACTGGGGAGCGATTATGAAAGATTCATCTGGAGGTGAAACATGAAAAAATTGCAGTAGATGCAATGGGGGCGATAATGCACCTCAAGCCTTGGTAGAAGGTGTGAATCAAGCCATTCGTGATTTTGATGATATTGAGATTGTCTTATATGGCGATGAGGCAAAAATCAAAGACTATTTAACCGCAACCGAACGTGTATCGATTGTGCACACGGAAGAAAAAATTGATTCAGATGATGAGCCAACGCGTGCCATTCGTCGGAAGAAACAGGCTTCGATGGTCTTGGCTGCCAAGGATGTGAAGGCTGGTGAGGTGGATGCCATGCTATCTGCGGGAAATACAGGTGCCTTGTTGGCAGCAGGTTTCTTTATTGTTGGGCGCATCAAGGGCGTGGAACGTCCAGGTTTGATGTCGACACTTCCAACGGTTGATGGTCGTGGGTATGACATGTTAGATTTGGGTGCTAATGCGGAAAATACACCAGAGCACTTGCATCAGTATGCTGTGATGGGGTCTTATTATGCTGAAAATGTTCGTGGGATTCAAAAACCGCGTGTGGGTCTATTGAACAATGGGACAGAAGCTAGTAAGGAGATCCTTTGCGCAAGGAAACCTACCAATTGTTATCTGAGGATGAGTCGATTCATTTTGTTGGAAACGTGGAAGCGCGTGACTTGATGGATGGCGTTGCTGATGTCGTTGTGGCGGATGGTTTTACAGGAAACGCTGTCTTGAAAACGATGGAAGGAACGGCTTTTGGGATCTTGAAGCAATTGAAACAAGCAATTGCCACAGGAAACTGGAAGGCGAAATTGGGAGCTTTTCTGCTCAAGGACCGTTTGAAATCATTGAAGCAAACCTTGGATTTCTCAGATGTTGGAGGAGCGGTCTTGTTTGGCCTTCAAGCACCTGTTGTTAAAACGCATGGTTCGAGTGATGCCAAAGCTGTCTATAGCACGATTCGTCAGATTCGGACTATGTTAGAGACAGATGTTGTTGGAAAATCAGTGAAGGAATTATCGAAGGAAGGGTAATGTATGAGTAAACAAAACGAAATTTTAGCTACTATTGAGGAATTTCTCAAAGACCGCAAGGGACCAGATTTTCAAGTATCTTTGGAATCTGACTTACGTAAGGATTTACAGGCGGATTCTGTTGAATTGATGGAATTTATTATCAATCTTGAGGATGAATACCAAATTGAGATTCCGGACAAGGCTATTGATGAATTTAACACAGTAGGGGATGTTGTCGACTATATCGAAAAACGAACTGCTGGTCACTAATGAAAAAGGGATCGTTCAGAGATTATTCTGGATGATCTTTTTTCTGTCCTTTTATTCGGATTCTGCTTATATTGTACGGAATTTTATTGAAAATACACTTTGTATGTGATAGAATGAAGGTGATAAAATACGAAAGGCGAACAAAGTCATGACCAATCAACTGATTTATACTGGAAAAGCTAAGGATATCTATACTACTGAGGACGAACATGTGATTAAGTCGGTCTACAAGGACCAGGCAACCATGCTAAATGGGGCTCGTAAAGAGACGATTAAAGGAAAAGGTGTGCTAAATAATCAGATTTCGTCTCTTATTTTTGAAAAATTGAATGCTGCGGGTGTAGCTACTCACTTTATCGAACGTATTTCTGACACAGAACAACTCAACAAGAAAGTAAAAATTATTCCTTTGGAAGTTGTTCTTCGTAACGTGACTGCGGGTTCCTTTTCTAAACGTTTTGGCGTGGAGGAAGGCTTGGACTTGAAAACTCCAATCGTTGAATTTTACTATAAAAACGATGAGTTGGATGACCCATTCATCAATGATGAGCATGTGAAGTTTTTGGATATTGCCAATGATGAACAAATTGCTTATATTAAGGAAGAAACGCGTCGTATCAATGAATTGCTGAAGGATTGGTTTGCACAAATTGGTCTTCGCTTGATTGACTTCAAATTGGAATTTGGTTTTGATAAGGATGGCAAGATCATCTTGGCGGATGAATTCTCTCCAGATAACTGCCGCCTTTGGGATGCTGAAGGGCACCATATGGACAAGGATGTTTTCCGTAGAGATTTGGGCAGTTTAACGGATGTATATCAGGTTGTATTGGAAAAATTGCAAGGTTTGAAGTGATCTTTTGAAATAGAAAACCTTCGTCTTCGATAACCTATTTGAATAGAAATAAAGGAAATAAAATGGATAAACGTATTTTCGTTGAGAAAAAGCTGATTTTCGTGTGAAATCGGACTCTTTAGTAAAAGAATTACAGCATAATCTTCAGTTGAAAACGTTGAATGATCTTCGGATTGTTCAGGTTTACGATGTCTTTGGTTTGGTAGAGGACTTGTTTGCGCGTGCGGAAAAACATATCTTCTCTGAGCAAGTGACTGATACTGTTTTAGATGAAGCTGAGGTTCAGGCTGATCTTGAGAAATATGCTTTCTTTGCTATCGAAAGCTTGCCTGGTCAATTTGACCAACGTGCGGCATCTTCACAAGAAGCTTTGCTTTTGCTTGGTAGTTCAAATGATGTAACAGTGAATACAGCGCAATTGTACTTGGTTAACAAGGATATTGATGCGAATGAGTTGGAAGCTGTCAAAAACTACCTTTTGAACCCAGTGGATTCTCGTTTCAAAGATATCACTGTTGGTATTGCGAAACAGGATTTCTCTGAGTCTGACAAGACCATTCCAAGCTTGGATTTCTTTGAAACTTATACGGCAGAAGATTTTGCACAGTATAAGGCTGAGCAAGGATTGGCAATGGAAGTGGATGACCTTCTCTTCATTCAAGATTACTTCAAATCTATTGAACGTGTACCAACTGAGACTGAGCTTAAGGTTTTGGATACTTACTGGTCTGACCACTGTCGTCACACGACTTTCGAAACTGAGTTGAAAACCATCGACTTCTCAGCTTCTAAATTTAAAAAACAATTGCAAGCGACTTATGACAAGTATATTGCCATGCGTGATGAGTTGGGACGTACAGAAAAACCTCAAACCTTGATGGATATGGCAACTATTTTTGGCCGTTATGAGCGTGCTAATGGTCGTTTGGATGACATGGAAGTGTCTGATGAAATCAATGCCTGCTCTGTTGAAATTGAAGTGGATGTCAATGGTGTCAAAGAACCATGGCTTCTCATGTTCAAGAACGAAACGCACAACCACCCAACGGAGATCGAACCATTTGGTGGAGCGGCTACTTGTATCGGTGGTGCCATTCGTGACCCATTGTCAGGGCGCTCCTACGTTTACCAAGCCATGCGTATCTCAGGTGCTGGTGATATTACAGCTCCAATTTCAGAAACTCGCGCTGGTAAATTGCCACAACAAGTGATTTCTAAAACAGCGGCTCACGGTTATTCTTCATACGGTAACCAAATTGGTTTGGCGACAACTTATGTTCGTGAATACTTCCACCCAGGTTTTGTTGCTAAGCGTATGGAGCTAGGTGCAGTTGTCGGTGCGGCTCCTAAAGAAAATGTGGTTCGTGAAAAACCTGAAGCAGGTGATGTGATTATCTTGCTTGGTGGTAAGACTGGACGTGACGGTGTCGGTGGTGCGACAGGTTCTTCTAAAGTTCAAACGGTTGAATCTGTTGAAACAGCTGGTGCTGAGGTTCAAAAAGGAATGCCATCGAAGAACGTAAGATTCAACGTCTTTTCCGTAATGGAGAAGTGACCCGTCTGATCAAGAAATCAAATGACTTTGGTGCCGGTGGTGTCTGTGTGGCGATCGGTGAATTGGCAGATGGTCTTGAAATTGATCTAGACAAAGTGCCATTGAAATACCAAGGTTTGAACGGTACAGAAATTGCTATCTCAGAATCTCAAGAACGGATGGCTGTAGTGGTTCGTCCAGAAGATGTAGATGCTTTCGTTGCTGAATGTAACAAAGAAAATATTGATGCTGTTGTCGTTGCAACAGTAACTGAAAAACCAAATCTTGTCATGCACTGGAATGGTGAAACCATCGTTGATTTGGAACGTCGTTTCCTTGATACAAACGGTGTACGTGTGGTTGTAGATGCTAAGGTGGTTGACAAGGATGTCAAGCTTCCAGAAGAACGTCAAACATCTGCTGAAACCCTTGAAGCGGATACTCTTGAAGTCTTGGCTGACCTGAACCATGCCAGTCAAAAAGGTTTACAAACCATCTTTGATAGCTCGGTTGGTCGTTCAACAGTCAATCACCCACTTGGTGGTCGCTACCAAATCACACCAACGGAAGCTTCTGTACAGAAATTGCCAGTCCAACATGGCGTGACAACAACTGCATCTGTTATGGCGCAAGGATTCAACCCTTATGTAGCAGAATGGTCTCCATATCATGGCGCTGCTTATGCGGTCATCGAAGCCACAGCTCGTTTGGTTGCTGCTGGTGCAAACTGGTCTAAGGCTCGTTTCTCTTATCAGGAATACTTCGAGCGTATGGATAAACGAGCAGAGCGTTTTGGTCAACCAGTCTCAGCTCTCCTTGGATCAATCGAAGCTCAGATTCAACTTGGTTTGCCATCTATCGGTGGTAAAGACTCGATGTCTGGTACCTTTGAAGAATTGACAGTACCACCAACCTTGGTTGCTTTTGGGGTCACAACTGCAGATAGCCGTAAGATTCTTTCTCCAGAATTCAAAGCTGCTGGTGAAAATATTTACTACATTCCTGGTCAAGCTTTGGCACAAGAAATTGACTTCGATCTTATCAAGTCTAACTTTGCTCAATTTGAAGCCATCCAAGCTGATCATAAAGTCACATCTGCATCAGCTGTCAAATATGGTGGTGTCGTTGAAGCGCTTGCTCTTGCAACATTTGGGAACCATATCGGAGCAAACGTCGAATTAGCTGACCTTGACACTAGCTTGACAGCCCAATTGGGTGGATTCGTCTTCACATCGCCTGAAGAAATTGCAGGTGTTGCCAAGATCGGACAAACAGTGACTGACTTTACACTCACTGTCAACGGTGTAACGCTTGATGGACACAAACTTGACAGTGCCTTCCAAGGTAAATTGGAAGAGGTTTACCCAACGGAATTTGCACAGGCAACTGAGCTGGAAGAAGTACCTGCAGTGGCATCAGATGCTGTGATTAAAGCTAAAGAAACAGTTGATACACCAGTGGTTTACATCCCAGTATTCCCAGGTACTAACTCTGAGTACGATTCAGCTAAGGCCTTTGAAAAAGAAGGTGCAAAAGTTAACTTGGTACCATTTGTCACACTGAATGAAGAGGCGATTGTCAAGTCTGTTGACACTATGGTTGACAACATCGAAAAAGCCAACATTATCTTCTTTGCAGGTGGCTTCTCAGCAGCGGATGAACCAGATGGATCCGCTAAATTTATCGTTAACATCTTGCTCAATGAAAAAGTACGTGCAGCTATTGATCACTTCATCGAACGTGGTGGTTTGATTATTGGTATCTGTAACGGATTCCAAGCCCTTGTTAAATCAGGTCTTCTTCCATACGGTAACTTTGAAGATGCAAGCAGCACCAGTCCAACCCTCTTCTACAATGATGCCAACCAACACGTGGCTAAGATGGTGGAAACACGGATTGCCAATACGAACTCACCATGGCTTGCCGGAGTAAAAGTTGGTGACATTCATGCCATCCCAGTATCACACGGTGAAGGGAAGTTTGTCGTGACAGCTGAGGAATTTGCAGAGCTTCGTGACAATGGTCAAATCTTTACCCAATATGTTGACTTCGAAGGTAAACCAAGCATGGATTCTAAATACAATCCAAATGGTTCTGTCCATGCGATCGAAGGTATCACAAGTAAGAACGGTCAAATTATTGGGAAGATGGGTCACTCAGAACGTTTTGAAGACGGTCTCTTCCAAAATATTCCAGGAAATAAAGATCAACATCTCTTTGCATCAGCGGTTAAATACTTTACTGGAAAATAAAAGGTATACAAAATGACATACGAAGTTAAATCTCTTAATGAAGAATGTGGAATTTTTGGGATCTGGGGACACCCAGATGCTGCAAAACTGACTTATTTCGGATTACACAGTCTTCAACACCGTGGTCAAGAAGGGGCAGGGATCCTTTCAAATGATGCGGGTCAACTAAAACGGTATCGTGACACGGGTCTTCTCTCAGAAGTATTTCGAAATCCTACTAACTTGGATAAGTTGACGGGAACGGGAGCGATTGGCCATGTTCGCTATGCGACAGCTGGGGAAGCTTCGGTGGATAACATCCAGCCCTTCCTCTTTCGCTTTCATGATACCCAGTTTGGACTGGCCCACAACGGGAATTTGACCAATGCCAAGTCCCTCAAACGGGAGTTGGAAAATAACGGAGCGATCTTTAGCTCAACTTCTGATTCAGAAATCTTGGCCCACTTGATTCGTCGGAGCCACAACCCTTCTTTCATGGGTAAGGTGAAAGAAGCCTTGAATACGGTGAAAGGTGGATTTGCTTACCTTCTCATGCTGGAAGATAAGCTGATTGCGGCCTTGGATCCAAATGGTTTCCGTCCTCTTTCGATTGGGAAAATGGCCAACGGAGCTATCGTGGTTTCATCTGAAACCTGTGCCTTTGAAGTGGTTGGAGCAGAGTGGATTCGGGATGTAAATCCGGGTGAAGTCGTGATTATCGATGATAATGGCATCACTTATGATACGTATACAACAGATACTCAATTGGCTGTTTGCTCGATGGAGTATATCTACTTTGCCCGCCCGGACTCCAATATTCAAGGGGTCAATGTCCATACAGCACGTAAACGTATGGGGCTCAATTGGCACGTGAATTCAAACATGAAGCAGATATTGTGGTCGGTGTACCGAACTCTTCACTTAGTGCAGCCATGGGATTTGCGGAAGAATCTGGCCTACCAAATGAAATGGGCTTGATTAAAAACCAATATACCCAACGGACCTTTATTCAACCAACACAAGAACTACGGGAGCAAGGGGTTCGGATGAAGCTCTCTGCCGTATCCGGTGTCGTGAAAGGCAAACGGGTTGTCATGATTGATGATTCTATCGTACGTGGGACAACATCACGTCGAATTGTGAAGTTATTGAAAGAAGCAGGAGCTACAGAGGTCCACGTAGCAATCGGTAGCCCAGCCCTTGCCTACCCATGTTTCTACGGGATCGATATTCAAACACGTAAGGAATTGATTGCTGCCAATCACACAGTAGAGGAAACACGCGATATCATTGGTGCAGATAGCTTGACGTATTTGTCAATCGATGGCTTGATTGATTCTATTGGAATTGATACAGATGCTCCAAATGGCGGTCTTTGTGTGGCTTACTTTGATGGGAAATATCCAACGCCTTTGTATGACTACGAAGAACGCTATGTGGAAAGTTTGAAAGAACATACTTCTTTCTATTAAGAGCAGTGCAAAAGAAAAGGAATGAAACAAATGACAAATAAAAATGCGTATGCACAGTCTGGTGTGGATGTTGAAGCGGGTTATGAAGTTGTTGAACGAATCAAAAACACGTGGCTCGTACGGAACGTGCTGGTGTCATGGGAGCTCTTGGTGGTTTCGGTGGCATGTTTGATCTTTCAAAAGCAGGTGTCAAAGAGCCTGTTTTGATCTCAGGTACAGATGGTGTTGGTACTAAGCTGATGCTTGCCATCAAGTACGACAAACACGATACGATCGGTCAAGACTGTGTGGCCATGTGTGTTAACGATATCATCGCTGCAGGTGCGGAGCCCCTTTACTTCCTTGACTATATTGCAACTGGTAAAAATGAACCTGCTAAATTAGAGCAAGTCGTTGCTGGTGTTGCAGAAGGGTGTGTGCAGGCTGGTGCAGCCCTTATCGGTGGGGAAACGGCTGAAATGCCTGGTATGTATGGTGAAGATGACTATGATTTGGCTGGGTTTGCTGTCGGTGTTGCAGAAAAATCTCAAATCATTGACGGTTCAAAAGTAGCTGAAGGGGATGTGATTCTTGGACTTGCTTCAAGCGGTATCCACTCAAATGGTTACTCACTTGTTCGTCGTGTTTTTGCAGATTACACAGGTGAAGAAGTTCTCCCAGAATTGGAAGGCAAAAACTTAAAGACGTTCTTTTGGAACCAACTCGTATCTACGTCAAAGCAGCTTTGCCACTCATCAAAGAAGAATTGGTCAACGGAATTGCCCACATCACAGGTGGTGGTTTCATCGAAAATGTGCCACGTATGTTCTCAGATGACTTAGCTGCTGAAATTGACGAAAGTAAAGTGCCAGTTCTTCCAATTTTCAAAGCCCTTGAAAAATATGGCCAAATCAAACATGAAGAAATGTTTGAAATTTTCAACATGGGGATTGGTCTTATGCTTGCAGTGAAACCAGAAAATGTTGAACGTGTCAAAGAACTTCTTGACGAACCGGTTTATGAAATCGGTCGGATTGTGAAGAAAGATGGCGCAAGTGTGGTGATTAAATAATGGTGCTATCACCATTTTATACGGAGAAATTGTAGAAAGGAGTGTTTAGTTAGCAAGCCTAACTGAACACGGGACTCATTTTCTAGGAAAAAGAGAAATCATTTTGTGTGCAAGCACCCAGCAATGATTTCCTATTTTTCTACGAAACTGTTCGGCTAGCCGAAACGTCCCTTTGTATCGAATATGAAAATTGCTGTTTTTGCCTCTGGCAATGGCTCAAACTTTCAGGTGATTGCGGAACAATTTCCGGTAGAATTTGTCTTTTCAGATCATCGGGATGCCTATGTCTTAGAACGTGCTAAAAACCTTGGCGTGGTGAGCCATGCCTTTGAACTCAAGGAATTTGACAATAAAGTAGCTTATGAAGAAGCTATCGTCAAACTCTTGGATGAACACCAGATTGATTTGGTTTGTTTGGCCGGTTATATGAAAATCGTTGGCCCCACCTTGCTAGCAGCTTATGAAGGCCGTATCATCAATATTCACCCGGCTTATCTCCCTGAATTCCGTGGTGCTCATGGTATTGAGGATGCTTGGAATGAAGGCGTTGCTGAGAGCGGTGTGACCATTCACTGGGTGGATTCTGGCGTTGATACTGGGAAGGTCATCAAACAAGTCCGTGTGCCACGCCTTGAAGGGGATACCCTTGATACTTTTGAAACTCGCATCCACGAAACAGAGTACAAACTCTATCCTGAAGTCTTGGAACGTTTGGGAGTAGCACGAAAATAAGGAAGCCATTGATCGGAAAAACATTTTCGACTGTAGCTGATAAAGAACTCTTTAAAAAAGGAAAAGAAAGAAAATGACTAAACGCGCACTAATTAGTGTTTCAGACAAAGCGGGCATTGTTGAATTTGCCCAAGAACTCAAAAAACTCGGTTGGGACATCATCTCAACAGGTGGTACCAAGGTTGCCCTTGACAATGCTGGGGTAGATACCATTGCTATCGACGATGTGACTGGTTTCCCAGAAATGATGGACGGTCGTGTGAAGACCCTCCACCCAAATATCCATGGTGGCCTCCTCGCTCGTCGTGACCTCGATAGCCACCTAGAGGCTGCTAAGGACAACAAGATTGAATTGATTGACCTTGTTGTGGTCAACCTTTACCCATTCAAGGAAACCATTCTTAAACCAGATGTGACTTACGCTGATGCGGTTGAAAACATCGATATTGGTGGTCCATCAATGCTTCGTTCAGCAGCTAAAAACCATGCTAGCGTGACAGTTGTTGTAGACCCTGCTGACTATGCTGTTGTTCTTGATGAATTGTCATCAAACGGCGAAACCTCTTACGAAACTCGCCAACGTATGGCAGCAAAAGTCTTCCGCCACACAGCAGCCTATGATGCTTTAATCGCAGAATACTTCACAGCTCAAGTGGGTGAAAGTAAACCTGAAAAACTTACTTTGACTTATGATCTCAAGCAAGCCATGCGTTACGGGAAAACCCTCAACAAGACGCAGACTTCTACCAAAAGGCCTTGCCAACGGATTACTCCATTGCATCCGCTAAACAGCTGAACGGTAAAGAATTATCCTTCAACAATATCCGTGACGCTGATGCCGCTATCCGGATCATCCGTGATTTCAAAGACCGTCCAACCGTTGTGGCTCTCAAACACATGAACCCATGTGGGATTGGTCAAGCAGATGATATCGAGACTGCTTGGGACTATGCGTATGAGTCTGATCCAGTATCCATCTTTGGTGGAATCGTGGTTCTCAACCGTGAAGTAGACGCTGCGACAGCTCAAAAATGCACGGTGTCTTCCTTGAAATCATCATTGCACCAAGCTATACAGATGAAGCGCTTGAAATCTTGACTACCAAGAAGAAAAACTTGCGGATTCTTGAGCTACCGTTTGATGCTCAAGATGCCAGTGAAGCAGAAGCAGAATACACTGGTGTTGTTGGTGGTCTCCTCGTTCAAAACCAAGACGTCGTCAAAGAAAGCCTAGCTGACTGGCAAGTGGTTACGAAACGCCAACCAACTGAGACAGAAGCGACAGCTCTTGAGTTTGCTTGGAAAGCGATCAAGTACGTCAAATCAAATGGGATCATCGTGACCAACGACCACATGACACTTGGTGTTGGCCCTGGTCAAACCAACCGTGTGGCTTCAGTCCGCATCGCTATTGACCAAGCTAAAGACCGTCTTGACGGCGCTGTTCTTGCTTCAGATGCCTTCTTCCCATTTGCGGATAACGTGGAAGAAATTGCGAAAGCAGGGATTAAAGCGATCATCCAGCCGGGTGGATCAGTTCGTGACCAAGAGTCAATCGAAGCGGCTGATAAATACGGCTTGACCATGATCTTCACAGGAGTCAGACATTTTAGACATTAATCAAAAAGGCACGCATCAATGGATGGTGCCTTTTTGTTGGTTAGAAGACCTTAATCTGGGTAGATGTAGGTGACGGTTCCCCAGATAGGGTTGGTCGGATCGAACCAACCGCGGAAGTTGTCGATATAGCGATGGCCGTTGTAGTTAGCCTCTTGGATCTGAATTTTTGGTCATGTTCGACGTCCGTAACCAAGGCGACATGGCCATATCCCCATTGTCCCAACAGGCGATAGCGCCGACCTCTGGAGTGTCTCCTGTCCGGAATCCAGCAGCGCGTGCACTAGCTGCCCACATGCCACCGTTTCCCACCAGTTGTGGGCCCAAGGGGCTAATTCTTTGGCTCCCAGGTGCACTCACCAATGGGGTAGGTATTTCCCGGGTGTGTCGCGAGTGGAGTGAGCTTTGGCTTTGCCTTTTCCACTTGAAAAGTAGTGGGGAATAGCCCTTTTAGTTGTCCTTGGCTTTTCTGATAGACATGTAGGTGAAATAGCCCATTTCCCTTGTGTTTTTGAGCCTGAAAGCGCAGTTGGAAATGTCCAGGTGCGATCTTCTTTGCGGGATACCAGACCAGATCATCCTGCCCATTTTCTTCAGACCAGATGGGGAAGACAATCTCGTCAACGTCTTCGAACAACTTTAGGTCTACCTCAAATTCTTGTGAGGAGATGGGTGTGATCGTGATCTTGGGTTGGGAAGAAGCCAGGTCTTTTGCTGGACGCTGGTCGTGAGAGGGTAAAGACCGGTTAACTGTTCATTTGCCTCCACCCCATAGACATGAACATGATAAAGTCCGGCTTGATCAGAATGGTTGGTCAATGGCACTTGTAGGTCAAATCCCTTGTCACTGCGTTCCACAGGATACCAAGTCAGGTCATCTTGGCCATTTTGGTCAGACCAGATGGGAACTTGGATCTTATGATACTTATCCGGGACATTTCCAAGATGAATCATCAGCTGCCCTTTTTCGGCATAGATAGCATTGGTCGCTTGATCTGCATGAGCAAAAGAGGTTTGCATCCCCATGTCGCACAAGTCAGTACGATAATTTTTTGATCGTTTGCATAATACTCCTTTTCGTCAATTAGTAGGTCTCACCTATACTATTCGGAAAAAATGAGAAATAGGAGAAAATAGCAAAAATGTTTGGATTCTACTGAAAATAGGAGACTTTTGCTGAAATCATTAGAATAAAACGAACGATTATGATATAATTTAATAAAATAATTCGCAAAAGAGGTTCAAGATGAAACTTTTGGTTGTTGGATCTGGCGGTCGTGAGCATGCGATTGCCAAGAAATTGTTGGAGTCTAGAGACGTTGAGCAGGTTTTTGTGGCTCCTGGTAATGATGGGATGCGATTAGATGGTCTGGATTTGATCAATATTGGAATTTCCGAACATTCTAAGCTGATTGACTTCGCAAAAGTCAACGATATTGCTTGGACCTTTATCGGCCCAGATGATGCCCTTGCAGCTGGAATCGTGAATGATTTCAATGTAGCTGGTCTAAAGGCTTTTGGTCCGACCAAGGCTGCGGCTGAGCTGGAGTGGTCTAAGGATTTCGCTAAGGAAATCATGGTCAAATACGACGTTCCGACAGCAGCCTATGGCACATTTTCCGACTTTGAGGAAGCCAAGGCCTACATCGAGGAGAAAGGTGCTCCAATCGTCGTCAAGGCAGACGGATTGGCCCTAGGTAAAGGTGTCGTCGTTGCGGAGACAGTGGAGCAAGCCGTCGAAGCGGCTCACGAGATGCTTTTGGACAATAAATTCGGTGATTCAGGTGCGCGTGTGGTCATCGAGGAATTTCTTGACGGGGAAGAGTTTTCTCTCTTTGCCTTTGTCAATGGAGATAAATTCTACATTATGCCAACGGCTCAGGACCACAAACGTGCTTATGATGGGGACAAGGGCCCTAACACTGGCGGAATGGGTGCCTATGCGCCGGTTCCTCACTTGCCACAGAGAGTGGTTGACACAGCGGTTGACACCATTGTCAAGCCGGTTCTTGAAGGTATGATTAAAGAAGGCCGTCCGTACCTTGGTGTCCTTTACGCGGGGCTAATCTTGACAGCTGATGGACCGAAAGTCATCGAGTTCAACTCACGCTTTGGAGACCCTGAAACACAAATCATCTTGCCTCGTTTGACATCTGACTTTGCACAAAACATCACTGATATTTTGGATGGCAAAGAGCCAGCCATCACGTGGACGAACAAGGGTGTGACACTAGGCGTGGTTGTCGCCTCAAACGGCTACCCACTCGCTTATGAGAAGGGTGTCAAACTTCCAGCCAAGACAGATGGTGACATCATCACTTACTATGCTGGTGCCAAATTCGCTGAAAACGGGCAAGACCTCCTCTCAAACGGCGGACGTGTCTACATGCTGGTCACAACAGCAGATACTGTCAAAGACGGCCAAAATATCATCTACAGCCAACTCGATAAACAAAACACAGAAGGCTTGTTCTATCGTACGGATATCGGTAGTAAGGCGAACAAATAAAGTTTCAAAAGCGACTGAGTCGCCAAACCCGATAATGGTCGTTTGATTTGCGAGCGTTAGCGAGCTAGTATAGGATAATCGTCGCAGTAGTGGAACTCCTAGTAGCAAAGCTACTAGGAGCGGAAAACTGGAGACTCAGGCTCCAGTTTTAGTAATGGAACGCCTTAGGCGGTCGCTTACGTCCGCACTACATTAGACGATTATTAAAAAGGAGAATAAATGAAACCAGTAATTTCCATCATCATGGGCTCAAAATCCGACTGGGCAACCATGCAAAAAGCTGCTGAAGTCCTCGACAACTTCGGTGTTGCTTACGAAAAGAAAGTTGTTTCCGCACACCGTACACCGGACCTCATGTTCAAACATGCCGAAGAAGCACGTAGCCGTGGCATCAAGGTCATCATCGCTGGTGCTGGTGGCGCTGCTCACTTGCCAGGTATGGTTGCTGCTAAAACAACCCTTCCAGTTATCGGCGTACCTGTCAAATCACGTGCTCTTAGTGGTGTGGATTCACTCTATTCTATCGTTCAGATGCCAGGTGGTGTTCCTGTCGCAACCATGGCTATCGGCGAATCAGGAGCTACCAATGCTGCCCTCTTTGCCCTCCGTCTCCTTTCAGTAGAGGACCAGGCTATTGCGACAGCTTTGGCGGATTTCGCAGAAGAACAAGGAAAAATCGCAGAGGAGTCTACAAATGAGCTCAACTAAAACCATTGGGATCATTGGTGGTGGCCAACTCGGTCAGATGATGGCTATCTCAGCTATCTACATGGGCCATAAGGTTATTACCCTTGATCCTGCAGCAGATTGTCCATCTTCTCGTGTGTCTGAGGTCATCGTGGCCCCATACAACGACGTGGATGCTCTTCGTCAGTTGGCAGATCGCTGTGATGTTCTCACTTATGAATTTGAAAATGTTGATGCTGACGGTTTGGATGCCGTTATCACAGATGGACAACTCCCACAAGGAACAGACCTGCTTCGCATTTCTCAAAACCGTATTTTTGAAAAGGACTTTTTGTCAAACAAGGCTCAAGTCACCGTTGCGCCCTACAAGGTCGTGACTTCTAGCAAAAATTTGGCAGCTATCGACCTCTCTAAAAACTATGTCCTAAAGACCGCGACCGGTGGCTACGATGGACATGGTCAAAAGGTTATTCGTTCAGAAGCAGACTTGGAAGAAGCTTATGCATTAGCGGATTCAGCCGACTGTGTTTTGGAAGAATTTGTCAATTTCGACTTGGAGATTTCTGTCATCGTGTCTGGGAATGGTAAGGATGTGACGGTTTTCCCTGTTCAGGAAAATATCCACCGCAACAACATTCTTTCGAAAACGATTGTGCCTGCTCGCATTTCAGCAAGTCTAGCTGAAAAAGCCAAAGCCATGGCAGTGCGAATCGCAGAACAACTGAACCTTTCTGGAACTCTTTGCGTGGAAATGTTTGCGACAGCTGATGACATCATCGTCAACGAAATCGCGCCTCGCCCACACAATTCAGGGCATTATTCGATTGAAGCTTGTGACTTCTCCCAGTTTGATACTCATATCTTGGGCGTTCTCAGAGCACCACTTCCAGCAATTCACCTTCATGCACCAGCTGTCATGCTCAATGTACTCGGCCAACATGTCGAGGCTGCTGAAACATATGTGACAGAAAATCCAAGCGTTCACCTCCACTTATATGGTAAACTAGAAGCGAAGCACAACCGCAAAATGGGACATGTGACTTTGTTCAGTGATGAACCAGACAATGTGGTTGAGTTTGGGAAAGGAATTGATTTTTAGATGAAAATAGCGATTTTAGGACTTGGGGTAATCGGGACTACTTATGCCTATGCTTTTCAAAAAGCAGGTCATCAAGTGGAACACGTACTGAGAGATAGTAAGAAAAACACTGCTCCGAAGGAGTTGTCGGTTGATCTGCTAGATGGTCGTTATCATTCCAAAGGTGAGAACAAACACGATACCTATGAGGTTCGTGTGGCAGAAGCTAATTCGGAATATGATTTTATTTTTCTGAGTGTGCGTCATGGGTTTGTCAAAGAAGCTGTGGAAACCTTGCGAAAAATAATATCAAAGGCACCCTTGTTTTCTTCTGTAATTTCTGGGATACTCGAAAAGAGGTCCAAGAGTGGGCAGGAGATTACGACTATATTCTGGCTTTTCCGACAGCGGGTGGTCATATGCAGGAGGATCATTTAGATGGTGTCTTGTTTGACCATTTAATGCTAGAAGGTGAGCAAAAAGCACAGATCTCTAACTATGCTGATTTAAGGACTTTACTGACTTCTGCAGATTTGAAGTGGGAAGTTCCTCATGATATGGTTGAGTGGATTTGGATTCACATGGCGATTAATGCAGGTGTCACTTCAACAGCTGCGCGTTCGGGACAATTGGAAAATCCAGAACAGTTGGCTTTGAACTTGATGAATAGTTCTTCGGAATTATCATTGGCCATCAAGGCCATTCGAGAGGCTTTGAAAGTCGTAGAAGCGCGTGGTGTAAATTTGAAGCTTTACAAAGCCGAACTCTTGCCATACAAAATTCCTGCTTGGATTGCCGGAAAAGCCATGAAAGTCATGTTTGCGAAAAATGAGCTGACCCGAAAAATCATGACCTTGCACAATGATAAACAGGACATCTTCTATTGCTGTCAAAGTGTTTATCAGACTGGTCAGGAGTTAGGTGTGAAGATGCCTATTCTGGAAGCAAATATGAAGGGAATTTCGATTTAGGAGGTTTTTATGATTCAACTCATTGTCAACGCATTTGTTGAAAAAGAGAAGATGGGGGCAGTCGTCGAAGTTTTGTATGCTAGTAGTGATCATGAAAAAGTGAAAGCGAAGTATGAAGAGCTAGTTGCACAATATCCTGATAACTATTTGGCTATCTATGATGTCCCGCTGGATACGGATTTGAATACACTAGATCATTATCCATCTGTGTGGATTGGGAAAGAAGAATTTGAATAAAACGACTTTTATTCGTTAAACCGATGTTTCACGCCGTGGGAAAGCGTAAGCGACGGAAATCTTGAGACTTCAGGCTCGAGATTTAGTCATGAATTCCGGAGGAAGCTGCTGACGTCCGCCCCACTTAAGTGAAACATCAACAGAAAGGAAAATTAAACATGATCGAACGTTACTCTCGCCCTGAAATGGCGAACATTTGGACTGAAGAAAATAAATACCGTGCTTGGCTTGAGGTGGAAATCTTGGCGGACGAAGCATGGGCTGAGTTGGGAGAAATTCCTAAGGAAGATGTGGCTTTGATTCGTGAAAAAGCGGACTTTGATATCGACCGTATTTTGGAAATCGAGCAACAAACTCGTCACGATGTGGTGGCCTTCACACGTGCGGTTTCTGAAACGCTTGGTGAAGAGCGCAAGTGGGTTCACTATGGTTTGACATCTACTGACGTGGTAGATACGGCCTATGGTTACCTCTACAAACAAGCCAACGACATCATCCGCAAGGACCTTGAAAACTTCCTCAACATCATCGCTGACAAAGCGAAAGAACACAAGTTCACTATCATGATGGGTCGTACCCATGGTGTGCACGCTGAGCCGACAACTTTTGGTTTGAAATTGGCCACTTGGTACAGCGAAATGAAACGGAACATTGAGCGTTTCGAGCATGCGGCTGCTGGTGTGGAAGCTGGTAAGATTTCTGGTGCGGTTGGTAACTTTGCCAATATCCCACCATTCGTTGAAAAATACGTCTGTGATAAACTCGGTATTCGTGCTCAAGAAATCTCTACACAGGTCCTTCCTCGTGATCTTCACGCTGAGTACTTTGCAGTTCTTGCTAGCATCGCAACTTCTATCGAGCGTATGGCGACTGAAATCCGTGGTCTTCAAAAATCTGAACAACGTGAAGTGGAAGAGTTCTTTGCCAAAGGTCAAAAAGGGTCTTCAGCCATGCCTCACAAACGGAACCCTATCGGTTCTGAAAACATGACAGGTCTTGCGCGTGTTATCCGTGGTCACATGGTAACAGCTTATGAGAATGTCTCTCTTTGGCACGAACGGGATATCTCCCACTCATCAGCAGAGCGGATCATCGCACCAGACACCACTATCTTGATTGACTACATGCTTAACCGTTTTGGAAATATCGTTAAGAACTTGACAGTTTTCCCAGAAAACATGATCCGTAACATGAACTCAACCTTTGGTCTCATCTTCAGCCAACGTGCGATGTTGACCTTGATTGAAAAAGGCATGACGCGTGAGCAAGCTTACGACCTTGTTCAACCGAAGACTGCTCAATCATGGGATAACCAAGTAGACTTTAAACCACTTTTGGAAGCCGATCCAGAAGTAACATCTCGCCTCACTCAAGAAGAAATCGACGAAATCTTCAACCCAACTTACTACACTAAACGGGTGGATGAAATCTTCGAACGCATCGGTTTGGGTGACTAATCGCAACGAAAAAGGGAATTTGAAAAATAGACGAAAGAGGCTGGGCAAAAACTGTCCAGCCTTTGATGTTTGATAAGACTAACTGCAAGACGCAGTGGTTGAGTGGGCTCTACTACGCTGATTTCATCAGCTTTTACATCCCTACTCAACTGTGCGGAGGTGGGACGACGAAATCGAATTCTAACGAATTACCGATTTCTGTCCCACTCTCTTTAAACTTTTTATAGCTAAACTATCACTAATTATATATATTTTTAAAGAGGTCTTTAGAAATCGTTTTCAACATGCTATACTGGAGTTATAAAAAGACCGAGATGTCTCAGTCTTTTTGGTTCTTAGTGATCGCGGTCACAGGAGATGAACTTGATCTTGTAGTAGTCACCGCGTTTATACGTTTCCGTGTATTCAAGGATTTGGCCAGTCGCTTCTAACTTGGTCGTCTTCACTTGTTTAACAGTTGGGAAATTTTCATCGATCTCTAAAACTTTAGCCACCTTGCTCGGTGTAGGAAAGACGATTTCATTGATTTCTTCGAAGTGCTCATCATTCATATGAATGTGGTAATCCTCTTTGAAGCGATCATAGATAGAACTATAGTATTCCAAATTTGGATAGTTTGGATTGATATATTGTTCAGGAATATAGGTTTGGTGGAAGATATACGTATCATCCCCTG
Source organism: Streptococcus sp. 2A/TPW/M5 (assembly GCA_036663675.1). GTDB lineage: Bacteria > Bacillota > Bacilli > Lactobacillales > Streptococcaceae > Streptococcus. Next base: position 492,188 of record JAYXUK010000001.1, on the reverse strand, counting down.
TCTGGCGGGTCCGTTCGATCTTATAGTAGAATTGCGTTGGGTTGAGGCCTAGTTTGTCTAGGATGCTTAAGGTGTTTCCACGTTTAATAGAGAGAACTTTGACTTTGGCCTTTTGGATGGGGAAGGTTTCAACATCTGAAAATTCAACCAGTTTGTGTTTTCGAGCACGAGAAACAAAGGTCCCTTTTCCTTGCTGACGGACAATGTAGCCATCAGCAGCGAGGTCGTTCAAAGCACGGACAACGGTGATAGAGCTGACATCATAAATTTTAATGAGTTCAGCTTCAGTATAAAATTTATCTCCATTTTCAAATTTTCCGGAGATAATTTGCTGCTTCAATTCATCTTTGATGTGTTGGTACTTTGGAATTGCCATAGTGCTACCTCTCTTTAGATTTCTCTTATTTAACCCTATTTTAACATATTTTTTATAAAAGTGTTGACATTTTTTAAATAATTTATTATATTAATAAATGAAAAGGGTTACATATAAGAAAGGGGGCGTTTATGGGAGTTTTTGAGATTCGCGATGCTTTCTATTTAAAAGATCAACCCTTCAAGATTTTATCCGGAGCGATCCATTATTTCCGAATTGACCCAGCAGACTGGTATCATTCCTTGTATAATCTAAAGGCTTTAGGTTTTAACACGGTTGAGACCTATGTCCCTTGGAATGCGCATGAACCCCGCAAAGGGAGTTTGACTTTAGTGGTCGATTGGATCTAGAGCGTTTCATTCGAACAGCCCAGTCCCTAGGACTTTACATGATTGTAAGGCCGTCGCCCTTTATCTGTGCAGAGTGGGAATTTGGTGGATTACCAGCCTGGCTCTTAGAAGAAGACCTGCGAATCCGCTCATCTGACCCAGCCTTTATCGAATCAGTGGATCGTTATTATGATCGCTTGCTTGGCTTGTTGACACCCTACCAAGTGGATCAGGGTGGTCCAATCCTCATGATGCAGGTGGAAAATGAGTACGGCTCTTATGGAGAGGATAAGGATTATCTTCGTGCCATTCGGGATTTGATGAAGGAAAAAGGCGTGACCTGTCCTCTCTTTACATCAGATGGACCATGGCGAGCAACGCTAAGAACAGGAACCTTGATCGAAGAAGACCTCTTTGTGACGGGAAACTTCGGTTCCAAAGCAGCCTATAACTTCGGTCAGATGCAAGAATTCTTTGACGAATACGGTAAGAAATGGCCCTTGATGTGTATGGAATTCTGGGATGGCTGGTTTACCCGCTGGAAGGAACCTGTGATTCAAAGGGACCCAGAGGAGTTGGCAGAAGCTGTCCATGAGGTCTTGGAGCTCGGCTCCATCAATCTCTATATGTTTCATGGCGGGACCAATTTTGGCTTCATGAATGGTTGCTCAGCTCGGGAACGCTAGACTTGCCACAGGTGACGTCCTATGACTATGGGGCTTTGCTCAATGAGCAGGGCAATCCGACGGAGAAGTATTATGCTATTCAAAAAATGATGGCGACCTATTATCCGGAATACCCACAGCAAGAACCGCTCATCAAAGAGTGTTTGCCAGAACAAACCTTGCAATTGGCAGCCAAGACTAGTCTTTTGGAAATCTGGACAATTTGGCTCAGGTTGAGACCAGCCTTTATCCCGAAAAGATGGAAGAGTTGGGGCAAACCACAGGTTATCTCCTATATGAGACAGACCTTGAGTTGGATGCGGAAGAAGAAAAATTGCGCATCATTGATGGTCGGGATCGGGTACAAATTTACCTGGATGATCAACATGTAGCAACACAATACCAAACAGAGATCGGTGAAGATCTTTTTATCAAAGGAAAAAGAAAGCGGTTACGAATTTAAAAATCTTGCTTGAGAATATGGGCCGTGTCAACTATGGTCACAAGCTCTTAGCTGATAGCCAGCACAAGGGCATTCGCACAGGTGTCTGTGTGGATTTGCACTTCCACCTTCATTGGAAGCAGTACCCACTGGATTTACAAGATCTCAGTCAGCTCGATTTTTCAAAGGAATGGCAGGCAGGTGCTCCAGCCTTTTACCGATATGATTTTCAGCTGGACCACAACCTTGACACTTATCTGGATATGACAGGATTTGGGAAAGGGTCGTCTTTGTCAACGGCCATAACCTTGGTCGCTTCTGGGAGGTCGGACCGACCACTTCACTTTATGTGCCTCATGGTTTCCTCAAAGAAGGAGCCAATAGCCTGATCGTCTTTGAGACAGAAGGGCGTTACCAAGAGACACTTCAACTTGTTCAACAACCTACATTCAAAGAAGTAAAGGGGAAAACTTATGACTATTGTAGGATGCCGTATCGATGGACGTTTGATCCACGGGCAGGTAGCCAATCTTTGGACTACCAAACTAAATGTTTCACGTATCATGGTGATCGATGATGAAGTCGCTCAAAATGATATTGAAAAAAGTGGCTTGAAACTAGCGACACCACCTGGTGTCAAGCTCAGTATCTTGCCAGTCGCAAAGGCTGCGGAAAATATCTTGGCTGGAAAATATGATAGCCAACGACTCTTTATCGTAGCTCGCAAACCTGATCGTTTCCTTCGTTTGATCGAAGCAGGCGTTCAGCTTGAAACGCTGAATGTCGGCAATATGTCTCAATCTGATGAGACACGTGCGATTACCCGCTCGATCAATGTGGTGGACGCGGACGTGGAAGATTTCAACAAGATCCACGAAAAAGGTGTAAAGATTACGTCTCAGATGGTGCCAAACGACACTGCAGAAGACTTTATGAAGTTATTAAAGTAAAAGAAAATTTTTAGGAGGAAATTGTCATGATACAATGGTGGCAAATTTTACTACTTACTTTGTACTCAGCTTATCAAATCTGTGATGAGTTGACGATTGTTTCATCAGCAGGATCACCAGTCTTTGCTGGTTTCATTACAGGACTTGTCATGGGAGATTTAAAGACAGGTCTATTTATCGGAGCTTCTCTCCAATTGACAGTGCTCGGTGTTGGTACTTTCGGTGGAGCTTCTCGTATTGACGCCACTTCTGGTGCCGTTCTTGCAACTGCCTTTTCAGTAGCAAAGGGATTGATCCAGAGATTGCTATTGCTACAATCGCTGTGCCGGTAGCAACTTTGTTGACCTACTTTGATATTCTTGGTCGTATGACTACAACTTACTTCGCTCACCGTGTAGATGCTGCGATCGAACGTTACGACTATAAAGGAATTGAACGCAACTACCTTCTTGGTGCTGTTCCTTGGGCTCTTTCTCGTGCCCTTCCAGTCTTCTTGGCTCTTGCCTTTGGTGGTTCTTTCGTAGAAACTGTTGTTACAGGTCTTGCTAATGTACAATGGTTGGCAAACGGTCTGAAACTTGCAGGTCAAATGCTTCCAGGTCTTGGATTTGCGATCTTGCTTCGTTACCTTCCTGTTCGTCGTAACCTTCACTATTTAGCACTTGGCTTTGGCTTAACAGCAATGTTGACAGTGCTTTATAGCAATGTTCAAAGCCTTGGTGCTGCAGTGTCTAGCATTGTTGGTTCTGATGTGTTCGCTAAACTTCCAAAAGAACAAGCTATTACTTTTGTTAACAACTTCAAGAGTGTATCTATGATTGGTATTGCCATCATCGGTATCTTCCTTGCAGTACAACACTTCAAAAACAGCCAACGTACAGTTGTAGCTGCTCCAGCAAGCAATGTAGAAAGCGGGGAAATTGAAGATGACGAATTCTAATTACAAACTAACAAAAGAAGATTTTAAACAAATTAACAAACGTAGCCTCTTCACCTTCCAATTGGGTTGGAACTACGAACGGATGCAGGCTTCTGGTTACCTTTACATGCTTCTTCCACAATTGCGTAAAATGTATGGTGATGGCACTCCAGAATTGAAAGAAATGATGAAATTGCATACGCAATTCTTCAATACTTCACCATTCTTCCACACCATTATCACTGGTTTTGACCTTGCTTTGGAAGAAAAAGATGGTGTCAAATCAAAAGATGCGGTGAACGGGATCAAGACAGGTCTCATGGGACCATTCGCTCCTCTTGGGGACTCAATCTTTGGATCATTGGTACCAGCTATTATGGGTTCAATCGCAGCAACTTTGGCTATTGCAGGAAACCCAGCCGGTATCTTCTTGTGGATCGCTGTGGCAGTTGCTTATGACATTTTCCGTTGGAAACAGTTGGAATTTGCCTATAAAGAAGGGGTTAACCTCATCAACAACATGCAAAGTACCTTGACAGCTTTGATCGACGCAGCTGCCGTTCTGGGTATCTTCATGGTTGGTGCCTTGATTGCGAGCATGATTGGTGTTGAAGTTTCTTGGACTCCACACATTGGGGACAAAGCGATTGAAATTCAAGATATGCTCAACCTTATCTTCCCACGTTTGGTACCAGCAATCATCACAGGTGTAATCTACTGGTTGCTTGGACGTAAGGGTATGAACTCTACAAAAGCTATCTTGCTCATCATCCTTGCAGCAATCGCATTCTCAGCATTTGGCCACTTCTTCTTTGGAATGGCATAATGGAGTAAGGTATGGCAAAAGAGTTAGTATTGGTCAGTCATGGTCGCTTCTGTGAAGAGCTTAAAGCTAGCACAGAGATGATTATGGGACCACAAGAATCCATCCATACGGTTGCACTCTTACCAGAAGAAGGACCAGAAGACTTTACTGCTAAATTTGAAGCAACAGTCCAAGGTCTAGAAGACTATATTGTATTTGCCGATCTCTTGGGAGGAACTCCTTGCAACACCGTGAGCCGCTTGATCCTTGAAGGACGTGCGATTGACTTATACGCAGGGATGAATCTTCCGATGGTCATCGAGTTCATCAATAGTAGCCTGACTGGTAATGAAGGGGACTACCCTGAACGTGCAAAAGAAAGTATTGTCAAGGTCAATGACCTCTTGTCAAACCTTGATGATGATGAAGATGAGTAGGTTGGTATGGGAGTCTGGGAGCATCATCTCAGGCTCCTTTCCCATTTATCAACGTTAGATTGTAGAAAGGAACAACAGGTTCTATGTTAGACTATACAAAGAAGACTTGCAGGAGCTAGGAGCAGAGATCACAACACGTGAAATCTACCAACAACCGACGGTTTGGAAAGAAACAGCTCGCTTGTATCAAGAAAGAAAAGCGGAAATAAAAGCTTTCTTAGAAAAAATTGGGCAAGAGCATGACTATATCAAGGTCATCTTGACAGGGGCTGGGACCTCAGCCTATGTGGGAGATACCTTGGTTCCATATTTGCAGGAAGTACACGATGAACGCCACTGGAATTTTCAATCCATTGCGACGACGGATATCGTAGCTCATCCTCAAACCTATTTGAAAAAGAGGTTTCGACTGTTTTAGTATCTTTTGCCCGGAGTGGCAATTCGCCAGAAAGTGTCGCCACCGTGCAGTTGGCTCAAGACTTGGTTGATGAGCTCTATCAGATCACCATTACCTGTGCCGAAGAAGGAAAACTGGCCCAGCAAGCCCACGGAGATGAGCGCAATCTCTTGCTTCTCCAACCTAAAGAAACCAATGATGCCGGCTTTGCGATGACCTCTAGCTTTACCTCTATGCTTTTGACAGCTCTCTTGGTTTTTGAGCCAAGTGAAGAAGAGATCAAGGAAAACGAGTAGCAGAGCTGGTTGATCTATCTGAGCAAATCTTGGAGAAGGACCGTGCGGTCAAGGAAGTGGTCGATCTAGACTTTGAGCGCGTGATCTATCTGGGAGCAGGACCTTTCTTTGGCCTAGCCCATGAAGCCCAGCTCAAGATTTTGGAATTAACGGCAGGCAAAATCGCAACCATGTATGAGAGTCCTGTCGGATTCCGTCACGGTCCAAAATCCCTCATCAATGATCAGACCCTCATCTTGGTCTTTGGAGCCATTGATCCTTATACCCGTCAGTATGATCTGGACTTGGTTCGAGAAGTTGCAGGGGATCGGATTGCCCGTCAAGTTGTCCTCTTGACCGATCAAGCTGCAGGGATCGAGCATGTACGGGAAGTGTTGGTGAAAGCATCAGCAGACTCCTAGATATCTACCGTGCCTTCCCATACATTATCTACGGTCAGTTGATTTCTCTCTTGACTTCGCTCAAGGTGCAAAATCGCCCAGACACGCCATCACCAACTGGTACTGTCAATCGGGTTGTTCAAGGGTGATCATTCATCCATTTCATAAAGAATAACCACTAATTTTCTATAAAAAGTGGAGTGTTTCTTCTTGTGAAACTGATACAATGGAGAAAAACAGTGAGAGGAGAAGGTTTGTGAAACAGTATCAAGAAAGCGTGTTTGGGGAATGGCAGAATCAAGAGGTTCGGGCTTATCGCCTCGAAAATGACAAGGGTTACCAATTATCTGTCATGACCTATGGGGCGACGATCTTAGAATATGTGACGCCTGATAAAGAAGACCAGTTTACGAATATTATTCTAGGCTTTGATCGCTTTGAGGACTATGTGGGCAATAGCCCTAAATATGGGGCTAGTATTGGCCCGGTAGCGGGTCGGATTGCAGGCGCCAGTTTTGAACTCAATGGAGAGACCTATCACTTGGAAGTTAATAACGGTGCCAACTGCAACCACAGTGGGTCGACGGGTTGGGACAGCGCCTTGTTTAGCGTGGAGTCGGTAACGGATCAAGGAATCACTCTCTATACAGAACGGGCGGATGGGACAGGCGGTTTTCCTGGAAATCTCAAGATCTGGGTGACCTATGGTTTAACGGAAGATGGTGAATTCGAGATTGCTTATCGGGTAGAAACGGATCAAGACACCTTGGTCAACCCGACCAACCACAGCTATTTCAACCTATCAGGCAACTTCACTCAGCCAATTCATGACCATGTCTTTCAGATCAATCATAAAGGGCTTTACCCTATCCACCCAGATGGCGTCCCTCTTCAGACCGTGGATAGAGAAAGTCCGGTTGTTCAGCATCTCTACCAAGCCATGCTCTTAGAGGATCTCTTTAAGGATTCAGATCCGCAAATCCGCCTGGTAGAAGGATTGGACCATCCTTTCGCTCTACCAGATGGACATGAAAATGCTGGCTTTCTTTACCATCAGCCGTCTGGGCGCTTTTTGACTTTCAAGTCAGAGGCTTCCGCCTTGGTGGTGTATTCTGCCAATTTCGTAGATGAAACCGTTCGTCTGCAAGGCCAACCAATGGTTCAGCACAATGGCTTGGCGCTCGAATTTCAAACAGTGCCAGATGCCATTCACAGTGACCAGGCTGAGAGGGTCATCCTGAGAGCAGGTCAAGTCTTTATCAGTAAGACTAGCTACCATGCCATCGTAAAAAATAATAAGAAAAGGGGAGTGGCCAAACAAGGATGTGAAATCTTTGCCTGAGACCTCCTCTTTTTCTCGAAAAAATTTTTAGAAAAACTATAAGGAAAGTTTAAGCTTCCTATCGTATACTAATACCATCATCAAAGACCTCCTAACTTTGAATGATAAAACTCCTAAAACTTTTTCATAATAATCTCCCTATAAGAGCCACCAAAACCGGTGGCTTTTTCTATGTACCTTAGCGAACGTTAGTGAGCTTAGGTACATTGATGCAGTTTGAGCGGAGCGAAAACTACGTTCCTTATTCTTTACGAGCATTAGCGAGTTTAGGTACATTGACGCAGTTCGAACGCAAGTGAGAACTACGATCTTTAAAAATTAATGAGGTGAACTCAGAGAGTTCAACCGAATTTAGAGATATTGATGCAGTTTGAGCGAAGCGAAAACTACGTTCCTTATTTTTACAAACGTTAGTGAGCTTAGGTACGTTGACGCAGTTCGAACGGAGCGAAAACTATGTTCCATAATAAAGATTAAGGTAGGGAACTACGTTACTTCCTAACCGAACCAAAGGTAACGAAGTGTTTTAACAGAGTGTAAGCTCTTAAATTAATTTTTTGCACACAAAAAGCCCCTTGAGAAATTCTCAAGGAGCAGTAGAATGACTACTTGCTCGTTGCGTCAGACACTTTTTGAATTTTGCTGAAATAATCGTATTTAGATTATTCTGTCCATCGCGTTGCTCAATCGTCAACGTTAAAATATCTCCATCAATAGAGTATTTATACGTAGTTTCTTTAGCGACAGGTCCAATGGACATGGTTGCTAGTTGCACAATATTTATAGCTTCTGGGAAGATAATCGTTTGGTTTGCTGTATCTAATTTACCGTTCTTCAATACAGAATGAATTTTAGCATTATCTCTATCAAATTCATAAGTTGTATTGGGCAAGTCTTTAGCGCCATCCTGTAGATTGACTGATAATTTGGTAAATTGATTTTTAATATATTCGTCTTTCGTTTGAGTCACTTTAGATGCATCTTTTTGTTTTAAGTAATCGTAGAATCTTCCAAAACCATCTGCTAGAGATACAGTATAGTCGAATTCAACAGATGTACCTGTAATGTTTAACGTTGGTTTTAAATCTTTCCATGCCTCAGGATAGATAAGCTTGATAGCCGAATCATCATTGTCAAAATCTTTAAAGGCTAAGCTACGTTCAAGAGCTGGTCGGAAGTCGATGGCTTGCCATTTTCCTTCAATTGGAACGGGGTCTTTTTGAGTAGTGCTTCCTTTACGTTTGAAGTGTAGTTCATAGTGAACTGGAAGATTATCTTTCTTCGCTTTTCCGTCAATCGTGACATAAAGCATATCATCTTTTAGTTCGTAGTGATATGTGTTTGGCGAAACGCGATTTTCACCGAATGAGAAGAAGAATGAGTTCGTTACGGTAATTCCTTCATCAAAGGTCATTGTTTTGGCATCTTGATCAATAGAACCTGTTGCTTCGTAGCTAAGTACGCCTGTATCTTTATTCATGCTGACTTTGTATTTCTTAAAGTCGGCTGCGAAATTTTCATGAGAGTTATACATGACTTTTTGAATTCTTCTTCAGTCTTACCTTTAGCTTCTGTTGTGACAGTGGAGAAAGCTTTAATAAAGTTATCAATGTTATAGTCGTATTTAATCGTTGCCGTATTGTTTTCAATCTTCATGTCCATTTTGAAGTCTTTAACAGATTCAAGCAAGTGTGCAAAGTGGATTCCATGGAGGGTATAGGCTCCGATGGATTCCGTTAAAGCATCGAGAGTATCGACTAATTCCCATTCGCCATCAATCGTTTCGACTTTTGGTGTTTCTGTTTTAGCGGCATTTTTAGAGCCGCTTTGTTCTTGAGAACAAGAAGCTAGTACGAAGACTGAGAGTAGAGCAACGAATGCTAAAAATAATTTTTTATAATGTCTAATCATCGCTAGACCTCCTTAAAATAGATTATCGTATTACGCTTATATTATACGTGCAACATAATCGTTTTGCAAGGGCTTTCAAATGAATCGCAATTTTGTTCTGTAACTTGACCGATTATTCAACATAAGAAACGGGAAAATTGTATGTAGCAGAGTACCCAATAGATGAGATTCTCAAGGTTTCCTAAATTATTTTTGCACACAAAAGAGGCTGGGACAAAAGTCCTAGCCTCTCAATTATTTTTGGATTGTCGAGCAAGACGCAGTGGTTGAGTGGGCTCTACCACGCTGATTTCATCAGCTTTACAGCCCTACTCAACTGTGCGGAGGTGGGACGACGAAATCGAATTCTAACGAATTACCGATTTCTGTCCCACTCTCAGTGAGTTATTTAATTAGTTTTAGGATCTGAAACTTTCTTGAATTTCATTGGATAAACAAGATGAGCACCAGTTTCATCGTACGTTTTCTCAGCATAAATTGTAAGGATGTCACCATTCAATTCGTAGTGATAAGTAATTGGTACGTCTGTAGAATTAATATAAAGAGGTAGAACTCCAAAGATGTTTGGCACTTCAGGGAATACGATCGTTTTTGCATTCTCGTTTAAAACCCCATCATTTAACGTTGCAGTTAACACTTTTGTATCGTTATCAAACGTTCCAGTTTGATGTTTAAAACTTCCAAATTTCTTTTCTCTTACGCCTAGAAGGATGGCAGTAGCTTCTTCTTTTGTAGGATATTTATCTTTATTCTGTTCAGCATAAAATCAATATACTTATTCATATCTGCACTATAAGAATAAGTTACATCTGTTCCTGTAATTTTTAGAGTCGGAACGATATCTTGGAAGGCTTCAGTAACCTTTAATCGACTATTAGCATCATCATAATAAATTAAGAAAGTACGTTCTACTGTATCTCTAAAATCTACAGCTTTCCAGTCTCCTTCTAGTGAGACTGGGGTCGGTGCTACTGTGGTAGTTTCTGCAACTGTTGTAGTCTCAGCGGTTGTTCGTTGTTGCTGTTGTTTCTGTTGTTTTTGCCCACATCCTGATACAAATAGAAGTGCAAGAAGGGAAAACATCCATAGGAAACTTTTTTCATATTGTTCATGATTGATCACTCCTTCTAATGATTGTCTCCTACGTAGTTGAAACGAAGACGCATTACTCTAAAATGACTTTGTTCATCTTTACCTTCAGCATAAAGTGTTATTTGCTTACCTTCAACGGTGTAAGTATAAGTAATGGGTACAAGCGAGTTATACGTGGTTCCCATAACAATTCTACTTAAAAATGTAGGTGTTTCAGGGAACGTAATAGTATGTTTCTGCGTATCGATTTCGCCAGTTAGAGAGTAATCATAGGCATCATTAGGTTCGTCAAGAGTAATCTTTGTATGTTTCAAATTTGGAATATAATTCTTAAATTCAGCAGTTTTATTTTTTAAATACGATTCATAATTTGCTTTGTTCTCTCCTGTTGCAAATGCTTGATCTTCATACAGTTCTCTGTAATCAAAATGGTACTTCAATTCAACGGTTTTATCTTTAATGGTCATCGTCATCTTAACCTTATCGAAGTCATCAAGCATTAGTACGGCGGCAAGTTTTTTATATTAGAAGCTAGGAATACTTTCTGAATGGTCATTTGTTGGTCAGTCCATTTCCAAGTTCCTTGTTGATCCTTTGTAAGATCTTGTGGTGCTTTTGTTGTTTGAGAAGCTTTATTTGTTTGAGAAGACTTATTTGTTTTAGAAGACTGCGATGGAGAAGGTTGACATCCCGCAATAAGGAGCACTGCAAAGAATGCCAAGAAACCGAAAAGGATCTTCTTTGTTTTAGTAAACATAAATTTACCTCCTAAACGTTGTTGCTTTAATTTTATCATTAAAGGAAATAATTATAAAGTGAAATTGTAAGCGATAGATGAAGAAGAAGGGACCGTAAAATAAAAAGAAAGTACAACCTTTCAACTTTTTCTAACGAATGGCAGTGAAAACTAGGATCTTTAAAAAACACATTCTATTTGTGGTATCCAAGGTATCATTTTTGCTATAATAGACTGTATGAGTAGAATTTTAGACAATGAAATCATGGGCGACGAAGAGGCTGTTGAACGGACGCTGCGCCCGCAATATTTACATGAATATATTGGTCAGGATAAGGTCAAGGACCAGCTGAAAATCTTTATTGAGGCGGCTAAGCTTCGGGATGAAGCGCTGGATCATGTCCTTCTTTTTGGCCCTCCAGGCCTTGGGAAAACCACCATGGCTTTTGTCATTGCCAATGAACTGGGCGTCAATCTCAAGCAGACTTCGGGTCCTGTCATTGAAAAGGCTGGTGACTTGGTAGCCATTCTTAATGACCTAGAGCCGGGGATGTTCTCTTTATTGATGAGATCCACCGTCTTCCTATGTCGGTTGAAGAAGTGCTTTACAGCGCCATGGAAGATTTTTATATCGACATTATGATTGGCGCTGGCGAGAGCAGCCGGAGTGTCCATCTGGACCTTCCTCCTTTCACTTTGATTGGGGCGACGACGCGAGCGGGTATGCTGTCCAATCCCTTGCGCGCTCGCTTTGGAATTACGGGGCATATGGAATACTACGAGCAAGATGATCTGACAGAGATTGTCGAGCGGACCGCCGAGATCTTTGAGATGGAGATCACCCACGAAGCTGCCGAAGAGCTTTCTCTTCGTAGTCGTGGGACTCCTCGGATTGCCAACCGTTTGCTCAAACGGGTGCGTGATTTTGCACAGATTATGGGCGATGGCTTGATTGATGACACCATTACCGACAAGGCCCTTTCCATGCTGGATGTGGATCATGAAGGGCTGGACTATGTCGATCAAAAGATCCTGCGCACTATGATTGAGATGTACGGAGGTGGCCCGGTCGGCCTTGGAACCCTATCGGTCAATATTGCTGAAGAGCGGGAGACTGTAGAAGATATGTATGAGCCTTACCTGATTCAAAAGGCTTTATCATGCGGACGCGGACAGGGCGCGTGGCAACCCGCAAGGCCTATGAACACCTGGGTTATCCCTATAATGGAGACTAGAAGAAGATGCTGACGGAAGAAGCGATAGTAGAACAGATCCAAGCGGATCAAGAGATGATGGCCGTCTTGACTATTATTCGAGATCTCGACCTGGCAGATGCCTGGTTAGCAGCAGGCGCGGTGCGCAATTTCATCTGGAACCAGCTCTCTGGAAGACCTGAGTTTGATGGGACAACCGATATGGATCTAGTCTTTTATGACCCTGAGATCAGCTATGAGGAGACTCTGCAGATCGAGCAAGAATTAAAGAGGACCTATCCCCAGTACGCTTGGGAAGTCAAAAACCAAGTCTACATGCACCAACATAGCCCAGGGACAGCTCCCTACACTAGTTCTTGCGATGCGGTTTCCAAATACCCCGAGCAGTGTACGGCTCTTGCGGTTCGCTTAAGGAAAGACGATCTGCTAGAGCTCTTTCTCCCTTATGGGACAAGGGATATCGAAGATTTTATCGTTCAGCCGACTCCACATTTTTAGCCAGTCCAGAGCGCTTGGCGGTTTATACAGAGCGGATGAAAAGAAGAATTGGCAGACCAAATGGCCTCCATTAGAGGTTCGTTTTCCAAAATAGAGAAAAAATCAGGTTTGAAAAAGGAATCTGATTTTTCTTTAAAATGATAGAGCCCCTTTGTCATCTTTCTGTCACATTTTTGTTATAATAGTAATAGTATGCTGGTTTTCCATAGTGGAAAGCGAAGGGCTCATGGAGATTGGGTAGTCCGAACAAGGAGTTAGGTGGAATCATGAAAAAATCGTCTTTGTCTGCTTAGGAAATATTTGTCGGAGCCCTATGGCGGAGTTTGTCATGAAGGACTTGACGGATCAGTATGAGATTGAAAGTCGGGCCACCTCTAGCTGGGAACATGGAAATCCTATCCATCGGGGAACCCAGAAAATCTTTCAACAACACCAGGTCCCGTATGATCCAGCCAAGACTTCTTTACAGATCAAAGAAGAGGATTTTACAACTTTGATTTGATTCTAGGGATGGACGAAAATAATGTGGCAGATTTGAAGCAAATGGCTCCTGCGAGGACAGAGCACAAGATTCATCTTTTGCTGCTGAAAGTGTGCCAGATCCGTGGTATACCGGTGATTTTGAGGAGACCTATTCCAGAGTCCTGAGCGGCTGTAAGGCCTGGTTGGATCAGCTAGCAACTTCCTAAGAGTTTGATATGTGAGAGAATACAGAATATGAAAGAATTTTATGAGACTTATAAGGTCTATCTAACACGAAAAAATTTAGAAATAGCAGCATTAGTCGTGATTATTCTATCTGCTTTGATGGTTTTCCTTTCAGCCATTCCAGGTCAGGGTGTTTTGACCTTGGATAAGGGGCGATCCGTTACGACGGAAGTTTGGTCCGTGGCAAGATGAATGGCAAGGGAACCGTCACCTTTAAAAATGGGGATACCTATACAGGTAACCTCGTCAACGGCTCTTTTAGTGGCTATGGTAAGTTTAAGTCCAAGGATGGTTGGACCTATGAAGGGCAGTTTGTTAATGGCCAGCCGGAGGGCAAAGGCACCTTAACCACAGAAGCCAACGTCGTATACAAAGGAACATTCAAGCAGGGATTTATCAAAATGCGCATTAAATGGTTTTCACTCGTCCGTGTTACAGGACTCTTATTGGTATTGCTTTACCATTTCTTCCAAAAGCCTTTCCTGGAGGCTTCATTGGGGTAGATATTTTCTTCACCTTCTCAGGATTTTTGATTACAGCGCTCTTGATCGATGAATTTGCGCGCAAGCAAGGAATCGACTACTTGTCTTTCTTGAAACGGCGCTTTTACCGGATCGTACCGCCTCTTGTCTTTATGGTCTTGGTCGTGATGCCCTTTACCTTTATGGTGCAACGGGACTACGTGGCTGGTATTGGGACACAGATTGCAGCGGTCTTTGGTTTTGTGACCAATTTCTTTGAGATGGCAACTGGTGGTAGTTACGAAAGCAACTTCATTCCGCATCTCTTTCTTCATACCTGGAGTTTGGCCCTAGAAGTGCATTACTATGTACTATGGGCGCTTCTGGCATGGTTTTTGGCTAAGCGGGCTAAGACGGTAGGAAAGTACCGAGGTATGCTCTTCTTAGCATCCAGCGGGCTCTTTCTCTTTACCTTCTTGTCCATGTTCATCCGCGCCTTTCTGACAGCTAACTTCTCCACTATCTATTTCTCTAGTTTCACTCACATCTTCCCCTTCTTTGCGGGATCGTGCCTAGCAACGGTAACAGGGATTGCTAATGTCAGCCCGAACTTTACAAAGCTGGTGCAGTCTTGGAGTATGAAAAAGACTTTGTCGGTCTTGGGTGGAAGCTTTGCCTTCTTGTTTGTGCTCAGTCTTTTCTTGCCATTTGATAGCTTGTGGACCTATCTGTTTGGCTTTTTAGCAGCGACAATCGCAGCTTGTGCCATGATTCTGTCGGCCCGCATTCTCCATGAAAAGACGCCAGATAAAAAGAACCAGCCATCCTCAATTTCTTGGCAGATACTAGTTATGGTGTCTACCTTTTCCACTGGCCTTTCTTTATCATCTTCTCTCAACATTTGGGAAATATGATGGCAGCCTTTGTGACGACGATCGTTTCCTTGATTCTAACGGCTCTGTCCTTCTATATTTTGGAGCCAACTATTGCAGGCAAGGAACCTCGTGTCTTCGGCATGAAGATGGATCTCAGTTTTTGACCAAGCCGATCTTTTACCTCATGATTCCTCTGGCTCTCTTGATGATTGGAATCTCCGCCTTTGCACCAACCGTCGGAGCTTTTGATGAGAGTTTGGTAGTGAGTGGGCTCAATCAAGCAGACAGCAAAATGCAGGTCACACGGACGCAAGTGGATAATGCGACTGCAACAGAATATAACGTCTCAAATGGTGTGACCATGATCGGTGATTCCGTTAACTTGCGAGCACAGGACTACCTGACTAAAGCCATCCCTGGCATCCAGATCGATGCAGTGGTGAGCCGTCAGTTGGAAAATGGAATGAAGGTCTTTGAGACCGATATCTCCAATAAAGTTCTCCTAAAAAATGTGGTCATTGCCCTAGGAACCAATACTGTAAGCAACTACAAAGAATTGCTGGATCAGTATGTTGAGAAACTTCCAAAAGGCCGTCGCTTGATCCTTGTGACACCATATGATGGGCGCTATGCCAACGATCAGTCCAGTGAATCGGTTCAAACGCGTCTTTATGAATTGGAACTAGCTAAGAAATACGACTTTATCACCATTGCGGACTGGTACCAAGTAGCAATTGAAAATCCAAACATTTGGGTGGGAACAGACTCTGTTCACTTCAATATGGAAACCAATGGTGGGGAACTCTATGCTCAAACCGTCAAAGAAGCCCTTGATAAGGCCGAAAAGGGTCCGGTCAAGAAGTAAAACTGCTTCTCTGAAACTGAAACAAAACAAATCCTAACAAAATAAAACAAAAAGCAACTTTTTACTTGTAAAAGCTGCTTTTTAGTAAGATTAAGAAAACGCTTACATAAATCAATTGAAAATATCACTTTGTGAAGAAAAAATTTTTAATTATTTTTCACAATTTTGCTAAATAATTGCTTTCACAGCAATAGGGTTGATAAAGGTTTCACAAACTTCAAAAAATTCTTTGTGAAAGTTGCTTGGAAGTGTTTACAAAAATCTCAAAATAGAGTACAATTATATTGTGAAATAATTAACAAATCGAAATTTCTTACACTATTCTTGAAAATTTCCGAAAACATGAAAAAGTTCTAGAAAAGGATAAGGGTTTCAAACATTGGAGGAAAGCATCAAATGGCTGATAAAAAACTCTCTCACCTGAAGAAAAGAAACTCGCTGCTGAAAAACACGTAGACGAGTTGGTGCAAAAGCGCTAGTGGCGCTTGAAGAAATGCGCAAATTGAACCAGGAGCAAGTAGACTACATCGTTGCAAAAGCATCTGTAGCTGCTCTTGACGCACACGGTGAGCTCGCTCTTCATGCTTATGAAGAAACTGGTCGTGGAGTCTTTGAAGACAAAGCAACCAAGAACTTGTTCGCTTGTGAACACGTTGTAAACAACATGCGTCACACCAAGACGGTTGGTGTCATTTCAGAAGATGACGTCACTGGTTTGACCCTGATTGCTGAGCCAGTCGGAGTTGTCTGCGGGATCACTCCTACAACCAACCCTACTTCAACAGCAATCTTTAAAGCCTTGATTTCCTTGAAGACACGGAACCCTATCGTCTTTGCCTTCCACCCATCTGCTCAAGAATCATCTGCTCATGCGGCACGAATCGTACGCGATGCAGCAATTGCAGCTGGAGCACCTGAGAACTGTGTGCAATGGATTACCCAACCTTCTATGGAAGCAACCAGTGCCCTTATGAACCATGAAGGAGTTGCGACCATCCTTGCGACCGGTGGTAACGCCATGGTAAAAGCAGCTTATTCTTGTGGAAAACCAGCTCTTGGGGTAGGTGCCGGAAACGTTCCTGCTTACGTTGAAAAATCAGCCAATATCCGCCAAGCAGCACACGATATCGTCATGTCTAAATCATTTGACAATGGTATGGTCTGTGCGTCTGAACAAGCGGTTATCATCGATAAAGAAATCTACGATGAGTTTGTTGAAGAATTCAAATCTTACCACACTTACTTTGTTAACAAAAAGAAAAAGCCCTTCTTGAAGAGTTCTGCTTCGGCGTAAAGCCAATAGCAAGAACTGTGCAGGTGCGAAATTGAATGCGGACATCGTTGGGAAACCAGCAGCATGGATCGCTGAACAAGCTGGCTTCTCTGTACCAGAAGGAACCAATATCCTTGCGGCAGAATGTAAAGAAGTTGGCGAAAAAGAACCGTTGACTCGTGAAAAATTGTCACCAGTCATCGCTGTCTTGAAATCTGAAAGCCGTGAAGACGGAATTAACAAAGCACGCCAAATGGTTGAATTCAACGGTCTTGGTCACTCAGCTGCCATCCATACAGCAGACGAAGAATTGACCAAAGAATTTGGTAAAGCAGTTAAAGCCATTCGTGTGATCTGCAACTCTCCTTCGACTTTCGGTGGTATCGGGGATGTTTACAATGCCTTCTTGCCATCATTGACACTTGGATGTGGTTCTTACGGACGCAACTCTGTTGGGGACAACGTTAGTGCCATCAACCTCTTGAATATCAAAAAGTCGGACGCCGGAGAAATAACATGCAATGGATGAAACTTCCTTCAAAAACATACTTTGAACGTGATTCAATTGAATACCTACAAAAATGTCGTGAACGTTGAACGTGTCATGATCGTTACAGACCACGCTATGGTAGAGCTTGGTTTCCTTGATCGTATCATCGAACAGCTTGACCTTCGTCGCAACAAGGTAGTTTACCAAATCTTTGCAGACGTTGAACCAGATCCAGATATCACAACTGTTGAACGTGGTACAGAGATCATGCGTGCCTTCAAACCAGATACTATCGTCGCTCTCGGCGGTGGATCTCCAATGGATGCGGCTAAAGTAATGTGGCTCTTCTATGAACAACCAGAAGTGGACTTCCGTGACCTTGTACAAAAATTCATGGATATCCGTAAACGTGCCTTCAAATTCCCATTGCTTGGTAAGAAAACTAAATTCATCGCGATCCCAACTACATCTGGTACAGGATCTGAAGTAACTCCATTTGCCGTTATCTCTGATAAAGCAAACAACCGTAAATACCCAATCGCTGACTACTCATTGACACCAACAGTTGCCATCGTAGACCCTGCCTTGGTATTGACAGTTCCTGGATCTGTTGCAGCAGACACTGGTATGGACGTCTTGACGCACGCGACAGAAGCTTACGTATCACAAATGGCTAGCGACTTCACAGATGGTCTTGCTCTTCAAGCTATTAAACTTGTCTTTGAAAACTTGGAAAGCTCAGTCAAGAACGCGGACTTCCATTCACGCGAAAAGATGCACAATGCGTCAACGATCGCAGGTATGGCCTTCGCCAATGCCTTCCTCGGTATTTCTCACTCAATGGCCCACAAGATCGGTGCGCAATTCCACACCATCCACGGACGGACCAATGCCATCTTGCTTCCATACGTTATCCGCTACAACGGTACACGCCCAGCCAAGACAGCTACATGGCCTAAGTACAACTACTACCGTGCAGATGAAAAATACCAAGATATCGCTCGTATGCTAGGACTTCCATGCTCTACTCCAGAAGAAGCCGTTGAAGCTTACGCAAAAGCTGTATACGAACTCGGTGAACGCTGTGGTATTGAAATGAACTTCAAAGCACAAGGAATCGATGAAAAAGAATGGAAGAAACATTCTCGTGAATTGGCCTTCCTTGCTTACGAAGATCAATGTTCACCAGCTAACCCACGTCTTCCAATGGTAGACCATATGCAAGAAATCATCGAAGATGCATACTATGGTTACAAGGAACGTCCAGGACGTCGTAAATAAGACGCCAACGAATAACTGATGTTTATCAGCTATCCCTTACTCGTAAGAGTGGGGATTTTGCTATTTGGGTCCAAAACTCGTTTTTTCATAAAAATTAGACTTTTTTCAAAAATTGTGTTATTTTTATAGCATTCCGGGCTATTTTATGTTACCCTATAGTGTGTGAATCTGCCTGTAGCTGAAGGGTTATGATCCTTTTTCAGTTATAGGAAACGAAAAACAAATCCAAGAAAGGAGGCCATCTCAAATGGAGTTAGAAGGTGACGTGCAAGGAAGACAAGATCAGGCACAGAAAATTATTGAAATGCCCCAACGAGATCGGGCAACGTCCGCTTCAGAAAATCAGCCATCATCTGCTTCGGTGGTCTCCATGTATGGGCAGGAAAGGCCAAGCGTTTTTAGCCTCCATCAGCAACTGGCAGGCGCATCTGGAACCCAGACCATTCAATTGCGGGAGGAATTGGTGCTGGCGGTAGCGCAGAATGCTTCAGCGCAAGCAACTGTCTTTGAGGCAGAAGTCAAGGATAAGCTGGAAGAGGCCAAGGAGACGGTTTCTCATAAGGTCGCTGAGGTGTCACAAATGGCCCACAGCATGGCCCAATTTTTAACAGATGCAGAAGTGGAGCAACTATTAGGAGAGTTCTCCATGGATACTTGTTGGGACCAAGCAGTAGAGGCGGAAAACCTCGCCCAAGCAAAGGCCTACTCCACTCGCTTGTCAGATTTGGCAGGCCAACTGGAGGCTGCGTCAGCCCAATTGGTGGACTTGGACAAGGGACAAGCAGCGGCCTTTGATTTTCATAAGTAGGAGAAAAAGATGTTAGAGATCCTGGGAGAGGATAGAGAACGCATTGAGGAGCTCCATCGAGAGATTAAAAGGAGCAAGAGCGGATTGCAATTCGGAGTTTGATTGCAACGCAAAAAGCCTTGATGATGTTGGAAGGGATGAGTTTGCAGGTGACTTTGAGCGGTCAATCCGAAAAATGCGCTCTTTTGCCACAACAACTCTAGTTAATGATTTGAAAGATGGATTTACAGGAGGAGCAGCGGACGCGGCAGAAGCAGCACTGAAATCAGTGAAAAAGCCGATTTTATTGAGTCCGATTAAAGGAGGTATGTGATGTACCATTCAGGAAATAGTGAATTAGAACAACTAGAAGATCGACATTACCGCTTCAACCAGAAACTTAGCGAGTTGGAGTGGGATTATGCGGATATGCGTATGGATGTCCGCCAACATACAGAAAATTTAGTAGACTGGCTGAGTGCCCTGCATTTTCAAGCCCCAAGTGCGGAGGCTCAAAGTGGCTTGGAGCGTTTATTTGCCTTGCAAGAAGAGTTTGAGGCAGAACTCAAGCGCTATGAAGAGCGTTTAGAAGAAGAACGTGAGCGCGAGCAGCAAGAGTACTATAAGCAGCGCCAACAATTAGAACAAGGTGATTGAAACATTCCTCTGGTAGAGATAAGAGGAATGTTTTTGTTTGCTCAAAAAACTTTTAAAAATGTGCTCATAAAATCTTGTAAGCGTTTACTTAATATGTTATAATATTCACAAAGAAACGAAAATAAAATGGTTTTGTCAAACCAACAAAGAAAAGGAGTCGCTTATGAAAGCTGCAACTTATGTATCTGCAGGCAATCTGCAACTGCTGGATCAACCAAAACCAGTGATCAAAAATCCAACGGATGCCATTGTGCGTGTCTTGAAGACAACCATCTGTGGGACAGACCTTCACATCCTAGGAGGAGATGTTCCAGCTTGTAAAGAAGGCACGATTTTAGGTCACGAAGGAATCGGGATCGTTGAAGAAGTCGGCGATGCAGTGAATAACTTCAAGGTGGGCGACAAGGTTATCATCTCTTGTGTCACAGCTTGTAATACCTGCTACTACTGTAAACGTAGTCTGCCTTCTCACTGTGAAGATGGTGGTTGGATTTTGGGTCACTTAATCAATGGGACCCAAGCAGAATATGTGCATATTCCACATGCGGATGGCAGTCTTTATCATGCGCCTGAAACTGTGGATGACGAAGCCTTGGTCATGCTCTCAGACATTCTCCCAACATCTTATGAAATCGGGGTGCTTCCATCTCATGTGAAACCAGGGGACAATGTCTGTATCGTTGGAGCTGGTCCGATTGGCCTTGCGGCTCTTTTGACCGTTCAATTCTTCTCACCAGCTACGATTATCATGGTGGACTTATCTGAATCTCGTCTTGAAGCAGCTAAGAAATTTGGGGCAACTCACACCATCTGCTCCAGTGATATCGCTGAAATTAAGGCCTTTATCAATGATGTGACGGATGGTCGTGGTGTCGATATTTCAATGGAATGTGTGGGTTATCCTGCTACCTTTGATGTCTGCCAAAACGTCATCTCTGTCGGTGGTCATATTGCCAATGTCGGTGTTCACGGAAAACCAGTTAGCTTTAATTTGGACGAATTGTGGATCAAGAACATTACCCTCAACACCGGTCTTGTCAATGCTAATACCACTGAAATGTTGCTCAATGTCTTGAAATCAGGCAAGATCGATGCAACCAAGCTCATTACCCACCACTTCAAACTTTCAGAGGCAGAGAAGGCATACGAAATCTTCAAACATGCTGGCGAAAACAATGCGCTTAAGGTCATTATCGAAAATGACATTAGTCAATGAAAGGTTAACTAATCTTTGTTCATAGTTTTTAGTAGGGCTGGGAGGTAACTTCTAGCCCTTTTTCAGAGGATTAAGAGATGAGAGATATAAAAAGTGAAATTGGGAAAAAACTAAGACGATTAAGAGAAGAAAAGGGGTTGACGAGAGAAGTACTTTGTAACGATGAAAGTGAATTAACAGTTCGTCAGTTAGTACGTATTGAAAAGGGGAGTCTTTGCCTAGCTTAAAAAAATTAGAATATATTGCGAATATGCTGGGTATTCCAGTATCGAATATTGTAGATCATGATAAAGCGGTGTTACCTCGTAGATATCTAGAGTTGAAATTTCTAGTTACTCATTTTATGACATATGGGGATGAAGAACGGATAAGACTAAAGGAATCCTATTTTGATGAGATTTACGAATCGTATTTTGAAGATTTACCAGAAGAGGAACAAGTTGCTATTGAAGCTGTAGATGCAGCGTTAAATGTTTTTTCAACTGAGAAAGCTGAATATGGAGAAAATTTGATTGAGGAATATTTTGGGCAATTGATGACTAAAAAGAATTTTCTCAAAATGATCTATTAATCATCAAATTATTTTTGTTCAAGTGTCTCGCGAGAGCCAAGGATAAAAGAGATGCCATGATTTTAGTTGATAAAATGATTGCAACCAAAGATTCATCTGATAAAACGAGCCTATATTTAATAACCAGAAATTTGATAGCGATGACTTCTATCTTATATCAAGATGAAGATTATGAACAGTTGGGTCCATATATAGATGAATTGGATAAATTGGTACAAGAAACTCAATATTTTCAACAACAGCCGGGTATAGATATGATGAAAGGAACCTATGCATTCTACGTGGAAAAAGATATAGAAAAAGCAAAAGTATTTTATCACCAAGCGATGGTTTGTGCTCATTCATTTGGCGAATTTGATCTTGAAAATAAAATAAAAAAGAAATGGAAAAACATATAAAATAAAATGGACATGACATTTATGTCATGTCCATTTTATTTTTAAAGTGATACTATTACTATCGAAAGCGAATAAAGGAGGATAAGCCAGATGTTGGGAGTAATTGTAACTGTACTATCTTTAGTATTTTTAGTTGATTAAAAATACTAATTTAACAATTAAGTAGAGAAGGTGATGATATGAAAAATATTAAAAAATGATACTTCTTTCGATTATAGGATTCTCCTTAATAGGATCTTTTGTATCTCCAGTTAGTGCCAATGCTATAAAGCCCATTGAAGCAACAATTTCACGGGACCGTGGTGTTTGTGGAGATATGAATAAAAACAGTACAACCTATAAGCGCTATTGTCTCAAAGATGGTAATGCTTCAGCTCATTTGACTCAACGACAAATAGATTGTATTTGGTCTTTGTTTGGAGTTGCTGTGTCCCCAGCTGGTGGGTGGGTATCTGTAATTAGAGAACTTGGTAACGTAGCGTACAAGTGCTATAATGTATGATTAAAAGGAAATAGTTTATAAGATTACGTTAAAATAATCCTCCTTTGTTTGTTATTATTAATATGGTTCGTGAAATGAATTTTAAGAAATTTAGTAAATTAATGCTAGGTATTATTCTTCTATGCCAGTTAAATGCTTGTGTTTTATCATCAGGATTGGCTGATAAAGAAAATTTACAATTAACAAAAGTTGAAATCGATAAAGATTATGAATTAAAAATGAAAAGATTGTATCGCTCTATAGTAACAAATTATACAAAAGTAAGTGCTGGAAATATCATAGATAGAAATTTAAAAATAACAGTTTTGTATATATAGGCAGAGAATCTTGTCCATTTTGTAGAGAGTTTGTGCCAATGTTAAATGAGCTTTTATTAAAGTCAAATAACAAAGTCTACTATTTAGATACTGAGTCAGATTCAAAAATCCTAGAATACAGG
Organism: Streptococcus sp. 2A/TPW/M5; assembly: GCA_036663675.1. Taxonomy (GTDB): domain Bacteria; phylum Bacillota; class Bacilli; order Lactobacillales; family Streptococcaceae; genus Streptococcus. The sequence continues at coordinate 468,876 of JAYXUK010000001.1, read as the reverse complement.
AGTTTTATCAAAAATTTAGTATAGATGGAGTACCTGCTTTGTTATATTTTAAAAAAGATGGGGCATACGAAATATTACATGAAGATGATGTTTTATCTGAGTGGATTAATAAAATGATAGAAAATTAATATCATATATAAATTTATAATTTTCACTTCATATTGCTTGTAAATAACCTATTATAGTCTTATAATATAAGTGCAGAAAACGATTACATAATAGAAAGGTGTGATCTTATGAAAGGCTTTCGTTACCATCATGAATTCTGGATGGACTTCCATTTCTGGCTCTTGGTCTTGCTTTTAGCAGCTGTAGCTTTGATGATGCAGGCTCCGCTTTCGGTAGTTAGCCTAGCTTATCTTGCTTTTGTAGGGATTTTGATTCTGTTGCAGGTCTTTCAACCGCCTGTATCGACACGTCAGTACCCAGAAGGTAGCTACCATTTCAATTGGAACTTCTACCGGGATACCCGACTGTATATCGATCTCTTTTATTAGCACGTCTCTTGGCAGGGCCAATTGTTTCGTCAGATGTGCTCTATTGGATCTTGCTTGGTGCCGTCGTCGGCTCTATTGGCTTTGTATTTGTCGTAAAGGAAAAAGCGACTCAAAAGATGGCTTAGGAATCACCATGTCCTAGATCTCTGAAACTAGTTTCAGAGATCTTTTATTTTTGCCTAAAATGTGAAACTATAATCCAATTGCACGATTAATATTGTAAGCGCTTTAAAAATAGATTATAATCAATTTACAAGTACTCGAGTTGCCTTATTATCAAAGGAGAAGGAGTTATGTCAAAGATTACAAAAGATGAACTGATTGAACAAATCAAAGACGGCATCATTGTTTCTTGTCAAGCTCTCCCTCATGAACCGCTCTATACAGAAGCAGGAGGAGTCATTCCTCTCTTGGTCAAAGCGGCTGAACAGGGTGGAGCTGTCGGAATCCGAGCCAATAGTGTCCGGGATATCAAGGAAATCAAGGAAGTGACCAAGTTACCAATTATTGGGATTATCAAACGTGATTACCCACCTGAAGAACCCTTTATCACGGCTACTATGAAAGAAGTCGATGAGCTGGCAGCTTTGGATATCGCAGTCATTGCTCTTGATTGTACCAAACGTCCCCGTCATGATGGTCTTTCGATTAGTGACTTTATCCATCAAGTCAAAGAGAAATATCCAGACCAACTCTTGATGGCTGATACCTCTACTCTGGAAGAAGGATTGACAGCTGTCGAAGCGGGAGTAGACTTTGTCGGAACGACCCTTTCGGGCTATACGGACTACAGTCCGAAGGTTGATGGGCCAGATTTTGAACTGATCCATAGCCTCTGTCAAGCAGGAGTGGATGTCATCGCAGAAGGCAAGATCCACTATCCTGATCAGGCCAAGAAAATCCATGATCTCGGGGTTCGTGGGATCGTTGTAGGCGGCGCCATTACCCGACCAAAAGAGATCACCGAGCGCTTTGTCGCAGCCTTAAAATGAGAAAACAAAACAGTAGATTGAAGGAGGAGGAGACCGAATAGAGAGTAGTCGAATCTGAAACATGAACAAGAATAGGCGTCCTCATTGAGGATAACCCCTGTAAGAGTAATCTTACCGTAAATTGTGAGGAGAAATCACATGAAAATGAAAAAGTATTGTGCTCGTTGGTAGCTGGTGCAGCTCTTCTAGCACTCGCAGCTTGTGGCTCTAGCGGAGGATCAAAATCAGAATCTTCTGGTGGAAATTCTGGTAAAACAGAAATCACTTGGTGGGCCTTCCCAGTCTTTACTCAAGAAAAAGCAGAAGATGGTGTTGGAACCTACGAAAAATCAATTATTGCAGCTTTTGAAAAAGCAAATCCAGATATCCACGTGAATTTGGAAACGATTGACTTCAAGTCAGGTCCTGAAAAGATCACAACGGCTATTGAAGCAGGAACTGCTCCAGATGTGCTCTTTGATGCACCTGGACGGATCATTCAGTATGGTAAAAATGGAAAATTGGCTGATTTGAACGATCTCTTTACCGAAGATTTTGTCAAAGATGTCAATAATGAAAATATCATTCAAGCCAGCAAGGCAGGCGACACAGCTTACATGTATCCAATTAGTTCAGCACCATTCTACATGGCGATGAATAAGAAGATGCTCAAAGATGCAGGCGTGTTGGATCTTGTCAAAGAAGGCTGGACAACAGACGACTTTGAAAAAGTATTGAAAGCTTTGAAAGACAAAGGTTATACACCAGGATCACTCTTCAGTAATGGTCAAGGTGGAGACCAAGGAACTCGTGCCTTCATTGCTAACCTTTATGGCGGTTCTGTTACTGATGAAAAAGTAACCAAGTATACAACAGATGATCCAAAATTTGTCAAAGGTTTGGAAAAAGCTTCTAAATGGATCGATGACGGCTTGATGATGAATGGTTCTCAATTCGATGGTGGAGCAGACATCCAAAACTTTGCGAATGGTCAAACTTCTTACACTATCTTGTGGGCGCCTTCACAAAACGGTATCCAAGCTAAATTGTTGGATGCAAGTAAGGTCGAAGTAGTAGAAGTGCCATTCCCATCTGACTCAGGCAAGCCAAAATTGGAATACCTTGTCAATGGATTTGCAGTCTTCAATAATAAAGATGAAAAGAAAATTGCTGCTGCTAAGAAATTTGTACAGTTCATCGCAGACGACAAAGAATGGGGTCCAAAAGATGTTGTGCGTACAGGAGCTTTCCCAGTTCGTAGTTCATTTGGTAAGTTGTACGATGACAAACGGATGGAAACCATCAGCACTTGGACAAAATACTACTCACCATACTACAACACAATCGACGGTTTTGCAGAAATGCGTACACTTTGGTTCCCAATGTTGCAATCTGTTTCAAACGGGGATGAAAAAGCAGAACCAGCTTTGAAGACATTTACTGAAAAAGCAAACGAAACGATCAAGAAAAATAGATCATCTATGAAACTCAAATGATCCTTTCATAGAAATAAGAAAGCATAGGCCCCTCGATTTCTTATCTCCATACGTAGATTGAAAGAGGGGCCTTCATATTTTCACTCTCCTAATTATCATATGTAGAAAGGCGCAGTGCCATCCATTCCACATAGGAATCAAGGAAAAATAGAAAAAGAACACTAGGAGGTGCCTTACTGTGAAGGTAAACAAAATCCGAATGAGGGAGACGCTCGTTTCCTACGCATTCCTAGCACCCATTTTAATCTTCTTTACGCTCTTTGTCCTAGCCCCCATGATCATGGGATTTGTGACAAGTTTCTTCAACTATTCTATGACATCCTTTAAGTTTGTCGGTTTAGAAAATTATTCCCGCATGTTTGCGGATAAGGTCTTTGTGAAGTCCTTGATCAATACCGTCATCATCGTTATCGGATCCGTTCCGATCGTCGTATTGTTCTCCTTGTTTGTGGCTTCTCAGACCTACCATCAAAATGCGATTGCGCGTTCCTTCTATCGTTTCGTCTTCTTCCTTCCAGTTGTTACAGGGAGTGTAGCGGTAACGGTTGTATGGAAATGGATCTATGATCCACTATCAGGGATTTTGAACTTTGTATTGAAATCTGGACATGTCATCAACCAAAACATTTCTTGGTTGGGGACAAGCACTGGGCTTTGATGGCCATCATTATCATCTTGTTGACCACCTCTGTTGGTCAACCGATCATCCTCTACATCGCAGCTATGGGAAATATTGATAATTCTCTCGTAGAAGCAGCGCGTGTTGACGGTGCGACAGAATTTCAAGTTTTCTGGAAGATCAAATGGCCAAGCTTGTTGCCAACAACTCTTTATATTGCCATCATTACGACCATTAACTCTTTCCAATGTTTCGCCTTGATCCAATTGTTGACATCCGGTGGTCCTAACTACTCAACGAGTACCCTTATGTACTACCTCTATGAAAAAGCCTTTAAACTCTCTGAATACGGTTATGCCAACACCATGGGTGTCTTCCTTGCGGTGATGATTGCCATTATCAGTTTTGCGCAATTCAAGATCCTCGGAAACGACGTAGAATACTAAAGAAAGGAGCCTCAGATGAAACCAACACAAAGAAACCCATCACTGCCTTTACAGTGATTTCAACGATCATTTTGCTCCTTTTGACAGTCTTGTTCATTTTCCCATTTTATTGGATTTTGACAGGGGCCTTTAAGTCTCAGCCAGATACCATTATGATCCCACCTCAGTGGTGGCCAAAGACACCAACCATGGAAAACTTCCAACAGTTGATGGTACAAAACCCAGCCCTACAATGGTTGTGGAATAGTGTCTTCATCTCCCTTGCAACCATGCTTTTGGTGTGTATGACCTCTTCCTTGGCAGGATATGTCTTGGCTAAGAAACGCTTCTATGGGCAACGAATTCTCTTTGCTATCTTTATCGCGGCCATGGCTCTTCCGAAACAAGTTGTCTTAGTTCCATTGGTACGGATTATTAACTTTATGGGGATCCATGATACCCTTGCAGCGGTTATTCTACCATTGGTTGGATGGCCATTCGGGGTCTTCTTGATGAAGCAATTTAGTGAAAACATCCCAACAGAACTCTTAGAATCTGCTAAGATCGATGGTTGTGGAGAGTTGCGGACTTTCTGGAGCGTTGCCTTCCCAATTGTCAAGCCGGGATTTGCAGCCCTTGCCATCTTTACCTTTATCAACACCTGGAACGACTACTTTATGCAATTGGTAATGCTGACCTCTCGGCAAAACTTGACCATTTCCTTAGGGGTAGCAACCATGCAGGCTGAAATGGCCACCAACTATGGCTTGATCATGGCTGGGGCAGCCCTAGCTGCAGTGCCAATCGTTACGGTCTTCCTCGTGTTCCAAAAATCCTTTACACAAGGGATTACCATGGGAGCGGTCAAAGGATAAGTCGTCTGCTTGGACAAACGATAGTTGTGTGCAGATCGGTTTTCTAGGCTGAAAAGTATCGAAAGGATGAGAATATGATATTTGATGATTTAAAAACATCACCTTTACAAAGGAATCCACCCCAATCTGGATCAGACCATTGATTTTCTCTATGAGCATCGGAAGGATTCTTTTGAATTGGGGAAATATGATATTGATGGGGATAAGGTCTTTCTCGTCGTTCAAGAAAATACCCTCAATAAAGAAGAAAATGATCGCTTTGAACACCACAAAAATATGCCGATTTGCATTTATTAGTAGAAGGGCATGAGTTTTCGAGTTATGGATCCCGTGTGACAGGTGAGGCTATCGCATTTGATGAAGCATCGGACATCGGTTTTGTCCATTGCCAGGAGTCTTATCCGCTTCATCTAGGCTATCATAATTTTGCGATTTTCTTTCCAGGGAGCCTCACCAACCCAATGGCTATGCAGGGCAAGAAGATATCGTGAAAAAATATCTATTTAAAATTGCGATCGATTGATCACGTTAGAAAGGAGTGCCTATGTCAACTAAGGGGCAGGATTGATCAAAACCGTTTTTAACACGGACAATGTAGTGATGCGTATCAGTGAGAAGGTCCTCGACTTGGTAACCGTTAATCTTTTATTTGTGCTAAGTTGTTTACCAGTTTTCACGATTGGAATTGCGAAAATTAGTTTGTATCAGACCTTATTTGCCATTAAGCACCAGCGTCGTGTTCCGGTGATTCGTAGTTATGCGAAGGCTTTTCGGGACAATTGGAAAATAGGCTTGCAACTAGGAAGTTTAGAACTGATTGTTGCAGGTATTTGTCTCTTTGATTTATTCTTATTTTGGGGCAAACTTCCTAGCTTTCCAAGCTTTGAAAACCATTTGTTTAGGCCTCTTTCTCTTTCTTGTGTTGATCTTATTGGCTGCTTATCCGATTGCGGCCCGCTACCAGTTGGATTGGAAAGAGTGTTTGCAAAAAGCCATGATTGTGACAGGCTTACATTTTCCTTGGTTCTTCGTCATGGGAAGTGCTCTCTTACTTCTATGTATGGCTCTTGCAAGCTCGGTTTTAGCTTTCCTATTGGGACTTATGATCTTTTTCTTGTTCGGCTTTTCAAGCTTAGCTTTTGCACAAGTTGGATTAATGGAAAAGATTTTCGCCCAGTATCAAGAATAAAATGAATTTATTAGTGACTAAAGGAGAAAAAATGTCAGATTTAAAAAATATGAAGGAGTCATCCCCGCTTTTTACGCCTGCTATGATGACCAAGGAGAAATTAGCCCGGAGCGGGTACGTGCGCTGGTAGAATATTTTATCGCGAAAGGTGTGCAGGGCTTGTATGTCAACGGATCCTCTGGCGAATGTATCTACCAGAGCGTGGCCGATCGCAAGCTGATTCTAGAAGAAGTGATGGCAGTAGCTAAAGGAAATTGACCATCATTGCTCACGTAGCCTGCAACAACACCAAGGATAGCGTGGAATTGGCACGACATGCGGAAGAACTAGGAGTGGATGCCATTGCGGCCATTCCACCGATCTATTTCCGCTTGCCAGAATACAGTGTGGCCCACTACTGGAATGAAATCAGTGCAGCCGCAACCAATACAGACTTTGTCATCTACAATATCCCGCAATTGGCAGGGGTCGCTTTGACACCGAGCCTTTACAAGGAAATGTTGAAAAACCCACGGGTGATTGGAGTCAAGAATTCTTCGATGCCTGTTCAGGACATTCAAACCTTTGCTTCTTTAGGAGGCGACGACCACATCGTCTTTAATGGTCCGGATGAACAATTCTTAGGTGGCCGTCTCATGGGAGCGCAAGCTGGGATCGGTGGCACCTATGGTGCGATGCCAGAACTTTTCTTGAAGCTCAATCAGCTGATTGCTGAGAAAGACTTAGAGACTGCGCGTGCCCTGCAGTTTGCCATCAATGACATTATCGGAGTCTTGACGTCTGCTCATGGCAATATGTATGCAGTCATCAAAGCGGTTTTGCGCATCAATGAAGGTTTGGACTTGGGATCTGTTCGCTCCCTTTGACGCCAGTAGTAGAAGCGGATCAAGAAGTGATTCAACGTGCTGCTCAACTCATTCAGGATACAAAAGCCAGATTCCTTTAATCAAAGGAGGTCTAGATGAATCCATATGTTGTAATTGATATCGGAGGGACCAGTATCAAGTATGGTCTAGCCGATGCAAAAGGGCAACTCCTAGAGACCCATGAAATGCCAACGGAGGCCCAAAAGGAGGACCTCACATTCTTAACACAACAAAGGAAATCGTAGCCCGTTATTTGAAGAAGCATCCCTTGGCAGGGGTTGCGATTTCTTCGGCCGGAATGGTAGATCCTGATAAGGAGAAATCTTTATGCAGGCCCACAAATTCCCAACTATGCAGGCACCCAATTCAAAAAGAAATCGAAGAGACCTTTCAGATCCCTTGCGAGATTGAAAATGATGTCAACTGTGCTGGTCTCGCAGAGGTCACTACAGGCCATGCAAAAGGATCGAACAATGCTGTTTGCCTGACAATTGGAACGGGGATCGGCGGTTGCCTCTTGCTTGATGGTCAGGTCTTTCATGGTTTTAGCAATTCAGCCTGTGAAGTTGGCTATCTTCATTTGCCAGACGGTGCCTTTCAGGATCTAGCTTCAACGACGGCTTTGGTCGAGTACGTGGCAGAACATCATGGTGATCCTGTGGAACAGTGGAATGGTCGCCGGATCTTCAAGCAGGCAACTGAAGGAGATAAGATCTGTATGGCTGGAATTGATCGGATGGTGGCCTATCTCGGAAAAGGACTGGCCAATATCGCCTATGTGGTCAATCCAGAGGTCATCGTTCTTGGAGGGGGATTATGGCTCAGGAAGCCATCCTCAAGCCAAAAATCTATCAAGCCCTGTGTGCCGAATTGGTTCCTAGCCTAGCAGATAAGATCCGTTTGGAATTTGCCCACCATCAAAACGCCGCAGGTATGTTGGGGCTTACTATCACTTTAGACAAAAACATGAAACATAAAACAAGTCGCGTTGGCGACTTGTTTTTGATTCATCAAAAAAGCATGAAAGATGAAGAAAGCCTGATCTTTCATGCTTTTTAAATAGGGAGACCATATTAGGATTTTCGAGAACGTTGACTAGAAAGCTTTTTGTTTTCCCAGTAGCTATTAAAGACAATTTCCTTTTGTTCTCGGCTTTTATTAAGGAAATGAGCATAGATCAAATCGACCACAATGAGGAGTGGTAAAATAGCAGAGATTCGATCGATATAGGTACTACTAGGAAGAGGTGCGGCCGGTAACACTTCTGTGAATCCTTGGTGGATGGCAGCCGGGTTAGCGGTCACAAGAGCCGTTTTAGCCCCTTTTTCTTTGGCGTCCAGGAGACTATCTGTAATGGAGTTGGTGCCTCCTGACAATGAGAAACCGATGACTAAACAAGAGGAATCGAGAATACTGGTTGTCCAGGCAAAGCCGTCTTGATCAGTCAGGGCTTCACAAACGACCCCCAGTCGCATAAAGCGCAATTTCATTTCTCGAGCGACTAAACCGGAACTACCGATCCCGAAGAAATAGACTCGGTCTACTTGATCGATTAGTTCAGCTACCCGATCTAATTGGGAATCTTTTACCAGACTTTCAGTGACGTTACTGATATGGTGGTAGCGTTGCAAGACGCTCAGCGTCAGCTCGTCATGCTCTTGCACCTGTTTTTGATTCTTTGTTTCCTCATTAAAATGATAGACAAACTCCCGATAGCCGGAAAAACCACATTTTTGAGAGAAACGCGTTAAAGCCGCCTTTGAGACGTGGAGTAACTCCGTTACACGAGAAGAGGACAGGGAGTGCTGTCGTGCTTCCGACGATAAAAATATTGGGCAATGTCGCGTTCCATATCTGTTAACTCAGCTTCATGGCTGGCGATAATGGCGCGTAAATCTTGATCTTGTTTCACAGCAATCCTCCTTTCTCACGAGATGAAATAACAGGATACTCCTATAATATATTACACATTATAACATGGGTAACCGCTTTATTCAAGTAAAAGAAATCAAGAAATACTGAAACTAGGAACAGGATATGCGAAAAGAAGAGAACGCTACCAATCTTGGCAGTAGGGGCTTGCTGGCTGTCCAAAATTTTCTGAAAATTCCCGGTTGGGCCTGAACAAACGATATGAATTGTGGTATAATTTAAGATAATTGTACTGTTGTTGGAAGAACAATAGTTGAATAAGGAGGTGTGACGATGTCGAATGCAACACTCGAGATGATGCAAGAGATCGAGCAAGCTGCTCAGGGCGTGATCGTAGGCTATGAAGCTCAAGTTGAACAAATCCGAACGGATTCGCGCGATCGCCTTGCAACAGTGGCACAGCATTACGATGAGGAAACCAAGCAATTGGTCACAGAGGCAGAAAAAACGCCCAGGAAAGACTCGTCCGTTTAACGAAAGATCTGGAAGAAACGGTTGCGCGCAATGATGCCAAGGTACAACAGGCGATGACCGACAAGCGAGCTGGGTTAGTTGAAGCCATTGTAGAAAAGGTGGTAGCAAGCTATGGCCGTTAGTCAGATGCAAAACTGTCCCTCATCTTACCCAAAGATGACTTGGACAGTCTCCTACTAGCGCTACAGTCTGAGGCAAAAATCCAGATTTATGACCTCAGTGAGCATGAAGAGTGGCAGGCTGCCTTTGAGGCAAATACCTTGTCTCAACCCTTGACAGAGGACAATCGTCAAGCCTTGGTAGAGCTGCAAAAACGTCAAGAACAAGTTGAAAAAATGATTCAGACTCTAGAGCCCTACATGCCTGAGAAGAAGGCTCTGCAAGCTCTGAAGGAAGAACCATTAAGCTTGTCTTTTGATGACTTGCAGGCCCACGGGATGATTCGAGACGAGGATCTTCTATTGACCAAGTTGAAACGCCAATTGCGCGTGTTAGACAAGGCTCGTCAGAAGATTGCGGATGCAAAGGGAGAGATAGAGCGCTTAGAAAAATGGCGACCGTTAGAGGTGACGCCAGCCGCCCTCGCTACTTTTCACTATGTGCATGGCTTGATCGGGACGATCCCAAATAGCGATACAGACGCTGTTCGTTCTTCCTTAAAAGCTCATCCTGAGCTGGAGTTAGAAGAAGTCTTTACGTCTGAAACCGAACACGGTTATGTCATCTTGTATCGTTCGGGAGACCGTGTAGCTGTTCAGGAGCTTCTGGAAGAACATGGGTTCAAAGAATTGGACTATGAAGAAGAGCAGGTCCCGGCCGCCTACTTGGATCGCCTAGAAGGGGAAATCAAAGAACAAGAAGCTGTAGTTGCAGCAACCCTAGCCGAGTTACAAAACTCCCAGAAGGAGCTGGACCAGCTCAAGTACCAGATGGATTACTTGCTGAGTTCGGGAGCTCGTGAGGAAGCTAAGTCGCTTCTTGCCAGCACGCAAAGCTTGGTAGCCCTAGAGGGTTGGATTGAAACATCCCAAGTAGCCTCATTGCGAGACTTCTTGCAAGAAGGTTTTGGTTCTCGGGTCTTACTAGAGACGCGCGATGTGACGGAAAAAGATTGGGATGACGTTCCGATCCAGTTGCGAAATAATGCCTTGGTAGAGCCCTTTGAATTAGTCACAGAGATGTACGCCCTGCCTAAGTATTACGAGAAAGATCCGACACCAATCGTTTCTCTCTTCTACTTTGTTTTCTTTGGCATGATGGTCGCAGATATCGGTTATGGACTGTTGCTAACCTTGGCGACAGGTTTTGCCCTTAAAGCCTTCAAGCTCAAGCCTGGTACAGCCAAGAACCTTCGTTTCTTCAGTCTCCTCGGAATTTCAGTTGCCCTTTGGGGTGTGGTCTATGGCTCTTTCTTTGGATTTGAGATGCCTTTTGCCTTGATCAGTACGACCAGTAACGCCATGACCATCCTGATCCTCTCAGTGGTCTTTGGTTTTATCACCGTCTTGGTGGGCCTCTTCCTAGGGGGATGAAAAATGTTCGCCTCAAAGACTACACGGAGGCCTATAATGCTGGTTTTGCTTGGGTCTTGATCCTACTTGGTTTAATGCTTCTAGCAGTAGGCAATATCTTGCCAGGGATGAGCATTTTAGTTCCGATTGGCAAGTGGTTAGCTATTTTGAATGCCATTGGGATCTTGATTGTTTCCATTGTCAGTGCCAAGAAGCTGTCCGGTTTAGCTTCTGGTCTCTTTAACCTCTACAATGTTAGTGGCTATATCGGAGACTTGGTCAGCTTTACCCGTTTGATGGCCTTGGGCTTGTCTGGAGCGAGTATCGGTTCGGCCTTTAACCTTATTGTCAATCTATTCCCACCACTTGGACGGTTTACGGTAGGGCTTGTGCTCTTTATCGTCCTCCATGCCATTAATATGTTCCTGTCCTTCTTGTCAGGATATGTGCATGGAGCCCGTTTGATCTTTGTGGAGTTCTTCGGTAAGTTCTACGAAGGAGGAGGCAAGCCATTTCGTCCTCTCAAACCTTCTGAACGCTATATTAAAACAAAAAAATAAGTATTATCTTTAATAAATAGGAGTATATTCATGGAATCTTTAGCATCATATTTTTCAGCCCATGGGGCGCCTTCTTTGCAGCATTTGGTGTGGCGATCGCCGTTGCACTTAGTGGAATGGGATCTGCCCTTGGGGTTGGTAAAACGGGTCAAGCAGCAGCAGCGCTCTTGAAAGAACAACCTGAAAAATTTGCCCAAGCCTTGATTTTGCAATTGTTGCCAGGTACACAAGGTTTGTACGGTTTCGTTATCGGGATCCTGATCTGGTTGCAAATTAAGCCAGATATGCCACTTGAAACAGGGGTTGCTTATTTCTTTACAGCTCTTCCAGTTGCGATCGTTGGTTATTTCTCAGCAAAACACCAAGGAAATGTTGCGACAGCAGGGATGCAAATTTTGGCCAAACGCCCTGAAGACATGATGAAAGGGGTTATCCTTGCGGCCATGGTTGAAACCTACGCCATCTTGGCCTTCGTTGTGTCCTTCCTATTGACCCTACGCGTCGGCTAAGAGCTAGCTTTGATGGATTCGCCTTTCGAGGCGAAAAACACAAGACGCATGCAATAGGAGAAAAAACGATATGGATGAACAAACCCAATTAAAGGATTCGATCTTGGCCCAAGCCCACGAAAAAGGGCGTAAACTCTTAGAAGAGGCCAAGGAAACCATCCTAAAAGAGGAGACTGCACAAGAAGAGCGTTTGATCCAAGATAAACTCAATCAACGCTCCGAGCAGCTCAAGCGGATTCAACGTCAATTGCAACGTGAAACCCAACAAATCGAAAATAAAAACGCCAATCAACCCTTGTCACCAAGCAACGAGTCTTAAAGGATCTCTTTGCAGATGCTTATGAAGCGATGGTGGCTTGGCCCCTTGAAAAGGAAATGCAGTTTGTAGATGCGGTCTTAGAGCGCTATCAGGGACAAGTTGTGACCCTGACCTTTGGGGCAGTGAGCGCTGCTAAATTTGATTCAGCAGCTCTCGAGAGATTGAAGCAGACGCATCAGAATGTGACAGTTGCAGATGCAACAATCCCAGCTCAAGCAGGCTTTGTCTTGTCGGTTGGGAAGATTGATGACAACTATCTCTACCGTGATTTGGTGGATTCCATTTGGGAGCAAGAAAGCTACCAGATGGCAGCCAGCATTTTCACAGATGAAGAGAACTAGGAGGTTGCAATGAGCGAACGGACCTATTCTCAAGTCAATACAGGAATCAGCGTACGTGAGGCTAGTTTTGTCAGTCCCAGTCAATTCGAGCAGTTGCTTGCAAGTCCCTCAAGCGAGAGCCGAGAAGGCTTGCTACAAGGAACACCTTATGCTTTAGACAGCCACGAGATCAAGGATTTATCAGCCCTTGAAGCCCGCCTGATGGCAGCCTTGTTGGCAGAATACCAATGGGCTTTTGAGGTAAGCCCTCAGCCAGACTTGGTTAGCCTGTTTACCTTGAAATACACCTATCATAATCTCAAGGTTTGTCTGAAACACAAGGCGACAGAGCGCAAGTTGGGGCACTTATTGATCCCTATCGGTCCTTATTCTCTCGATGTGCTCGAGCATTTGGTGGCGACCTTTTCTGCGGAGCATTGTCCGGCCTTTATGGCGGAAGAAGTGGCTGCAACCTGGCAAGAATTCCAAGACTATCAGGACTTGCGGGTCCTCGAAATCGGGATGGACTTAGCTTATTTTAAACACCTGAGATACTTAGGGGACAGCCTAGATCATCCGATTCTGAAGCAGTTGGTGGACGTGACCATTGACTTTTACAATGCGATTACAGTTAAGCGGGCCTTGGATCAGCAAAAACCGCATAGCTTTATGCACCAATTGCTCTCAGATGAAGGGAGCCTCAGTGCCCATCAGGTGATCGACCTGCTAGAATCCGGTCAGTGGTTGACCTGGTTTTATCAAGTCAATCCGCTAGAGTACGATCTCGCTTTAGAGACTTATGAAGAAAAGATGCGCACCGGTCAACTAAAGACCGTAGAGTTGGAGTATTTAGAGAGTTTGGTGAAATTCAGTCTTCTAGACGCTGGCCGTTTTGAAGTTGATGGACCACTCCTCTTGTTCGTTATCTTTACGGAAAAGAGTTAGAGGTGACCAACCTTCGTTTGGTCCTCTCTGGTTTGGACAATGGTTTTCCGCTAGCAGACATCAAAGAAAGGATGAGACCGATTTATGGACAAACAGACCTATAAAATCGCCGTTGTGGGCAATCGGGACGCCATCCTTCCTTTTCGCCTGATTGGCTTTCAAACCTATCCGGTCACAGAGCCACAAGAAGCGATCAATACCCTGCGAAAACTCAGTCGGGAAAACTTCGGGATTATCTACCTGACAGAGGATATTGCTCAGGCCATTCCAGATACAGTGGCGTTTTACGACCAGCAGCTGACACCGGCTCTGATTCTTATCCCGACCCATAGAGGGACTACGGGACTGGGCCAACAGCGGATTCGTGATAATGTCGAAAAAGCAGTAGGACAGGATATTTTATGAGAACAAATGAATTTGGCCAAACGATTGGCGATGCACTGCCGGATTTTACTCCGGGGCGTCTGCCAGCTATTGAGCGGATTGAAGGTCGCTATACCGTGATCGAGCGCCTCTCAAAAGAAAAACATGGAGCAGATCTTTATCAGGTCTACGGGCCGGACTCTCCAGCAGCGATGTGGACCTTTCTGTTCAAAGGCCCTGCCCGCAATGAAGAGGAGTGGGACCACTTATTAGATGATCTCATGACAGCCCAAAGTCGCTTTTACTATGCGATTGTAGACAAAGATTCAGGCAAGGCTTTGGGGACTTTCTCTCATGCGGATCGATCAAGCCAACCGGGTGATCGAAGTCGGAGCAGTGACCTACTCACCAGCGCTCCAAAAGACTCGCATGGCTACAGAAGCCCAGTATCTATTAGCGCGCTATGTGTTTGAGGATCTAGGTTACCGCCGTTATGAGTGGAAATGTGATGCCTTAAACCAAGCTTCTCGCAAAGCAGCTGAGCGCTTAGGGTTTACCTATGAAGGCTGTTTCCGTCAGGCTGTTGTTTATAAAGGTCGTACCCGCGATACAGACTGGTTGTCTATCATTGACCAAGAATGGCCAGCAATCAAAGAGCGTTTTGAAGCTTGGTTGGATCCAAGCAATTTCGATGCCAATGGCCAACAAAAGCAATCTCTAAGAGAGATAGCGCAAAAGTAATACAAAGAAACAAAGGATTCCCAGGAGGAATACATGACTCAAGGAAAAATTATCAAAGTTTCCGGTCCCTTGGTGGTCGCATCAGGGATGCAGGAGGCCAATATTCAAGATATTTGCCGGGTCGGCGATCTTGGTTTGATTGGCGAAATTATTGAGATGCGTCGGGATGAAGCATCTATCCAAGTATACGAAGAAACGTCTGGAGTTGGTCCAGGAGAACCAGTGGTAACAACCGGAGCCCCCTTTCTGTTGAATTGGGACCAGGCTTGATCTCTCAGATGTTTGACGGGATCCAACGCCCCTTGGAACGTTTCCAAGAAGTCACCGCCAGCGATTTTTTGGTTCGTGGGGTGCAAGTTCCTAATCTCGATCGGGACACCAAATGGGCCTTCGAACCAAGTGTAACAGAAGGAATTGAGGTAGTCGCAGGAGACATCGTCGGTACCGTTCAGGAGACCAATATGGTGGAACACCGCATCATGGTGCCTTTTGGTGTGAGTGGACGTGTGACCAAGATCGCAGCAGGTTCTTACACAGTGGAAGAGCCGGTCTATGAGATTGAGCAGGCAGATGGTAGCCTCTTTACTGGAACCCTGATGCAAAAATGGCCGGTTCGTCGAGGCCGTCCCTTTGCACAAAAACTCATTCCAGTAGAGCCTTTGGTCACCGGTCAACGGGTCATCGATACCTTCTTCCCTGTGACTAAGGGTGGAGCTGCAGCTGTTCCTGGTCCTTTCGGAGCTGGGAAAACAGTCGTGCAACACCAAGTGGCCAAGTTTGCCAATGTAGACATCGTAATTTACGTTGGTTGTGGGGAACGTGGAAATGAAATGACGGACGTTCTGAATGAGTTCCCAGAATTGATCGATCCAACGACTGGTCAGTCCATTATGCAACGGACCGTGCTGATCGCCAACACTTCAAACATGCCAGTAGCTGCGCGGGAAGCTTCCATCTACACAGGGATTACTATTGCCGAATACTTCCGTGATATGGGCTATTCCGTTGCCATCATGGCGGACTCTACTTCTCGTTGGGCAGAAGCTCTCCGTGAAATGTCTGGTCGTCTAGAAGAAATGCCAGGGATGAAGGTTACCCAGCCTATCTTGGTAGCCGGATTGCCGAATACTACGAGCGTGCAGGTCGGGTCAAGACACTCGGAACCACTGCGCGTGAAGGCTCGATTACCGCCATCGGTGCCGTTTCCCCTCCGGGTGGAGACATTTCAGAGCCGGTAACGCAAAATACCTTGCGAATTGTTAAGGTCTTCTGGGGTTTAGATGCTCAATTGGCCCAACGTCGTCACTTCCCAGCCATCAACTGGTTGAGTTCTTATTCCCTTTACCAAGATGAAGTCGGTCGCTATATCGATCTACATGAACAAATCAGCTGGTCTGAAAAAGTGACCCGCGCTATGAATTTGCTTCAAAAGGAAAGTGAATTGCAAGAAATCGTCCGCTTGGTTGGTCTAGATTCCTTGTCTGAAAAAGACCGCTTGACCATGAATGCGGCCAAGATGATCCGTGAAGACTACCTACAACAAAATGCCTTTGATGAGGTCGATACCTATACCTCTTTCAGCAAGCAGGTGGCCTTGTTGACCAACATTTTGACCTTTGACCAAGAAAGTCAAAAAGCACTAGAATTAGGAGCTTACTTCACAGAAATCATGGAAGGAACCGTGGCTCTTCGAGACCGCATTGCCCGTAGCAAGTTCATCCATGAGGATCAGTTGGCAACCATTCAAGCCCTGAAAGAAGAAATCGTAGAAACCCTACACCAAATCGTCGCAAAAGGAGGAGTAGACAATGAGCGTGATTAAAGAATACCGTACTGTCAGCGAAGTTGTCGGCCCCTTGATGATTGTCGATCAGGTCGAAGGGGTTCACTACAATGAACTAGTAGAAATCAAGCTTCATGATGGAACGACCCGTCAGGGACAAGTCCTCGAAGTCCAAGAAGATAAGGCCATGGTCCAGCTCTTTGAAGGATCTAGTGGGATCAACTTGGAAAAAGCCAAAGTCCGCTTTACCGGACGTCCCCTAGAACTTCCTGTGTCTGAAGACATGGTCGGACGCATCTTTAACGGGATGGGCAAACCCATCGATGGCGGTCCAGAGATTATCCCAGAGAAGTACTTGGACATTGATGGACAAGCCATCAATCCTGTTTCGCGGGACTATCCGGATGAATTTATCCAGACAGGGATCTCAGCCATTGACCATTTGAATACCTTGGTTCGGGGCCAAAAACTCCCAGTCTTCTCAGGTTCTGGTCTTCCTCACAAGGAGTTGGCAGCTCAGATTGCTCGTCAAGCGACGGTTCTTAATTCTGAAGAAAACTTCGCCGTGGTCTTTGCGGCTATGGGAATCACCTTTGAAGAAGCCGAGTTCTTTATGAACGACCTTCGGGAGACAGGTGCGATTGACCGCTCTGTCCTCTTCATCAACCTAGCTAATGACCCAGCTATCGAACGGATTGCCACTCCTCGGATCGCCTTGACAGCCGCCGAATATTTGGCCTATGAAAAGATATGCACGTCTTGGTTATCATGACGGATATGACCAACTACTGTGAAGCCCTTCGGGAAGTCTCCGCTGCCCGCCGGGAGGTTCCAGGACGTCGGGGCTATCCAGGTTACCTCTATACTAACCTCTCAACCCTCTACGAACGTGCAGGACGCTTGGTTGGAAAGAAAGGATCTGTGACCCAAATCCCGATCCTCTCCATGCCAGAAGATGACATCACCCACCCCATCCCTGACTTGACAGGCTACATCACCGAAGGTCAGATTATTCTGTCCCGCGATCTCTATAATAGTGGTTACCGCCCACCGATTAATGTTCTTCCATCCCTTTCTCGTTTGAAGGACAAGGGTTCTGGTGAAGGCAAGACTCGGGAAGACCATGCGGCGACCATGAACCAGCTCTTTGCGGCTTACGCCCAAGGGAAACAAGCCAAAGAACTGGCTGTAGTGCTTGGAGAGTCTGCCTTGTCAGATACCGACAAGCTCTATGTTAAATTTACAGACCGCTTTGAGCAAGAATACATCAATCAAGGTTTCACTACCAATCGGACGATTGAGGAAAGTTTGGATCTCGGTTGGGAACTCTTATCCATCCTTCCAAGAACAGAGCTTAAACGGATCAAGGATGAGATGATTGACAAGTATCTGCCAAACAAAGAGGATTAGCCTATGGCACGATTAAATGTAAAACCAACTCGGATGGAGCTCAATATTCTCAAAGAGCGCCTCAAGACAGCAACCCGAGGGCACAAGTTGCTCAAGGATAAGCGGGATGAACTCATGCGCCGCTTTATTGAAGCTGTGCGAGAGAATAATCGTCTGCGCCAAAAGGTGGAGGCAGCGCTGGTGGACAATATGCAAGATTTCGTGATGGCCAAGTCCTTAGAGAGCAACCTTATGGTAGAAGAAATCTTCGCTGTACCGACTCGAGAAGTGATGCTTCATATTGAGGAAGAAAATGTCATGAGTGTGCGCGTGCCCAAGCTCCATGCCCGTATTGATAATCCATACGGAGATGATGAAGGGGACGTGGTTTATAGCTACTTAGCCTCCAACAGTCAAATGGATAGCACGATCCAAGAAATGGGGATCTACTCCTGATTTGCTCAAGTTAGCGGAAATCGAAAAAGCTGCCAACTCATGGCAGATGAAATCGAGAAAACCCGCCGTCGAGTGAACGGACTGGAGTATGCGACTATCCCAGACCTCAAAAAGACCATCTACTATATCGAAATGAAACTCGAAGAAGCCGAACGCGCCAACCTCGTCAGAATCATGAAGGTGAAGTAAGATACAAAGCCCGTAAAATGCAAAGTGAAAATAGGAAATTCTTGCAGTGAGCGATGCTCACAAGAGAATTTATCTTTTCACCCAGCATTTAGGGCGTGTTCAGTTATAAGATACAAAGCCGTAAAAAGCTATGTTCAATTACTTAAAAATACAAGAACCTCATCGAGGAACCGCTCCTTGATGAGGCTTTTTTGCGCCCTCGAACTCTTCTTCCAGGACCCTAATTTTATGTTACTAGTTTGTAACAATGTGACAAGAAAGACGAAATGTTACAAGAAAAATACAGTTTTGTTAAATAGCCAAAAAGGCCTTTTATTATTTTTAAATTGTGATAAGATAGTATGGTAGTTAATTTGTCCAAGAAAATCTTGAGCAAAAAACAAAGAAAAAAGAGGATAAAAGATGAAATTAAAAGTTAATACGAAAGCCTTGATCGCTTCAACAGTAGCTCTTGCAGTGATTCCATTTACAAAAGCCACTGCAGAAACACTTGAAGATTGGGTAGCTCGCTCAGTAGATGAAATCAAACATGATATCCAACAAAGCGGTGAAAACCAACAAACTTATACCATCAAATATGGTGATACATTGAGTTCGATCGCAGAAGCGCTTGGAATCGATGTTCATGTGTTGGCAAACTTAAACAACATCAGCAACATGGATTTGATCTACCCAGGTACTGTATTGAAAACAACAGTAAATGATCAAAAGAAGTAACTTCAGTTGAAATCCAAACTCCTCAAGCAGGTGCGACAGATGCAACCGTTGCAAGTGCTGACTTGACAACAAACCAAGTGACAGTTGATGACCAAACAGTCGCTGTCAACGATTTGTCTAAACCAGTAAACGAAGATAACAAAGCTGTTCCAGTAGCTCCAGCAGCGGAAACTCAAGAAGCCCCAGCGGAAGCTCCTGTAGTTGAAGTACCAGCAGCAGAAACACCAGCACAACCAGCTGTTCCAGAAACACCAAACTACGGTGCTCCAGCTGTCAATGTTGAAGTACAAAATCAAGAAGCAGCCCCAGCTGCTGCTCCTGAAGCTCCAGCAACTCCTGAAGCTCCAGCTGCTCCTCAATCTGCTCCAGTAGCAGAAGAAGCTCCAGCACAACCAGCAGCAGTAGAAACTGCTGCAGCACCTGAAGTGCAACCAGTAGCATCAACTCCAACAACTGGTAATGCTATTCCAACTGATCCAAATCTTCAACCGCAAGCGGAAGCTTTCCGTCAAGAAATTGCAGCGAAATTCGGTATCACAAACATCGGTGGTTACCGTGAAGGGGATCCAGAAGACCATGGTAAAGGACTTGCAGTGGACGTGATGGTTCCAACAAATTCAGAGCTTGGAGATCAAGTTGCACAGTATGCGATTGATAACATGGACCGTGCAGGTATCTCATATATTATCTGGAAACAACAATTCTACATGCCAGTAAATAACATTTACGGACCAGCTAATACATGGAACCAAATGCCGGACCGTGGTGGAGATACAGCAAACCACAACGACCACGTACATATCTCATTTAACGGATAATAAAACTTTGAACTAGGACAAGTGCCTAGTTCTTTTTTGTATGCACAAAAAGGCCGGAAGACGAATCTTCCAGCCAGACGATGATTATAAAATATGATCGACTTTTTCCACCTGATAAAGGGCAATCGCCATGATAATGGTTAAGACCAGTAGCATGAGGATAGCTGGTGTCCAAGAGTGGAAGAGAGATTTGCTGTAGCCGAAGAGGATAGGACCAAAGGCTGCAAAGACGTAGCCTCCTGTTTGGGCAAGACCAGAAAGTTGAGCTGTTTTTTCAGGTGTACTGGATTTCATGGAGAAAGCGACCATGAGGTAAGGAAAGAGCGAACTAACGGAACTTCCAATTAGGGCATTTAATACCAACCAGTAGAAGAAGTTGCTGGTCGGGATTAAGAGCATGGCTACCCCAGAATCCCTGCTCCGACAACAATCGTAAGCATCAAGTGTCGATTGCGATCGGATAATCGTGTCGTTAAACTTGGGATCGTCAAGGAGAATGGGAGACTGATCAGGGTGAAGACGGAGGCCAGTAGTCCAGATTCAACCTTTGAAAGGCCAGCTTGAACAGCCATGGTCGGAAGCCAGGTCATACTTGTGTAGAAAAGCAGTGACTGCAAGCCTCCAAAAATCATGATAGCCCAGACATATTTATTGGTATACCACTTGCTACTAGATTCTGTAGTAGCCGTCTTTTTAGATGGTGGTTGTAGCGAAGGTTAGGAATCCAGATGACCAAAGCAAGAGCACACAAGGCTGTCAAGATGTTGACCAAACCTTGCCAAGAAGTGGCTTTGGTGATCGGAACAGCGACAGAAGAGGCGATCGCTGTGGACATCCCCATAGAAGTGATGTACAAAGTGGTCAGAATGCCTAGTTGGCGGGGTCTGTTCGCCTGAATCAGGCTTGGAAGCAACACATTGAGAAAGGCGATGCCAGCTCCAATCAAGATGGTTCCCAGATAGAGGAAGGGAGGTTGATAATCCGAATGGCAGATCCGATCGTAATCGCGATCAAAACTAGAAAAAGAGGCGCTCAATCCCCAACTTTTTAGCAAATTGAATCGCAAAAGGTGAGAAAATGGCAAACGTGAGAAGTGGTAAGCTAGTCAATAGTCCCAGAGAGCTCACATCTACCCCCAAACCAGCAGCGATGTCAGACAAGACCGTCGGAAGCGTAGTAAATGGTGTTCGTAAAACAATCCCAAGCATAATGATGCCCGGGATGAATAGCGTAGAATGTGTTTTTTCATAAATCCTCCTCAGACAAAAATTCCCTTCATTATAACATAGATCGAGCATAAATTGGAGTATTTGTACAAATGAAGGGTAGGGACCGTAGTTCTCACTATCGTTCGAACTGCGTCAACGTACCTAAACTCGTCTATGCCCCTATTGAACTTGACTCACTATGAATCGTAAGGAACGTAGCGTTCGAACTGCGTCAACATAACTAAGCTCATTAACGTTTGCTAAGGTACGTAGAAAAAGCCACCGGTTTTGGTGGCTCTTATAGGAGATTATTATGAAAAAGTTTAGGATTTTCTATCAAACAAAGTTAGGAGGTCTTTATTTGATGGTTTTATTATAAGGCGGTTTGCTTAAAGAAAACTTAAGAAAAGATTGTGTTTAAAAAATAGGTCTTAAGTCTGACAAAATGCATTAATCATCATTCCAAACAGTAAAATTACTTATTCCATTCTAAGGATCGTAGTTCTCGCTAACGTTCGAACTGCGTCAACGTACCTAAACTCGCTGATGCTCGTAAAGGTACGTAGAAAAAGCCACCGGTTTTGGTGGCTCTTATAGGGAGATTATTATGAAAAAGTTTAGGATTTTCTATCAAACAAAGTTAGGAGGTCTTCATTTGATGGTTTTATTATAAGGCTGATTTCTTAAAGAAAACTTAAGAAAAGACGCTGTTTATAAGAATCGGTCTTAGGTCTGATAAATTTTTACAACAGAAACTATTTAGAATTTTTTCTAAATAGAGTTGACAAAGCCATCCGAAAGTACTAGAATCTATTTAGAAAGAAATCTAAATAGATTGGAGAAGATAGAGAATGAATTTTGCGCAAACATTTAAAGCTTTATCGAATCCGATAAGAAGAAGTATCTTAGAGCTGCTAAAGGCAGGGAAATTATCCGCTGGCGATATCGCTGGCCACTTTGATGTAGCAGGAGCGACCATTTCCCATCATTTAAGCATACTCAAGCAGGCAGATTTAATTCGAGAGGAAAAAGAGAAGAATTTTATCTACTATGAACTCAATACTTCAGTCTTGGAGGATTTAATGGTCTGGCTCGTTGATTTGAAAGGAGACTCTACTGATGAAAACGAATAAAACCCTATTGACTGTAACCTCTACCGTAACACTCTTTCCCATACTTTGGGGGCTGATGATTTGGTCACAATTGCCTAACCAAATCCCGATTCACTTTAATGCTGCTGGTCAGGCCAATAACTTCCAATCGAAAGCACTAGCTGTGTTTGGTCTTCCTGTTTTCCTTCTCTTGGTGCATCTGTTTGTGATTTTTATAATCGGACGTGATCCTAAGAACCGTACTATGAATGAGAAAATGGTCAAAGTAATCTACTGGTTGATTCCAATAGTCTCCTTAATCGTCTCCCATCTCATCTATAGTAAGGCGCTAGGCTCTACGACCAATCCTTCTATTTTTGTTTCTGCTTTGCTAGGGCTCATCTTTGTGATCATGGGCAACTACATGCCTAAGCTAAAAGTGAACCATACGGTTGGGATCCGCCTACCCTGGACCTTACAGAGTGAAGACAACTGGAACAAAACCCATCGCTTGGCAGGAAGTTGTGGGTCCTCGGAGGCTTGATCCTCCTACTGGAAGCTGGCCTTCAATTCGCGCTTTCTTATGTATTGGTGCTGGTCCTCCTCGCCATTGTGTTTATCCCTATGATGTACTCTTATCAATTAAGTCGGAAAAATCGTTAGTATGAAAAACAACCAGAGAAGAAGCAGTCGTGAACTGTTTCTTTTCTGGTTGTTTTTGCATATTCATCGTTTCAAATTCCAAATTTTCAGGGAAAGATTTTTTTCTGAAAGTCGAAGGTCTATCCTTTGTATGAGGAAGGTTTTATGTCTTTGGATAAGTAGAGTGGATGACTAGGGTTCCATTTTTATTTCTCTTTAAGCAATGTAAGTTAGGTATCAATGAAATAACTTCTTTATCACGACTAAAAGGATTTTTCCTTTGGCTTCAATTCCTAATTAATCAATGAACCTAATACTAGGTCTCGAAAAGAATTATGCTTCCTCTTTCTGTCTGAGTTCAAAGAGGTCTTCTATTTTCAGATTAAAAACTTGAGCAATTTTAAGAGCCATTTCCAGCGAAGGATTGTAACGGTTATTTTCTAAGTGCAGAATTGTCTCGCGTCGCATGCCGATGAGGTCGGCTAACTCCTGCTGGGTCAGGCCTGTGGACTCACGAACAGATTTGAGATTAGTAATAATCTTGCTTTCTTTGGCCATGCTTATCCTCTCCGTTCCAAGATAAGATAGACAACCGCAAAGATGAAAATCAAGGCAGATATGCTAATAAAGATCTGGCCCATGTGAAGAGTGAGAGACCCTATATACCCAATGATAACTGCTAGAATCATCAGTGCGCCTAGTATAAAAACAAACATCAAGCTAGCTGCCTTGGCTAAATTAGCATAAAAGCGTTCGTCCGGAGTTTCCTTGACATTTTTCAAACAGAAAAACCAAATACAATCACTTCAATAACGAGACCAATTCCCAAAATCCATTCTTTAATACCAGAACTTTCGCTTGGGGTCGCAACCCAAATCCCTACTGTATAAAAAATGCTTGCTGCAAAAAAAGTATCGTGTAAAGCTTAGCAGACAAGTCAAAAATAGTCTTCCCTCACCTTTCTGAATCTTATGAGGCCGTGGTTTCATATGTAGCCAGCTCCATATAGCTATAATTTGACCTGACACTGAAATACCAGTAATAACTAACTTGGATCCCCAACTAAGATTAGAACCAAATAAAACAATAAAATCAATAAAGAGAGCTACGGCAATCATTGCAATGAGGCCACGCATTTTTTGACTTTTTTTCACGATAGACTCCTTTTTATGTTATAAATATATAACACTTAAAATTTATGTTATAAATATATCACATTTAAACTTGGAAAGCAAGAATTTATGTGTCAAGGTGGTAATTATTTTAAAAATTTTTTAATTAAAGACCTCGCTAGTCAAACAACTAAAGAATTCTTTGAAGCAATGTATCGGATTTAGTTTGGATAGTTTTGTTAATAATATTTGATGATAAAGAATTTTTGGAAAATCTAGATACTGTATGAATCTTTACTTTTTCTTAGACAGTTATAAAGTCGATCAGAATGAACCTTGTAAATGTATAAGTTAATTCTTACAGACCTAAACTATTCCCCTGTTTAAAAAATACTGATTCAAATTTTATGAAATTAATCAGTAGATTCCGTTCTGAAAAGCCTTGATATGACGCTATTTTTAGTCCAACTGAAACTCATACTTTCCAAACCAGGTCTTAAGAAAGCTCGTAAAGCATCACAATTATCAAAACGTTAATCAACACGCTTATATCAACGTTTACAGACATTTAAGAAATTTCTCTTGGATGTCTTTTTTGTCTAGCTAAATTTTACAAATTGGGCAATTTAGGTTACTCAATAATATAAAAAGATAAAAATTTAAAGTTCGAATTTTAATTTTAAAAAAGTAATTATTATTGAATATCTGTTCAAACATTTTTTCTTTTCTAAGGTTAATATAAGTATATATACTTTAAAAAGGAAGTCAAACATCTTGCTCATAGATTTTTGCATTTTTAAAAATACATTTTGTCATATAATAATGTGGAAAATTGACGGATTCCTTAAATAATCATACAATATGAATATGTAAACCCTTACATACTATTCTACTTATACTTGATAAAATGCAAGTTCTTGAGGATCTATAAATATATAGACACTCTTCTATTTATAAAGTGAAATAAAGAATCACGGAGAAAGTTTATGGATATTAAAGAGACATTCAACCAGCTAGACAATACAAAATTTAATGATTTCAATAATCGCCTTGAAGGTTTTGAGAAACTTTTAAAGACAAATATTATTTTACCCATCCCGAAGATTTTAGCTCAATCTTTAGCATTTTGGTAAAGTATGGAAAAAGTACAAGTAAATATATTTTATCGAAAGGAGAGATATATGAGTGAAATAGTTATTAATGCTCAGAATTTATCTAAAAATTTTTATAATTTTGATTCAAGACTCCCATTTATCAAGAGATTTTTGAAACGTAATCAAATAACGATTCGAGCTGTTCAAGATATTAGTTTTACGATTAAGAGAGGGAGTATAGTTGGCTTTATTGGGAGTAATGGAGCTGGTAAATCCACAACGATTAAAATGTTGACTGGGACTCTTTATCCTAGTTCCGAAAATTAGAAGTGAATGGAGAAATTCCATTTAAAAGAAGTATAAATTTTAGAAAAAAATTTCAATAGTAGTAGGAAATAAATTACAGTTATTTCAAGATGTTTCGGCTATGGATTATTTTCAATTGATTGGTACTTTATATGAGGTAGAACCGGCGATTTTACAAGAACGAATTCAGGAATTAAGCAATTTGTTGAATGTAAAAGATCAGCTTTACCAGCAGGTCCGGACCTCTCTCTTGGACAAAAATGAAAATGGAGTTTATCGCGGCATCTTTAACAAGTCCGGAAATATTATTTTTAGACGAGCCTACTATAGGGTTAGATATACAGTCTAAAAAGATATCAGAACATTTTTAAAGAAAATGAATGAAGAATGTCATACTACTATTATTTTAACGAGTCATGATATGGATGATATTTCGTCTGTTTGTGACGAATTAATCGTCATTGACAAAGGAAAAATTATTTTGCAGGAGTCAATGGATGTTATTTTATCTAAATTTTCTGATTTTAAATATTTAAAGATAAAAATGACATTAGATTTGGTACCAGAGTTATGCTCTGTTAAAGGAGTAGTAGTCATTTCTCAAACAAAATCGGAATGTATACTAAAAATACCTAGAGATTTTGTCTTTGAGACATTAGAATCAATCAATAAGCTTGTAGATATAGAAGATTTTGAAATATCAAATCTTTCTTTAGAAGAAATTATTTTACAAAACTATTTTACAAAAAGGAGCACAATTGAAAAAAGAAATGTCTATTATTCTGATATCATTTCGATCTATTTTGAACTATAAATCAAGTGTACTATTGTTAATGTTACAGGCAAGTATACAAATTATGATATCAGTATTTTTATGGACGTATATATATCAGAGTAACCAGATAAATATAGCAGGATATGATTTTACCTCAATGGTTCAATACTATTTGGGGACTATAATTTTTTCATATTTTGTTTTTATCCAGTTGATTGGGAAATCAATGACGATGTTCATTCAGGAAATTTTTTAGCATATTAATAAAACCTGTTACTTTTTATAAGTATTATTTTTGTAAAATGCTTGGAGATAGGCTTGCTCATTTATTATTTATCATCATTCCTGTCATTTTATTCTCCAGTGTTTATTACAAGAATGAGTTATTAACCATTGAAATTCTTATTTTAGGAAGTATTGCAATTATTCTATCTATGGTTCTATGGTTTTTAATATCATGTTGTGTAGGTATGCTTTCTTTTGGTTAGAAAATATATTTTTGTCCTTACTGTTAAAGAAATAGTAATTCAGTTTTTATCAGGAATATTATTGCCTTTAAGTTTTTTTCAAATAATTTTCGTCTGTTTTTAGATGTATTACCTTTTAAATACTTAGTATATGAACCGCTTCAGATGTTTAGTAATGATACATATAAATTAATAGACTATTTGAGAATTATTTGTATTCAATTGATTTGGTGCATCATTTTTTATATTATATCAAGATTCATATTGAGAAAAGGAGTGGAGCACTTCTCAAATGTGGGAGGATAAAATGTTTAGAATAAAAGTAATTTTTAGGCTACTTCATTTTGGTTTTAAATCTGATATGAATTTTCATTTTGACTTCTTTTGTGGTCTATTTTCGTCGATACTGTGGATTGGTTTACCTATTGTATTTTTTAGATTGATTTTCTTAAACATAGACTCTTTTAATGGTTGGGACTATTATCAAATTTTATTTTTGGTAGGTTCCTACACTATTGTAGATGGAGTTATGATGGGATTGTTAATTAGAAGTATGGGAATTTTAGAATCAGATATTTTGAGTGGTAACTTGGATCAAATTTTATTGAGGCCGTTTGATACTCAGTTGTTCTATATTTTTAGATCATTTAATTTAGTTCAATTCGTGAATACTTTTTTGGTCTTGCGATCATTTTTATAAGTTATGGAAATTTAAATGTACATTTAAATTCATTAAAAATATTATTTTATATCCTTTCTTTAATGTGTGGTTGTATTATATATTATTCAATTTGGTTTCTAATAACGATTAGTTCATTTTGGTTCCCAACTAAATTTTCAAAAGTAGATGTATTTTTGAATTATATTGGAATTTCTAAGTATCCATATAATATTTTTACAGGTATTAACAGATTGATCACTATGTTATTTGTTCCCAATTTATTAATTGCCAATCCTGCAGTATTAATATTTTTAGGGAAAGATACATTGAACCTATTTTTCTATCAAATAGTTTTTACAGTTTTTTGATTATTATCAGTCGTACAATTTTTAGAAAAGGATTGAAAAAATATGAAAGTGCAGGAAGATAAACAATGTTGTTCAGTTATATGTTTGACTAAAGGAAGTGATTCGCTGTACTTTGTTTTGTGGTCATTGAAACATCAGATAATTATAAACTATAATTTAAAGAATAGTATTATTAACTTATAGGTGCTAAGAAAAATTTAAAGAAATTCCCTCATTCAATCAAACTTATTCATATTTTTTAAAATAAGAAAATAGTTGGATTTTGATGATGGTTGATATAAAGCTAAACTGAAAGTACCTGAAATCCAACTGTGTCAAACCAGGTCATACGATCTGTGAGAAAAGAACACATAACAAAAAGAGGAGCTTCACAATAAAGTTCCTCTTCTTTTATATATCCGAATCATTATTCTTATTTCAAAAAGGTAGTGAAAAGGTAGTGATTCGGTTGATTTATATTGCAATGTAGTGAAATTTAGAATTTCAAGAATCGCTTAAAATCAAGGTTTCTAACATCTATTGACGTGTAGTGAACCCCTATTTCACCTCTGTAAACACAACGTGTTTGCGAAGTTTTGGTGAGTATTTCTTCAATTGAAGACGGTCTGGAGTGTTACGTTTGTTTTTAGAAGTAAGGTACAAGCGTTCACCAGATTCTTTGTGTTCAAGTGTAATATTTACGCGCATGGTATCTCCTTCTATTATTCAGCTGATGCAGCTTTAGCGATCTTACGTCCTTTGTAGTATCCTTTAAGTGATACACGGTGTGAACGTGAGTAATCTCCAGTTGCTTCGTCAAAGTTTACAGATGGAGCTGTTACTTTGTAGTGCGTACGACGTTTGTTTTTCTTCGCTTTTGATGTGCGACGTGCAGGTACTGCCATTTCGTTATTCTCCTTTTAAGATATAAATTCAATTAGGTTTGATTTTCATCAACTTTAACAGTATAACAAAACTTTTTTGTAAAGTAAAGTTACTTGACAAAAAATTGAAATTTTTGGGAAAAGTTTCTTCTCCCTGGTTGATCTCAAAGTTTGGATCTGTCTTTGGGCCTTCTTTTATGCTATAATGGTAAAAAATATAACAAGAGGAATGACATGACAGAATTAGACAAACGCCATCGTAGTAGTGTCTACGATAGCATGGTAAAATCTCCCAACCGTGCCATGCTTCGCGCGACGGGAATGACCGATGAAAGTTTTGAGAAACCGATTGTCGGAGTGATTTCGACATGGGCGGAAAATACCCCTTGTAACATCCACCTCCACGATTTTGGAAAATTGGCCAAAGATGGCGTGAAAGATGCAGGTGCTTGGCCAGTCCAATTTGGCACTATTACGGTTGCGGACGGGATCGCTATGGGGACTCCAGGAATGCGCTTCTCCTTAACTTCTCGCGATATCATTGCGGATTCTATCGAAGCGGCTATGGGCGGTCACAACGTCGACGCCTTTGTAGCCATCGGGGCTGTGATAAGAACATGCCTGGTTCGATGATTGCCATTGCAAATATGGATATTCCAGCGATCTTTGCTTATGGTGGGACTATTGCTCCAGGGAATCTCGATGGGAAAGATATCGACTTGGTTTCTGTTTTCGAAGGAATTGGGAAATGGAATCACGGTGATATGACGGCTGAAGAAGTGAAGCAACTGGAATGTAACGCCTGCCCTGGCCCTGGTGGCTGTGGTGGGATGTATACGGCCAACACCATGGCGACAGCGATCGAGGTCCTTGGGATGAGCTTGCCAGGTTCGTCTTCTCACCCTGCTGAATCAGCGGATAAGAAGGCCGATATCGAAGAAGCAGGTCGTGCTGTTGTCAAGATGCTGGAAATGGGACTGAAACCATCTGACATCTTGACCCGTGAAGCCTTTGAAGATGCTATTACCGTGACCATGGCGCTAGGTGGTTCCACCAATGCCACTCTTCACTTGCTCGCGATTGCTCACGCAGCCAATGTGGACTTGACCCTTGAAGACTTCAATGATTTCCAAGAGCGCGTGCCTCACTTGGCAGACTTAAAACCTTCTGGTCAATACGTCTTCCAAGACCTTTACAATGTCGGTGGTGTGCCAGCCGTTATGAAATACCTTCTTAAGAATGGGTTCCTTCATGGGGATCGCATCACATGTACTGGTAAAACGGTGGCTGAGAACTTAGAAGCCTTTGCTGATTTGACACCGGGTCAAAAAGTTATCATGCCACTTGAAAATCCAAAACGTGCGGATGGTCCATTGATCATCTTGAAAGGGAACTTGGCTCCAGAAGGGCAGTCGCCAAAGTATCAGGTGTGAAAGTTCGTAACATCACGGGTCCTGCTAAGGTCTTTGACTCCGAAGAAGCTGCCATTGAAGCGGTTCTTTCGGATGAAATCGTGGATGGCGACGTTGTTGTTGTTCGTTTTGTAGGACCTAAGGGTGGTCCTGGTATGCCGGAAATGCTGTCCTTGTCATCTATGATCGTTGGGAAAGGCCAAGGGGACAAGGTGGCCCTCTTGACAGACGGTCGTTTCTCAGGTGGGACTTACGGTCTCGTTGTTGGACATATCGCGCCTGAAGCTCAGGTCGGCGGTCCAATCGCCTACCTCCATACAGGGATTTGGTAACAGTTGACCAAGATACTAAAGAAATCACCATGCACGTCTCAGACGAAGAGTTGGCGAAACGCAAGGCTGAAACAACCTTGCCACCACTGTATAGCCGTGGGGTTCTCGGTAAATACGCCCATATCGTTTCTTCCGCATCACGTGGTGCTGTGACCGACTTCTGGAATATGGAACAGTCTGGTAAACAGTAATTACAAGGACGACTTTGTCCAAAGAGAGAGTGGGACAGAAATCGGTAATTCGTTAGAATTCGATTTCGTCGTCCCACCTCCGCACAGTTGAGTAGGGCTGTAAAGCTGATGAAATCAGTGTAGTAGAGCCCACTCAACCACTGCATCTTGCTCGACAATCCAAAAATAATTGAGAGGCTAGGACTTTTGTCCCAGCCTCTTTTTGGCTCAAAGTCGCTATTTTTAACCCTGTCGCTGAAGCGTATGAATATTACTTTTGGGGATTTGAGTGTATCATCTGTCATTTTTCTTGTAAATCCGTCTATAATTTGCTATAATTGTGGCTAATCGAATCAATCCTTTAATACTGTCCAGAGAGGCAGGCAAGGAGCTATGGAAATGAAAGGCCTGGGAAGACCAGCCTATATTTTGTGTATCTCCTTGTTGTGGGGGATTTTTTGTATATTGAAAAGTGGTTTGATAAAAAGAAATCGTCGATGATGGAAGCAGGGAGTCCATCCTTACGATTTGGTCATCGAAGGTAGACGTTTTTGTTCAGCCATAGCTTGTCGCATCTTAATTTTAGGAGGTTTTACGATCGTGAATGACGTTAAATATGATGTGAATGATATGCCAAAACCTGGTTTATTGATTGGTTTATCTTTCCAGCATTTGTTTGCCATGTTTGGGGCGACAGTGCTGGTGCCGATTTTGGTTGGGATTGATCCTGCCATTGCTTTGTTCTCATCTGGTTTGGGGACCTTGGCTCACTTAACCGTGACCAAGTATAAGATTCCAGCCTACATGGGATCTAGTTTTGCTTATATTGCTGCTATGCAGATGTTGATGAAGACAGATGGAATCGCAGCGGTTGCCCAAGGTGCCATGGCGGGCGGTTTGGTCTACTTGTTTGTAGCTCTGATTGTTAAGCATGCGGGTAAAGATTGGATTAATAAGGTCCTTCCACCAATCGTGGTTGGTCCCATTATCATGGTAATTGGTTTGAGTCTTGCGAAGAATGCCGTCACTGATGCGACAACCTTAAATAATAGCTACAGCGGCTATGCTCTATTGATTTCGATGGTGACCCTCTTTGCGGTTATCCTATTTAACATGTATGGCAAGAAGATTGTCGGTGTCGTCCCAATTTTACTTGGATTAATTGTGGGCTATATTTTCTCATTGGCTCTTGGTTTGCTGACAGGACATAGTTTTGTCAATTTCTCAGAGGTAAGTGCGGCGCATTGGATTCAAGTTCCAAACTTTGACATTCCATTTGTAGATTATAGCTTTAAACTCTATCCAAGTGCGATTTTGACCATGGCTCCGATTGCCTTTGTGACCATGACGGAACATTTTGGTCACCTCATGGTTTTAAATAGTTTGACTGAGCGTGATTACTTCAAGGATCCAGGGCTTGACCATACGCTTACTGGAGATGGCTTGGCACAGATTATTGCTGGATTCTTTGGAGCTCCTCCGGTAACCTCTTATGGGGAAAACATTGGGGTTATGGCCCTTAGTAAGGTCTACTCAGTTTACGTTATTTCAGGCGCAGCAGTGATTGCGGTTGTCATGAGCTTTATTGGGAAGCTATCAGCACTCTTGCACTCCATTCCAACTCCTGTATTGGGAGGCTTGTCTATTGCCCTCTTTGGGGTTATCGCTGCTAGCGGTTTGAAAATTTTAGTTGAACATAAGATTGATTTTGATAATAAAAAGAATCTCTTGATTGCAAGTGTGATCCTAGTATCAGGGATCGGTGGTTTGATGATTGACCTCGGTGGTCTTCAAATCACGGGTGTGGCAACGTCAACCATTCTTGGAATTGTGTTGTATCAAATCCTTCCAGAACCAAAAGTTGACGAGGCTTAGTCCATTCTGGCAGTGAAAAAGTTTGAATGGATTCAAACATTATAAAAACGAGGAACAAACTCTGATGGCAGAGTTGGTGTTCCTCGTTTTTATTGTGGATCGGATTTCCAAAGAGGCCTTCCTTTATTAGTTGAATGCATTTTTTAAAAGGTAATGCTTATTATCGTGGTGGAAGGCCAAGGGCGATGCGCCCGTATCGGCTGATCCGTGTAATTTTCCAAGCGGGTGACCAAGTCACTTCAACCTTGACATCTTCGATCTCCTCAATTTCTTTTAGGCGAGCGACGATTTCGATCGGAAGGCTCTCAGCACAGCTACAAGCCGTATCGGTGAAGGTCATGACCACCTTGCAAGTACCGGCTTCATCTAGATGGATCTCGTAGATCAGTCCTAGGTTATAGACATCTAACTCAACATCGGTATCAAATACAAGCTCCAATTTTTCGATTAACGACTTCTCTAGTGCGAGGGCGCGGTCATTGATTTTGATATCCTCTCTCATCGCAAGATCCTTTCAGTGTAGTATGGCTTCCATTTTCTCATAATTCGGCCGATAAGGCAAGAAGAGAAAGATGTTTTGAACGTGTTGAACGAAGGAAATTCGGTCAAGCCTCCATTTCTCTTCGAATTTGTGGTAAAATAGAGGCAAAAGTAAGACAAAGGATGAAGGCTATGAAATTACAAAAACCAAAAGGGACCCAGGATATCCTTCCTGGCGATTCAGCGAAATGGCAATATGTAGAAGGCTTTGCACGCAAGGTCTTTGCGCGATACAATTATGATGAAATCCGCACACCGATCTTCGAACATTATGAAGTCATCAGCCGTTCAGTAGGGGATACGACGGATATCGTTACCAAAGAAATGTATGACTTCTATGACAAGGAGACCGTCATATCACGCTTCGTCCAGAAGGAACAGCTCCTGTTGTCCGCTCGTATGTAGAAAATAAACTCTTTGCGCCTGAGGTACAAAAACCAAGTAAGTTCTATTACATAGGTCCAATGTTCCGCTATGAACGTCCTCAAGCAGGTCGTTTGCGTCAATTCCACCAAATTGGGGTAGAATGCTTTGGATCGAGCAATCCTGCAACGGATGTCGAAACCATTGCCATGGCAGCGCAATTCCTGAAAGAATTAGGGATTGACAATGTGACCTTGCACTTGAACACCTTGGGAAGCCCTGCCAGTCGTCAGGCTTATCGTCAAGCCTTGATTGATTATCTCTTGCCAATGAAGGACCAATTGTCTAAGGACAGCCAACGTCGCTTAGAAGAAAATCCGCTTCGTGTCTTGGATTCAAAAGAAAAAGAAGACAAGGCGGCGGTTGAACAGGCTCCTTCCATCCTAGACTATCTAGATGAAGAAAGCCAAGCGCATTTTGATGCGGTTCGTCGGATGTTAGAAGACTTGGGGGTAGCCTATGTCATCGATACCAATATGGTGCGTGGCTTGGATTACTACAACCACACGATTTTTGAGTTCATTACAGAAATTGAAGGCAATGAATTGACAGTCTGTGCGGGTGGTCGCTATGATGGTTTGGTGGAATACTTCGGTGGCCCTGCGACAGCTGGTTTTGGATTTGGTATCGGTGTGGAACGGATCCTTCTCGTTCTTGAAAAGAAAGGCATTGAATTACCGATCGAAACAGGATTAGATGCTTATATTGCCGTTCTAGGAGATGAGGCCAATGAAACAGCGCTTAGCTTGGTTCAAGCCCTTCGAATCCAAGGTTTCAAGGCAGAACGTGACTATCTTGGACGTAAGCTCAAGGCACAATTTAAGTCAGCAGATGTCTTTGCGGCCAAAACCTTGATTACTTTAGGAAGCAGTGAGGTTGAAAGTGGTCAAGTCACTGTGAAAAATAACCAAACTCGTCAAGAAGTAACGGTAGCTCTTGAAAGCTTGAAGAAAGACTTCCCATCTGTTTTAGCAGAGTTGGGATTGGCTTGATCGAACGGGAAAGACAAGGGTAGACAAGATTTATCTGGGAGTAGGGGCAAAATGGTTGCTCCTGCTCTCTTTTATCTTGATTCTGTTTGCCGACCTTTGCCAAGATTAGGCGAAAAGCCGTTAAATTTTCTGACATTTATGATATAATGAAAAGACTACTAGTAAAGGAATGAAACAGTCATGACATTAGTTTATCAATCAACACGAGATAAAAAAATACTGTAACAGCTAGTCAAGCCATCCTTCAAGGTTTGGCAACAGATGGCGGCTTGTTTACTCCGGTCTCTTATCCTCAAGTGGAGCTAGATTTTAACACCCTCAAAGACGCTTCTTACCAAGAAGTGGCTAAGCTTGTCTTGTCAGCCTTTTTGGACGACTTTACGGCAGAAGAATTGGACTACTGTATTTCTCATGCCTATGACAGCAAGTTTGATACGCCAGCCATTGCTCCGCTTGTCAAACTCGATGGTCAATACAACTTGGAACTTTTCCACGGCTCTACCATTGCCTTTAAAGATATGGCTTTGTCGATCTTGCCTTACTTCATGACAACAGCAGCTAAAAAGCACGGTCTGGAAAATAAAATCGTCATCTTGACAGCGACATCCGGGGACACTGGTAAAGCTGCTATGGCAGGTTTTGCCGATGTTCCAGGTACTGAAATTATTGTCTTTTATCCAAAAGACGGTGTCAGCAAGGTGCAAGAATTGCAAATGACCACTCAAACTGGGGACAATACCCATGTCATCGCCATTGATGGAAACTTTGACGATGCCCAAACCAATGTCAAACATATGTTCAACGATGTGGCGCTCCGTGAAAAATTAGCAGCCAACAAGATGCAATTCTCATCAGCCAACTCTATGAACATTGGCCGTTTGGTGCCTCAGGTTGTCTATTACGTATACGCCTATGCGCAATTGGTGAAGACAGGCCAAATCACAGCGGGAGAAAAAGTCAACTTTACCGTCCCAACAGGAAACTTTGGAAATATCTTGGCAGCTTTCTATGCCAAACAAATCGGTCTTCCAGTTGGGAAATTGATCTGTGCGTCAAATGAAAACAATGTCTTGACAGACTTCTTCAAAACACATGTCTATGATAAGAAACGTGAGTTCAAGGTGACCACCAGTCCATCGATGGATATTTTGGTCTCTTCAAACTTGGAACGCTTGATTTTCCACTTGGTAGGCAATAATGCCACAAAGACCAAAGAATTGATGGAAAGCCTCCTTGCAACAGGTCAGTACCAATTGTCCAACTTTGATGCAGACATCTTAGATTTGTTTGCGGCTGCATACGCAGATGAAGCAGAAACTGCTGCAGAGATCAAACGGGTCTATGAAGCGTCTGATTACATCGAAGACCCTCATACAGCCGTAGCATCAGCCGTTTATCAAAAATACCGGACCCAAACAGGGGATACTGCTAAAACAGTCATTGCCTCTACAGCAAGTCCTTACAAATTCCCAGTTGTAGCAGTAGAAGCGGTGACAGGCGAGACAGGTCTAGGCGATTTCGAAGCCTTGGCTAAATTACACACACTCTCAGGTGTTCCTGTGCCACCGGCTGTAGACGGCCTTGAAACTGCACCGGTTCGCCATCGTACAAGCGTGGCAGCCAAAGACATGCAAGCAGCCGTAGAAGACTACTTGGGACTTTAATTCTCTGTATTAGAAAGATCAAAAGAGCCGTTTGGCTCTTTTATATACGCATGAATTCATACAAAAAATCTTAAATATCGCCCTTCCTGCCATGGGTGAAAATTTCTTACAAATGCTGATGGGCATGGTGGACTCTTATTTAGTAGCTCACCTGGGTTTGATTGCCATTTCAGGTGTTTCCGTCGCAGGAAACATCATCACCATCTATCAAGCCATCTTTTGGCACTGGGTGCGGCAGTTGCCAGTGTCATGTCCAAAAGCTTGGGTGAAAAAATCAAGAAAACATTGCCTACCATGCGACAGAGTCACTGAAGGTGACCTTACTGTTGAGTGCTCTCTTAGGAGGGGCATCGCTGTTATTTGGACGCCAGATGATTTCGCTGTTGGGGACTGAAGCTGCAGTAGCCGAAAGTGGGGGATTTACCTTTCCTTGGTTGGCGGGACCATAGTTCTCTTAGGATTGATGACGACCTTGGGCTCCTTGGTTCGGGTGGCCAACAATCCACGCCTTCCTATGTATGTGAGCCTATTGACCAATCTATTAAACGCTCTGTTCTCCTCTGTGGCCATTTTCCTTTTGGTTGGGGCATTGTTGGTGCAGCTTTGGGGACAGTGCTGGCCCGTCTGGTGGGCGTCATCCTCTTGTGGCAAAAGGTCCAGCTACCCTTTGCCCCCTTGGTTGGGGATTGGATCGTAAGCTCTTGAACTTAGCACTTCCAGCGGCCGGAGAGCGGCTGATGATGCGGGCTGGAGATGTGGTAATCATTGCGATCGTGGTTGCTTTTGGGACCGAGGCAGTCGCAGGAAATGCTATCGGAGAGACCTTGACCCAGTTTAACTACATGCCTGTGTTTGGGGTGGCCACAGCGACGGTCATGCTCGTAGCACGGAGCCTGGGTGAAGGTGATCTTGAGCAGATTGCCCGCCTTCGAAAGCAGTCTTACTGCTTGTCCTTCGTGTTAATGTTACCCATTGCCTTGGGAATCTTTTTCGGTGGCACTCTTCTGACCCATCTCTACACACAAGATACAAAAGCAGTAGAAGCTAGTTTATCGGTTGTCCTCTTTTCTTTGTTAGGAACGCCGTTTACAGCAGGAACGGTCATCTATACAGCTGTTTGGCAAGGCTTGGGAAATGGGAAGCTTCCATTTTATGCGACGACGATTGGCATGTGGGTCATTCGAATTGGAGCCGGTTATCTGCTTGGAGTAACCCTTGGCTTTGGCCTTCCAGGGGTCTGGACGGGGACACTGCTCGACAATGGCTTCCGTTGGCTATTTTTGAGTCAACTTTATAGACGAAAAGTAGGAGAGAAAAATGACAAAACGAGCCTTTATTTGGGATTTGGATGGGACCTTGCTGGATTCCTATGATGCTATTTTAGCAGGTCTTGAGGAGACCTATGCAACTTATCAGCTTCCCTTTGACCGAGCCAGCATTAAAGATTTCATCTTGAAGCATTCGGTTCAAGATCTTTTAGTAGCCGTGGCGGAGGAGTATCATCTGGATGTGACGGACTTGAATCATCGCCGAGCAGAAAGTCTGGCGGAGAAAATGCCCAGGTCCTTCTGATGGATGGGGCGCGTGATATCCTATCCTGGGGACAAGAAGCTGGAATTGAGCAGTTTGTCTATACCCATAAGGGAGAGAATGCCTTTGTCATCCTGCGGGACTTGGGTTTAGAATCTTTTTTACAGAGATTTTGACCAGTCAAAGTGGTTTTTCTCGCAAACCTGACCCAGAAGCTGCCATGTATCTGATGGAGAAGTACGGGTTGGAGCCAGAAAAGACCTACTATATTGGGGATCGGAGCCTGGATATTGACTTTGCAAGAAATAGCCAGATTCAGAGTATCAATTTCTTGACGTCTGACTATCAAGGCAATCATCAGATGAACACCTTACTAGATATCCCAGCTATTTTAAACGCTGAAAAGAATCTGTAAAGAATTTGTTTTCATTTTGAAATAAAGTCGTAAGCTTTCTTTAAGAAATGTCCGCTATAATAGAAGCATAAACAAAGACCTCCTAACTTTGTTTAGAAAAATCCTAAAACTTTTCTTTTTCATAATAATCTCCCTAAGAGTCGCCGAATCAGGCGGCTTTTTTGTGTGAAAGAATAGTGCAAGCTCTTTTTCTTGCCAGAGGATATGAAATGCTTTATAATTGATTAGTCAATTATTGATTTATCAAAAATGAATAGAGGAAGGGACATGGCAGAAATAAATGATTTGCTCTACCAACTACGCTTGGCAGATCAATCAACTACACAGTTATTTGAAAAGCGCCTAGGGATTAGCTTAACACGTTACCAAATCTTGCAGGATTTGTTAGAACAAGCGCCTTGCAATCAGATCGCGGTTCAGGAGCGCTTGCAGATTGATCCAGCGGCTTTAACCCGACATTTCAAAATATTAGAAAAGGAAGGATTTGTCCATCGGAGTCGAAATCCAAAGAATCAGCGGGAAATCTTAATTCATTTGACGGATACGGCCTATAATCGTTTGGTCAAACATCCCCTCGCTATCATGTGGCGGTGAAAGAACAGATGAGTCGGATTTTGACTGCTCAAGAACAAGAGCAATTTTCTTACCTGCTGGACAAATTAGTATCTGGCATTGAACAAATAACAGTTGAATAAAAGGAGAATCTACGATGTCATTACTGACGATTATTTTAGCAAGTCTTGCTGCACTGGAGCATTTGTATATTTTTTATTTGGAGAGCATCAGAACCACATCTGATACCACAAGTCGGGTTTTCAACATGGATAAAGAAGAACTCGCTCGCCCATCTGTGACCTCTTTATTTAAGAATCAAGGGATATACAATGCCTTGATTGGTGTCTTCCTCTTGTATGGATTGTTTGTCTCTAAAAATAGTGAAGTTGTTACGATTTTTGTGCTTTTTATTATTGGAGCTGCAGCCTACGGTGCGATGACAGCCAATAAAAGATTATCTTGACCCAAGGTGGTCCTGCAATTTTAGCTTTGTTGAGTATCCTATTGTTGGGATAAAAGGACGTGCCACTAGGGCTCTTTGAGCTGATTTTATTAAATTAGTGTAGAAAAAGTATAAAAAAGACTAAAAATTTTATTGACTTTCTAAGAAAAAGGGTTATAATGGTAGCAACAGAAAAGTAATGAGTCAGCTATTTTCAGGGAGCTTGTGGGAATTGTGAACAAGCAATAGCGACTGATGAAAATTGGACTGTTGTTATCAATGAATTCTAACCCATGTGAATTCGGTTGGCACCCTTACCGTGCAACTCCTTGATAGAGGAGATAGAGATGTAGGGAGAGACCAGCTATTTTTCCCTATAAAGAGGTGGCACCGCGGACACTACGCCCTCACACAGTTTTTGTGTGAGGGCTTTTCTATGTGCCTTAGCAAGCGAAGCGAGCTTAGGCACATTGATCCCAAAGCGGAAATAGAGCGATGGGATAACCGTGATCGTCTTAGACAGCCAGGGTGCGGTTGAATTCATTAGAATAAAAGAGTTCTAGAAGAGAGGTTTCTGATATGAAAAAGTTTTATCTGCTGATGTGTTGAGTCCAATTTTGGCTTATATGCGTTTGGATGCGCCCCATAAAATGATCTTGGAGTCGATCCCTCGTGAAAAAGAGAATGCGCGTTTTTCAATTGTAGCCTATCGGCCAGTCAGTGAAGTCAAGTTTGAACATGGCGTCCTCTATTACAATGATCAAATTGTTGAAGAGGATCCTTTGGACTTTTGAACCGCATCACGGTCAAAACGAAAACTTCAGAAGAACTTCCTTTTAACGGTGGGGCGATTGGATTTGTCGGCTATGACTTGATTGGCCTCTATGAGAACATTGGTTCCATTCCTGAAGATACGATCGGCACCCCAGATCTCCACTTTTTCTTATATGAGAGCTATGTGATTTTTGATCACAAAAAGGAAAAGGTCTATGTGGTGGAAGAGAACCTCTATAGTGGACGGAGTGAAGCAGAGCAAGCGTCGAGCTTGGAGCAAGTATTAGCACAGTTGGCAAGACCTGCAAAAGAAGAGTTTCAGGACAAGGATCTGCATGCACTTCATTTCCACAATCATTTGGAGCAAAAAGAGTTTGAGGAAATGGTGGCCCTAGCGCGGGACTATATTCGAAAAGGGGATATGTTCCAATGCGTGCTTAGTCAACGTTTTTCAGCTGATTTTTCAGGTAAACCATTGGATTATTACCGCAATTTGCGCGTGACCAACCCTTCGAATTATCTCTACTTTTATGATTTTGGGGAGTACCAAATTATCGGTGCTAGTCCAGAAAGTCTGGTGTCGGTCAAGGACCGAGTGGTGACGACCAATCCCATTGCGGGCACACGTCCCAGAGGGCTCGATGAAGAGAGTGATCGGCAATTGGCAGCTGATTTGGCAGGGGATCCAAAAGAAGTCGCAGAACACCGGATGTTGGTGGATCTAGGGCGAAACGATATTGGGCGTATCGCCCAAAATGGGTCGGTTGAAGTGACCAAATATATGGAAGTGGAGTTCTTCCGTTATGTGATGCACCTGACGAGTGTGGTCAAGGGTCAATTGCTTCCTGGACTAGCCTCCATTGAGGCTCTGAAGGCAACTCTTCCAGCGGGGACCGTTTCGGGTGCTCCCAAGATTCGAGCCATGAAGCGAATCTATGAGGCAGAAAAAGAGAAACGAGGCGTCTATGCGGGGCTATTGGCTATCTCTCTGTGACGGGGATCTTGATTTTGCTATTGCGATTCGAACCATGATCCTCAAAAATAAGAAGGCTTATGTGCAGGCCGGAGCAGGAATCGTTTATGATTCGATCGCTGAAAATGAATACCAAGAAACCGTCAATAAGGCAAAATCGATGACAAGGATTGGAGAAGAAGGATGATTTTATTAGTCGATAATTACGATTCATTTACCTATAATTTAGCACAGTATATCGGAAAATTTGATGAGGTCCAGGTGCTTCGAAATGATGATCCGGATTTGTACCAAGTTGCCCAAGAAGCAGATGCCTTGGTCTTTTCTCCAGGTCCAGGTTGGCCAAAGGATGCGGGCAAGATGGAGGAGATGATTCGAGATTTCGCGGGGATCAAACCAATCTTGGGGATTTGCTTGGGGCATCAAGCGATTGCGGAAGTTTTGGAGGGCGCTTGGGATTGGCACCACAGGTCATGCATGGCAAACAAAGCCAGATCCAGCTAGAAGCTCCATCTCCGCTATACGCGGGTGTCGCAAAGAAGTCCCAGTCATGCGCTATCATTCGCTGACGATTGAAGACATGCCAGAGGATTTTGTCATTACCTCTCGGACGACGGATGATCAAGCCATTATGGGAATTCAACACCGCAGCTTACCGATTTATGGTTTTCAATACCATCCAGAAAGTATCGGGACGCCAGATGGGCTCAAGACCATCGAAAATTTTGTCAAACTAGTCAAGGAGCGGAAGATGAAACAAGTGCTTGCAAAAGTGGCGGAAGGAATGGATCTAACCAGTGCAGAGTTAGAAGCTGCTATGGAGGAAGTCGTTGCTGGTCGTGCTTCAGAAGCCCAGGTGACGGCCCTTCTTCTAGGTCTCAAAATGAAGGGAGAAACGGTTGAAGAGCGGACGGCTATTGCAAAAGTGATGCAGGCTTATGCAGTCGCTATTCCTACAGAAGTTCAAGGAGCGATGGACAATTGTGGAACTGGGGGCGATCGTTCTTATAGTTTCAACATTTCAACAACAGCTGCCTTCGTCCTTGCTGGTGGTGGCATCAAGATGGCGAAACACGGAAATCGTTCGATCTCTTCTAAATCCGGTTCTGCGGATGTACTAGAAGCTCTAGGAATTAACCTTGATTTGGGTCCAGAAGACTTGGGACGAGTGTTTGAAAAGGCGGGAATTGTCTTCCTATTTGCCAAAAATTTGCACCCTGGCATGCGCTATATTATGCCCGCTCGCTTGGCGCTAGGGGTTCCAACGGTGATGAACTTAACCGGTCCTCTTATCAATCCGATTCCTCTAGAAACCCAGCTATTGGGAACCAGTCGTCCAGATATGCTGGAAAGTACGGCGGAAATTCTAAAGAATTTGGGAAGGAAACGCGCAGTGGTGGTGAGTGGTCCACAAGGTTTGGATGAGGCAGGCCTTGATGGAGAAACCCAGCTCGCTATTCTGGAAAATGGACAAGTTACCTTATCCAGCTTTCAACCAGAAGATATAGGAATGGAGCGCATCGAAATTGATCAAGTACGAGGTGGAGACGCCAAACGCAATGCGGAAATTTTGCTCAGTGTCTTGAAGAATGAAGCGAGTCCCTTCTTAGAGGTGACGGTCTTAAATGCAGGCCTTGGTTTTTATGCCAACGGCAAGGTAGATTCTATCAAGGAGGGAATTGCCTTGGCACGTGAAGTGATTGCCAGTGGGGCTGCCCTTGAGAAATTGAGATTATTACAGGAGTATCAAAAATGAGTCAAGAATTCTTGCCAAAGATTCTAAAGGAAAAGGCGCGTGAAGTGGCTGCGATGAAAGAAGAGGAACTCCAACCTTTGCGCGAGACCTACCGCTTGTATGATTACCTAAAGAGTCATCCAGAAAAGCTTCAGATCATCGCAGAGGTGAAAAAGGCAAGCCCGAGTCTGGGAGATATTCATGTCGATGTGGATATCGTCGCGCAGGCTAAGACTTACGAAGAAAATGGGGCCGTGATGATTTCTGTCTTGACCGATCAAGTGTTTTTCAAGGGTAGTATCGGGTATCTCCGGGAAATATCTAGTCAAGTACGTATCCCCACCCTCAATAAAGATTTCATTGTGGATGAAAAGCAAATAATTCGGGCGCGAAACGCAGGGGCGACCGTGATCTTGTTGATAGTTGCAGCCTTACCAGAGGCTCGTCTGAAAGAACTCTTCGATTTTGCGACCCATCTTGGCCTTGAGGTCTTGGTGGAGACCCATAATCTGACAGAACTAAAGGTCGCTCACCGGATTGGGGCTCAGATCATCGGGGTCAATAATCGCAACTTG
Source organism: Streptococcus sp. 2A/TPW/M5 (assembly GCA_036663675.1). GTDB lineage: Bacteria > Bacillota > Bacilli > Lactobacillales > Streptococcaceae > Streptococcus. The sequence goes on along the minus strand of JAYXUK010000001.1, from coordinate 425,918 downwards.
GTGACCTTTGAGACAGATCTCCATACTAGCCTTGAATTAGCGACCAATTTTGAACAAGAACCGGTCTACATCTCTGAGTCTGCTATTTTCACAGCAGCAGACGCGCGCATGCTGGCTCCTTATTTTAATGGTATTCTCGTTGGGACAGCCCTCATGAAGGCAGACAATGTGGCTGAAAAAGTAAAGGAGTTGCAGATTGACAAAGGTTAAAATTTGCGGACTGTCCACTCCAGAAGCTGTCCAGACAGCTGTTGAAGCTGGTGCGGACTACATTGGTTTTGTCTTTGCACCAAGCAAACGGCAAGTGACGCTGGAGCAAGCCCGGGAGTTGGCTACAGGGATTCCAAAGGGGTTCAAAAGTCGGTGTTTTTGTATCACCACAAAGAGAAGAAGTGGAGCAAGCTTGCCAAGTTGTGGGCTTGGACCTGATACAAGTGCATGGATCGATGGATGAAACCATCTTGCAAGAGTTTCCCCAACAAACGATTCGCGCTGTTCAAGTGGGGAAAGATACAGCTCTTTCTGAGACCAGTGCCGATTATCTGCTCTTTGATGCTCCTGTAGCAGGAAGTGGGCAGACTTTTGACTGGCAAAAGCTCGAAACCCAAAATTTCACAAAGCCCTTCTTTATTGCAGGAGGCTTGACGGTAGATAATGTAGCAGATGCCATTCGCTTCTTTCATCCTTATGCGGTGGATGTATCCAGTGGGGTCGAGACAAATGGAAAAAAGATCAAGAAAAGATAAAACGATTTATAGAAAGGGTCAAGCATGGCATATAAACAACCAGATAAAAACGGATTTTACGGGCGGTTCGGGGACGATTTGTCCCTGAAACCTTGATGACAGCAGTTTTAGAATTAGAAGAAGCCTATAGAGAAAGTCAAGCAGATCCTTCTTTTCAAACAGAATTGGATCAGCTTCTGAAACAATATGTCGGTCGGGAAACACCGCTCTATTACGCTAAAAATCTTACCAAGTATGTCGGTGGAGCCAAGATCTTTCTTAAAGAGAAGACCTCAACCACACAGGGGCTCATAAAATTAATAATGCCCTAGGACAGGTTTTGTTGGCACACCGGATGGGCAAAAGAAGATCATCGCAGAAACAGGGGCTGGACAGCACGGTGTTGCAACGGCAACGGCTGCTGCTTTATTTGATATGGAATGCACCATCTACATGGGGAAGAAGATGTCAAACGCCAAGCTCTCAATGTCTTTCGGATGGAATTGTTGGGCGCCAAGGTTCAATCAGTAACAGATGGGTCGCGTGTCCTCAAGGATGCGGTCAATGCTGCTCTTAGAGCTTGGGTAGCAAATGTGGAGGATACCCACTATATCATGGGTTCTGCTCTAGGACCTCATCCATTCCCAGAAATTGTCCGTGATTTTCAAAGTGTCATCGGTCGAGAAGCCAAACGCCAATTTGCAGAGCAAAATGATGGTGCGCTACCAGATGCCGTCCTAGCCTGTGTAGGAGGCGGATCGAATGCCATTGGGCTCTTTTATCCTTTTGTTGAGGACACCTCTGTTGCCATGTATGGGGCAGAAGCTGCTGGCCTTGGGGTAGATACAGACCAGCATGCAGCCACCTTGACCAAGGGGCGTCCGGGAGTCCTTCACGGTGCCTTGATGGATGTGTTACAGGATGCCCATGGACAGATTTTAGAAGCCTTCTCGATTTCAGCAGGTCTCGATTATCCAGGAATTGGGCCAGAGCATTCTTATTTCCATGACATCAAGCGGGCAACCTATGTGCCTGTGACAGACCAAGAAGCCCTAGAAGCCTTTCAATTGCTTTCAAAAGTAGAAGGAATCATTCCAGCTCTGGAATCGAGCCATGCTATCGCCTATGCGGTGAAGTTGGCTAAGGAGATGGGTCCTGAAAAATCCATGATCGTTTGCTTATCAGGTCGTGGGGATAAAGATGTGGTACAAGTCAAAGACCGCCTAGAACAAGAGAGAGGAGAGTAAGATGGGAAAGACCTTAACAGAGCATTTACAAAAGCTGAAAGACCAGCAGCAAGGGATTTTTGTTCCGTATATTATGGCAGGAGATCATGAAAAAGGCTTGGCAGGTTTGCAGGAAACCATCCAATTCTTGGAGAAGCTTGGTGTCTCAGCCATTGAGGTTGGTATTCCTTTTTCAGATCCGGTGGCAGATGGTCCTGTGATTGAAGAGGCGGGACTACGAAGTTTAGCCCATGGGACGACAACAGAGGAACTGGTGCAAACGATCCAGCACTTAGAGACAAGTGTTCCTTTGGTCATCATGACCTATTTCAACCCCTTATTCCAATATGGGCTCGAAAACTTCTTTAGAGATGTAGAAGGAACAGCGGTCAAGGGAGTAATTATTCCCGATCTTCCTCATGAGCATGCGGATCTGGTAGAGCCTCTCTTAGTGGATAAAGACATCGCTTTGGTGCCGCTAGTGAGCTTAACCACAGGAATCGAGCGCCAGAAGAAATTGATCCATGATGCAGAAGGATTTATCTATGCCGTTGCTGTCAATGGAGTGACGGGCAAAGCTGGTAGCTATCGAGATGACTTGGACCACCACTTGGCCCAATTACACGAAATAGCGTCCATTCCTGTTTTAACAGGTTTTGGAGTTTCCAGCATGGAGGATGTTCACCGTTTCAACAAGGTCTCGGATGGAGTGATTGTGGGGTCCAAAATTGTTAAGGCTCTTCACCAAGGGGAGACAGATGCCATCGCTCGTTTCATTTCTCAAGCAGTGAAAGTCTAGAAGCTTCATTTCATTCATCATCAGCTTGATTCTCCTAGATCAAGCTCTTTGTCTACTATTTTAAACATTCCCCTCGTTGGCCTTTACAAACGAGGCTTTCTCGTTACAATAGAGGTAGTAACAAGAAAAGAGGAGAAGAGAATGATAAGCCTTGAAGAGATTGATCAAGTTGTCCAGTCAGGTCCTTTTGAACCAACCTGGGACTCTCTTAGCCATCAAGTCTGTCCGGATTGGTATCGGGATGCCAAATTTGGAATGTTTATCCACTGGGGCGTCTACAGTGTACCTGCCTTTGGTTCGGAATGGTATTCGCGAAATATGTATATCCAAGGGAATCCTTGCTATGACTATCATCGAGAGCATTTTGGAGACCAGGCTAGCTTTGGCTACAAGGATCTCATTCCTCTATTTACAGCCGATCAATTTGATCCAGCATCTTGGCTGGATCTCTTTCAAAAAGCAGGAGTCCAGTATCTTTTTCCAGTTGCGGAGCACCACGATGGTTTTCAGATGTATGCCTCTACTCTCTCGCCTTATAATAGCTTAGAAATGGGGCCGAAACGAGATGTCTTAGGAGAGTTGAGGAGGAAGCAGAAAAACGTGGCCTGCACTTCTGTACGTCCTCTCACCGGGCAGAGCACCAGTTTTTCTTTTCACATGGCAAGGAATTCACTAGTGACATTCCGCAAGAAATCCCAAGAGACAGCCTTTATTGGCCAGCCGAGCCAGAGCCAAAGGATCATTTTGATCTGACTTCCAAGCCTTATCCAAGTAAAGAATTCTTGGAAGATTGGCTGTTGCGAACCTGTGAACTGGTGCGGGACTACCAACCAGAGCTCCTATATTTTGACTGGTGGATCCAGCATGAGAGTTTCCGTCCCTACTTGATGCGCTTTTTGGCTTATTATTACAATCTAGCAGCACAAGAGGATCGCAAGGTGGCTGTTTGTTACAAACAGGATGCCCTCCCTTTCGGTTCAGGAATCGTTGAGATGGAGCGGGAGGATACGGAGAGACGCAAGCCTTTCCGTGGCAAATGGATACCGCGATTGCCCGTAATTCTTGGTGCTATACCCAGGATCTAGCCTACAAGACCAGTAAGGAATTGCTACAAAATTTAGTTGATGTTGTGGCCAAAAATGGCAATCTTCTGCTCAATATTGGACCTAAGGCAGATGGAACCATCCCTGAGCAAGACCAAGACATCCTCACAGAGATCGGGGACTGGCTGGCGGTAAATGGAGAAGCCATTTATCAGAGTCGGCCTTGGCGGGTGTCATCGGACGGACCGACCGAGGCCCAGGAAGGTTCCTTCTCAGACGGGCAAGCGCCACTCTATACCAGCCAAGATTTCCGCTATACCATGCGTGATGGCTTTCTTTATGTCATCCAGCTGGAACCAAGTGGAGGGACGGAAGAGTTGACCTTGTCGTCTCTCGCCTATGATCTCAAGCAACCGAGAATTCTTCATGCGCGCATTCAAAAGCTAGAGCTCCTTGGAGAAAGCCAGCCCCTTTCTTGGAGCCAAGATGAGACAGGGCTCCATCTTCAGTTACCAGCTTGTAGGAAAAACAACCGCGTGTTTTGCGCCTCAGCTTTTAGTTTTCTTGAAGCTTTCTATAAGGAATCGTTTAGGTTTCTCTTGTATACTGTACTCATCCAATAAGAAATGAGGTACAGAAAATGAAAATCTCAGTTAATTATCCAAAATGCTTTAAGAAATTGCCACAACAAGGTTCTTGTTACGGCGAATAAACACTTCTCTTCATTTTTCATAAGAAACTCCTAAAGAAGGCTCTACCCGAAAGGGTAGAGTTTTTATGTACCAGAGACCTTGTGATTCGTGGTATAATAGGCCTATGGAAAAAAGAATAAATTACTACTCATCGACGGGTCTTCCGTCGCTTTTCGTGCCTTTTTGCACTCTATAATCAAATTGACCGTTTCAAAAATGCCAATGGTCTGCATACCAATGCGGTTTATGGCTTTAACCTCATGTTGAGCCATCTCTTAGAGCGCATCCAACCGACCCATGTCCTCGTTGCTTTTGATGCAGGAAAGACGACTTTTCGGACGGAGATGTATGCCGACTACAAAGGGGCCGTGCAAAAACTCCAGATGAGTTCCGCGAGCAGTTTCCTTTCATTCGTGAGCAACTGGATCATTTGGGAATCCGCCATTATGAGCTGGCCCAGTATGAAGCGGATGATATTATTGGAACACTAGATAAGATGGCAGAAACTACTTCGGTGCCATTTGAAGTCACCATTGTCTCTGGGGATAAGGATTTGATCCAGCTGACAGATGACAATACGGTGGTTGAGATTTCCAAAAAGGGGTAGCGGAGTTTGAGGAATTCACTCCGGCCTATCTCAAAGAAAAGATGGGGCTGACACCAGAGCAATTTATCGACCTCAAGGCCTTGATGGGAGATAAATCGGATAATATCCCAGTGTGACTAAGATCGGAGAAAAGACAGGGATCAAACTACTCCTAGAGTATGGCTCTCTCGATGGTATTTACGAGCATATCGATGAGATGAAGGCTTCTAAGATGAAGGAAAACCTCATCAATGACAAGGAGCAGGCCTACCTATCCAAGACTCTCGCAACCATTGATACCAATGCGCCTATTGAAATTGGACTTGACGATATCACCTATACGGGCCCTCATCTAGAAAATCTCGCCAAGTTTTATGAGGAGATGGGCTTCAAGCAACTCCGTCAGGCCTTGGATCTCAGTGGAGAAGAAGCAGCTCCTGTAGCCATTGACTATACAGAAGTCGAGCAAGTCACTTCAGATATGCTCACGGAAGATAGTTTCTTCCATTTTGAGATTTTTGGGGACAATTACCATACGGAACCCATCATCGGTTTTGCATGGGGACCGAAGGTCAGCTCTACGCGAGTACAGATACTGGTCTTTTACAAACACCGATTTTCAAAGAATTTCTCGAAAAACGCCCCTCAAGGTCTATGACTTCAAGCGGGCCAAGGTCTTGCTCAGCCACTTGGGCATTTCCTTCAAAATCCCGCGTTTGACAGTCGATTGGCCAAGTATCTCTTGTCGACCGTAGAGGACAATGAAATTTCAACCATTGCGAGTCTCTATAGTCAGATTGCGCTGCCGCTGGACGAAGTCGTTTATGGCAAGGGAGCCAAAAGAGCTATCCCAGAAAAGGCGGTCCTATTAGAGCATTTGGCACGGAAAGTCGCTGTTCTACTGGATACCGAAGAGCCCATGGTAGAGCAGTTGCAGGCCCATGACCAACTAGATTTGCTCTATGATATGGAGCAACCGCTAGCAGCTGTTTTGGCCAAGATGGAAATCGCGGGGATCAAGGTAGAGCGTCAGACCCTAGAAGACATGCAGGTGGAAAACGAAGTGGTCTTGGAGCGCTTGACTCAAGAAATCTACGAGCTTGCAGGAGAAGAGTTTAATATCAATTCTCCAAAACAATTGGGGGTCATTCTCTTTGAAAAATTGGGACTCCCTCTTGAATATACTAAGAAGACAAAACCGGCTATTCAACAGCCGTTGATGTCTTGGAACGCCTGGCTCCAATTGCACCGATTGTGTCTAAGATTCTTGAATACCGCCAAATTGCTAAGATCCAGTCGACCTATGTCATCGGTCTTCAAGATTGGATTTTGGAAGATGGGAAAATCCATACCCGCTATGTACAGGATTTGACGCAGACAGGCCGTTTGTCCAGTGTGGATCCCAACCTGCAAAACATTCCTGTCCGTTTGGAACAAGGTCGTCTTATTCGTAAGGCCTTTGTCCCAGAAGAGGAAAACAGTGTCTTGCTGAGTTCGGACTATTCACAAATCGAACTGCGCGTCTTGGCCCATATTTCGGGAGATGAGCATTTGATTGACGCCTTTAAACATGGGGCAGATATCCATACATCGACTGCTATGCGAGTTTTCAATATTGCAAAACCTGAAGATGTGACGCCGAACGACCGTCGCAATGCAAAAGCAGTAAACTTCGGTGTGGTTTATGGAATTTCCGACTTTGGACTGTCTAACAACCTAGGGATCAGTCGAAAAGAAGCCAAGGCTTATATTGAGACCTACTTCGAACGCTACCCTGGCATCAAGGACTATATGGAGAGAGTGGTACGGGAAGCGCGTGATAAAGGCTATGTGGAGACTCTCTTCAAGCGTCGTCGGGAGATTCCAGATATCAATTCTCGCAACTTCAATGTTCGAGGCTTTGCGGAGCGGACAGCTATTAACTCACCGATCCAAGGATCTGCAGCAGACATCTTGAAAATTGCCATGATCCACTTGGACCAAGCGCTAGAAAGAGGAGCATACAAGACCAAGATGCTTCTTCAAGTGCATGATGAAATCGTTCTGCAAGTGCCAAGTGATGAACTGGCAGCGATCAAAGAACTAGTCAAAGAGACCATGGAATCCGCTATCGAACTTGCAGTACCACTGGAAGCCGATGAAAACGAAGGCAAGACATGGTATGAAGCCAAATAAAATTGAGTTTGTTCAAAACAGAAAGCGGTAGGAGACTTTTCAGTTTCCTACCTCTTTTAATGACAAACACTTGCAATGCCTTCCGTATTGTTATACTATTTAAAGAAAGGAAACGCATACAAAAGGAGATTCTTATGGCTTATTCATTTCGCAATCCTAGTGATGGCATTATCAAACATTACCTAGAAACGAGCAAGATCATCGCTGTGGTTGGATTATCTGATCGTGAAGACACAACCAGTCATCGTGTCAGTAAGGAGATGCAAGAGCGGGGCTATCGGATTATTCCTGTTAATCCTCGTGCAGCCGGTGGCCAGATTCTTGGAGAAACGGTGTATGCTAGCTTGCAGGAGATTCCTTTCCCAGTAGATATCGTCGATGTATACCGACGCAGTGAGTTTTACCAGATGTGGCACGTGATTTTATTGAGACGGATGCGAAAATTTTCTGGGCACAATTGGAGCTGGAAAATCAAGAAGCAGAAGAAATCCTTCGTGGAGCTGGACGAGAAGATATCGTCATGAACCGCTGTATCAAACGGGAACACACCCGACTGATCTTAGGAGACTCCTATACGGTTTATAAATGATAAACAATTGATCATAGAAGAAAACCCCAGCTTGCTGGGGTTTTCTTCTTACTCTTATTCAGTTTCATGGCTTGAATGGCCTGTAAAATGGCGCGGCCCTTGTTTGATCTGCTTGATTTGATCATAAAAGGCAATTTGGCAGTTGATAAAGTAAGGCATGGTATAAAAGCCGATGACATCGCGCGTGAAGTAATTCAAGAAGTACCAACCAATCAAGGTTAGATCGAGCACCAAGCGATTGCTGCGGAACCCTTTCATGGTTTCACGACTTTGGCGAAGGACTCCAAAGGCTCCCTTGTAGTCGCCGTCTCGTAATTGCTCATAGAGGATCAATTCGACCAAGCTGAGACTGTAGTATTGTGGCAGGTAAAAGAGGAGGCCGATCAGGCCGAGTGCGACACCAGCAGTCATCAGAGGCATTTGTTGCATGAGAGATTGAAATTCAGGACTGGAAGCACTCAAAGTGCTAGGGTTGCTCACCTTGTCGTAAATCGCTAAAAATCGAATGCTGGCGTAGGTGCTGATGAGACTCCCCACATAGAGGATGAGTCCCCATAAAAGAGGACGGCTTGCTTCAAAATCAAGGTGGCAAATACAAAGGTAAAGCGATCTTGTTTAAAGATATCTAAGACGCGTGTTCGGTGTTCAATCTTGGGATTAATCGTATCTAAATAGCTAAAAGTCGCACCGACCACTAAAATGGAGATGACAAAGGAGACGACGGAAGGAAAGAGCTGTCGCTGGATCATGTAAATACTTGCTTGCTGCAAGGTCATGTCCGGTAGTAGATCGACCAGATCTTGCCCACTTAAGAGAAAGTTAGCAAGAATGGTCAATAGGACCGGAAGAGCAAAAGGATAGCTAAGCCCGGTTGCTGGACTTGCATGGTACGTGCCCGGAGGCGAATCAGTTTAAGGTTCATAGATGATACTCTCTTCATAGTAGTACTTTTTATTATAACATAAGTCCGTGACAGAGCCGGTAAAATTTGGTACAATCGTACAGGTGCTCACAGGAAAACTGTGACAGGAATAAGAAGGCTGGGACTGTTTTTCCCAGTACGGAGGTAACCATGACAGATTCACCGATTCAATATCGATTAATCAAAAAGAAAAGCATACAGGTGCTCGTCTGGGAGAAATTATCACCCCTCACGGGACCTTCCCGACCCCAATGTTTATGCCTGTAGGGACTCAGGCAACCGTTAAGACCCAATCGCCAGAAGAACTCAAGGAAATGGGTTCCGGAATTATTTTGGCTAACACCTACCATCTCTGGCTTCGTCCTGGGATGATCTAGTTGCAAAAGCAGGAGGACTGCACCAGTTCATGAACTGGGACCAGCCGATTTTGACAGATAGTGGAGGCTTCCAGGTCTATTCATTAGCGGATACCCGCAACATTACTGAAGAAGGGGTAACTTTTAAAAACCACCTCAACGGCTCGAAGATGTTCCTCTCTCCAGAAAAAGCCATCTCCATCCAAAACAATCTAGGGAGTGACATCATGATGTCCTTTGATGAATGTCCTCAGTTCTATCAACCCTATGATTATGTGAAAAAATCGATCGAACGGACCAGTCGTTGGGCAGAACGTGGGCTTAAGGCTCACCGTCGCCCTCATGATCAAGGTCTTTTCGGGATTGTCCAAGGGCTGGATTTGAAGACTTGCGCCGTCAATCTGCTCAAGATCTGGTCAGCATGGACTTTCCAGGCTATTCCATCGGTGGCTTAGCTGTTGGGGAAAGCCATGAAGAGATGAATGCCGTGCTTGATTTCACAACACCGCTCTTACCAGAGAACAAGCCACGCTATCTCATGGGAGTAGGAGCTCCAGACAGTCTGATCGATGGCGTTATTCGTGGAGTGGATATGTTTGACTGTGTCTTGCCGACGCGGATTGCACGAAATGGTACCTGTATGACTAGCCAAGGACGCCTAGTAGTGAAAAATGCGCAATTTGCAGAAGACTTTACACCGCTAGATCCCGAATGTGATTGCTACACTTGTAAGAACTATACCCGAGCTTACCTTCGCCACCTCCTCAAGGCAGATGAGACCTTCGGCATTCGCTTGACAAGCTACCACAACCTGTACTTCTTGATCAACCTCATGAAGCAGGTCCGTCAAGCCATCATGGATGACAATCTCTTAGAATTCCGTGAGCATTTCGTCGAAAAATATGGCTATAACAAATCAGGACGGAATTTCTAGGATGGATCGTGAAAGACTATTAGACTCCTTGGTAAAAAGATCCAGACAAAAGAATTGCAGACCCTTGGGATCTATGGTCATGGTGGTTCAGGAAAAACAACCTTTACAAAAGCGCTCTGTGAGCGATTGGACCCCACAAAAGTTAACCTTTTAGAGACGGATCCCTATATTATTGGAAGCCCAAGAGGATTGGTTGTGCCAAAAGAATTACCGGACCAAAAGTAACCGCATGTTTGTCAAGTGCTCACGAATTGGCTAGTCTAGAACGAGATATTCGAGCCCTTCAAGCAGGAATGGATATACGAACGATTGATCAGCCGTGGTCTCCAAGCCACATATTATCTGGCAACAAGCCCATTCTCATCGTAGAAGGGATGTCAGTAGCTTTTTACCCAAGTCTTTGTTTGATCAAACCATTTGTTTTTACACAGATGATCATACGGAGCTAGAAAGACGATTAAGCAGAGATGTCGCCCAACGAAATCGAGAAATAGACTTCATCTATCGAACTCACCAAATCAGACGAGAACAATACCATCAGTATTACCAACCGATGGAAGGTGAAGCAGATATCCTGGTCAATACATCACAAGATCAATTTTGTATTGAAAAAGAATAGAAAGTTCTACTTAAAAGTAGAACTTTTTTGATTAAATTTCATAGAACATCGATATTGTTGTAAGCAAATTTGTTATTGGGTATAATATATTCAGGAAGGACGATAACTATGGTAGAAGATCTTCGAAAATTTGCAACTCTTGTGAAAAAATATAGAAAACAAAAAGGAATGACCAAAGAAGAGTTGTGTCAGGATGAGAGCGAGTTGACTGTACGTCAATTAACTCGAATAGAGTCAGGCTTGTCGAGACCAACATTAACTAAGATAAATTTTTAGCTGAACGACTAGACATGAATTTATTTTCATTGATGCCAGACTATACAGAATTACCAAAAGAATATTTAGACTTAAAATACCAATTATTAAGAAATACGACGTATTCAGATAAAAGAAAGATTTATGAAGAGGAAAAACGTTTCGAAATCATATATGAGAATTATTATGAAGATTTGCCTGAAGAGGAGCAATTGATTGTTGATATCTTAACCACTATATCCGATGTTAATGAGAGTGAATTGATTGAACTTGGGAATCATTTATTGGAGGATTATCTTGATCAACTAAAAAGAAGAATACATATACCTTAAATGATCTTTTGTTGATTAAATTACTTTTAATAATAATGATACACGATGATGACATATACTGTAATCCAGGATGGAAATTGTTACCGAAAATTGTACAAAGGTTATTGGTAGATGATGGTGAATTATTAATCTATCAGCAATTTGTATTGAGAGATACACTGTTTCTAGCTTTAGGGTTGTTTTTTAGATTAGGTGATTATAAAAAGTTAGAGAAATATTAGACAGGTTAATCCAAATTATGGAACGAACTCAAGACTATCAGAAAAAATCTTTGATAGATATGTTTGAATGGAAATATTATCTCAGTTATAAGAATGATAAAAAGAGGCTAAAGAGTATTACAAATCAGCTATACACTTCGCAGAAATGATTAAAGAAGACATGCTATTAAAAAACTAAAACAGGAATGGCAACAGGATATCAAATAATTAACAGGACATTTTTGTCCTGTTAAACTATATATCAAAAACCTATAATAAGTGTATTAAGAAAGTAGGTGAAAAAATGGCTAATCAAACTAAAAGATCATATCTCTAATAGCAACAGTTCTATCTATTGGGATTGTATCGTATGCATTACAAAAAAACGCCGTTGCTGAATCAACAGGAATTGATCAAAAGGAAAATCAAACAATACAAATTTATAAAAACTCTTGAGTGGTAAATCAGAAAAAGAAATAAATGATTATTTTGGTAATTTACCTGATAGTAAAGTAATTGTCGCTGATGAATCCGGTGGATTTACAACGAGTTCCACAAATGATTATAGTAATCCAGTTGAAACTATTGATGAGAGAGGGAATAAAGAGTTAAAGTCATTTCAAGATACAAGCACTGCATCAACAATTGGTGAAATAAAATCAGCCTTGAAAATCAATAAATAAAAAGTGAAAAGAGGTAATCAGCGTATCACTTTACGTTAAAAGTTCTACTGAAAAGTAGAACTTTTTTCTACATAATAGCAACTTTTTAGCACTCTATTTCTTTCGAAAACACTTTCATCAAAAAAACGAAAAAATCTTCTCAAATCCCTTGCATTGGGCCTTTGTTTGTGTTAAACTACTATGGTGCTGTGAAAAACAGCTATTAGCTTTGATGCAAGAGGTTGCGACACGCTCGGTTGCATTGCCACGCAACGCGCGTCGGTTTTCTTGTGGAGCTAGCCTATTATCTTAAATAGACGAAAAGGAGAAAAAGATGGCAAACAAAAAATCCGCATCCGTTTGAAAGCGTACGAACACCGTACACTCGACACAGCGGCTGCAAAATCGTAGAATCAGCTACTCGTACAGGTGCACAAGTTGCGGGTCCAATCCCACTTCCAACTGAGCGTAGCCTCTACACAATCATTCGTGCGACTCACAAATACAAAGATTCTCGCGAACAATTCGAAATGCGTACACACAAACGTTTGATCGACATCATCAACCCAACTCAAAAAACAGTTGACGCTTTGATGAAATTGGATCTTCCAAGTGGTGTAAACGTAGAAATCAAACTTTAATCTAAAGTTTGATCAAGAGCATAAAAACGCTCGTTAAAAACTTTTTGAATAAAAAACTATAGAAAAGGAACTATTTTCTCATGACAAAAGGAATCTTAGGGAAAAAGTGGGAATGACTCAAATCTTCACTGAAGCTGGCGAATTGATCCCTGTAACAGTTATCGAAGCAACTCCAAACGTTGTTCTTCAAGTTAAAACTGTTGAAACAGATGGTTACAACGCTATCCAAGTTGGTTTCGATGACAAACGCGAAGTATTGAGCAACAAACCTGCTAAAGGACATGTAGCAAAAGCTAACACGGCTCCTAAGCGCTTCATTCGTGAATTCAAAAACGTTGAAGGCTTGGAAGTTGGTGCTGAAATCACAGTTGACACTTTCGAAGCTGGAGACATTGTTGATGTAACTGGTACTTCTAAAGGTAAAGGTTTCCAAGGTGTTATCAAACGCCATGGACAATCACGTGGACCAATGGCTCACGGTTCTCGTTACCACCGTCGTCCAGGTTCTATGGGACCTGTTGCACCTAACCGCGTATTCAAAGGTAAAACCTTGCAGGACGCATGGGTGGCGATCGTGTAACAATTCAAAACCTTGAAGTTGTACAAGTTGTTCCAGAAAAGAACGTTATCCTTATCAAAGGTAACGTACCAGGTGCTAAGAAATCTCTTATCACTATCAAGTCAGCAGTTAAAGCTGGTAAATAATAAGGAAAGGGGAATACAGTCAAAATGGCAAATGTAACATTATTCGACCAAACTGGTAAACAAGCGGGCGAAGTTGTTCTTAACGATGCGATCTTTGGTATCGAACCAAACCAAGCAGTTGTATTTGATGTGATCATCAGCCAACGTGCTAGCCTTCGTCAAGGAACTCACGCAGTTAAAAACCGTTCAGCCGTTTCAGGTGGCGGACGCAAACCATGGCGTCAAAAGGAACTGGACGTGCTCGTCAAGGTTCTATCCGCTCTCCACAATGGCGTGGTGGTGGAATCGTCTTCGGACCAACTCCACGTAGCTATGCGTACAAACTTCCTCAAAAAGTTCGTCGCCTTGCACTTAAATCTGTTTACTCAGAAAAAGTTGCTGAAAACAAATTTGTAGCCGTTGATTCTCTTGAATTTACAGCTCCAAAACTGCTGAATTTGCAAAAGTTCTTGCAGCTTTGAGCATCGATTCTAAAGTCCTTGTTATTCTTGAAGAAGGAAATGAATTCGCAGCTCTTTCAGCTCGTAACCTTCCAAACGTGAAAGTTGCGACTGCTACAACTGCAAGTGTTCTTGACATCGCAAATAGTGACAAACTTCTTGTTACTCAAGCAGCTATCTCTAAAATCGAGGAGGTTCTTGCATAATGAATTTGTATGATGTTATCAAAAACCTGTTATCACTGAAAAGTCAATGGCTCAACTTGAAGCAGGCAAATATGTATTCGAAGTTGACACTCGCGCTCACAAACTTTTGATCAAACAAGCTGTTGAAGCTGCGTTTGAAGGTGTAAAAGTTGCGAATGTGAACACTGTAAACGTAAAACCTAAAGCAAAACGCGTTGGACGTTACACTGGTTTTACTTCAAAACTAAAAAGCTATCATCACGCTTGCAGCTGATTCTAAAGCAATCGAGTTGTTTGCTACTGAAGCTGAATAATCTAAGGAGGAAATATCGTGGGAATTCGTGTTTATAAACCAACAACAAACGGTCGCCGTAATATGACTTCTTTGGATTTCGCTGAAATCACAACAAACACACCTGAGAAAACTTTGCTTGTTTCTCTTAAAAACAAAGCAGGTCGTAACAACAACGGTCGTATCACTGTTCGTCACCAAGGTGGTGGACACAAACGTCATTACCGTTTGATCGATTTCAAACGTAACAAAGATGGAGTTGAAGCAGTCGTTAAAACGATCGAATACGATCCAAACCGCTCAGCTAACATCGCGCTTGTACACTACACTGACGGTGTTAAAGCTTACATCATCGCCCCTAAAGGTCTTGAAGTAGGTCAACGCATCGTATCAGGGCCAGAAGCGGATATCAAAGTCGGAAATGCTCTTCCACTTGCTAACATCCCAGTTGGTACTTTGATCCACAACATCGAATTGAAACCTGGTAAAGGTGGAGAATTGGTACGTGCTGCTGGAGCTTCTGCTCAAGTATTGGGTTCTGAAGGTAAATATGTACTTGTTCGTCTTCAATCAGGCGAAGTTCGTATGATTCTTGGAACTTGCCGTGCTACAGTTGGTGTTGTCGGAAATGAACAACATGGACTTGTTAACCTTGGTAAAGCGGGACGTAACCGCTGGAAAGGTGTTCGCCCTACAGTTCGCGGTTCTGTAATGAACCCGAATGATCACCCACACGGTGGTGGTGAAGGTAAAGCACCAGTTGGACGTAAAGCGCCATCTACTCCTTGGGGTAAACCTGCGCTTGGTCTTAAAACTCGTAACAAGAAAGCGAAATCTGACAAACTTATCGTTCGTCGTCGCAACCAAAAATAATCATAAGCAACTAGCTTACACTTTCCGCCAGCTCGGTAGCGCTGCATAGCAGCGCAAGCCGCTGTGGTACTAAATTTTAAAGGAGAAAATTACAAAATGGGACGTAGTCTTAAAAAGGACCTTTCGTCGATGAGCATTTGATGAAAAAGTTGAAGCTCAAGCAAACGACGAAAAGAAAAAGTAATTAAAACTTGGTCACGTCGTTCAACGATCTTCCCAAGTTTCATCGGATACACTATCGCAGTTTATGATGGACGTAAACATGTACCTGTTTACATCCAAGAAGACATGGTAGGTCACAAGCTTGGTGAATTTGCACCAACTCGTACTTACAAAGGTCACGCGGCAGACGACAAGAAGACACGTAGAAAATAAGGAGAACATAAATGGCAGAAATTACTTCAGCTAAAGCAATGGCTCGTACAGTGCGTGTTTCACCTCGTAAATCACGTCTTGTTCTTGACAACATCCAGTGGTAAAAGCGTAGCCGATGCCATCGCTATTTTGACATTCACACCAAACAAAGCTGCAGGGATCATCCTTAAAGTGTTGAACTCAGCAGTAGCAAACGCTGAAAACAACTTTGGTTTGGAAAAAGCTAACTTGGTAGTATCTGAAGCATTCGCAAACGAAGGACCAACAATGAAACGTTTCCGTCCACGTGCGAAAGGTTCAGCTTCACCAATCAACAAACGTACAGCTCACATCACAGTAGCTGTTGCAGAAAAATAAGGAGGTAAACTCGTGGGTCAAAAAGTACATCCAATTGGTATGCGTGTTGGTATCATCCGTGATTGGGATGCCAAATGGTATGCTGAAAAGAATACGCGGATTACCTTCATGAAGATCTTGCAATCCGTAAATTCATTCAAAAGAATTGGCTGACGCAGCCGTTTCAACTATTGAAATCGAACGCGCAGTAAACAAAGTTAACGTTTCTCTTCACACTGCTAAACCAGGTATGGTTATTGGTAAAGGTGGAGCAACGTTGATGCACTTCGTGCAGCTCTTAACAAATTGACTGGTAAACAAGTACACATCAACATCATTGAGATCAAACGTCCTGACTTGGATGCTCACCTTGTTGGTGAAGGAATCGCTCGTCAATTGGAACAACGTGTTGCTTTCCGTCGTGCACAAAAACAAGCGATCCAACGTGCTATGCGTGCTGGAGCTAAAGGAATCAAAACTCAAGTATCAGGTCGTTTGAACGGTGCAGATATTGCCCGTGCAGAAGGATACTCTGAAGGAACTGTTCCACTCCACACACTTCGCGCTGATATCGATTACGCTTGGGAAGAAGCAGACACTACTTACGGTAAACTTGGTGTTAAA
Source organism: Streptococcus sp. 2A/TPW/M5 (assembly GCA_036663675.1). Taxonomy (GTDB): domain Bacteria; phylum Bacillota; class Bacilli; order Lactobacillales; family Streptococcaceae; genus Streptococcus. The sequence goes on along the minus strand of JAYXUK010000001.1, from coordinate 409,332 downwards.
GTATGGATCTACCGTGGTGAAGTTCTTCCAGCTCGTAAAGACGCTAAAGGAGGTAAATAACCAATGTTAGTACCTAAACGTGTAAAACACCGTCGCGAATTCCGTGGTAAAATGCGCGGTGAAGCAAAAGGTGGAAAAGAAGTAGCATTCGGTGAATACGGTCTTCAAGCTACAACTAGCCACTGGATCACAAACCGTCAAATCGAAGCTGCTCGTATCGCCATGACTCGTTACATGAAACGTGGTGGTAAAGTTTGGATTAAGATTTTCCCACACAAATCATACACCGCTAAAGCTATCGGGGTACGTATGGGATCTGGTAAAGGGCTCCTGAAGGTTGGGTAGCACCAGTTAAACGTGGTAAAGTGATGTTCGAAATCGCTGGTGTATCTGAAGAGATCGCGCGCGAAGCACTTCGTCTTGCTAGCCACAAATTGCCAGTTAAAACTAAATTTGTGAAACGTGAAGCAGAATAAGGAGAGGTCATGAAACTTACAGAAGTAAAAGAATTTGTTAAAGAACTTCGTGGTCTTTCTCAAGAAGAACTCGCGAAGCGTGAAAATGAATTGAAGAAAGAATTGTTTGAACTTCGCTTCCAAGCAGCTGCTGGTCAATTGGAACAAACTGGACGTTTGAAAGAAGTGAAAAACAAATCGCTCGTATCAAAACTGTTCAATCAGAAGCTAAATAATAGACTAGGGAAGGAGAATTTCAATGGAACGCAATAATCGTAAAGTTCTTGTTGGACGCGTTGTGTCTGACAAAATGGACAAAACAATCACAGTTGTAGTTGAAACTAAACGTAACCACCCAGTCTATGGTAAACGTATCAACTATTCTAAAAATACAAAGCTCATGATGAAAACAATGTTGCTAAAGAAGGCGATATCGTTCGTATCATGGAAACTCGTCCGCTTTCAGCTACAAAACGCTTCCGTCTTGTAGAAGTCGTTGAAAAAGCGGTCATCATCTAATCATACCTGAAAGGAGAAAACGTAAATGATTCAAACAGAAACTCGTTTGAAAGTCGCTGACAACAGTGGCGCACGCGAAATCTTGACAATCAAAGTTCTTGGTGGTTCAAAACGTAAATTCGCGAGCATCGGTGATGTAATCGTTGCATCTGTAAAACAAGCTACTCCTGGTGGTGCGGTTAAGAAAGGTGACGTTGTAAAAGCTGTTATCGTTCGTACTAAATCAGGTGCTCGTCGTAAAGATGGTTCATACATCAAGTTCGACGAAAATGCAGCAGTGATCATCCGTGACGACAAAACTCCTCGCGGAACTCGTATCTTCGGCCCAGTTGCACGTGAATTGCGTGACGGTGGATTCATGAAGATTGTATCACTCGCTCCAGAAGTACTTTAATCAATAAAAAACAAACACAGTCCCCTGGCTCAGCCAGGGTGCCCGTCGGGCGTAAGAATAAAAGGAGAATAAAATGTTTGTAAAAAAGGCGACAAAGTTCGCGTTATCGCTGGTAAAGACAAAGGCGTAGAAGCTGTTGTTCTTACTGCTCTTCCAAAAGTAAATAAAGTTGTTGTAGAAGGTGTAAACATCATCAAGAAACACCAACGCCCAAATAACGAAAACCCTCAAGGTGCAATCGTTGAAAAAGAAGCTCCAATCCATGCTTCTAACGTTCAAGTTTTGGACAAAAACGGTGTTGCTGGACGTGTTGGCTACAAATTTGTAGACGGCAAAAAGTTCGCTACAACAAAAATCAGGCGAAGCGCTTGACTAATCACGAAGGAAAGGAGAAGTATAATGGCTAATCGTTTAAAAGAAAAATACCTTAATGAAGTAGTACCATCATTGACTGAACAGTTCAACTATTCATCAGTTATGGCTGTGCCAAAAGTTGATAAAATCGTTTTGAACATGGGTGTTGGTGATGCAGTATCAAATGCTAAAAACCTTGAAAAAGCTGCTGAAGAGCTTGCTTTGATCTCAGGTCAAAACCATTGATCACTAAGGCTAAAAATCAATCGCCGGCTTCCGTCTTCGTGAAGGTGTTGCGATCGGTGCAAAAGTTACCCTTCGTGGTGAACGTATGTACGAATTCTTAGATAAATTGGTAACAGTTTCACTTCCACGTGTACGTGACTTCCATGGTGTTCCAACTAAATCATTTGATGGACGCGGAAACTACACACTCGGTGTGAAAGAACAATTGATCTTCCCAGAAATCAACTTTGATGATGTTGATAAAACTCGTGGTTTGGATATCGTAATCGTAACTACAGCGAACACAGACGAAGAATCACGTGCATTGCTTACTGGCCTCGGAATGCCGTTTGCAAAATAATATAGGAGGTAAAACTAATGGCTAAAAATCTATGATTGCTAAGAACAAACGCCCAGCGAAGTTCTCTACTCAAGCATACACTCGCTGTGAACGTTGTGGACGTCCACACTCAGTTTACCGCAAGTTTAAACTTTGCCGTGTTTGCTTCCGTGAATTGGCATACAAAGGTCAAATCCCAGGTGTAACAAAAGCATCTTGGTAATAGCATGATACAAAGAGCGTAACAACCCCAGCAAAAATAGGAGATTTGGTGCAGGAGCGTTGCTCCAAGACAAATCTATCTTTTGCCCAGGTTGTAGCTCGTGTTCAAATGAGAAGTGCTCATTTGCATGTATCAAAACTATCTGAGCCTAGCTCGATCATTAACTAGCAAGTGCAACTTGCAAACTACTAGTAAGAGGAGAAATTATAATGGTTATGACTGACCCAATCGCAGACTTCCTTACACGTATTCGTAACGCTAACCAAGCAAAACACGAAGTACTTGAAGTACCTGCATCAAACATCAAAAAGGGATTGCTGAAATCCTTAAACGCGAAGGTTTTGTAAAAACGTTGAATTCATCGAAGATGACAAACAAGGCATCATCCGTGTATTCTTGAAATACGGACAAAACGGTGAAAAAGTTATCACAAACTTGAAACGTGTATCAAAACCAGGTTTGCGTGTTTACAAAAACGTGAAGATCTTCCAAAAGTTCTTAACGGACTTGGAATTGCTATCCTTTCAACTTCTGAAGGTTTGCTTACTGATAAAGAAGCACGCCAAAAGAACGTTGGTGGAGAAGTTATCGCTTACGTTTGGTAATATTTAGCTCCCAATTTCGTTGTGACTCTTCGTTATTGTCTCTTACCTAACCCAAAGTTATGTCTGCAAGACAATGCCTCGATTCACTTAGAAATTGAGACCTAAACATTAACTTTTAAATCAAAAGATTTAAACCCCGTGAAAACTGGCCCGTAAAGGCCTGACAATTTAACAGGAGAATAAAAACATGTCACGTATTGGTAATAAAGTTATCGTGTTGCCTGCTGGTGTTGAAATCACTAACAATGACAACGTTGTAACTGTAAAAGGACCTAAAGGAGAACTTACTCGTGAGTTCTCAAAGATATTGAAATCCGTGTGGAAGGTACTGAAGTAACACTTCACCGTCCAAACGATTCAAAAGAAATGAAAACAATCCACGGAACAACTCGTGCCCTTTTGAACAACATGGTTACTGGTGTATCAGAAGGATTCAAGAAAGAACTTGAAATGCGCGGGGTTGGATACCGTGCACAACTTCAAGGATCAAAACTTGTTTTGGCTGTTGGTAAATCACACCCAGACGAAGTTGAAGCTCCAGAAGGAATTACTTTTGAACTTCCAAACCCAACAACAATCGTTGTTAGCGGAATTTCAAAAGAAGTAGTTGGTCAAACAGCTGCTTATGTACGTAGCCTTCGTTCACCTGAACCATACAAAGGTAAAGGGATCCGTTATGTTGGTGAATACGTTCGCCGTAAAGAAGGTAAAACAGGTAAATAATGTAGTTTGGTTGTTTTTCAACCGACCTTCATCTTACCAACTCAGTGCTTAGCACATGATTTTAAAATTAAGAGGTGAAAATTGTGATTTCGAAACCAGATAAAAACAAAATCCGTCAAAAACGCCACCGTCGCGTTCGCGGAAAACTCTCTGGAACTGCTGATCGCCCACGTTTGAACGTATTCCGTTCTAATACAGGCATCTACGCTCAAGTAATTGATGACGTAGCGGGTGTAACGCTCGCAAGCGCTTCAACTCTTGACAAAGAAGTTTCAAAAGGAACTAAAACTGAACAAGCCGTTGTTGTCGGCAAACTTGTTGCTGAACGTGCAGTTGCTAAAGGTATTTCTGAAGTGGTGTTCGACCGCGGTGGATATCTATATCACGGACGTGTTAAAGCTTTGGCTGATGCAGCTCGTGAAAACGGATTGAAATTCTAATAGGAGGACACTAGAAAATGGCATTTAAAGATAATGCAGTTGAACTTGAAGAACGCGTAGTTGCCATCAACCGTGTAACAAAAGTTGTTAAAGGTGGACGTCGTCTTCGTTTTGCAGCTCTTGTAGTTGTTGGTGACCGTAATGGCCGTGTTGGATTTGGTACTGGTAAAGCTCAAGAAGTTCCAGAAGCAATCCGTAAGGCTGTTGAAGATGCTAAGAAAAACTTGATCGAAGTTCCTATGGTTGGAACAACAATTCCACATGAAGTAACATCAGTATTTGGTGGAGCTCGTGTATTGTTGAAACCAGCTATCGAAGGGGCTGGGGTTGCTGCAGGTGGAGCAGTTCGTGCCGTTGTCGAATTGGCAGGTATTGCAGATGTTACATCTAAATCACTTGGATCAAACACTCCAATCAACATCGTTCGTGCAACTGTTAACGGTTTGGCACAATTGAAACGCGCTGATGAAGTTGCTGCCCTTCGTGGTATTTCAGTTTCTGACTTGGCTTAAGAAAGGAGATTCAAATGGCTCAAATTAAAATTACTTTGACTAAGTCTCCAATCGGACGCATCCCGTCACAACGTAAAACTGTTGTAGCACTTGGACTTGGCAAATTGAACAGCTCTGTTATTAAAGAAGACAACCCAGCAGTACGTGGTATGATCACTGCTGTATCTCACTTGGTAACAGTTGAAGAAGTAAAATAATCTATTTGAAATAGAAACAAAGTTTTCAGGGGTATGAGAGGTTCTCATCCCCTAAAACTAAATATAAGTATAGGCGAGTTTGTAGTTAGGACACCTTTTCCTGATTACATGCGTTAGCAATTTACAAAAGAGGAGAAAATTAATAATGAAACTTCATGAATTACAACCTGCTACAGGTTCACGTAAAGTCCGCAACCGTGTTGGTCGTGGTACTTCATCTGGTAATGGTAAAACTTCTGGCCGTGGTCAAAAGGTCAAAAAGCTCGTAGCGGTGGCGGTGTACGTCTTGGTTTTGAAGGTGGACAAACTCCATTGTTCCGTCGTCTTCCAAAACGTGGATTTACAAACATCAACGCTAAAGAATATGCTATTGTGAACCTTGATCAATTGAACGCCTTTGAAGATGGTGCTGAAGTAACTCCAGTAGTACTTGTAGAATCAGGAATTGTAAAAGCTGAAAAATCAGGTATCAAAATTCTTGGTAACGGAGAATTGACTAAGAAGTTGACTGTTAAAGCAGCTAAATTCTCTAAATCAGCTGAAGAAGCTATCACTGCTAAAGGTGGTTCAGTTGAAGTCATCTAAGTGAGGTGACCTATGTTTTTAAATTATTAAAAGATGCATTTAAGGTGAAACAAGTACGGTCGAAGATTTTATTTACGATCTTCATCATTCTTGTTTTCCGCATTGGGACCACGATTACAGTGCCTGGTGTAAATGCGAAAATTCTGAACAACCTTCAAGATGTGTCCTTCTTGAACATGCTCAGTTTGGTTTCTGGGAATGCCATGAGGAACTTCTCAGTTTTCGCATTAGGGGTTAGCCCATACATCACAGCTTCGATCGTCGTGCAACTTTTGCAAATGGATCTGTTACCTAAGTTTGTTGAATGGGGCAAACAAGGGAAGTTGGTCGAAGAAAGCTCAACCAAGCAACACGCTATATTTCTTTGGTTCTAGCCTTTGTTCAATCCATCGGGATTACAGCTACCTTCCACACCTTGTCTCAGGCGAAATTAGTCGCAACTCCAAATACCAAGACCTATCTATTAATCGGTGCGATTCTGACGACCGGTTCCATGATTGTGACTTGGCTTGGAGAACAAATCACAGATAAAGGGTACGGTAATGGTGTTTCAATGATTATCTTTGCAGGGATTGTGTCATCAATTCCTGAGATGATTAAAGAAATCTATGAAAATGCATTTGTGAATGTTCGTTCTGGTCAAATGACCAATTCCCTCATTTTTGTTGGGGTATTAATCCTTGCTGTCTTGGTTATTGTTTACTTTACAACCTTTGTGGAGCAAGCACAATACAAGATTCCAATCCAATATACAAAGATTGCACAAGGAGCTCCATCAAGTTCTTACCTACCTTTGAAAGTAAACCCAGCAGGAGTTATTCCTGTCATCTTCGCTAGTTCGATTACAGCAGCGCCTGCTGCAATTTTCCAAGTGATTAGCGCTATGGGTTACAATGCAGGATGGGTGAAAACAGCTCAAGCCATGTTGGCTACAAACACACCAACTGGTGTGGCAATGTATGCCTTATTGATCATTCTCTTCACCTTCTTCTACACGTTTGTTCAGATCAATCCTGAAAAACGGCAGAAAACCTTCAAAAGAGTGGTGCCTATATCCCAGGCGTCCGCCCTGGTAAGGGGACAGAAGAGTTTATGTCTCGTTTGCTACGTCGTTTAGCAAGCGTCGGATCAGTATTCCTTGGCTTTATTACCATCATTCCAATCCTGGCTCGAGATTTATTTGGTTTGACAGATGCAGTTGCTCTTGGAGGAACTAGTTTGTTAATCATTATTTCAACAGGTATTGAGGGAATGAAACAATTAGAAGGCTACTTATTAAAACGTAAGTATGTCGGATTTATGGACACAACAACAGAATAGAATAAGGTTGACTTTGTCAGCCTTCTATTTTGTTTTTAAATGGAAATAGGAATTCGCTCCTGCTTCCATTTAAAAACAAAATAAGGAGAATTCATCATGAATCTTTTAATTATGGGGTTGCCTGGAGCAGGTAAAGGAACTCAAGCAGCTAAAATCGTTGAAGAGTTTCACGTAGCGCATATCTCCACTGGAGATATGTTCCGCGCAGCGATGGCTAACCAAACTGAAATGGGTGTGCTTGCAAAATCATACATTGATAAAGGTGAGTTGGTACCAGATGAAGTAACCAATGGAATTGTAAAAGAACGCCTTGCTCAAGATGATATTAAAGAAACAGGTTTCTTGTTAGACGGATATCCACGTACCATTGAGCAAGCTCATGCTTTAGATAAAACATTGGCTGAACTTGGTATTGAGCTTGAAGGTGTTATCAACATCGAAGTAAATCCAGACAGTCTTTTAGAGCGTTTGAGCGGACGAATCATTCATCGTCAAACTGGAGAAACTTTCCATAAAGTATTCAATCCACCAGTTGATTACAAAGAGGAAGATTACTACCAACGTGAAGATGATAAACCTGAGACAGTAAAACGTCGTTTGGATGTTAATATTGCCCAAGGTGAACCAATCATTGAATTTTATCGTTCAAAAGGACTCGTACATGACATCCAAGGGAACCAAGATATCAATGATGTATTTTCAGACATTGAAAAAGTCTTGTCAAATTTGAAATAAAAGCGTTTTTCATGCTTGCAATATTGGACAACTAGTGTTACAATTAGTTAGTCTGACTTATAATTGTTACCTCTGTGCTCAGAGGAATGAATCGAAATTTATGGAGGTACTTTTGCGTGGCAAAAGACGATGTGATTGAAGTAGAAGGCAAAGTAGTCGATACAATGCCGAATGCTATGTTTACGGTTGAACTTGAAAATGGACATCAGATTTTAGCAACAGTTTCTGGTAAAATTCGTAAAAACTATATTCGTATTTTAGCGGGAGATCGTGTTACAGTGGAGATGAGTCCGTACGATTTGACACGTGGACGTATCACATACCGCTTTAAATAATCGAAAACTTGGAGGATAAAAATGAAAGTAAGACCATCGGTCAAACCAATTTGCGAATACTGTAAAGTAATTCGTCGTAATGGTCGTGTTATGGTAATTTGCCCAGCAAATCCAAAACACAAACAACGTCAAGGATAAGATAGAAAGGAGAAAACATGGCTCGTATTGCTGGAGTTGACATTCCAAATGACAAACGTGTAGTAATTTCATTGACTTATGTGTACGGTATCGGACTTCCAACATCTAAGAAAATCCTTGCTGCTGCAGGCGTTTCTGAAGATATTCGTGTTCGCGATCTTACACCAGATCAAGAAGATGCTATCCGTCGTGAAGTTGACGCAATCAAAGTTGAAGGTGACCTTCGTCGTGAAGTAAACTTGAACATCAAACGCTTGATGGAAATCGGTTCATACCGTGGTATCCGTCACCGTCGTGGACTTCCAGTTCGTGGACAAAACACTAAAAACAATGCTCGCACTCGTAAAGGTAAAGCTGTTGCGATTGCAGGTAAGAAAAAATAAAATAAAATAAGGAGGTAAAAATCTTGGCTAAACCAACACGTAAACGTCGTGTGAAAAAGAATATCGAATCTGGTATTGCTCATATTCACGCTACATTTAACAACACAATTGTTATGATTACTGATGTGCATGGTAACGCAATCGCTTGGTCATCTGCAGGTGCACTTGGATTTAAAGGTTCTCGTAAATCTACACCATTTGCTGCTCAAATGGCATCAGAAGCTGCTGCAAAAGCTGCTCAAGAACACGGACTTAAATCTGTTGAAGTAACTGTTAAAGGTCCTGGTTCAGGTCGTGAGTCTGCTATTCGTGCACTTGCTGCTGCTGGTCTTGAAGTAACTGCAATCCGCGATGTAACTCCTGTACCACACAATGGTGCTCGTCCTCCAAAACGTCGCCGTGTATAATCATCAACAATTACACAGCTTTTCGTTTAAGAGGGAGTATAGCAAATGATTGAGTTTGAAAAACCAAATATAACAAAAATTGATGAAAACAAAGATTATGGCGTGTTTGTCGTAGAACCACTTGAACGTGGCTATGGTACAACACTTGGAAACTCACTTCGTCGTGTACTTCTGGCTTCACTTCCAGGTGCAGCTGTCACTTCAATCAACATTGAAGGTGTACTCCACGAATTTGATACCGTTCCAGGAGTCCGTGAAGACGTTATGCAAATTATTCTTAACGTTAAAGGAATCGCCGTTAAATCTTACGTCCAAGACGAAAAGATTATTGAACTTGATGTAGAAGGACCTGCAGAAGTAACTGCTGGAGATATTCTTACTGATAGTGACATCGAAATTGTAAACCCTGATCATTATCTATTTACAATCGGAGAAGGAGCATCTTTGAAAGCAACGCTTACTGTAAACAGTGGACGTGGCTATGTTCCAGCTGATCAAAACAAAAAGATGATGCACCAGTGGGAACACTTGCTGTAGATTCAATCTATACGCCAGTGACTAAAGTCAATTACCAAGTTGAACCAGCACGCGTTGGTAGCAACGATGGCTTTGACAAGCTAACCCTTGAAATTTTGACAAATGGGACAATCATTCCAGAAGATGCCTTAGGTTTGTCTGCTCGTATTTTGACAGAACACCTAAATCTATTCACAAACTTAACTGAAATTGCTATTGCAACAGATGTTATGAAGGAAGTGGATACAACTTCTGATGATCGCATTTTAGAACGTACGATCGAAGAATTAGATCTTTCAGTTCGTTCATATAACTGTTTGAAACGTGCTGGCATTAATACTGTTTACGATTTGACTGAAAAATCAGAAGCAGAAATGATGAAAGTTCGTAACTTGGGACGTAAGAGTCTTGAAGAAGTTAAAATCAAACTTGCCGACTTAGGCCTTGGGTTAAAAACGATAAATAGAGGAGGAATACATGGCTTACCGTAAACTAGGACGCACTAGCTCACAACGTAAAGCAATGCTTCGCGATTTGACTACAGATCTTATCATCAATGAAGCAATTGTTACAACTGAAGCACGTGCGAAAGAAATCCGTAAATCAGTTGAAAAAATGATTACTTTGGGTAAACGTGGTGATTTGCATGCACGTCGTCAAGCTGCTGCATTCGTACGTAACGAAGTTGCATCACAAAACTTTGATGAAGAAACAGGTAAATACTCAGAAACAACTGCACTTCAAAAATTGTTCTCTGAATTAGCACCTCGTTATGCTGAGCGCAATGGTGGATATACTCGTATCCTTAAAACTGAACCACGTCGTGGTGATGCTGCGCCAATGGCTATCATCGAATTGGTATAATATCATCAATTTTGTTGAGTGTTATGATGATGGAATACACTGTTATTCTTAGTCTAGCTCTGGTCTACCGCTGGGGATTTTCCCCAGCGGGAACACTCATCATATTGAATGAATGGTAGACGCTTGTTTACGAAATTGCTTTAATTTAAAACAATTTCGTAAGCAGGCGTTTTGTCTTGTTTTCGTGAGTAGTCGAGAATAGCAAAAATGATATAATGGAACCCATATCTCCAATAGAAGAAAAAGGATTCAATGACAAAACAACAAGCAATTAAATTACTAAAAGAGAAGTACCTTAGTAATATGAAAGAGGATTCGGAACTCTTTGTCGGAGTTGAATTAGAGTTTCCGATTGTAGAAACAAATGGAAACAAAACAAATATAGAGGTGACGAAAAATCTTTTTCGAACCTTAGCCAACTTATCAGATTTTGAAGTTGAAAAAATAGATGACGATCAAAATCCAATTCAATTAGTTCACTGCTCTTCTAAAGATCGTATTCTATTCGAGTTGAGTTACAATACAATTGAATTTGCATTTGAGAGAGCTCGTTCTATAAATGAGGTGGCCAAACGTTTTGAAGCCTATTTGAAGATTATTCAACCGATTTTACAAGAAAATAATCACGAAATCCAAGGGCACGGAATCCATCCTTTGTGGAACAAAAATGATAATAGCCCAGTGAAAATCGAACGATACAAGATGTTAATGGCTTTCCTTGCAATGAATGGTACAGGGATGAAGACGCACTCCTATCCTTCGTACGGAGCATTTATATGCGGAAACCAGGTTCAATTGGATGTAAGGCGCGATAACTATATTCGCATCATTAATGCATTTAATAAAATTGAAGCAGCAAAAGCATATTTGTTTTCTAACTCAGAATTTTCAGCAGAGGCTTGGGATACAAAAATTGCTAGAGATATTTTCTGGGAAGAATCCTTACATGGTTATTATAAGGAAAATGTAGGGATTTATCCTAAGGACTACAAAAGCGAAGAAAAGTTTTTAATAATCTCGCTAGAACGGCTATTTTTACGGCAACTAGAGAGGGAAATCTTATTATTTTAAACCAATTCGAGTCGAGGACTATCTAGATCAAAAGAAATTACAGCCTATACGGCTGATGGAAATGAGAAAATCATTAACCCTGTAAAAGAAGATCTAAAACAACATCGAAGTTACCAATTTCAAGATCTAACTGCTCGTGGGACTGTGGAATTTAGAAGTGTTTGTACACAACCATTAGAAACCACCTTTGCCCCGATAGCCTTTGAGTTGGGCTTATTTGTACAGTTAGAAAAACTAGAAAGCTATTTAGAGGATTCTTTATTCTTTAAAAATGAAGAACAGGACTACAGAAAACTTAGAAAGAAATATTCAAAGAAAAATCTAAGTGAAAAGGAAAAAGAAGCGATACAATCCTTTTCAAAAGATCTTCTAGACATAGCTAAAGCAGGATTAATTAAAAGAGGTTACAGGGAAGAAAAATTTCTCATCATTAACAAAGAACTAGACTAATAGAAAAGCCTTATTACAGGCTTTTCTTTATTACTTTCAAAAACTTTCAAAAAATAAATTTTTTTGGAAAAAAGTGTTGACAGTAAGGTAAGGTCATGATATACTAATATAGTTGTCGCGCGAGAGCGACAAAGACCTTTGAAAACTGAACAAGACGAACCAATGTGCAGGGCGCTATAACTAAGGTTATAGTAACTGAACAATAAAAACAATAAATCTGTCAGTGACAGAATGAGTTTAAGACAAACAATTATTTTAATGAGAGTTTGATCCTGGCTCAGGATGAACGCTGGCGGCGTGCCTAATACATGCAAGTAGAACGCTGAAGCTTGGTGCTTGCACCGAGCGGATGAGTTGCGAACGGGTGAGTAACGCGTAGGTAACCTGCCTCTTAGCGGGGGATAACTATTGGAAACGATAGCTAATACCGCATAAAAGTCGACATCGCATGATGTTGACTTGAAAGGTGCAATTGCATCACTAAGAGATGGACCTGCGTTGTATTAGCTAGTTGGTGAGGTAACGGCTCACCAAGGCGACGATACATAGCCGACCTGAGAGGGTGATCGGCCACACTGGGACTGAGACACGGCCCAGACTCCTACGGGAGGCAGCAGTAGGGAATCTTCGGCAATGGGGCAACCCTGACCGAGCAACGCCGCGTGAGTGAAGAAGGTTTTCGGATCGTAAAGCTCTGTTGTAAGAGAAGAACGAGTGTGAGAGTGGAAAGTTCACACTGTGACGGTAACTTACCAGAAAGGGACGGCTAACTACGTGCCAGCAGCCGCGGTAATACGTAGGTCCCGAGCGTTATCCGGATTTATTGGGCGTAAAGCGAGCGCAGGCGGTTAGATAAGTCTGAAGTTAAAGGCTGTGGCTTAACCATAGTACGCTTTGGAAACTGTTTAACTTGAGTGCAGAAGGGAGAGTGGAATTCCATGTGTAGCGGTGAAATGCGTAGATATATGGAGGAACACCGGTGGCGAAAGCGGCTCTCTGGTCTGTAACTGACGCTGAGGCTCGAAAGCGTGGGGAGCAAACAGGATTAGATACCCTGGTAGTCCACGCCGTAAACGATGAGTGCTAGGTGTTGGGTCCTTTCCGGGACTCAGTGCCGCAGCTAACGCATTAAGCACTCCGCCTGGGGAGTACGACCGCAAGGTTGAAACTCAAAGGAATTGACGGGGCCCGCACAAGCGGTGGAGCATGTGGTTTAATTCGAAGCAACGCGAAGAACCTTACCAGGTCTTGACATCCCTCTGACCGCTCTAGAGATAGAGTTTTCCTTCGGGACAGAGGTGACAGGTGGTGCATGGTTGTCGTCAGCTCGTGTCGTGAGATGTTGGGTTAAGTCCCGCAACGAGCGCAACCCCTATTGTTAGTTGCCATCATTGAGTTGGGCACTCTAGCGAGACTGCCGGTAATAAACCGGAGGAAGGTGGGGATGACGTCAAATCATCATGCCCCTTATGACCTGGGCTACACACGTGCTACAATGGCTGGTACAACGAGTCGCGAGTCGGTGACGGCAAGCTAATCTCTTAAAGCCAGTCTCAGTTCGGATTGTAGGCTGCAACTCGCCTACATGAAGTCGGAATCGCTAGTAATCGCGGATCAGCACGCCGCGGTGAATACGTTCCCGGGCCTTGTACACACCGCCCGTCACACCACGAGAGTTTGTAACACCCGAAGTCGGTGAGGTAACCGTAAGGAGCCAGCCGCCTAAGGTGGGATAGATGATTGGGGTGAAGTCGTAACAAGGTAGCCGTATCGGAAGGTGCGGCTGGATCACCTCCTTTCTAAGGAAATGGAAACCTGTACGTTGGTCTTGTTTAGTTTTGAGAGGTCTTGTGGGGCCTTAGCTCAGCTGGGAGAGCGCCTGCTTTGCACGCAGGAGGTCAGCGGTTCGATCCCGCTAGGCTCCATTAACACTGTAAGGGTGTTAAGATTGAACATTGAAAATTGAATATCTATATCAAATAGTAACAAGAAAATAAACCGAAACGCTGTAAATATTTAAAGAGTTTAGGTCGCAAGACCAAAAATAAGGTTAAGTTAATAAGGGCGCACGGTGGATGCCTTGGCACTAGAAGCCGAAGAAGGACGTGACAAACGACGAAATGCTTTGGGGAGCTGTAAGTAAGCGACGATCCAGAGATGTCCGAATGGGGGAACCCACTAGCTAATGGCTAGTACTCCTATCTGTTAAGGATAGGTAGAGGAAGACGCAGTGAACTGAAACATCTAAGTAGCTGCAGGAAGAGAAAGCAAAAGCGATTGCCTGAGTAGCGGCGAGCGAAACGGCAGGAGGGCAAACCGAAGAGTTTACTTTTCGGGGTTGTAGGACTGCAATGTGGACTTAAAGATTATAGAAGAATGACATGGGAAGGTCAGCCAAAGAGAGTAAGAGCCTCGTATTCGAAATAGTCTTTATACCTAGCAGTATCCTGAGTACGGCGGGACACGAGAAATCCTGTCGGAATCTGGGAGGACCATCTCCCAACCCTAAATACTCTCTAGTGACCGATAGTGAACCAGTAC